>CAKUKI010000001.1 GCA_934662565.1 uncultured Elusimicrobiales bacterium
ATGTAGCTAGCGCTACACCGCGCCTAAACTAGCGGCGCAAAATCTTCTTAAATTTGAAAAATCATGCTACCAACACTAACTCTTGTACTTCTCTGCACGGAAACGCCAAGGAAGAACGGCAAACGGCGGGCGGCATTTGGTAAGTGGCGATTTTAACGCACAAGGGGAAAAATAACATTTTTCCCCTTGTCTGCGTTTGATGGGCCACATTTTTCCATATTTGGCCGTCTGAGCGGTCCCTTTGGGCTAGAGTGGCGTTCAGCCACACTGCGCCCAAACTAAGCCCCGCCCATACGGCGCAAATCTGAAAAAACAGCCTACAAGCAATTACTCTTGTACTGCTCTGCACGGCAACGCCAAGGAAGAACGGCAAAACAACAACGGCAACGACAAAAACAACGGCAAAACGGCAAAAATAAAAGCCGAAAAATCACAAAAATACACACTGTTTAATTGGGCGGCTCGGCGGGGAAATATAAAAATAAGTAAAAACTGCTGAAAAATAAAAGGGTGCGGAAAAGTTTTTTAGGAAAAATTATCCTTAAAATATGGGGGCTTTGCCTGCCGTTATTTAATAGGGGTTGTTTTGTTTTTTTTTTTTGATAAATTTTGTTTATAGCAAAATTTATCAAAAAAAGAGGTTTTACATGAAAAACGCAAATATAAGCCGTTTAGGCGGCTTCACGCTGATTGAATTATTAGTTGTTGTACTCATTATCGGCATTTTGGCCGCCATGGCACTGCCGCAATATTTTAAGGCGGTGGAACGCTCCCGCATGGCGGAGGCCATTACACTCATGGACAGCGTTGTTAAAGCCCAGCGCCGTAAATGGATGCAAACCAACCGCTATGTGGGTAGATTTGAGGGGTTAGATGTTTCCCCCAAGGGGGCAACAGGGCAGAGTTATTACACCAAAGGGGACCCCGTGACCGGGGCGGGTGGAAATGGGTTTGAGATATTTCTGGGGATGTCCGATTTTACTGCCAGTACAGTACTTGCGTCTCGTATGGTTGATGGAAACGATCGCCACCCTTCATTGCAATACCAATATGCCTTGAAACGCGATTATCAGAGTGATAATGTCTCTTGCTGGGGATTCAACCAAGCCGGACGTGAATTATGTGCGGACTTTTGCGGGATTGATACGCCTGTGAGTGGTTACTGTTGTAATAACGGCACCAGTGAGATGTGCCCCGAGCCCACTGACAACTAATCTCCCCGCGCTTTGTGCGCGTTATAGCGCCGTTTAGCACACTTTTACACCCCGCCCAAGCGGGGTTTTTTAGGGGTTGCCCGCAAAAGGGCATAAAGGGGCGTTGCGGGCCCCTTAAATTTGCTATGATATATCCATGCCAAAGAAAGATTCCGTTTTAGTCGTGTGTACCAACCGTAAGGCGTATCACGAATTTTTTATAGAAGACACGCTGGAAGCCGGACTGGAACTGCTGGGCGCGGAAGTAAAATCTATCCGCCAAAAGGAGTTAAGTTTGGAGGGCGCGTTTGTACGCATAGAAAACGGCCAAGCGTATGTATATAATATGCACGTCAAGCCGTATAAGTTTAATTCTTTGGTGGAGCTGGACGCCACGCGCCCGCGGCGGCTGTTGTTAAATAAAAAAGAAATCCGCAAGTTAGCCGCCAAGGCGGATGTAAAAGGCTATGCGTTGGTGCCGGTGGAAGTGTATTTCAAAAAAGGTTGGGCCAAAATACAGTTGGCCGTAGCCAAAGGCAAACACCTGTTTGATAAGCGCGAGACCCTCAAAAAGCGGGATTTGAACCGGGAAATGGAAAAAGGATTCAAAAATAAAATCCGTTTTTAAGGCTCTTTTTACAGTATAAAAACGGCCCTGCGGCAGGGGCACTTGGGTCCGCTAAAAATATAGTGGAAACAATTTGAAAAATATTCTATAATATATCTTGTGATGGGCGGGTGGCGGAATGGCAGACGCGCACGGCTCAGGACCGTGTGGACGAAAGTCCTTAAGGGTTCAACTCCCTTTCCGCCCATTTTCTTTTTGGTTTTAAGCACATGAAAAAGTTTGATTCTTACAGGCCGTCATCTTTTGTAGCTAAAAGAGTTCCCCGGCGGCGCAAAAAAAGCTTAAAGCCGTTTTTTTTCCTGTTGTTTATTCTGTTTTTTTTAGTGGCGGCGTTCGTGGGCCTGAGTAAAGGCTACGCGGCGTATTCGTCGGCAAAAATAAGCCGTTGGGCCCCCCAAAAAGCGGTGGTTTCCGGCTTGGAAGGCAATATGCAAAAAGAGCTGTTGGCTTTGGGCTCGGCCGCCGTTGGTAAACCGTTCACTCCGGCACAGGCGGCGCAGTTGCGCACGCAAATTGTGCAAAAATACCCCATGTTGCGCGAAGTGGACGTAAGCCGCGGGTTGTTATCCGGCACCTTAAAAATCTCTGCCGAGCGCCGCACCCCGGTTGCCAAATTTGTCTTGCCGGATAATTCCGTGCGCTACATTGATAGCGACAGCACCGTATATGCGGACCCAAACCCCGGCTTGCTTACGCCGGTGCCGTTTGTGGAGCTGGAAGGCCGCGTGCCCGAAAAATTGACGGATGAATTTGTGGGCCTGGTGCAAAGCACCTTAAAATTGGAAAAAGAACTGTCTTTTGCTTTTTTGCGTTTTAATTTGGAGCGTGACGAAGTGGCTATGCACATGCCGGACGGCACCGTGATAGACTTTGGCCCTGCTAAAAACCTGCGTGCCAAGGCGCGCCGTGCGGCGCAGATTATCGGTTGGTGCCGCCGGAACGAAAAAGGCCCGCAACGGATGGACTTTCGTTTTTTTGAAAACGGACAAGTTTTTTTAACACAGTTGGGTAAATAAGTTTTATAATGGATTTAGGTGGATTTATTTATGGCTAAAACAAATATTATTGCAGGGTTAGATGTCGGCAGCGGTAAATTAACGTGTATCGCCGCCGCGCAAGATTATGATACCGGCACTTTGCAGGTATTGGCGGGGCGCAGTGCGCCGTGCCGCGGGGTAGAGGGCGGCGTAGTAAAGGATATCCGCGAAACGTCCGCCGCCGTTCAACACGTTTTGGGCGGGGTGGAACGGGAGCTGAACGAAAACATTTCCACCTTAATTGTGGGGTTGCGCGGCTCTCATTTAAGCTCTTATACCAGCCACGGAACGTACAACATTTCCCGTATGGATAAAGAAATTACCCAAACGGATATTAACCTAGCTATTGAAAACGCCAAAGCGATTTCTATTGATTCCGATAAAGAAATTATCAACACCATTCCGCAAGGTTTTTTTATTGATAAACAAAAAGGCATTTCTAATCCGGAAGGAATGGAAGGCTCTTTATTGGAAGTTGACGTCCACATTACCACCGCCGCTTCCACCCATTTGAACAATTTAGCCAAAGCCATTCAGCGCCCGGGCTACCGTATTGATAATATGGTGTATGGGCTAGTGCCGCTGGGCAACGCCGTGCTGACGCAGGAAGAAAAAGAAATGGGCGTAATGCTGGTGGATTTGGGCGGGGAAACCATGTCCGTCGGGATTTATTTGGACGGTATGCTCCGCTTTTCGCGCGATATTCCGTACGGGTGCGATTTAATCACGCGGGACCTTTCCTGCGGGTTGCGCACCAGCCGCCAGCACGCACAGGAAATTAAAGAAAAATACGGCGTGTGCGAGCCGACCTCTTTGGACGAAGACGGCGAAATACCCGTGCCGTCTTTAGACGGCCGCACCGTGCATAACATCAAAAAGAGTTTTATTTTGGATATTATCCAACCGCGTATGGAAGAACTGCTGGAATACGTCCGCCGCAGTGTGGAGCAATCCGGCTATAAAGATTATCCGCTTTTGGGCGTGTTGACCGGCGGCGGCAGCCAATTAAAGGGCGTTTCGGGCCATTGTTTGAACATTTTGGGCCTGAAAGAAGTGCGCTTGGGCGGTGTGCAGCGTGATTTGCTGACCGCCAACGAAGAATTTTTTGACCCCAAATACAGTACCGCCATGGCGCTAGCCTTGTATGCCTGTCAGGAAAACGGCTACGAAGACTTCCAACGGGAAGGGTACGAAAATAATGCGTCCTTGTTCGGTAAAATCGGCAAGGTATTCAAAAACTTCAACCTGTTTGGGGGTTGAGGAGGCATTTTAGTATGAGCGATTTATTTCAACCGGCCAATTCGTTTGAAAGCAAAAAGGCCAAAATTAAAGTAATCGGCGTGGGCGGCGGTGGCGGCAACGCCATTAACCACATGGTAGATAGTGGGCTGAAAGATGTGGATTTTATTGCCGTTAATACAGACGCGCAGGACTTACGCCGCAACAAAGCGCCCTATCTGGTACAGGTAGGGGAAAAAATTACCAAAGGCTTGGGCGTAGGCGGAGAGCCGGAGCGCGGGCGTTTGGCGGCGGAAGAATCGGCCGAGAAACTAAAATTAATTATCGGCCAGTGTGATTTGTTATTTATTACCGCCGGTATGGGGGGCGGCACCGGAACCGGTGTAGCGCCCTATTTGGCCAAACTGGCTAAAGAAACGTATGGGGACGACCTGTTGGTGGTGGGCGTCGTCACGCGGCCGTTTAATTTTGAAGGCTATGTGCGTGAAAAACACGCCGACGAAGGCATTAAAGAAATGCAAAAGTATGTAGACTCCATGATTATCGTGCCGAACGAAAAACTGTTTTCCATTATAGACCCCAAAACCTCCTCGCGCGAAGCGTTCCAAATGGTGGATGAAGTTTTGCTTCAGGCGGTAAAGGGGATTTCCGAGGTTATCACCCAACCCGGCGAAGTAAATATTGACTTTAATGATGTGCGCAAAATTATGAGCAATTCCCAAAAAGCGCTGATTGGGGTGGGGGAATCCAGCGGGCCGGGGCGGCACTTGCGCGCCATGCAAAAGGCGATTGCTTCCCCACTGTTGGAAAATGCCGATATCCACGGCGCCAAAGGGTTTATTGTGCACTTTTTGGCGGCGGATTTAACCATGATTGAAGTGGGCGAAGCCATGAACTTAATCCGCCAATACGCCAGCAACGATTCTTTAATTATGTACGGGCATTCTTTTGATGCTTCTTTGGGGGACCGTTTCCAAGTGACGGTGATTGCCACCGGGTTCAGCGCCGAAAAAGCCAATTTATATACCACACGCCGCACGATAGCTTCTCTGGAGCGTTCGGGCATGGGCTGTAGCGGCGTGCGGGATACTATGCCGCAACCCGCCTTGGAGGGGTTAGATGCCCCCAAGGCCACACCGCAAGATGAAATGCTTATTCCGGCTTTTATGCGCCGGAAAAAAGGCCGGTTATAAAACCGGAGGGAGATGAAAATATGGCAGTAGGATTGCAAAGTTTGCTTAGAACCGTAGTAGATAACCACGCCAGCGGTTTACATATACGCGGCAACTCCAATGCGTTTGTGCGTTTGCACGGCCAAATTAAACCCATTGATGACAGTTTTATCCCCAACGACGAAGCCAAAAAAATGGCCTATGCCTGTATGGGGGAACGCGAACGCAAAATTTTTGAACAGTATAGCTCGGTGGACTTTTCGTTAGATGCCAAATCGTACGGGCGTTTCCGTTTTAACGTGTTTCGCCAAATGGGTAAAATTTGTATGGCCATCCGCCATATTCCGCTTAAAATCCCCACCTTTGAAGATTTCCACCTGCCGGGGGATGTGCTTAAAAAAATTGCCGATAACCGCCGCGGTTTAATTTTGGTGACGGGTATGACGGGTTCCGGTAAAACCTCTACCTTGGCCGCCATGGTGGACCACATCAACCAGTCCCGCTCCGGACATATTTTAACGATTGAAGACCCCGTAGAATTTATCCATACCGAAAACCGCTGTATCATCAGCCAGTTGGAATTAGGGGTAGATACGCCTTCTTATACCGGTGCTTTGCGCGCGGCCATGCGCCAAGACCCTGATGTCATTTTGATTGGGGAATTGCGCGACAGTGAAGTAATGAAAGCCGCGCTTTCCGCGGCGGAAACCGGCCAGTTGGTGCTGGGCACCATGCACACGGTCAACGTGACGCAAACGCTTTCCCGCCTGACGGACGCTTTCCCAGTGGAACAGCACGCGCAGGTGCGGTTGCAACTTTCGGAACTTATCCGCGGGGTGATTTGCCAGCGCTTACTGCCCACCATTAAACCGGGGATGCGCCCTGCGTTGGAAATTATGGTTTCCACGCCGCAAATCCGCAAATTAATTTTGGAAAATAAACACAGCGATATCCAAAAACAAATGCAAAACGGTGCATTTTACGGTATGCAAACCTTTGACCAAGCCTTAGCAAAACTGTATCAGGAAGGACATATTGATATGGAAACGGCCACCTCGGCGGCTACTTCGCCGGATGCCATTATGTTGGCTATCCGCGGGGTGACGGACAGCTTGTCCGTGGCGGGGGAATAAATGCGTAAAAACGGGTTGTTAATTTCCATAGACGGTACCGCCGGCACGGGGAAATCCTCCGTCGGGCTGGCGGTAGCCGCCAAGTTGGGCTACGGCTTTTTAAGCACGGGGGAGATGTATAGGGCCTTGGCTTATAAAGTGTTTGAGCAAAAGCTGGACCCCACCGACCATGATGCCGTTTTGGCGTTGGCGCAAAAACTGGTTTTTACGTTTGAACGCCAAAATAACGGTGCCTTAAAAATGTTTGTGGACGGTGCTTTTTTGGGTGAAAAACTCCATTTGGAAGAAGTGGGCGCCGTGGCCAGCAAAGTTTCCACCAACAAAGAAGCCCGCGCCGTACTGACGGACAAAATGCGCCAAGTGGGCGTAAACGGCGGCGTGGTGATGGAAGGGCGCGACGTGGGCACGGTGGTGTTTCCGGATGCGGAACTGAAGTTTTATTTGGACGCATCCGCCGAGGAACGCGCCAAACGCCGCGTAAAACAGTTGGAAGAAAACGGTCAAAAAGCCGATTATAACGCCATTTTGGCTATGATAAAAGAACGCGACTACCGCGATAGCCACCGTAGTGTCGCCCCCTTAAAACCGGCCGAAGACGCCGTGGTGGTGGATACTTCTGCCCTGAATATGAATCAGGTTATACAAAAAGTTATGGAGAAGATTTCCCAGTATGCTGCTTAATTTGGTAAAATTAATAGCAAGGGTATATTTTAGAACCTTTTATGATTTTAAGGTGGAGGGGTTGGAAAACATCCCCAAAACCGGCGCTCTTATTATTGCGGGCAACCATTTGTCTAATGCGGACCCGCCGGCTATCGGTGCTTTTGCGGGTACAGTGCGTGATTCACGCTTTGTGGCCAAAAAAGAACTGTTTTCCGTACCGCTACTGGGGTGGTTTTTCCGCCGCAGCGGGTATATAGCGGTGGACCGTGCGCGCAATATGAAGGCTTTTGAAGCTTTGCGAGAAGTGGAAGAAGCGTTGCAGAAGGGGCAAAGTGTTGTAATGTTTCCGGAAGGCACGCGCTCTAAAGACGGCAAACCCCGCCCGCCCAAAAGCGGTGTCGGGTACTTGGTGTACCACACGGGGGCGCCGGTGCTTCCGGTAAAGGTGGAAGGCGCTTTCGGCTGGCCGTGGGTACGCAAAATTCGTGTAAAATTCGGTACCGTGATGCACCTTACCAAAGATGAATCACAAGAACCGAAAGAGCAGTACAAACGTTTTTCAAAAGAAATAATGGATGCAATCCTATCAATTAATATCTAACGGAGGTTTACGCAGCTTGCCCTAACGGGCGCGCTGTAATAAGGACTTATGACTACAAACGAAGAAATTAAAAATACGGAAGAAACAATTAACGAACAAGAAATGACGATGGACGAGTTAATTGCGCAGCAAGAGTCTTTATCGGAGCAGTTAAATAAACGTGAAATTGTGGAAGTGACCGTTGTACAGGTGACCAAAGATAATGTACTGGTGGACACCGGAACCAAAAAAGAGGGGGCCATTGCCATAACGGATTTTGACGGAAAAGCTTTGCCGGTAGCCGGCGATAAGGTTTCCGCCGTTCTCGTAAAAAGAGGTTCTGACGAAAGACCGGCCATTCTCTCCCACAAAAAAGCGTTGGAAGCACTGGGCTGGGACGTGTGCAAAAAAGCGTACGAAGCTAAAGAACGCGTAAAAGGCACCATTTTGCAAACCGTAAAAGGCGGGTATATTGTGGAAGTTTTCGGCGTGAGCGGGTTTATGCCGCTTTCTCTGTCCGAACTGCACACCGCGTATAAACACTATTTGCCGGTGGGTGCCAAAATTAAAGCCCAAATTGTGGAATTTTCCAAAGAAAAACAGAAACTGATTGTTTCCCGCAAACAAGTGTTGGAAGAAGACGAAGCCGTGCGCCGCACCCAAGTTTTGGGCGAAATTAAAGAAGGCGACGTGTTGCGTGTAGTGGTGGCCAAAGTGGATAAGGACAAATTGTTCTTACGCTTCCACGGCATTGAAGGCATTGTAAACTTGGAAAACATTGCTTGGAAAGAACCCGAAACCGCTATTGCCAACTTCCGCCGCGGGCAACGCTTGAAAGCCAAATTAATCGCTTTGGATAAAGAAACCCCCAAATTGGAATTTGGTTTGAAACAGCTGTTCCTGAATCCGGCCGATGCGTTGAAACGCCGCTATCCGTACAAGAGCTCTGTAAAAGCTACGGTGACGAAAGTTTCCGAAGAAGGTGTGGAATGCACCATCGGCAAGAACAACACCAAAGGCTTTATCAGCCCCTTTGAAATGGGCCGCGATTTTGCCGCCAAAGAAGGCGACGTGATTACGACCTTGGTGGTGGGCGTAAATCCGGAAACATTCACGGTAAACCTCTCGGTCAAGAAATACGACCAAGTGCAAAACCGCAAAGTGGTGGCCCAATATCTTAAACAGGCCCCGCGCCCTACGCTCGGCCAGCTCCTGCAAGATTCTTTCAAAACGCAGGAAGAAGATAAAAAAGACGCCGAATAGTTAGATATTAACCATAACCTGCGGCTGGGTTTTATGCCTAGCCGCAGGTTTTTTGCAACTCTACTGTTTTTTTAGGGGTTGCCGAACGCCTGTTTTTTGCTACACTGGGTTTATGGAAAACAAAAATACCTTGCTTTTACTTTCTTGCTGTGCGCCTTGTTCGGGCGGCGTATTGGCGCGTTTGGCGGCCGAAAAACGCCCGCTGGCACTGCTTTTTTATAATCCCAATATCTATCCGGCAGAAGAATATAAAAAACGGCGCGACGAGCAAAAACGCGCGTGCGAACATTTCAAAATTCCGTTTATTGAACTCCCGTACGAGCCGGAAGTCTGGCTGGACGCGGTAAAAGGGTTGGAAAACGAACCGGAGCGCGGCGCGCGGTGCAGTGCGTGCTTTTTATTTAGGCTCACGCGGGCGGCCGAGTACGCGCGCGAACACGGCTACCAAGCATTAAGCTCCGTGTTGGGGGTATCGCGCTATAAAGATTTGGAGCAAGTCAACCGCGCCGCGCGGCAGGCGTGCCAATCGGCCGGCATTACTTACGACGAAACCAACTGGCGCAAAGGCGGCGTGGAAGAACTGCGGCGGGCGGTGTGGAAAGAATTACAATTTTATGCCCAACAGTACTGCGGCTGTGTGTTCAGTTTGCGCGCGCGGCAGGGGGAAAAAGATGAAAAAAAAGCTCAAAAAAATTAGTAAATGGGGTTTTTATATTTTAGGCGGCCTGTTGTTGGCGGCCGCGCTGGCGGATGCCGGATTACGGTGGGCATCTTCCAATAGGCGCGTTAAAAATTATCTGGTGCAAAAAGTGTCCGCCGCGCTCAAGCGCGACGTGCGCCTAAAACAAGTGCGCGCCAGCTTGTTTGGGGTGCGTGTGAACGGGTTGGAAGTGGCCGAACAAGGCGGCTTTTCACAAGGCACTTTTTTAAGTGTGGATAAAGCCGGCGTGCGCTTTTCGCTGGTTCATTTATTGCATGGGCACTTAAAATTACGCACCGTATTTTTGCACGGAGCCACGCTCAACATTACGCGCCGTGCGGACGGAAAATTTAATTTTGCGGATTTGTCTTCTTCTTCCGTTCCGCCCGCCCAAAAGGAGCCGCACGCGGACCCCTTTTTGCCGCGCATTACGTTGGGTTTATTGGATATTGAGCAACTGAATGTGTTTTATGTAGATGCCGCGCAAAACCGCAGTTTGGCGGTGCAGCAGTTTATGCTCCGCGCGCGCCGGCTGATGTTTACGGAGCCGTTTAGGGTTATTTCCAAAGCGCAAGTGCGCTGGGTGGAGGGGGACCTGCCCTTGGAAACAACACTGGCTTTTAATGCCACCTTAAATTTGGCCGATTTGGATTTTGAAAAATCCGCGCTGGACATATCCAACCTGATTGTGCGCTACCGGAGCACTCCGGCGGTGTTAAAGGGCCATATCCAAAATTTTACTAATCCGTCTGCCCAGCTGGCGTTGGAAGTCACCAGTTTGTCTAACGATACCTTGGCGGAACTGGCGCCGGATACGCCGGAATTTTTAATTCCTGCGCTCCGGGTGGATGTGGCGGCCCGGGCGCACCTGGCGGACTCCCGCGCGCAAATCAGCCGCCTACACTTGCAACTGCCGGGGGGCGAGCTAAACGCCACCGCCAAGGCCGCGTTCAAAGAGCGGGCAGCTTATCAGGCCGAAGGCGATTTTGCGCTTAATTTGGACGAAATAGCCCCCTTAGCGCCCCTTTTAGCCAACACTTACGGGGTGACGGGCCAAATCACCGGTGCTTTTCAGGCCGCCGCGGATAACTGGAACGCCAAGCTTTCCGTACAACAGGTGGGGGCCACACTGCCCACCGTGGGCCGGCTGGACGCTCTTTCCACCCAAATTACGGCAGAAGGGCTTAAAAATTTAGCAGTAAAGGATTTGTCCGGCACATTAAACGGCGCGCATTTTGACGGCTATTTAACGGCTGTAAACCGCCCTTTGTATGTGGATGCACGGCTTAAATTAAATATGGAAAAATTCATCTTGCCGCCGCAAGAAGAACCGCCCACGGCAGAGGCGGTGCCCGCGGCGCCGCAAACGCAGGGGGAAACCGCCGGAACGGAACAGGCGGCTGCGCAGCAAGAGCAAGCCGCGCTTGCGCCCGCCCAACAGGCGCCGCAAGCAAATACTCCCAAAGCTAAATTTCCGCCGGTTCACTTGCGGGCGCAAATCAAGTCCGGCCCGGTCAGCGTGCCGTATTTTTACGCCAAATCCGTGGATATTCATACCCGCCTGACGGGTATTACGGCAGAGTTGGATAAGGCGGACGGCACGGCGGAAATGCAAATAGGCGAGGGGGAAATACAGGATATTTATAAATTAACGCAGGCCAACTCCGTGACGAAAGCCATGTTTTTATCGTTAAGTGTGGTCAGCCGCGTGATAAACAGCTTAAACGTGGTGGATTTGCTTTCCAAATTAATGCCCGGGGGTAAGGAGCAAATGCCCGAAAAGAAAACAGACGGAAAATTGGCGTTTGAGTCTTTTTCCGGCGCATTAAAATTTAATAAAGGCGTAATGGAAATGACGAAAGGCTCGTTTGTGTCGGATTTAATGTCCTTAAAAATTTCCGGTACGACTAATTTTAGAAGCGGCGTTTTGGATATGCAGGTAAACGCCGCCCCCGGCAAACATTATGATACCGGCATTATGCCCATTACCTTAAAAATAGGCGGCACGGTGGACGAACCCAAAGGCAGTTTGAGTATGCTGGGCAGTGCGGCCGCGCTGGTGACGCAAGCCGTGGGCAATAACTTTGCTTCCAACGCGGTAAAAAAGGGCGTGGGTGGCTTTTTTGGCCTGTTCAAAAAGGAACAACCCGCTGCCGAGCCGTTGCCCGAACAGGAAGATGAATTTGTGCCTGTGGACCCGCAGGAATTATTAAACCCGGCGGAAAAAAATATTGCAGAGGGCGGCTCCAAATAAGTATGATACTTTTATGAATAAAAAAAATTTTTTTACGCGCATGTGCGAAAAGTTGGACCCTTTGCACCAAAGCCCGCTGTTTTTCAAATGGACGTGGGTAAGCCTTGTGGGGTTGCTTGGCGCGGCTTGGCTGTTGTATTTGTGGCGTGACGGGTGGATTATTAGCAGTTTATTTGAAAACTGGTTTGTTTATATGCCCCAGTATTTTACGCACGAATTTGCCCACCGTATTGGTTGGGGGCTGAGCCATTCCAACACTATCAGTTTATGGGCGGGGCCCATGACGGAGTTGTTCTTCCCGATTGCGCTACTGCTGGTTTGTTGGCGTATGCACGGGGGGCGGTGGTTGTCTTCTTTAGCGTTATATTATTTGGCTACTTGTTTCCACCATACGGCCGTATATTGCGGGGATGCCCGCGCTATGACCCTGCATTTAACATATTCCGATTTTATAAGTGATGCCGGCCCCGGCACACCGGGCGACTGGTATGATATGCTGGGCCCTTTGGGATTGTTGGAATGGGATACCACCTTTGCGGCGTGCTTTTATTTTTGCGGGGCCGTGTGTATGGTATTGGCGTTTTACAGCGCATGGTATTACTGGGGCCATACCGAGGAATACTTGCGCCGTGATGCACAACACCCCTCCGATTTTTACGGTCCGAAAACCGGAGCAAAAGCCCGCATTACCCAAGAGGACTACGAGCGGGACCCGTTTACGGGGGAGCGGTTTAATAACCCTTGGGACGAATTGACGAAGAAATAAAATTTGTGGGAGTTTTTACCCTAAAAACCGGGTGCTTTTACAGGCCCGGTTTTTTTATGGGAGCGTAAAAAAGCGGCCCCTGTTTGGGGGCCGCGGGTATTTGAAAATTATTTTTTGGCAGGCTTTTGGGCGGCTTTTTTAAGCAGGCGCGCAACTTTTTTGCTGGCTAAATCGGAGCGGGTTTGCACCACGGCTACCAGTTTGGCAAAGTTTTTGTCTTGGGTGTCGGCGCCGTGTTCCAACAGCAGTTGGGTAAGCGCGGGGCTTTTTTGGTATGCGGCGGCATAAAAAAGCGCGTTTAGGCCGTCTTTGGTGGTTAAATTGGGGTTGGCCCCGCGTTTAAGCATATAAGTAATTAAATCCGTGCGGTCAGTTTCCGAAGGGAATTTTTGCGTCAGCGCCATCATAAGCGCGGTGGCGCCTTTGTCGGTTTGGGTGTCCATATCCGCCCCGCGGAAAACCAGCAGCTTGGCGGCTTCGGTCCGTCCGTCGCGCGCGGCAATAAACAAGGGGGTCCAGCCGTTGGGGGTGGCGGAGTTAATATCTAACCCTTCGTCTAATAAAAAGTTGATTACGTCCTCGCTCCCGCTGGAAGCCGCCGCGTGCAAGGCGGTAAAATCGGCCCCTTTGTATTGGCGCTCGTCGTCGTCAAATAATAGGGTATAATCCAAGGGGGCGCCTTCTTCCACGTCGTTTTTAACGGCGGTTAAATCCCCGCGGTAGGCGTCGGCAATCAGGTTGGCGGCGGCGCGTTCCACCGCGTTTTGGCGGTAGGAAAGGCCCAAGCCCAACACCGCAATTACAATAATAAGAATGACCCATTTTTTCATTGTGTAAACCTCTCCCAGTTATTGTAGCAAAAGCGGGGATAAAAATAAAAAAATTGTTTTTTTGCTGAGCCATTTTATAAAGGGTTGTTTTGTTTTTTTTTTTTGATAAATTTTACATATAGGTAAAATTTATCAAAAATGAACCTAACCATAAAAAAACGCTATAAAGGCCGTTTTCGGCCGTTTATGGCGTTATAAAAAGGAGCAGAAAATGAAACGAGGTTTTACATTAATTGAATTGTTAGTGGTGGTACTTATTATAGGCATTTTGGCCGGCGTAGCCTTGCCGCAGTATGAAAAAGCGGTTATGAAAAGCCGGATGAATAGTGTTTTGCCTCTGATTCGCGCCATTAAAGAGGCTAACGAAGTTTATTATATGGCTAACGGTAAGTATACAGATAACTTGGAGGAGCTGGATATTGCTATCCCAGCCGGAAATACAAATAGTAAACCTTGGGCAGGGCTTGTAGTTTATGACAATGGCACTTGGATTGACCAATATGTAGAGAGTGATTGTCATGGAGATTCGTCTTGTCCGCGGGTATGGGGCGGTGTGGGTAAATTGAACGAAGCTGGAAATAGGTGGGAGCAACCGACTTGTATATTGGCCTTTTATTATGACAATACAACGAGTTCCGGCAAAATTACATGTTCGGGTAGTCACCCAAAATGTGCGGGTGTTTGCAATAGCTTAAATCTTTAAGGCCACATTTTTATTTTGGGATAAGAAAACCCCCAGCTTGCTAACGCTTGCTGGGGGTATTTCATCCTACCGGTTATAAATTACTTAACCACTTTTTCCGTCGGCTGGATAGCGGCCAGTTGTTTGTACAGGTCGCGTCACTGTTTGGGATAAGAAAACCCCCAGCTTGCTAACGCTTACCGGGGGTGTTTCATCCTACTGGTTATAAATTACTTAACCACTTTTTCCGTCGGCTGGATAGCGGCCAGTTGTTTGTACAGGTCGCGTCACTGTTTGGGATAAGAAAACCCCCAGCTTGCTAACGCTTACCGGGGGTGTTTCATCCTACTGGTTATAAATTACTTAACCACTTTTTCCGTCGGCTGGATAGCGGCCAGTTGTTTATACAGGTCGCGTCTCCAAGCGTATTCGGATTCAGCGCGTTTAATCAGTTCTTTGGCAAGTTCCGGGTTATCGCGCATTAAGCCTTTGAAGCGGTTTTCGCCGCTCATGTAGTCCGCCAACGGCAACGTCGGCGCGCCTAACGGGCTATCCACATGCAAGGGGTTTTTGCCTTCGTAGCGGGCCTCGGGGTTGAAGCGGTACAGAATCCAGCGGCCGGCTTGTACGGCGCGTTTGGCTTCGCCCATACCTTTGGACATATCAATCCCGTGCGCAATACAATGGGAATAAGCAATTACCAACGCCGGACCGTCGTAAGCGTCCGCTTCCGCCAACGCTTGAATGGTCTGGTTCATATTGGCACCCATGGCTACTTGCGCAACGTAAATGTTGCCGTAGGTCATAGCAATCATACCGAGGTCTTTCTTCGGCATTTGTTTACCGCCCGCCGCAAACAAGGCTTTGGCGCCTAACGGGGTGGCTTTGGACATCTGGCCGCCGGTGTTGGAGTAGACTTCCGTATCCAGCACCAAGATTTTGATGTTCTTGCCGCTGGCTAATACATGGTCCAAACCGCCGTAGCCGATATCGTAGGCCCAGCCGTCGCCGCCCAAAATCCAGACGGATTTTTTGACGAGGTAGTCCGCCAAGCTCAACAAGCGTTTGCAAGTATCGCAACCGCTTTCGGCGCCTTTGTTCAAAATGGCTTTCAAGTCGGCTACGCGCTTTCTTTGTTCTTCAACGCCCGCATCCGTGGATTGGTCCGCGTTTAACAAGGCATCAATCAAGGCCGCGTGTTCTTTTAAGCCGCCTTCTTTGGCTTGCAAGAGCAAGGCTTTGGCATCGTGGTTCAGTTGGTCAAACGCCAAGCGGATACCCAAGCCGAATTCCGCGTTGTCTTCAAACAAGGAGTTAGACCACGCCGGCCCTTTGCCGTCCGGGCGTTTGCAGTAAGGCGTGGTGGGCAGGTTGCCGCCGTAAATGGAGGAGCAGCCCGTTGCGTTGGCCACGGCCAAGCGGTCGCCGAATAACTGGGTCAACAGTTTTACATAAGGGGTTTCACCGCAGCCCGCGCACGCGCCGGAGAACTCAAAGAGCGGTTGGCGGAATTGGGAACCTTTGACGGATTCTTTCTTGGTGGTGACGTCCGCCTGTTTGAGGCCCAAGAAGAACGCAAAGTTGTCAATTTCGTTTTCACGCACGGAAAGCTGGTGAACCATGTTCAAGGCTTTCTTTTCCGGATTTTCTTTGTTTTTGGCGGGGCAGTTAAATACGCAGGCGCCGCAGCCGGTGCAGTCTTCCACCGCTACTTGTACGGTGAATTTCTTGCCGGCAATATCGCCTTTGCCGTCGGCCGATTTGAAGGTTTTGGGCGCATCTTTCAGCGCGTCGGCATCATAGGCTTTAATGCGGATAGCCGCGTGCGGGCACACCAAGGAGCAGAAACCGCATTGGATGCAGGTGTTCGGGTCCCATTCGGGTACCATAATGGCAATATTGCGTTTTTCATACTGCGTGGTAGCGGTAGGATATACGCCGCCTTCCGGCATAGCGGAGGTGGGTAATTCGTCCCCGCGGCCGGCAATCATTTCGCCCAATACGTCTTTAACAAACGCGGGGGCAGAAGCCGGTACCGGTGCTTTGGTGTGCAGGGTGGAGGTCACTTCGGACGGATATTTTACTTCGTGTAAACCCGCCAAGGCCGCGTCCACGGCTACATAGTTTTTCTTAACAATTTCTTCGCCTTTTTTGGAATAAGTCTTTTTGATGGCTTCTTTAATATCGGCGATGGCTTTTTCGGTAGGGATAACGCCCGCAATACCGAAGAACGCCGTTTGCATAATGGTATTGGTGCGGCTGCCCATGCCGGTAGCCAACGCAATATCGGAAGCATCAATGGTGTAAACTTTCAGTTTGCGGTCAATGATGATTTTTTGTACTTCGGCGGTCAGGTGGTTCCACAATTCATCCGCGGCGTACGGCGCGTTGATTAACACCGTGGCGCCTTGTTTGGCTTTGCCCAGTACGTCGTATTTATCCAAGAAGTCAAACATGTGCACACCGATAAAATCGGCCGATTGGATAAGGTACGGGGCGCGGATGTAGTTTTTGCCAAAGCGGATGTGGGACGTGGTCATAGAACCGGATTTTTTAGAGTCGTACACAAAGTAGCCTTGCGCAAAGAAACCGTTGGCGCTGATAATCTTCATGGTGTTTTTGTTGGCGCCTACGGTACCGTCGGAACCCAAACCGTAGAACAAAGCGGCAAAAATGTCGTTAGCGGCTTTGCTTTCCAATTTGGTTTCGGGTAAAGAAGTGTGGGTTAAGTCGTCGTTAATGCCCACGGTGAAGTTTTTGATAGGCGCGTTAGCGGCCAAGTTGTCAAAAACGGCTTTGACGTGGGAAGGCGTAAAGTCTTTGGAGCCAATCCCATAGCGCCCGCCAATGATAAGCGGTGTGGTGGGGAATTTGGCCTTGGCTTCGGCGGTTAAGAACGCGGCGCACACATCTTGGAACAACGGTTCGCCCAAGGAGCCGGGTTCTTTGGTGCGGTCCATAACGGCAATCTTTTTAACCGTGCTGGGGATAACGCGCACAAAATCGGCAATAGAGAAGGGGCGGAACAATTTAATTTTGAGTACACCCACTTTTTGGCCTTTCATGGCTTCTACCGCGTTTTGGGCCACGTCCGCGCCGGAACCCATAATCACTACCAGTCTT
Source organism: uncultured Elusimicrobiales bacterium (assembly GCA_934662565.1). GTDB lineage: Bacteria > Elusimicrobiota > Elusimicrobia > Elusimicrobiales > Elusimicrobiaceae > Avelusimicrobium. The sequence continues at coordinate 17,264 of CAKUKI010000001.1, forward strand.
TCGGCATCTTCGTCCCCAACGTATTGGAACAAATCGTATTTGCGGCCGGTCATTTTTTCAAATTTGGCCATTTCTTCTTTTACAATGTTGGGTACGGCGTTATAAAATTTGTTGACGGCTTCGCGCGCTTGGAAGTACACGTCCGGGTTGGCGGCGGTACCGCGCACGGTGGGATGTTCCGGATTTAAGCCGCGGTTTTTGTGCTGGGCGATTAAATCGTCGTCAATCATTTCGTGCATTTGTTCTTTGGTCAGGGGTTCCACCATGTTCAGCTCGTGGCTGGTGCGGAAACCGTCAAAGAAATGCAAGAAAGGCACGCGGGCGCGCAAGGTGGCCGCTTGGGAGATAAGGGCCATATCCATGGCTTCCTGCGGGTTATCGGAGCAGAGCATGGCCCAGCCGGTTTGGCGCACGGCCATAACGTCGGAATGGTCCCCGAAGATAGACAGGGCGGAAGTAGCAATCGCGCGGGCAGACACATGGAACACGGTAGGGGTCAATTCACCCGCGATTTTGTACATATTGGGAATCATCAGCAGTAAACCCTGCGAAGCGGTAAAAGTGGTGGTCAGGGCACCGGCCGTTAAGGAACCGTGTACCGCGCCGGAAGCACCGCCTTCGGACTGCAATTCGTTCACGGACGGAACGTTGCCCCAAATGTTGGTTTCACCTTTGGCGCTTTTGGCGTCGCAGATTTCACCCATGGTGGAGGAAGGAGTAATCGGGTAAATAGCGATTACTTCGTTGGTGGCATGGGCGACGTGGGATACTGCACCGTTGCCGTCCATAGCAACTAATTTTGCCATATAAAGAAGTCTCCTTTTGCGTAAAATAAAAACGGTAAAACTCCGCACGCCCAAAGGTATGCGGCGGCCGGAGGTAAAAACCGGCTTAATACTATTGTATAACTTTGGGGGGGAGCGGTCAAACTATAAATTTACCGCGCGGTAAATAATGTTTGCATTTGGGCCGCTCCGCCAAAATTTATTTTTTGCAAAAGGGTTTTTTTATGCAAGGCCCCTCTTTTTGGTAAACTATATAAAAAGGGGGCCGTTTTTAGTTATGAACCATTTATACCGTTCTGTTTGTGCGCACCGCCCGCTGTGCGTGGCGTGGGAAAGTTTGCGTTGGCTGGGGCATAAAATTTGTTTTTTCCACCGTACCAAAACCCCGGTCTGGTACCGCTTTGATAAAAAATACGCGCCGGGGGAAACTCCGGCCGAAACGCTGCCTGTAAATGCGGCGTGGTACCGTATCGGCCGCCCGCTCTACCGCCACGAACACGTTTATTATAATGTGGATGCGGCCCTAAAAGCCAACCCCCGCGTCCGGGGCCTAGCGTTGGTGTTTTTTATGGGCATTGGGGATTATTTGTATACCACCCCCATGTTGGAGGCCCTCAAACAAAAATACCCGCACTTGCCGTTTTATGCGTATGTGGGCGCGCAGTTTGACCGCAATAACTCCCCCTTGGTGGGCAAACTGTTGGAAACCAACCCGCATTTTGAAAAAGTGTTCTATTTTACAGGCTCCCGCCACCCGCTGATTTGGAAGAATTACGACTATTCCGCCGCCTTAAAAGACGTGCCGGAAGATTTTTTAGTTATGCCTGTTTATTACGATTACGGCGTGCATATCCCGCACCGCGTGAGCAGTTTGTTTGAAACCTTTAATTTGCCGGTTCCCGCCCAAACGCCCGCGCCGGTGATGTACTTCCCTAAAGAGCCGTCGCCGGTGGTGGCGGAGTATCTGGCCCGCGCGGAGCGGGGCGCACAAGGCAAAAAAGGCATTGTGTTTTTGCAGTTGGATTCCCGCGGCTCTGCCTATACCTATCCGCACATGGTGCCCTTAGTGGAGGGGTTGATTCAAGCGGGTTATTTTGTAATGAGCGTGACGAAAGGCGGGCCGGAAAATAACGCGGATTATCTGTTGGTGGATATTAAAAGATTATCCATTAACGAAACATGGCACCTGCTCCACCTGTTAAAAGCGCGGTTTGCTTTGTATGTGATAGCGGTAAACTCCGTGTTTTGGGCGGCTTCGGCGGGGTTAAATTTGCCTAATTTGGGGCTTCAGCACTGGGTGGATAAAAAAGTGCACAATTTGTGGTACCCCAATATACAGGTTGTGACGGATTACATCTACCCGCTGTTGCCGCGTGAAAAACAAATTATGGCTCCGGCGGAAAGTTTTACGCCGCACAACCGCAAAATTATAGATTATAAGCCGGATTGGGTCATTAAGTGGTTCAAACAAACCTTTGAAAAATAAACACTTGCTTTTTGGATTTGCATAACATAAACTATAAACAATTATAAAAGGGAGGTTTTTATGAAAAATAAAGGGTTTACCCTAATAGAGTTAATGGTAGTGGTGTTGATTATTGGTATTTTGTCCAGCGTGGCGTTGCCGCAGTATAAAAAATCGGTCATGAAAGCCCGCATTGCGGAGGCAAAAACCACTTTGAAAGCACTGACTGAGGCCACGCAAGTGTATATTTTAACGAACGACGAAACCCCGCCCAGCATGGATAAATTAGATGTCCGCCCTCCGGCTTCCGGCAACTGGCGGTATTGGTACCGCACTTGCCATAGCAAAGGCACCAAACCGGGGTGTTCCCTTTCCGCCACGCCCCAAAAAGCCGGTTTGCCGGTGGTGGGTACGGAAACGCGCGACTATGACCCGACAAATTCTTTGTACGGGATATTTGAAGCGATTGAAAATGATTCAAATATTACAGATGCGAGTGTCTGCGCCAAATACGGCGGCCTGATAAAATCCTCAGGTACTGATAAATATTGTGATTTATAAGCCGTTTACTGTAAAAACGCCCTAGGCTAAAACCTAGGGCGTTTGCGTTTATTCCTTATATTCGTTATAACTTACCTTTTTATCAAAGGCTTCGCGGGGGCGCGCGTCCGGCGTTTCGGCGGGGTAGCCCATGGCAATTAAATGTTCAATTTTTTTGCCCTTGGGCAGGTGGAAAAATTTTTCTGCTTTGTCGGAATTTAACCAGCCAATCCAACAAGTGCCTAGTCCCAAGTCCCACGCGCGCAACACCAGTTGTTCGCCGGATATGCCTTGGTCCACCAAATAAAATTCCGTCCGGCGGAAGTAATTGCCAATCCGGCTGGTAAAAGAGCCTTTGTCGGACACGGCAGCAATCAGCACGGGGGCTTTTTCGGCCCATTTGCTCATGGCGTACACACCGCTGAAAGCCTCTTGGCAGAAGGCCGCTTTTACTTGCGGGTTGTCAATTACAATGTAATGCCACGGTTGGGAATTACAGGCGGACGGCGCCAGCCGCGCCGCTTCCAAACAGGCGTTGATTTTTTCCCGCTCAACGGGTTTATCCTGATATTTACGCACACTGCGGCGCGTTAAAATAGCTTGTTCCAGTTCCATAAAAAATATCTCCTAAAAATATCTTATCATTTTATACAATAACAAGAAGGGGGATAAATTAACATTTATGCAATTTACCAAATATAACGGTTTAGGGAACGATTTTGTTTTTGTAAACACGTTTAAGCACCCGTTGCAAGACCCGTTCCGCGCGGCTAAAATTTTATGTGACCGCCGCCGCGGCATTGGGGCAGACGGGCTGATATTAATCGGGCCGTCCACCGTAAATGACGTGCGTATGCGCGTGATTAATGCAGACGGCAGCGAAGCGCAAATGTGCGGCAATGCCTCGCGTTGTGTGCCGTTTTTTGTGCGGGAGCAGGGGATTCTTGCTAAAAGTGAACTGACGCTGGAAACTTTAGCCGGACCGATTTATACCAAAATTGTGGACGAAGCCCAGCATTTGGTGACGGTGGATATGGGCATCCCGCGGTTATTGCGGGGGCAAATACCCATGACGGGGGACCCCGCCGAATGTGCCATAGATATCCCCTTGCAAATGCCGGCGGAAGTAGTGTACGGCACGGCGGTATCTATGGGCAACCCGCATTTTGTGATGTTCGGGCCGGACGCGGAGCATGTACCGGTGGAAATTTACGGCCCGCAGGTGGAAAACCACAAAATGTTCCCGCAAAAAACCAATGTGGAATTTGTGACCGTGCTGGACGAAAACACCGTGCGTATGCGCGTGTGGGAACGCGGCGCCGGCATTACACAGGCTTGCGGCACAGGTGCTTGCGCCAGTGTGGTGGCGGCGGTCATCAGCGGTAAAACCAGCCGCCGCGTGACGGTTAAGCTTGACGGCGGGGACTTGCTGGTCAGCTGGCCGGAACAAAAGCATATCTTTATGACCGGCCCCGCCGAAAAAACTTTTACAGGTACTTGGGAGAAACCACTGTGACTTTACTAAACAAAAACTACTTAAAATTGACCGGCAGTTATTTATTTTCTGAAATTGCCAAAAAAGTGGCCGCTTTTAAGGCCGCGCATCCGGATAAAACCGTCATCAGCCTAGGGATTGGGGACGTTTCCGCCCCGCTGGCTCCGGCGGTGGTGGAGGCGTTGCAAAAAGCCGCGCTGGAAATGGGCTCCGCGGATACGTTCCGCGGCTACGGGCCGGAACAAGGCTATGCTTTTTTGCGCGAAGCTATTTTGCAAAACGATTATACCGCGCGCGGCATTCACCTGTCTGCCGACGAAATTTTTGTAAGTGACGGTGCTAAAAGTGATGTGGCCAACTTTCAGGAATTATTTTCCGCGTCCAGTGTGGTGGCGGTGCAAAATCCGGTTTATCCCGTATATGTAGATACCAACGTCATGGCGGGGCGGACGGGGGCTTTTGCAAACGGTTCTTTTGCGGGGCTGGTGTATTTGCCTTGCACGCAGCAAAACGCTTTCACGCCGGATTTGCCTTCCACACGGGCGGATTTGGTGTATTTGTGCTCCCCCAACAACCCTACAGGGGCGGCCCTCACGCGCGAACAACTTACCCGCTGGGTCAACTGGGCCAAAGCCAACCGCGCTGTTATTTTGTTTGATAGCGCATACGAGGCATTTATTTCCCAGCCGGATGTACCGCACTCTATTTATGAAATTGCCGGCGCGCAGGAAGTGGCGGTGGAGTTTAGGTCGTTTTCAAAAACGGCCGGCTTTACCGGCACGCGCTGTGCGTATACCGTGGTGCCCAAAGCCTTGCAAGTGCAGGACGAAGCGGGCCAAAACCATAGCTTAAATGCGTTGTGGCTGCGCCGCCAAACCACCAAGTTTAACGGGGTGCCTTATATTGTGCAGCGCGCGGCGGAAGCCGTTTATTCTCCCGCCGGCCAAGCGCAAACGCGCCAAGCGGTGCAAACGTATATGCAAAATGCGCAAGTAATTTTATCGGCCTTGCAAAACGCCGGACTAACGGCCTATGGCGGTGTAAATGCGCCGTATATTTGGCTCAAAACGCCAAACGGGCTTGATTCTTGGGCATTTTTTGATAAACTGTTAGCAGAGGCTTATGTGGTGGGCACACCGGGGGTAGGTTTCGGCGCGTGCGGGGAAGGGTTCTTCCGCTTAACGGCGTTCAACACCCCGCAGCGCACCCAACAGGCTGCCCAGCGCATAGCGGCACTGACGTTTTAACGCTACATTTGATACAATAAAAAAGAAAAAAGGAGATAACACATGAAACGTTCCAACAAAGGGTTTACCTTAATAGAACTTTTAACCGTAGTGCTGATTATTGGTATTTTAACCTCGGTAGCGCTACCGAACTACACCCGCAGTATAGAGCGCTCCCGCGCGGTGGAAGCCATGAGCTCCATTAAAGCCATTAATGATGCTATTTATACTTATTATGCCAAGCATCAGGAATGTCCCACTACTTTTGACCAGTTAATTGTAGATGTCCCCGGTGGTGGAAATTCCGGCGTGGCAACGGGCAAAAATTTCTCGCTCAAGTTGGGGGGGGACGGTACTTCCCGCATTTTTGGTACCAACTGTTCCAGCGTGGTGGCGGTGCGCAGCGCCGGAGATTACGAATACCGCATTTGGAACCCGTATACCTCCGATACCGGGGTTAAACGCTCCTTGGCTTGCAAAGGGGAGAACGAAAAAAGTATCGGGATATGTGATTCGCTGGATTTACTTTCCGGCACGCCGCCTATTAATTAGTTTTATCCAAGAACGTAAAAAAATCGGGTGCGTAAAAGTGCCCGATTTTTTTGTGCCTATGGAATCCCTCTAAAAAAATAGTTGCAAAATATAGTCAGAATATATACTATTTTTATATTATAGAACAATAAACAATTAGGCATATTTGACACAAAGCGAGAGGAACCCCATGGCAGACAAGAAAAATGTTTTTTCCACGGAAGTAGACCGCGGCAGTAGGGCCGCCGGCAGTGTTGGGGATTTTTTTAAGCAGTTAAATTGGCAGGTGGTGTCTTTTTTCCCCAACAGCCCTTGTGCGCGCGACAAGAAGGACCCAAAAGGCAAGTAATAGTTTTTCCGTTTGGCGCGCGGTGCCCGCCGTAAGGGGGCTGGTAGCATACCGCCCCCAAAAGCCGTTTACCGCAGCGTGTTTACTTAGCGGCGCGCTTATTTGGTGCTTTGGCGTGCACAGGTAATGCGGCTTCCTACAAAAAAGCGTTGGTGTTTTTTATATACGCAGGAAAGTTTTTGGCTGACGGCGGGTGTTTGCCCCTCTTTAGGGGGCATATAGCATATAATGCGCGTGCAAGTGTATGTTTTGCCGCATTCCGGAAACGAAGACGACGGAAAATTGGCAATAAACCAAGTAAAATCCAAATTAAAATCCAAGTGTTTTAAGAATGCCGCACAAGTGGGCTCCGCTTGCAAGCATTGTGGGTCCGCGCTCACATTTTCCGGCGTGAGGGATTCTTCCAATAGCTCATAGCGTTGGGCGGGTATGGGGTCCCCTTGTACGGCGGATACATCATAACAACTAAAGCCGAGGGGTTGCTCTTTGGTACAGGTAAAGGGGTGGTAAATATCATTTTGCGGGCAAGTGTCGTCCACTTCCAGCGGGTTGGTGGTTAAATATTCGGCTGGGGCGCGCTGGGTGATTATTTTGCCGGAGCCCTCCGCCGCGCGAACATTAAAAAAGGCACTAACCCAAAGAAAAAGCATTAAAAATTTTTTCATATAAAAAACCCCCTTTTATAAAAGTGTATGATACTAAAGTAGAATTTTCCAGACAAAAATCATATTACCACTCCGCGTGCGCCCTAGGCCCGCCCATAAAAAACCCCCGCCAAGGCGGGGGGGTAAAAAAACAGCTCTAAACCAGTATCAGGTAATTTTTCATCTAGCGGCACGCGCGAACCGTGTTTCCGCAGACGCACCCTCTAATGGCGTTAAATTGGCAAGAGTTGCCCTGATACCATCCACAATCACAAAGACACTTACTGGAGTTCCATGTTCCGCCGCAAGATTCACATTTGCCTTTTTGGGCCGTGTTCGTACAGGTAGAATGATTAGAACAAGGAACCAATCTAATGGTCTTTACTTCTTTACATTCAGAAGATATTTTTGTGTAAGTATCGCCCAAATGAATGGAGCCGGAGGGAGAATACTTTACGCATTTAAGCCCAGCATAGGTTTTATTGCAAGGACGTTTACATCGTGGGTCGTCGGCATTTCCACATCCCCGCTGAGCGGTACATTCTCCAACATCTGCGCCTGTTTGTACCCATGCATAACGGCCGGTACCTACTTCTTCTTTGCACATTTCCGTATCGTCCGTGGCCTTGCCGCCTTTCAAAGCCAGTACATATACCGTATCCCCGCCGCGGTCCGCATATCTGACCGTTTTGCGTTCTTCCCATTTTAGGGTGCCGTTCGTCGGGCCGCCCCCTTGGCTGGGCAAAGGAATCCAGTTGCCCGCCAAACGCAACGGCGTACTGGGAGAGGATACATTCCTAAAAGAATAATCCCCGCTCCCCGTCACATTCAGTTTGCCTTGAATGGTGGCATACACCGCTTCCAAGCGCAAAATGTTGGCTGGCGTGGTAATTTGGTTAATGCGGCTGGACGGCGCGGACGAATAGCCGCTTGGGGCTACAAAGCGCGCACTGCCTTCTTGAAATTTTACATTTAATGCGCCCGTGTTGGTGGAGTCCACACAAGTTTCCAGCGAGCTAAAACACGTGCTGGGGAAATCCAGCGTGGGGGTGCTCGGAAAACTAGAACCCCAAGAGCTATACCCTCTGGCGGCATCTAATTTAAGAATATCGTACGCCAAGCGCCCTTGCCCGCCGGACGGCGTTTGCGTCAGCGTGACCGTACCGGCCGCGTTAACCCGCATAGATTGGGCCGAAAGCCCGCCTTTCAATGTGGCTTGTTCTGATATTTTTAAGCGTTCATACTGCCCAAAACGCGCCGGATTGAAATTTACGGACCGAATTACTTCCGCTCCGCCAATAGACGCAAGCGTCAGGCAGAGCCCTGTGGTTAATAATTTTTTCATACGCACTTCCTGTCAAAAGTGGAATAAAAAACAACAATATATATTACTGCTTATTATAGTATACGAATTTTGAAACCTCTTTCAAGTTTTTTTTTACGCAGCGGGGGCTTTTCTTGCATAAAGCGGTTGTTTTTTATTAGTATATGGTAGAGTATCCATTTTACGGGTAAAAGAGGGATGAATATGACTAAAAGTTTGTTTGAGCTTTTTTGTGAGCCGTCCGGCCCCGCGCCGCAAAATTTATTAACGCGGGATACCTTGCACTTTGTGGAGCACCTGCCGTTTGGCGCATTACTGGCTGATGCACAGGGGCATATTGCTTTTGGCAATTCCCGCGCCGGACAATTATTAAACACGGCAGAGGCCGCGTTTGAAGGCGGCAATATAGCTACATTCGGTTTAACGGTGGCAGATGTTTCTTCCCTCTTACAAGCCACCGCCGGACAAAAAAACATTAAGGAACTAACCAATAAAAATTTGCAAAATTTGTTTGTGTCCGTTGGGGCCAGCAAACTGGGCGATTATACCCTTATTACCTTGGAACCGGTGCCGCAGCAGCGCCGTTTGGAAGCCGATAAACGCTTTTTGGTAGAGGTGGTAAACCATTATCCCATGGGCGTCACCATGCAAAACACGCAAGATGTGTGCTGTTTGTGGAACCGCAAGGCAGAAGAAATTTTCGGCCGCCGCGGGGCCAATACACTGGGGCAGGAAATTTATAAATTTTTACCGCCGGAAATGTTAAACGCGTTGGAGTTAATGGACCAAGAGGTCAAAGATTCCGCCAAAGTGCGGCCGGACGCGCGTATGCACTTTACCGATTCTAACGGGCAGGACCGCACCTTAAGCGTTAGCAAAATACCTGTGTTGGGGGCGGACGGCGCCGTAAGCTATATTTTAACCTCGTACGAAGACATTACCAACCGTTACACCAGCGAACAGGAAATAATGCAAACCCGCAATATGCTGCAAGCTATTGTGGATAATGTGCCCGTGGGGTTATATACCCGCACGGCCGACAGGCGCATGATGTTTTTTAATAAACAAAGCCAAGTAATTTTTAACGAGGTCCAGCCCCGCTTTGCCAACTCTCCGCATGCCAAACAAACGCGGGAACAGATAGATGCCTACCACGAGCGCGAGGAAGAAATTTTGCGTACGGGTAAAATACAGGAATTTCCGGACGAGGTCTATTTGGACCACGCCGGAAACGAACGCTATATCCACATGATTAAAGTGCCGCTTTTTAAGGCCGGACCGGAACCGGTGGTGCTTTCTATTGTAGAGGATGTGACCAAACGCCGCGAGCAAGAGCGCGAAATTGTGCGTATGAACAAACTGCTGCAGGCCATTGTAGATAACGCGCCTATCGGCCTGTATGCCCGCGGTAAAGACGGCCAACTGCTGCTGCGCAATAAGCGTTGTACCACTATGTTTGGCGCGATGGACGACAAAGATTTTTCTGCCAACGGCTCCTTGCCGCACGAAACCAAGGAAGATGTGGCCTCTTATTTAGGGCGGGAAAGCGAGGTCCTCTCCACCGGCAAAACGCTGGACCTGCCGGAAGAACCCTATAAAACACCGGACGGCACGCAAAAAATACTGCACTTAATTAAAGTGCCTGTAAAAGACGAAACCAACGAACTGAACTTTGTTATTACGCTGGCCGAAGATATTACCGAAAAGAAAGAACAGGAAAACCGCTTGGCGGTGGCGCATAACTTCCAACAAGCGGTATTGGATAACGCCCCCTTGGCTATTTATGCCCGCGGGGTGGATAACCAAATGTCTTTTATCAACAAAGCCGCGCACGAAATCTTTCCGGATGAAACGGAATATAAAGAAGAAAGTGATTTTTACGGCCAGCGCGAAAAAGCCATTTTTGCCGATAAAAAAGTGGTGGATTTACCCGCAGAATGGTACACCACCCGCCGCGGCAATAAGGTGCTGTTGCATTTAATTAAAGCGCCCGTGTATGATAAAGACGGCAACCCGTATATGATGCTTACGCTGGCTCAAGATATTACAAAACAGAAAAAGCAGGAAGAAGAAGTAATCAAAACGCGCAACTTCCTGCAAACGGTTATTGATAACTTGCCGCTGGCGCTTTCCGTTAAAAACCAAGACGGCAAATATATTTTGTGGAACAAAAAGAGCGAGGCGCTTTTCGGTACCACCTCGGCCGAGGTAATTGGGCGGTCGCATTACCGGCATGATATTTCGCCGGAGCAGGCGGAGTTTTTGTCCTCTGCGGACCAAAAAGTATTTGAAAGCGGCAAGGAATTAAACATTCCGCAAGAGCTTATTTCCACCGCTACGGAAGGCGTAAAAATTATGCACACGGTCAAAACACCGGTGTTTACGCAAGACGGCAAGCCGGATTGTCTGTTGTCCGTTTCGGAAGATATAACCTCCAAAACCAAAATGGAAAAACAAATCCGCGAGGCCAGCGACAAAAACACCCTGCTGGTGGATAACGCCCGCGAAGGGGTGGCTATGCTGGAAGACGGCAACGTACTGTATGCCAACCACGCTATTTTGCACATTTTGGGCTTAACTACGCTGGAAGAATTGCAGCACCGCCCGTTGTTGGATTTGGTAGCGCCGGACCACCGCATTTTTGCGCAAGAAAAATATGATGCCGTTGCCAACGGCACGCAAGAAAACGACGCCGCCACGGAAATCCACTTTTTGCGTCCGGACGGGACCGAGGTGGAAACGGAATTTGCGGCCACGGCTTCGCGCTATTTGGGGCGGCGGATTGTGATGTGTTTCGTGCGGGATGTGACGGCCTCCAACCGTGCTATCAGAGAAATTAAAAAAGAGCGCGAAAACTTCCGCGCCGCGTTTGAAAATAGCATTACGCCCGCTTTTGTAATGACGGGCAAAGGATATATTACGGTAATGAACCGCGCCGCGCGGGAACTGTTTAATTTTACGCTGGCGGATAAAAATTTCTACCGCAATGTATATATGAAACCCGCCATTACGCTTGCCGCGCGCAGGGAACTGCGCCAAGGCCACGCCGCCCAAATGGATTATGTGTTTGATTTTGAGCGCGCAAAAGTAAAATTCCCAGACCGTATTAAAGGGGAAGGCAAGTTGCCGCTATCCGTCACGTTTGAACCCATGAACCGCCGCGATAGCAAAGACGGCACCGTAGAGGCGGATTATGTGGTGTATTTGCAGCCGAAAGACGGCCCCGCCCCGCTGCCGCCCACCAAGGGCGAAAACGGCGCAAAACCGCGCTTGCGTTTAGTAAAAAAAGGGGGCGAATCCAACGCGCCGGCCGCGCCCCATGCGCCGGCTGCTCCGGTGGCGGTGCCGCCCGCTCCGCCGGTAAAAATACAGTTTATGCTCCCTAATACGGAGCCGTACGCGGTCTGCTCGCCGGAGTTCAAAATCACGCAGTGTAATGATTTGTTTTGTTCCCTTTGCCAATTAGAACAAGGGGAACTGACCGGACAGGAAATCTCAAAATTATTTGATGAAACCAGCAGCATTTTATTAAAAGACGACCTGAAAAGTCTGGCGGCGGGGGAAGATTTAGAAAACAGGGAATATAACCTGCGCCTTGCCAGCGGTTTGGAAACCGTGGCCGTGCGTTTAAGTGCGGTAAAAGAAAGCAACGGCAGTTATTTGTTCATTTTGCGTAATTTAGCTTTTCACCGCCAGATTATGCACATTTTGGAAGAACGCTCCGCCCAGCTAAATGCACTGTTGGATGCCACGGAAGGCGTTGTGTTTAGCGTATCTTGCGACGGCAAAACCTTTGGCCGTATTGAACAGGCCAATAAGTTTTTGGCGCAGATGTTGGATTATTCGCACGACGAGCTGATTAGCTTAAAATTCCGCGCGCTTTTCTCTTCCCCCAACCGCATAAGTGATGTCAAAACCGACGAATGGTTCGCCCAGTTGGAGGAACAGTTTTTCAAGGACGGCCGCGCGAATTTCTCCGCGCCCGTGTACCGCAAAGACGGCTCCAAATTACAGGCGGAAGTGACCATTGTGCCCATAGATTTGGCCTCCCGCAACGAAGCCATGGTGGTAGTGCGGGATGTTTCCACCCAGTTGGATAAACTGGCGCAGGATTCCCAACAGGCACAGGAACTGCGCAGTGTGCGCCAAGCCATGCCGGGGTTGTACTTAAAGGTAAATGCCGAGGGCCGCGTGCTGGAGGTTTCTTCCAATCTGGAATATTTAACCACGGCACAGGCCAGCGAGCGGTTTATGAATAAAACGCCCAACGAATACTGGCCCGAGCAAACCGCCTCCCAAGAAATGTTTGCCGTCAAAGAGGCTCTTTCCGTAAACATCACCACGCATTTTGATTTTACGCAAGAAGAAGGCGGACGCACCCGCAGTTATGAGGCCGCCGTCACGCCGATTACCGGCCGCGAGGAAGCCATTATTTGGATTAAAGACGTAAGCGAAAAGCAAGAACACGACGGCCGCGTGCGTGAATTGTACGAAATCAGCCAGCAAACCAATTTATCTATTACGGATTTGGTGGATAAAATACTGGAATTCGGCAAGCGCGTATTTAAGGCGGATATTGGCCTAATCCTCCGTTTTGCCGACGACACCGCCCAGCAAATGAGTGTGGTATATGTGACCCAGAATGATTTTAACGTCCAGCGGTATATGGAGTTCCCCGTAGAGGAATGTTTAACCCACGTGGCGGAGGACAGTATTTCGCAATATCCGGATTTGGGCAATACGTCTTGCACGCATTGTATTCATGTGGCTAAACAGTTTGGCGCCATGATTGCCGCCCCGCTGAGCGTAAACGGCAAAGCGGCGGGGGCATTGTGTTTTGCCTCGCGCAATACGCGCCGCTCGTTTGATGCGGGGGCCGAGGAGCTGATAGGTTTAATGGCCCGCATATTGGGTTTGCGTATTGAACTGCGCCAAGCGGGCAAAGCCGTTAGTGAAACATCCCAAAGCCTGACCCGAACGCTGGAATATGTGGATTTCCCCGCCGTAATGATTGGTATGGATTACCGTATCCGCTCTGCCAATGCGGCATTTTTGGAAACCACCGGCTGCCGTGTGGCGGTTAAAATGAACTTTTTTGACCGCTTTATCCGCAAGCCGTCTATTGCGTTGGCGTCTTTCAAGTCGGCCGCGCAAAACGGCAACCCCAAGGCGTTCCGCCTGCGTATGGACCTGTTGCACGAAGACGGCCTGTATGTGGAAACCAACTGGGAAGTGTTTGTGATTAAGGATGCGGAGGGGCAGACGGAGGGGTATGCGCTGATAGGAACCAGAAACTCCAAATAATTAATAACAACTGGTGGTAAGCTTAGAGATTAACGCACAGAAAGCAAAATAACATTTTGCTTTCTGTTTGCGTTTGATGGGCAACATTTTTCCATATTTGGCCGTATGGTCGGTCCCTTTGGGCTTATGTGGCGTTTAGCCACACTGCGCCCAAACTAAGGCCCACCCATACGGCGCAAATCTGAAAAAACAGCCTACAAACAATCACTCTTGTACTGGCACGAACGGCAACGCTAAGGAAAAACGGCGGGCGGCTGTTGGTAAGTTGGGTTTTTAATGCGCGGGGAACAAAATAACATTTTGTTCCCCGTTCGCATTAAGTGGGCAAACCATTTTCCAAATTTAAGCCCTTTTGCACCGCCTTTAGGCTTATGTAGCTAGCGCTACACCGCGCCTAAACTAGCGGCTATGAAAAACATCTTAAATTTGAAAAATCATGCTACAAGCACTTCCTCTTGTACTAGCACGAACGGCATAAAATAAGGTGCCGTTTCCCGCTTTGCTTTTGCTTTTTCCGTTGTCGTTCGCTTTTGCTGTTGCTGTTTGCCGTTGCCGTTCAATGCCCCCTTTTGAACCTGCTTATAAAACCTATTTTGAACGGAATATAAAGGCATTTTACTTGTCCGACCGTAGGGAGTTGTAAAATGCCCGTATCAAAATAGGTTTTATAGGTTCCTAGGGGGCTAGCCTTTTTGCCTTCTTTTTCTGCAATGAGAAAAAGAAGGGCAGGTTTGGGGCGCCGCCCCAAGAATGAAAGGTTGTAAAATGCCCGTATAAAAATAAATTTTATGGCTTCGTGGGGTGCTAGCTTTTTGCTTACTTTTTTGCAATGGAAAAAGTAAGGCAGGTAAGGGGTGCAACCCCTGATAAAAAAGGTTGTAAAATGCCCGTATAAAAATAAATTTGTCCTGCGGACGGCGGCCCGCAGGGTGCGGCTCGGGGTGCTAGCCTTTTTGCAAAGGCCGCCCGCAGGGTCTTTTTTACAACGAGAAAAATAAGGGCGGGTGTGGGCCGCCGCCCCCTAAAAATAAATTTTCCTCTTGTTTTTAGGGGCTTTTTTTGTATAATATCCGGCAGAGGGAATTAGCCTGTTTTGGACCCCCTCTGGAGAAATTTTACCATGAAAAAAATAATTTTACTTGCCGCGTGTTTGGCAGTAATTCCTGCCGCCGCGGAAGAATTAAAATTCGTGACGGAACTTTCCGAGCCGGTGGCTTCGTTTGCCCGCTTGGAATCGGTCAATAGCGCGCGTCCGGCGGAGGCCATGTTTGTTGATTTCTGCAACACCGGCGTTAATACGGGCACCATTTCTGCCAAAGGGTTGGTAAAAATGAACGAACTGCGCGTGTTAAGCGGTGCCCGCGCGGGCAGCACCAGCCAGCTGACCTATCAAATTACGGATGCGAACGGTTTAACCGTGGCCGACAACGGGAGTCTGCGCGGTGCCAAACTATTGGCTAACACCGCAGACCCACAGGATATTACCGTGGCGGCGGGGGTAAATGTGGGGGCGGCCTCTAACTTTACAGCGGCCGATTTGAACCGCTTGAAAATTGCGTCCCACACTACCATTGTTCCCAGCACGGAGTATTCCAAGGGTTATACTATGGCGTGGGATAACTCCTACGACAAAAACTATAAAGTTTCGTCCGCTGGGGTAGAGGCCTTGGCCGGAACTTCGTATAATTCCTACTTATTGCGCTACCGCTTGAGCGAAGAAGGTATATGCGGGTCCGGTGCGCCTAGCACCGCTAATTCCACCCGCACGCGCAACTGCGCGGACGATTCCAAATACGGGTCCAATTATGAAGGGGTAATTAATGAAAAATACTCCTACTTGCCGGATTGCGCTTGGAAAGAAGTTTCCAATACCTGTAAGAAAAAGAATAAAGGTAAATTGAAATGGCAACAAACTTACTACGATGAATATCCTGTCGGGCCAAATATGGGGGATTGCCCGTATCACGAGCCTTCTTGCGATTATGGAGATTGTACGGTGGAAGGGGAAGTTTGTCGCGACCACTATCCAACAGGAGACAGCAATTGTAGTAATTTAGATTCTGAGTGTTGTGAAGCGGAGGTAGAGTTTGTCTGTACTTATGTAAGCGACTAACCTTTGTGATAATATAAAAACTCCCCGAGTGGACGCTCGGGGAGTTTTTTACTATTTAATTACTTCTTTAATAATTTTGTACGCTTTGGGTTTTGTTTTAGTGAATTTTACAGCCTTGGCAAATAGGGCTAAACCGTCTTCCAAGCGTTTTTTATCGGATGCGTACAAGGTGGCTACCACATCGCCTTTTTTAACGGCGTCACCGCATTTTTTGTGCAGCCACAAGCCGGCGCCGTAATCAATGGCGTCTTCCATACGGTTGCGGCCCGCGCCTAATAATACGCTGGCTTGTCCGGTCAGCAGTGCATCTATATGCGCCACATAACCCGCTTGCGGGGCTTTGAAGTCTACCGTCAGTTTGGCCGGTTTGAAGTATTTTTCCGGGTTGTCCACGGCCTGCGTGTCGCCCCCTTGCCATTTAACCAGTTCGCGCAGTTTGGCTAATGCCTCTCCGTTGGCAATTTTTTCTTCCAAAATTTTGCGGGCTTTTTTAATGTCTTTTTGTTTACCGCTGATAACCAGCATATTGGCGGCTTGTTCCAAAAGCAGTTCGTAAAAATCGGGCGCTAAATCTTTTTCGCCTTTCAAAATACGCACGGTTTGCAACATTTCGTTGCCGTTGCCAATGGCGCGGCCGAGCGGCTGGTCCATATAAGTAATCAGCGCGCGGCATTTAAGCCCCAGCAGTTTGGCGGTGGCTACTAACGCGCGGGCCAGTTTGCGGCTGTCTTCCAGCTTTTTCATAAACGCGCCGGAGCCGTATTTAACGTCCATAAGCAGGCTGTCTACGCCCTCGGCATATTTTTTAGAAAGAATACTGGCCACAATTAAAGGGCGGCTTTCTACGGTAGAGGACGCATCACGCAAAGAGTAGAGTTTTTTATCGGCGGGGGCCAAGTCTTGCGTCTGGCCGAACATGCATACGCCTAATTTTTGCATTTGGCGGTGAATGGATTTAACCGGTACGCGCACTTCAAAATTTTTCATAGATTCCAGTTTATCCAACGTGCCGCCGGTGTGGCCCAAACCGCGGCCGGACATCATAGGCACCGCTACACCCGCGCACGCCACCAGCGGGGCCAACGCTAAGGAAATCCCGTCGCCCACGCCGCCCGTGGAGTGTTTATCCGTCTTGGGGAGTTTTACGTCAGAAAAATCCAACCGGCCGCCGGAGTGCGCCATGGCTTTAGTAAAAAGGGCGGTTTCTTTATCACTTAACGGGCGCAAAAAGCACGCCATTAAGAAAGCGGACAGTTGGTAGTCCGGCACGGTTCCTTTGGCTGCGCCTTGGGCGATAAAATCAAATTCTTCAGCCGTTAGGGTTTTTCCGTCACGTTTTTTTGCAATCAGGTCAATCATTCTCATACAGTACTCCCTCCATGTTATATACCTGCTTGAACTTTCAGCATAGCATTTTCCGGCGGAAAAGAGAAGAGTTTTCCGTAAAATTTAATAAAGAATTGTTTTTTGGGAAATGATTTTTTAGGGCCTTAAAAACTTAAAAGTAATTTTTCAAAGGTGTTTTTTGGCGTGGGTCTCCGTCGTAAAACAGTTATACGCTGCGTTTGATGATACTGCGCACAATGCCTTCTACATGAAAGGTGGACGGGTCCGCCACGATGGGGGCATAGGCGGGGTTTTCGGATAGTAAAATAACATTTTTGCCGTCGTTATTAAAGCGTTTTACAAGCACTTCGCCATTGTTTACGCAAACCACCACATCTTTATTTTTGGGCAGGTGGTTGGTTTCCACAATCAGCCAATCCTTGGGGGAAATTAAATGCTCCATGGAATCGCCCTTGGCCTCTACCATAAACCCTTTCCCTACCGGAAAGTACACCATGTTGGGGTCCACCGGCACCACGCGGGTAGGGGTGCCGTCTAAAATCGTTCCGGCGGGGCCGCATTTAGCCATGCCGTACATTTTTAAGTACACCACGTTGCGCTGGGGGTCTTTTAGAATCATATAATCCCGCGGGTTGGCCGGGTTGCGCTTTAGAAAGCCCTTTTTTTCCAACTGTTTAATGTGGTGGAAAACCACACTTTTGCTACCCACGTTCAGGCGGTCGGCCAGTTCTTCCATGGTTAGCGGGTCGGTGATGTTGTTTTTTAGGATTTCCAACAATTTGGCTTGGGTGGGGTGCAGGGCTTTCATAAAAACTCCTATTACTTTTTTATTGTTCTATATTTTGTTCTATAAAATAGTGGGGCAAAAAGTCAAGCCTTGGGGAATTTTTTAGGGTCTTTTTTTGATAGGGGTTGTTTTGTTTTTTTTTTTTGATATAGTGATTTTTATAGCACGCAAGGGGAGGGGAACCGGAAATGAATAAAAATGGCGGATTTACGCTAATAGAGCTGTTAGTGGTTGTTTTAATAATAGGTATTTTGGCCGGGGTGGCTTTGCCACAGTATGAAAAATCTGTCACGAAGGCCCGTTTTTCAGAAGCGATTACTACCGTACGTTTTTTGCGGGAACAACAACGTTTATTTTATTTGGCAAATGGCCGTTTTGCCCAAACATTTGATGAATTGGGCGTGGACGGGTTTTCCGGAAACACCGAATTTGTAAAAAAAGATTTTTCTTATGGTTTGCGGGGGTATTATGGGGGCAGTGTGCAAGCGTTGTATATGCGTCAGCCTCGTGTATGGATAGAAATGTACGGACTAGATGACAGAGTAGTCTGTACTGCCGATAAAAATGATAAAAAAGGGAATGAGTTGTGCCGTACATACGGCCCGCAAGAACCCTGTTTAGACGGTGATGCTTGGTGGTCTTACCGTATATAAAACACGGTGAAAATTGGATAATTAAACACCCCGAGTTTGGTTCTTACTCGGGGTGATTTTTATCCTATAAGGGCCGCGCGCCGGTAAAGGGCGGCTTTTGCGCTTTAGAGTTTTTGGATAAACCTGTTTAGCGCGGCTTGGCCGTCCGGCGTGCGCTTAAATACGCCCGCGTACTCCAACACGCGCGCAAAAATTTTGCCCACCTCTTTTTGCAAAATTTCCGCCGTATTTTGGGGGGTGAACGTGTATTTGTTTAACATTTCCCGCGCCCACGCGGCGTGCTTTTTGAGGGAGTCGCTTTTTTCTATGGCGGGTAAATCCTGCCGGATGAGGCACTCGCCCAGTTCCGCCAGCTCTTTATTTAACCGCGCGGGCAGTACGGCAAGGCCCATTACTTCAATCAGGCCGATATTTTCCTTTTTAATGTGGTGCACGTCCTCGTGCGGGTGGAAAATGCCCAGCGGAAATTCGTCCGTCGTGCGGTTGTTGCGCAGTACAAGGTCTAACTCAAACGCTTTGCCGCGGCGGCGGGCGATAGGGGTAATCGTGTTGTGGGGCGTGCCTTGCGTGTTAGCCAAAATTTGGGCGGTTTCATCACTGTATGCGCGCCATTTTTTTAAGAGGTAGTCCGCGGCTTCGGCCAAATCTTTTTTAGGGCCGCTCAGGCGCAGTACGCTCATAGGCCATTTGACAATGCCGGCTTTAATGCGCGGGAATTTGGCTATTTTGAACGCGCGCTCCACAGGGGCTTTTTCCATAGCAAATGTGTAGCGCCCACCCTGAAAGTGGTCGTGCGTTAAAATGGAGCCGCCCACAATGGGCAAATCCGCATTGGAGCCGATAAAATAATGGGGGAAAACGTCCACAAACGCTAGCAAACGCCGGAAGCTGTTTAGCGTTAATTTCATAGGCTCGTGCTTGCCGGAAAGGAAAATACAATGTTCGTTGTAGTATTCATAGGGGGAATACTGCAAAAACCACGGGTTGTTGTCTTGCAGTAAATCCAACCCAATCAGGCGCAGGGTTTGGCGGGCGGGGTGGTTGATGCGCCCCGCGTAGCCTTCGTTCTCTTTACATAGCAGACACTTGGGGTAGCCGGACGGCGCGGCTTTTAAGGCGGCGGCAATATCTTTGGGGTCTTTTTCCGGCTTGGACATATTGATAGTAATATCCAGCGTGCCGTACGGCGTGCGGGCCTTCCAGCGTTTGTTTTTGGCTACGCGCGCGGTGCGGATATAATCCAACGCGCGGGCGTCATGGTAAAATTTGTCCGTGGCTTTTTTGGGGTTTTGGCTCCACAGGGCAAAAAATTCGTTTTCCACTTCGCTGGGTTTGCGGGCAAAAACACCCATTAATTTAGTGTCCAGCAAATCCCGTTGGGTGACGGTATCTTGCGGAATTACTTTTTGTTGGGCGGCCCAATCGCAAATATTTTTTAGAATTTCGCACGGATATTCGGGCGTGGCGCCGTTAAAGCCGGACGGCGTATATTCCGTCAGGTGCAAAATATCCAACAGTTGGTTGACGGCCCACACTTCGTCCGCCGGCGCCAACAGTTTTTGGTCCAGTGCGTAAGCAATTAATTGGTCAATAAGCAGGTTGATATTCATAAGGCCCCCTAGTATTTGCGGTGTTGTTCCCAGTTCCACGCGGTTTGGATGATTTGCGTTAGGTTGTATTTGGGTTTCCAACCCAATACGCGCTGGGCTTTGGTGCTGTCCGCTACCAAAATGGCCGGGTCACCCGCGCGGCGGGGGGCGGTTTCTACCGTAAAATCCACGCCGGTAATTTGTTTGGCCTCTTTAACCAGTTCCGCCACGCTAAAGCCGCTGCCGCTGCCTAGGTTGAAGCGTTCGCTGGTGTTATCCTTCAGCATTTTTTGCAAGGCTAAAATGTGGGCGTCTGCCAAGTCGTTCACATGCACATAGTCGCGTACGCAGGTGCCGTCCGGCGTGGGGTAGTCTGTACCGAAAATTTTGATAGACGGCCGTTTGCCCGCCGCCGCTTGCAACACAATGGGGATTAAATGCGTTTCCGGCGTGTGGGACTCGCCAATTTCGCCGCTGTCGTCGGCCCCGCTGGCGTTAAAGTAGCGTAGAGCGGTGGCTTTTAGGCCATAGGCGGTGTCAAAATCCGCCAGCATTTTTTCCACCATCAGCTTGGTGTTGCCGTATGGGTTAATGGGGTTTTGCGGGTGCGTTTCGTCTATTTTAGGTTTGATAGGCTCCCCAAACGTGGCGGCGGTGGAAGAAAACACAAAATAGCAAATGTGGTTTTCCACCATGGCATCCAACAAATTTAATACTTTAGCCACGTTGTTGTGGTAGTATTTGGACGGCTCTTTTACGCTTTCGCCTACTTCTATAAACGCGGCAAAGTGCATAACGGCCTCTATTTGGTGCTTTTTGAATACCTCGTGCAAGCGGGCTTTATCGCCCAAATCCCCCAGTTCAAAGGGGTAATTTTGCACGGCCTCGCGGTGGCCTTTGGAAAGGTTATCAAACACCACCGGGTTATAGCCTTGTGCGGCCAGTCTTTTGACGGTGTGGGAACCAATATAGCCCGCCCCGCCGATTACTAAAATGTTTTTCATGGGAAGTTTCCTCTTAATAAATTTTTTCAATTTGCCGCGCCGGCCCGCCGATATTGGCAATATAAAAATCCGCCTTGAGGCCGGTTTTGGGCGTGTAAACGGCGCTAACGGTGTCTATCAGGTTTTTGATGTTTTCATCTTTTACCAAGGCTACCGCACTGCCGCCAAATCCGCCGCCGGTAATGCGCGCCCCCAAAACGCCGGGTTGCTCCCACGCGGTTTGGGCAATCAGGTCCAGTTCCGGACAGCTTACCTCGTAATCGTCCCGCAGAGAAATGTGGGACTCATTCATTAAATGGCCGAATTTTTCCAATTCTCCCGCGCGCAAGTATTGGGCCGCTTGCAACGTGCGTTGGTTTTCGTACACGGCATGTTTGGCGCGTTTTTGTTCCACAGGGTCTTGGATTAAATGTTTGTGGGCTTCAAATTGGGGAATGGTCAGCTCGCCCAGTGCCCGAATGGGCAATTCTTGTTGCAAGGCTTTAAGCGCGCGTTCGCACTGTTGGCGGCGTTCGTTATAAGCGGAGTTGACCAGCGAGTGTTTTTTATTGCTATTGATAATGACAATGGAAATCCCGCGCAAATTAAGCGGCACATATTCATATTTCAGCGTGTTGCAATCCAGCAAGATGGCGTTATCCTCTTTGCCCATCCCGCTGGCAAATTGGTCCATAATGCCGCAGTTCATGCCCACAAATTTATTTTCGGCCTCTTGCGCCATTTTGACCAGTTCAATTTGCGGGATATTTAAGCCGTAGGCCGTGTTTAAGGCTACGGCGGTGGCAAGCTCTATGGAAGCCGACGACGACAACCCCGCCCCCGCCGGAATGTTGCCCCAAAACAGCATTTCAAACCCTTGGGGAATGTTATATCCGCGGCGTTGGAAAACGTCCAACACGCCCAGCGGATAGTTGGCCCAATCGTTTTGCGGCAGGTTTTTAAGGTCCGCCAATTCCGCAGTGATAATGCCTTTTTCGGGCAAGTTTAAGGAGTGCAGGCGCACGGTGTTATCGTCCCGCTTGCACAGCACGGCGTGCGTGCCGAACGACAGCGCACACGGGAAAACATGCCCGCCGTTGTAGTCGGTATGTTCGCCGATTAAGTTTACCCGCCCGGGGGCGAAGAAATACATTTTTGTCTTTTTGAAAACTTCGTTAAATTTATTGCGCAGTGCAATTTGGTTCATTTGTTCCATAAGAATACCCTTATTTTACGGTCATTTTGAATTGCCAGTTATACTGGCCGAGCGGAGCAATTACCGCCGCTTTTTTAATTTTATTTGCTACATATAAATCGTCATACGCGCCGGTACAGGGCTCCAGTGCCAGGTTGTAATCCCCGCGGTAGCCGCCTTGCGTTTTCCAAACGCCCAGATACGGCACTAAATCCACATTGTAGGAATAGAGCAGTTTGTCGCCGTTATCGGTGTGTTCTATGCCGCACCAGCCGGCGGTGTTTTTTTGCGTAAAGTAAAATTTTTCGCAATTTTTGGCGCTGGCCGGCTCGGTGGCGGAAAGGTCCAGCTTGTGGCCGTGCACGTCCGTCGTTAGCGGATAAGAGTGAATAGTGCCCCACGGGCCGAGGTGTTGGGTGGAGTGTTCCACCGTCATTACTTGGGTTAAATTGGGGGGGATTAACAGCCGCGTTGCCGGGGAACAGTTTAGCAGGCAGTGCGGCGTCCAAATAAACTTAAAACCGCCTTCTTCCAAATTGGTGACGGAGTAATCAAAAGAAATTTCGTTGTGGCTAAGTGTAATGCGTCGGGTAAAAGTATAGGGGAAGTTTTCGCTCCGTACGGAAGCCATCAGCTCCCGCCCTGTGGGGGAAACTTCCCATTTCCACTTCATAGCCCACACTTCGCCATGGTCCGGCACCGGCACATTTTGGTATTGTCCGTCCGGATACGGGCAGGCATCTATGGAAGGAATCACCTCGTCAAAGCCGCTGGAATCATACGCACTGAACGCGGCCCCGTAGTGGGGCAAAGTAAGCGTGGCTTTAGGGCTTTGGAATAAAAATTCCCGTCCGGTTTGTTTTTTTACCAGACTAGCCAGTTTGCAAGCGTAATCCGGCAAAAAAGTAAGGCGTAAGTCGTCGGTTTCCAAATAAAAAGCGTTTAAGCCTTTGTATGTGGTGTGTTGCATAGTTCCCCCAGTGGTTGCCCAAGCGGGCAAAAAAAAGGCGCGCCGTAAAGCCGCGCCTTTACGGTTAAGATAAATTAAAAGCTAATGGGATTAAATCCTTTAGTTTTTTAGTGACTACCGTGCGTTTTTTGCCGTCCAGCATGGCCATATAAATCGGCGCGTTGGGCGGCATAAATTCCGCTAACACTTGGCGGCACGCCCCACAGGGGGAGTTTACCTTTGCCCCCGGCAGTTTTTGGGTGACCAGTGCCAGTGCCACTATGTCTTTTTCTCCTGCCCCTACGGCGGCAAACGTGGCGTTTCTTTCCGCGCATACGGTTAAACCATAGGAAGCGTTTTCAATGTTCGTGCCGGTAAAGATATGTCCTTGGCGCGTGAACACGGCCGCCCCCACCTTAAAATGGGAATACGGCGAGTAAGAATTCTCCCGCGCTTGTTGCGCGGCGTCCAATAATGCGGCTTGGATTTCTTTTGTCGTCGGTTTGCTCATACTTTTATTTTATAATAAAGGCGCAAAAAGTCAAGCGGTTCTATAACGGTAAAAATTTTTTATAATAATTTTATGAGAAAAATTATCATTATTTTACTGGTTTTAGGTGTGCTTATTTGGTGGCTCCGCCCGTCCGCGCCGGAGATTAAAAACGTGCATAATGCGTTTGGGCCGGTGGTGGTGTTTGGGGATAGTTTAACGGCGGGCACCGGGGCCGGACGGGAAAAATCTTATCCGGCGCTTTTGGGGCGCAAAATCAGCCGTCCGGTTATTAATATGGGCTTGCCCGGGGATACCGCCGCGGCGGCTCCGGCGCGCCTAAGCCAAGTGTTGGAACAGCGCCCGTATATGGTGCTAATAGAATTTGGCGGAAATGATTTTATGCGCGGCGTGCCTATCACACAGACCGAGGCGGCCGTGCGCCAAATGGTGGACGCCGTACAGGCGGCGGGCGCAGTGGCGGTGGTGGTAGATACCGGCGGATACGCGGGTATGGCGCCCTATAGCAAAATTTACAAACAAATCGCGGCGGAAAAAGGCGCGGTGTTTGTGCCGGCTATTTTAGACGGTATTTTTACAAAAAATAAGTTCAAGGCGGACCCTATCCACCCCAACGCTGCCGGATACGAAATTGTAGCGGAGCGCGTGCACAAAGCCATTCAACCGTACTTGTAGCACAACAACAAGAAATTAATTGGGAACGGATTTGGGCGGGCCTGTTTTTATGGCCCGCTTTTTGGTGTTTGGCACCACCGTTTTTACCCGCAAAAAAAGTGCGGCAAAAAACGCGTTTTTGTTGTACGCGCGCGAATAATTTTAGTAAAATCAAAGCAAGGTTTGCGCGCGTATCGGGCCGACCGGAAAATTAAAAGGAGCTTTGTATGATTCAAACAAAACAAGGTTTTACACTAATTGAATTGTTGGTGGTTGTGCTGATTATTGGCATTTTGGCGGCTATGGCTATGCCGCAGTATTTTAAGGCGGTGGAACGCTCCCGCATGACGGAAGCCTCTACCATGTTAAACAGTATTGCACAGGCCCAGCGCCGCAAATTTTTGCAAACCAACAGTTTTGTGCGCAGTTATGAAGCGTTGGACGTATCACCCAAAGATTCCAGCGGCTTTGTCTATTATACCAAGGGCGCAAACGGGAACGGTTTTAAGATTGAGCTTTCCCAATATGAATTTGCAAGAGGGATTGCCATTGCGGACCGCATAGCCAACGGAAGTACGGCGGGTAATTTGCAGTATCAGTATTCGCTATCCCGCTACTATCAGGGCGATAACGTGACCTGTACCGGCAATAATACCGCCGGACAGGAACTGTGTGCGGACTTTTGCGGCATAGATGAGCCTACCCGTTATTGTTGCAGTGACGGCACGAACAATGTTTGCCCCGCGCCCACCAATAACTAAATTTGAACGGACCCCATAAAACCCACCCGCTTGGCTGAAGTCAGGCGGGTTTTTTTATGGCTTTTAGGGCATAGAACCCCAGCGCCCCAAGCAAGTTGTTTTTATTTTTTGAAAAAAGTTGTCCGGCAAAAATAAACAAGTGTTTGCTTGTGCAAAACGCCCGTTGTTTTGTGTTTGTAGGGGGAAGAATTAAAAAAGGCTTGACTCGTTTTTTTTTTGATACAGTGGCAATATGGGCCGAGCAAGGTTATATAAAAACTCCTACAGTACCCTTGAATCGGCCCACCTTGTTGTTTATTCCCAAAAGGAGGGAAATATGATTAAAACAAATAAGGGGTTCACCCTGATTGAATTACTGGTGGTGGTACTCATCATTGGTATTTTGGCCGCAATGGCCATGCCGCAATACTTCAAAGCGGTGGAACGCTCCCGCATGACGGAAGCCGACACCTTGCTGGGGAGCATTGCCCAAGCGCAGCGCCGCAAATTCTTGCAGCGCAACAGCTTCACGACGAAATACACCGGCTTGGACGTATCCCCGAAAGGGGCTAGCGGTGCGACTTACTATACGAAAGGAGCGTCCGGCAATGGGTTTGTGGTGACCCTTTCGGGCACTAAGTTTGGCGGTGCTACGGGCGATACGGACATTGGGAAAGCTACGGCTACCCGCGTAGCTAATGGAAGCGCTACCGGCAATTTGCAATACCAGTATAGCTTGGAACGCTACTATCAGGGTGATAACGTCACTTGTACTAGCACACAAACGGCCGGTAAGGAATTGTGCGCAGACTTCTGCGGTATTGATGAACCGACGGGTTCTTGCTGCAACGACGGTAGTTCTTCCGCTTGCAACCCTCCGGCCAACAACTAATCAGCTAAATGCTTGAGTAAGTTTAACACCCCGCAAGGTTTTATACCCAGCGGGGTGTGTTTTATTATTTAGTAAACCTTTACCAACGGTTATTTTTTAATCATTTTAAGCGGCTCTATTTCCCGCTCGTAGCCTTGGGCGGCCACCACGCGGCCGTAAAAAATGCAACCGGCGGGTACGGGTTTTGTAAACGTCACTTTGCCGTCAATATCCGGCGCGTCTTTATAGGTGCGGCCAAAGTCCGCTCCGTCGGCAATTACTTCCATTTCCGCGCCCACAAGGCGCTTGTTTATTTTATCAATCACGCGGCTTTGGGTTTCTTCCAGCTCTTGTGCGCGCTGGTGTTTTACCGCCGCCGGAATTTGCTTCATTTCGTACGCGGCAGTGCCCTTTTCGCGGAAGTATTCAAACACGCCCATATTGTCAAATTCATACTCGCGCACGAATTTTTTAAGCTCGTTAAAATCTTTTTGCGTTTCTTGCGGAAACCCCACAATAAAGTTGGTCCGCAGCGAAATGTCCGGCACCGTTTTTTTGAGCATATCCAGCGTGTCTTTAATTTTTTTGCCGTCGCATTGGCGGTTCATATTTTTAAGTACAGGGTCGGCAATGTGTTGGAGTGGAATATCCAAATAATGGAAGATATGTTCCTCGCCCGCCATTAAATCCGCCAGTTCTTGCGTGACCAAATTGGGGTAGGCGTACATAATGCGCAGCCGCCCCAACCCGCGTATTTTAAGCAGTTTTTTAAGTAGTGCCACCAAAGACGGCTTTTTATATAAATCTACCCCGTACGAGGTGGTATCCTGCGCAATTAAAGAAATTTCTTTCACTCCGTTTTGCGTGAGCAGGCGCGCTTCTTGCACAATTTGCTCCATGGGTTTAGAGCGGTACGCCCCGCGGATAAACGGAATGGTGCAATACGCACAACGGTAGTTGCAGCCGTCGGCAATTTTTAAGTAGGCGGTATGGGTGGCGGTGAGCGTCATTTTATATTCCGGAATATACAACGCATTGGCCAGTGATTCCAAAAACAACCCGTCTTGCCCGATTAAATCTTCCACATGGTCTTGCGCGGCAATAGAAAAAACGGTATCGGCTTCCGGAAAGTCCTTAGCCATTTGCTCGCGGTAGCGGTCCACCATGCAACCCGTCACGGCAACGCGCTTGATAACGCCTTGGCGTTTAAGTTCCAGCGCGTGGCGGATTTCCGCCGTGCCTTCTTTTACGGCGGAAGAAATAAACCCGCATGTGTTAATGATGACGGTGTCCGCCTCTTGCGGGGTGAACACTAATTGGTGGCCGTGGGCCAGCAAGCGGGCGGAAAATTCCTCGCTATTGGTTAAATTTTTGGGGCAACCCAAGCTGATTAAAAAGAATTTCATAGTTATATTTTACAAAATATCCGTTTTTGGCCTAAATGGCAAGGTCCGCCTTGCGGGTGGGCTCGGGCGCGTCGTCGTCATCCTCTCCGGTATTGAGCAGTGCCAGCCCAAAGGTAATTACTCCCACGCGGCCGATAATCATGGCGATAATGATAATCCCTTTGCCCCACGCGCTTAACTGGGGGGTAAAGTCCATCGTCATACCGGCGGTTCCCAGTGCGGCTACGGCTTCAAAAACTAGGTTTAGGAATGGCTTGCCTTCCTCGGTAAAAGAAAGCCAAAACAGGCAGATAAATAGCAAAATGGCGTAAAAAATAAAGGTAGACGTTGCCAAATAAATGCGCCGCAGCGGGATTCTGCGCCCCAAAAAAGAAATGTGTTTGTATCCCATTAACTGGCTGTATAAAATGGCAAATACACTGGTGACGGCCGTACACTTAATACCGCCCCCCGTGCCGGACGGCGCACTGCCGATACACATCAGCATAGCTAAAATAAGCAGGGAACACGACGACATGGAACTAATGCTGACGGTATTAAATCCGGCAGTCGTCATAGCCGCCGTACATTGAAAGACCGATTCCCACAGGTTCATTTCCGGATTGGTAATAAACACCATTAAGGAGCCAAACGACAATAGCACCGTGGTAGCCAGAACGATAATTTTGGTGGTGTAGGAAATTTCTTTGGCGCGGCGCGTCACCCAATTAAAAATATCCGTCACCACAATAAACCCCATGGAGCCCGCCAAGGAAAGCACCATGGTAATAATGTTTACGGTTTTGCTGTCATAAAAGCCGGTTAAACTATCGCTCCACAGGCTAAATCCCGCCGTACAAAAGGCCGATACACTATGAAAAATACTGTACCAAATCGCCTTAAAAATGCCAAAATCGTGGTGCATAAAATAGTTGAATAACAGCACCGCGCCCACGCTTTCCACTACGGCGGTAAAAATCATAGCGGCGCGTAAAAAATCGTGCAAATCCAGCGTTTGCGGCAGGGAAAATTCCGCCGTCAGCACTTCTTTTTGGTGGGGGCGCAAGCGGCGCGATGTGGATAAATACAAGAAGGAGGACATCGTCATATAGCCAAGCCCGCCCGCCTGAATCATAAACAAAACCACCAGTTTACCCAAAAAGGAGTAAGAATCGGCAAAGTTTACGCTGGTAAGCCCGGTGGTAGACGCGGCGGAGGCGGCGGTAAAAAGGTTATCCAGCCACCCCACGCTTTGGGTTTTCATAAACGGGAGTGAGAGCACAATCCACCCCAAAAACGTGTACATCACAATCCCCTGCAATAAGTTTTGGTGGGGGGATAAACGCAAAACAAACAGCGTGTACTTTTTGACAGACATTTTGATAAAGTCTTTCAGTTGGCAGAAAATTTCTTTCCAGTTAATGCTAGACATACTTTTATTATAATAAATCCTGCGCGCGGGTGGGGAGTGCTAAACAGGGCAAAAAAACTCCGCGCCCGGTAAAATGCGGCGCGGAGCGGTTTGTTTATTTTACTGCTATCGTATATTGGATGTCTTCCCGCAGGGAGTTATGCACCGGACAGGTTTGCGCCGTTTTGGTGTATAAATCCTTTTGGGCTTGCGTGAAATTTGCCGGATAAGCAAACGTCAGTTTCATTTCCGTCACGCGGCGCG
The DNA here is from genome assembly GCA_934662565.1 of uncultured Elusimicrobiales bacterium. GTDB lineage: Bacteria > Elusimicrobiota > Elusimicrobia > Elusimicrobiales > Elusimicrobiaceae > Avelusimicrobium. The sequence continues at coordinate 46,379 of CAKUKI010000001.1, forward strand.
GAGTACCCCCGAAAACAGGTTCTACCGTCAGTTGCGTGCCGGAAACGTCTTCCCCGCGTTTCTGGGCGGCGTAGCCTACCATGGTAAGCATACAGGCCCCCAAGGCACTGGCGAGCAGTTCCCCCGGCTGCATATCTTCGCGCGGGTCAAAATACGCCGTTTTTACGGCGGCGGTGTGCCCTTCCAAGCGGGCGGTGGTTTGTAAGTGGTTTCCCAATGTTATTTGTATAGCCATAATTTTACCCTCCATGTATATACTAACAGTTTATATGCGGTTTGTGCCGGTGGTTTTTGCACTATAAAACGCGGACCGTTAATTTGACGTCTTTACTTAACGTCTGGTGTACCGGGCAGGCGTTTACGGCGGACAGATAAAACTTTTTCTGTTCTTGCGTAAAGTGCGCGGGGAAAGTAATGTCCAGCACAAATTCGCCCACGCGGCGCGGGTTGGCGGCCATAATTTTTTGTATGGATAAATGCGCGCCTGTAAAATCATCCCCGCGGGCGGCGGCCATTTTGCCCATAATGGTTAAAGTGCAAGAGGCAAAGGCGGCGGCCAGTAAATCGGTGGGGGAAAAACAGCGCCCCTTGCCGCCGTTATCGGGCGGTAAATCGGTTTTTAAGGTGGTGGTGGTTGGGCCGTGAACGAGCGCGGTTTCGCCGTCGCCGGTGTAAGTGCAGGTAATTTCTGTCATAATGTAAAAACTCCTTATAAAAAAAATACCGCCGGAGCAAAAACTCCGGCGGTTAAATATTTTACCCGAGAGCCGCCAACTTGCTAAACAAGTCTTTTTGCTCTTTGGTCAGGGTGCGGGGGACGTCTATGGTCAGCGTGACGTATAAGTTGCCTTTGGCGCTCAACCCCTTGCCGCTTAATTTTAATTTTTTGCCGCTGTGCGTGCCGGCGGGTACTTTTACTTTCACGGGGCCGTCCAACGTGGGTACATAAATGGTACCGCCCAAAGCCGCCGTCCACGGCATAATAATTACGGGCACCTGTAAATCTTCGCCCTCCAGCCTAAACTGCGCGTGCGGGCGGATTTTGATAATCAGGTACAAATCCCCATTCCCGTTGGCGGTGGGGTTGCCCATGCCTTTTAGTTTGATTTTTTTGCCTTCACTTACTCCGGCGGGAAATTTGACCGTCACATTCCGGCCGCTGGGCAGTGTAAGCTGCATATTTCCGCCGCGGTGGGCTTCTTCCAAATTCAGGGCCAGTTCGGCTTCCACATCACCCGATTGCGCCCCGGCGGCCGCACTGCGCCCGAAGTTTTGGCCGAAACCGCCAAAGCCGCGTCCGCCCATACCGCCCATGCCGCCCATACCGCCTAGGTTGCCAAAAATGCTTTGGAAGAAATCACTAAAACCGCCTCCGTCAAAGCCGGCACCGTTAGAGCTGAAGTTATAGCTGGTTTGTCCGCCGCCGAAATTGCCGTATTGTTGGTACTGCTGATACGGATTCGCGCCGGCACTGCTGCGGGAAGCCCCGCCGCCGCGCGCATAATTTTGGTAGCCCTCTTGGCCCACTTGGTCATAAATGGTGCGTTTTTGTTTATCCGAAAGCACGGTGTATGCTTCGTTCAAATCCTTAAATTTTTCCGTCCATTTAGCCTTTTCCGCTTCCGGATGCATATCCGGATGGCATTTGCGGGCCTGTTGCTTGAATGCCTTTTTAATTTCGGCGTCTGTGGCTGTTTTTCCCACGCCTAAAATTTTATAGTAATCTTTGTATTCTGCCATAACTCATCACTTCCTTACCATCATTTTATATAATTTTTAAGAGAGATTCACTATGTTATTATTAACTAAAAAAGCCAACAAAACCCCTTGGAAACTGATTTTAACGACGGAGGCGTTCTCCTCGCTGACCAACCAGTTTATGCAAATTTTACTGCCTTGGTATGTGTTAAGCACTACCGGCAGCGTGTGGTGGACCGGTGTGGTGGGGTTTTGCGCTTTACTGCCTAATATATTTTCTTCCGTTTTCGGCGGGCAGGTAATAGACAAATTCGGCCGCTCCAAAACTATGTTTGTGTGCGAAGTTTCCCAACTGGTGCTGATTGGTTTTATTGCCGTGTTGGTGGGGGTGGACCGGGCGGAAACGTGGCTTATCGGGCTATTGGTTTTTGCCAGTTCTGTGTTTGATGCGCCGGGGGAAATGGCGCGCACGGCTCTGTCGCCCACGTTTTCGCGCTATGCGGGGGAACCGCTATCCAAAACTTCCGGCCTGATTGAAGCCATGGACGGCATTATGTCCGTAGCCGGACCGCTTTTGTGCGGCGCGGTAATTGCTTGGGCGGGCTTGTTTAGCGCATGGGTAATGTGCGCGGCCTTTTGCGCGGTGATTGTGCTTTTGTGTTTGCTGGTTTTTACCAACCGCAAGCCGCGCGTGCTAAAGCCGGCGGTGTCTTATCGGGAAACTTTGGCGTATGTGCGTAAGGACAAAATTATTTTGGAAAGTATTTTGTTTACGCTTCCTACTTTTTTGTTGGGGCAAGCGTGGGAACTGATTATTCTGCCCACTTATATTTATGAGCATGGGTTTAGCTCACTGTATTTGGGGCTGTTGGGCGGGGCGTTTGGCTTGGGGGCGTTTATCGGCGCGTTGGCGTTTGCGGCGGCCGCGCGGCGGTTTAAGTTTTTCGCCCTGCTTACGTTTAATTATGTAGGGTATTTGCTGTCCGTTTTGGTGTTGTTGTTTCCCTTGCCGAAAGCGGCAGTATTGGCGGCCACCGTGTTGTGCGGCGTGCCGTTTGGGGCGTTTGGCGCCATGATGATTAGCATTATTTTACTGCGCACTCCGGTAGAATTACGCGGCAAAATGCTGGGTGTATTTGCCACCGCTACTTATACGGTGGAAAGTTTATGTGTGCTGGGGGTATCCGCCTGTATAGACCACTGGGGCTTAAATTTTACCCTCTGTACAGTAGCCGCAATATTTGCTATACTAATACTTGTCAGCTTGTTTGGCCGTGAAAAACGGGATTTTTGGACGGCCACCGCTACCCAATAAAAAAGATTTACAGTATTAAAAAAATTTGTTATACTATTTAGGTAGTCAAGAACAGGCAGTATTAAAAAGATTTATTCGCCCTTAGCTCAATGGTGGAGCGACCGGCTGTTAACCGGTAGGTTGAAGGTTCGAGTCCTTCAGGGCGAGCCATTTGAAAAACCACGCGCAAGCGTGGTTTTTTTATGTGTAAAAGGGAATTTTTATTGTCTGCGCGCCCTGAGCAAGCAACCTTCGTTGCTTGCGTAAGGACGAGAAAAGCGGAGCGATGTTTTTGTTTACGCACAATAAAAAGGTACCGCTGTGCGTAAGGCAAAAACCGCGAGCTCGGGCTGCAGGCGTTTTGAGTCAACAAAACGACCGGAAGCCGAGTCCTTCAGGGCGAGCCATTTGAAAAACCACGCGCAAGCGTGGTTTTTTTATGTGTAAAAGGGAATTTTTATTGTCTGCGCGCCCTGAGCAAGCAACCTTCGTTGCTTGCGTAAGGACGAGAAAAGCGGAGCGATGTTTTTGTTTACGCACAATAAAAAGGTACCGCTGTGCGTAAGGCAAAAACCGCGAGCTCGGGCTGCAGGCGTTTTGAGTCAACAAAACGACCGGAAGCCGAGTCCTTCAGGGCGAGCCATTTGAAAAACCACGCGCAAGCGTGGTTTTTTTATGTGTAAAAGGGAAATTTTATTATTGCGCGCCCTGAGCAAGCAACCTGACCCTGCGGGCCGCCATGCTTGCGTAAGGACGGTTCGTGCGGAGGAATGTTTTTGTTTGCGCACAATAAAAAGGGAAAGGCAATCTGCCCGGCCCGGCTTTTTTGTTTTTACAAACCCTTTTCCACCCATCAAAAAACGCCCCTTGCGGGGGCGTTTGTAAAAATAAAACAACCAAATTAGTTGATTATGTACTGTCCTTGTTTCTTAACACAGTTGCCTGCGGAATCTTCTCTACACATACTTTCGCAAAGCCAAAGAGTGTTCGTATCGCCCGTACAGGTAATTTCTCCACCCATTCCGTTTAAGTCTGGGTAGTAGGCAATAAAGGCATAGTTGGCATTTGTCCGCTTTTGCACACGGATAAAAGTCTGTGCCATGATATAACGGTAGCGTCCGAAAATAAAAGTGCTGGAATTTTTGTTTGAGGCGTCAAACAAATCTATATCTAATTCGTTCAGACTCATGGGCACCGCGCGTTGGGTGTTGGCGGCTCTAGCGCGCAAGGCGGCATCTTGCAAGGTTCTTAAATTGGTTAAAGCCTCCATGGCTTCCGCACGGACCACCGAGCGTTTGTATTTAGGCAATGCTACGGAAACCAACATAGCAATAATGAGTACAACGGCTAACATTTCAATGAGGGTAAAACCTTTATTTTTCATAAATTCTCCTTTTACTATGTTATAGTATATCGGTTTTTTGGTAAATATTCAATAGAAGCCCGCCCGCAATACGCCTTGAAAGCGCCTTAAAAAAGAGTATAATAATTTATATATTCCAATTTTAAGGGGATTTTATGAAAAAAGGCTTTACCTTGTCTGAATTAATGGCCGTTGTGGTTATTATTGCAATTATTGCCTCCATTGGGTTGGGGGGATATAAACGCACGGTGGAACGCGCTAAATTGACGGAAGGGCTTAATGTGGCGCACCAAATTGCACAGGCGCTTGTCCGTGCCGATTGGGACCGCTCCAATAGCTGCGGTGCGTTTGATACGCCTTGGACCCAGTTGGATGTTTCGGTTACCGGCGCTTTGGTGAGTGATAATTCTGTGACCATTCCCAACCGTTTTATCATCACTAGGCCGGAAAATGCAGCCTTTTTGACAGTGGCACGGCAAGGCGGGGAGCGCTATACCTTGGAAATTCCGATTGATTGCGGCACGAACCATGTTAAACTAAAAGACCGCTGCACCGGAAATACGGATTTTTGCATCAGCGCCGGTTTTTCTTCCTGTACGGATGACGTTTGCTCAAAGCCGTAAACGGAACTGGAATTTATAAACCGCTTAGGTATTTGCCTAGGCGGTTTTTTTATGGATAAATGCAGGTAAAGCGGCACGGGTAAAAGCGGGGACCGGTAAAAGGGCGCAAAAAAACCGCACCCCTACGGGAGCGGCAAATCATTTTGAAAATGTGGGGCTTTTTAGGGCCCGTTTCGGCTGTTTTAGACAGGGGGAAGAAAAATCTTCTCTCCTGTCCGCCGGCGTGTGTCTAAACCGGCTTCAAACTGCTTACTTTTGGGTTAGCGGCCAACTATATAGTTAGCACCGCTTACGTTTTCGCCCACTTTTACCAAGGCTCTGGCCAAGGTTTCAAGCAGGCTGTGCATCTTTTTCATTGTTTCTCCTTCTCCTTTATTAAAAATCTGGCTGCGTCTGTAATTGCACCGGAGAAATTCCTTACATAAAAATTATACAAAATTTATGTATGCTTGTAAAACAACGGTATATATGATAGTAAACTTGAACTAAAAAAGCAAGTGTTTTATAAAAATTATTGGCGGGAACCTACAAGCCAAGCCGTTGGCGGACCCAAATAAAGCGTTTTGGGGTTGCGCTCCCAAACAAAAGGGCGGAGCCGACCAAAACGGCCCCGCCCATAGTAAAAATACTCCGGCTTATTTGTTTTCTTTTCTTTTTAAGCTTGCTTTTACCAACCCGTCAAATAACGGGTGCGGGCGGAGCGGGCGGGAGCCAAATTCCGGATGGAATTGCACCGCAATAAAGTAGGGGTGGTCGTTGCGTTCCACAATTTCCGGCAAAACGCCCTCGTGCCAACCGGATACTTTCAGCCCCGCGTCGCGCAGTTGTTTTACATAGGCAGGGTTTAGCTCGTAGCGGTGGCGGTGGCGCTCCACAATTTGGTCCTTGCCGTACAATTTGCGCGCAAGGGAGCCTTCCTCCAAATCGGCCGTGTAATTGCCCAGCCGCATGGTGCCGCCTTTATAAACCACGTTTTTTTGTTGGGGGGTTAAATCCACCACAGGGTCTTTGGTGGTGGGGTCAAACTCGGTAGAGTTGGCATCATGCAGGCCGCACAGGTTGCGGGCGGCTTCTATAACGGTGCATTGCATCCCCAGACAGATACCCAAAAAAGGCACTTGGTGTTCGCGCGCGTATTTAATGGTGGCAATTTTGCCGTCCACCCCGCGCCCGCCAAATCCGCCCGGTATTAAAATGCCGTCGGCGGTTTTTAATTTTTCTTCCACGTTGTCTTTTTCCGTATTTACAAAAACAATTTCCACTTTGGCATCATTATTCATACCGGCGTGGCGCAAGGCCTCGCTGATGGATTTGTAGGCATCTTGCAATTCGGAATATTTACCGGCCACGGCAATTTTAACGCTTTTGGAGGGGGTCATGGCTTTATCAAAAAATTCAAACCATTTGGGGTCCACTTTTTGTTTGGGGGTCAGGCCCAACAGGTCAATAATTTGTTCGTCCACTTTTTGCTTATAAAAATTTTCCGGCACGTGGTAGATGGATTTGGCATCCGCACATTCAATAACCGCCTGCGTGGGCACACTGCAAAAGAGGGAAATTTTTTCCCGTAAATGTTGGGAAAGGGGTTTTTCGGTGCGGCAAATAAGCATACTGGGCTCAATACCAACTTCCCGCAGTTTGTTGACGGAGTGCTGCGTGGGTTTGGTTTTAAGCTCTTGCGCTACGGCAATATAGGGGACTAACGTGACGTGTACGCAAATGACGTTTTTGGGGCCTTTTTCCAAGCGCAGCTGGCGGGCCGCTTCCAAAAACGGCAGCGATTCAATATCGCCCACCGTACCGCCTATTTCTATAATGGAAACGTCTACTTCGTTTTCAAACGCGGTAAAGCGGCGTTTAATTTCGTTAGTAATGTGCGGGATGACCTGTACCGTAGCGCCCAAGTATTCACCGCGGCGTTCTTTATCTATCACCGTTTGATAAATGCTTCCGGCCGTGTTGGTGTTGGCGCGGGTCATATTTACATCTAAAAAGCGTTCGTAATGGCCCAAGTCCAAATCGGCCTCTGCACCGTCGGTAGTGACAAACACTTCCCCATGTTGGTAGGGGCTCATGGTGCCGGGGTCCACATTAATATACGGGTCACACTTAATCATATTTACTTTTAAGCCGTTTAGCTGTAAAAGTTTGCCAATACTGGCCCCGGAAATCCCTTTGCCAAGCGAGCTAACTACCCCGCCGGTAATGATAATAAATTTACTCATGTTCATCTCCTTGCTGAAATAAAAATCGGTTGCGGCATTGGGTGCCGTATGCCTAAAAGAGAGAAGCCCCCGTCAGGCGGGAGCTCCTGTTATGCGTGCTGTTTCAAATATTCTTCGGCCGCTTTTAAGTCCGCCTCGGTGTCTATGGCGGGGCCGGAGGGTTGGATTTCCACGCATTTAATGCACATCCCCGCCTCCAGCGCGCGCAACTGTTCCAGTTTTTCCAGTTTTTCCAGCGGACTTACCGGCAGGTGGACAAATTTTTCCAACGCCGCGCGGCGGTAGCCGTAAATGCCGCAGTGCTTCCAATACGGGGCTTTTAAGGCCGCTTCGTCCGGCTGGCGTTTGTACGGCACGCGGGAGCGGGAAAAATACAGCGCCCGCTTGTCCGCCGTCAGCACGGCTTTTACGCAGTTGGGGTTATCAACTATTTTATCGTCCGTCGTGGCAATAACCGCCGTGGCAATATCGCAGGCGGGGTCACTTTTTAATAATTGGACGATTTTTACAATGGTGGAGGGGGCTATAAACGGCTCGTCCCCTTGCACATTGATAATAAATTGTTCCGTACGGCCTTGGGCGGCCTCGTAAATACGGTCCGTACCGCTTTGGCAGGCGGCACTGGTCAAAATGGCTTTGGCCCCAAATTGGGCACAGGTATCTGCCACAATTTGGGCTTCCGTGGCAATAATCACATCCCCCACGGCGGCCTGTAAGCATTTTTCATAAGTGCGCTGGATAACCGGCTTGCCCGCCAGCATTTTTATAATTTTTCCAGCCAAGCGGGAAGACCCATAGCGCGCCGGAACGGCTATTAAAACGTCGCTCATGCCAGCACCCCTTCAATTTCTTCTACGGTGGTAGTAGCCGTGCCGGATTTGCCTACCACAATGCCCGCCGCAAAGTTGGAAAGCACCGCCGCTTCCTCAAGTGTAGCGCCCGCCGCCAAGGCCAAGGTTAATACGGATATAACCGTATCTCCGGCGCCCGTCACGTCAAACACTTCGCGTGCGGTGGCTTTAACGGTGGAGGGGAATTTTTTGCCTTTTTCAAACAGGCTCATACCGTCGGCACTGCGGGTAATTAAAATGGAGTCTGCCTCCAGCATTTTTAAGATTTTTTGGCCCAGTTCCGTAATGGCTTCTTCGCCGGAGCGGGGGGATTCGCCCACACCTTCCCATGCTTCTTTGGTATTGGGGGTCATACAGGTAATGTGTTTGTATTTTTTGAAATTGTCAATTTTGGGGTCCACACACACCGGAATATTTTTTTTGCGGCAGAGGGAAATAATATCCTGAATGTTATGGTCGCTGAGCATGCCTTTGCCGTAGTCGGACAGGACAACCCCTTTGGCGGTTTTTAAGGCGGCCTTAAAACTTTCCATACATTGGGCGCCTACGCTGGAGTCCACCGTTTTTTTGCTTTCGCGGTCAAAGCGCACAATTTGCTGTTGTTCCGCCATAACGCGCACTTTTTGGGTGGTGGGGCGGTTGGGGTCCTCGGCCACGCCGCGCAGGTCTACCTTTTTATCCCGCAGGAAGCCTTTTAGCATTTCGCCGCCCAAGTCGGCCCCTACTACGGAAACCAACACCGGCTTGGCCCCTAAAGCGGAAAGGTTTACAGCCACGTTGCCCGCGCCGCCGGCCACAAAAAATTCCTTTTTTACGGCCACTACCGGCACCGGCGCTTCCGGCGAAATGCGCGTCACGTCGCCTTTAATAAAATGGTCCAGCATAATATCGCCTACCACAATAATTTGCTGGCCGTTGAAGGCGTGCAAAATTTCTTTTAATCTTTTGACGGGTACATGAGTCATAATAAAAAATCTCCTGAGTATATCCCATTATAAAATATTTACGGGGTGTTTTACATCCTTTTGTATTCTAATAAAGTGGCCGATACACTGCCTATAAATACTTCCGTTTTCATTTTTACGGGCATACGGTAGGCATCATCCGTCAGCCAGACGGTTAAACTCTTGCCTTTGGCTACAAAAATACCTTCCCCGCGCAACTGCGGTTCCACTTTAATACAATCAAAATTTCCAGCCGGCGTTTTTACGCGCTCCCGCCCGTGCACTTTTACAACCAGCGGGTATTGCTTTTCCCGATTGATGATATCAAACACAATATCTTTGCCAACTTCTAATTTTTGGGCGCGCACATAATAAAGGGCGGTTAAAAAATCGGTCACGTCCGTTTCCAACGGGCCGGCAATTTCCCGCGGGGCGTCCTTCTTTTGGATTTGCCCGTAATAACGGCGGTTAGACGGGTCAAAAATAACCCATTCGTCGCGTTTATAATTTCCCTCGCGCACGCTTTGGCCGTAGCCTCGGGAGTAAAAAGTTTGCGCGTCCAACCAAGATTGGTTGAGGTCACGCACCTTGAAAAAAGCGTCAATCACGCTGGCCGAAAAAGCCGTGGTTTGTATTAAGTACGCGGGGCGGCCGCCAATATCCACCAATCCCCGGTTGCGTATATAGGCCGTACCCGCCTTTACAAAAGCATAATAAATACCGTATTTTAACTGTTCGCCGTCCCACGGGGCGCCGGTTTTGGCGGAAATATCCGACTGTTGGTACGCATAGGGGTTTAACAAGCGGCCGGAGGTGGAAATTAAATCTTCTTCTTCAAAAACGGGTGTATCGCTTGGCAGTTGTGCTCCGGCGGGAACAGTATATTGGGCGGGCTCGGCGGGCGCGGGCGTTTCTCGCGGCGCTACGGCGGTTTGCGGACGCGGGGCGGACGATTTTTGCGGCTGCGCGGTTTGGGTGGCCCCTGTATGGGACGCAGCGGCCTCTATTTTTTTAGGCGCAGGTGTGGTGGGCGGCTCTACCGCTTGCGCCGCGTGGGAAACCTCTTGCGTTTGGGTGACTTGCGCGGCGGGCGTTGGGGTAGGTGTTTGAGTAGCGGGAGCGGTTTGGCACCCAGCCGCCAGTAAAAGTACCCAAAACGTCCAGCCGGTTTTATTCATGGCGCGCGTCCTTTTCTATAAATTTAGCGGCGTTTAGTAAGTTGGTGGCCACTTTATCGGGGTGTAAATCCGGATATTTTTGTAAATGGTGTTTGCCGTTGGCGGTAGTCATTAAAATCGTTTTAAGCCCCAAGGCTTGCCCAAAAAGCACATCCGCTTTTTTATCGCCCACCATATAGGAGCGGGCCACATCTACCCGATATTTTTGAATGAGCTTTTCGCCCAGCAGGGGGGCCGGCTTGCGGCAAGCACAATGGTCGTCCGGCCCGTGCGGGCAGTAAGCAATTTCCTTAATAACAGTCGGTTTTAACAAGGCTTTCAAGCGGGCGTGGCAGGCGTCCACCTCTTTGGCGGTAAAGTAGCCGCGCCCAATGCCGGATTGGTTGGAAACTATAAAAAAAGTGTAGCCCAGCTTGGCCAGTTTGGCTAGGGCGGGGGCAGCGGTTTTATAAGGGCGCACTTTGGCGGGGTCACTTAAATAAGTGCCGGGTTTTTCGTGAATTAAAGTGCCGTCCCTGTCAAAAAAAACAGCTTTTATTTTATCTTTCATCGGGGTGTTCCTGTAAGTATTTTTCGCCCTCGGCCTCGCGTTTCCAGCGGTTATGCGCCCACAACCAAGAGCCGGGGTCTTCTTTAAGCCAGTCTTCGTAGCATTTAACCAAAGTTTTGGTAAACGCGCGGATATTTTGTTGGGAATATTCTTTGGGCGGGGTGAGCGGGTCGTGCACAATGCACACAATTTTGCCCTGTTTGCGCACCACTTGCACGGGGAAAACCGGCACTTGCATTTTGATAGACAGTAGTGCCGTAATGGGGGAAAATGCCGCTATACGGCCCATAAAAGGAATCCAAAGCTCGCTGGAAGACGCATTTTGGTCAATTAAAATCCCTAATAATTTGCCTTTTTTGAGCCAGCGCATACAGGCAAAAAAGGGGTTGTCTTCGTGATTGCTGTAAAAGGTGCGTCCGGTAAAAATGTTGCGCAGGCGGTTGGTTTCTTCGTCCACATAGGGGTTGTCTACCCGCTGGGCCAGCACGGCTTTATCTATGCCCCATACGGCGCCGGCTAGGCCAAAGGCTTCCCAGTTGGTAAAGTGGCCAATGTGTATAATGCCGCCTTGTTTGTTGCGTTGGGCTTCCAGCATTTTTTCTATGCCGGTCACGGCTACATATTTTTTGAATTTTTCCGGTGTCATGGCGGTTAATTGCACAAACTCCGCCAAAATGCCGCCCATATTGCGCCAAGATTCTAACGCAATAGCAAACACTTGCTGAGGGGTTTTATCGGGAAATGCGCGCTGGATATCATACATAGAACGCTTAAAGCGTTTGGGCATTACAAAACGCACGGAGCCGGTAGCAAAGCGCCCCGCCGCCACTGCCCAAGAATAAGGGAGCCAGCGCAACATGGCGCAGGCGGTTTTCAAACCAAGGTATTGGATATGGTGTAAAGGTGTCTTTTGGAAACGCATAACCCATTATAGCAATTTTGCCGTGGGGGAATAAACTTGCCGCAGGACCAACCGCCCCAGAAATGGTAAAATGTACTAAACAACTATCAAACGAGGTTTTAATAAATATGGATTTACTAGCATTAAAAGAAAAACTAATGGCTTGTGCGGCGGGGCGTTGGGTGTTATTAGCTGCCAGCAAGCTATATGGGTGGGCCGGTTGGTTGGACCGTTTTGCCTATCAAAACGGGTGGAAAACCGTAAAAAGCGTAAACGGCCGCGTGGTGTGCATTGGCAACATTACGGCGGGGGGAACCGGCAAGACCACGGCGGTTTTATTGGCGGCTACCTTACTAGCTAAAAAAGGGATGCGCGTGGCGATTGTTTCCCGCGGCTATAAACGCCAGCAAAAAAGTAAAGAAGCGGTAGTATTGTTTGATAATCCGGATGCCGATTGGCGCATGGCGGGGGATGAACCTTTTATGATGAGCCGCGTGTTGAGCCAGTATAAAGTACCTGTGGTTATAGCGGCGGACCGCGCTTTGGCGGCTACGGAAGCGTTGCGGCAGTTCAGAAGCCAAATTGTACTGTTGGACGACGGTCTCCAGCACCACCGCTTAAAACGGGATGCCAACATTATTTTGGTAGATGCCAAAAATCCGTTCGGCAACGGCTATTTACTGCCGTACGGCAATTTGCGTGAGCCGTTGGAGGGGTTAAAACGGGCCGCGTTAATTATTTTAACCCATTGTGACCAAGCCACCCCGCGCGAATTGGAAGACATTAAAGATAAAATCCGCGAATATAACGACACGGTGGAAATTTTGGAAAGCGAACACAAACCGGAGTATTATTTTGATATTTGCCAAAGCCGCAAGGTGGGTTTGGATGAGGTAAAAGGGAAAGCAGCCTGTTTTTGCGCGCTCGGGCACCCCGAAACCTTTGAAAAAACCTTGGAAAATTTGGGCCTAACTTTGGCGCAAAAGTGGCGTTTTCCGGACCACCAGTTTTATACCGAAGACCACCTGCGTACCTTTGAAGAAACGCGCAACGGCTTGCCGCTGGTGACCACGTTTAAGGATTTTGTAAAATTCCCGGATAATTGGCGGGAAATTTTAACCAAAGATGTGTATGTGCTGTCGGTGAATTTGAAGATTAGAGGGGGAGAAAAGGAGGAAGAGAAGTTAGAGCAAGTCCTCTACCCTAAAAGATAACGGCATTTGGTAGGATTTAGATATAAACGCACAAGGGGAAAAATAACATTTTTCCCCTTGTTTGCGTTTGATGGGCAACCTTTTTCCACCTTTGGCCGTCTGAGCGGTCCCTTTGGGCTTATGTGGAAGTTCTTGGGGCGGCACCCCAAACCCGCCTTACTTTTTTCATTGCAAAAAAGTAAGCAAAAAGCTAGCCCCCGGAGCCGCCGTCCGCAGGACAAATTTATTTTTATACGGGCATTTTACAACTCCCTACGGTCGGACAAGTAAAATGCCTTTATAACTCCGTTAAAAATAAATTTTATAAGCGGCTTCAAAGGGGTGCGCTTAACGGCAAACAGCTATAACAACGGCAAAACAACAAAAACAAACGAAATACACACTGTTTAATTGGTTGGCTCGGCGGGGAAATGTAAAAATAAGTAAAAATCAATAAAAAATAAACATCCGCGGAAAAAGTTTTTTAGGAAAAATTATCCTTAAAATATGGGGGCTTTGCCTGCCGTGGTTTAATAGGGGTTGTTTTGTTTTTTTTTTTTGATAAATTTTGTTATAAGCAAAATTTATCAAAAAATGAGGTTTTACATGAAAAACGCAAATATAAGCCGTTTAGGCGGCTTTACGCTGATTGAGCTATTAGTCGTAGTACTGATTATTGGTATTTTAGCCGCTATGGCACTGCCGCAATATTTTAAGGCCGTGGAGCGCTCCCGCATGACGGAAGCCGTCACGCTCATGGATAGCATTGTTAAATCCCAACGCCGCAAGTTTATGCAAACCAACCGCTATGCGAGAAATTTTGAGGGGTTAGATGTTTCCCCCAAGGGGGCAACGGGGAGGCGCTATTTCACCAAAGGGGACCCTGTGACCGGTGCCGGTGGAAATGGGTTTGGGATAACTTTCATTTCTAGAAATGATTCCGTGTCTGCTGCGCGTATGTTTAATGGAGATACTAGCGCTCCTTCGTTGCAATACAGGTACACGTTAATCCGCTATTATCAGAATGATAACGTCACTTGCTGGGGACGCAACCGAGCAGGGCATGAATTATGTGCGGACTTCTGCGGGATTGATACGCCTGTGTCAATGTGTTGTGATAACGGCACAAATGCCCAGTGTCCCGAGCCCACTAACAACTAATCTTCCCGCTTTTCCCGCGCGTTATAGCGCCGTTTAGCATACCTTTACACCCCGCCCAAGGCCACGCGCCCAAGCGGGGTTTTTTATGGGGCGGCGCCCCAAACCCGCCTTACTTTTTATAGAGAAAAATTCGGAATAAACAGCCCAGTTTATCCGCGGGTTAATTTGGCGCGCAAGCGCGGTAAACTTAACCCACCGCATACGGTATGTAAAGGGGTTCCCAGCCGAGGGGGCAAAAGGTTGGTGCCGCGGCTCCGGCTCAAACGCACCGCATAGCCCGCGGCGGCTACTTGTTGGTCCAGTTCTTTACTGGGCACACTGTGCGGATAAAAAAACGTGTTTAGCGTCAGCTGATAGGTGTGTTTCAAACGGTACAGGGCTTCTTTGGCCGTTGCGGCGGCGGTTTCTTGCGGCAAAGCGTTTAAGTCCGCATACGTTAAGCCGTGCGCGGCAAAACTGATAAGCCCGCTTTTTTGTAGCAGCGTTAATTCTTGCGCCGTTAAGGTGTTTTGCCACGGGTCTTTATAGGGGTTCTGCCACGCATTGTATTGGCCAATGTAATCCGCACACAAACAAACGCACGCTTTTTGACCGCGTGCTTTTAACAGCGGAAATACCGTTTTATAAAAACTGGCTAGGCCGTATTCAAACACCAGTAAAACCGGCCGTGGCGGGAGCTGCACGCCCTGTTTGGCGGCTAATAAATCTTCCGGCACAATAGGGGTAAAACCCCATTTTTGCAGGGCATTTAGGCGCTTTTCCAACGCTTGCGGGGAAATATAGCCTTTGCCGGAGCCTATTTTGCCAAAGCGCAAAACGGTTAAAATCGGGCGGCGTTTCTTCCAGAACGGAAAGTAAAGCGCGCACCACCCGCCCACGGCGGCTACACCTAAAAAAATGAGTAAATAGGTCATAATTAAAAACGGCTCATACCGCGGGTGGCTTGCAGCATAAAATCAAGCGCACTTTCCCCACCGCGCGGGAAGGCCCGCTTAATGGGTTTATGCGGGTTTAAGGGCCACGGGTTTACACCCTTTTTGGTGCTAAAGTCATACACAAATCCGGCCTGTAAAACAAGCGCGCGCACGCGCTTATCAAACGCGCCCGACCCAAACGGATAGCAAAATGCGTCCGGCACAAAACCAAGTTCCTTTTGAATAGTGGCGCGGCTTTGGGTAAGTTCGCGGGTGATTTCTTCGTCAGAAATTTTGCGTAAGCGTTGGTGCGTGGCCGTATGGGAGCCAAACTCCACCCAGCCGGAGGCTTGCATTTCCCGCGCTTGTTGCCAAGTAATAAAACCGGCAGTGCCTATTTTTTCCGTAATCAAAAAGATGACCGCCTTTACTTGGTGCTTTTTTAAGAGGGGGAATAACGTGGTGTAATTGTCTTGGTGGCCGTCGTCAAAAGTAAGCATAACGGGGTTTGGAACGGCGGGATTTTTTAGGTCTGTAAGCCCAATGGGGGTTTTGCCTAATTTTTTTAATACTTCCAAATGGCTTTCAAACTGCTGCGGGGTGACGGTAAAGGGGTATTGTCCGTCGGCGGGGTCCGTTATGGCTACATGGTGGTACATAAACACCGTAAGCCCTTTTTGGGGGGGACGCCACCAGCATAACTTCCGTGCCGGCGCATAAAAGGCCGCCACCAAAAACGGCAGAATTAGTAAGGTTAGCAGCCACATCATACGGAGCGTTTCTCCCACAGGAACCAAAGTTTCATATATTTAACAAATACATAAAAGGCGGAAAAACTGGCCCAAATAAAGCCGCGTATGCCGTCCAACACGCCCAATTTTAGCAGGTAGCGTTTCAAAAATTCAAACGGAATGGTAATCAGCACGAACGGCAAGGAAAATTTCCGCCCGTTTTTATACATTTGTTCTGCCGCTAAAGAAGTGTAATGGTTTAGTTTGCGGAAATAGGTTTCTATGGAATCGTACGAATAATGGTTGATAGTGTTTTTTAAGTGGCCCAGTGTTCCTTTTACTTCCAACCCCTCGTGCACCAGCCCACCCACATAATGCGCGTTTTGGGTGCGCACCAAACGCAGGTGGTGTTCTTTATTTAAGCCGCTATGGTTCATTTTTTTGCCTAAAAAATAGTTGGAAAACGGAATATTAAACCCGCTGTGCGGCGTGTTTTGCACCGTACGGCGGATTTCCTCTTTCAAAGCGGGGGATAGGGTTTCGTCGGCATCTAAATTAAGGGCCCAATCCCCATTTACTTTAGAGAGGGCAAAATTCTTTTGGTTGGCAAAGCCGTCAAAATCACGGTTAAACACAATGGCCCCCAGCTCGCGGGCGATTTCTTCCGTGCGGTCTTGGGAGCGGTCGTTAACTACAATAACTTCGTGTACCAAACCTTTGGTGCTTAAAATGCATTTAGCCAGTTTGGCTTCTTCGTTATGGGCAATAATAAATAAAGTGATGCGCGGTGTCGTCATAAAAACCTCTTACCCTATTTTATCATAAAAGGCGCCCCGCTAAATAGGGAAACCCCTCTGGCAGGGTTTTGGACCAGAGGGGTTTGGGGGATTAAAACGTTTTAGGAGGTTTATGACTATACTTTTAGAATACTTATTTTAAGGCGGCTTCAAAAGGGCCCTTAGACCCACAAAAAACATTTTTTTGTACCTAGAAGATTTTAGGCCTTTTGTTGTATAATTTGGTAGGACCTATTAAATAAGGGGGAAATGATGACAACTAAAAAAATTTTACTGTTTGTTTTACTGGGTGCGGGGTTGGCCGCGTGCCAAACCTTGCCCACCGCCAGCGAATATTTAGCCCGTGGGGACGGCTTTGTGAAAGACGGCAAAATCCCGCAGGCTATTAAAGCGTATGATAAAGCGCTGGCTATGAATGCGGACTTGACGGCGGTGTATGCGTCGCGCGGGGCGGCCTATTTTTTTACCGGAGATTATGCGCGCGCCCAAGAAGATTTTTTTACCGTAGTGGAAAAAAACCCCTATCAGGCGGACGGATACACGGCGCTGGGTTCTGCGCTGGCCGCACAGGGGGACTATCAAAATGCTATTAAAATGTTTGATATTTCCATCCGCTTAAACCCGCAAAAACCGGAGACGTTCTTTTCCCGCGCGGGCGTGTTTTTTATGTTGAAAGAATACGATAAAGCCATTGCGGATTATACGTCCGTTATTTTGTTGGCTCCGGCGGCGGATGTATATAATGCGCGCGGGGCGGCCTACCTGCAAAAAGGCGAGCAGGAAAAAGCCCAGCAGGATTTTGACACCGCCAAAAAAGGCACGCTGCCGGCTAAATTAAACGAATACCGCATGATTGATTAGCCACCCACTCCGACGGAGAAAATAAAAATCTTGCACGGGAGCCAAAAGTTTTGTTATAATAATTAAGTCAGATTTAGTCACCGTAGCTCAGTTGGTTAGAGCGAGCGTTTCATAAGCGCTAGGTCGGTGGTTCGAGCCCACCCGGTGACACTTTTATTACCCCCGTTTTTAAGCGGGGGTTTTTTATTAGAAAGCGGCTTTAGGGGCTCTTGGAAAATATGCCAAGGTAAAAAGCAGTGCAAAAATCAAAAAAATGTATTATATTATATATTGTACGGAGAATTTTTTATTATGATAAAACACATACCCACCCTTTGTGTTGTTTGGGCCTTGTTGGCCCCGTCGCTATACGCCCAATCCACCTGTGAAACCCGCGTGGACCGTAATTTGGACAAATCCACCCAGCAAAAAGTGGAATACTGCCTGACGCCGGAACCGGAAAAAGTACCTAACGAACCGCGCGTGGTGTATTTTTCGTCTTATTATGTATCTTCCCCCAAGCCTAAAGACAAGGTAAAAATCCCGCGTTATATTAAACAGCCTAATAAAAAATATAAAGAGGAACCTCTTTCCAGAAATCGGGAATATTGGGAAGCCGTTGTGTATCCGCTATTTGAAAACGACACGCTTTCTTCCCAAGATGAGCGCGACGTAAACGCCGCGGTGTTGGAGCTTTTTCCGGGGTCTACTTTCCAAATGCCGCCTACGGGCAGTGCCCGCACCATTATTGTGATGCGCCGCAAAGGGGCCCCCGGCCAATATACGGGCCCTGTCACGGTAAAATACGGCGGTAAAGAAGTGACCTTGAAAGACAAAGGCGACGGTACTTTTGAAATACCGGGGACGGAAGAAGAAAACGACGGCACCCCGTTAAGCGGGTATTTTGCGTACGAGTCTTCCCCCACGGCGGCTAAAAGAGAGCCCGCCCCAGCGGAGCAGCCGTCTGTGCGGTTAGGGGCCTCCGCCGGAAACCCGTATTTTCCGGCTAATCAAAAGGTGAAGTAGGAGTTTACTTTTATGCACAAATTATTTGCTTACTTAAAAAGACCGTATGAACAAAAAGGTTTTATTATTGGCACGGTGGATACTTGCTTAAAGGCCGTCACTCTTTTTGTGTGGGGGTATTTAACCATGGTACTGTGCGCGTTGTTTTTTAATTCTATGATGTTGGATTATAACCCGATGAATAAGATGTGGTGGTTTTCCTACTGCTTTTTAATCTTTTTCGGGGCGACGTTGCTGGCGTATATACTCCTCTTTGTCCGCACCTACAACGAGGACGAGGAAGAATAACGGCTGGTGGTAAGTGGGGATTTTAACGCACAGAAAGCAAAATAACATTTTGCTTTCTGTTTGCGTTTGATGGGCAACATTTTTCCATATTTGGCCGTCTGGTCGGTCCCTTTGGGCTTATGTGGCATTCAGCCACACTGCGCCCAAACTAATGCCCGCCCATACGGCGCAAATCTGAAAAAACAGCCTGCGAACAATAACTCTTGTACTGGCACGAAACAGAAACGCTAAGGAAGAAAGGCCACGGCTGGTGGTATGTGGCGATTTTAATGCGCGGGGAACAAAATAACATTTTGTTCCCCGTTCGCATTTCGTGGGCATACCATTTTCCAAATTTAAGCCCTTTTGTGCCGCCTTTAGGCTTATGTAGCTAGCGCTACACCGCGCCTAAACTAGCGGCGCAAAATCATCTTAAATTTGAAAAATCATGCTACCAACACTCACTCTTGTACTAGCACAAAATGGCAACGCTAAGGAAGAACGGCAAACAACTGTTGGTAAGTGGCGATTTTAACGCACAAGGGGAAAAATAACATTTTTCCCCTTGTTTGCGTTTGAGGGGCAACATTTTTCCACATTTGGCCGTCTGGTCGGTCCCTTTGGGCTTATGTGGCATACAGCCACACCGCGCACAAACTAGCGGCGCAAAATCATCTTAAATTTGAAAAATCATGCTACAATCACTAACTCTTGTACTGCTCTGCACGGCACAAAACAAAGCGCTTTTTTCCGCCTAGCTTTTGCTGTTATCGTTAGAAAAATATAAAAATAAGTAAAAACTACTGAAAAATAAAAGGGCGCGGGAAAAGTTTTTTTGGAAAAATTACCCTTAAAATATGGGGGCTTTGCCTGCCGTTATTTAATAGGGTTGTTTTTGTTTTTTTTTTTTTGATAAATTTTGTTATAAGCAAAATTTATCAAAAAATGAGGTTTTACATGAAAAACGCAAATTTAAGCCGTTTAGGCGGCTTTACGCTGATTGAATTATTAGTCGTCGTACTCATCATCGGCATTTTGGCCGCTATGGCACTGCCGCAATATGGTAAGGCGGTGGAGCGCTCCCGCATGGCGGAAGCAGTCACACTGATGGATAGCATTGTGAAAGCCCAACGCCGTAAGCTTATGCAAACCAACCGCTATGCGCGTAGATTTGAGGGGTTAGATGTGGCCCCCAAGGGGGCAACAAGCAGTACGTATTATACCAAAGGGGACCCTCAAACCGGAGCCGGTGGAAATGGGTTTATGATACAACTGGATAGCAGCGCATTGGGGATTAGTGATCGAGTAAGAGCTGAGCGTGTGAAGGATGGAAGCGCGAACTCCGCTTCATTACAATACCAATATGAATTGTGGCGCAATTATCATAGTGATAATGTCTCTTGCAGGGGATACAAAACAACCGGGCGCGAATTATGTGCGGATTTTTGCGGGATTGATTATCCTGTGTTTGTCTGTTGTAATAACGGCCAAAGTACCGAGTGCTACAACTAATCTGTCCGCGTTCCGCGCGCGTTATAGCACTGTTTAGTACATCTTTACACCCCGCCCAAGGCCACGCACCAAAGCGGGGTTTTTTATGGGGTTCCGCCCCAACCCAGCCTTGCTTTTTTTATTGTAAAAAAGTGCGGCCCACAAGGTGTGCCCCACAAGGTGCGGCCCGCAGGGTGCGGCCTGCAAGGTGCTTTTTGGTTAAAGGGTGCTTTTTTGTTTAGGGGGGTTAGTTAAACCCAAAGCGCGATAATAAACCGCCCAAAAAACTGTCCTCTTTTTTGGCGGAGTGTACGGCCTCGGTCGTTTCGCGCTCTAAATAGTGGTGGGTAAGCGCAATTACGGTGGCAAAAACAGGCTCTTTGCCCTCCGCATCCGGGATAAGGTCCTCGCATGCGGCCAGCCGCGCTTTACGCAAATTAAACACGTTTTTGGCAGCTTCGCGCACGCTTTCGCCGGTTCCGCCGCCGCTTAATACGGCGCTCGTGGGGGGGAATTTTAAGTAGTCCACGGAGTTGAGCAACTCTTTTTTAATGGCTTTCATTAATTTTTTAGAGGCTTCGTCCAACACGTCGTCCACAATTTCGTCATCCCCATATTCGTATTGGCTGAGCGTTTTGCGGGTGGAATCCAAATCACTTTGCAAAATATCGGCCACTTCCTGCACAATTATTTCGGCCCCAAGCGGCATTTCCCACCCTTGCAAAATGGAGCCTTTGTGGTATAACAGCGCCGACGTGTTCGTGCCGCCGATATCTAAAAATAAGGTGGTGTTCTTTTTTTCTTCCGCACGCATAAGCGTTTGCGCCAACGCTACCGAGGCCGGAAACGCGGCATAATCGGTACATTCGCAATCTTCCAACATACAATTCAGGTTTTGCAGTTGGGTTTTAAGTGCAAATGTAATAAACGTGTCGGCTTCCAAATAAAACCCTCTTAAATCCAGCGGGTCAATGCGCGGCTGGGAATCTAACATATATCCGGTGGGCAGGACGTCCAACACTTCCAAATTTTCGTTTAAGTTGTTGGGAATGGAGTTGTTAATGGCTTCGTCCACATCTTTTTGGGTAATGGGGCGGAGGTTGGCCTCCCGAAATTTAGTGCCGCTGGTATGCAAAAAACTTAAAAAATTACCGCGCACCCCCACCACTACCGACGGGTTGAACGATACATACTCGGAAATATCCGCAAATATTTTGCTTAAAGCTCTTTCGGCGCCTTTCAAATCCAAAATCACACTGCCGTTTATGCCCACGCACGGCTCCTGCAGCGTGCGGCGCACACGCAGGGTGTTTGTTTCGTCGTCATAGGCGCTTAAAGCGGCGGTAATTTTGCCACTGCCAAAATCCAGTGCTAATATGTTGCGGTTCATGTAAAACTCCAAAAACTTTAACTTATTTTATCAAATTTGGGCGTTTGTCAATTTTACCGAGGGAAACGGCTTTTGGGGGTTGAATGATTTTTGTGTTTTCTCGTCGTAGAAATTTTCTTGCGTTTGCCGCCCGCTCCTGCGTGTATAAATTTGGTAAAATATATATATTGTGATAGAGATTAAAGACCTTTCCTTCCATTTTGGGCTCCGCACCCTGTTTGAAGATGCTTCCGTATTGATACAAGACGGCCAAAAAGTGGGTTTAGTAGGCCCCAACGGCTGCGGTAAAAGTACGCTTTTCAAGCTGATTACAGGGGCTTTTTCGCCCGACGGCGGAAAGATTGAAATTACCCGCGGAACGCAAATTGCCACCGTAGCGCAGGAAATTGCGGACCCGTCACAACCGCTGTTGCCTTATGTGTTGGCGGCCGATAAAGAACTGTCCGCGTTGGAAAAAGAATCCCAGCGGGCGGATATTTCCGGCGAGCGTTTGGCGGAAGTTTTTGACCGTATGGAATTTTTGGGCGCCCATAGTGCCACCGCGCGCGCCAGCGCTATTTTAAGCGGGTTAGGGTTTGAAAATAAAGATTTCAACCGCCCCTTAAAAGAATTTTCCGGCGGGTGGCAGGTGCGTGCGTGTCTGGCGGCCGCGTTGTATGCGCCCAGCAACTGTTTGCTGTTGGACGAGCCCACCAACCACTTGGATTTGGAAACTTCCGTTTGGTTGGAAAACTACCTGCTCCACCTAAACAAAACCGTTTTTATCATCAGCCATGACCGGCATATTTTGAACCTGCTGTGCGATAAAATTATCCATGTGGAAAACGCCGTTCTAAAGCTCTATAACGGCAATTACGACCAGTACGAACGCACCCGCGCCGCCGCCATAGAAGGCATGCGCTTGGCCGCCGCCAAGCACGAGCGCGTAGTGGCGCATTTGCAATCGTTCGTGGACCGTTTCCGCTACAAGGCCACCAAGGCCAAGCAGGCGCAAAGCCGTATCAAAATGATAGAAAAAATGGGCGAATTACCGCCTATCCCCAAGGACCCGGAAGTCCACTTTCAGTTTCCGTCCCCCACGCGGCTGACGCAGTCTTTAATTTCCATAGAGGGCGGCGTTGCCGGCTATGACGAAAAACCCGTGCTGACGGACTTGAATTTACGCATAGAGCAGGACGACCGTATCGCCCTGTTGGGTGCGAACGGGAACGGTAAATCCACCTTGGCCAAAATTTTATCCCACCGCTTACTGCTGATGAGCGGCAAGATGACGACGGCCAAAAAAATGAAAATCGCTTATTTTTCCCAACACCAAACGGAAGAACTGGATGTGGAAAAAACCCCCTTTGAACAACTGGGTGAGGTGATGACGGGGGCAAGCGAAACCCAAATACGCGCCCAACTGGGTGCGTTCGGCTTAAATAAAGCCAAGTCAGATACCGAAATCGGCAAACTTTCCGGCGGGGAAAAATCCCGCCTGCTTTTGGCGCTGATTACCAAAGACGCGCCCCATTTGCTGATTTTGGACGAACCCACCAACCACTTGGATATCCAATCGCGCGACGCGCTGTTAGACGCGCTGAACGCCTATACCGGTGCGGTGGTATTAATCACGCACGATTTGCACGTTATAGAAATGGCGTGCGATACGCTTTGGATTGTGCGCGGCGGCACTTGCCGCACATTTACCGGAGATTTGGAAGACTACAAAATGCAGCTTCTTAACGGGGGGGACCGCGAGGGTGCCGCCAGTGATAAAATGTCCGGCAAAGAGGCCCGGCGCCGGGATGCGGCCAAACGCCGCGCGGATGCCGCGCCTCTTAAAAAACAAATTCGGGAGCTGGATAAAAAGATTGAAAAGCTCTCCACCCGCAAAGCGCAACTGGAACAGCAACTGCTGGTACAATATTCGGCCGACGGGAGCATAGAACTGGCCCTGTTGACGGACGAACTGAACAAGTGTGAAGAAGAATGGCTTGCCTTAAACGAACAGTGCGAAGCCCTTTTACACGCAGATTAATGATAAGGAATTTGAATGTCCATGAAAGACTTTTCTATTTTGCCCGCGTTTTTGCAAGATGCGTTAAAACGCTTGGGCATTACCACGCCTACGCCCATTCAGGCGCAGGCCATTGAGCCCGCCATGCAAGGGCACGACGTACTGGGCACGGCCCAGACGGGTACGGGCAAAACGTTTGCCTTTTTACTGCCTATTTTAAGCCGTATGGAAAAAGAAGACGGCGGCGCGGCGCTTATTTTGTCGCCCACGCGCGAACTGGCCCAACAAACGTACGAAGCCTTGCACGAACTGGTAGGCAAAGACCCGCGTTTTACTTCCGCGCTGATTATCGGGGGCGATAACATTGACCGCCAATTTGTAAAGTTGGCCCGTCACCCGCGCTTTATTATTGCCACCCCCGGCCGCGTGATTGACCACATGAACCGCAAAACCATTGACCTTTCTAATGTGCGCTACTTTGTGTTGGACGAAACGGACCGCATGTTGGATATGGGCTTTCGCGACGATATCCAAACGATTGCGTATATCTTGCCGGAAGAAAACAAACAAACCCTGTTGTTTTCCGCCACCATGCCCAAAGAAATTACCGGTCTGGCGGCCCAGTATCTTAAAGAGCCGGTGCGCGTAAAAATCGGCTCCGTCACTTCTACGGTGGATTTAGTCAGCCAAGAAATTATTTGTATGGGCGTGCGTGAAAAACTGCCCCAATTAGTGCACGAATTAAACACCCGCAAAGGCTCTGTTTTAGTGTTTGTGCGCACCAAGCACGGGGCGGACCGTTTAGCCAAACAACTTAAAATGTACGGCATTAAAGCAAACGCCATTCATGGGGATTTGCGCCAAAACCGCCGCCAGCAAGTAATGGATGCGTTTAGAAACGGCACGTTGCGCGTATTGGTAGCTACCGACGTAGCCGCCCGCGGAATTGACGTGCCGCATATCGGCCATGTGATTAATTATGATTTGCCCCAATGCCCGGAAGATTACATCCACCGCATTGGCCGCACCGGCCGCGCGGGCTCGGTGGGGTGTGCCGTTTCCTTTATAGCGGGGGACGAAGATAAATGGCGGGAAATTAGCGAAGTCGCCCAATTTTCCACCCCGGTTAAACTGGTGGAAAAAACGAACGACCCGCTGCCGGAACCCAAATTTGTGCCGCAGGAAGAAGGCCGCTCCCGCCGCGGGCGCGCCAATACCTTGCGCCGCGGGGAAGCCACCCGCCGCGCGCGTGAATTGTTGGAATCGGGCGAGGTGGACTTGCCGCAAAATCCGGCTCCGGCCCGCGCGCCGCGTGTTATTTTGGCAACGGATAAGCTGGATGTTCCCGCCGCTCCGCGCCGTTTGAGCCGCAGAGAAGAGACCCATAAACCGGCGCAGCGCCGCGCGCCCCACACAAAGCGCACCGCCCCGCAGCAGCCGCAAAAACAAGCGGGTGAAACACGCTTTGGCGGGCATAATGTGGCGCGGGTGGGGGCCAGCAAACGGGCACTCAACCGCCGCCGCGCACAAGAAAAACGCCAGCAAGCCGCGCCCAAAAAAGGCGGGCTGAAGAATTTTGTTAAAAAAGCCTTCAGCAAATTGTTTGGCCGCAAAAAAAAGAAATAAGCCTTATGGGCGGAGTGCCTATAAAATAAAGGTTTTCGTGTTCAAGCGGGGGTTGGTATTTAGTACCACCCCCGCTGAATTTTGTATGAAAAAATATGTAGCTGTGCTGTTTGCCCCTTGCTGTTTGTCGTTTGCCGTTAAATGCCCCCTTTTGAACCTGCTTATAAAACCTATTTTGAACGGAATATAAAGGCGTTTTATTTGTTCGACCGTAGGGAGTTGTAAAACGCCCGTATCAAAATAGGTTTTATAGGTTCCTAGGGGGCTAGCTTTTTTGCTTACTTTTTTTGCAATGAAAAAAAGTAAGGTGGGTTTGGGGCGGCGCCCCAAGAATTTCCACTCTAGCCCAAAGGGGGTGCAAAAGGGCGTAAATTTGGAAAATAGTATGCCCATTAAATGCGAACAGAAAGCAAAATGTTATTTTGCTTTCTGCGCATTAAAATCGCTACATACCACCAGCCGTGGCCTTTCTTCCTTGGCGTTGCCGTGGCGCGCTAGTACAAGAGTTATTGTTCGCAGGCTGTTTTTTCAGATTTGCGCCGTATGGGCGGGCCTTAGTTTGGGCGCAGTGTGGCTGAATGCCACTCTAGCCCAAAGGGAACGACCAGACGGCCAAATGTGGAAAAATGTTGCCAGTCAAACGCAAACAAGGGGAAAAATGTTATTTTTCCCCTTGTGCGTTAATTTCTAAACTTACCACCAGCCGTGGCCTTTCTTCCTTGGCGTTGCCGTGGCGCGCTAGTACAAGAGTTATTGTTCGCAGGCTGTTTTTTCAGATTTGCGCCGTATGGGCGGGCCTTAGTTTGGGCGCAGTGTGGCTGAATGCCACTCTAGCCCAAAGGGAACGACCAGACGGCCAAAGGTGGAAAAATGTTGCCCATCAAACGCAAACAAGGGGAAAAATGTTATTTTTCCCCTTGTGCGTTAATCTCTAAACTTACCACCAGTTGTTATTTATCTATGATGTAGTGGCACCCGCGTGACTGCTCATCCTTTATCGCCGCATACGTTATCAACAGCGCCGTCTGCGTGCCGTTGCGTAAGTCCAGCAATTCTTGGCACAGCGCGTTGCCTTTGTAAAAGGCGTCAATTTCGTTATGCAGGTGGCGCAGAATTTTTTCCGCCCGATTGAGCCGCGTGTGGCTGCGTACTAAACCCACATAGTTCCACATGGTGTTTTTAAGGGTGTCTAAATCCTGTTTAACTAAGTTAATGTCCGGCTTTTCGGACGGAATCACCCATTCTTTAGGCGCGGGGATGTGAAAATCGTTTTGCGCAATATCTTGTGCGTCCGCTTCGGCGCATAAATAACCCATGGCTACCGCCTCTAATAACGAGGTACTGGCCAGACGGTTCGCCCCGTGGTAGCCGGTGCAGGCCGTTTCCCCAATGGCGTTTAGGTTTACAATGTTCGTGCGCCCTTGCGGGGTGGCATAAATCCCGCCGCAAAAATAGTGCGCGGCAGGCACCACGGGAATAGGTTGTTTCGTCAGGTCTATGCCGGATTCCAAACATTTTTTATAAATGGCCGGAAAGCGGTTTTTGGTGAATTCCGCCGGCTCGTGGGTAATATCCAAATACACGCAGTTGTGCGAGGTTTCCAAGCGTTCCTGCTCTATGGCGCGGGCGACGATATCGCGCGGGGCCAAATCTTTTAAGGCGTGGTAGCGGGGCATAAAGGCTTCCCCACGGCAGTTGCGCAAAATGGCGCCTTCGCCGCGCAGTGCCTCGGAAATTAAAAAGTTTTTGCCTTTGGCAAATACGGTGGGGTGGAATTGCACAAATTCCATATTCATAACCCGCGCCCCCACGCGGTAGGCCATAGCAATCCCATGGCCGTAGGCGTGCTGGAAATTGGTGGTGTGGCGGTACACTTGCCCCACGCCGCCTGTAGCTAAAACGGTCTTTTTGGCGGTAATGGCAAACACTTCGCCGGAGGTATTATCCAGTACATACGCGCCAAATACGGTAAGCGGATAGTAGCGGTCCAAAATGTTGGTGGAGGAGTGGGATAAAGTCAACAAATCTATGGCCGAGGTATCGGGCATAACGGTAATGGCCGGATTATGCAAAACGGCCTTTTGTATGGCGGATAATAAGGCGTGTCCGGTGGTATCTTTGGAATAAATAATACGGTTTTTGCGGTGGGCGCCCTCGCGCGTGAAACGCAAGGCCCCTTTTTCGTCGCGGTCAAACTGGGCGGGGGCTTCTTTTAAGAAGATTTCCTCAATGGCTTTGCACCCCGCTTGCGAAAGCGTGCGCACGGCCTCGTCATTACACAAATGCGCCGTAGCCAGTTGCACATCTTCCAGCAAATCCTGCATCACTAAATGCGGTTCATACACAATGCCGCCTTGGGCTAAATCACTATTAGCCTCTTCCAGTGGGCCACAGCTTAGCAAAATGGTTTTAAGGCCTTTTTTGGCGGCCTCGTGCGCATAAACACAGCCGGCAATTCCGGCCCCGATAACCAGACAATCCGTATGTAGTATTTTCATATATATATTATAGAAAATCCCGCCCCCAAGCGGACAGTAAAACCCCGCCAAGTGGGTAGTTTTGCACTTGCAACAAACTACTGGAACGCGGTTTTTGATATTTGATAAAATATATTTACACTGCTTAACGGCGGTGTTTTTTATCGGAAGAAAAAATATGTCTGCACCAATTGCCAAAAATCCGTTTAAGGATAAAGCTTTATCTAAATTATTAATTAAATTTTCCGCCCCTGCCGTAGCCGGAATGTTTGTAAACGCGCTTTATAACATTATTTCCCGCGTGTTGCTTGGGCGCACGCTGGGGGCGTTAGGAATTGCCGGCATCAGCATTTTGTTCCCGCTGGGACTTGTTTTTGTGGGGTTCAGTGCCCTGATAGGGGTAGGAGCTAATGCGTTGTTTTCCATTCGCTTGGGGGAACAGAACGAGGCCGAGGCCCAACGCATTTTATGCAACGCTTTTGTGCTGCTGGCCTTAATTTCCGGCGCGCTTACACTGGGCACTTATGTATTTTTGGACCCCATTTTAGGTTTTTTGGGGGCCGATAGCGCCGTATTACCGTATGCGCGGGAATACACGCAAACCGTTATGCCGGGGTATTTTTTATTTGCTATCGGGCTGGGGATGAACAACTTTATCCGTTCTTCCGGCCACCCCAAAACGGCCATGGGTACGCAGTTAATCGGCGCGGCGGTAAATATCGTATTGGGGCCGTTGTTTATTTTTGGCTTTGGCTGGGGGATGAAAGGCGCCGCACTGGCAACCGTGTGCGGGCAGGTGATTTCCTTTTTATGGATTTTACTGTTTTTTGTAGGCAAGCGGAGCAGTTATAAACTGCATTGGCGGTATTTTGGATTAAAATGGCATATTTTTTGGGAAAGCGTTTGTATCGGGTTTTCCCAGTTTTCGTTTCAGATGGCGTCTTCGGTATTAAATATTATTTTGAACCACGCGCTACTGCGCTATGGCGGGAATGTGGCTATTTCGGCCATTGGGATTGCCATTAGCGTAAATACCATTATTTTAATGCCGCTGATTGGGCTATCGCAAGGGGCGCAGCCGTTAATTGGCTACAACCACGGTGCGCGTAAATATACAACGGCTATCCAAACGCTCAAAATGGCTATCCGCTGGGGCACGGTTATTACTACGGCGGGGTTTGTGCTGATTGAACTTTTTGCCCGACCGGTAGTAGCCGTATTTAATAGTACGGACCAAGAACTTATTTCCATGGCTGCTTATGCGGTGCGGGTGCTGAATTTACTGCTGCCGCTGGTGGCGTTCCAAATCCTTACTACCAGCTTTTTCCAAGCCATTAACAAACCCTTAAAAGCGGCTTTTTTGAGCCTTTCCAGACAAGTGCTGCTGGTAATACCGCTGGTGCTGATTTTGCCGTTGTTTTTGGGTCTAAACGGCGTGTTTTTCTCCCCGCCGATTGCGGATGCTATTTCCATTGTGCTGGCGTTTGTGTTGCTTAAACGCCATTTTGAAAAATACCGCCAAAACTTCTTCTTTTCTAAAAAACATTAAGGCGATAACATATAAAAAAGGCCCTGTGTTAAACACAGGGCCCTTTTGCGTTTGTTCAAACTGTTATTTGGTGGGGGTGGGGGCTCCGCCGGTTAAGTCTTTAATGGCGGCCACGGCACCCAGTACATTGGAGGCTTCATACGGCATATAAATAACTTTGTTATCTTTGCCGTCGGTCATTTTGCTCAGGGCTTCAATGTATTTAATGGAAATCATATAGCTGGCCGGATTGGAAGACTGCGCCACCGTGCCCGCTATGATTTTTACGGATTCCGCTTCGGCGGTGGCTACTTTAATTTTGGCTTCGGCCACCCCTTCCGCTTGCAGAATAGCGGCTTGTTTCAACCCTTCCGCTTTTTTAATTTCGGATTCGCGCACCGCTTCCGCTTTCAAAATTTGGGCCGTTTTGGTACCTTCGGCTTCCGTCACCATAGCGCGGCGGTCGCGTTCGGCCTTCATCTGTTTTTCCATCGCTTCGCGGATGGCGGCGGGGGGGATAATATCCTGCAATTCCACGCGGTTTACTTTTACGCCCCATTTGTTGCTGGCGTCATCCAAAATAACCTGCAATTTGCCGTTGATGATTTCGCGCGAAGTTAAGGTTTGGTCCAAGTCCATTTCACCAATGATGTTTCTTAACGTGGTTTGCGTTAATTTTTCAATGGCGGTGGGCAAGGATTCCACCTGATACGCCGCTTTCAGCGGGTCCGTGATTTGGAAATACAACAGCGCGTTGATTTCTATGCCTACGTTATCTTTGGTAATAACGCTTTGGCGCGGGAAGTCGTACACGGTTTCGCGCATATCAATTGTATCGCGCAGTTCCATAAACGGTACGGAGCGCGTGCGGCCGGTGCTATCCATATATTCACGGCTGTTGCGCCATTCCATTAAGTGCGGTTTATCCATAATGGGGATAATCCAGTTAATACCCGGGTTTAAGACTTCCAAGTATTTACCAAAGCGCTCAATAATCATTACTTGCGCTTGTTTTACTAAAATAATGCCTTTGGCAATAATCACAATAACAAAAAATGCAAGTACCGCCAAAAATGTAATGCCTAACCCTTCCATGGTGTTCTCCTTATATTAAATTACGCCTGACGGCGCTTACGGCTTTTTACAAATTATTTGGGGCGTACGGTTAAGGTGACCCCGTCCAATTTTTCTACCACGCACACCGTGCCGGCAGATAGGGGTTGTGCGGCGGTGGCTTTCCAGCTTTCTCCGCCCACTTTTACGCGGCCTGAACCGTTTTGCGGGTCAATGTCCGTTTCCACCAGTGCTTCTTGGCCGATAACGGCTTCCGCAGGGGTTTGGATGTGTTTGGAGCGCCCGTACAAGTGTTTTAAGGCAAACGGGCGGATACCCGTCCACGCGCTGCCGGCTACCACAATAAATACGGCTACCTGCCACCAGATGTTGCCGCCCAGCCACGCCGTGAGCGAAGACCCCAGTAAACCAATCCCCACGCACGCGAGGGAAAATTCCATAGTAAACAACTCACCGATAAAGCAACTTACGGCCAGTATTAAGTAGATGTAGTAGGTCACAGGAACACCTCCGTTAATTTTTGATAATTTCTAAATAATTGCGCAAATAAGTTAAGCGGCGTTCGTCGCGCAGTTTATTGAGCACATAAATCATATTGGCAATAAACCGGCGGATAATGGTACGGGAGGACAAGGGAGCAAAAAAATCTTCGTTCCATTTAATTTCGCGCGATAAAATATAATCTTTACAATCCTGTACGGAAAGGATTTTGCCCTTATCCAGCGGGTCTATAAATAAATTTTGTTCCGTGGCGGGGGCTTGTAAATGTACTAAAATGCGTCCGGCCAAATCCACCAAATTACATTCTAACCCATAGCGCTGGGCGATGGTTTGGTATAAACACGCCATGCACAGGCTGGAGCCGCGGCGTTTAACCAAAAAACGGCCGAAGGAAATATCTTTAATATCCAAGTTGGCGGGTAAAACCACAAAGCGCAAACTGTTAAAAAAGTATTTGCTTAATACTTCGGCGGCGTGGGCTAAGTCGGTTGTGTTTAAGAGGGCGGCGCGCATTTGCTGGGCCAGATTATCCAAATTGTTGGTAATTTCCCCGCGGGTGGCGGCGGGCGAAACAAAGCGGGCCAAAATCCAAAGGCCTTCTTCCAAATCCGGATTAATTTTACCGGAAAATTCCGCCATTTGTTCGCCCAAATTTTCCCAGCAGATTTCTTCCAGCGTGTGGCGCACCTTGGAGGGGACGGACAGATTAAAAGTGCTGTCCAGCGCTTGTTGTACGCGGGCGGGGTTATCCTTTACGGCGGCGGCCAACTCCGGACGGAGCAGCTCCGTATATTCGTCCGATTCGGTTTCTATTAATTTAAGCAGTGCTTTTAATTGTTCCGGTCCCAGCGTTTTCATATATAAAAGAATAGCAAATTTAGACGGAATATAGAAATAAATTTATGCGGTATTTTGAGGGCCGTTTCCGGCCGGGCAAAAGCGGCCGCAAAGCCGGGGTTTTGGGCAAACTTTTGCATAGGTTTAACGGATAAAAATGCGGTAAAAAATTCCCTGTAAATACCCTTAAAAACATAAAACCCCCGGGGTAAACCGGGGGGTTTTCAAAATACTTGAAATAAAAATTATTGCAAGTCTTTTTCGTTAGCGGTAATGGCTAATACTACGCGGCGGTTGGCAGCGCGGCCGGCGGCCGTTTTGTTGCTGGCAATCGGGTTAGAGGAGCCATAGCCCACATAAGTAATGCTTTTG
Organism: uncultured Elusimicrobiales bacterium; assembly: GCA_934662565.1. Classification (GTDB taxonomy): domain Bacteria; phylum Elusimicrobiota; class Elusimicrobia; order Elusimicrobiales; family Elusimicrobiaceae; genus Avelusimicrobium. The sequence goes on from CAKUKI010000001.1 coordinate 78,230, forward strand.
GTTCTCAAGTTGCTGCCCAATAAGAAATCGTACACCGCTTTGGCGCGCGCTTTGGACAGTTTGTTGTTAATGGCATCAGAACCGGTAGAATCGGTATACCCTTGTACCACAATGCGGTTTTTGGGGTATTTTTTAAGTACGCGGTTGAGGTCCGTAAGCGTTTGCATGGCATCTGCGGACAGTTCACTGCTGCCGGTTTGGAACAAAATGTCGTTTTTCAAGAATACTTGAATGCCGTTATCGCCTTTTACCACTTCGGCAATGGCGGCTAATTCTTTGGCTTGTTTGTCATAATAGTTGCCCAACAAGCCGCCCGCGGCCATACCGGCCAAAGCCCCGTAAACGGCACCTTGCCCGCTCTTACCGCCCGTGCTGTGGGAAATAATAGCACCCGCGGCCGCGCCCACGGCGGCACCGCCGGCAGCGCCCCAAGCCGTCCGCTTGCCCGGAGTGGTGCAGGCGGAAGCCAACAGCGCGCAAATGCTGCAAATCAGAATGGTTTTCTTCATGAATAACTCTCCTTGTAAAATAAAACTACTGTTATATTTTACTTTATTTAATGCCCGCCGCACAAAGGGAAAAAATGAAAAAAAGAAAATTTTTCTTACCGGAAAATTCCGCTTTATGGGGCGTTTTTAGACACAAAAAAACTGGGCCTATTAAAAAGCCCAGTTTTTCAAAAACAGAAACGGCTTATTTGGCAGTCAGTTCCAATTCCACGCGGCGGTTGGCGGCGCGGCCTTTGGCGGTTTTGTTGGTGGCTACAAAGTTGGTAGCGCCCATGCCTTTATAAGATACGTTTTGTTCCGGCACACCTTTTCTGATTAACGCATCCGCTACCGCTTTAGCGCGGCGTTCGGACAAGTCTTTGTTATAGGCTTTGTCGCCGGTAGAGTCGGAATATCCCACAACCGTAATGTGGTGGTTAGGATATTTTTTCAAAATGCGGGCCGTTTGGTTCAACTGTTTGTTGGAAACGGGTTTGATTTGTTCGCTATCCCACGCAAAGCGGATGGGGTTTTTGAAGTTGACCACCACTTTATTGGGGGTGTTGGTGCGGACATCCGCCATTTGGGAAAAATCTTTTTCCTGTTGGGCAGCGGCTTCACGCTGGGCTTTTTCGGCCGCGAGGCGTTCTTCTTCGGCGCGCTGGGCGGCTTCGCGTTCGCGCAGTTCAGCTTCACGCTGGGCATCGCGTTCTTGTAATGCTTGGCGGGCGGCTTCTTGCGCCACGGTTTTTATGCAAGCGCAGCTTTTGCAGTTTTTGGTGCAAGCGTTAGCGGCTTGGCAAGCGGCTTTGCGGCAGGGGGTGCCTGTGGTGCGTCTTTCACAATGGCAGGCGGCCAGACACAAAGAAACAACTACTAATAATACGGCTTTCTTCATGGTGTGATTCTCCTTATAAGGTCTAACTATATTTTACAATATTCTGCAATCCGGCTTTCCTTTACGCTTCATAAGTTCCCGATATAATTGCACCACCGGCTTGTGCAGTTTGGGGTGGATATAGTCGGACAGCAGATACGAAAGCGGCTTTAATACAAACTCCCTCTCCTGTAGACGCGGGTGGGGGATAATCAGCATATATTCGTCGTCGTCATCAAAAAATTCTATTTGGTCGTAAAATAAAATATCTAAGTCAATCACGCGCGGGCCGTTCTTAAACGTGGGCGTACGGCCGAGCTGTTTTTCCAGCGCCTTTAATTTGCGCAGTAGCGCCGCCGGCGGATACGGCGTACTTAAAATGACCACCGCGTTTACAAAATCCGGCTGGTTGGCAAACCCCTCCGGTTTAGATAGGATATACGGGGAAACCTCTTTCACGGTGCCTAGATTAGAAAGGGCCTCCACGGCTTTATCCAAATGCTCTTTGGCAGGGGCAATATTGCTGCCAAGCCCTAAAACCGCTTGCGGCATTAGGCGTTTTCTTCCTCTCCGCGGTATTCTATCCAGCGGTCGGGTTCTTCGCTAACTTTTACGCTGTATAAGTGCGGCAGGCGTTCTTTAATGCGGTTGAACATCCATATTGCTAGGGCCTCGGTGGTGGGGCGGCGCAAAAAAGTGCCCAAGTCGCGCCCTTCTAAACTGCTTTCCAGTTCCAGTTTGAAGATGTCGGCCAAATCACGGAAATCCAATAAATATCCTTCTGCGTTGGTGTGACCGTGAAAGGTAATTTCGTAATGGAAATTATGGGAGTGGATTTCTTCATTCAGGGTTCCGCCGTGCCCGTGACGGGCATGAAAAGAACCGCACTGGGTTAAATAAACAATGCTCATTTGGCCTCCTGTAATTCTTGATAAAAATTCATAATTTTGCGGGTTTCTTTTACGTCGTGCACGCGCAAAATGTCCGCCCCGTGCTGTAAGGCTACCAAATTGGCCGCCAGCGTTTGGGCTTTGCGTTTGGGGGCGCCTTCGCGCTTTTGGCTTAAAAAGGTTTTGCGCGAAAGCCCAATCAGCATCCGCACGCCCAAGGTTTTGAAAACGTCCAAATGTTTTAATAATTCGTAATTTTGCCCGCGCGTTTTGGCAAACCCAAAGCCGGGGTCAATGATAATTTGCTCTTTGGTTAGGCCGCAACTTTGCGCTTGCGCGATTTTCTGCGCCAAAAATTCTTTAATTTCACCGAGTAAATCTTTATAATCCGTAAGGGTTTGCATGGTTTGCGGCGTGCCGCGCGTGTGCATAACCACAATCTGCGCGTTAAAATGCTGTACCAGTTTGAACATTTCGGGGTCCGGCGTGCCGCTTACGTCGTTAATCATACTGACGCCGGCCTTTAGGCCTTCTTCGGCCACCGGAATTTTAACCGTATCCAAAGAAACGGGTATTTGGGGCCATTCTTTACGCACCGCGCGGATTAAAGGCAGCACGCGGTTTTTTTCTTCTTCCGCGGGGACGGGCGTTGCCGTGGGGCGGGTGGACTCTCCGCCGATATCAAAAATATCGGCACCGCCCTCTAGGTACTCCTTGCATTTAGCCAGCAAGGTAGGCAGATTGTTTTGCGGGTTGCCGTCGTAAAAAGAATCCGGCGTAGCGTTTACAATACCCATTAAAAGAGGTGTGGTCATAAATGCCCTATTTAATCATTTCCAAAAATTCACTGCGGACTTCCAACTTTTTGAAAGCCCCGCGTATGGCGCTGGTCACCATTACGGCATCATGCTTTTCAATTCCGCGCGAACTAATGCACAAATGTTTGGCTTTGCATACCACCATTACGCCGTAAGGTTGTAAGGTTTCCATTAAGCTATCGGCAATTTGCGCCACCAGTTTTTCCTGTATTTGTAAACGGCGGGCGTATACTTCTACTAGCCGCGCCAGTTTGGAAATTCCCAACACTTTGCCTTTGGGCAGATACCCAATGCTAATGGTGCCGAAGAACGGCTGTAAATGGTGTTCGCACGTGGAATAAAATTCTATATCTTTTAAGACCACCATTTCTTCACAGGAGCCTTCCGTAAAGGTTTTTAAGACGTCCTGCGGTTTCATTTGGTAGCCGCCAAAAAGTTTTTGCCAGCTGCGTAAAATGCGCAAGGGGGTTTCCTGTAAACCTTCCCGATTGGGGTCGTCGCCAATATAGGCGAGGATTTCCCGCAGGTTTTGCAAAATTTTTTCTTGCGTTAGCGGATGTTGGCCATTTTGTGCGTTTGCAGGCTTAAGCGCAGAAACGGATTTTGTTTTATTATTTTTACGCATAGGTCTATATTCTCCTGTTTGTTGCTTTCGGGTTGAAGATAAATTTGTGTTTTTTGGTTATGGTACGCAAAATAGTTTTGTAAATCGGCTAGGTCGGTTTCTTGGCCCACCACCAGTTTAATGACGTCCGCTTTTTGCAGCATTTGCGGGCTGACATAACGCTTGGGGGAAACGGTAATAAAATCAAACAGGCTGACGTCCGTATCTTTGTGGCCGTTGGTTTCCAGATGGATTTTATAGCCGTTTTGTTTGAGCGTTTGCAACAGGGGGAGTAAATTTTGCTCGGTGGGTTCCCCGCCTGTAATAATGATGTTTTTGCACGGATATTTTTGCACTTCTGCCCCTATTTGGGCGGGGGACATTTCCGTAAACGCGGCTTGGGCGTATTTAGTATCACACCACGGGCAGCCCATACTGCAACCGCTTAAACGCACAAACACCGCCGGCATACCCGTGTGGCGGCCTTCCCCTTGAATGGAATAGAAAATTTCGTTAATTTTGAGCAATGGCTGCGGCATTGTCGCTCTCCCAAATTTCCAATGTTTTTAAGGTTAAATTCAGTTTTTTAAGCTCTGCCCCAATGTGCTTAAACAAATGCTCCGCCAATAATTCCGCCGTCGGGTTGGGCAAAATATCGTTGAGCAGGCGGTGGTCGGGCAAGTTGTCGTCCAACAGTTTTTTAACCACCTTAAAATCGCACACCATGCCGCTGGGCTGAATGGGGCCCTCTATAATAAAAACGGCTTTCCACGTGTGCCCGTGCAGTTGGCGGCACTGGCCGTTATAGTCGGGCAAGTGGTGGGCGGAACTAAAAGAACGAATCAGTTTAATAAGCATTTAATTTCTCTCCGGTAATGTGTTAAAAATTTGTTGTAAGTAAATAATACATACAAAAATAACCGCCAGCGTAAAAAGCGGAACCCCTATAAATAAGTTCAGGTACCACAACACGCATAGCGGCCCCATTAAAAACAGGCTCCATTTGGCAAGTGTACCTAGCGCAACCCGCGCGCCGTAAATCAGGCGCAAAAATACGCCCACCGCCATACCGGCGCAGAAGAAGTAAAAAAACATCAGCGGGATAATCATAAAAGAAGCCATAAACCCAATGGCGCGCAACGTGCCTTGCAGCAAGTCTTTATGTTGGGCCAAAAAGGCTTGCGACGTGGTAAACGTAAACGTGGCGGGCAAGGTGTTTTTTTGCACGCCGGCGGCCGTGGGCATATAAACGCCGTCCGGCCCCACCACGGCGGCCCAGTTATGGAGGACAAAATCTTCCTTAGCGGGCGGTGTTTTTAGGGCGGAATCAAAATGCAAGGCAAACCCGCTTTTGGAAATCACAAAATCCAGCGGAGCGGCCGGCGCTTTTAAGTGCCCTTTTTCAAAGGTCACTTCCGGAAAGTTTTTTATCATTAGCGGGAGTTGTTCTTGCAAATAGCGGCCCATAAATAAGTTTAAGGCCAATAGGGAGAGCAAAAACAAATAAAACACAAACAGGCCCACTTGCCATTTGGTAGCGGCCGCTAAACGGTGATAAACGGTAAAACTAAAAATAGTGCGCCAATGTAAACCCAGCATATTAGCTATTATACTAATTTGAGCCCTTTTTAGGGGCATTGGTATAAATAGCAAGGAATAGTAAAAATAAGTACAATAAAAGATATATATTTTGGTGGAAAAGGAGTTTTGGCGTGAAAAATAAATTCAACTGGTTGTTGGCCTTTTTTATGGCGTTTAGTGCCGTGTCCGTACAGGCGGCCCCGCAAACATTAAAAGTGGTGTCTGCCACGCCCAAAGGGCAGGTAATGTATGCGGGCAATTCCCCTGTCAGCATTACGTTTAACCGTCCGGTGGGGAAACTATCCGAAAAAGATTCTTTTTCCGGCGGGAAATGCCCGCTGGTTATTACTCCCGCCATAAAAGGCTCGTGCCGCTTTAGCGGAACGCAAACCTTATTGTTTGAACCTAGCGAAAACTGGCCGCTTGCCACGCAATACCAAGTAGTGCTTAAAAAAGGGTTTACCTCTGCCGTAAACGGTGCCAAACTGCCGGACGATTATTCGTTTACTTTTACCACGCCGCGCATTTTGGTGCGTTCCACGCGCCCGTTTAAGGATGAACGCTGGCTATCTCTTAACCCCACCTTATATATTATATTTTCCATGCGGCCGGATATGGCGCGCGCGGATAAGTTTTTAACGCTTTCTTACCAAGAGGAGCCGGAAAGCTCGGTAGTATCTAAATTTTTATCGCGCATGGGCGGCGGCAAAAAAGCGCAAGAGCCGGTGCTTAAAACGGTGCCGCTGTTGGTGCGTGAGGTAGCGCCTGAAGAACACCAGCGGGATTTTGCTTGGGAAACCCGCACCGATATGTTAGCCGTCAGCCCCGCCAAACCGCTTAAAAGAGGGGTTAAATATACGCTTACGGTACAGGAAAATTTCCCGTCGGCAGAGGGGCCGTTGGGGTTAAAAAAGCCGTATGAACTTACTTTTTATACTTATCCCGCGCTTAAAACGCTGGGGGCCACCACGGCCGGATGTTTGCCGTATGCGCCCAGCGTAAAATTTTCTTCCCCGGTGCGGTTGAAAGATTTGCTGGCCGCGGCTACAGTCACTCCGGCCGAGGCCAAGGGCCGTTTATCGGAAGCGGACGAAATGGCACTGGGCACGGAACATTTGCCCGCCACCGGGGCGGAAGCCGAAAAACCCGGCACCGTACGGGAAGCCTATTTTGATACGCCGCTATCCTTCTTAAAATTAGCGCCCGGCCAAAGCGTGACGGTGCGCCTGGCCCCCGGCCTGCAAGATATTTACGGCAACCGTTTAGGGCAGGAAGAAACCTTTACTTTTACCAACGAGGGCTATTGCCCGGCGGTGGATTATCAGGGCGGCACCGGCGTATTGGAAAGCTATTTGCCGGCCCGCTTGCCGATAGAACTGGTCAACACCCCGCAGTTGGAAACGCAGGCGGTGGCGCTGGACAAAGATACCTTTATTGCGTTCCAACGGGAAAGCGCCGGCTATTGCTCCAAAAAAGAAATTAAAAATGCCTCGTTTGACGGAAATTATGCGTTCCGCACGCCTAAAGATAAATCCGTCAAAACATATTTTGATTTGGAAAAATTCGCCCCTACCGCCAAAGACAGCATTATTTTCAGCCAAGTGCGCGTGCCCAGCAAATGGCGCAAAGACGGCTACTGTTGGGTCAGTGCGCTTTCCAACATTACGGATTTGGGCATTACGTTCAAAACTTCGCCGGATAATACCTTATTATGGGTGACGCACTTAAAAACGGCGGAGCCTATGCCCAATTTGGGCGTGGAGTTGCGGGACCGGAACAATAAAGTGTTGTGGAGCGGCTCTACCGATATGAACGGCCTAGTGCAAGCCCCCGGTTGGAAAAAACTGGACATAGAACATTCCGGTTGGGGCAAGCCGGAACTTTACGCGTTTGTATCCAGCCCGGGCGGGGATGCCGTTGTCAGCAGTGATTGGAACAGCGGTTTGGAACCGTGGCGGTTTAATTTGAATTATGATTACAACCCGCAGGAAACCCTCAACCAAATGCAGTTGTTTGCGGACCGCGGTGTTTACCGCCCCGGCGAAACGGCCCATGTAAAAGGGGTGTTCCGCACGCTTAAAAATGGCGTTTGGAGTTTGCCCGGTTATGTGCGCGGTACGGTTTATGCGTACAATTCCCGCGGGGAAGAAGCATTCAAACAAAATGTGGAAGTTTCCTCCGCGTTTGGTACTTTTCATTTTGATTTACCTTTGCCCGCCAATGCGCCTACCGGCCAGTGGCAGGTTTCGTTTGTGCCGCAAGGGGAAACCAATGTACAGGGCACCAGTTTTTATTTTAATGTAGAAGCCGCCAAACAGGCGGAGTTTCGGGTCACTTTGCGCGCGGGGGAAGAAAATTATACCCCCGGCCAACAGGCGCAGTTTTTGGCCACGGCCGATTATTTGTTCGGGGCCCCGGTAGCGGGGGGAAAGGCCCGCTGGACGGTGCGGCAATCTCCGGTGTATTCACTCAACATCAAGGGGTTTGACGGATACGATTTTACCCCGTACTTTTTGCGCTCCGAACAAAAGACGGAAAACAAGGTGTTATTGCAGGCAAACGGAGAATTAGACAAAACAGGCTCCGTGCGTTTTACTTTACCTATGCCCAAAACGGAGGTTCCGCTGGATATTTATGCAGAAACCGGCGTGCAATCTCCGGCGAACCAAGAGCTGTTCGCCCGCACGTCTGTACGGTTGAGCCCGGCCGGGTTTTATTTGGGCGTAAAAAATGATGTTTCCAATACCGAGGTCGGCCAACCCATAGAGGCGGACGTAGTGGCCGTCACTCCGGCCGGGGTGCGCACCACCGCGGCTGTTAAGGTGGAAATACGCAAAGAACAATGGTTTAGCGTGCGTAAAACAGGGCTTTCGGGCCGCTTGGAATGGGTCAGCAGTAAAAAAGTGAAGGATTTTCCGTCGTCCGCTTTTACCTTGCCAGAGGAAGGCTACCACTTTGCTTACACGCCCACGGAGCCGGGCTCTTATTACATTACTTTTTCCACGCAGGATTCCGCCGGACGCAAAGTATTGGGCGGGTTCCAGTTTGTTGTGTTTGGCGGGGGGAAAGCCTATTGGAAAAAATTGGATGACGATATTTTAACCTTAAAAACGGATAAAGACTCCTACAAGCCGGGCCAAACGGCAAAAGTGCAGGTGGAATCCCCGTACGAAAACGCCCTAGCGTTGGTAAGCGTGGAGCGTGAAAAAGTGTTGGATGCGTGGACGGCGCCCCTCAAAGGCGGGGCGGATTATGTGGAAGTGCCCGTCAAGCCGGAATACCTGCCCAATGTGTACGTCAGCGTGACGTTGGTGCGCGGGCGCAGTTCTATGGATTTTGATGCGGACGGGTTGGATTTGGGCAAACCGCAAGCCAAACAAGGCTACGCCGTTTTGAATGTCCAGCCGGAAAGCCGCCGCCTAGATACCCAATTAAAAACCAATAAAAAAGAATACCGCCCCGGCGAAGAAGTGACCCTTTCCCTGCGTACGCGGGTGAAAGGCAAAAATGTGCCGGCGGAAGTGACCGTTTACGCGGTGGACGAAGGTATATTAGCGCTTACGGCCTATAAAACGCCGGACTTGTTTAAGGCGTTTTACGGCTCCCGTCCGGTGGCGGTTTCCACGGCGGATAACCGCTCCTTAATTATCGGCCAGCGCAACTTTGGCGAAAAGGGCGAAAACCGCGGCGGTGGCGGCGGTACGTTGGACCAACTGGGCGGCGCGGATTTGCGCGGCAAGTTTGAATTTACGCCCTACTTTAACGCCAATGTGGTGACGGACGCCAAAGGCCGCGCAGAGGTAAAATTCAAACTGCCGGATAACTTAACTACGTTTCGCGTAATGGCCGTCGGCGTGACGGCGGCGGAGTTCGGCTCGGCCGAAAGCAGTATTAAGGTAGCCAAACCCCTTATGCTTACGTCCGCCCTGCCGCGCTTTGCCCGCAAAGGGGACCGCTTTTTGTGCGGGGCCGTGGTGCATAATTATGCCGATAAAAAAGGCCGGCTCAAATTGAGCGCGGCTGCCACCGGGGCCGTTAAACTGGCGCCGGAAGAAAAGACTATCCATGTGGAAAAAGGGACGTCGCAAGCGGTGTATTGGGATTGCGAAGCCGCGGAAAACGGACCGGCGGAAATTGCTTTTACGGCCCAAGGCGGCCAAGAAAGTGACGGTGTAAAAGTGAATTTTACAGTGGAAACGGTGGAAAAAGAGCAAACTTTATCCACTTATGCCGCTACTACTTCCACCCAAAAAGAAGTTTTGCAAGAGCCGGAAAACCTCAATTTACAAGGCAATAACAGGGTGGAAACGGCGGTTTCTTCCACCGCGCTTGTCAATTTGAAAGGCTCCATGCTGTATTTGCTTACTTATCCGTACGATTGTTTGGAACAAAAAATGTCTAAAATCTTGCCTGTGGTGCAAGGGGCGGATTTAATTGATGCCTTTAAGTTGGGCGACACCGCCGCTTTGCGCCAACAAACGCAGGCCATTTTGGACGAAATTGCCAAATATCAGTATCCGTCGGGCGGGTTTGCCTATTGGCCGGACGCTCTGCCGGACCCGTATGTGACGGCTTATGCATTGGAAGTAAACTATTTAGCCAAACAAAAAGGCTACCGCGTGGATGAAAAGGCATTATCCTCTGCCGTCAAATGGCTTAAAAATTCCTTCGGCACACAAAACCGTATGGCCTACCCGTATTCTCAGGCGGAAAAAGACACCGCCCACGCGTACGCCGTATATGTGCTGGCGCTATACAACCAAAAAGAAACCGCGCGCTTTAATACCTTGTATATGAAGCGCGAAAACTTGCCGCAAGCGGCGGTGGCTTACTTGTTAAAAGCTGCCGTGTCCGGCAAATACGGTTCCGCCGCAGAACGGCAAAATCTGGCGGATTTACTGCTTGCCGGTGCCGTTATTTTGCCAAACACCGTACACTTTCAGGATTCGTCCGCCTTGCCGTGGCTGCATTTTGACGACGTCAAAACCACTGCCATTACCTTGGACGCCGCCTTGCAAGCCGGAGTGGAAATGCCCGCCCCGTACAAGGTAGTCAACTGGCTGATGACCCAGCTAAACGCGCAAGGCCGTTGGGAAAACACCAGTGTAAACGCGGCGGTATTCGGCGCGTTGGATACTTACTACCGCAAGCAGGAAAGCGCAGAGCCGGATTTTACCGCGGCTATCCAGTTAGGGGCCGCCCAAAAATTAACGGCTTCTTTTGCGGGGCGCAATGTAAACGCGCAAACCTTTACGGTGCCGTTTAGCCAAGTGTATGCGGCGGGGAAAGAAGCGACAGCCGTGTTTACCAAAAACGGTTCCGGCACACTATTTTATGCGCTCAGCCAAGTGTACGCGCCGCTATATTTTGATACACCGGTGGATGCCGGTTTTAGCGTAAAACGCGCCCTTACCACGTTGGACGGCAAAGCCGTGCAAGCGTTTAAGGCGGGGGAACGATACAAAGTGACGCTGACGGTAAAATCTTCCGGCTCCCGCTCCTTTGTGGTGCTGGGGGACTTTTTACCGGCCGGATTTGAATTAGTGAGTACGGCTTTGTCTACCGAAAGTCAGGTTGATGTAGCCGTGGCGGACGGAGCCACCGCGGACGGAGCAGATTTGCAAACGCCGGATTGGGGGAGCTTCTTTAGAAGTGAACAGTATGACTCTCGCATTGTGGCATTTGCCGATTATTTATCCGCCGGGGAACATACGTTTACTTATTTGGTGTCTGCCTCGGTATCGGGCACGTTTGCATACCCGAGTGCCTGGGCGCACATGATGTATGAGCCGGCGGTGTTCGGCCGGACGGCTACCCAAACCCTGCGGATAGAACCGTAATGAAAAAGTTTGTTTTACTAGCCGTATGTTTGTGTTTTCTTCCCCGTCTGTCCGGCGGGGAAGAAATTTCTTTGGCGCCGTCTTTGCAAATTTATGACCGCTACGGCGTGCCCATGCGCGGGTATTTATCCCAACGGCAAACGTATTTCCGCCCCGTAGAGCTGGCCAAGGTGTCGCCTTGGCTTATTTTGGCGGCAGTATCGGCCGAAGACAAGCGTTTTTTTATGCACGCGGGGGTGGACTATAAAGCCATTTTGCGCGCCGCGTGGCAAAACGTTAAAGAGGGGGAAGTGGTGTCGGGCGCTTCCACCATTACCCAGCAGTTGGCGCGCGTAATTGAGCCACGCCCGCGCACGTTATGGGGCAAAGCCAAAGAGGCGTGGAACGCGCTATTATTGGAGCGCGGAAAAACGAAAGAAGAAATTTTGGAAGAATATTTTAATTTGTTGGAGTTCGGCGCGCTGACCCAAGGGGTAGAGGCGGCTTCCAATTATTACTTTGGTTGTCCGGCGGCGGAGTTGTCCGTCGCGCAGGCGGCCACACTGGCGGGGATGATTCAATCTCCGGTGCGTTTTGACCCCGTCAAACATCCCCAGTCTTGCCAAAAGCGCCGCAACGCGGTTTTGCGGCTAATGCGCCAAAACGGCTTTATAGACCAAGACGTTTACCAAATGGCACTGGCCGAGCCGCTCACTTTGCAAGCGGCCCCGCGGCCGTTTTCCGCCCCGCATTTTACCCGCTATTTGGCGCAACTGGCCGGGCCGGATACGGCGGATATTTACAGTACATTGGATGCGCGCGTGCAAACCCGCGCGGCGCAAATTGTGCAAAACCAACTGGCGCGCTTCACGCAGGAAAACGTGACCAACGCCGCCGCGGTGGTGCTGGATAACCGCACCGGCGGGGTGTTGGCGTATGTGGGTTCTGCCGATTTTAACGATACCCGCCACGCGGGGCAGGTGGACGGCGTGCGCGCGTTGCGCCAACCGGGCTCCGCCTTAAAACCGTTTGTGTATGCGCTGGGGATGGATAAGGGGTTTTATCCGTCCTATATGATGAAAGACGAAGACACCTTTTTTGAAGACGGCTACCGCCCCCGCAATTATGACGGCACTTTCCACGGGTGGGTCAGCGCGCGTAAAGCGCTAGCGTGTTCTTACAACATTCCGGCGGTCAAGGTGGCCGCGGCGGTGGGCGTGCCTACCCTACTGGCCGGCTTGCGCCAAGTGGGGCTTACTACACTAAGTAAGCCGTCCGGATTTTACGGGTTGGGGCTTTCCCTAGGCGCGGGCGAGGTGCGGCTATTAGATTTGGCGGGCGCGTATGCCACATTAGCGCGCGGCGGGCTTTATAAGCCTGTTTTACTGGCCGAAACTCCGGTTATCAGCGGGGCGGGGGCGGTGCGGCGCGTGTTTGACGAGCGCGTGAGCTTTTTGGTGACGGATATGCTGAAAGATAATGCGGCGCGGGCAGATGCGTTCGGGTTAAATTCGCCCTTGCAGGTACCGTTTGAAATGGCCGCCAAAACAGGCACTTCCAAAGATTACCGCGATAATTTTGCTATCGGCTATACCCCGCGGTGGACGGTGGCGGTTTGGGCCGGAAATTTTGACGGCTCGCCCATGCGCCGCGTGTCCGGCATTTCGGGCGCGGCCCCCATTCTGCACGATTTAGCCGTTTATATGCAAAGCGTTTACCCCAGCCCGCGCTTTACGCTGCCGGACGGAGTAAAAGCCGTGACGGTGTGCGCGCAAAGCGGGCTCCCCGCCGGAAAAAACTGCACCCGCACACAAACGGATTATTTTTTGGCGGACAAACTGCCGGCTAGTGTTTGTGACGGCCGCCACCAAGCGTTAGCCCCGGCGGCGCGTATTACGTTCCCGCAAAACGGAGATGTTTTTAAGTGGGACCCGTCCGTCGCGCCGGCTTCCCAGCAAATTTTATTTCAGGCCGAGGCTGCGCATATAGAGTCTTGCCAATGGGTGCTGGATAAAAAAATAAAAGGGCAGGGGAACAATGTGTGGTGGCAAATTGAGTCCGGCAAACACCGGTTGGATTTGCGTTGCGGAGCCGAAACGGACACCATCCGCTTTGAAGTATTAAAGTAAATCCCTTTACCGCGGGCGGCGCAGGGCGCGGGCCGCTTCTTTTACTTCGGGCGGCACGCGGAACGATTCCCGCATTTTTTGAATGGCTTTGTTGTGGGTAAATTTGTCCAGCGTGTTTTGTTGTAAAAACGCCAGCACCTCTTGCGGAACGGACAACGCCAGTTCCGCCAAGGCCCACGCCACCGCCATTTGGGCATAAAAAGCCTGTGTGGGCGGCGTTTTGAGCCGTTGGAGCAGCCGCGCGGCATAGGGCGGTTTAGCAAAATGGAATAGGCCCGTCACTACCGCCGTGCGGAAAAAATATTCCCGCTTATCCTTAAAATACGGCTGTAAAAATTCCCACGTTTCTTGCGGGTGCGTGCGCGCCGTGGTAAAGCCGGCACAAAAGCAATCGCAAACGCTCCAACAGTTTATGCGGGGGATAAATGTTTCGGCCCGCTTAAATGCTTCCTGCGGCGTGCCTTTCAGCAGGCCGATAATAATGCCTTGGAGCATAATTTCTTCCAAAGAATCTTGGGTAAGGTGCAAAAGCGCCTCTGCCCCGTAGCGGCGGACGAGTTCTTTGGCCAGTTGGCGTAAAGCTGGCATACGCACCCCCAGTAGCGGGGTGGAAACCCCCGGCAGGAGTGCGGCCGAAAACAGGCGGTATTTTTCATCTGCCAGTTGGGCTAGGCGGGCTTTAATATCCATATTAGGTATTTTAGCAAAGGTATATTCGCGCGGGCAAAATAGTATAATAAATTAACCGCATTTGATTTGCGTTTTATTCCCTTTTTGTTGGAGTTTTTTTTATGACTAATACCGCGCAGGATATGGCCAACGCCAAAGAAACCATTTCTAAAGAAATACAATGTCTGCAAAAGTTGGAAGAATTATTGGGCGAACAGCCGCTTTCCGCCGTGTTGGATATTTTGCAAAACACGCAGGGGCGCATTATTTTTACGGGCATGGGTAAGTCCGGCATTATTGCACAAAAAATTGTGGCTTCGCTGGCGTCTACCGGCACTCCGGCTTTTTTTATTCATCCGGCCGAGGCCAGCCATGGGGATTTGGGAATGATTACTCCGGAAGATACCGTGGTGGCTATTTCCAACAGTGGGGAATCTAAAGAATTGGCGGATGTGTTAAACTACTGCAAGCGCTTTGATATTAAGCTAATCGGCCTGACCAAAAACCCGCAAAGCACGTTAGCCAAAAATGTGGATTTTGTGCTAGCGTTGCCCGTCACGCCGGAAGCGGACCCGCTGGGGTTGGCGCCTACGTCGTCCACCACGGCTACACTGGTGTTGGGGGACGTATTGACGGTGGCCCTGATGGCGCGTAAAAAATTTACCAAGACGGATTTTCAAATGCGCCACCCCGGTGGCAAGCTGGGGGCCGTTTTGCAAACGGTAAAAGACGTTATGCACTCCGGCGCGGAAATGCCGCTTTTGCCGCAAGAGGCGCCGGTATCGGCCATTTTGATAGAAATGAGCAAAAAGCGGCTGGGGTGCGTGGGGTTTTGCGGCAAAGACGGCCGCTTAACCGGCATTTTTACGGACGGCGATTTGCGGCGCAATATGTCGCCGGAGTTGTTCCACAAAACCGGTGTGGATATTATGACGGTAAACCCCAAACAGGTGCCGCCGGATATGATGGCCGCCGAGGCGCTGCGCATTATGAATGCCAAAAAAATTACCACCCTGTTTGTCACGCAAGATGAAAAGCCGCTGGGCGTGGTGCATGTACACGATTTGTTAAAATTGGGGTTATAAATTAAGGGGGATTTATGTGGAAAGAACTATTGGAACGCGGGTTTGGACTGCCTGAACTAATTCCAACGGTGGTGATGGTTGTTTCGGTAATTATCTATGCGGCCGTTTATTGGTTCAAGGGGGATAAAATCATCGACGCGGACATTCAGAAAATGATGGAAGAAGACAAAAGAGAGTCTTTTTTGTATTATAACCCGCCCCATGCCCCGCAGTTTATCCAATATGCGCGCAACGGAGAAACGGAAAAATTGCAGGAAATGCTTAATACCGGCTCCGTCAATATCAATCAAACGGATTCCAACGGCAATACCGCGTTAATTGCCGCCGCGTGGAACGGCAAAACCCAAACCGTGTTGTTTTTGTTAAAATCGGGCGCGGACGCGTATTTGCGCAATGAATCTTTAACGGATGCCGCCAATGCGGCTTGCAATAATGACAAGATGGAAACTTTTGCCGCTATGTTGGAGTACGGTTTGGACGCTGGCAAAACGTCTTTTGGGGGGAAACTGCTGGTGATGTATTTAGCCGGTAAAAACCGTACAGACTTGTTGGAAAACGTACTAAAACAATGCGGCCGCGTGGAGGACCCAGCCTCGGCCTTGTGGGGGGCGTGCCACGCGCTTGAAAAGAACAATTTAGCCTTGCTTTTATCTTATAAGGCAGACCCCAACGCCGCCAATGAACTGGAGGAAACCCCGCTCATGGCATTGGCATCCGCTCTGCCGGAAACAGACGGACAAAAGCAAATTCAAAAGGAAATGGCGGTTATGCTTTTGACGGCGGGTGCGGATGCTTTCCGCAAGAACAGTGACGGCTTAACCGCCGAGGATATTGCCAAACAATACCACGCGGACTCGGTTTTTATCCAATTAATAAAACCCCACCGTGCAGAAGAAGAATGGGTGCGCACCCGCTAATTAAAATTTGATAAGAAACGCGCTCTGCCCGCCCACCAAAACAGGGGTTTCTTGGGCGGCGCGGGATTGGCAAAAGTCTTCCCCGGCGCTATTTAGACCAATGCACGCCAAGTGTAAAAAATTATCCGTTGTGGTTAATTTGTATAGGGCATGGCGTGCTTCTTTTTGTTCAAATTCCGCTTCCCAGCAGTAAGTCTTTCCGGTTTCCGGCCGGCAAATAATATGCAAGGTAAAATATTTTAAGGGATTATCTTTTTGGGCGCGCAATTCTATGCGGCGCGCGTGCGCTTCGTCCATAGCGCGGCCTTTATAAAAATTTTTGGTCCGGCCCCATAGCACCACGGCTTCCGTCATGCGCGCGCTTTCCGCGGCGTTAAAATAATACGGTACCGCCACGGCAGATAACACGCCTATAATGAGTACCGCTATTAATAATTCTATTAGCGTAAATCCGTTTTGCATAAGTAAAATTCTATTCAATTTCGGCCAAATAAGCATTTACCAAATTGGTTATTTCCGCTTCTTTGGCGGGTATGCCTAAGCCCCAAGCGGCCTCTTGCACAATACTTTGGGCCACGGTGCAAAGGCCGTCTTGTAATTGGGCCAAATTGAGCGTGCGGTCCATACGCAAATAGGCTTCCATGACGGTAGCTTTTTGCTTGCCCAAACTGGCGCGCAAAGCACAAGTGTTGCTCATTTTCAGGCGGAAGTACACCGTGCCGCCAAATGAAATGTGGTTTAAGTATTTTAGCGCCGTCACTAAAAACAAAATTAGCTCTTGGGTGAGTTTTTCAATAGAAACCACGCGGGCTTCGTGCCCGTTAAAATCTTTAATTTCGCCGGCAATCCGCTTATCCATTAGCAGCCCATAGGCGTTAAATTCCGTCATTTTATGCACGCCCTTTTGGTTGCTGATAACCGCCGCCCCGTCTTGCAAGGGTTGAATGGGGTACTCCTCCGGCGCGGTGTGCCCAAACCACGCATTGGTGGCACATTCGCGGATGATTTCCGGTAATTGGCGGTAATCCGCCAGCGGTTCTTCCGGATAGAAGGGGGAAACAGATAACGTGCAAACAGGCAGGGTGGCTAATTCCACATTTTTTAGTTTTAAGTAATTTTCAAAATGGCTTTCGGCTTTATCGTACAAAATATGGCGCAACCGTTCGGATTTTTGGCGGTGGTCCAACAGCCAAGGCAGGCGCTCCGGATGAACAATCGCTTCCGGCCGGCTGCTTTGTCCGGTGCGGATGTAGGCGCGTTTGCTTTTGCCCACCAAATGCGGGGTCAAGTTGCTTTGCGGAATGTTTACCACCACAAACATACGGTTGTTCGGCCCAATGCAGGTGTTGATGTCCACAAACACAATGGGGTCAATATATACTTGTATGATGTCTTCTATCGTACTGCGGATTTTTTCGTGATACGGCATACCGGTAAACGGCGGGGCCGGTTTGTCGTCTTTGTCGTCCTGTACGCCAATAATAATGGTGCCGCCCAAGGCGTTGGCAAAGGACGCAATCGTTTTGGCAAATTTTTCTTTATTTTTAGGCAAGCAGTATTTGTAATCCAGCTGTTTGCCCTCGGGAATGCCCCGCTTGCAAAAGTCCACCACATCTTGAAAGGTCAAATCATTAATCGGTTTATTGAACAGCATAATAGCCTCTTTTGGCAAGTGCGCCGCTTAATTTATTATAATAAAATTAATAGCTTATAAAGCATTTTTTTAGAACTGTAAAAAAGTATGTTAAACCAAACCGATACACTGGCTAATGTGCTGGCTGAAAAATTCATTACCACCGCCCCCCAAGCGGCGGGGCGTGTTTTGGGTTCCATGGCCACGCACGAGGTGGTGCTTTTGGTATCTCCCTTAAAAGCGCAAACATTGGTGACATGCTTTAATAATATGGAGCCTTGCAAGGCGGCGGCGGTGTTGCGCCGTTTGCCCGCGCGGCAGGCCGGATATGTATTTTCCCGCTTGGAAGTAATGCAGGCAGCACGGATGATGAAGGAATTTTCCCAGCCATACCGTGAAAAATTATCCGCTTCCTTGAAACCGGAATTTGTGGCGCTGTTAAAGGGGGCGCTGGCCTTTGCCCCCAATAGCGTGGGCGCGCGGATGAGTACGGATTTTGTATCCGTTAAGACGGACGCCAAAGCGGCGGACGTAATAGAACGCTTAAAAAATATGCCCCGCAAAAAATTGCCGCCCGTTTGTTTTGTGACGGCCAAAGACGGCCAGTTAAAAGGTGCGGTGCGGGTGGCGGAACTGCTGTTTTATCCGGCGGATAGTGCGGTGGGCTCTTTGATGAGTGCGGATTATGCCGTTTTAACGCCCGACGAGGGGGAATCTTCCGCACTGCAAAAATTTAAGGCGTGCCAGTGGCCTTTGCTGCCGGTGGTGGACGGGCAAAACAAACTGCTTGGCGTGCTTTCCCCCAAGTTGGCGGCGGAAGCACTGCCCCCCAAAAAACATTGGCTCAAACGCTTGTTTAAGCGCAATAAATAAAAAATTTACATATATAAAAAAGGCCCTCCGTTCGGAGGGCCTTTTTTTAGTCCTATAGCAAGGGTAAAATTAGTTAATTTCTTTAATTTCCACATCAAAAACCAATTCTTTACCGGCTAACGGGTGGTTGAAATCTAAGGTGATTTCTTTTTCGCCGATTTCTTTTACCACCGCGCGGAACGTGTGCCCGCCGTTGGAAGCGCCCACCATATCGCCCACTTTTAATTCGTCGGCATTGGAAATGGCTTCTTTCGGTACGCGTTTAATGGCTTCTTGCAATACAAGGCCGTAGCCTTCTTCCGGCTTAACGGTGACGGTCTTTTTATCGCCTACTTTCATACCTAAAAGTTCTTTTTCCAACCCCGCAATAATCATCCCCGCGCCGTGGGTATATTCCAGCGGCCCGCGTCCGGCGGAAGTATCGGCTACCTTGCCGTCCACGGTGAGGGTATAGTCAAATTTTGCTTTGGAACCTTCTTTAATCATATTTTTCTCCTTTGCCGCAGGAAGCGCGGGCCGTTTTATTTAACTTTTACATTGTACCAGTTTTGGCGCCGTTTGGGGTAATAAAAACCCCCGCCCCTGCTAGGGGGCGGAGGCACCAACGCGTTGGTTGGGGGGAGGTAAACCGCGCCCCCCGTGCGGTGTAAAGCGGTGCTACAAAAGTATTGTTAAAAATTTAGGTTCCAGCGGCAAGTGCTAAAAAGGGTTAGAATCAACGCAAATAAAAAATTTTGCGCACGGGGGCGTATTTAGCTATAATGGGTATTGTAAATAGTTAAAAAATCCATAAACTATGTTTACTGGAGGATGTTATGAAAAAAGGTTTTACCCTTATTGAGTTGTTGGCCGTGGTACTAATTATGGGCATTTTGGCCGCTGTTGCTATGCCAAAATATACCCGCAGTTTGAACCGTGCCCGCATTGCGGAAGCGGAACAGATGTTGGCTCCCCTCTATGAAGCGCGCGAGCGCGTCCGTATAGAAAACGAAGCCAATGGGGACTCTTCCGCCATTACGGCAAATATGTTGGATATTGGCGTTAAAAATGCTATCTCTATGTCTGGGCAGTTAATCCGCACGCCTAACTATACTTACTATATTGGGGAAGAAAATGTGGTGCAAGCCCGGTTGGAAAAGGGCCGTGAGGTAAAAGGGACTATTTTTGCGTATGACGGAAACAAAATGTATTGTTGCGGTTCTGAATACGCATGTAAAGATGTTTTTAATATGTCTGATTTGAAGTGTTTTTAGAGGACGCTTATGAAAAGAAATAAAAAAGGTTTTACTTTGGTGGAAATTTTAACGGTAGTGCTGATTGTGGGTATTTTATCGGCATTGGCATTGCCGCAGTACCGCCGCGTGGTGGAGCGCGCACGGGCAACGGAGGCCATCAGCGGCCTAAAGACCTTGTATGATTCCAGCGAGCGGCTGGCCGTTAATTTTGAATATGATGATTATGCCTCTTTATACGCTTCCGGCATGGAAGACATTGGCATTGGCCGCTTGGATATGTTTCAGGATAGGGTCAGCAGCTTCAAAAAAAATGACATACTTACTACCCCTAATTTTATTTATTCTTTTCCAAATGGAGAAGTTATTTCTGCCAGAAGGATTGGGGGGCGTTATAACGGTATGTGTATTGTTTTCCGGCGGGAAGACCAACAACTATTTTGTGTGGGCTCTTCCACCTATTGCAAGATAATAGACGTTGACCAGAACAATGCTGTCGGTGGGTGTTAAGCAAGGGGAAAATTTATGAAAAATAAAGGTTTTACATTAATGGAGTTGTTAGTAGCGGTTGTGATTATGACCATTTTGGTCACTATGGCGGTGCCGGTGTATGAAAAAACGGTGGAAAAATCCCGCGTGACGGAAGCGCGTGCGATTCTTAAAAAAATTTCTGATTCCAAACAACGCCTTTTATCCTCTATGGAAAAGGACGATTGGACGGAAATTCCCGAGTCCTTTACGGCTAATAGTTTGGATGTAAGAACTCAGGGTACGTCTTCCGGTTCCGGTGCAGATGCCAAGCTGACCACCAAATATTTTTCTTATAAGTTTTTTCCGGCGGGGCGCGTGTCTGATGTTTGTGCCGTACGCACGGACGGAGAAACCAGCGGTGTGGCTTTTTGGTACTCTGCGGGGGGCACTGGCGGACAATTCTTTTGTACGGGGGACGCCTCCAAATGCGCCATATATGGTATGAAAACCTCCGGCTCCTTAAAGTGTGAATAAACTTTGAAAATAAAAAACCCCGCTTTGGCGGGGTTTTTTAATGGGTACATAAACGGGGTTAAATTTTGGCTCCGGCGGGTACGTCCGTGGTAATCCACTTATTCGCCCCCAAAACGGCACCGTCACCAATGTTTACATTGCCTAAAACGGTGGTTTCGGCATAGATAATAACATGGTTGCCAATGTTCGGGTGGCGTTTAATGCCTTTTACGGGGTGGCCGTTTTCGTCCAGCGGGAAGCTCTTGGCCCCCAGCGTGACCCCTTGGTAAAGTTTTACATGCGCGCCGATAACGCACGTTTCCCCAATCACCACACCGGTACCGTGGTCAATAAAAAAGGCCGGACCAATTTGCGCACCGGGGTGAATATCAATGCCCGTCAGGCTGTGGGCATATTCCGTAATAATACGCGGGATAAGCTGCACGCCTTGGGTTTGCAGGGCGTGGGCCATGCGGTAATAGGCCACCGCCAAAACACTCGGATAGCAAAGCAAGGGTTCCACTTCACTAATGGCGGCAGGGTCGCCCTCAAACGCGGCTTGCACGTCCGAAATAATCAACCGTTGGATTTGGGGCAGCTGCGCAAAAAAACGCTGAGTAATGCACTGGGCCTGTGCTTTACAAAGGGTGCAATCCCCGTGGGTTTCGCACATAAAGCACATGGCATTTAGGATTTGCTTTTCTAACTTTTTTGCGCATTGGGCCAATCTCCGCGCCGCGCCAAAACGCCGCGCCAAGGGGGGGTATTGGAATAAATAGTCTTTTAGTTCCGCAAATACCGCCACCACCGTTTTGGTGTCCGGCGTGAATTTGGCTTGTTGGTGAAAGCGCTGGTTAAAAGCCTCTTTTAGCTCTTTACTTAATGCGTTAAAATCCGTTTTCATTTTACATTTTGAAGTCTTCGCCCAAATACAAACGGCGGGCATCTTTATCGTTTAGCAAGGTGTTTTGGTCACCTTCTACCAAAATTTTGCCGTCGTAAATTAAGTATGCGCGCTCCGTAAGCGGCAGGGTTTCGCGCACGTTGTGGTCGGTAATTAAAACGCCAATGCCTTTATCTTTAAGCTTAAAAATCATTTTGCGCAAATCCGCCACGGTGATGGGGTCAATCCCTACAAAAGGTTCGTCCAACAAAATAATTTTGGGGTTGCTAATCATACAGCGGGCAATTTCCATACGGCGCTTTTCTCCGCCGGAAAGCGTCCACGCTTTTTGCTTGGCCAGACGGGTCAGGCCAAATTCTTCTAAAAGTTCTTCCACGCGGCGTTTTTGGGCAGCTTTGTTGCTTTCAATGCGCTCCAATACGGCTAACAGGTTTTCTTCTATGGTTAGCCCCTTAAAAATGGTGGGTTCTTGCGCCAAATAACCTAAACCGTGGCGCGCGCGCTTGAACATGGGCAGTTGGGTGACGTCGTCATTATCAATAAATACTTTGCCGCTGGTGGGGCGGATAAACCCTACCAACATATAAAAAGAGGTGGTTTTTCCGGCACCATTGGGGCCCAGTAAGCCCACAATCTCACCGGATTTTACATGAATATTTACGCCTTTTACTACCATGCGGTCTTTATATACTTTTTTGATTTCTTCGCTGCGCAGTTCCATAGTAAACCTCATTAAAATTTATCATTAATTTCCGCTTTGTTTATAGCGTCCGACACGAGCCACCCCTGCACCTTGCCTTTCAGGCTGAGCAGGCGGGTTTCGTTTTCCGCTTCGGCACGGTCGGCAATAACGGCAAACTGCCCCTGTTCGGTCTTGCCTTGCAACAGCGTGCGGGAGCCGAACGCATAGGATTTATTATTTTTTCCGTCCATAACCAAGGTGTCCGCCGTCATGGTATATTGCGGGGTGGAAAGTTTCACGCCGCCTTCCAGCACGGCATATTGGTCGTTTTGGCGGGCCAAAACGCGCTCGGCCGTCACGGTGGCGGTTCCGGCCGGAGTGGGGCGGGTAATCGTCACATCTTGATACAGGCGGTACGTTTTTGTATTTGCATCAAATTCAGCTTTGCGGGCCTGCGCATGGGTAGCGGTGCCTTGCGCATCTTGATAAGTTAGATAAACAAAACGGTTTTTGCGGGCGGAAAGGCGCCCTTTGCCGGTTTTATAGTTATAGCGGCCGTCGTCTGCCTTGACCTCATAGAGCGGGCCGTTTTTTTCGGCTTGTTTGATATAAATGTTTCCGGCAGCGGAAAAAGTGCTTTGGGCCCTGTCGGACAGTGCATAATCCGCGCGGAACGTATAAATGCCGTTATCATAGGAAACGTGGCCCTTAAATTCTTCCTGTTGTTTTTCGGGATAGACGGTCCAACTGTCACTGGCAATCAGGCCGCCCAGCGTTTGCGGGGCGTTGAATTTGGGCGTTTTGCGTTTCAGTGCGTCTTTGGCGCGGGTGATTTGGGGCCGCGGGGCGGGAATGGCGGGGCCTTCCTTCTTAACGGTGGCACACGCCGCCGCCAGCCAAGGGATAGTAAACAAAATAAAAAGGTGCGTTATTTTCATTTTAATTGCCCCTTGAGGTCTTTGACGGTGGGCGGCAAAGAGGTGGATTGTTTCTTAAATTCTATTTGCGTTAATTTGGAGTTGGTTTCCACCCCGTTTTTGGCTACCGTGCGCACGCCGCCGCGGGTGACGATGGTTTTTTTGTCGCTCCAAACGCGGTCTTTGTCCACATCATAATAAATGTGGTCTGTTTCCAACGTAAGGCCGTGTATCAAAGAAACCGCTTTTACATGGCCTTGCAGCGTGACAAGCCGTTGTGCATAATTAAACACACCGCGCTCTGCGGTCACTTTTCCGGCATCTTTTCCGTTGTCTTTCCAAAGCAGTTCCGGCTCTACCAGTGCGGCGTTTTGCAAGTCGGAAAAGTCCACATCACGGGAGTTTAATATCCAGCGTTTTTGGCTGTCTTTGGATTCAAAGATAGATACGGCATTGGCCCGTTGCAGGCCTGCTTCTTCGTTAGGGGAAAAATCTTTTTTCCCTTGGCAGGCGGCGGTGGCTAAAACGGCAAAAAATAGGTACAAAAGTTTTTTCATAAGTTTCCTTGCCATGGCGTTGTTTGCGGCGCGGGCACTTTGGGGGCCAAGGGCGGCGGTAATTTATTTACCAGTAATTTTAGCCCCACAAAAGCTAGTAGCACCAGTACTGCCAGCACGCCCAAGGTTTTGGCGTGCCAAGTAAAAGTAGGGCTCCAAGCCGGTGGGGGAATTTTTGCCATTATTTGAATTTTTTTACTACCGCGTCTATGGCGCAGAGTTGTTTACACATTTTTTCCGCTTGGTCAAAATTAAGCGAGTTTGGCCCGTCGGACAGTGCATGGTCCGGATCCGGATGGGATTCAAAAAACACACCCGCAATTCCCAGTGCGGTGGCGGCTTTGGCCAAAACTGGGGCCATGGCACGGTTCCCGCCGGTGCAAGCGCCGCCCGCCCCTAATTTTTGCACGGAGTGCGTGGCATCAAACACCACAGGGTAGCCAAAACTTTTCATAATTTCCAGCGAGCGCATATCCACGACGAGGTCGCCGTATCCAAAGCAGGCACCGCGTTCCGTTAAAATAATTTTTTTGTTGCCGCGGGATTCTATTTTCTTAATGATTTGTTCCATAGCCGCGGGAGCTAAAAATTGGCCTTTTTTTACGTTAATGGCTTTGCCGGTATCCGCACACGCCAACACCAAATCCGTCTGGCGGCACAAAAACGCCGGTATTTGCAAAATATCCGCGGTTTGGGCGGCTTCTTCGGCTTGCCACGGCTCGTGTACGTCCACCACCAGCGGCAGCCCCGTCAGGCGTTTGGCTTCTTGTAAAATTTTCATACCGGCGGCTAACCCCGGCCCGCGGTACGCATCCACGGACGTACGGTTGGCTTTATCATAAGAAGCCTTTAGAATGTAGGGATGTTTTGTTTTGGCGATAATCGCTTTCAACTCTTTTACCGTGCTGAGGTATTGTTCACGGCTTTCAATGACGCACGGGCCTGCCATAAACGCCAGCGGCAGGCGGTTAGATAATTTAATAGAGCCAATTTGAATAGTTTTTTGCATATATTTAATGATAACAAATTTACAACGGCTTTTTGCCGCGCAAAACAGGGTTTGGAATTATTTTACACCGGTGCTTCCAAAACCGCCATTCCCGCGGGTGGTGTCCGTCAGCTCGCTGACTTCTTCAAACGCGGGATAGAGGGTGGGTAATACCACCAGTTGTGCTACCTTTTGGCCGGCTTCAAATACAAAATCCTGCTCGTTTAGATTGTACATACATACAATCAATTCTCCCCGATAGGGGGCATCTACCAAACCGGCCATGGCTTTAATGCCTTTGCTTTCCACGGAGCTTTTACCCCAGATAATGCCGGACGTATTTTCCGGCAGTTCTACGGCAATACCCGTGTGAACTTTGGTAATGGCGCGCGCCGGCAGAACCGTGCGTTCCAGTGCGAATAAATCCGCGCCCGAGTCCGTCGGGTGCGCCCGCTGGGGGAGTTTGGCAAGGGGGGATAATTTTTTTACTTTCATAGGGATTGGTTTAATTGGGTCATTTGGTATAGGGCGTTATCGGCATAAATTTTAGCGGCATTTCCGCCCCGTTTGGATAAAATATTTAATTGCGGAACCAGCGTTTTAAGCAGGCTCTTATCAAAATTCGGGTCGTTAGAGTATTCTCCGGCTTGCGGGCTGGCTAGTACTCCGGCCATATAGGCGGCGGCGCGGGCGGCGTTGATTTGGGTGTTGGCGTTTTTGTCTTCCAACCCGTGTTTTATACCGTTAATAGCGTTGCCCGCCATAAACCCAAGCGCCAGCGCATAGGTGTTGGCTTGGGGGGTGTCGTAATCTTGGCGGAGGTTTTTTAAGGTTTCTTCCAGCGTATAGTTGCTGTTTTTGGCCAGTGCCACGGCCAAGGCGGAGCAGGCTTCGCTTTCCAGCTCTTTTTTGGCGCGTTTTAACAAAAATTTGGCGGCCTCTTTGGTTTGCAAATCGCCCAACCATGCCGCGGCGGCGGCACGCACTTTTACGTCCGTATTAGCGGCCGCTTGTTTGAGGTATTTTAAGGTTTGCTTATCCCCGCCGGAAATTAAATTCATGGCGCGTTGAGCAAAGGCCTCGTCGTAAATATACATATTGACCACTTGGTCTGCATATTGTGTATTTTGCGGATAGATGATAGTGTGCGCCGTGGCGGCATACGCGCTTAAAGCGTTATCTTGGCTGTGGGCGGAATCGGCCAGCATGGGCAAAAGTTCTTCGTAATTGTTCCCCATAGCGGTTAGAATAACGGCGGCAAAGAGTTTTTTGAGCGGGTCCTGACTTTGCAACACAAGGTTAAATAGCGCCGGTTCCTGTTGTTCGGGCGGGGGCAAACGCACCAAGCTGGCACCGGCGGCAAAAACTTCAGCCGGATTTTTAGAGGTGCGAAACAAGTTCAGCACCGTTTGGTTTTCTTGCAAGGTGCGGCTCCCTTTTTGCAAAAGGGGTAATGTTTTTTGGGTTTGGGCCACGGCGGGAGTGGTGAGTAATACGGCGGCCAAAAGTGTAAAAATGGTTTTATTCATGCTCGTTCTCCTATACATTTATTATATCATTTCCCACGGGATTATTAGACGAAAACGGACCTGCCTTGTGTGGGGGCAGGTCCGTATTAAAAAAATAAGCGGTTATCGGGCGCCTACGGCTTCGGCCAGCCGCTCCATAGATAAACGGTTTTGGTAGCGGTGGGAAGGAGTATCGTCACTATAAATGGCAATTTGTTCTTGCTGTTTTAAGACAACCACTTTTTTGTGGCCTAAGGCTAATAAAAAATGTAAATGGGTTGCGTTCTGCATACAACGGCTCCGTAAATAAAACTTGTCTATATAATGTAGCGTTTTAGAAAAGCACAAACAAGGGTCTTTGGGCCCAAAAAACATCTGGGCCTATTGTTTTTTTGTTAAAATAATTAAATATGAAGAAACTTCTTTTTTTACTAACCGTTTTAACGGCCCCCGTTTGGTGCGCCGCGCAAGAAACAGAGCCGCTTATTTTGCTTAACTCCGGTCGGGAAACTTTTATCAATTTTCCGTCCCAAACATGGTCCGGCAAAACCGTCACTTTCTTTTTGCCGCAGCAGGCCACCCCGCTGACGGGGCGCTATCCGGTGGTGTATGTGTTGGGGGCTATCCCTAAAAATGCGCCTTTGGCACAAGCGTTTATGGACGTCACCCCGCATAAAGCGTTGGTGGTGGGTATTAATTTAACGCCGGAAGAAATGGCGGATGCCGCCCGCGTGGTGCGTTTTTTTAAGCGGGAGCTAATCCCGTATGTGGATACAAATTACCCCACATTGGCGGATGCCGCCCACCGCGCCGTGGCGGCCCAAGGTACCGAGGGCGGGCTGGCGGCGTATGCGCTCCTGTATCAGCCGGAGTTATTTACCAAGGCTTTATTGGCCGAGCCGGACCCCGCTTTATTGCATGCGTCTTATCTGCCTAAAAATATCCGTTTGGCGGCATGGGGGGATCGGTCTGTTTTATCCGCCTTACAGGCGCGTTTGGAAAATGCAGGTTTAGCTTATGGCACTAATTTTGTATTGCGCGAAGGCGAACCGGCAAACTTGTTTGAAGAACTGCCGATGGCTTATTGGCTGGCGGCGGCGGAAAAAGTAGCTCTGCGGCGTGTGCGGGCCGCGGTTTCTCCGGCGCGCTTGGCGCTATCGGGCGGGGTTGCCAAGTTGCAAGCCACGGCCCAACTGGCCAATGGGCGCATCTATGATTTTTACCCGTCCGCTTTGCGCATAAGCCCGCCGTATTTGGACTACAACGCACCGCAAGGCACCTTAAGCGTTATTTCCGGCGCGGAGCCGGCAACGGTAAAAATAAGCGGCGGCGCGGGCAAAACGGCCTATTCTGCCAAAATTAAGCTTAAAAAACAATAAAAACAGGTTTTTGAGCCAAAAATCAATCAAAAAAATGTGAACTTGTCAACAGTTTTTTGAAAAAAATTGAAAAAAGCCCATTTTTTAGGCAAAAAATGATTTCTCGTCGGTGAAATCTCCTAAAAAGTGGGTTTTTTACTATACAAAAGGCCTAGTTATCCACAGTTTCTGCCGGTTATCCACAGGGTAAAAAGCAGGGCGTTTGGGTGGGGGGGTAAAAACGGCCTTGCGGGGCCGGATTTGTAGAGTAAAAGGGCCGTTTATCCACAGGTTATAAACAGGGTGTGGATAAGTGTGGACAAGCCGTTTTTATAAAATTTTTCACGCAGACAGACAGGGCTTTTGGTATAATGGGTGCAGGAGGATTTTTATGAATTTTACAAAAACCGTTTTTTTATTGGTCTTATCTTGTGCGCTTTTTGCGTGCGCGTCCACGCAGCAGCGGGAGGACGAAATCCCGCCCGTAAAGCCGGACCCTGTAATTAAGTTGGAGGCTAAACGCAACGCAAAACTCTACCGCCAGAGCGAACAGCAAATGCTCAAGAGTATGAAGCTGCCCACCATTACTTATCAGTTTGATTCTATCCGTCCGCCGGAATATGCCTATGCATTTTTGGATAAGCTGGCTCATGTTATGAAAGACCAACGCCAACTGCATTTAATTTTGGAGGGTCACACGGATTTGTTAGGCTCCAAAGAATATAACTATTGGTTGAGCGGGGCCCGCGCGGCGGCGATGAAGTCCTATTTAGTAAGCCGTGGGGTGGAGGCGGACCGCATCCGCATTCATGCGTATGGGAAAGACCGCCCGCTTACGCTGGATAATTCCGACGAGGGGAGAATGACGAACCGGAGAGTGGAGTTTACGTTTACCACGCGGGAATGGAACACCGTTTATTGAGAACGGCTGTTGGTAAGCTAGGTTTTTAATGCGCGGGGAACAAAATAAAATTTTGTTCCCCGTTCGCATTTAACGGGCAAACAATTACTCTTGGGGCGGCGCCCCAAACCCGCCTTACTTTTTTCATTGCAAAAAAAGACCCTGCGGGCCGCCTTGCAAAAAGGCTAGCACCCCGAGCCGCCGTCCGCAGGACAAATTTATTTTTATACGGGCATTTTACAACTCCCTACGGTCGGACAAGTAAAATGCCTTTATAACTCCGTTAAAAATAAATTTTATAGGCGGCTTCAAAGGGGGGCATTAAACAACAACGGCAAACGGCAACGGCAAACAACAACGGCAAAAACGAAAGGAAAAATCACAAAAACACTCGCCGCCTAATTAATTGACTCATCAGCAAAAACACAAAATAAGTAAAAACTACTGAAAAATAAAAGGGCACGGGAAAAGTTTTTTAGGAAAAATTATCCTTAAAATATGGGGGCTTTGCCTGCCGTTATTGAATAGGGGTTGTTTTGTTTTTTTTTTGATAAATTTTGTTTGTAGCAAAATTTATCAAAAAATGAGGTTTTACATGAAAAACGCAAATATAAGCCGTTTAGGCGGCTTTACGCTGATTGAATTATTAGTCGTGGTACTCATTATCGGCATTTTAGCCGCTATGGCTATGCCGCAATATTTTAAGGCGGTGGAGCGCTCCCGCATGACGGAAGCTGTCACGCTCATGAATAGCATTACTCAAGCCCAACGCCGCAAGTTTATGCAAACCAACCGCTATGCGGAAAGGTTTGAGGGTTTAGATGTGGCCCAAAAGGGGGCAACGGGGGATAGATATTTCACCAAAGGGGACCCCGTGACCGGGGCGAGTGGAAATGGGTTTATGATAGACCTGCAGAGCCTCGGGGATGGTGAAGGTGTGGTGACTGCATATCGTGTTCTTAATGGAAATCATGTCCACCATTCATTGCAATACCAATATCTCTTGGACCGCTATTATCAGAGTGATAAGGTCAGTTGCGAAGGATTCAACGACGCCGGGCTCGAATTATGTGCGGACTTTTGCGGGATTGATACGCCTGGGCCCTGTTGTAATGACGGCACGGAGGGCGCGTGCCCGCCCGAGTTCAACTACTAATCTGTCCGCGCTTTGCGCACCTTTTACTCCCTGCCGAAATGATACCCGGCAGGGATATTTTTTGTGTCTGCCCCCAAAGCCGCTTTTTTTACTGTAAAAATCTGTTTGCGGGCAGAAAATATTTGTTATAATAATGAGGTAAGCAACAGGTTTGCTTTCACTGCTGTTATATAAAGGAACTCTTACTTTACTTTCTAAACGAGGGAGCGCCCAGGCGGGAAGCCAGCGCCGGAGAGCAAAAGGTAAGAGCGTCTTTTTGCATTCAAAATTAGGAGACTGTATGTTCGCAAAGTTAATTAACTTTATGAAGCCGTTGCCGGATTCCGAACGCCTTACAGATGAAAAACAAATTAAACGCCTGTACAGAAATTGGCGTATTAAAATGTTTTTTGGTATGTACTTCGGTTATGCGTTGTTCTACTTTACCCGTAAAAACTTGGATTATGTAAAACCCGCCCTCAGCGAAAACTTCGGCCTGAGCATTATTGAACTTGGTTATATCGGTACCACCATTTATTTAACCTACGGTATTGGTAAATTTTTAAGTGGTGTTATGGCAGACCGCTGCAATATCCGCGGCGTAATGGCTTTAGGGCTGTTTGCCTCCTCGCTGATTAACTTGGCGTTTCCGTTCTTGCCCCAGTTCCACGCGTTTTTGGGCCAAATGCACATTACGTTGCCGCTGGTGTTCTTGGCGTCGCTCTTGTGGGGGCTTAACGGGGTGTGTCAGTCTATGGGGTTCCCGCCCGTAGCTAAGGGGCTAGTGTATTGGTTTTCTCCCTCGGAAAGAGCCACCAAATGGACGCTTTGGTCTTCTTCCCATACCTTTGGGGCGTTCTTTGTGGGCGTATTAATTGCCTATCTGCTTAAATTTGATGCGTGGCGCATGGCCTTTGTGGTACCTGCCATTATGGGTATTTGCTACAGCATTTTCCTGTTGTTCTTCTTGACCGATAAACCCACCACCGTGGGCTTGCCGCCTATTGAAGAATACCGCCACGACGTGATGCCCGTAAAAGAAAAAAGCAACCTTTCCCACTGGGAAATCCTCAAGAAACATGTGCTTAAAAACCCGTTCTTGTGGGCGTTGGCTATTTCTTACATTTTTATTTACTATGTACGCTTTGCCACGTTGGACTGGGGTACCATGTTCCTTACGCAGGAACGCGGTTTCTCCGACGAATTAGCCGTTTCCGCCATGAAATGGATGCCCTTTTTGGGTATGCCCGGCGGTATTGTGGCGGGCTACTTGGCCGACCGCTGGTTCCAAGGCCGCTGTACGCAAATGAACATCATTTACTTGGTCATTTTGGCGGCCAGCTGCTGGGGCTTTTATAAAGTGGCCGGCACGAACCAGTTTTTCTGGACGTCCTTGTTGGCCTCGTTTATCGGCTTCTTTGTGGACGGCCCGCAAAACTTGGCCGGCGGTGTACAGGCTTCCCGCGTGACGGTGCAGGAATCCGTTTCCGCCGCGTGCGGTTTTACCGGTATGTTTGGGTATTTCGGGGCTATGCTTTCCAGCACGGGCGCCGCTTTTATCAGCAAACACTACGGTTGGCAGGGTGTGTATTTCTCCTGCATTATTGCTTGTATTATTGCTATGGCTTGTATTGCTACCACTTGGCGCAAAGAATCCGCCGCCGTGGCCGCGGAACAAGCCGCCGCAAACAAGTAAAAATAATCCAAACTTGTTTTTTACGCCCCCGCCCCGTGCGGGGGTTTTTTATTTATAGGGCTTGCGCGCGCTTAACAGGAAAGGTATAATAAACAACACTAAAAAGGGGGAATGAGTATGACTGAACAAACGTATCATGCCGACGCCCAGCAAAAACTGGATTTGATGAAAAAGGGCGCGTTTTTAACCACCGCTTTTGGCGGTAAAGTAAACACCATGGTTATTGGGTGGGGCAGTATCGGCTATATGTGGCGCTTGCCGATATTTACGGCCTTGGTACGCCAGAACCGCTTTACGCACAGTTTGTTGGAAAAAACCGGCCAATTTACGGTCACTTTTCCCACGCAGGACTTGCCGGAAGCGTTGCAAATTTGCGGCACTAAATCCGGCCGGAATATGGATAAACTGGCCGCCTGCGGTTTGACGGTGGCTCCGGCGCGCAAAATTGAAACCCCGCGCTTGGCCGTGCCCGGGTACCATTATGAATGTAAAGTGCTGTATAAAACCACTATGTCGGCGCAAGATTTAGACAAAGCCATCAAAGAGCTTTGGTACGAAAAAGAGCCCGGCGACTATCACACCTTATATTTTGGCGAAATTTTGGATAGCTACCAAACCCATTAATGGTTTTTACCTAGGCGGCCTATAAAATAGGCCGCTTCTTTTTAATAGGGGAAAATATGTGTTTTCCGCGTGCGTATTTGGTAAAATATATGGGAAAGATTTATTTTTATATAGGAGACTCTCATGAGCTGCGAAAAATGCACCCCTGAAGTACAGAATATGTGCTGCGTCTGCAAAGGCGCCAAGCATGAGCCGGCCCCGATTCCTGAAGAAGGTAAATGGGTCAAAGCCAAACAAATTACCGATATTAGCGGTTTAACCCACGGTGTGGGTTGGTGTGCCCCCCAACAGGGCGCTTGCAAACTTACGCTCAACGTAAAAAACGGCGTAATTAAAGAAGCCTTAGTGGAAACCTTGGGTTGCTCCGGCATGACGCACTCTGCCGCCATGGCTGCCGAAATCCTGCCCGGTAAAACCATTTTGGAAGCCTTGAACTCTGACCTCGTTTGCGACGCGATTAATACCGCTATGCGCGAACTTTTCCTGCAAATTGTATACGGCCGCACGCAGAGCGCGTTTTCGGACGACGGCTTGCCGATTGGCGCCGGTATGGAAGACTTGGGCAAAGGCCACCGCTCCCAGATTGGTACCATGTACGGTACGCAAGCCAAAGGCGCCCGCTATTTGGAAATGGCCGAAGGGTATGTGTTGGAACTCGGTTTGGATAAAAACAACGAAATTATTGGTTATAAATTTGTAAATTTGGGCAAAATGATGGATGCCATTAAGAAAGGCGAAGACCCCAAGACCGCGTTTGAAAAGAACGTCAACAGCTATGGCCGCTTTAACGAAGCCGTCAAGAAAATTGACCCCCGCAAAGAGTAAGCCCAGCAGGAGAATATTATTATGATTACGTTTGAAGGATACGAAAGAAGAATTGATAAAATCAATGCCGTATTGAAAGAAAACGGTATTGCCTCCTTGGAAGAAGCCAAGGAAATTTGCACCAAACACGGGGTGGACGTGGATAAAATCGTCCGCGGTATTCAACCTATTGCTTTTGATAACGCCGTTTGGGCTTACACCGTTGGCGCGGCGATTGCTTTGAAAAGCGGCGTAAAAACGGCGGCGGAAGCGGCCGAAAAAATCGGTGTGGGCTTGCAGAGCTTCTGCATTCCCGGCTCCGTAGCCGACCAACGCGCCGTAGGCCTCGGCCACGGTAATTTGGGCGCCATGTTGTTAAGCGAAAAGACCAAATGCTTCTGCTTTTTGGCCGGGCACGAAAGCTTTGCCGCGGCGGAAGGTGCCATTGGTATCGCCCGCACCGCCAACAAAGTGCGCAAAGAACCCTTGCGCGTTATTTTGAACGGTTTGGGTAAAGATGCCGCTTACATCATCTCCCGCATTAACGGTTTTACCTCCGTGGAAACGGAATATAACTACAAAACGGGCGAATTGAAAATCGTAAGCGAAAAAGCCTTCTCCGACGGCGACCGCGCCAAAGTGAAATGCTACGGCGCCGACGACGTAAACGAAGGCGTTGCCATTATGCGCCACGAAGGCGTGGACGTTTCCATTACCGGCAACTCCACCAACCCCACCCGCTTCCAGCACCCGGTGGCCGGTACCTATAAAAAGTGGGCTACCGAAAACGGCAAAAAATATTTCTCCGTGGCTTCCGGCGGCGGCACCGGCCGCACCCTGCACCCGGACAATATGGCCGCCGGCCCTGCCTCTTACGGTATGACCGACACCATGGGCCGTATGCACAGCGACGCCCAATTTGCGGGTTCTTCCTCTGTGCCTGCGCACGTGGAAATGATGGGCCTGATTGGTATGGGCAACAACCCGATGGTAGGCGCGACGGTAGCCGTAGCGGTGGCCGTTTCCGAAGCCAAATAACAACGGTTGTAAATGTTTTACAAAGGGAGCCTCTTGCTAGGCTCCCTTTTGGCATTTAAGGGGGAACAGCGCGGGCGTTGGTAGGCCGTTTTGGTATATTTTTTAAGGGAAATAGTAAACCATACTCCATTTTTCAGCCTTGAAAAAAGAGCGTTTTTTTGTAATCCTTATAGTAGTGGAGGAGTTATGAGAAAAATTTTATTAAACTTAATGATGGTAGCGGTAATGGTGGGGCTGGCGGGCTCGGCCTTTACCTCTACGGAAATGAGCGCCCAGCAGTTTAAGCTGTTGCAAAAAGCCATTCCGGCCAAGTTGGATTTATTGCGCGCCAAACTGGACCAAGCGGGCGGCAAAGAGCTTACGCTGGCGTATGTGATGTCCGTTAAATCTAAACCCGCGTTGGCGGTATCCAGTGCCATTTTGGCGTATCAGGATTTTTCTTCCAAACGCTCGTTGGGTATTTTAATGGGCGCGGCGATAGAAAACGCCAATAATCCGTTGGCTATGCAACGCTTGCGGGATAGTGAGTTCCGCAAATTGTTGGTTTCTGCCCCGCAAGAACAGTTTGGGGTGGAGCAAACATTGGCGACATTAGACGAACTGGTGGAAATGCGGCCCGCCCAATTACAAAGTGTGGTGGGGTTAGCCAAACGCATGGACCCGAAGTTTGCCGCCACGCAAGCCGTGCGCCAAGCGGTGCAGGAAGCGGCAAAACAGGTTCCGCCGAAAAAATAAAGGTTTTTATTGCGTTTTATAAGGCCGCGCTTTACCGCGCGGCCTTGTTGTTTGGCTGGGATTTTATAAAAGGGTTGTTTTGTTTTTTTTTTTTGATAAATTTTGATTATGAGCAAAATTTATCAAAAGAAGAACAGAAGCATAAAAAACCGCGTAAAGGGCCGATTAGGCGGCTTTACGCTGATTGAATTATTGGTGGTTGTACTCATTATCGGCATTTTGGCTGGGGTGGCTTTGCCGCAGTATGAAGTGGCGGTGGAAAAATCCCGCGCTGGGTCCGTTCTGCCGGTTTTAAGCGCTATGGATAATGCCCAACAAGCCTTTTTTGCCGCGAACGGCCGTTGGGCGCAGGAGTTTGACGAGTTGGACGTTTCCTTGCCGTCCGGCACTACGGTAAGTGGCACGTGGGCTACTTCTTCTAACGGTATCCGGTATAGTTTATGCCACGGTTGTAATGATTCTATCCGTGCGTATCCAAGCCGCGTGTTGCCTTATTATGTAGAATTTTATCCGGCCGGCTCCCGCGTTTGTTGGGCGGAAAATAATCATACGCGGGCTAATAAAATTTGTAAAGGCGTGGCCGGAAAAGATTTTTCTATTAAGAATGAAAATAATACAGGATACGTATTAAATTAACCGACACCCCGAGTGTTTATACGCTCGGGGCGCTTTTTATTATAAAAATTTTTGCAAGGCAAAAATGCCGGCGGATACCGCGGCTAAACCCAGGGCGGCGGCCAGAATTTCTATCGGTTTCGGGCGGTTGGGCACAGGCACATTGGGTAGCGCATTTAAGCGCAGTTGCAAGCGGGCGGGCGCCGCCGCAAATACGGCTAGTGCAAGCAGTTTTTGCCACCACGCGGGATAATACCACGCCGCCCCCGCGCTCAGCCCCCAAAGAGCATACCAAAACCACGCAGGGAAGGTGGGTTTTTTATGCAAATAAATGCAGGTGCGGTTGGCAATTTGAATCAGTTGGTAAAATGAAATAGGCCACCCGATAGCGCGCAACAGCGGGCCGAATTTCAGCGGCGCGCCGGAGGAATTTTTATAGCCTTTCTGCACGGCCGCCCATTGTTTATACGCCCAGTAGAACATATATCCGCCGCCGCTCAAAAACACCAGCAGGAAAAGTTTTGCGGCCCCCGTAAAATGGTAGGCGTTGCTTAACCCCTGTTGTTTTAATTGGGCTTTTAAGGCATCCCGCTTGGCTTGGGTGTCGTAATCCCATTGGCGCAGTGTAAAGTAGTAAATCAAATACAAAATCACGCCGACAATTAATAAATCCGGTAAACGTTCCATAGGGTTATTATAGCAATTTGTAGCCCCCAAAACCGCGCGGTAAGAATAACGGCCTAAAACAAAATAGTTTTAGGCCGTGGGTTGGGGGTAAATGCAACAGAGTTTTACTTATTGCCTTTGGCGCGGTTGTGCGTTTTACATAGCATTTGGCAATTTTGAATATCCGTATTTCCGCCTTTGCTCCATGCGGTCACATGGTCGGCATCCATATCTTTTAGTTCCCAAATTTTTGTTTTGTTGGCCTCGTGCCCTTGTGCGCACAGCGGACAGTTGGAAATGCCTTTTGCCTTGGCATATTCCGTTTGTTTATTATATACCTTGCGTTTGGTGCGGTCATCAAACACGCGGATATTTAATAATTGGGGCATAGTTTTGCCGGAAAGTATGTATTCAAAAACACCTTTGGGGCTTTGGATACAATCATCTTCTAATAATGTGTTGACATCTTTTTCCACTTGTTTTGGATTATAACTGTTTTTGTGATATTCTTCGTATAAACGGCCCCACTCCAACCCGCGCATTTCCGGCTCTACCATGGAAAAGACTGAGTCCGCCCAGTCTATAACGGTATTAAAATAAGTTTTTAGCTCATTAATGTTGTTATCGTAGCGGTGAATACTCATATAATTATCAATATTTCCATGGCTGACCCAGTCTAACGCGCGTTCTAAATAGTCTTGCCGTTTTACATCCCCGCGGATATAGGCGCTCCACTTTTGTACGCGGGCATTTGCGCTGTTGCTAAATTCCTCTTTAGCCAGCGTGACAAACGGCCCCGAATAAATGGCGTTTAATAATTCCTGCCGGTTTAAGGGAATGCCTTGAATGTTAATCGTTTCAAACCAGTCTTTTATTTCTTTTTCTGTGCCCTCACACTCGTAAATAAGTAGCGTGGAGTTTTCTATCTGTTCTTGCAAATTTTTGGCAAGGCTTCTAAAGTATTGTTCCATGCCTTTTTGGTCTTGTACGGCAAACCTATCGGTCACATAACGCCCGATACTGGTAATACGTTGTTGTCCGTCCAGTACCTCTAAATCTCCATTTGGTTTTTTATTAAAATAAATAAGGCCCAAAGGATAGCCTTTTAATAGAGAATTTATTACAGCCACATCTCTTTTTCCGTCTGCATAAATATAATTGCGTTGGTATTCCGGCTGAATGGTTAATTTGCCGGATAGCCCAAACAGCCCTTTGCCTTCCAGTTCGTTATATACAAAGCCGTTGCAAAGTTCTTTTACGGTATATTGTTGTAAAGTGGTTTTCATTTTTTGCTCCTTATTATTTATAAAGACGTTTTCTTATTGTTATGCGTGCATAAGTAATTCTACCTTGAATTTTACCCTCTGCATTTTTTATAAGCCCCGGAATTGATGTAGCGAATGAGTATTCTTGCATATTTTCTTTCACCATTGACGTAGGCTCGTTCTCCGTTAGCGGCAGGGTGCCTAAACTCGTCTGATGAGTATGCGGAAGTACGGCTGTACGACGATACGCCGTCTCTCTCTCTCTCTCTCTCTCTCTTCTGTGAATGAATAGACTAAGTCTTTTCCGTCTGCGCCTTTTCGGAAGGCTACAATCTCAAATTGTTCGGGGCAGTATTTGTCCAAAAAACTGATGGGTACGCCCATTACGCCCGTATAGTCGCTGGGGATGGCATCCGTGAACGGTACTTCAATCGCGTCGTAATTATCGTACTTGGGGTATCCGTTTTGGCGGATTTCTTTATGGCGGCTGTATTTAAGATTTTCTGCCATGGTTTGCAATTCCAACGGTTGGTGGCGTTTGCCGTGGTCTATGTTAGTAAACCAACAACAATTTCTAAATTTTACTAAGCCAGTAGTTTCATCATAAACCCCATTAGCATAAACCTTTTGTGGGCTTAACTCTTTGAAAAATGCATTGCCCCCAGCAAAACCATTACCTAGCCACAATTCATTGTTTTGGATATACTTAAAAGTTTCCTTATAGGTAATGGCGTTCATATTCCCAATAATCACGCATTTTTTGCGGCCTTGCATAATCCAAGCCAAAAATTCCCTAAAAAGCGAAAAAGGGGGATTTGTAATAATAAAATCCGCCTCGTCACGCAGGGCGGTCACTTCCGCACTGCGGAAATCTCCGTCCCCTGTGAGGTATTTCCATTGTAGGGCCTCTATGTTTAGCGTATCTTTAGCGGGGTGGGCGCGGTCCAAAATAAAAATTTTCCCTTTAACGGCGGTTTTCTTTTTATCAAATTGGGGGGATTCTGTTTCAAATAAAGAGGGTTGATAAGGAATACGGAGCTTTTTGCTCTCTGCCGCGTAGCTTGTGCTGATTAATTTTTTAAGCCCAAAGCGTTCAAAATTTTGGGCAAAGTATTTGGTAAAATTGCTCCCCTCGGGGTCATCACACGGCAGCAAAACGATTTTATCTTTGAAAACTTGAGGGTTATAATCCAGATAGGCTTGGATTTCTTTTTCTATATCGTGGTATTGGGTGTAAAATTCGTCATTCTTGGCCTTTTTAGCCTTTGTTAGGTTCCTGTTTGAGGCAGAACGCTGGACGCGTTCTGCGTTCTGCGTTCTGCGTTCTGCGTTCTGCGTTCTCAAAATTATGAGGCATATTTTGACTCCTTTTTCAAGTGTTTTGTATAAAATTTATTTTACAACATCTAGGCTTTTTAGGCTAGCCACATTATGGAATTATAGCGGAGCAGGGGGAAAAAATACTAAAATATATATATCTTAATTTTAGGAACCTAAAAATAATTATATGAATAACACCCGTCAGGACGTAAGAAACGTGGCTATTATCGCCCACGTTGACCACGGCAAGACCACGATTGTGGACTCTTTATTAAAATTTGCCGGAGAATTTAACGTAAAAGAAGACCAAGCCCAAGAAACCGTATTGGACTCCAACCCGTTGGAGCGCGAACGCGGCATTACCATTTTGGCTAAATGTACTTCCATTGAATATAAAAACCATACCATTAACATTGTTGACACCCCCGGCCACGCGGACTTCGGCAGCGAAGTGGAACGCGTACTACGCATGGTGGACGGCGCTATTTTAATGGTGGATGCGGTGGAAGGCCCCATGCCGCAAACCCGCTTTGTGTTGCGTAAAGCGTTGGCGCTGGGCTTAAAACCCATTGTGGTTATTAACAAAATGGACCGCGAACACGTCCGCCCGAGCGAAGTGGTGGACGAAGTTTTCAACCTGTTTATGGAACTGGGCGCCACGGACGAACAGTTGGATTTCCCGATTATTTACGCCTCCGGCCGCGCCGGTTGGGCCAGCTTAAAAATGGAAGAAAAAGGCAAAGATATTGCCCCCATTTTGGATACCATTTTAAGCCATGTGCCCGCCCCGCTGGCTATGCCGGATGCTCCCTTGCAAATGCAAGTGACCATGCTGGACTACAACAACTTTTTGGGCCATGTGGGCATTGGCCGCATTTTGGCCGGTAAAGTATCGCGCGGGCAAAGCGTGGTGTTAATTCATCACGACGGCTCCACCACCCCCGCCAAAGCCGTTAAAATTGAACGCTTTATGGGCCTTGGCAAGCAGGATTTAGCCAGCGCCAGCGCCGGAGATATTGTGTCTATCGCCGGATTAGAGGGCGTGGACGTGGGCGATACCATTTGTCAGCCGGATGCCTTAAAAGCCCTGCCGCCGCTTTCCATTGACGAGCCGACCATGTCTATGGACTTTATGGTCAACGACAGCCCGTTCTCCGGCAAGGAAGGCAAATTCGTCACCAGCCGCCACTTGAAAAACCGTTTGGAAAAAGAAGCCCAAACCAATGTGGGCCTAAAAGTGGAACAGTTGGAGGGCGAGGGCCGCTTCAAAGTATATGGCCGCGGGGAACTGCACTTAACCATTTTAATTGAAAATATGCGCCGCGAAGGGTTTGAATTGGCCGTATCTTCCCCGGAAGTAATTTATAAAGAAGAAAACGGACAAATTTTAGAGCCTATGGAATACTTGATTTTGGATATTAAGTCCGAATTTCAAGGGGCCGTATTTACCATGTTGGGCACGCGCGCCGCTAAGCTGGAAAATATGGTCAGCGAGGGCGAAGACCGCTTGCGGCTGGAATATTTAATTCCGTCCCGCGCGCTGATTGGTTTTAAGAACGAATTTTTAACCAATACCCGCGGTACCGGCATTATGCACCATAGTTTTAAGGGCTTTTATCCCAAAGTAAACGTGCCGCCCTTGCGCCATAACGGGGTTTTAATTGCCAAAGAAGACGGCGAAACCACCCCCTATGCGTTGTTTGCGTTGGAAAACAACGGCGAGCTTTTCTTGGGGCCGAACGTAAAAGTGTACGCGGGGGAAATTGTGGGCCAAAACTCCCGCGATAATGACTTGGTGGTAAACCCCTGCAAGGCCAAACATTTAAGCAATATGCGTAGTAAAGCCAGTGACGAATCCTATACGCTTACCCCGCCGCGGGTGATGAGCTTGGAACAGGCGGTAGAATATATTGCGCCGGATGAGTTGGTGGAAATTACGCCTACGTCTTTGCGGCTTAGAAAGAAAATTCTTTCCCACTTGTTGAGGAAGCGCAGTGAGCGGGCGAGTGAGGAAGAAGAAGCCTAATTGGATGTACGGCTGTTGGTAAGCTAGGTTTTTAATGCGCGGGGAACAAAATAACATTTTGTTCCCCGTTCGCATTTAATGGGCATACCATTTTCCAAATTTAAGCCCTTTTGCACCGCCTTTAGGCTTATGTAGCTCTGCTACACCGCGCCTAAACTTGCGGCGCAAAATCTTCTTAAATTTGAAAAATCATGCTACAAACACTTATTCTTGTACTGGCACGAACGGTATAAAACAAAGTGCCGTTTTCCGCCTAGCCCTTGCTGTTGCCGTTCGCTTTTGTTGTTGCTGGTAAGCGCACCCCTTTGAAGCCGTCTATAAAATTTATTTTTAACGGAGTATAAAGGCATTTTACTTGTCCGACCGTAGGGAGTTGTAAAATGCCCGGATAAAAATAAATTTTATGGCTTCCCGGGGTGCTAGCTTTTTGCTTACTTTTTTGCAATGAAAAAAGTAAGGCGGGTTTGGGGTGCAACCCCTAAAAATCGGCTTCAAAGGGGTGCAAAAACAACAAAACGGCAAAACGGCAACAACAACAAAACGGCAAACAACAAGGGCAAAAACAAAGAGGAAAAGCACAAAAAAAGTATAAAAAAATTACAAAAATACACACTGTTTAATCGGGTGGCTCGGCGGGGAAAGATAAAAATAAGTAAAAATCAATAAAAAATAAAAGGGCGCGGAAAAAGTTTTTTAGGAAAAATTATCCTTAAAATATGGGGGCTTTGCCTGCCGTTATTGAATAGGGGTTGTTTTGTTTTTTTTTTGATAAATTTTGTTTGTAGCAAAATTTATCAAAAAATGAGGTTTTACATGAAAAACGCAAATATAAGCCGTTTGGGCGGCTTTACGCTGATTGAGTTGTTGGTCGTGGTACTGATTATCGGCATTTTAGCCGCTATGGCGTTGCCCAATTATCAGCGCGCCACGGAACTTAGCCGCGTGGGGGCGGCGTTGGCGTTCAGCCGTGCTGTCCGTGATTCAATTGACCGGTATTATATGGCGCATGGGCGTTTCCCGGCCGCTCCCGAAGTGCTGGATATTGGCGCAACAAAATGCCCCAAATATTTTGGTTGTGATTATAATTACTTATCTACGGATGGTAAATTGGCCTTGCACCGTAGCCGTGGGCCTTTTAGTTATACGATTGTTGTTCGTTCGGCTCTTTCGCCCGCTTATCCTAATACGCTGTATTGTGCCGCCACAACAGACAACCCAAAAGGGATAGAGTTTTGCCAACAGTGGGGGGAGGCAATACTCGGTGGGGATAGGTGGTACCGCGTTTGGATTCAATAAACCCGCCCCAACGCGGGCGCGTTTAATAATTATTAAAAAAACCCTTGTAGAATTTTTTTGGCTTGTTCGCGGTCGGCCGTCAGTTGGGCAACCAATGCGGGCAGACCGTTAAATTTCACTTCGTCGCGCAGTTTGGCGTAAAAATCAACCGTCAGTTGCTCGCCGTAAATATCTTCGTTAAAATCAAACAGGTTCACTTCCACCAGCGGGATATTCGCCTGAATGGTGTTTACCGTCGGGCGGAAACCAATGTTGCAAAACGCATCATAAACGCGGCCTTTTACGCGGGCCTTAACGGCAAACACGCCTAGGGGCAGAATTTTGTAAATTCCCGTATCCAAATTAGCGGTGGGAAACCCCAGCGTGCGGCCCAGCTTGTTGCCCACAATCACCGTGCCGGTTAATTGGTACGGCCGCCCGAGCAGGCGGTTGGCCTCCTCAATGGCTCCGCTTGCCAGTGTTTTGCGGATGAGCGAGGACGAAATTTTCTGCTCTCCGGTGGCCAAAAAATCACTCATTTCAAAGGGAATTTCCCGCCGCGCGCAAGCCGTTTGCAACCACCCGGCGGTTCCGGCGCGGTCTTTGCCAAAAGCAAAATCTTTGCCGATAAGCAACCCGCCCATTTGATAGCGGGTTAATAAAATTTCAAAAAATTCTTCCGGCGTTTGGTTGCGCACTTGCTTAAAATCCAGCGCCACTGCCCGCGCCCCGGCGGCTTCTTCCAAAAGCGGTTGTTTTTCGTCCGGCGTGGTCAGTACCGTCATTTCCGGGCGGGGGGATAACAACGTTTTGGGCGGTAAGGGGAAATACAGCACCAGCGGGTTGGTAAGCGTGTTGGCCGCCAACACATTCAAACGGTTGAACAAAAAGCGGTGCCCGGCGTGTACGCCGTCAAACGTGCCGATAGTAATAAAATTTTTAAGCGTCATGGTTTTCCTCGGCCGGGGCGCCCGGCACGTCTATCAGGCGGGAGTAAATCGCACCGGGAGTGGATTCTTTAATCAGCGCGCCGTTCATAGCATTTTGAACATCCAAATCACCAATTTTCAGGCGGCGCAATTCGCACAAGTGCCCGGTGGTGCCCAGTTTTTGCGCTAATAGCCACCCCAGCGCACGTACATACGTCCCGCACGAGCAGACCACCGTAAACTCTATTTGCGTGGGCGAAACCAGCCGTACATCTTGCCAATTATAAATTTGAATGGTGTTGTAGCGGCGCTCCATCTCGTGCCCGTTGCGGGCCAATTCGTACATGCGCTTGCCGCCTATTTTTTTGGCGCTGTAAAACGGAATAGGCTGTTCCACTTCTCCGGTCAGTGCGCGCGTGGCGGCGGTAATTTGTTCCAACGTCAGCGGGGGGACGGGCATTACGGCGGTTTCTTCGCCGTACGCATCCCAAGAATCGGTTTCCGCGCCCAGTTGCAAAAGCGCGCGGTACGTTTTGGGTTGTTTTAAGAAATAGTCCTGCTGTTTGGTGGCTTCCCGCCCGACGAGCAGCAACAACAAACCGGAGGCCATGGGGTCCAAGGTGCCGCTATGGCCT
Organism: uncultured Elusimicrobiales bacterium; assembly: GCA_934662565.1. Taxonomy (GTDB): domain Bacteria; phylum Elusimicrobiota; class Elusimicrobia; order Elusimicrobiales; family Elusimicrobiaceae; genus Avelusimicrobium. Next base: position 121,407 of record CAKUKI010000001.1, read on the forward strand.
ATTTTTTTTACATTCAGCGCCTTACGCGTCAGCACGATAATATCGTGCGACGCATAATCGCGTGGCTTATCCACCAAAAACAGGCCGCTTTTGAGCGGTTTATTGGATTTTTTGGACGACATTTTTTACAACTTCGGCCAATTCACCCGTGACGTCTTCCAACGCTTTGCCGCTTACTTTGAAACCGGCCGCGCGGGCATGGCCGCCGCCGCCAAAGTGCTGGGCAATTTTGCTTACGTCCACGCTGTTGCGTGCGCGAAGATTGACGGAAATTTTATCCGGTTCTTCTTTAATCAGGCTGGAAACTTCCACCCCCGGAATCATGGTGGGTTGGCTGACAATGCCTTGCGTTTGGGCCGGAGTGGCGCCAAGGGCCTCAAAATCCCGACGGGTAAGCACAATTTGGCTGTACTTGTTATCAAAGCGCAGTTCCATTTTTTCCAGTGCGCGGCCGAGCAGTTTTAGGTCAATATACGGTTTGGTAAAATAAATAACTTGGTTGATTTTATCAATGTCCGCCCCTACGGCCACCAAGGCGGAGGCCACCCGCAGGGCTTCGGCGGTGGTGTTGCTGTGCAAAAAGCGCCCGGTGTCCGTTTCCAAGCCGGTATAAAGGCAGGTGGCTTCTTCGGGCGTGGGGAGCAAGTTGTCCTCGCTGGCTTCAAAAAGCTGAAAGATAATCTCGGCGGTGGAACTGGCGGAAGAATCAATATAATTGATGTCACCGTATTCGTCGCTGATTAAATGGTGGTCTATATTGATGATAGTTTTAGCGTTTTGGAGTACGCTTTCCAAATTGCCGCCGCGGGTTCTGTCGGAACATTCCAACAAAATAACGGTGTCAAAATCGGGCTTTTCGGGCAAGGTATCCACATGAACCTGCTGCAACGCGGGCAAGAATTTAAGGTCGCTGCCTATGGCGGGGGTGGCGTACGCGTAGGATTCTTTCCCCAAGCGCGTCAGCAAAGACACCATGGTCAGTGTGCAGCCCAAGGAATCTCCGTCCGGATTTTGGTGTCCGGCAATAAAAAACTTTTTGCCGTTTTTAAGCGCTTGCCAAATAGCGGCGAAGGTTTTTTCTCTAGTTAGTTGGGTCATGTTTTTCCTTTTCAATGACTTGAAAGATGGATTCCACCCGCGCGGCTTGTTCGGGCGTGTTGTCGTATTCAAAGCTAAAGGAAGGAATCCGTTTTAAGTGCAGGCGGTGGCGCAGGAGCGCACCGATTTCCTTACGCAAAACGGAAAGAGCCTCTTGGGTTTTCTTTTTATCTTCCGGACTGCCGAATACGGAAAAATACACCTTGGCGGACGATAAATCCTTAGACACGTGAACCGCGGTAATAGTCACAAAACCGCCCAATTCTCCGGCGGCGGACAAACGGGTGACGTGCGTATTAATTTCTTCTAAAAAAAGGGTTTCCAAACGTTTTGTTCTGTCAATCATGTTTTTATTATACCATTTTGGGGCGCGTTAATAGGGTAAAATATGCTTGTTTTTTCAGCAAAGTTTATGTAAACTAATAATAGAGCTTTTTTCTGTTAGGGTGAAAAGAGTTCTGGCGCGTTGGCGCAAAAAAATTCGTTTATTTAAGGAGAAATTTATGAACAACAAAGGTTTTACTTTGATTGAATTACTGGTGGTAGTGCTTATCATCGGTATTTTGGCCAGCACGGCCTTGCCGCAATACACCAAAGCGGTGGAAAAATCCCGCGCGACGGAAGCCATTACGCTTGTTAGCGACATTGCAAAGGCGGAGTCTGTATATGCGTTGGGCACGAATAGCTTTACCAATGACTTAAACGCATTGGATATTCAAATGCCCAATATTAATGCTACGACTACTTCCAAAGCAGAAACTAAAAACTTTGATATTCAGGTGGTGGCGATAAGCCCCTTGCAAGTGGTTGCTACCCGCAAAGGAAATGTTAATGTGTATTCTATTGTGGGTTCTATGCCGCTTAACGGTAATTTGCAGGTGTGGTGCAAAGTTGGCGCCGGATATGGGACAGCTGATTTGAGTGGAAACACTGAAGCTGCTAAAATCTGCAAGAGTATTGCCAATGGTAAAACGACGGGTATGATTATTGAATAAATTTAGTACCGTTTCATGCAAAAACCCCGAGTTTTAGTACGCTCGGGGTTTTTTGTTGTGGCTGGTAAAAAGTGCGTGCACCCGTCGGGCGTTTTTATGTTATAATACGGTTAGGGGAACCACCCCTAAGGGGGCCGCTTATGACCTGCAAAAAAATGAAACTCCTAAAAGTGTATGTAAGCAGTACCGATAGAATTAATCACGTTCTTTTGTATGAAATTATTGCAAAAAAAGCGAAGGATTTTGGCATTTCCGGCGCTACCGCCGCGCGCGCCATGTTGGGTTATGGCCCCAGTTCCGTCCTGCGTGACACCCGCTTTTTTGAATTGGTGGAAAAATATCCGGTAATTATGGAAATGGTGGATACGCCGGAAAAAATTGACCAATTTTTGGAAAAAGAGCTTTTGCCATTTTTGGAAAACCAACCCAAAGGGTGTATGGTGTATACGTTTGATGTGGATGTGCATTTGGCGAAGATGGGGGATACGAAAATCAAGAAATGCCAGTGTGAGGAATAGGATAACGGCTGTTGGTAAGTTTAGTTTTTAACGCACAAGGGGAAAAATAACATTTTTCCCCTTGTTTGCGTTTAACGGGCATACCATTCTTTTTTAACAGGGGTTGCACCCCAAACCTGCCCTTCTTTTTCTCATTGCAGAAAAAGAAGGCAAAAAGGCTAGCACCCCGGGAAGCCATAAAATTTATTTTTATCCGGGCATTTTACAACTCCCTACGGTCGGACAAGTAAAATGCCTTTATAACTCCGTTAAAAATAAATTTTATAGACGGCTTCAAAGGGGTGCAAAAACGGTAAACCACAACAGCCAAACGGCACATAGCAACAACAAAGGCAACAACAAAAAATACAAAATATGTAAAAAATTTCCAAAAACAAATGCGCGCCAAAAAAGTTTTGCGTGGAAAATATCCTTAAAAAATAAACAAATAGCCTGCCCTTATTCCGTGGGGGTTGTTTTGTTTTTTTTTTTTGATAAATTTTGTTTATAGCAAAATTTATCAAAAAATGAGGTGTTTTATGAAAAACGCAAATTTGAGCCGTTTGGGCGGCTTTACGCTGATTGAATTATTGGTCGTCGTACTGATTATAGGCATTTTGGCCGCTATGGCACTGCCGCAATATTTTAAGGCGGTGGAACGCGCCCGCATGGCGGAGGCCGTCACCCTGATAGACAGTGTTGTTAAAGCCCAGCGCCGCCATTATATGCAAACTAATCGTTATACGGAGCATTTTGAGGGATTAGATGTGACGCCAAAAGGGGCGCGCGGAAATGTTTATTATACTAAGGGAAACCCAACTACCGGCGCGGACGGCAACGGCTTTGAGGTTGTATTGGGGCGCGCTGATTTTTGGGCCGGAAATGTGATAGCTTATCGCGAAATGAATGGGAACAGACATTACAGTTTATTGCAATATGACTATCACTTGGAGCGCTCCTATCAGGGGGATAATACCACTTGCGGGGGAACAAACCGAGCCGGACAAGAGCTTTGTGCGGACTTTTGCGGAATTGATACCCCTGTGCAGCACTGTTGTAATAACGGAACCGTTGGGTATTGCTCTTAACCCGCAGACGATAAACTGAGTACATAAAAAGCCCCGCCTTATCGGCAGGGCTTTAGGTTTCAAACGATTCTGGGATTAAAATTACATTTTAATCCGGCGGGTAATGTACCCGCGAGTACATAAAAAGCCCTGCCTTGCGGCAGGGCTTTATGTTTCAAACAGTTCTGGGATTAAAATTACATTTTAATCCGGCGGGTAATGTTATCTTTGCGGAAACATTCAATCACGTCGCCCTCGGCAACGCCTTTGTAGCCTCCTACCAAAATACCACATTCATACCCTTTATCCACTTCTTTTACATCATCTTTGAAGCGTTTAAGCCCTTCTATGCGGCCGCGTGCAATTTCCTGCCCGCCGCGTTTGATGCGCACTTCATAGCCGCGCACCATTTTGCCGCTGTCCACCAAAGAGCCGGAAATCAAGCCGGAGCTTAACTTCATAACTTTCTTAATAGTGGCCGAGCCAATCAGCGTTTCCACCACGTCCGGCTCTAACAAGCCTTCCATGGCCGCTTTAATATCTTCCAACAATTCAAAGATAATGGTATACAGGCGGATTTCTATGCCTTCGCGTTCGGCTTCTGCCTGTGCTTTGTTTTCCACGTCCACATGGAAGCCGATTACCACCGCATTACTGGCTTTGGCAAGCAGAATGTCGGACTCGTTAATGTTGCCGGGGGCGGATAAGATAATATCCAATTCCACCTCGTCGGACGGAATACGCAACAGCGCGTCTTTAATGGCTTCAATGGAGCCTTGCACGTCCGCTTTTAAGATGATTTGCAACTTTTTAACGCGGTTGCCTTGCTCGTCTTTACCCAAGTTCATTAAAGAAACTTGCTTGCGGTGCGCTTGGTTGTCTTCCTTTTGCGCCAGTTTGCGTTTTTCGGCGGCGTAGCGGGCTTCTTTTTCGCTTTCCATAATGTAGAGCGTGTCGCCCACTTGCGGCGGTTCCCCGCTGATACCCAATACTTCGGCGGGCACGCTGGGGCCGATTTTTTGGTAGCGTTGGGAATTTTCGTCAATTAACGCGCGAATACGCCCATAGCTGGTGCCCACGATAAACGGGTCGCCTACTTTCATGGTGCCTTTTTGCACCAGTACCGTGGCTACCACGCCGCGTTTATTGTCGCGTTTGGATTCCAAAATGACCCCCACGCCCAAGCGGTTCGGGTTGGCTTTTAATTCCATCATTTCCGCTTGCAGGGAAATCATTTCCAACAGTTTATCAATGTTAATTTTCTTTTTGGCCGAAATTTCTACAAAAATGGTGTTGCCTTGCCATTCTTCCGGCACCAGCCCGCGGGAAGCTAAATCCTGCTTGACGCGGTCCGGATTGGCACCGGGGAGGTCAATTTTGTTAATGGCCACAATAATCGGCGCACCGGCGGCTTTGGCGTGTTCCATAGCTTCAATGGTCTGCGGCATAATACCGTCGGTGGCGGAAACGACCAACACCACAATATCCGTGGCTTGGGCGCCGCGCGCACGCATGGCGGTAAACGCCTCGTGACCGGGTGTATCCAAAAACGTCAGCGAGCCGCGCGGCGTTTTTACACGGTACGCGCCAATGTGCTGGGTAATAGCGCCCGCTTCGCCCTCGGCCACATGGGAACTGCGGATAGCGTCTAATAAGCTGGTCTTACCGTGGTCCACATGGCCCATAATGGTAATGACCGGGCTGCGCGGCTGTAAAGAGGACGGGTCGTCCTGCTGTTCCATAATGTGCAGGGTTTCTTGGTCCAGTTCTTCTTCGGCCATTTCGGCTTCAAAACCGCATTCGCTTAAAATCAACTCAATCATATCTTTGTCTAATCTTTGGTTGATAGTAGCAAATACGCCTAGGCCCATGAGCTTTTTGATAAAATCGTTAATCTTAAAGTTCATTTTTTCGGCCAGTTCTTTGACCGTAGGCGTGCCCACAATGCGGATTTTTTTGGAATCTTTTACAGGAGCCGCCGCTTGTTCCGGCTTAAAATGGCCGTGTCTGTCCAAATGGCCTTGCCCTTGCGGGCGGTTGTTGGCCTGCGGGTTCGGGCGCGCCTCTTGGGCGTGCGGCTGGGCCGGTTTGGGCGCTTGAGCCTGCGGTTGGGCCGGTTTTACTTCCGGACGCGGCGCCGGAGCCGTTTGGGGCTTATCGGCGTGCGTTTCCTGCGGTTTGGGCGCTTGCACGGGGGCCGGTTTGGCTTGCGCGTGCGGGGCCGCCGCTGGCGCTTTAGCGGGAGCGGCTTTTACCGGTGCGGGCGCGGCGGCTTTAGGGGCCGCTGCTGGTGCTTGAGCGGTTTGCATTTGGGCAGCCGCTTGCGGCGCGGCGGTTTTTACCGTTTTGTGCGTGGTGCGGTGCGTGACGGTTTTTTTAGCCGCCGTTTTGGTTTCGCCCGTTTTTTTAGCGGCCGTTTTGCGGGTGGTAGTTTTTTTGGCTACCGTTTTGGTTTCGCCCGTTTTTTTGGCGGCCGTTTTTTTAGCCGCAGGTTTTTTGGCGGCTGTTTTCTTTTTGGGAGAGGTGGTGTCTTCTTCGGTGTTAGTTGGCTTCTTCGTTATGCTCATCATTTACCTCCCCGTCTTGGGCCTCTTGGGCCTTGGCTTCTTTTTCAGCCAGATATTTTTTAGCGCTTTCAATTACTTTAGCGGCGGTTTTTTCGCCCACGCCTTGCAGGGTAGCCAAGTGTTCCGGCTCTACGGACGCGATTTTTTCAACCGTGGTAAAACCGGCTTTTTGCAATACTTCCGCCATTTTGGGGCCAATGCCTTCCACGTCGGCCAAGGCCGCTTGGATTTGCTCGTTGGCTTCCTTGCCTTCTTGCGCTTTTTGAGATTCGCTCTTTACTTCCAAATTCCAACCGGTCAGCTTGCTGGCCAGTTTGATGTTTTGCCAATCTTTACCGATGGCAATAGCCAGTTGGTCGTCCGGCACAATGATAGTGGCTTTTTTATCGCTCACGCTTTCCAACTTAACATAGCTGGCTTTGGCGGGGGCAATCGCGTTCATTAAAACGGTGGAAATATCGTCCGAATAATTAATTAAATCAATGCGTTCGCCGGAAAGTTCGTTCATAACCGCACGGATGCGGATGCCGCGCATACCCACGCAAGTACCAATCGGGTCAATTTTATGGTCAATGCTGGATACCATTACTTTGGCGCGGAAACCGGGGTCACGCTGGATGTTTTTAATTTCCACAATTCCTTCGTTAATTTCGGGCACTTCCACCTTGAACAATTCTTCCATAAATTTGGGGCTGGTGCGGGACAAAATAACGTACGGCCCACGCTGGCCTTTATCCATTTTGAACGCGGCCGATTTGTAGCGGGAAAGCACAGGGTCATCCCCCACGTTGGCTAGGTCGTTCTGGTTCAGCACTTTGGTAATAATGGCTTTTACGCGGGAACCGTTTACATAGCGTTCTTTTTTAATTTGTTCGCAGTACGGCAAAATGGCTTCCACTTTGCCGAGGTCCACAATAATATCGCGGTCGGAAAATCTCCGCACGGAGCCGGTAATCACTTCGCCTTCGCGGGGTTTGAATTCTTTATAAAAGTTGTCGCGTTCAATGCCGCGTACCTTTTGGATAAGCACCTGTTTGGCAATTTGCGCCGCAATGCGGGAAAAGTCTTCCACGTCTAACGTATTGGTGACGACGTCGCCCACTTTGGGGTTTTTGGTGTAGGCTTTGGCTTGTTCCACGTCCAGTTCCGTTTCCGGATTGGTGACGGTTTCCACCACCGTTAAGGTTTGAAACGCTTTAATGGAGCCGGCTTCCGTATCAATCTTGGCGCTGATTTGCGCGGTTTTACCCAAGTTTTTGCGCAAGGCGGAAACGAGGGCGTCTTCAATGGTTTTCAAAATATCTTCGCGTTTGATATTTTTTTCTCTTTCAAGGCCTTCCAAGGCCATTACTAAATCTTTTGCTTCCATGGGGGGATAATCTCCTTAATTAATTGAGGTGCCGGAACTGAAATTTGCTCCGGTACCGGATTGGCTAGAACTCCAAAACGGGGTCCAGCGTGGCTTTTTTGATGTTATCGTATTCAAAACGGTAGGTATTGGAACCGTCCGCCAAGGTGAATCCGGCGTCGTCCGCCGCGGTGATGTTTCCGGTAAAAAAACCAAGCCCGTTGAGCGGGGTTTTTAAGATTACTTTTACGCGCTCGTTTACAAAGCGTTTGTAATGGGCCGGCTTTTTAAGCACGCGGTGCACTCCGGGGGAAGATACCTCCAAAATGTACGCACCGTCTATCAGGTTTTCCATTTCTAAAACGGAATCAATTTTATCGGAAAGTTCGCCGCAGTCGTCCAGCGTGACGCCGCCTTCTTTATCCACAAAAAACTGGAGCAATTTTTTGCGGCCTTGGTTTTGGATGACTAAATCCACCAATTCCACGTTTTGTTGTTCCAGCGCTTTGGCTATGGTTTCTTCTATTGTTTTAGGGTCTCTCATCATAAGCGTAAGTCCTTGTGGGGCGGCTAGGCGCCCTATTAAGTAAAGAGCGGCTTGTTGCCAAGCCGCTCTTTCTAGAACACTCATATCATAGCATTTGGGGAGCCGTCTGTCAAATACCGCGCTTGGGCGGCGGGTGGCCAAACTGCTCTTTTTGTAAAAACTGCCTACATGGTATAAAAACTTACATCGCCAACAATGGAACCAACCCAACCATGGCGCGCATCTTTATAGGAGGCCTTGCATATTTGGGTGGCTTTGGTTCCTCCTGCCACACAGGCGAGCATGGGCATATTATTGGTTGAGGCACCAGTCACAACCCCTGCCCCAATTCTTTCTGTTTGGGTGGTGGTAGCAAGGCCGTTTCCGGGGGAATATATAACCCCGACAAGAGGAGAGCCGTTAGAATATCCTATCACATAATTACCAATGCGACATTTATTGTCACTGCAATTCTTTTCCCCAAAATCTACCATATCCGGAAATTCGGCAGAGGTTGGGTAGCGCCCGTTAGACAAATGAAACATGGTTAGATTATCTTTAATGCTTTTAGCTATGGGAACTGCCGCGGCCATGCGGGATTTCATGACGGATTTTTCATATTGCGGCAAGGCCACGCCGGCCAAAATGCCGATGATTAATACTACTACTAATAATTCAATAAGTGTAAAACCTTTGTTCATAAGAATCTCCTGTATTTTCTATTACTTAAAAGTATAATAAACCTTTACCAAAATAACAAGTAATTAGTTTACTTTTCTGTTATTTATCTACCCCAAAACAGGGGTTTGTCGCCCTAAAAGTAAGAAAAAGTTATAATAAAATCAGGCGTAAAAATAAACGGAGCTTTTTATGAATAAAATTTGGATTGTTTTTTGTTTGTGTCTATTTGTGGGGGCGCCTTTGGCGGCGCAGGAGTATACGGTCGTCCATGGGGAGCGGCAATTTGCCGATTTGGGCAACTGGGGCGCGTATTCCGGCGGGGAAATGACGTTAGGTTTAGGCATGGCCCAAAGCCCCTCCGGCCCCAAAGGCGGCGGGGATTACACCAAAACGGGGGCCGTGTTGGGGGCGGCTGCGCTAGTGGATATGCTCCCTTTTTTAAGCACCGGTGCCGAATACAATTATGCCGCTTTCCGCACTCCGGCGGCCACGCGGGGAACGGAGTACACCTTGCAAACGCAGGAAGTATTTGGGCTATTCAAATTTAAGTGGAAACTATCCGAGCGGTGCCGCTTGTATGCCCCGCTTGGGGTGGGGGCCGCTTGGCTGCGCTTAACGCGGCGGCAGGCGGGGGAAGAATCTTTTCGGGATAAATGGGCCGTGGCCGCTACGGCGGGGGCGGGGGTGGAAGTGGATATATCCCCCACTTATTTTATCGGGGCGGAATACCGCTATGTGCTGCCGTTTATCCAAACGGCGGATTTGGACCCGACGAACGGCAGTTCGCGCTATTTACAAATGCACCATTTTTTTGTGCGGATTGGCAAGCGCTTTTTTTAGGGTTTGCAAGCCAACGCATGCGTTTGCGTTTCTAAACATTTAGCCAGTTTTGGAAGTGTACGGCCGGAGTTTGCGGTGCTAAACATTGAACCGCCGCAGTAAAAATAAAAATCCCCCAGCTGGGCTGGGGGAAAATGTTTTAGCGGCGGGGCGGAAACTAGATTTTCATAATTTCGGCTTCTTTGGCTTTGATGGTTTTGTCAATTTCGGCCACATACAAATCCGTAGCTTTTTGCACATCCCCTTCGTAGCGTTTCAAGTCGTCTTCGGTAATTTCGCCCGCTTTTTGCGCTTTTTTGAGCTTTTCAATTACTTCGCGGCGGTTGTTGCGCACGGCCACTTTGTAGTCTTCGCTCATTTTGGAAATATTTTTAGCCAACTGTTTGCGGCGTTCTTCCGTCATGGACGGAAGCGTAATGCGGATGACCTTGCCGTCGTTTACCGGACTGGCGCCCAAATCGGCCTTTTGGAGGGCTTTATCAATATCGTTAATGGCGCTGAGGTCCCACGGTTGGATTTCCAACGTTTTAGCGTCCAATACGTTAATCATAGCCATTTGTTTAATGGGGGTTTGCGTGCCGTAATAATCTACACGGATGTTTTCCAACAGGCCCGCGCTGGCACGGCCGGTGCGGATGGTGGCCAAATCCCGTTCCAAGTGTTTAACGTGGTCGGCCATTTCGGTTTTGGTTTTGCTGATAAGAGCGCTGATTCCTTCCATAAAATCCTCTTTGCGTGTGATTTAATAAATATATTTGTATTATAGCAATTCTTGGCATTTTCGTCAGCGTTCATACGCGCGCGCGGGTGTTCTTGCCCGCGCACGGTGTTATTTTGTAAACTAAATTGCGGTATGCCGCCTGTGGGGGATTACATGAACCATTTAGAACTTAAAATGTTGGACGCCTTAAAAGACTTGAAAGAAAACCACCATGTATTGGGGGTAAAGGCGGAATTTGAGGCCGAGGGAACCCGCATGGAAGAAGCCTTGCGCCTAAAAGAAGTAGTCACGCGCGCGGGGTTGGATTTAACCATAAAAATAGGCGGTTGCGAAGCCGTAAAAGATATGTTTGATGCCCGCACCATCGGCGTAAAGGGTATTGTAGGCCCCATGATTGAAACCCCTTACGCCATGAGCAAATATGTAAAAGCCACCCACTTTGTATTCCCGCAAGAGGAACGCCGCGAAATGGAATTTTTTATTAATGTGGAAACCATTACCGGTATGCAAAATCTGGACGCCATGATGGCCTGTGCGGAATTTAATGAACTGGCCGGCATTGTTTTGGGGCGCGTGGATATGACGGGCTCCATGGGGCTTTCCCGCGAGGATATTAATTCGGAAACTATTTTTCAAATGGCCGAAAGCATGAGCCGCAAAATACACCGCGCCGGCAAAAAAATGGTTATCGGCGGCGGTGTTTCCGCGCACTCACTACCGTTTTTTGCGCGCCTGCCGCAAGGGGCTTTAACCAAGTTTGAAACGCGCAAAGTAATTTTTGATGCCCAAGCGGCTATCAAGGACCCCAATGCCGATAAAGGCATTTTGAAAGCCGTAGGTTTTGAACTGATGTGGTTGCAAAACAAGCGCGATTTTTACGGTATGATTTACCGCGAGGACGAACAGCGCTTAACCATGTTGGAAGACCGTTATAAAAAGCTGATTGAGGCCGCGGGCGGGCGGTTGTAAGCATTTTTCAAATATGATTAAAACTTCGGACTATTTGGTAAAAAAGTTGGAGGCGCTGGGCGTGGATACCGTTTTTATGGTTTCCGGCGGCGGCGCTATGCACTTAAACGACAGCTTTGGTAAAAGTAAAAAAATCCGCCTGATTTGTAATCATAACGAACAAGCCTCCTCCATGTGTGCCGAGGGGTATGCGCGCGCCCACCAAAAATTGGCGGTTGTGTGCGTGACTACAGGGCCGGGGGGGCTTAACTGCTTAAACGGTGTTTTCGGTGCGTGGACGGACAGCGCACCGGTACTGTTTATCTCCGGTCAGGTCAAATACACCACCACACTTGCTTCTTGTTCCGGAGTGCCTTTGCGCCAACTGGGGGACCAAGAGGTAAATATTGTCCGCGTGGTGGAGCCGCTCACCAAATTTGCCCAAATGCTTACCGACCCGAACGACATTGACGCCGCCCTAGAAGAAGCCGTTTTTAAGGCTACTTCCGGCAGAGCCGGTCCGGTATGGTTGGATATCCCGCTAAACGTGCAGGCCGCACCGATTGATGAAACCCAGCTCAAAAAATTTATCCGTCCGGCACAAGCGCCGTTTGCTCCGGCCGCTAAAGTATGCCAAGCGGCGGCCCTTTTACAAAAAGCCAAACGCCCTGTGCTAATTGCGGGGAACGGCATACACTGTGCGCGGGCGCAAAAGGATTTGCGTGCGTTTTTAGATAAAACACAAATTCCGGTTTTGGGTACTTTTAACGGGTTTGATTTAATTGCCTCCCAAGACCCGCTTTTTGCGGGCCGCATTGGCACCGTCGGCCAGCGCGCGGGCAACTTTGTATTGCAAAATGCGGACGTGGTGCTATGCGTGGGTACGCGCAACAACATCCGCCAAGTGAGTTATAATTGGGAAAATTTTGCCAAAAACGCCCAAAAAATTGTGGTGGATATGGATGAAGCCGAGCTAAATAAGCCGACCATCCGCCCCGATTTAGCCGTCTGTGCGGATGCGGGGGAATTTTTGCGCCAAATAACCGCGCAAGCGCAACGGCTGGATATTGCGCCGTGGCGCGAATACTGCCGCCGCATGCGGGCCAAATATCCGCCGTTGCGGGAGTTTGCCATTCAAGCGCAAGATAAAATTCATCCGTATCTGTTTATGGAAAAATTAAGCCAAATCCTTCCGCCCGCCAGCCGCGTGGTGGCCTCTAACGGCACGGCTTGCGTGGCGTTTTTTCAGGCTTTTGAAAGTAAGGCGGGGCAGCGGTTGCTGCTTAACTCCGGTGATGCGTCCATGGGGTATGGCTTGCCGGCGGCTATCGGGGTATGTGCCGCCAATAACCGCCAAAGCGTAGTTTGCTTAGAGGGTGACGGCAGTATTATGATGAATTTGCAGGAATTGCAAACGGTAAAAACTTATCAGTTGCCGCTTAAAATTTTTATACTGAAAAACGGCGAATATGCGTCTATTATCCAAACCCAGCGCAACTTTTTTGACGGCCGCCTGACCGGATGTAATAGGCAAAGCGGGGTAGAAGTGCCGGACTTTGTGCAGGTGGCCAAATCTTTTGGTTTGCCCGCGGTGCGCCTGACTGAAAATGCCGGTTTATCCGCCCGATTGGAAGAAATACTGGCTATGGACGGCCCTGTGGTGTGTGAGGTAAATTGCAGCGAAAATTACATTTTTGCGCCCAAATTATCCGCGCGCAAACTGCCAGACGGCCGTATGGTTAGCCCGTCTTTAGAGGATATGTACCCGTTTTTGGACCGCCGCGAACTGGCGGAAAATATGCGTATCAGCGGGGGAGAAAAAAACAATGAGTAAAAAGAAAATTTCTATCATTTCCAGTGCCTATAACGAGGAAGCCAACATTCCGTTGCTCTATGCACAAGTCAAAGAGCAAATGCAAAAATTATCCGCCAAATATGACTATGAACAACTGGTGCTGGATAATGCCTCCCAAGACGGCACTCTGCGCGTCTTGCGCGAAATTGCCGCCCAAGACCCCCATTTTAAGGTAATTGTCAACGCCCGCAACTTCGGGCATATCCGTTCGCCCTATTACGGCATTTTACAAGGCGGGGGGGACGCGGTTATTTATATGGCGTCCGACTTGCAAGACCCGCCGGCGGTGCTCCCGCAGCTGATTCAAAAATGGGAAGAAGGCTATAAAGTGGTGCTGGGGCAAAAAACACAAAGTAAGGAATCCCCTTTGTTTTTTATGGTGCGGAAATTTTATTATTGGCTGTTAAATTTAGTGAACGACTCCGGCACCGATTTACCCGCAAATTGTACAGGTTTTGGCTTATACGATAAATGCGTGGTGGATGAACTGCGCAAATTAAACGAGCCGTACCCCTATTTGCGCGGACTGGTGTGCGAACTGGGCTATGCGCGCGCGTTGGTGCCGTTTGTGCAACCGGTGCGGGAGCGCGGGTTTACCAAAAATAATTTTTATACCCTTTACGATAACGCCATGATAGGTTTTACCAACCATACTAAAGTGCCGCTGCGTTTGGCGGCGTTGGGCGGCTTTGTATTGGGGGGCATCAGCCTGTTTTTGGCGCTGATTTATTTGGTATTAAAACTGCTTTTTTGGGAGAAATTCCCCATGGGCACGGCCCCTATTTTGCTGTCGGTCCTGTTGTTTTCCTCGGTGCAGTTGTTCTTTATCGGGATTATCGGCGAATATATCGGCGCGATTTTAACCCAAGTATTGCATAGGCCGCTTGTGATAGAAAAAGAGCGCATTAATTTTAAGGATAAATAATTTTCGGCGCAGACAAAAGAAGCCCCGAGTGTGAGCTCGGGGTCTTTTCTGTTAGGATAAAAGATTGGGGTTCTTCGCGCCTCCGCTCATTCAGCGCGGCGGGCTTCTTCGCGTTCTTTCCAGCGCGTTTTTAGCCGTTGGGCCGCCTCTTGCGCCGCTTTTAATTCTTGCTCCAGTTTGGCTATCTCTTCGGCAGGGCGGTTTTGTTGGCGGGCATTTTCCAACTTTTTGGCTCGGGCGTCCAGTGCGTGTTGCACCCGTTGGCGGCAGCCCACATAAAAAAGCACTCCTTGGCGGGTGATTTGTTTGGCCCCGCTGGGGGTTAGCACAAGCACTAAATCCGGGTAATCTTCCTGAATATCCTGCTTTAGATAAATGGCTTGTTGGCTGGGCGCCGGCCTGCACCAAACCCAGCCGGCATACGCGCATAAACCCACTAAAAAAGCCAGCGCCAAGTAGGCACAAAATTCATAGACCGGATGGATTGTTTTGTCTCTCATGGCGCCGTCCTTTTTAGTAAATAATAGTGCCTATTTCTTCCCCGCACAAGGCGCGTTTAATGTTGCCTTTTTTGTGCAGGTTAAAAACCTGAATGGGCAGTTTGTTTTCCAAGCATAACGCCAAGGCGGCCGTATCCATAAATTGCAATTGTTTGGCAATAGCTTCTTTATAGGTAATTTTATGAATTAGCTTCGCGTTGGGGTTCTTTTTGGGGTCACTGTCGTACACGCCGTCTACTTGCGTGGCTTTTAAGAGGACGTCCGCATTAATTTCAGAAGCGCGCAACGCGGCGGCGCTATCCGTAGTGAAAAACGGGTTTCCGGTTCCGCCCGCAAAAATAACAATGCGGCCTTTTTCCAAATGGCGTTCTGCTTTGCGGCGCACAAACGGCTCGGCCAGTTGGTAAATGTTAATGGACGTTAAAACGCGGGTAGGCACGCCGGCTTCTTCCAGCGCCGATTGCAACGCCAGCGCATTAATAACGGTGGCTAACATACCCATATTGTCGGAATTGACACGGTCAATCACGCCGCCGCCGTCGCGCAGGCCGCGCCAAATGTTGCCGCCGCCCAGTACAATGGTCAGCTCACAGTTGCCGCATTTGTAGGCGTCGGCAATTTCTTCGGCAATTTCTTTTAAGGCTTGGGGGTTAATGCCGCGGTGGCCTTCGTTGATTAAGGCTTCACCGGATAATTTTAACAAAACTCTTTTTTTCTTCGGTTCGTTTTCGGCAGTTATCATAAGTTAGCTCCTTAAAGTGTTTGTTTTATTTTAACAAATCGTGGCGCATGGCGCGCCGTTAATGTTTTTTCCTTTCCGCCCGAACATGCCGGACGGACAGAAAAAAAGCCCCTCTCAAAGAGGGGCCTTAAATTAGAACCGCACAAAGCGCACAACCTTTAATTCACAACCCAAGGCTTTGGATTCTTCGTTCAAATAATCCAAAACGCTTTTCTTGTTGTCTTTAATGGTCATTTGTTCCAAGAGGCAGTTTTCTTTGGCGAATTTTTTAACCTTGCCGGGCAACATTTTTTCAATGGCGGCTTCCGGTTTGCCTTCGTTCAAAGCCTGCGTTTTGTAGATTTCCAATTCTTTATCAATTACTTCTTGCGGGATGTCTTTGGCATCTACCCAGCAGCTTTGCATACCAACGGTGTGCATAGCCAAACCGCGGGCAATTTCTTGCACTTTGGCCATATCGTTGCAGGTACCGGCAACAGCCAGTTCCAACAAGGAGGATTTTTTATTGTCCGCGTGCACATAGGAAGCAATTACGCTGCCTTCGGACGGGGTCCAGTTATAAGCGCCTTTCAAGGTGGTGTTTTCACCAAATTTGGGGGCTTTTTCGCTAATCATGGCTTTGATGTGTTCGTCGTTGGCGTAGTCGGTCACTTCCGGATGGGCCAGCACATAATCGGCCAAATCGTCGGCCAATTTGATGAAATCTTCGGTTTTGGCTACGAAGTCGGTTTCGCAACCCAAGTAAACCATGGCAAAATTTTTGCCGTTGGTTTTAACGGACACTCTGCCTTCTTTGGTTTCGCGGTCAGAGCGTTTGGCCATATCGGCCAAGCCTTTTTTGCGCAGGAACACAATGGCTTGTTCCATATCATCATTAGAGGCCAAGAGGGCTTTTTTGCAGTCCATCAGGCCGGCGCCGGTTTTGGCTCTTAATACTTTAATATCTTCAGCTAAAGACATGTCTTCTCCTGTGTGAATGGGTTAAATCTGTTTGCGCTCCCGCCCAGCGGTTAAACCGGGCGGAAACGCACATAAGAAACGGTTATTTAGCTTCTTCGGCCGGAGCTTCTTCCGCTTTTACTTCTTCGGTTTCGGCTTTGGCGGCCTTTTTGGTTTTAGCCGTGGTTTTTTTGGCGGCCGGTTTCTTGGCGGCAGCTTTTTTTACCTTTTTTTCAGCGGGTTCTTCCGCTTTTACTTCTTCGGCTTTTTCTTCTTGCGCTTTGGGGGCTTCGGCAGCTTTGGCTTCGGCTTCCTGCGCAGCTTTTTCACCCGCCAACATGGCAGATTCAAACGCTTGGGCCATTACCGGATTTTCCACCGGTTTGCCTTCTTCGGCGGCTTCGGCCGGTTTGTTTACGGCTTCCATTTCTGCGCGGGCTTCCAAAATAGAATCCGCAATAGCGCCGCAGAACAATTTGATAGAGCGGGCCGCGTCGTCATTACCGGGGACGGGCACGTCAATCATATCCGGATCGGCATTGGTGTCGCACACGGCAACCACCGGAATACCCAGCGCATGGGATTCGCGCACCGCACCGGCGGTGTCCACAGGGTCAATTACAAAAACCACGTCCGGCAGAACTTTCATATCGCGAATGCCGCCTAACAATTTTTGTAAGCGTTGCATTTCTTTAGTCAGTCTGCTGGCTTCTTTTTTGGAAATGGCCTTGAATACACCGGAGGCTTCCCATTTTTCCAATTCGTTCAATCTTTCAACGGATTTTTTAACGGTTTGGAAGTTGGTTAAAGTACCGCCCAACCATTTTTCGTGGATGCAATAAGCACCGCAGCGGGCAGCTTCGGCTTGGATGGCTTCTTGTGCTTGTTTTTTAGTGCCTACGAACAAAAATTTAGCGCCTTTTTTGGTTTCTTCTTTAATAAAAGCGCAGGCTTTTTTAAGTTCTTTAGCGGTTTTTTGCAGGTCCAAAATGTGTACGCCGTTTCTTTCACCAAAGATAAAGCGGCCCATTTTGGGGTTCCAGCGGGAGGTTTGGTGGCCAAAGTGCACACCGGCTTCCAGCATGGATTTCATAGATACGTTGCTCATTTTTTCTCCTGTAAGCATCCGCCCAAATTAGGGAAGGGGTTTCCCCGGCGGCGGAGGCTTTTGGTGTCGTCGGGACAGGCTTTGATTTACTAATTTTTTCGCTCTCCCGCTCAAGTACACCTTATGGCTATTATAGCATATTATAAGCATAAAAAACCGCCCTTTCCCTTGGGAAAGAGCGGCCTAAAGCAATATTTTTTATTAAAAATAGCCGTTGACCAATACCATAGCCGCAAACCAGCCGTTTTCGGCCACGTTTAATAGACCAATTTGCAATCCGCGGATATTGTGGGCATAGTTTACAAAACCAAATTGTAAACCGTGCATGGATTCTGCCATATTAAAAAATCCGATTTGTGCTCCCGTAATGCGCTCCGTCTTATTAAACAACCCCAGTTGCGCCCCCGTAAAATGGGAACTTTGGTTGAACGCCCCCAGTTGGGCGCCGGTGCCTTGTTCGGTCAAGTTGACCAAAAACGCAAAACTGAGCCCGCGCAATTCATAACGGGTTTGGGCCATCAATAAATCCAGTTGGGCGCCGGTCACTTCGTCCGTATGGGAGCCGATACCCAAATCCACACCGCTGATAATTTGCGTGTTGGCGGGTGCGGCCCAAGCAATATTATCCCACAAAGAAAGTTTCAAATGCCCCGTTTGCATTTGCGCAAAAGAAGGGAGTGCCGCAAACAGGCAAAAAAACAAGAATGCTACTTTTTTCATATTGTTCCTCCAAACCAAAAATGTACCCTTTATTTTACTAATTTAACCTAAAAAGGAGCAAAAAATATGCTTGTAAATTAGTAAAATATATATTAAGAGGTGCCATTATGAAAATAAACGTAAGTTCCTTTAACCCCTTAACGGCCGATATTCGCGGCAATAAAGAACGCATTATTGCGTTATTAAAAGCTCCGGCTCCGGTGGCCGATTTACTGTTGTTGCCGGAAGCCGCCTTGTGCGGTTGCCCCCTGTTTGATTTATTTGAAGATGAACGCTTATTAAAAGAAAACGCCTCTGCCCTTAAAGAAATTGCCAAAGAAACCCAAAACACGGCTTGCGTGTTGGGCTTGCAAGAAAAGCAAGGCAAAGAGCCTGTCAGTGCGGCGGCTTTTTTGTATAAAGGCAAAGTGACCAAAATTTATGATACGGAAACGGTGGAATTTAAGGGCAAAACCTTGCAAATTGTATTGAGTGATTTGGAAAATGCCCCTAAATTGGATGCGGACATTATCCTATATATATACGCCCGCCCGTATGAAAAAGGCAACGTGTCCGAACGCTTGGCCCTGCTTAAAAAACAGGCCAAAAAGCGGGGCGTGCCGGTGGTTTCCTGCAACCTGTTGGGCGGCGGGGACGGTTTGATTTTTGACGGTCTTTGCGCCGTTGCCAACCGCAAAGGGGAACTGACCCTGTTGGGGGAACTGTTCCGCGAACATATTAACACTTGGGACGAAGATGAAAAATCCGCGCCGTTATCTTACGAGGCGGACCCGCGCGGGGAAGTATTGGACGCGCTTTCCTTTGGGTTGGGCGATTTTGTGCAAAAGGCCGGATATAGCAAAGTGGTGTTTGGGCTTAGCGGCGGGTTGGATTCCGCCATTACCGCGGTGCTGGCGGCATCCGCACTGGGGGGAGAAAGCGTGTATGCGGTTTCCCTGCCTTCTTATTGCACCAGTGATTTAAGTAAATCGTTAGCCGGTCAACTGGCCCGCAGTTTGGGCATTAATTTGGAAGAAGTAGCCGTTCAGCCGGTGTTGGACGGTTTCAAAACGGCGGTGGGGCATATTGCTTCCCACTTGCAAGACCAAACGGAACAGCAGCTGCAAAGCCGCATCCGTGCCAACTTACTGCTTACTTTAGGTAAGGAATACGGCGCCATGCCGCTTTCTACGGACGATTTGAGCGAACTTTCCGTTGGCTCCTGCGTGCTATACGGCGATACGGTAGGCCGCCTTTTGCCGCTGGGGGACGTGTTCAAAACGGAACTTTACGAGCTGGCGGCGTATATCAACCAAAAGCGCGAGATTATCCCGCAAGGCATTATTAGCCGCCCGCCTACCTCCGAACTGCGCCCGAACCAAAAGGACGAAGACACCTTGCCTCCTTATGCGGTGCTGGATAAAATTATTCCTTTATATGTGGCGGAGCAGAACACGCCGGCGGAAATTGCCCGCAAGTGTAAACTGTCCGCCGAGAAAGTGACGGACGTTTGCCGCCTGATTGACAAGGCCGATTATAAACGCACCCAAACGGCCCCTATATTAAAGGTGACGCGCCGCCTGTTTACGGATTTGCAGCGGCCGGTGATTAAAAAAATAAATTTATAACTTGGAATTAAAAACGAAGGAGAAAGGGCCGTCCGCACGGGCGGTCCTTTTTAGGGAAAGATGATTAAAAAATGGCTTAAAACAAAACCTTTGCGCAAACAGCTTTTCAGCTTAACCAGCCCTATTTTTGTGGAAACACTGCTGATTATGCTTTTGGGCGCCACGGACGTAATGATGCTTAGCCGGTATTCCGACGATACGGTGGCTTCCGTGGGGGTTGTTAACCAACTGTTAAGTTTAATTTTTATTTTGTACGGCATTTCCACGTTGGGTACGTCTGTATTGTGTTCCCAGTATTTGGGCGCGCACCAAAAAAAGAATGTCATGCAGACTATCGGTGTTTCTTTGTTGATAAACCTGCTGGTCGGGCTGGTGGTCAGCGCGGGGCTTTATGTGTTTACGCCGCAGTTGCTGGGGCTGATGGGCCTGTCGCCCCAGTTAATTGATTGCGGTAAAGTGTATATGCAAATTGTGGGCGGGTTTTCTTTTTTACAGGCTATTGCCATGACGCTTTCCGCCACCTTGCGCAGCCACAACCAAGCCTTTTACCCGATGTATGTGACGCTGCTGATGAACGTGCTGAATGTGGGCGGAAACTATTTGCTTATTTTCGGCAAGTGCGGTTTTCCGGCGTTGGGTGCTTCCGGCGCGGCGGTGTCCACGTCCGTCTGCCGTTTGATTGCCATGTGCTTACTGGGGTATTTGTTGTTTAGAAAGGTCGTGCCAAATTTTTCTTTTAAGTATTTGCGCCCGTTCCCGTGGGATAAAGTAAAAAATTTAATGGTGGTCGGTTTGCCGGCGGCGGGGGAACAGGTATCTTATAATTTATCGCAAGTGGTGATTACTTATTTTTCCGTATTAATCGGCACGGCGGCTTTAACGGCCCGTACTTATGCTATGAATATCGTGATGTTTTCCTATGTGTTTTCTATTGCGCTGGGCAACGGAGCGGCTATTTGTATCGGGCATTTAATCGGTGCCGAAAAAGACAACGCCGCCTATTCCGTGGAAAAATACTCCATTTGGTTGTCTGTCATTATTACGGTGGTAATTTCCGTTTTTACGGCGCTAATCGGCACGAATATTTTTCAGTTGCTTTCCCCTAATCCGGAAGTAGTAAAAATAGGCGCGGCGGTGTTGTATGTGGATATTGTGCTTGAAATCGGCCGCGCGGTAAACATTACGTCCGTGGACTCCTTAATTGCAGCGGGGGATGTGTTTTATCCGTTTATTACCGGTATTATTGTAATGTGGGGCGTGGCCACACTGTGCGCTTATTTGTTGGGCGTTTGGTGGGGTTGGGGGCTTACGGGTATTTGGTTGGCCATGGCACTGGACGAAAATATCCGTGCCGTTATTTTTGAGCGCCGCTGGAAAAGCCGCAAGTGGCAAACCAAGGCTTTTGCCCGCCGCGGCCTGTAATTTGGTAAAATATAAATATGAACGAACTTTATAAAGAATATGATGTTCCGCAGGATTTGCAATTCAAAACGGCTGATATTATCCGCATGGGCGGGTTGATTTGCTCGGCCGGATTGAGTACCAAATACTTTGCGGACGTCTTTTCCGCCCCCAATAAAATTACCAAAGCATCGGTGGAGTTGAGCTTTTCCGTGGCGGATAAAGAAATTCTGGTGCGCGGACGGGTTTTTGGCACGCGCGAAGTACAATGTGCCCGCTGTTTGAAGATGAGCGCGCAGGAGTTTTCGGAAGAATTTATAGAAACATATAGCACCAAGACAGAAATAATTGATATAATATCATTGGTGCAGCAAACGCTGGCTTTAACGGAAGAAATACGTTTTCTCTGCAAGCCTGACTGCAAGGGCCTGTGCCCTATGTGCGGGCAGGACTTGAATACCGCCCAGTGCGGTTGCAAGCCGGAGTGTTTGTCGCCTTTTGCCAAGTTAAAAGGTAAATTTAAGTAAGATTGATTTTTATTAGATGTATACAGGAGTAATTAACAATGCCGAATCCGAAGAAAAAACATACCCGCTCCCGTCGGGACTTGAGAAGATCTCATAATTCCGTTATTGAAGTGGCCCAGTTGGTGGAATGCCCGAACTGCAAATCTGCCCGCTTGCCCCATAACGTGTGCCCGAAATGCGGTTTTTACAAAGACCGGGTAGTCGTGGCTCCCAAAGCGGCCAAGACTGAAGAACAAGAAGCCAAATAACAACTTGTATGAAAATAGCCTTGGATGCCTTAGGCGGAGATTTTGGTGCTAAACCCAATGTGTTGGGCGCGTTAAAAGCAGCTAAAGACCTTAATATCCACGTGATATTGGTAGGGGATGAGGCTGTTATTAAACAGGAGTTGCAAGCGCAAGGCTGTACGGCTTTGCCGCAGAATATTTCTGTTGTTCACGCGCCCGATACCATAGATATGGGGGCAGAACCGGCTAAAGAATGTCGCAATAAAAAGAGCGCCAGCATTGTCGTATGTGCCGATTTGGTGCATAAAGGCGAGGCGGATGCTTTTGTTTCCGCGGGGCATTCCGGGGCGGCCATGGTGGCTTCCCTTTTCCGCATGGGGCGTATTAAGGGCGTTGTGCGTCCGGCTATTGCTACCCCTATGCCTACCTATAAAGGCGTCAGCCTGCTGTTGGACGGCGGCGCCAATGCAGACTGCAAACCGTTGCACTTGTTGCAATTTGCGGTCATGGGTTCGGCTTATATGGAAAAGGTGTTTGATTTGAAAAGCCCCTCCGTGCGTATTCTTTCCATCGGGGAAGAAGAAACGAAGGGGAATTTTTTGGTTAAACACACTATCCCGCACATGCGCGAAATCGGCGTGAACTTTCAAGGCACCTTGGAAGGGCGCGACGTAAACACCGGCGAAACGGACGTAATTGTTTGCGATGGTTTCGTGGGGAATATCGTGCTGAAAATGGCCGAAGGTCTTTCCAAAACCATTATCAATATGATTAAGCGGGAAGTTAAAAAACGCCCGCTGGCCATATTGGGTGCGTTGCTTGCCAAAGGGGCATTCAGCGCCGTTAAAAAACATACGAATCCGGACCAATACGGCGGTGCTCCGCTGGTGGGAGTCAACGGGGTGGCTATTATTTCGCACGGTAAATCCAACGAAGTAGCCATTTTTAACGCCTTAAAAACCGCTAAACGGTTGGTGGAAAAGAACTTTGTGGGCGATATTGCCGCCCGCGTGGCTGCCTTAAAAGATACCTTCTGCGCCATTGAAGCAGAAATGCAGGAGGAAGAAAGATAATGGATTTTAAGGGTAAAAATGTAATCGTCACCGGAGCAACGCGCGGTATCGGCCGTGCAATTGCGGAAGCGTTTGCCAAACAAGGGGCCAATTTGGCCGTGTGCGGCACGCACGAAGACGCCGTCAAACAAACGGTGGCGCAGTTGGCCCAAACTTACGGTGTAAAAGTAATCGGCCGCGCGGTAAATATCGCACAGGCGAACGATTGTGAAGCCTTGGTGGCCGAAACCGTCAAAGAGCTGGGCAGTGTGGACGTGCTGGTTAATAACGCGGGCATTACCAAAGATAATTTGCTCGTGCGTATGAGCGAAGACGATTGGAACAGCGTAATTAACGTAAACCTGACGGGCACTTTTAATATGAGCAAAGCCGCGCTGAAAGTGATGTTCAAAAAACGCGCGGGCAACATTGTAAACATTTCTTCCGTAGTGGGGGAAATGGGCAACGCCGGACAGGTAAATTATGTGGCCAGCAAGGCGGGGATTATCGGTATGACCAAAACCCTCGCTAAAGAATTTGGCTCCCGCCACATCCGCGTCAATGCGGTGGCTCCGGGGTTTGTGCGTACCGCTATGACGGACGCGCTGGCGCCGGAAGTAAAAGAAAAAGCGCTTGAAAATGTGGCGCTTAAAAGATTTGCAGAAGCAGAAGATATCGCCAAAGCCGTTTTATTTTTGGCGAGTGAAGATGCCTCTTATATTACGGGGCATATTCTATCCGTCAATGGCGGATTGTATATGTAGTTTAACATAAGGGGACACCCTTTCTAATAAAATCGGAGGACAAAAATGTCTGGAAACATTGCAGAAGAAGTGAAAAAAATTATTATTGAACAATTAAGCGTAGACGCTGAAAAAGTGACGCCGGAAGCCCAGTTTGTGAACGATTTGGGTGCCGATTCTTTGGATACGGTGGAACTTATTATGGCTTTGGAAGAAAAATTTGATGTGCAAATTCCCGATGAAAAAGCCGAAAAAATCAAAACCGTCGGCGAAGCCATTGAATACATTGAAGCCAACGCCAAGAAATAACCGTGTACACCGATATTGAAAATATAATCGGGTATTGTTTCAAGGATAAAGAGGTTTTACGGGAAGCACTCACTCATAAGTCCTACGCCGGAGAACACCGCAGCGTTAAGCATAACGAGCGGCTGGAATTTCTGGGGGACAGCATTTTGGGCGCCATTGTTGCGGATTATATCTACAACCAATGCCCTCATGTGGAAGAGGGGGTGCTTTCTAAAATTAAAGCCAATTTAGTTTCGCGCCACAACCTTTATCTTTGGGGCAAACAAATGGACTTGGGGCGTTATATCGCCTTGGGCCATGGGGAGCTTGCCACCGGCGGCCGCACGCGCGACAGTATTATTTCCAACGCGGTGGAGGCTGTAATCGGGGCTGTGTATATAGACGGTGGATATACGGCCGCGGAACAAATGGTACTCCCTTGGGTTAAAACCCAGCAACTCACGCAGGACCGTGGCGACTACAAAAGTGTTCTGCAGGAGTTTTTACAAAAACGCAGTAAACAAACGCCGGAATATGAAGTCATCCAAACCGTCGGGCCGGAACACGACAAAGTGTTTACCGTGCGCGTAAGTGCGGAGGGCCGGCAACTGGGTATTGGCAAGGGCCACAATAAAAAACAGGCCGAACAAAACGCGGCCGAAAATGCCTTGTCTTCCCTCAAAAAATAGCTTATGAAGAAAAAAAGTACCGCCAAAATTTCTGTGCCTATGGGCAAACTGCCGGCCAAAGTGCAATCGTCTTTGGTCCGTCGGCCCCTTTTATGGCTGGGGGTTGTGGCGGTACTTCCTGTTTTGGCCATGATGGCCTTTACGTTTAAGAGCGGCTACACTCCAACCCCCAAAAAAAGCAAAATAGATAAAATTGTGGTGGCTAAAACCCCTATGGAAATTGCCGAAGACGCCACCCAACTGCTCATGCGGCGCGATACGCAAAGTTTTTATGATTTGCTGGACCGCACCAAAGATGTCAATTTGGTAAATAGCCGCGGGGATTCTTTACTGTTGGTGGCGGTTTCCGTGGGGAATATAGACGCCGTACAGCGTTTGCTGGCGCTGGGGGCAGACATCAATAAGCGCAATTCTTACACGCGCGATACGCCCATACTGCGCAGTTTATATACTAATCACGACGACATCACCCGCCTGTTGTATTACGCGGATGCTGACCTGAATTTGGAAAACAACTACCGTATTTCACCCATGTTTTTGGCGGTTGAAAAGCAAAAAGCGGAATTTGTGGACTTATTTTTAACCAACGGCGCGCAAGCCGGGGTTAATTCGGACAATCTTTTCCGCTGGGTAGCCAAACGCAATTTGCTGGGCATTGTGGCTATGCTTAAAGGGGGGGTAAACCCCAATGTGAAGAACGATAAAGGCAACACCCCGCTGATTATTGCCGCCTCTTTGGGGGATGTGGACGCCGTGCAGAATTTACTGGCGTACCGTTCCGACGTGAACGCCGCTAATAACGACGGCAACACCGCGCTTATTTATGCCGCGCGCTATAACCGCCCGCGCATTGTGTACGAGCTGATGCGTTCCTACTCCATGGTGGCACCGGTGGATGTGGACCAGCAAAACAAACTGGGGCAGACTGCCTTGTTTTGGGGGGCTTCCCGCGGGTATGAAGAAGTGGTCCAGCGCCTGCTGGCGGCCAATGCCAAGCGGGAATTAAAAACCAAAGCGGGCCAAACCGCACTGGAAGCCGCGCAAAAGAACGGGCGCACGAACATTGTAAAATTGTTTGAAATGCGCCCGCAAGAAGTGCAAAACATGGTAATTGCCATGGATAATGCCCGTATAGAAGAAAAGCTCCGCAAGGAAGAAGAAGAGGCCGCTAAAGCCGCCGCCGAAAAAGCCAAAAATGATGCCGCCCAACAGGCCGCCCGCCAGCAAGCGGGGTATTCCGGCCGCCGCCGGCGCAATACGGCCCAAACGCAAGTGGTGCAGCCGTCCGCCCAAGTGCAGCAAACCCAAACGCGCCGCACAGCCGCACAGGCGGCTAAACCTGCCCAAAAATCCGCATCGTCCAAAACGCGCCGCGGCTCCCGCAAATAATTTTTTATCTGTAAATCCGCTAGAAATACTGCCCCGCACCCGCCAATAATTCCAGTGCGTAAAGTAGGTGTGAAAAAGCCCCAAACGCGCCCGCACAAATCAATCTTTCTCTGTAAAACCTAATAAATAACCTCGGTGTATCCGAGGGTTTCAAAAATACAACAAAACGGGACGGCTTTATAAAGGCCGCCCCGCTTTAAGGAACAGATTTACCGATAGTATATCATTAAACCTGTGTTATAAGTTTATTTCAGCAGATTGGTATTATTGGGTCTAAACACTAACGAAGTTATAAAACTAACTCCGCTTCCTCCCAAACAAAGCATGTTATCTATATCTGTAGGAAATTCAATTGGCAATAATTCATATATAAATACAACAAAGGGAATTACCAACATACAGCCACGTATTTTTTTTGCACGATACATGAGTAGCATTATGCTTAACAGCAAAGAAGCTCCCAAGCAAGTAGCCGCCGAAAATATACTGCCCGAAAACAAACTAACAGGTGCAAACAAAAGAGCAGATATTGCTCCTAAAGGAATAGGTAAAATACAATCTGTCACCGTTAAATGTTTCGCGTGATTCATCAAATAAACAGAAATACCCATTAAAACCAAAAATAAGCCCATTCCGGTTAAGATGCCCCACCCAATACCTGATTGAATTCCAACCCCAATGCCCCCGACACAGGCGTATATTAAACTGACACTACACACAATCGGACCGCGCATGCATCCCACAACAGTGGATGTGGTTGCTGAATCTTCCTCGTCTTATCTTTCATAAGAATAATTTGTTGATATTACTTCTGCTTGTTTTATTTTTCTTATCATATTATTTTTCCTTATTTATATCTTCAACATAGAGCTCGTCAAGAATATTAAATTGTTCTATGTGTTGGTTATACACTTTCATATATTCTTTGTTTTTCAACAACGCCACCCAAACAAGTTGTTCATCTTCATCTTCAATTTCATCTATCTCTTCTGCATCAGGAAAACTAACTGGCTGCAACACTTCTTGATAAAATTTTACCATCATACGATTGGCAGCTCTTTGATTTTCCTGTAATAAATGAGAAAACACAACAACAGAGGCACCTAAATACAAATAATTCCATTGTTGATGAAAGGATTTAATCGCAGAATTGACCTCAGCAGCAGAAGAATTAGCCATTTCCACAAAGGCTTGCTTTTCTTCATCTTCCGGCACAAATAAGGAAATAAGCTTGGCGCCAAACTTACCCACCCCACTATTAAAACACTTTACTCCAAAAGACGTAAAAGGATCGGTATATATTTCTGGGTGATCTAGTATATAACGCACTATTATGGCCCTTGCCATTTTCTCTATTGTTTGCGAATAATATGGCAATATGGCTTCATATCCTCTAGTGGCACTTTGCAAGGCATTACTGATTAGGTTTTTCTTTAGCTCGTCATCTTTACCATTATATAACTTGGCTTGTTCTAATAAAGACATAGCACTTTTACAATCCGCTTCCCGGTCGGTTTGTTGCCCCAAAAGGATACTATCCAATTTCGCATCTATTTTCATCAGTTGTGCACTGATTTTATGCAGCATAATAGCATTATGTAAGGATATGGCTAGTGTAGAAACGGAAACTATATTTATATTGACGGTTAATTTTTCCCAAGGGATTTGCGCAAGTATTTTACCTCCCTCACGGATGAAAGTCGTATATTTCCCCGAAGTTTCGGCTCTTTCTTGTTCAAAAGCCAAGGCCCCTTGTTCTATGGACGACTGTAATTCTTCAACTGTACCCTTGTCTAAAATACCAAACTGCCGCAATTGTTGTACTACAGAGGGGGCTTGTTCTAAAATATTTAGAATTTTCCGATATTGGACAGATTCTACCCATTTTCCTAATTGTTCTAAATTCACGATTCTCTCCTATTAACTGATAAGTACGATAGACCAAATGTTCAATTTCCATGTCCCTTCCTGATTTTGCAACGTCCTACTTATTTGCTTCTAAATAGCCAGGTTCTTCCCTGTGTTTTGGAATAAAAAGTCCCTTTACTTGTTAAAGCAATAATTTCACTACCTACTACTTGCAAATCTGTAAATTGCCCGGCTGTATTACCCAAATAACGCACTAACCAACTACGCCCGCCATTATAGGAATATTCTATATGATACGCATTTTTAGGACTGATACGCAGCATTTCTTTGCCTACTACAATTATTTGGCTCATTTTTTTTCCTCTTTACATAATAATTTCGTTATTTCACTTAAAGTACTGAGCACTACGGGTAAAATTTCAACTATTTTTTTTACAGTTTTTTTCTTCATTAAAAATCTCCTCTCATCATGTTTTATCCTATCAAAACTGTGCGACAATACTAGTGTCGCGCGGAATGGGTATACTATAAGCAAGGAGGTTGAACACAAGTATAAAAAAGCGGCGTATTACCAGAGCCTTTGGAATAACCCATGTAATCGCCGCTTGTTTATTCCCAAAGGAATAAACAGAAACGATTATTTTAGGATTCCAAAGTGCCGTTGGGTATAACCCATTCAGCTCTGACCGGCCCGAAGCCGGCCTTCCTGAAAATAATTCAAAATCAAACGCAAATTGTAGGACGGGTTGCCCCGTCACTTTCTATTATAGCAAACGCGGGGGCGGAGGGTCTTAACTTTTAGGTATTTAGTGAGGTTTCCGCCCCTTGCTCTTCCTAAAAAACAACCCCTCGGCCTTGAACCGAGGGGCATAAAAATAATATAGCTTTGCAATTTACCAACCGTTTCTAGAACACAGGCATGCTAAATTCACACTGTTTACATGACACCAATATTCATTTATTTTACCACCAATATATTGGGGGTGGCAACCTGTAATTTTGCAGCGTTTGACACAAGAAGCACTCCCAGCACAGTTCCCGTCAGCGGAACATTTTGTGAAGTGCTGCCATCCCTTACCATTTCCAAGAGGAAACCCTTTATCCATGCAATCTATTTCTGTATTAGCATACGAAGAAGGAATCATATCGCCAGTAATATATTGTAAATCACTGACACTGAGGGAAATGTTCTCATTTATAACATCCGTTCCAGATGCTACTCTATGACTGCAATCATAGCACGAAGTTTTTTTCATTTCTTCATAAGAGTTTTTACCAAGTTTAGTGTAAATGCTCTCTGCATAAGAACAACAAGACGTCACATTTTTCAGTACACAATTTTCGTAAGCGGTAGAGTCTAGCTCATAGGCGGAACAAGCGGAGCAGCCGGAAATCAAAGAAACGTCCTCTTTGTTTGAGCGGTAGCGCAACAAATAGGAATCATACGTCTTGCCCACTTCTTTTATGTCGGAAGCGGTAATTTTATAATCTGCTTTGTAGGAGTTATCCCACACCATAGTATATCCTTTGGAATAGTCATCACTGGGAACAATCGTCGTGTGGGATGCAATTTGTAGGCGGTTCAAATCTGCGGCGGCAAAGGTGGAATCTGCACCCACATTTACTCCGGCATCTACGGTAATATCCTGCGGGTTGGCGGTTTTGGCCAACAATTTGGCTCCGCGCAAACTGCCTCTGCTGGCTATTGTTAAACCGTTTTCATTTGTAATTTGATAGGTCAGCTGGCTGGTGCTGCCCGCGCGGGCGCCTTCCGTTAAGCGCAGTTCGTTCATTTTTACCAAACCTTTGGCGGAAATGGTCCCACTTGGAACGCCGGTATTGCAGAAATTAACAAACAACGCTTCCGCCGGACGCGCGCTATTGACCGATTCTAATCTGGCAAAAGAGGCCACCGGATGAGAAAGGGTTGTCACAAATTTTAATTCTTCCGCCTGTGCAAATGCCGCACAGCATGCCAGAATAAAAATACTGGATAATAGTTTTTTCATAGTATGAGCCCCTTATATATAATTTAACCCCAGCGCAGATGAATTTTGCGATACTGTACTGGGGTACACTTCCTTATATTCTTATACTAACAAAAGAATGTAAAAAAATCAATACATTACATGTAAAAATTGTTTCAAGTTCGCAAAAAATAAAAAAGTGCCCAAAGGGAGGTTTGCGCGGCTGTTTAATGCTCCAGTTTCCCAGCGGCCCAACCGTGCCTGTATGGGAGTTTTAGCGCAAAAAAATGCCTGAAGTTAGCGTGCCTGCGCGTGTGCGAAATTTCCCCGTGTTTCCATGCGGGGGGAAAATGTTGGCGGCCTTGTGCGGCTCCGCCTGTTTACCAAAACGCCCTTGACGGATGAGCTTAAAATACTTATAGTAAAAATATGAAAAAACTATATTTATGTTTATTTTTTATCAGTATTTTTTATGCGGCTGCGGCGGTGGCGGCTCCTAGCGCCTTTGATAAGGAACGCAACGCCTTTGAAGCCCGTTTATCTACGGATGGGGCCTTAAAAAAAGCACTTTTGGGCCGTGTGCGCCCCATTACCACGCAGTTTAATTATATGGCCTTGTTGGATAACGACACGGATGTTTTATTATTGGGGGAAGAACATAATAACGAGCAATCCAAGCGGGAAACCAACCTGATTATCAAATATTTAGGCCAGCATAAGGCCGGCTTTACACATTTTGGGGCGGAATTCTTTTTATCTTCAGAGCAGCCGTTCTTGGACCAATATGCCAATAATGATATTTCTTTGGCGGATTTGGAACAAAAACTGGCATTGGATAAGAGCTACTCTGCCAGTGTGGCTGTGGCGCACCGCTACGGGCTGGCTGTGCTGGGGTTGGATTTGCCTAAAGCGCAAGAAAATGCCGCTTGGGCCCAGTCTATCGCCGGTATGAAAGCGCGCAATACGCATTGGGTGCAAATTATTACTGCCATTGCGCAAAAAGACCCCATGAGCCGCTTTATTATCTATGGTGGGGCATGGCATACGCAACTGCGCTCCGGTGTTATGCAGACGGTGCCGCAACTGCTGAACCGTAACGGGCTAAAAACAAAAAGTGCGGAGTATGTTTCTTCCGCCGCGTGGGCCGCCTTAGCCGCAGAGGGGAATTTAGCAGGCCGCACCTTATTGTTTACGGTGCCGAAAGCCTACCGCGGCACAGCCACGGCGGATTATTACATTTATTTACCTCAAAATGTAAAAAGTAGTCAGGCCGCCCAAGAGAAAATGGGTAAAATGATGAACGATAAAAATTTTAAGTGGGCACACTGCACCGACGACCCAGACCACCCGCTCTGCAAAGTGATTGTGGAGGGGGAACACCGCTAATCATCCATACGCAGCCGGCCGCTATTTCTAATTTTGTTCTTTTGGCTTATTTTGCCAAATCGCTACTTTCTGCCATTTTTTTTGCCGAGCAATATGATAGTTTTTGACACATAATGTTGCTTATGTTGCTTAAATTATAGTGCCCCAAAGCATGCCAAATGGGCACTATAAATTTTTATTATTCCACGACGAGAAACTGGAAATATAACTGGGAAAGAAATTAAGCAAATTTTGGCGGTGCGGATAAAGGGGCCATATTTTATGGGTATATTGGGATTTTACCGACGAGAAAGTGAGGAAATAAAGGTGTTTACTGTACACCATACAGGGTCCACTAACAATATATACTTTTTGTTCTAATTTTGCTCATTTTGCTCCCGAAACACCGTCGGAAAAGCATAAAAAAGAACCACTCTCGTCTGAGAATGGCTCTTCATCTAAAAGTGCGCCCAAGGCCGTATTGTAAAAAACGGCATACAAGTTCGCCTGTGCGCACAAAAAAACACGCTTTTGCGTGGTTTCTAAAAGTGCGCCCAAGGCCGTATTGTAGGGAACGGCATGCAAGTTCGCTTGTGCGCACAAAAAACCACGCTTTCGCGTGGTTTCTAAAAGTGCGCCCAACAGGAATCGAACTTGTATCTTCAGCTCCGCAGGCTGACACTCTATCCATTGAGCTATGGGCGCTTAAATCGGATTTTTAACTTCGCGGATTAATCACTACTCATTTATTCTAACATTTTTTGTTTTGTGTTTCAAGTTTTTTTTATTTTTAACACCGCAAAATATTTAGAACATATTTATTATAGCATTTTTCGGCGGCAGTAGTTCAAGCAAACTGCTATAATACTGGTATGAAAGAAAATAATACCGGAACTTATGTTTTTGATAAAAAAACGGGTAAAATGGTAAAAATTTCCTCCCATGTGCCGTCAGTGCAAAAGGGGAAAGGCGGGCACGTCTGCCACGGGTGCTGCGGCCATTGCCATCATGACGATTAACGCCCCCGTCCAAAAAGCGTTTTCCGGCGTTCTCCAATTTTTGATGAGGGCGCTGCGGGAGGTCTTTTTGCCGCATTTATTGTGGGGGAGCGCCGTTTTTATGGTGGGGGGATTGGCCGTTTTCAGCTTTACTTCCGGCCCGTTTGAAAACGCCCCTTGGCTACTAGCTGCGTGGGGAATCTGGCTCCTGTTTTGGTACGGCTTGGCGGCGCTTGTCTATACGTTTTGCACGGCGGGCGTTTTTGCCATGCGGGCGGTTTGTGCCAAGGTGGAAGATTTATTATATGCGTTTTTTGCGGCGGTGAAAGAAAATTTAGCCCAAAAAATTGAAAATATGGACGAGGGCCTCGCCAAAGACCAAGCCCGCGTACTGATGAAAAACAGTATATCGGAAGTGGCTTCTCTACTCAAAACGTATAAATTGCGCTCTGTTTCCGGCGCGTTGGCGGCGGTTTTTTTAAGTTTGCTGACGTTCGCCGCGCGCTCCGTCTTGGTGGCGCGGCTCATGCAGTTTTCCGGCGCCACGGTAAGTTTAAGCGCCGTTTTTGCCAGCCGGGCGACGTTGGTGGGGGCGATTTTCTTAAATTTACGGTTGATTTGTTCCGTTTTATTGTGGATTTTGTATTTGTGCGGAGCCGCGTTTGCGGGGCTCAATTTACTGGCTTTGTGTATGGGGAGGTAGTATGCGTGTAGTTTTGTTGGGAATTTTATTGTTTTGGGCGGGGGTGTGTCAGGCGGCGGCGCCCGCGTTAACGCACATTCAGGCGGAAAAAGACCCTGCCAAACAAATCAAATTATTAAATGCGTTCATCAAAAAATCGCCCAAAACCCGCAAGGCGTACCATTTGCGGGGGGATGCTTACCGCGCGTTGGGCCGCTATAAACAGGCGGTGGAGGACTACACCCAAACCATCAAATTAAGCCCAAATTGGGCGTTTTCTTACTATGCGCGCGCATTGGTTTATATGGATATGGGGCGTTGGCCGTCGGCCGAGGCGGATTTAAGCCGTGCCATTAGCTTAAATAAATCTTACCGTGATTTTTACCTTTACCGCGCCCGAACCGAAATGAAACTTTCCAAATACAACGCGGCAATTGCCGATTATAAAAAATACTGGGGCAAGCGCAAACCGACGGCAGCCGGCTCCTTGGCATTGGCCAAAGCTTATATGGGCGCTTATAAATACGATAACGCCCGCAAGGAACTGCTCTCTCTGGCAACCCGCACGCCGGACGACCCGGAAGTATATTATATGTTGGGGCGCATCCAACAACTGCGCGGCGCCTTGGACGAAGCCGTTTCCTATTACAGTAAATCTATCAACCGCAACCCCGCGTATGCGCCCGCGTGGCTGAGAAGGGGGGACACGTTTAAGGAAATGAAGGATTTACCCGCCGCGTTGGAAGATTACACCGCGCTACTGGCCTTGGAAACCAAAGAGGCCGCCTATTACAACCGCCGCGGACTTGTGTATGAAGAAATGAAAGATTTTGAAAATGCCGTGGCCGATTATAACAAAGCCATAGAAATTAACCCCAAGTGGTCCATTCCCTACAATAACCGCGGGTATGCGTACCTGAACTTAAAACAATGGAAAGAGGCCCGTTTGGACTTGGAAAATGCCATTAAACTGGACGAATCCGCCCCTACGCCTTATGTTAATTTGGCGGGCGTGTATTGGCTCAGCAAGCGGGATAAAAAGAACACCTACCAGTATTTGGAAAAAGCCATTAAGCACAACTTCCGCAATTTTGATGCGTTATATGACGAAGACCAAAAAGGCTGGATGTTTAAGGATATTAACAAAACGGCGGAATTCCGCGCCATTATGTACCGTTAATTACTCCCTTGTGATGCTTGGCGTAGCGCGCTGACCCACAGCGCGCTTTTTTGTTGGGGGGAAAGGGCGGCGTTAGCGGGGCTAGTGGACGGCAGCAGTATATATGTTTTGCCGGATAACTGCCCAAACGCACGCACAAAGTATTGGTGGGCGGCTGTACCGTTAAAAAGGAGCGTTTTTATAGCCGGATAGCGGGCGAAAAGGGATAAAAAATCGTTCGGGACGGCTTGGCGGATGTGCGTGTCCAAACTGCCGGCGCGCTCGCACGAGGACAGCGCATCCCAAAGTCCTCCTCCGTTTGCAAGCAGAACGGCCAGTTTATCCGCGTAATTTGGGGGTGGGTTTTCGGGGGAGAATGCGGCAGCCACGCACGGCCAAAACAAGTTGCGTTTGTGGGCATAATAGGCTTGGGCGGCAAGGCTGGCTGCCCCCGGCATACTGCCAATAACCATAAAAATGGTGCGTTCGTCCACTACGGGCGGGAAACAAATAGGCATAGGAGTATTATAGGATTTTTAGCGCGCGGGCGGGGCGGAAATGCTACAATTTTTTAGGTGTATGATGAACAACATTTGTTTTGTTTCTTCCCCGGTGGGGGTGATTGAAATTCAAGATGACGGCGCGTGTTTAACAGCGGTTCGGTTTGCGCCCGCGGGTACTGCGGCGAGTGCGCCCAATTCTCCCGTTGCGCGGTTGGCGGCCCGGCAGTTGCAAGCGTATTTTGCGGGTACGCTCACCCGGTTTAGCGTTCCGCTTGCTTTGGCGGGAACCCCCTTTCAACAGGCGGTTTGGCGGGCTTTACTGGATATTCCTTACGGGCAGACCCGTTCTTACGGGCAAATTGCGGCGGCTATTAACAGGCCTCGGGCGTGCCGGGCGGTGGGTATGGCCAATAATAAAAACCCCATTTGTATTTTGGTGCCGTGCCACCGGGTCATAGGGGCCGGCGGAAATTTGACCGGGTACGCGGGGGGATTAACAATAAAAGAATGGTTGCTGTCGCACGAGCGCGCTACGGTAAAAAAGCCTTGTAAGTAGCGCCCATGCGCGGGGGCGGCCCCGCGTAAGTTCATAAAAAAACCGAGGAAACCCTCGGTTTTTTACAGTCCAATCTTGTTATAGGGTTTTGCCCAAGGCTTGCGCTTGCTTGAGGTACGGCGTATTAATCACGGCGCCTTTTTCATTACAGGCTCCGGCTAACACCATACCGCGGTCTTGCCAGCCTAAATAATTACAAATGCTTTTATAGGTGGTTTTTAGGCCGTCAAAATCACCGTCTTTTTCGGTGCCTTCGCCGCAGGCCAGCAAAACGGCTTCTTTTACTTTTAGCGTGCGTTTGGCATTGGCGGACATATACGCATACAGTTTATCTACCACCGCTTTTAATTGTGCGCTCATATTGAACCAGTAGAGCGGTGTGCAGAAAACAAGCACGTCCGCTTCTTCCAGTTTGGGGGCTAATAATTTGAACCCGTCGTCAAACACGCACGGCTCGCCTTTCGTCCAGCATTGGTTGCAGGCTTTGCAGGGCAATACCGGATGAAAGGGGGAATCAAACACATCTGCTTGATGTCCGGCGGCTTTGGCCCCTTGGATGAGTGCATCTGCCAATATGGCGGTATTGCCCAGTTGGCGCGGGCTGCCGGTAAGGACTAATACTTTTTTCATTTTCCCTCCAAAGAAACCATAGAAACTTCTTTTTCTAAATTTCCGGCGGCGGCTTTTAGTTCTTTGACGCGGCTTTCGGAGTAGCCTTCAAAGGTTTTAATCAGTTGGTGTTTAGCATCAAATAAAAACAACATAGGTACGCCGTCCACCTTAAACTGGCTGGCAACCGGAGCCCCGTTATATACGGCATCAAACCGTAAATTATCTTTTTTTAAGAGGGCCAGCGGTTTTTGGGGTTCGCTGTCCGTAAATACCGCTACAAATTGCACGTTCCGCAGGGCCTTGCGGGCTTCTTCTAACTGCGGGAGCGTTTTTTGGCAGTGCGGGCAGCCGGAGCTGACTAGCGCCACTAAAAGCGGGGTCCCCGTATAATCGGCGGTGGTCCAAGTATCCCCGCGGCGCACCGTGGGCAGGGCAAATTGAACGGTAGCGGCGGCGGGTTTTTGCTTTACCTTGGGGGAAGCTTTAGCTTTGGCCCGTTTTGGGGCGGTGGCGGAAGCTTTTTTAGCTTTCGCGCGGGTGGCGGCAGGGGCGGCATTCAGCACGCCTGCCAAACAAAAAATACCGGCTAATAAATAAATTTTTTTCATATAAAAAGTATAGCTTTTTTGTAAAGTTTATACACGGGTAAATTTCCCTATATAAAAACCCTTCAAAATGGGGCAAAAAAAGGTAAAATATATATGTCTATGCAAACTACTATTTGTGCCCCCGTGACAGGGGAAGGAAAAAGTGCCGTAGCGGTGGTCCGTTTATCGGGGCCGCAGGCGTTAGCTATTACCCAAGTTTTGTGTCCGGCGTGCCAGCTTTGGCAACCGCGCCGCCAAAACTTGTGCCGCATTATGGACGGAGAAACCGTGTTGGATAGTGCGCTGGTCACTTATTTTAAGGCACCGCACAGTTTTACGGGGGAAGATGTAGTAGAGTTTGCGTTGCACGGTTCGCCTTATATCCGCGGGCGGGTGCTGGAGCTTTTGTGCCGTGCCGGAGCGGTGCCCGCGCGGCGGGGGGAATACTCCTACCGTGCATTTTTGAACGGTAAAATGGATTTGTTGGAAGCCCAAGGCCTGTGCGATTTAATCGCCTCCGGCAATAAAGAAGCGCACGCAATGGCTATGAGTTCTCTGGACGGGCGGCTATCCAAGCGGTTGGAAAATGTTAAAAAAACATTAACCAATTTGTTGGCGCAAATAGAAGTCCGTTTAGACGATGTGGACGAAGAAATGACCCCTTTGGACGATACCTATGTGCAAGGGGAGCTGGCCCAATGCGTGGCGGCTTTAGCGCGGCTGGCGGAAACATTTTCCGTTGGGAAGTTTATTAAAGAGGGGCTAAAAGTGGCCATTGTGGGTGCGCCCAATGCGGGCAAATCCAGCTTGCTTAATGCACTGGTGGGGTTTGACAGGGCCATTGTATCGGCCCAGAGCGGCACCACGCGCGACACCATAGAAGAAACCTTGGACATCAACGGCCGCAAAATTATTTTAACCGATACCGCCGGCATACGGGACCACGCCTTAGACCCCGCCGAACAAGAGGGTATGAAGCGCAGTGTAAAAGCCATGCGCGCGGCGGATGCGGTAATTATGGTGGCGGACGCCTCCCGCGCGCCCACCCCGCAGGAAAAAGCCTTGTGGGCGGACGTATTGGAAGAACACAAGAAAACCATTTTAGTGTTGAACAAGCAAGATGCTTTGGCCAATGCCGCTTGCGGCTGGGCGTTGCCCGCCGGAGATTTTACAACGGTAAAATTATCCTGTAAAACGGGGCAAGGGGTGGAGGAATTAAAAAAAGCCTTAACCCAAGGGCTCACAACGGCCGTGGCTGAGGACGGGGTGATGATTTCCAACTTGCGCCAGTACGAGGCCGTCCTTAGGGCGCAAACGGAACTAGAAATGGCCCAGCGGCGCTTAACGGCGCAAGCCGGAGGCGAAATTTATGCGGAGCATATCCGCGCGGCCTTAAACGGGCTGAAAGATTTAATCGGAGAAGTGACGCCGGACGACGTGCTGGACGTTATTTTCTCCACTTTTTGCATGGGGAAATAAATGTTTATTTGTGATACGCAGTATGATGTAGTAGTGGTAGGGGGCGGGCACGCCGGGTGCGAAGCCGCCCTGATTGCCGCCAAAACAGGGGCCAAAACACTTTTGCTTACCCAAAGTTTGGATACGGTAGCGCAAATGTCCTGTAATCCGTCTATCGGCGGGATTGCCAAGGGGCAAATCGTGCGGGAAATTGATGCGCTGGGCGGGGCTATGGGCAAAGTGACGGATGCGGCCGCCCTGCACTACCATTTGTTAAATACGGGTAAAGGTCCGGCGGTGCATTCCCCGCGTGTACAGTGTGATAAAAAGCGCTACCAGTTTACTTTTAAGCATTTTTTGGAATGTCAGGATAATTTGGATATTATGCAAGACGAGGCCGTCAAACTGGCTACGGACGATAATAAAATTACCGGCGTTTTAACCTTGCGTAATACCTTTTATAAGGCCAAAACCGTGGTGTTGACTACTGGCACTTTTTTGGCGGGCACTATTCACATTGGCGAGGTCAACTACCCCGGCGGGCGGTATAACGATATGCCCAGTGATTTACTGGCTAAAAACCTAAAGGAAATCGGCCTGCATACTCTGCGTTTTAAGACGGGAACCCCCATGCGCATTAACGCGCGGAGAATGGACGTTTCCAAATTCCGCCTGCAACCGTCCGACGACCCTTTGCAACCAATTTCCCACTTTACGGACCAAAAAGAGCAATCCAAACGGCACTTTTTACAATGCTACATTACCCGCACCAATTTGGAAACGGATAAAATCTTGCGGGCCAATGCGCACCGCTCCGCCATGTACAGCGGCCATATACACGGCATGGGGCCGCGGTATTGTCCGTCGGTAGAAGATAAAATTAAAAAATTTCCGGAAATTACCAGCCACCCGCTCTTTTTAGAGCCGGAGGGCTTTGATACGGAAGAATATTATATTCAGGGGTTTTCAACCAGTATGCCGGAAGACGTGCAGCGGGCGCTGGTGGCCTCGGTGCCCGGGTTGGAAAATGCGCCCCTTACGCGGGCCGGCTATGCCGTGGAGTACGATTTTTCGGACCCGCGCGATTTATACGCCACGTTGGAAAGCAAGCTGATTCCCGGCTTGTTTTGTGCCGGACAGATTAACGGCACCACCGGATACGAAGAAGCCGGCGGTCAGGGGTTAGTGGCGGGCTTAAATGCGGCGGCCAAAGTGCAAGGCAAGGAGCCGCTCATCCTGCGGCGCGACGAGGCGTACATTGGCGTACTGATAGATGATTTAGTCAACAAAGGGGTAAACGAGCCGTACCGTATGTTTACTTCCCGCGCGGAATACCGCATTTTACTGCGTAATGATAATGCGGATTTGCGCCTGATGCCCCATGCGTTTGCGTACGGCACGCTGGAAGAAAAATTCCGCCGCCCCTTTGAGCGCTACCGCGAAGAAGTGGAAAAGCAGTTGCAACACCCGGGCAGCCCGGTGGACGAAACGGATTTATACCCGTGGACGAAAGAAAAAGTGCTTACGCACGTTGAAATCCACCAAAAATACGCCGGCTATTACGAGCGCAATAAAAAAGATGCCGAAAAACTGGCCCAAGCGGACAGTATTAAAATTCCGGCGGGGTTTGACCCGTCTGCCGTGCGCGGCATTTTGATAGAAAGCAGCCAAAAGTTAAAAGAGGTAAAACCGCTCACATTGGGGCAGGCGTCGCGCATCCCCGGTATCACTCCGGCGGATATACAACTTTTGGCCGTACATATTGAACGCTACCGGAGGCTACACCGTGAATCAGACAATTAGCACGTTTGCCCAACATATCGGGTTGCCGCTTTCGGCTGGGCAGGTGGAATTATTGGAGCGCTACGCGGGGCTGGTGTGGCAAAAAAAGGATTTTTTGAATTTAACCAGCGCGGCCGACGTGCAGGAAATTTACGCCCGCCATATTTGCGACGGCCTTACCGCCGCGGCTTTTATTTATAAAGAAAGCCAAGGCGCTAACGGCGTTGAAGTGGGCGACGCGGGCGCGGGGGCCGGATATATTGGGCTTGTGTGCGCGGTGGCCCTGCCGCAAAGCCGCATTACTTTAATAGAAAGTTTGCAGCGGCGCAGCTCTTTTATGAATTGGGCCATTTTAACTTTGGGCCTAAAAAACGCGCGGGTGGCAAATTGCCGCTTGGGCGAAAAAACCGCCTTTTCACTAGACTATTTAACGGAACGCGCCATGGGAAAACTGACGGACATTTTGCCCCTTTGCGCGCCGGCGGTAAAGGCGGGGGGAAAGTTTATTGCTTTTCAGGGGGAATATCCGGACGAAATTGGCCCCGCTCTGCTGGCTAAATGCGGGGTTCGGGCGCGGGCCTTACAACCGTATGCGCTCCCGCAGGATGATAAAAAACGCTTTTTGGCGGTATTTGATAAGGATTAACAGATGACACGGCTAATTCAGTTTTTCTGCTTTCTGTTTGCTTTTGCTTTGGCGGTGGGGCCGGTAATGAAACATTACGGGTACGAGCCGCGCGCCGTATTGCAAAACTTGCAAGAAAAACTGACGGAGTTTTCCGCCCGCTTTGACGGGAAACATCCGGCCGCAAGCATTCAAACGCCCGCGGCGCAGACCCCTGTAAAAGTGGAGCGAAACTCCATAGACCCGCGGGAAGTGGATAAATTGTTTGCGGACGTCAACCCGCGTAATGCCGCCCAAAGCACAGAACCGGTGGATTATTCCACCCGCGACGAAAAAGAATTTAAGGATATGATTGCCGGATTGGAAAAAATCGGCGAGGTAGTCCCTCAAAATCCGCAGAACT
Organism: uncultured Elusimicrobiales bacterium; assembly: GCA_934662565.1. Classification (GTDB taxonomy): domain Bacteria; phylum Elusimicrobiota; class Elusimicrobia; order Elusimicrobiales; family Elusimicrobiaceae; genus Avelusimicrobium. The sequence goes on from CAKUKI010000001.1 coordinate 161,973, forward strand.
ATCTGCCGGGGTTTTCGGCCCAAGCCTACCGTCCGGCGGATTCCCAACAAAAATCCCGCTGGGTTCCACCGCCCCCCGGTTTTATGACGGCGGAAACATTCAACTATTTAATTTACCGCCAAACGCATCCGGTGTCGCAGTCCATTTCTACGGTATTGGATAACATCCACGGCAATTTAATGTTGGATTTAACCCCGTTTACATTGGTCATTAAACCCAACAAAATTTTGGTTATGCTGTTTGGGGATAAAGACAGTTATATGAATTTTACCAAGCGCCCGCCGTGGTCCGGCGCGTCGTCCGACCTCAAGGCTGATACCATGTATGTGCAAGAGGGAAACAGCTTTTATCCGCTTTCCGTGCATGAACTGACCCATTTGTATTTTGACGGCTACTTTTTGCCGGTGATTTCCCCGTTGTGGCTTTCGGAAGGGATGGCAGTTTATATGCAAATTAACGGCGCCAAGCAAAAGCCTTCGTGGGTGGAACCGGCTATGAAACGCATTTTGCGGGGGGATATTATCCCGCTGGAAAAAATGACCGTTACGGAAGATTTAAGCAATTTATCCACCCCGCAGGCGGAACTTTGGTACACGCAAGCGTACAGCTTGGTGGATTACTTGCTCAACACCCGCACGCGCGACGAATTTTACCAATTTTGTAATGAACTGAAAAAGAAAACCCCGCTCCACCAAGCATTATATAAGGCGTACGGTATGCCGTTTACGAAAGTTTCCGTATTGCAAAATGTGTGGTTGCACGATGTGCAAAAAGCGGCTGGGGTACGGCCGGCACCGGTTAAAACACCGCCGCCACCGGCTAATACTAAGGCTCCGGCTAAAAAGGCGCCCACGGCCAATGCTAAGGCCGCTACCCAAGCACAGGCCGGTACAAAGGCCCCTAAAAAATGAGGATTTTTAAGCTATGACCGAATGGACCCATATCCCGATACTTGCCCCGCAAATTGCGGATTTATTATTAACCGACCCAGACGGTGTGTATGTGGACGGCACATTGGGGCTTGGCGGGCACAGCGCGCTGTTTTTGAGCCGCCTTTCGCCCAAGGCCCGCTTGTTAGGGTTTGATAAAGACGCACAGGCTATTCAAATGGCCCAAACGCGCATTAACGACCCGCGCCTGCTTACCTTTAACGAAAGCTACACGTGCGCCCCGCAAGAATTGGAAAAACTGGGCGTGTTGGCTACGGGCGCACTTTTTGATTTGGGGCTGAGTTCTTATCAGTTGGATAACCCTGCCCGCGGTTTTAGTATAATAAATAACGGGCCGTTAGATATGCGGTTTGATTTATCCGCCCCGCTGACGGCACAAACCATTGTAAACACTTGGGGGTTGGACGACCTTACCCGTATCTTAACGGAATATGGCGAAGAACGCAAAGCCGCCCCCATAGCCATAGCTATTTTGAATGCCCGCCGTAAAGCTCCCCTGCAAACGACCGAAGACCTCAAGCGCGTGGTAGAAAGCGTGTATGGCGGGCGCGGCAAAACGCACCCCGCCACGCAGACTTTTCAGGCGCTGCGTATTGCGGTTAATGATGAATTGGGTACGGTGGAAAAAATGTTGGGGGTACTGCCGCATATTTTGCGGGTGGGCGGGCGCGCCGCGGTGCTGACGTTCCACTCGTTAGAAGACCGTTTGGTAAAGAACCGTTTTAAGCAAATGGCGGCGGACGGCGGCTGGAAACTGGTAAATAAAAAAGTAATCGTGCCGGACTATAACGAGGTGCGCCAAAACCGCCGTTCCCGCAGTGCCAAATTACGGGTGATAGAAAGAGTATGAAAGCATTTATTACATTAGTTATTTTAGGGGGCCTTTCCTTGGGGCTGGTGATGGTGCGTATGGAAATAAGCCGCTCCGGACGGGAAATTAGCAAATTGCAAAATCGGGTAGAAGTACAGGAGGCCCGCAACCAGTATTTGCAGTTGGAAATTGCCCGTTTGGAAAGCCCCGCCGTGGTATCCGCCCAAGCGCGCGAACGCTTAAAAATGGATTTTACAAAACCCAGTAATGTGGTTGTGTTGGAAGATTAAACCGTATGTTCAAAAAGAAAATTTCGTTTGTGTATGACGTTAAAAAGCGCATGAAACTATGCGGCTTTTTGGCGTTGCTTCCGCCGGTGGCAATCTGTTTGCAACTGCTTAATTTGCAAACCTTCCAGCACGAAAAATTTGCCGATAAGGCCGACCGCGCTATTTACAGCTATCTGGCCGAGGACCGCTTGCGCGGGCCTATTTTTGACACAAACGGCTATGTGCTGGCGGAATCGGTGCGCACGCACTCGTGCGGCATATCCCCCAGATATGTAAAAGACAAAAAAGCAACGGTGGCATTTTTAGCCAAAACCTTAAAACTGCCGCCGGCCAGAATTTTGGAAAAATGGAACCGCAACGGGCGATTTTTCTTTGTGGAAAAAAACATCAAGCCGGATGTATATATGGAAATGCTGCCTGTGTTGCGTACGTCTTTGGGGCAAGGGCTGGATTTAACGCCGGAATATAAACGGATGCGCCCATACGAAAAATTAGCGCTGGATTTGTTGGGGGAGTCCAACTCCAAAAATTTAGGGCTTTCCGGCCTAGAGCAGATGTTTAATAAGGAACTCAGCCAGGACATCAGCAAAAAACGCGCCAAACGCGCCTTGCGGGGGGATATTATTTATGACCGCAAGTTAAAAGAGGAATTATCGGTTGGGAGCTTGTATTTAACCATAGATTTACAGGCCCAGTATTTTGCCGAGCAAGCCTTGCATAAAGCCGTGGAAGAATACGGCGCCGAACATGGGGTGGCCCTGGTGCAGGAGCCGTCCAGCGGGCGGATTTTGGCTGCGGCTTCTTACCCGGTTCAGGACGGGCAATCTTTGCCGTTTCAGTTTACTTACGAGCCCGGCTCTACATTCAAAACCATCGCCATTTCTTCCGCGTTGGATGCGGGCACGGTGTCCGTCACGGATTCTATTGATATGGAGGGCCGCCGTTGGGAAGTGGCCCGCGGGTTTACCGTTAAGGATAACCAACACAAAAAGGATTTTTTGTCCGTGCCGGAAGTAATGCAGTTGTCGTCCAACATCGGGGCGGGCAAAATAGCGGTGGATTTGGGTGCCAAAAACCTGTTTTATTACATTAAAGCCTTTGGGTTCGGCACCAAAACGGATATTAATTTTAACGGGGAAGCCAAAGGTTTTGTGCCCCCGTATAATAAATGGACGAAGGTGGATACCGCCACTAAAGGGTACGGATACGGTATTTCGCTTACGCCGGTACAGTTAATCAATGCGTATTCCGTAATAGCCAACGGCGGGTATTTGATGCAGCCGCATTTGGTGGACCGCATTGAATATGCCGACGGCCGCGTAAGCAAGCTGAGTAAACCGGTAAAAATCCGCCGGGTCATCAAGCCGGAAACGGCCCAAATTATGACCAAAGTATTGCAAAGCGTGGTGGAAAACGGCAGCGGTAAACGCGCCCAAATAAAAGGGTATACCGTGGCGGGCAAAACCGGCACGGCCGAAAAATTAACCAAAGACGGCGGCTACGGCAAGCGCAGCCATATTGTATCTTTCTGCGGGTTTGTGCCGGCCAGTAAGCCGCAATTTACCATTTTGGTTATTTTGGATAATCCCTCTAAATACACCTTTGGCGGTACGGCGGCCGCGCCTGCTTTCAGGCAAATTGCCGAAAACCTGCTGGCCTTAAAAGGGGTTCAGCCGGACCAACTGGATTTTATAAATTAAGGAGATTGTATGAAATTAAACCTGACGTTTAGCAAAACTGCGGAAATTATGAAAGGGGAATTGGTAAGTAAAACCCCTTTGGCTAAAGTGTCCGCTTTTGTCACGGATAGCCGTGTGGTGGGTGCGGGGGATGCGTTTATTGCCTTAAAAGGCTTAAAGCACGACGCGCACGAATTTATCCCGCAGGTTATTAAACAAGGGGCCGTTTTGGTGGTGGCGCAAAAAGAACGCTGCCCGCAAATCTCCAATGAGGCCGTATCCGTTATTTATGTGCAAGATACCTTAAAAGCTCTGCAACTCTTGGCGCAGTACCACCGCTTAAACAGCACCTTAAAAGTGGCCGCCATTACAGGCTCTAACGGCAAAAGCACCACCAAACAAATGTTAAAGGCTATTTGCTCCCAAGCGGGGGAAACGGTAGCCAATATGGGCAATTTTAATAACCAGTTCGGTACGCCGTTTTCCTTATTGGAAATACAACCCAAACACAAATACGGCGTGTTTGAACTGGGGGCTTCCCACTGCGGCGATATTGACGAGCTGGCCGCTATTGCCGTGCCGGACGTGGCAGTAATTACTAATGTGGGGCCGTCCCATTTGGAATCGTTCAAAACCTTAGAAAATGTGTACAAAACCAAAACGGAAATTGCCGCGCACTTAAACTTTGGCGGTACGCTAGTGTATAACGTGGACGACCCGCTTTTGGCGCGGTTGCAGACGGAGTTTAAGGGGAAAACCATTTCTTTTGGCTTTTCGCCCGCCGCCGCGTTGCGCATTTTAGATACGCAGGATAAATTTGCGTTTACTTACAAGGGCGAAGCGTGCGTGCTGGATATAAAGCTGCCCGTGCACGATAAACTAAACGCCGCCGCCGCGGCCGCCGCCGCTATTGCGCTGGGGCTACACTTGGACGAAATTAAAAAAGGTTTGTCGGCCTTTATCCCTATGCCTATGCGTATGGAGCGGGTGGAAAAAGCCGGCGCGCATTTTATTTTGGATTGCTACAACGCTAATCCTGCCAGTATGAAAAACGCCTTGGAAATTTTAGGGCGCGAGCCGTTCACCCCGCGCGTGGCCGTACTGGGGGATATGAAAGAACTGGGGGAAACTTCTAAAGATTACCACCGTTTAATTGCCCGCCAACTGTTGGATAATCAGGTAGATTATGCCTTTTTAGCCGGAGAACAAATGCACTATGCGTATGAAATTTTGAATCGGGCCGAATCTTCCGTCCGCGCGGTGTACGGCAAAACCCCGCAAGAGTGGACGAAGCAGTTAAAGGCACTTATTAAAAAACAGGGCGGTACTTATTTAATTAAAGCGTCGCGCTCTATGAATTTTGAAAATATTTTTAAGGAGATTTAAGTGTTATATTACCTTTCTTTATTTACGGAAGAATTTAGCTTCCTGAATATTTTTAACTACATTACTCTGCGCACGGGCGCGGCAATTTTTACGTCTTTCTTTTTGACGCTTCTTATCGGGCCGGCATTGGTAGCAAAGCTGCGCTCCTATAAAATACAGCAAGTAGAGCGCGAATACGGCCCCGCCTCTCACTTATCCAAAAGCGGTACGCCCACCATGGGGGGCCTGCTGATTTTGTTTAGCCTGTTGGCTAGTGTAGCGTTGTGGGCGCGGTTGGATTCGCCGTATATTTGGCTGCTGGTTTTTACCACGGTTTCTTTGGCGGGGGCCGGCATTATGGACGACTATACCAAGCTCGTCAAAAAAAATCCGGAGGGGATGAAGTCTTCCGTCAAGTTTTGTATCCAACTGTTTACGGCGTTGGTGGTGGTGGGGTATTTGGGCGTCAACCCGCCTAACGGGGGGTATGCAACCTCGCTGATTATCCCATATATGAGCAAAATGTTTGTGGATTTATCGGTATTTTATTTTGCGTTTTCTATGTTGGTAATTGTGGGGGCTTCCAACGCTACCAATTTAACGGACGGTTTGGACGGCCTTGCCGCCGGATGTATGGTGTTTACGGCGGCGGCGTATGCCGTGTTTGCCTATACGGCGGGGAATGTGCAATTTGCCGATTATCTAAAAATTATTTATGTTGCCGGCGCGGGGGAGATTACCGTGTTTATGGGGGCATTAATCGGCGCGTGTTTAGGGTTTTTGTGGTTTAACGCTTATCCGGCCCAAGTGTTTATGGGGGATACCAGCTCGCTCTTTTTGGGGGGCGTTATCGGCACGGCCGCGCTGTGTGTAAAGCAGGAGCTTTTATTGCCGATAGCCGGCGGGATTTTTGTACTGGAAACCGTTTCCGTCATGTTGCAAATGGGGTATTTTAAGCTGACCCACGGCAAGCGGCTGTTCAAAATGACGCCTATTCACCACCATTTTGAGCTCATGGGTATTGCAGAGCCGAAAGTGATTGTGCGCTTTTGGGTGGTGGGGGCAATGCTCATGCTGCTAGCGTTGGCGGCCTTAAAAATAAGGTAAATGTATGAGAACACTGTTCCTCCGCCCCGCCAAGCGCAATAATTTTATCCGCCCGAAGAACACACTTCGCTTTGCTGAACCTAGCAAGCGCGGTGCGTGGCGCTTTTTGCCGCTAGATAAAACACTGGCTATTATTACGGCGTCGTTTGTGGTGTTTGGGCTGGTATTTACTTATTCTTCCAGCGCGTTTGATTCTACCTCATTTTTTAAGCGGCAGTTGGTGTTTGATATTATCGGCCTGATTGCGGCGGGTATTTTGTGGCAGTTTTATGACCGTTTGCAAAAAATAAAGCTCTTTCGCCCCATTTATTTGGTGTATTTGACATGGGTGCTACTGGTGATTGTTTTGTTTACAAAGCCTATTGCCAATGTGCACCGCTGGATTGATTTGGGGTTTTTTAATTTACAGCCTTCCGAAATTGCCAAAGTGACCTTGCTTATTTATGTGGCCGATTATTTAAGCACCGTACAGGGGAAACTTTCCAAAAATTGGATGCTTTTGCTTCAGCCGTTGGTTGTGAGCGGCGTGACGTTGGGGCTTATTTTGGTGGCTAAAGACATTGGAACGCCCTTTTTAATGGCGTGCGTGATAGGGGCCATGTTGTTTGTATCCGGTGCGCGGCCGAAACATTTGGGGGCGGTGTGTCTGGCGGCGCTGCCGATAGTTTACCACCAGTTATTTTTTGTAAAATACCGTCGGGACCGTATTTTGTCTTTTTTACATCCGGAAAATGACCCCGGCAACAACGGCTACCAGCTGATACGCTCTTTTACGGCGGTAGGCTCCGGCGGTTGGCTGGGGAAAGGCTTGGGAAACAGTGAACTGAAGCTGGAGTATCTTCCGGCCGCGCACACGGACTTTATTTTTTCCATTATTTGCGAAGAAATCGGCCTTATCGGCGCAACGCTGGTGGTGGTATTCTTTTGTGCGCTGCTTACGCGCGGGATTAGTTTGGCGCGGGTGGCCCGCAATAATTTTAACAGTTTGCTGATTTTCGGCCTTACGCTAACTATTGCCGGACAGGCGTTTTTTAATATGGCTATGGCTATTGGCCTGTTGCCTACCAAAGGGATTGCTATGCCGTTCTTTTCGTATGGCGGCTCCTCGGTCATTATGACATTAGCCATGATGGGTATTATTATGAATATGACCGCCTCTGACTCTGCCCCCAAAACACAGAGCGGGCCGGACTACACCCAATTTAAGACAAGGAACAGATAGATGAAAAACACACGTTTTATTATAGCTTCCGGCGGAACCGGCGGGCATTTTTATCCGGGGTTTGCGCTGGGCAAATTGCTCAACAAACAAGGTATGAGCGTTTTGTTTGTGGTGCGCACGGGAGACCCCGCCGCCCAAGTTTTGCAAACCCATAAACTGAAATATAAAGAAGTGGATTTTATGGGTATGCCCCGCAGTGTTAATCCGCTGGCGTACCTTAAATTTATATATAAATTGGTGCGCGCGTTGGGCCAAACGCGGGGAATTATCAAAGCGTTTGGGCCGGATGTGTGTATCGGTACGGGGGGGTATATTTCTTTTCCGCTTATTTTTATGGCGCATTTTATGGGCATAAAAACCGCCGTGCATGATTCCAATACAAAAATCGGGCTGGCAAACCGCGTTTGCGGCAAATTTGCCGATTTGTTTATGCTAGGATTGCCGACGACGGAAAAAATCAAAAATGCGCTCTTAACCAGTACGCCCATCCGCGAGGAATTTGCCGAAAAAACCAACCGGCGCAAAATTCTGACGGATTTGGATTTGGACCCCACCCAAAAAACGGTTTTAGTTTTTGGCGGGAGCCAAGGGGCCAAAGGGTTAAATGCGGCTGTTATCCGCGCCGTAAAACGCATTGTGGCGGAAAATAAAGAGGTGCATTTTATCCACATTACCGGCGAGCGCTGGTATCAAAACATTAAAAACCAATACGGCCGCACGTTGCAAGTGCGCGTGTTGCCGTATTCCAACGAAATTTACGATTTAATGCAAATCAGCCAGTTTGTTATTTGCCGCGCCGGAGCCAGCACGTTGGCGGAGCTGATTTATTGCAAAAAACCGGCATTGTTGGTGCCGTTCCCGTATGCGGCGGCAAACCACCAGTATTATAATGCCAAAGTGTTGCAATCCGTCGGTTGTGCGCAAATGGCCTTAGAAGGGGATAATTTAGAGCAAGAAATTTACCAAACCTTAACCAAAGTGCTGGGCGGGCAGAATAACGGGGTGTTGCGCCAAATGGCGGAAAATTACTCCAAATTAAACATTCCGGACCCTATGTCGTCTGCCGAGTTTATCGCACAAACCCTCAAACAATTATAAATAAGGGAAAGAGCCGCAACCACTAGCAAACTGTGGCGGCGGCAAACCCTTCACAAAATTATAATCACAGACAACAAAAAAGAACCCCGCGTAGGCGGGGTTCTTTTTGTGCGGTAAAACTTATTTAATGCGGCCGGCGGAACCGAATACGTTTTGGTTCTTTTCGGCATACATTTTAATCAGTTCTTCGCGGGCCGGGCCCAAGTATTTGCGCGGGTCAAATTCGCTGGGTTTGGTGGCAAAAATCTTGCGGATGGTGGCGGTCATTACCAAGCGGCCGTCGGAGTCCACGTTGATTTTGCATACAGCCATTTTGGCGGCTTTGCGCAGTTGTTCTTCGGGCACGCCGGCAGTGTTTTCCAATTTGCCGCCGTATTCGTTAATTTGTTTAACGGCCCATTGCGGTACGCTGGAAGAACCGTGCAACACAATCGGGAAACCGGGCAAGCGTTTGGAAACTTCTTCCAAAATATCAAAGCGCAGTTCGGGCAAGGCTTCGCCGGGTTGTACTTTGAATTTGTAAGCGCCGTGAGAGGTGCCGATGGAAATAGCCAAGGAATCTACACCGGTGCGTTTTACAAAGTCTTCCACTTGGGCAGGGTCCGTATAGGTGTGGTGTTCGGCGGAAACTTCGTCTTCAATACCGGCCAAAACGCCCAATTCCCCTTCTACCGTCACGTCGTGCGCGTGGGCATATTCCACTACTTTTTTGGTCAAAGCCACGTTTTCTTCGTACGGCAAGTGGGAGCCGTCAATCATCACAGAGGAGAAACCATTGTCAATGCAGTCTTTGCACAATTCAAAGGAATCACCGTGGTCCAAGTGCAAGCACAGCGGCACCGGTTTGCCAATTTCGTTCATCATTTCCACCGCACCGCGGGCCATCCAACGTAGTAGCGTGGAGTTGGCATATTGGCGCGCACCTTTGGAAACTTGCAAAATTACCGGCGAGCCGGTTTGCACGCAAGCGGTCACAATAGCTTGCAACTGTTCCATGTTGTTAAAGTTATAAGCCGGGATGGCATACCCGCCGGCCATTGCATCTTTGAACATTTGTTTGGTGTTTACCAAACCCAGTTCTTTATAAGAAACGGTCATTACACAGCCTCCTAAAATAAATATCTTCCCAAACATTTTACTATTTTTTGCGCAAGAGTGGGGCCGCTAATGCAAAAAAAGGGGCTGAAAACGGCCAAAAACGGGTTTTACTTGCAAAAAAGGTGCGTTGTGGGTATAATGTAAATACCTTTACTGTCTATTAATAAGGATAAAAATGGATTTTTCTACTTTACAACAATTAACCCAACTGCCGGGTGTTTCCGGGCGGGAAAGTGCCGTCCGCCGGTTTATCAGCCAACAGGTTGCCCCGTATGCCGACGATGTAAAAACGGACGCGCTGGGCAACTTAATTGTACTCAAAAAGGGTACTTCCAATAAAAACCTGCTCTTAGCCGCCCACATGGACGAAGTAGGCCTGATGATTCACTACATTGGTCCGGACGGATTTTTGCGCTTTGTGCCCGTGGGCGGGATTGACCCGCGCACCTTGCTTGCCCAGCGCGTGACGGTGCATACGTCAGGCGGGGAGGCTTTGCTGGGCGTTATCGGTACCCGTCCGGCCCATGTCACTACGGAGGCCGAACGCGGCAAGGCGGTGCCTATCGGGGATTTATTTATTGACGTGGGGCTGACGGGGGCGGAAGCGGCCGCGCGTATTCAACCGGGCGATTTTGCCACCCTGCGCCGCCCGTACGAAGAATTTGGCTCCGGCCGCTTGACGGCGAAAGCGTTGGATAACCGCTCCGGCGTGTTTGTGCTGTTGGAGCTGTTAAAAGCGCTTAAAAACCCTTTTTATAATGTATATGCCGTGTTTACCGTACAGGAAGAAGTAGGCTTGCGCGGGGCGGGCACGGCGGCTTATGGCATAGAGGCCCATTTGGCCTTGGCCCTAGATACCACCGGCGCGGCGGATATACCGGGCAGTGCCCCGCAAAATTATATTACCGCGTTGGGGGCCGGCGTGGGCGTGACGGCCATTGATGCCCGCACCATTACGCACGAGGGTTTGTTTAATGCCCTTAAACGGTTGTGTTTGGCAAAAAACATCCGCTATCAGGTGCGTGTGGCGCCGCGCGGCGGGAACGATGCCGGGGCCATTCACCAATCCAAAACGGGCGTACCGTGCTGTGCGTTATCTATCCCCACGCGCTACATTCATTCCAATACGGAAGTACAATGTAAATCCGATTTAGAACAAACCTTGGCACTGGCGTTGGCTGTTGCCCAAGAAGAACTGGTTATATAGGAGAGCTTATGAAACCGTTTACGTTAGGTGTAAAAAGAGCAGGTTATTTTGATGTGACCGACTATGTGAAGCAATACCCGCTTCCGGCGGCCGAGCAGGACGAGCTGGATACATTAGACGTAGCTTACCGCGCCTTGGCGGCGGTGCTGTATAACTTTGTTCCGTCGTCCGGCCATGTGGGGGGAAGTGTTTCCAGCGGGCATTTTGTCAGCCACCTCATATATAAAGAAATGGCTTACGATTTTTCCAACCCCTTGCGGTTAGATGCGGATATTATCTCTTACGCCGCGGGGCATAAGGCACTGGGGTTATATGCCATGTGGGCCTTGCGCGATGAATGTGCCCGTATTGCCGCACCGTGCTTACTGCCGCAAGACGAAAAACTCCGCCTGCGGTTGGAAGATTTACTCGGTTTCCGCCACAATAAAGTACAAGGCACACCGTTATTTACCAAATTTCATTCCAAAGCCTTGGGCGGGCATCCGGAACCGTCCACGCCGTTTGTGCGCCTTTCCACAGGGGCCAGCGGGGTGGGGATTGGCTCGTCCGTAGGGTTGGCGTTTGCCGCGTGTGATACGTATGGGGAAAACTGCCCCCGCGTGCATATTGTAGAGGGCGAAGGCGGTATGACCGCCGGCCGCGTGAGCGAGGCTTTGGCAATGGCCTCCACCGCGCAGCTTAAAAATGTGGTTTTCCATTTGGATTGGAACGAAGCCTCCATTGAAAGCAACCGCGTCACGTCCGACGGTAAAAACCCCGGGGATTATGTGCAGTGGACTCCGGCCGAAATGTTTTATATCCACGATATCAACGTGATTTTTGTACCCGACGGTATGGATTTTGCCCAAGTACACGCCGCGCACGAACTGGCCAAACATTTGGATAACCACCAGCCTACGGCTATTGTGTACCGCACCGTAAAAGGGTGGAAGTACGGCTTAGAGGGCAAAGCCTCGCACGGCTCCGGCCATAAATTCTGTTCGCCGGAGTTTTATGCCAGTTTGGCGGAATTTGAACAGAAATTCGGCGTAAAATTCCCCGCCTTTGAGGGAGATAAAACGCCCGAAAATGTGGAAAAACACTACTGGGCATTTTTGGAAACCTTCCGCCAAGCGTTGCAAGCGCACCCGACGCTGTGCGGCAAAATTGCGGCGGATTTAACTGCCCGCCAAAAAGCGTTAAGCGCGGCCGGACGCCAAGAACGCTCCGGCGTGGGGGATAGCGCGGTGCTTTTTACGGGGCAAGACAGCCAAAACCCGCCGGCCGCTTTCAAGTTTGCCGCCGGAGATTCCCACACCACCCGCGGCGTATTGGGGGATGTGCTTGCGTACTTAAATAAAGAAAGCCACGGCGCTATTTTTACCGCCTCGGCCGATTTGTACGGCTCTACCGGTGCCGCCGCGATTGCCAAGGACTTTCCCGCCGGAAATTTTAACGCGGTGACGAACCCGTCTTCCCGCCGTTTGGCGGCAGGCGGCATTTGCGAAGACGGCATGGCCGCCGTTTGCAGTGGGATTTCCGCCTTTGGTAAACAAGTGGCGGTGTCTTCCACCTATGGGGCGTTTTTAGCGTTTGAACATGTTGCCGCACGCTTGCACGCTATCGGTTATCAGGCCGCGCACGAAATTGGCGCCACCCCCAATACGTTGGTGCTATTTAACGGCCACGCCAGTTTGCCGACGGGCGAAGACGGCCCGACCCATGGGGACCCGCAATCTTTGCAGTTGGTACAGGATAACTTCCCCAAAGGGGCGTGCATTACGGCTACCCCGTTAGAGGTGGACGAAATTTGGCCGTTGGTGACCAAGGCCCTTTCCTTGCGCCCGGCGGTGTTTGCGCCGTTTGTGGTGCGGCCGTCCCAAAAATTGGCGGACCGCAAAGCCTTGGGGATGGACGACGCCGCGGCCTGCTTAAAAGGGGTGTATTATTTGCACCGGGCCAAAAACCCGTCGGCGGGGGCGGTGTTTGTGCAAGGTGCGGGCGTAGGTAAAATTGTGGTAGACCAAATTTTGCCCCGCTTGCAAGAAGAAGGCTTAGACCTTAATTTTATTTACGTTTCCAGCCGGGAGTTGTTTGAACTCCTGCCGGAAGCGGAGCAGGAAGCGTTGGTGCCGCAAGAATTGCGCCGCCGTGCCATGGGGCTGACGGATTTTACCATGCCCACCATGGATACTTGGCTGCTGAGTGACTACGGCCGCCAACACACGCTCTACCCGCAAAAGAAAGGCGGCTATTTGGGTAGTGCCAGTGCCGCGAATATTTATAAAGAAGCCGGCATGGACGCCGCAGGCATTTTAGCGGCCTTGCGCGCGTATGTGAACGGATTGGCCTAACGCATAGCGTTGGGTGTATAAAGGAGAATAATACAATGGCTGAAGAAAAACCTTATTTAACCGGCAGAACCTATATCTTCCGGCTGCCGAAAGGAAAAGATTTGTTGGAATCGCTGGCGGATTTCTGCCACGATAATCAGGTAAAGTGCGGGGTCGTGACGGTAATAGGCTCGGTGGAGAACGCCACCTTGGGCTGGTACGACCAAAGCAAAAAACGCTATGAAAAAACCGTCATTAATGCGCAAATGGAACTGCTAAGTTTAACGGGCAATATCAGTATTCAGGATAACCGCCCGCAAGTCCACGCGCACGCTATGCTGACGGGTAAAGATTATAACGTGATTGGCGGGCACCTGTTCCCCGGTACTAAAATTTATGTGTGCGAAGCGTACATTCAAGAATTAGTAGGCGAACCGAAAGTGCGCCGCACGGATAAAGTGACCAAACTGTCTTTGTGGGCTTAAGCCGGAAAGACGGTTCAACAAAAAAATCTGTTCCACACACAAAGGATAAGCAAAAAATGCTTGTCCTTTGTTTTTTTGTTAGTGGCGGCTAAATTTTATTCTCCGACGGTAAATCCGCTAAAATCCGCCAAAAATAAGCGGGTTGTAAAACAGGGGGCAGATAGGATAGCAGTATTTTTTTTAGGTGTCAAGCAAAAGAAAAAATAAATTTGCAAACATCAAAAAAATTAACTTTAATAAAGGGGTAGGGTAGTTAAAACTAACAATGGAGGAGTTATTGCATGAAGAAACTACTGGGCTTGTTAGTAGCCGCTTTGGTGGCTATGCCTGCAAGCGCTGATGTACTGAATAATGTAGAACTCAAAGGCGAAGTACAGACTATCGCCTCTGACGTGAGAACCGGCGGTGACAAAGTTTATAATTCCGGCACCAACTTCCGCGTACTGGCAGGTTTATCTGCCGATTTGGTGGAAGACGTAAGAGCCAATGTGTTGTTCCAATACAATGATGCTTGGTTGAGCAATTATGCGGGTGCCCCAATTCAACACTATTGGGATAAAGTCAACTTGGCGGAAGCCAATGTAGTGCTTTCCAACTTGTTTGATTGCTTTGAAGCCACGGTCGGCCGCCAATTTTATGGCGACGAAGACAGCGCCGTAATGTATGTGGGGCCGAACCACTATGTGTTTAATATGAACCGCGCGCCTTCCTTGGATGCGGCTAAACTGACTTACAGCGACGATTTCAAATCCGTCACTTTGTTAGCCGGTAAATTGGTATATCCCACCAGTACCTCTGCCCTTAAAAATGAAACCATTTACGGGGCGGATGTGAGATTAAACTTAACCGATACCTTAAAATTGCAAGCGTATGGTTATGATTTGAAAGCCGGCGAAGACAGCACCATTCTCTATGACGAAAAACACACTGGTTTTTATGGTGCTAAAGCTACCTTCGCTCCCGAAGCTTTTGCTTTGAGCGCGGAATATGCGCGCGCCTTCCAAGGCCACAGACTGGTCAAAGAACCCAAAGACACCCCCTACTTGGTAAAAGTGGATGCCTCTTTGAATTTGGCCGCGTTCACCCCCAGAGCTACTTTCTATTACGCCAAAGGCGATGGCTTTGGCATGGGGAACTACTATCCCAGCTTGTTGATTGGTCATTTGTTCGCTGGTAAGAGTGTACCTTTGTCTAACTACTCCAACGACGGTTTAAGACTCTTTAACGTGGGTGTGGACTACACCTATGAAAAATGGGTACTCTCCTTGGACGGCTATTCCTTCCAAGACCGCACCGCGCAGGAAGCTGGCACCTTGGAAGCTGACCTGAACGTAAAATATAACCATAACGAATACGTCCAGCTCTTTGCCGGCGTAGGCTATGGCAAATACGGTGGTGCTTTGAAAGATACTGCTAAAGACAACACCATCGGCCAGTTGGGTATGTTAATTAAGTTCTAACCCTTACTGAACTGACACTTGTTTTACAACCCCGCTTTTAGAAGCGGGGTTTTTGTGTGTAGGGGGAAAAGGTGCCCGAGGTGATGTGTTATTTAATGCGGGGGAAAACTCCACCAATATAGAATTGTAGCACGGGGAAGCCCGCGCAGAATTTTAAGGGGGAGTATCCTGATGGTGGGGAATGTGCTTACTATAACCCCGCTCAGAATTTGAGGGGGGAATAAACCCCCCACATTACCCTCCCTCACGCACTCCAAAAACGAAAAAATAGAATGGTAGCCCCAACGAGTTCCGCCTTTTCCGCGTAGAATGGTGGGGGGAATAAAACCATTTTGCGCGTGGAAAATGGTATTGGATAAGGCCCCTTTATGGCCGGAAAAGCCCTTTTTGCGCGTGGAAAAACGCACTACACGCTTTCGCACCCCCAATTTAGAATGGTGGTATTCCCACTAACGCCTGATTTTTCTATGTAGAATGATAGGGGTAAAACTCACATTTTTGTCCCCTCTTTAGCTCCCGCTCGCCCCCACAACTAAATTGTACCCGCAATGGCCTACCACTCCAAGCTTTACGCTCCCTACCACCCATTAGCCGCATAGCGTGATTGGGTGTGTACCGCAGTGGTCCCCCACGCCAAGCTTACGCTCCCTACCACCCCCATTAGCCTTGTAAGGTATGCGAATTGTGGCTCCACAAAACCTTCCCTGCCCCAAATGAACGGCATAGCATATAAGAATTGTACCTCGGTTAAGCGCGCACTACGGTGCACACCAGCCAAACAAAAAACTAGAATTGTACCGCAATGGCCCACCACTCCCAATCCACCCATAAACTAGAATTGTAGCGCAGTGGCCCCCACGCCAAGCCTACCCATTAGCCTTGTAAGGTAATGAGAATTGTGGCTCCACACAACCTTCCCTGCCACAAATGAACGGCATAGCATATTAGAATTGTTCCTCGGCCAAACGGCACGATAGCGCACCCCAGCCAAACAAAAAACTGGAATTGTACCGCAGTGGTCCCCCACGCCAAACTTTACGCTCCCTACCACCCATTAGCTGCATAGCGTGAACGGGGGCGGGACTAGTTTGTTCCCCTAGTCTTTCTTTTTAACGGACTGGAATTTTTTACTGTTGTTGGAAAATTTTAATATTAGCAATACTTACAAGCTATTTTTGGATTATTAACTTGGTTTTTTCAAAAATCTAAAATTTTACCCGCCTTAAAACGCTTTTTGGGTATATCCAAGTACCCAGACTTACTAAAAACGCCTGTACGGGCCGATTTTTGATTTTTGCCCGATTTTGCGGATAAGTAAAATAAAAAATGCTTAAAATATAACGATTTATTTTTTTATGTGCAAATTTGCATTTATTTTGGGCGTTGGGGCCTGAAATGGGCCGTTTTTGACTTTGCGAAATAATGTTTTGGGTAGGTTATGGAGCAATTAAAAAGGTTTTTTTCAAAAATGCAGGGGGATAAAAATTAAAAAATATTTTGCATTTTGGACGCTCTTTTTGCGGTGATGGGTGAAAAATGGGTGCTTTGTCTGCATGAATAAAATTACAAAAATCAGCCTTTTTGGGGTTCAAAAAAACATCCAAAATACCCTAAAAACAAGCCTTGAAAGGCGTAAAAAAAGAGCCTAAAATGCGTTATAAACGGACAATTTCGGCTCTCTTTTTGTGGGCAATTTTAGACTGGAAAACTGCCAAAAATAAAAATCTAAAATATTTATTAGTTTAGTAAGAAAAACACTTATAATTTATATATAATTCTATTTTATTTAATAAATAGTTAAGTTTTTATTTTTAGGCAGAATTAGGCCTTTTGGTTTACATAATAAAAATTATCGTTAGTAATGTGAACGCGGCAAATAACCCCCCTGTTGCACAAAAATAGTTTTACCGGATTGTCCGTTTTATTTGTTTTTATCCACAGGTATTAGAACTGGCTTAAAAGATTTTTTAAGTGCAAAAATGGTTTGAAAAATTAAAAAACAAAATCTGATAATCATTGTTATATTTTTTATAAACAAAATATTTGGGGAAGGAAATTAATTTTTGTGGAAGCCTGTTGATAACCTGCTAAATTGTGTGCTTGGGGTTTACTAAAAATCCTTTTTGCTCTGTTTTTTGTAAAATTGTAAATTTTTAGAGTGTGTGCAAAATTGGCGTTGTTTTTGCAAAAAATGCGCCAATTTTGATTTTTTACGATTTTTATACTTTTTATATTTATTATCTTGCAAAATTTACAAGGTTAACTTTATTTTGTAAATATTTTTGTAAATTAGTTGTTGAACGCATGCCTCAATGGGCATGTCGTGAAGCGCACTCCAATAATTTATGCGGATAGACAAAGCGGATAGACAAATAGGCACTGCGCCGCGCTATAATTCCGGCAGTTGCATATTAGTTTGGCGGGGGTTTGGGGCGGCCCTACTGCGCCAGAGAATGCGTTAATTCCCCCACCCATAAAGGCTTTTCTATTTGGGGTCGGCAGAGTGCTTGTGCTGCATGTTAGTGCACTATCTTTCTATAATTGCGGTAGTTGCTGGGGGCCACAAATCTATCTATATGTAGCGGGGTGCGTGGGTAGGGCTTCGGGTGGTGGTTATGAGCGAACAATTTTAATTGTTTATGTGGCGGGAAAGAAATGGGGAGTTGGCCAATTATGGGGCGCGGGCGGGTGGTTGTTCCCCCAAGACGGGCAACCCCCCTAGCGTTGGGCGCATTACAAAGGCCGATTAGGTGGCGTAGCGGGTGGTTGTTCCCCCAAGACGGGCACCCCCCCTAGCGTTGGGCGCATTACAAAGGCCGATTAGGTGGCGTAGCGGGTGGTTGTTCCCCCCATTTATTAAACGCGGGTGCGTATGGGTGGCCTACCTTTTAATTTCCGCCGGATATATCTGCCAAAAAATAATAAGCTATTGGCACGCGGCAGTACAATTTTTATGTGGGTGGTTGTTTGGGGCGGTGGGTTGGATAATTTGAAGTATGCAGACCTTATTTAAGGCGCGTCTATACATCTTGCTGGTAGGTGTGCGGCCCTCATCAGCGCGTGCGCGTAAATGGGCGGGGCTACAAATTGTTTGAGTGGGTGGATAAATAGGCGCGGCGGTACAATTTCCGGTAGTTGTGGGGCATTTTAGGCGCACGGCAAGAATTTTGCTTGTGTTCTTCCCCCTCTTATGCGCGTACCCATTCTTTTAAGTGGGCGGCGCAGTATAAGGTTCATAAATGGAGGGGTAGCGTACAGATATTTTGCGCGCCGCAAGGCAACAAACAGGGCTTAAATTTTTCCTTTAGCATTCCCCCCTTAAAAAGTAATGCTTGCGCGGAGGAGGGCGGCGTTTTCCCAAGAGCGGGTTTTTAGATAGTTGCCCATTTGGGTATCGCTCAGGTGGGTAATGCGCCATTCAAAACCCAGTAGCAAATGCTTTATGGGCGCCCATTCCACCCCCACACCCGCGCGGTAATACGCACTATTACCCTGTTGTTGGCGGCCCAGCATTTGCATATCGTATTTCCAATTCCGGCGGCCGTATCCGGCAAAAATATACTGTTGAGGAATGGTTTGCGGCGTTAAGTTTATTTTGGCTAAAACTCCGGTTTCCTGTTGGGAAATATCCCCAAACAGCCAGTTTCCGCGGTCCGTCCAGCGGGACGCTTCCGCGCCTAACATCAGCCATTCGTTCAGCCAAACCCCGCCGGAAGCGTTCCATATAATAGAATCACTCCCTAATCGGGTTCCGCTCACTGTTTTAAGGGCCGCCGCATGATAAACGGCTCCGGCGGAAACTTCCACGCGGCGTTCCTGCGGGCGGTGCCAAGGTGTGGCGGCTTTGGTTTTGTATTCAGCCGGACGATAAATTTCGGCTTGGGCGGATATCCACAAAAAACAGGCGCAACAACAACTTACGCCTGTTAAAAGAAAAGGTTTAGGGAACATTCTTAAATTTTATCAAAGTCTTTTTGCCAATAATATAAGCCGTTTATAGCGGATAAACTATAAAAAAGGATTAGCTTTTGGCTGTCAATGGAACCCATGCACCGTATTAGGGTGGGCGCTTAAAAAAACTATAAATCTTGGGCGATTTTTTCGGCCAATACGGCGGCTCTGGCAAAGCCTTCGCCCGATAATTTATAGGCCCGCCCGCGCTTACTGCCAACGGAAGTTAAGCTACCCGCGCGGATTTCGGATAGCAATAGGCGGTCTAAGCGCCCCTCGGCATAGCCGGATTTACGCAAGGCCTTGGATAAGTGTAGGGCGCTAAATTCATCTTCTTTACGCAAAATTTTGGCGGCGGCCAGCAAAACAAGCGCCGCGGTGGGGGCCGTAAGCAAACGGCTCTTGCGGCGGAATACTAACACGCCGTCTTCCTGCTTGAACAGGCGTTCCCAAAGGGTGTTTAGGGGAGTGACCGTTTGAGCCTGAACCGCTGGCACGGGTGTTTGGGTGGGTCTTTCCGTTGGCATAGGCGCACTTGCGGGCGGATTTAGCGGATAAGTGGGGCGCGGCCGCGGCGCAGCCGGCGCGTTGTGGATAACTTGCGGTTTGCGTCCGGTTAAACTTAAAAAAAATGCCCGTTGTTGCTCTATAAATTCACGCGGCCCCTCAGCTTCAAACTCCTCACCGGAAGAAAATTTGAAGCGGATTTTTAGTTTTTCGTTGTCTGTGTTTTCCATAGGTCAAACGCTCTTTTATTAAGTTATCCACCAAGGTTATAAACCCTGTTAGGCATATAATATAAAAAAACTTGTCTTATGTCAATATATGGCATTTAATGCCGTTATATGCCAAAAGCTGTTTATAACCACAATTCTCAGACGAGAAACAAACAAAAAACACCCCCAAATATAAGCCGTTTACTTAAAAAACAAGGTTGCTATTACGCAAAATAAGCTAATATATGACACATTGTTAAGTTTTTCTAAAAACATTTCCACAAGTTGTTAACGCGTTTTGAAAAAAATATTTTCATTTTAATGGGTTGTTTTGCACACTGAAAAAACTAAAAATCCCCCCCATTTTTGATAATTTGAAAAAGAGCTTGTTTTTGGGCGCGGAACCAAAAATGATGTTTTTGAAGGCATTATATGAAAAGCAAAAAGACACTTGAATTTGCAAAAACAGAAAGGAAAAAATGAATTTAATTAAAAATTCAAAAATGCAAAAATAGGGGTAAATTTGCAAAATGAAAAATTCTGCTGGTTGGGTGGATTTTTTCAAAAAAGTTTTTTGAATACTAACACCATACAATTTGCCAATATATCAATCGGACGAAAATGCGCTTTATTGCGAACCCGCCCAAATTTGATTTGCGGGGTATATAGATACCCCCCTTTTGCAATTTGGGGCGCTAGTGGTTCAGGCCCATAAATTGCTACAATAAAACAATAAAAATGTTTGGGGGCAATGCGTGGAAACTTTTTCTTCCGTCTTAATTCAGTGGTATCTGGCAAACAAGCGGGATTTACCTTGGCGCAACACGCAGGACCCGTATTTGATTTGGATTTCCGAAATCATCCTCCAGCAAACGCGCGTGGCGCAAGGGTTGGATTATTATTTGCGGTTTGTGCAACGCTTCCCCACAGTTTCCGCCTTGGCCGCCGCACCGGAAGACGAGGTGCTTAAACTATGGCAAGGCTTGGGGTATTATTCCCGCGCCCGCAATTTGCACGCGGCCGCCAAAAGCATGGGCGGCACTTTCCCCTCCACTTACGCAGGCGTTTTGGCCTTAAAAGGGGTGGGCGAATATACGGCGGCGGCTATTTGCTCGTTTGCGTACCGTATGCCGTATGCGGTGGTGGACGGAAATGTGTACCGTGTACTTTCGCGCGTGTATGGGATTTATACTCCGGTGGATAGTTCGGCTGGAAAAAAAGAATTTGCCGCGCTGGCCCAAAAATTATTGGATAAAACCCGTCCGGACTTATTCAATCAAGCCATTATGGAGTTCGGCGCGTTGCAGTGCGTGCCCGCCGGAGCGGATTGTGCCCGCTGCCCATTTGCCAAGCGGTGTAAGGCGTATGCGGCCAAACAGGTGGAGCAACTGCCCGTAAAAGCCTTAAAAACACAAGTCAAAGAGCGCTATTTTACCTATATATATGTAGAACAGGGCGGATATACTTGGCTTAAAAAGCGGCCGGCGGGAGATGTGTGGCAGGGATTGTACGAGCCTTTTTTAGTGGAAACTCCGCAGGCGGTGCTTTCCGCCGCGGCGCTACAACAGGCCGTGGTGCGGCAGAGTGGCGGGGTGTTCCCCCAAAAAGCATTGTTTACATTGGCGGCGGCCCCTGTAAAGCATATTTTATCACACCGGAAAATTTTGGCCCAGCTTTATAAAGTGGTTTTGCCGCCAAGCGCCCCTGTGCCGGACGGATTTGTGCGCGTGCCCAAAGCGCAGGTGTTTCAATACCCCGTCTCCCGCTTGGTAAATTTACTTTTGCAAAAAGCCGGAATGTTGTGATAATTAGTACTGTTTGAACGCTTTGGACGATTTACATAAAAAGAACCCCACCTTGCGGCGGGGTTCTTTTTCATAGTCTTTTATAAAATTACAAGGTTAGAACTTGTAGCCAAAGGTAAGGCCGAACATATCGCTCTTGCCGTTGGAGTAGCGCATGGGGATAGAACCGGATTGCGCATTGGACGTGCCGTTTAAGGGCGTGGAGAAAATGTGCGAGTAGGACGCATCTACGCTCCAAGTATCGGTTTGATACCCAAGCCCCACATTGGCAATATGGCGGTCGTCCACGGGTACCAAGGTATCCATGGCACTATCGTTGATGGGGGATTGGTCAAACACATACCCCGCGCGCACGGCCCAATTTTGGTTTACTTGATATTCCGCACCCACATTCACGCGGATAGCATCTTTATATTTTTTCTGGTTGTGAATGGTGGGGGCCGTTTCGTTATCTTTATATTCAATTAAAATTTGGTCGTACGCACTCCAGAACGTGCCCACAATGCCGGTTTCAAAGGTCCACTTTTCCGTCGGGCGGAAAGAAATGCCCGCGGAAAGGCTGTCCGGCAGAGCGATAGAGCCTTTAGCGTCGGCATCCATAATGGTGGTTCCCGCCGCCCAACCGTTGGTGCGGATGCGGCCGTCCAAATTCTGTTTTACTTTGGAGCGGTACAACGCGCCCAAGGCCCATTTTTCGGCCCATTCCGGCTTGTATAATAAGCTAAAGTTGCCGCCCCAGCTAATGCCGGAACCGCTGATTTGGTATTGTTTGCTGGGCACTGCCCCAATGGCGGGCGCGAACAAGACGGACTTTTGCTCAAAGCTGATGACCATGGCTTCCAACCCCATAGCCACGGAAAGTTCGTCACTGGCTTTTACGGCAATCGTGGGCGTAAAGGAAAAAGTTTCCAGTTTTACCTGATAGGCCAGCCCGCTGCCGAGCCAGCTGGCATAATTTTTATATTCCCCCCCTAAACCATAGCGGGAAAATCCGCCTAAACCGAGGGAAACGTCGTCGCTTACTTTGTGGGTAAGGTAGAAGTTAGGCAAGTACCAAACGTCGCGTTTTAAGTCGCGCGATTGGCCGGCCACGGTGGTGGTGGCATTGGCAGTCACCACGGTTATACCGGCTTGGGCTTGCGTGCCGTCCAGCTCGGTAATTAAGGCCGGATTGGCGGCCAGAGAGGCGGCCTCGGCTTTGTTAGCCATAGTGGCGCCGCCCATAGCGGTACTGCGGGCGCTGTATTCGTACAAGCCGAACCCGGCACCGTAAGACGCGGCGGACCAAGACATCAGCATAACCGCCAGCGTGTAGGATAAGTATTTTTTCATAATCTCCTGTGCTACATAAAAATCCCCCGCCCTGTTGAAAAGGTGCGGGGGTGTTATCAAAATTATTTTTTCAATTCGTTAATTTTATCTTTAGCAAAAGCGCCCCAATAACTTTTGGTGTAATCTTCCAACAGTTTTTTGTAAGTTTCCAGCGCTTCGGCCTTTTGCCCGGCCAACTCTTGCGATAGCGCCAGCGTAAAATACGCTTGCGGCAACGCAAAACTGGTGGGGTTTTGGGCAATAAACTGCTTCATGGTTTCAATAGATTTATCATATTGTTGGGTGGCTTGATAGGCCGCCCCTAACGATAAATCCGCCACGGTGGCTACTTGCGTGTTTTTGGCTTGCGCGCGCAAGGCGGTGTAAACATCCAACGCTTGGGCGTAGTTTTCTTGGGAATAGAGCAAATCCCCTTTTAACAGTTGGGCGTATTGCGCGGCGTTGGAGCCCGGATATTTTTGGTTGACGGCATCCAACAAATTAAATGCTTCCTGTTGGCCCGCGCTGAGTAGCGCCATTTGGGCCACATAATAATCCGCCCAAGAGGCTTCTTCTACTTTTTGGCAGTGCGCCTGATAGGCCGTGCCTACCACCAAAGCCACCACTAAAACACCCAAACCGGTCAACACGGCTTGTTTGCGGCGTTTGCAAAAGGAGCCTAATTGTATCAGGCCCGCAGTAATAAAATCATGATTATTCGTTTTGTTAGCCATATATCTATTATAGTAAATGTAAACGGGTAAAAGAACGGTTATTTTAAGTCTTCCGCGGTTAATTGGCGGCATTCAATCCCGTTTTTTTCCAAAAATATAATGCCTTCTTGGCTGCGGTCGTATTTATTTAAGTAATATACTTGTTTGATGCCCGCGCTTACAATTACTTTGGCGCAGTGTACGCAGGGGGACCACGTCACATATACGGCGGCACCGGCGGTGGAAATGCCGTTTTTGGCCGCAAAGGCTATAGCGTTTTGTTCGGCGTGGAGTTCGTTGGAAATGGACCACTTGCCGTGTAAATCGTAAAAATCACGGCTGGCCACAAAATCCGCATACGTGGGGTATTTATCGGCATAGTGGTCTTTATATACTTTGGTAAAGTGTTCTTCACAATGCTGTTGGCCGGTGGGCGTGCCGTTAAAACCAATGCTTATCACGCGGTTATCTTTTACCAGTACCGCGCCTACGTTCAGCCGGCAACAGGTGGATTGGTCCGCCACCAGTTCCGCCATTTTAATAAATAATTTGTGTTTATTTTTCATGGTAATTTATCCTACCATTTTTTGAAGATAAAAAATACCGCCGCCACCAAGCATAAAAAGCCTGCTAGGTGGTTCCATTTGAATGTTTCCTTAAAATACAGGATAGAAAACCCCGTAAATACGCTTAACGTGATGACTTCCTGCATTACTTTTAATTGGGTGACGGTAAAATAACCGCTGCCGATACGGTTGGCCGGTACTTGCAAGCAGTATTCAAAAAAAGCAATCCCCCAACTGGCTAAAATAACCAGCCAAAGGGCTTTATCTTTATGTTTTAAGTGGCCGTACCAAGCAACCGTCATAAATAGGTTGGAGGCGGTGAGTAGTAAAATGGTTTTCCACATACTTATATTATAATAAAACAGGCTCCTGCCGCGTTTGAAAAAATTTGCAATAAAAATGCGCCCCTTTGTGTTGTATAAATGCGGGCTTTTTTTAGGGCCCTAAAAACCACCGTTACGGGTGGCATAATTTATATAATAATAAAGACTATGAATATTTTGAAAAACCTTTATTTATCCGGTCTTGTTTTAGCCGGCATTTGCGGAGGCGCGCAAGGGGCCGTTATTTCCCCCCTTCCGTCGGCGGATACTTCCGCCCGTCCGCAAGCGGAGTTTCCGGCGGCAATGGGTGCGGACGGTAAAGAAATTACCGGCCTTGACGCAACGCTTACGCTAGAGCGTTGTTTGGAAATTGCCATGGAAAACAACCCCTCCTTAATCAGCGCGCGGCTAAACGTGGCGGATGCGGCGGTAAGCGTCAGCTTGGCGAAAAGCAAATTTTTGCCCACTGCCACGGCGGGCGCCCAGCAGGATTATAATGTGACCAAACTGCCGGGCCAGTCCCGTACGGACCACGGCTCCGCGTCTTCTTATGTGGAAGCCTCTTTAACCATCAGCGGCATTACGGATTTGGCGCGCAACGTCAAAACGGCTAATTTGGCGTTGGAACAGGCCAAATTGGCTTTGGAAAAGGCCGAACAGGAAGTAGCCAGTAATGTAAAAAGCAAATTTTACACGTTGCTTTCCGCCCAAAAAGCGGTGGAAATACGCACCAAGGCGCGCGATTTGTACCAAGACCAATACAACCGCGCCCAAGCCTATTTTGAAAACGGCCTTCGCCCCAAAGTGGACGTGACCACCGCCGAAGTAAACTTAAATAACGAAGATTTAAGCCTTATTCGCGCCAAAAATTTGGTCAATACATCTTCGGCCAATTTGGCAAATGCTATGGGCGTGACGGCGGGCAAAACGCTGGTGTTGGATAACCAAATAGACGAAACGCCGTTCCAAATTACGCTGGAAGAAGCCGTCCGCACGGCGTATGCCCAACGGCCGGACGTGTTGTCCTCCCAAACGGGGCTTAAAATCAGCCGCATTAAACTTAATCAAGCCAAAGCGGGGTATTGGCCCACGTTTTCTTTTTCGGCCAGTTTCAGCAAAAGCGGCGACGACTTTTATTTGGATAACGAAAACACCAAACTTTTAGCCGCGGTGGAATTGCCTTTATTTAATGCGTTTCAAACGTATAACGGGGTGAAACAGGCTAAAATTTCTTTAGCGGGAGCGTTAAACCAAGACCGCAGTTTAATGAATGATGTATTTTTACAGGTACAGAGCGCCTATTTGAAGTTGCAAGAAGCGGGCGACAGTGTGCCAATCGCCCAATTAAACGTGCAAAAAGCCAAGGAAAATTTAGATTTGGCCCAAGGCCGTTATAACGAAGGTATCGGCGATATTATTGAACTAAAAGATGCCGAAGTTTCTTATACGGATGCGGAACTGAGCTACTTAACCGCCCGTTATGATTACGCTACCGCAGTAGCCGAACTTAAACAAGCAATGGGGACTAAATAGTATGAAAAAAATTCTTCACTTTCCGGTTGCGTGCTGGAAATGGTTTATGCAAAAAAATATTTTTATAAAGCTGCTTATCGTGGCGGTTTTAATAGGTGGCGGGTGGTTTGCGTGGAGCCGGCTGCATAACCGCCATGCCATGCCGCACTACGCTTGGGAGCAAGTGGAAAAGGGCGATATTGCGGACGTGGTGGAAGCCTCCGGCCCGCTGGCGCCTATTACCACCACGCAAGTAGGCGCGTTGGTATCCGGCGAAGTGTTAAAAATTTATGTGGATTACAATTCCCGCGTTAAAAAAGGCGATTTACTGGCGGAAATTGACCCCACCCAAGTTCAGGCGGATTACGACCAAGCCAACGCCACGCTCTCTTCCGCTAAGGAAAGTTTGGAATCGGCCAAAATGTCTTATCATTTAGCCCAGTTAAACCGCGACCGCTACAAAGATTTGTATGCCAAAAATTATGTGTCTAAATCCAGCTTGGAAGAATACGAACTGGCCTATGTAAATGCTAAAAGTTCGCTCAACTCGGCCGAATCCGCCGTTATTCAGGCGCAAGCACGGTTAGATAGTGCGAAAAAGGATTTATCCAATACCAAAATTGTGGCGCCGTATGACGGCATTGTGCTGACGAAACTGGTAAGCGAAGGGCAATCCTTAACGTCCGGCTATTCCACGCCGGAAATGTTTACGTTGGCGCAGGACTTAACCAAAATGCAAATTGAGGCCAAAGTGTCCGAGGCGGATGTGGTAAAAATTTCCGCCGGTTTAGTGGCCGATTTTACGCTGGACGGATATCCGGACCAGACTTTCCACGGCACGGTGCGGCAGGTGCGCACGAATTATTCGTCTTCTTCGTCCTCTTCGTCGTCTAGTTATGGTTCGTCTTCGTCGTCTTCCACCACATATACCGTGGTGATTGATGTGGACAATACGGCGGGAAAATTTATGCCCGGTATGACGGCCACTATCTCCATTAAAGCACAAGATAAAAAAGGCGTGCTTTTGGTACCTAACGAGGCTTTGCGGTTTTCCCCCTCGTTTAATGAGGAAAAATTCAAAGATACCGGCGTTTGGGTACTGGGTGAAGATCCTACGCAACAACCGCGCCGCGTAAGCGTAAAAATAGGGGTGATTGGCGACGAAAAGACGGAAGTTTCCGGCGAGCTGACGGAAAAAGACAAAGTAGCTATTTTTGAAGTAGGGGTACCCAGTACATCCAGCTGGTTTTCTAGGCCCCGCCCGCCCCGGAGGCGCTAATGGCTCTGATTGATACCCGCAATTTATTTAAGATTTATAAACTGGGTGATGTGGAAGTTCGCGCGCTTAATGATGTAAGCGTAAGCGTGGAACGCGGCGAATTTGTGGCCGTCATGGGGCCCAGCGGCTCCGGCAAATCTACATTTATGAACATTTTGGGTTGTTTGGATAAACCCACCAGCGGCACTTATCTGTTAGACGGAATAGACGTGACGGCGACGGAACTATCCAAATTAGCTGGGGTGCGCAACCGCAAAATTGGCTTTGTGTTCCAAGGGTTCAACCTGATTAAACGCACCACGGCGGTGGAAAATGTGGAACTGCCCATGATTTATAACCATACGCCCCTGCACTTGCGGCGCGAAAAAGCCCTAGCCGCCTTAAAAGCGGTGGGGTTGGCGGAGCGCGCGTTCCACTTGCCCAACCAACTTTCCGGCGGGCAGCAGCAGCGTGTGGCTATTGCGCGCTCTTTGGTGTGTGACGCGCCGATTATTTTTGCCGACGAGCCAACCGGAAACTTGGATACCAAAATGAGTATTGAGGTAATGGAGTTGTTTACCCGTCTTAATAAAGAAATGGGCAAAACCATTATTTTAATTACGCACGAGCCGGACATTGCCGAATATGCCGGCCGCCTGATTAAGTTTAAGGACGGCCAAAAAATAAGTGACGAGAGGAAATAATGTTTGATACTTTTTATTCCATTTGCCGCCTTTCGCTAAAAGCCATCGCGGCCAATAAAATGCGCGCCGCGCTGACCAGTTTGGGTATTGTAATTGGCGTGGCGGCGGTAATTACCATGTTGGCGGTAGGCTCCGGCACGCAAAAAAGTATGGCGGAGCGGTTTTCCCGCTTTGGTACCAATATTTTGTATTTGCGCCAACCGTGGGATTTGGATTCTTCCATTACGTCCCCCAAAGATATTACCATAAAAGATGTGGAAGCTATCCGCCAAGTGCCGGGCGTGGCCAGCGCCGCGCCGTATATTAATGCCCGTTTTGAGGTTAAATACGGCTATACGTCTACTTCCCCGGATATTTTAGCCACGGATACGGATATTTTTAAGACGTACGATTGGCAGTTGGACTCCGGCCGTCATTTTACAGAAAAAGAGGTTTCCTCTTATGCGCAAGTAATCGTACTGGGGGCCAGCACCGCCAAAACCATTTTTAATGATGTGGACCCCGTGGGCCGGACGGTAGTTCTAAGTGAAATCCCATTTAAGGTAGTAGGGGTTATGAAGAAAAGCGGCCAAGGCGGCATGGGGTTTGATATGGACGAAGGCGCCTTAATCCCCTATACCACCGGCAAAGTAAAAATGAAGACCGGCTGGAATAGCTCCAACCGCCGCGCATTGGACCGCGTGATTATCCGCGTGCAGGATTTTAACACCATAGAAACCACTAAAAAAGGTATAGAAAACGCCGTGCGCAATACGCACCACATCCACCCGCTTGCCGAGGACGACTTCCAACTGGACGATTTTGCTTCGTTTGTGGAAGAAGCCAAAAGTGCCAGCAAAACCATGAGCCTTTTACTGGGGGTCATTGGGGCGGTTTCCTTATTGGTGGGCGGCATTGGGGTTATGAACATTATGCTGGTGTCCGTCACGGAGCGCACGCGCGAAATCGGTATCCGCATGGCCATTGGGGCCACCAGTGCCGATATCCGCTTGCAATTTTTGGCCGAGGCCGTCACGCTTTCTTGTATCGGCGGGCTGATAGGCGTGATACTGGGGGTGGGCATTACGTTGTTTGTGGCCGCTCACTCCTCGTCTATCCCGGCGGAGTTAAGCGTGTGGTCCATTGTGCTTTCCGTGGGGTTTTCGGCCGCTACCGGGGTGTTTTTTGGGTATTACCCCGCGTATAAAGCCTCTAAACTTACCCCGATAGATGCTTTACGCTACGAATAAAATTTCTGCCGACAAAATAACCGGGTGCTTGTATAGGCCCGGTTTTTTTATGCCCTGTAAACAAGGGCGGCGGTTGGTGGTTTGGGCCGCTTGCTTGGGCAGTTCACTTTCGGATACATTAAAAACCCCCCGCTTGGGTGCGGGGGTTCGTGCGAGTAAGGTGTTTATTTTTTAGGGGCCGTCTGTTTGGCTTTTTTGGCGGCCGAGGATTCCAATTTGTAGAGCATTAAGAAGGACAACACCGTCATTACCAGCGGGGCCGCAATTAACGCGGCGGCCATGGCGGCGCGCTCCCCTAAAATGCCGTGCGTCAGCGCCCATTGGCCGGCATTGGCTAACCACAACGGCCCAAACGCGCAGGAAATGGCGGATGCAATAATTAAAGAGACTGTGCGCCCCTGTGTTTTGGGGTTTTTGGCGGCCGCACCAAATAAGAGCGTAAACAGGGTGGATATAGCTATTTCTGCCGCAAATAATCCCCCCGCAAATAAATAAGCGTTGCTTTGTGCAAACGGCAGTGCCGCGGCAATACCGGCCAGCGCCACCCCGCCGCCGAGTGTCATTTTATAGCGCGGGAATTTTTGCAACACCCACGGGGCAATCATCCGCCCGATTAAAAACGCACCGGCAAATTGCAGCATGGATAAAAAGTAGCGCGTGGTGTCGGAAATATCCATAGTGGGCAGTAAAAACATCAGCCCGTTGTGGATAGCCACTTCAATTACGTTTAAGAAGAACGCCGCCGGAATTAAGTATTTGGCGGTGGAGTCTTCCTTAAACAAGCTGACGTAGCCGCTGTTTTTAATGCCTTTCCACGCGCCCGCCGCACTGCGGAGCGGATTTTTAAGGGCCGTTTTCAGGCGTGTGGAAACGCTTTTGCCCGCTTTGGTTTTGGGGGCGGCATCGCTTTTTATGTTGGGCAAGTTGGCCCAGCAGTATAACCCTAACCCCAAGGTTAAAATGGGCAGCGGCAATACAAACGCAAAGCTCCAGTCTAACCCCAATAATTCTTTAGAGGCCCACGGGAACAGATACGTCATAATGATACCGACGGAGCGGAAAATTTGCGTTTTGATGTTGTATTTTTCCAATTTGCCCAAACGCTCGTTTTCCGGCAGTTTGCTTAAATCAGGCGCTACGCGGCTTAAATGTTCCAATACCGTTCCTACCGAGTTTTGAATTAAAATCATACCGGAACTGGCTAACGCAATAGAACCCAAAATGCGGGCAAAATGCGCTTGGGTGTCCACTTCGGGCATAAAGTGGCCGTTTAAGCCGCTGAACAAAACCCCGCTGGCAAGTCCGGCGATGTTTAATCCCAGCCCCAAACCTAACGTCTTTTTAGCGCCCAGTTTCGTTTGCAGTACATCACTCAACATGGCCCCTAAAAAGTACGGCAGATAGGTAGCTACGGTGACAAGGCTGTTGTCGTCCATATTCAGGCCCAAGCTCATACCCAAATCCGTTAGTATGGGAGAGGCCACTTCCAACCCCATAATAAAAGAGGTGGCATACAACACATAACGGCTGGCTACGGCATTTTGCGGAAAGAGATTTTTAAGCCCTTTCCCCATTTTTTTAGCGGCATTTCCAAGGGCAAAAAGCGGGAGTCCGCTATATACATAGCCGTTATGGGTGGCGTTTGTGCGGCCTAAAAAGCTAAACCGCGCGGAAGGATACGCCAGTGCCGCAGCGGCCGTTTGCGTGGGCACGAGCGACGGCGCCAACGTGCCCAATGACGGCAGTTTGAACCAAGACGGGCGGACCCCAAACGCGCTTTTCCCCCATTGGCCCAGCAGAAGCGGAGCCATTTTGCGCGGTTCCGGCGCGTTGATAGGCAAGCGGTAAACAGGCGCGGCCGTTTTGGACGGGGCCCACTTAAAAGTTTTAGCCGTTTGGGCGGTGGAGCGCGCCGCCGTATAGACGGTTTCCGTTTTGGCAAGGGTGGTTAGCGGCGTGACCCCCCGCACGGACATAGCCGCCTGCGGGGTGGAAAATTGGAGCAGTAAACTTAAATTCAGGGCGAAGGCTTTATCCCGCGCCAATTTTAAGAAGGTGGAGCCTTTGCCGAAAGTCCATTTGTCTATTTTGGCGTCCCACGCCCGTTGCCGCACGCGCGCGGCTTGGGCGGCTTGCTGTTCCAGTTGATACGCGCGGGTTTGTTTCCAAGCGGCATCTAATTGGGCTTTTTCGGCTACCTTTTGGATAAGCTCTTTATCCATTTGGCGGGAAATGGCGGCCTCTTTTTGCGCTTTGGCCTGTGCGGCGGCTTTGCGGGCGCGCGCTTTAATTTGTTTGGGCGTTAAGGCGGTTGCTCGGGCGGAGGTTGTCCGCGCGGAAACCCTTTGCGCCGGAGCCTTAAAATCAGCCGGTTGGGCATAGGTTTTGCCGTTTTTCAAGGCGGCGGCCGTTTTGGGGTTTTTTACAATTTTTACGGCGGGCGGCGGCAATACGCTTTTGATGTTTAAGGTGTTGCGTACACTGCCCAGCATTACTTCTTTGGCGGAGCGTACCCCATACGCTTGTATGCGCCCCAAACGCAGTATTCTGCCCGCGTTGGCGCTTACGGTTAAGCCGTTGGCGGCGGCTTGGGCGCGGGCCAAACGCAGTACGCGCACACCCGTTTTAATGCCTTGTGCGCCCATTTTTACGGCGGATACCGCCAATTTGCCAATCGCGGCTACGGCTAATACCACGTCCGCCACTTGCCCAACGGTCACAGCGGCGCTTTTATACTGATAGGTTTTTAATGCTTGCGCGGTGGGGCGTGCATGTTTGACAAACCCGTTAAAAGTAGCTTTGGAGCCGCTTTTGCGGTACGCATCCACCAGTTTGTTATTGATGTAAAGTTGGGTATAAGGGTCCAAATCGTCCTTGGCGCCATAGAATAAGCCGGCGGCAAAGTATCCGCTCTGGTTTACGCCCAGCTTTTTCATTTTGGCTTGTGCGTGGGCCCAGTTTTGGCGGGTGTCTACGCGGGTGGCACGCCCCGCTTTATTTAATTGGGTATACACTTGGCCACGCAGGTTGATTTTATATCCTCCGGCCAGTACCCCCGTGACAAACGGCTTAAATTTTACCGCCGGATTACCAAAGCGGTCATACCAAACGCAATCGTCCATAACGCTATCCAATACATAACGGGCGGCTTGGGCTTGCGCGCCGCTCCCAACGCGGGCGGTTTCGGCCAGATATTGCCCCAAATCTGTCCATACATTATATTGGTTGGCGTATTTGCCTTTTTTGTAAAAACTGTATTCCAGACCGGTGGAAAAATCCCCCTCTAATTGGGTGGAAAATTTCACCCAATCCCCCACGCTGATAAAGGAAAAATCTTTACCGAACAGGCCGATATCCGGCAATTTGCGGGAAATTTCTACCAATTCCGCCGCCAAACGCCGGTGGGCGTTCATAGCCAGTAAACTTTGCGCGGAAACCATAATGACGGACGGCCCCATCATGCCGTCGTGCGTTTGTTGTAAAAACGCGGCAATAGCGGCGGCATCCGCACTGTGGAATTTGCTGTCGTCCGCCCCCAAAACGCCCAGCGCATACACGGCCGACAAAACCTGTTGGCATTTTTTGGCTTGCGCCGCAGCGGCGGTTTTATTGCCTAACTGTATTTTGATGGCTTGCAGGGTTCCCCCGCCTTGGCATTGGCCGCCTTGGGTTTTGAGTATTTGGCGCAGTAAGGCTCCGGCCGCCTGTTTTTGGGCAGGTTCCACCGCACCCACGGCGGCAAAAGCGGGCAGAGCTTGGGTTAATAAATTTTGGTGTTTAGCCGGATTTTTTTGCGCCAGTTTTACGGCCGCGCGGGAGAGTGTTTTTAAGTAAGCGCGGGCGCGGCGTTCATTTTCTTGCTGGGTGGCTTTATAGGCGGGCGAGGCGGAAAGCACTTTCCAGCTATGGCGGATGTTTTTTTCCGCGCGCAGTTCTTCCACCGCTTTTTTAATGTAAGCGGCATTTTGCGGGTGGGTGGCCAGTGCCTCTTTTTCTACGGCGGAAAGCTCCTCTAAAAAGGTGGTTTTATAGGCTTGGTAGGCGTCATACGGTTGGGAAAGCGCCGCCGCAGTGCGCAAAATTTCGCCCGCAGATACGGTTTTTTGTTTGGCTTTCAGGTCGGCCTTTTCCAATGCGGTTTGAACGCGCGCCTGTTGGGCGCTTGCGCTTTGGGCGGCACCGGCTAACGCCGGAGTAAAAGAGCCGGATAATAAACAAACAGAAAGAACTAAAGAAAGTAATTTTTTCATTAATATACCTGTCACTTAAAAAATAAAACCCCGCTTGCCTTTTTATATAGGAGCGGGGTTTATAAAAAATCAATATAATTACTATTTTACAAAACCACCGCATTCACCCAAACGGATAGACATGCTAATATTAATTAGCATGCAAACAGAAAAGCGTTTGGGAGAAAGGATAATTTTGTTCGTCATAGTATTACAATAATATATGTTAAAATTTCTGCGTGTTGCCCGCAAGGGCCAAAGGACCTATTTTTTAATTGGGTCCGGCAAAAACAAATAACTTAAAAATTATATAATTTTTGTTGGAAAATGGAAATATATTTTTGAAAAAATATTTTTTTGCAATAAATTTACGGGTTTGGGTGTTATAAAGTATGGCCAAAAATTATGCACAGTTGACAGATGATGAATTAATGGACGGTTTTGTTCGGGGGGAGCCCGCGGCGTTTGAGGAGTTAGTCCTGCGCTATAAAAACCCGCTGTACCAATATATTTTGGCCTTGGTGGCGGACGAAAGCGCGGCGGGCGATTTGTTTCAGGAAGTATTTTTAAGCGTGTATAAACAGGCCGAAAATTACCGCGCGCAGGGCAAATTTAAGGCGTTTTTGTTCCGTTCGGCGCGCAATAGGGTACTCAATTATTTTAGGGATAGGCCGGAGGACTTTTCGTTAGATAAAACGGACGAAGACGGCAACGAGCCGTTGCACGAGGTTTTACCGTCCGGTGAGGAACTGCCTTTACAGGCGTTGGAGCGGGCGGAGCTGGGGGAGCGCATCCGGCGGGCGGCCTTAAAATTGCCCCCCAAACAGCGTGAAATTATTTATTTAAGGCCGTATATGTCTTTTAAGGAAATTGCCGCCGCGCGGGGCGTGCCTTTGGGTACGGTATTGGCGGACGGACACAGGGCTATCAAAAAATTACAAACATTTTTACGGGATGAAAATTTATGAAAGAATGTAAACAGATTATGCTTTATTTGGCCGGGGAGTTAAACCAGCAGGAACGGGCCGCTTTCAAACGGCATTTGGCGGGGTGTAGCGCGTGCCGAGCCGAGCTTACTTTGTGGCAAGCCGCGCAGGAACAGGGGCAGGCTCCGGCAGCTCCGTCCGCGGTGGTGGAAGCGTTATTTGCCAAAACCACGCGCAAACCCAAACTTTGGCGGGCATTTTTCCGTCCGGCGTGGGTGGCGTGTGCGCTAGCGGCGGTACTGGTGGCGGGCGGGCTGATTTGGCCGCCGCGCAGCGGATATGACCGGCAAGAAGTAATTGCTTATATGAATACCCATTTGGAAGAAGATTACCAAACTTTTGCGTTAGATTTAGCGCAACTGGAAGCAGAATTCTAGGAGGTGGCAGATGAAAAAATGGTTCGTAATGTTGCTTATGGCGGGGCTGGTGGCTCCGGCGTGGGCGGAATGTTCGGGGGAGAGCCCGCATAAAGACGGCCGCGCGGCTGTAAAAGATACCAAACGCGCCGAAATGCGTAAAATCCATAAAGAACGTGATGCGCAATTCAAAAAGACCAAAGAGCAGGCGGAAAAATTGGTCCAAGAATATAAAAAGGCTAAAGCCGGCAGTAAAAAAGCCGCCCAAAAAAAGGCGGAAATTGCCAAACTGGTGGCCCAAGTGCGCGAAGACCAGTTCAAATTCAAACGGGAATTATTAGATAATTTTAAGGCCCGCTTGGACGTAATGGAGCAAGAGCTTGCCGCCGCGCAGGACGAAAACACCAAAGCGGCTTGGGTGGACGAAAAAACCGAGGCCGTTATTAATGATAACGGGGATTTGAAAGTATTGTTCCAAGATAAACTTTTGCCCCCGCCGCCGGGCCCGCGCAACGGGCATTTTAAGAAAGGCCCCCGCCATGGGGAAGCGGCAAAAGGCCCGCACGGTGCGGATATGCCTAAAAACGGCCCCATGCCGCTCGGCCCCGACGGAGAAATGCTCCCCCCGCCGCCGGATATGGACGCACGCTAGTATTTAGCCAAGTGCAAAATAGCTAAAGAAGTCACCAAAAACGGACCCAGCAGAAATGTTGGGTCTTTTTTTGTTGGGCAGATTTGTTTGTGGGAAGTTGTGCTAAAAAATATATTTATAACTACTTGCCTTTTGTTTTTTTTTTTTTGATATAGTGATTTTATGCCAAAGTGCATAGGAGGGTATGTGAATAAAAAACAAAACAAAAATAAGCGTGCTTTTACGCTTACAGAACTGCTTATTGTGGTTATTGTAATAGGCGTTCTGTCTGCCGTCACGCTTCCTAAATTTAATCGGGTCATAGAAAACCGGAAAGTGACGGAAGCCGAAGAAATGATGTCCGCCGTGCGCACGGAGCAGGAGCGCCGTTGTGCGATGGATAAAAATTACACCTTAAAATTTGATAATTTAGCGGACGTAATTTCTTCCAGCGATACCAAAAACTACAAATACAGTTTACAGACGGAGGGTATTTCCGCCACCAGCAACAAGGGTAAATACACCTTAAAAATGTTGTCTTATCAAGACGGCAGTTTTTGCTGTACGGGGGATGATTGTGCCAAATTAAACAAAAATTATCCCAACTGTGACGGGTTGACCTTTCCGTCTTCCGGCTGCGGCGGTACGGATGGCACGGTAGAAATCACGCCGGACCCCATTACTCCGGCGGAATGTACGGACGGCCAAACCCGCGGGAGCCAAGTTTGTAATAGCTGCGGTACGCAAACCACGCAAGTATGTGAGGGTGGCAAATGGGTGAACCGGTTGGGGGCGTGTAGCAAAACGGTGGCGGAATGTGAAACCCCAGAATGTACGAACGGTGCCGTAAGCGGCAGCCAAAGTTGCAACGGTTGCGGTACGCAAACCACGCAAAAATGCGTAAGCGGCAAATGGGTAAACTTTTTAGGTACCTGCTCCAAGACCTTGGAAGAATGTACGGAGTCTACCGATTGTTGCAGTATGAGCGGCGATGCAAAAACCGAGTGTTTGAAAAAGAAGTATGGGGTTAATTCTGCCCAGTATATTTGTGCGATGGGGGATGCTTATCAATGTGGGATAAAAGTTTATGGTGGCGGTTCGGCCCCTTCTTATTGTATTAAAAGTTCCGGCGGGTGGAATGAAAGCGCTGCGAACAACTGTAAAGCTTGCGCTGAAGATGTTCCTGAAATTGTAGCTTGGGCCGATGAGGGCTACAAGGATTATGCTTGCAACGCTGCCCCTCCACGATGCAAGGCAAACAGCGGGGGGAAAGACACCTATAGCTGTTATAAAGTAGTGCAACAAGACCCAGAAAGAATCTCCTATAGTGATTTTATTAGTAAAGTTAAATGTGACAATAGATGCGATCCTAGGAGCCAATGCCCAGATTATGTTAAACCGGGGGTTCTGATACATGCCAGCCATGGCGGCTTGAATTGCTGGACAACATGTTTTTGTCCGTGGGATGGTTATCAAGCTGGAAGAACCTATACAGGAACTCGTATTAGCCTAAAGGCAGATACAGCTAATCAGTTGGTTTGTACGAAAGACCAAATAGTTGGCATATAGAAATGTTTTTCACGTATCCTCCTTGTCCAATAAACAAGGTTGGAAAAGGGCCCCCGCAAGGGGGCCCTTTCGTGTTGTAAAGTGGTACTGTGGCCGTATAAAATACGGCTTTTTACAAAACAATAGCAACCGGTTTAATTTCCGGCGGGAATGGCAGATATATACAAATGCTTTTACACCAAAAAACGGACCCGCTTGTATGGGGGCCCGTTTTTTAGTTTATGCTTGATACAAACTATTTAAGCGCGTCTTTCCATGCTTGTTTTTCGGCTTCAATTTGGCTTTTGGCGGTGTTGACTTTTTCTTTCAAGGCCGCTTTGCCCAGTTCTGCCGCCGTATTGGCCGCGGCACTGTTTTGGGCCGATTTGGCAGCTTCGTACGATTTTTTGGCATCCAATACTTTTTGGCGCGTTTCGGCCGATTTTTGCAAGGCTTCGTCCAGCGTTAAAATTTGCGGATTGGAAACCGTAGTATTGTTAGAGGTGCTGGCGCAACCCGTCAAAACGGCCGCCCCGGCTACCACGGCAAGTAGAATCATTTTTTTCATTTTTAAGCTCCTGTTTAATGCTAAATATATTGTATAAAAAAACGTTTAGGCGCGGCTATCCGGCTCTGCGGGCAGAAGCGGGCCCTCCGCGCTTAATTTATCCGCCAGCGTGCCCGCGTGCTTGATTTGCATTTCTTCCAGTTTCACGGCCGATTTGATAATGCCTGTGTTGCCGGTAAGCGTGGTCATGGCTCCGTCGTAGGCTTTTTGGGTGGCGGTCAGTTTGGTGTGGATGTCTTCCATGCGGGATACAAACAGTTTAACGCGCTTGTGCATTTCTTCGCCCAAGACTAAAATTTTATCCATATTTTTATTGGTGCGTTCTATGCGCCAGAGGTTTTCCACCACTTGCATTACGGCAAACAGGTTAGACGCCGTGACGACGGACACCCCTTTTTGGCGGGCATAATCGTTTAAGGCGGGGTCTGCCTGCAACGCGGCAAAATAGGCGTATTCTATGGGCACAAACATAAATACAAAGTCCAACCCGCGGGCTTTAATTAATTTTTGATAGTCTTTATCGGATAGTTCGTCAATGTGTGCGCGCACGTCTTTTACATGCGCTTTCAAAAACTGCGCTTTTTGGGTTTCGTCTGTAGCTACGGCCCAATTTTTATAATTTACCAGCGACATTTTGGAATCTATCACCACCGTGCGCCCTTGCGGCAGACGGATTAGAAAATCCGGATAGTTGCGGGAGTTGTCTTCCCCGCGGAAAAATGCCTGCTTTTCATAGTCTTTCCCTTCCGCAAGGCCGGCAGAAGTAAGCACATTTTCCAAAATCATTTCCCCCCAGTTGCCTTGCATTTTGGGGTTTTTGAGGGCCTCCGTCAGGTCTTTGGCTTCTTTGGCTAAACTGTCGTTCATTTGGCGGGTTTGCTCCAAGGCGTGTTTCAAATCCCCATGGCGGGAAGTGCTTTCGTTGCGTAAATCGCCGATTTGTTTGGTAAATTCGTCCAGCTTGGTTTTCAGCGGGGCATATAAATCGCTGTTTTTGGCTACCAGTTCCGCGCGCTGTTCTTTTAGCGCTTCGGCCGCCATGGTTTTAATGGCGTTTTTGGTTTCCCCCTGTATTTGGGTAAAAAAGTTTTTTTGTTGGGTGAGCGAGTCGTCCAGCGCCGCTTTTTGGGCTTTTAAGGTGGATTTTTCAAGCTCCGCCGAGTGCAAACGGTTTTGGGCGTCTTTTAATTCATTTTGTAAGGCGGTGTTTTGCGCCTGTGCGTTTTGCGCGGGTTTACCACCCAGTAAATATCCGGCCCAAAAAGTGCCCGCTAGGGCCGCTAAAGCGATAAGAATATATAAAATAGTCATACTTTTCCCCCTGTAATGGTGCGCGCGCGGCGCATTATTTTTATTATAACTTATTTGAACCAAGCCGTTTTGGGGCCTTGCAAAAAGGGTTATTTTGTATGAAAAGTAAAAAAATTTCAGTCGGACGCAAAAAAACTAACCCATTTTGCGCGTTGTGCGTGCAAGGCGTAAATTTTTATGCTAAACCCATACCATAAAAGGGGGTAAAAATGAAATACTGGGGAATGTTTTTTGCAGTGTTGGTAGCCGCCGGAGTTTTACAGGCGGCCGAAATAACCGTGGTGCCGTCCGTCAGGCACGAGCAACGCTTGGCGGCGCACCGCGCTTTGGGGGCAGAGGCGCCCAGCACATTCGGCACGGATTACTTGCATTTTAAGCAAGACGTGCAGAAAGAATGGGGGCTTAGTGTGGGGTTAGATGCCTCTTTTACCGCGCAGCGCTCCGCGCCCAACGGCAAACAAACCGCCATTCAAAGTATCTATTATCCGTACCTGACGTGGAATTTGTGGCAGGACGGCGCTTGGGGTAGCGGGCAAATAAACGTCAATTACAACTTAATACGCTACTGGGGCGCGCCGGCTGCTGCTTTGCAAAACCGCACCGGGCAAGCCTTGGCGTTTAACGATTATCCGTCCGCGGAGGAGTTTTTTTCCCAAGCCAGTTATACGCACACGCTGCCCGACGCATGGGATTGGCTCAGCGTGACGGTGGGGCAGTTCCCGCTATACAATTTTGACGGCACGCCGTACCTTTCCAACCAACAAACGGCGCTGATGAATTACGCACTGGCGCAAAATGCGTCGTCGGTCTATCCGACGGCGGGCTTTGGGGCGTATGTGCAGGCTAACCCCGCCGAGTGGAGTTTTTCAATCGGATATCAGGATGCCAGCAACCTTTCCGGCCAAACCATTCGTTTGCGTAGCGCATTTGACGGGCATTATACCGCGTTCGGCTCTGCCCAATGGAACCCCAAGGGGCGCTTGGGCGCGGGGCAATACGGGGCGCTCGTTTATTATCAGCCGGCGGTGAGCGGGCAGGACGAGTATTCCTTTGGCGTTAGCCTGAACGCCCAACAAAATTTGGGTGAAAAATGGGCCGTTTTTGCCCGTGCCAACGGCGCAAACGGAGCGGCAACGGCCGTTAAGCGTTCTTACGCGGTGGGCGCGGCGTGGCTCAACCCGCTGGAGCGCAACGCGCAGGACGCGCTGATTATCGGGGCCGCGTACAACCGCTTAAACGGCGGGTTTTATCCCCCCGCCCATGGGGAAGGCGCCCTAGAAATGCAATATATTTGGGGTATCGGGCGGTTTTTTACCATCACGCCGGATATTCAGTTCTACCCGAAAACAGCTTCCGGCGGGCGCAAAAGTGCCGCGGTGTTCAGCTTGCGTACGGGAATTAATTTGTAAAACGGGGTGCGTATCATGAAAAGCGCACCTGTGGGGTAAATTAGCAGTAAAAGGAGATGAATTATGGAAAAAGACTTCGTATTAGGGACGCGCTACCCGACATTAGCGTTTATTACAGGTGGGGCCGGGCAGGCCGCGGACGGAATCCCGCCGCAACCGTTTGAAACATTCTGTTATGACAGCGCGCTTTTACAGGCCAAAATAGAAAATTTCAACATTGTGCCTTATACGTCCGTACTGCCTAAAGAGCTTTTCGGCAATATTTTGCCGGTGGATAAAGTATCCGCGCATTTTAAGCACGGCGCGGTGCTGGAAGTAATTATGGCCGGAAACGGCGCGCGTATAGAGGACCACAAGGCCATAGCTACCGGCGTGGGCGTGTGCTGGGGTAAAGACAAAAAAGGCAATTTAGTAGGCGGATGGGCGGCCGAATATGTGGAATATTTTGATACGCCTATTGATAACGAAATTGCCGAAGGCCACGCCAAAATGTGGCTGAACAAATCCCTGCGGCACGAGCTGGCTATCCGCGGGGTGGAAAAACATAGCGAGTTTCAAATCTGGCATAACTTTATAAACATTACGCAGCCTTTTGCGTATTGTTTAACGGCTATGGGGTTTTTGAACTTCCGGTATGCGGAGCCGGTATCGGGCAAGTAAAGCCAAGGTTTGGGGGAGGTAAAAAATATGGCAGACAAACAAAATAACGCAGGCAAGCTGGGGGTGATAGGGCTTGCGTGTATTGTGGTCAGCTCCATGGTTGGGGGAGGTGTGTTTTCCCTCCCCCAAAATATGGCGGCGGGGGCCAGTGCCGGTGCGGTTTTGCTGGCGTGGCTGATTACCGGCGTGGGGATGTATTTTATTGCCAACACTTTTAGTGTGCTTTCCCGCGTGAAACCCAACCTGACGGCCGGTATTTATATGTACGCACGGGAAGGCTTTGGCCCCTATGTGGGGTTTACAATCGGCTGGGGGTATTGGCTGTGCCAAATCTTCGGTAATGTGGGCTACGCGGTAATTACCATGGATGCCCTGAATTACTTTTTCCCCCCTTATTTTGCAGGCGGGAATAACTTGCTTTCCATTGTGTGCGGTTCCGTGCTGATATGGGGGTTCAACTGGGTGGTTTTGCGCGGGGTGCGTCAGGCCGCCATATTAAATATATTGGGGACGATTGGCAAATTGGTGCCTTTGTTGTTATTCTGCCTGATTTTACTGTTTGTCTTTCATTTTGATAAGTTTGACTATAACTTTTGGGGACATTTGGTAGAAAACGGTAAAAATTTGGGGTCTTTATCTGCCCAATTAAAAAGCACCATGCTAGTCACTTTGTGGGCTTTTATTGGTATAGAGGGCGCGGTTGTGCTTTCTAACCGTGCCAAAAGCCAAGCCGCCGTCAGCAAGGCCACCTTTTTAGGCTTTGTGGGGTGCTTGGTGGTGTATATGGGGCTTTCCCTCTTGCCGTACGGCTTTTTAACGCAAGAAGAAATTGCCGCGGTGGCGAATCCCTCCACGGCGGGAGTATTGGAACAAGTGGTGGGCCCGTGGGGCGCGTGGGTGATGAATATCGGCCTCTTGATTGCGGTGCTTTCCAGCTGGCTGGCTTGGACCATGATTGCGGCTGAAATTCCGGCGGCGGCTGCCCAAAACGGCACGTTCCCCAAGCAATTCGCGCGGGAAAACCAAAACGGCGCGCCGAGTGTATCGCTCTGGGTGACCAGTATTTTAATGCAACTGGCTATTTTAATGGTGTATTTTTCCAACAATGCGTGGAATACCATGCTTTCTATAACCGGAGTAATGGTGTTGCCCGCGTATTTGGCCAGTACCGGCTATTTGTGGAAACTGGTGGAAGACGGCGAATATGCCAAAATATCGCCCACCGGACGGGCCGGAGCTTTGCTTACGGCACTGGTGGGTACGGTGTACGGCGTGTGGCTGGTATATGCGGCGGGCATTAAGTATTTGTTCCTAGCGGTCATCTTTTTAGCGTTGGGGATACCGCTGTATGTGTGTTCCCGCCGCCAACAGGGGGCCCCGGTTGTTTTTACCAGTGGGGAAAAGCAAGTAGCCGGCCTGCTGATTGCGTTTGCGGTAGTGGCGGCATACGTTTTTGCGCGGGGACTGGTAAAAATCTAGTCCGCGTGCTTGCCCAGACCAAACAGCCCCGAAGAGTACGCCTTCGGGGCTGGATTTTTTCAATAGGGTAGGCCCAATATAAAAAATGGGTCTTTTGGCCCTTGCGGCGCTCGGCACATACAGATATACTTAATGTATGAGAATCTTTTTTACTTTGTCCGCTTTGTGTGTATCCGCGCTTGCGTGGGCGGCCCCGTTTGGGCATTTGGAAAACGTGGCCGTTAAACCGTCGCTTTTTTTGGCGGACAAATTAGCCAAACAACAACCCATTACCTATTGCGTGGAATTGGGCGCCAAAGAAACGCTGGATATTTCCCGCCCGGAAGCGGCCCTCTACACCCGCGCCGCGCTGAAAGAGTGGACTTACGGCATAGCCCTGCAAATAGAAACGGCGGGCCGCGGTAAAGAATTTGCCGCCGTTATCCCCCTCTTAAAAAATGCCCGGTTTCAGCAAGTAGCGTGTGATTTGTCCGCCCACCCGGCGGGGGCGGATTATTTTGAGCCGTCTGACGCGCCCCAACCGGCGGACATCAGCATTTTGGTTTCTAAAAATTATTGTGAAACTTATTTTCGTAAATCAACCGCTTTTTATATGGAAGATTACAAATCCGCCGCGCCGTTTATTTGCGTTATGCCCCGCTATACGGGCCTGTTGCCGGATACAGACCGGATAGCCGTACATATATTAAATGCGGAGCAAAAAGCGGTTTTGGCTAAACGGCTCCCCCTGTTAAAGCGTATCGCCCAAGAGCCGTACACGCCCGCGGACCAACGCCACCTGTGGCAATTAAACCGTTTGTATTCTTACGACGGCCCCACCTATTTTGCCGCCATTACGCACGAATTGGGCCACGCTTTTGGCTTGGCGGACGAATACACCGCTAACAATGCAGACCCCCTACACCTGACAAGCACCACCGGCCAAGGCATTATGCGCCGTTTGTATGACACAATCGGCTGTGCGGAAACGGAGGGCATGCTCACGCTCCTTGGGCGCTACGGAAAGGGCCCGCGCGCGTTTGCCGGTTTCTGCCCAAATAATGCGTTTTATACGGACGGCGTGGAGCAAGTGGCCCAAATTACTCCGGTAAAACGCCGCCTTTCTAAAGGGGTTCAAACGCTTTGGAGCTTAACGCCCGATACCCCTAAAACGCGCACCTTACTTTATGAAAGTTGGGGGCCGTTGGACGCTATGCGCGGGGATTTGCAAATGGAGTGGCCGTTCCCCCAAAATGCACAAGTGTATGTGCGCGGGTTCAGCGCGCAAGACGGCACCAAACAAGGCACTTGGCTGATTATTTACCGGCAAGGGGACATTTACCGCGCCGTACGTGCCGTTTACCAAGCGGGCAAAGTTGTCCGCGTGCAAGAACAGCCTGTTTCAGCCGCCCAAGCAGAGGCCTATTTTGAGCGCCGCCAAGAAACCGCCCGCCTGCCCGTACTTACGGATTTGAACGATTAATTTTTTAGTGCTACAATACTTTTATGTCTACTATTCAACAAGCCTCTGATTTAATTAAAAATGCCCGCTTTGGCGTGGCGTTTACCGGCGCGGGGGTAAGCGTGGAAAGCGGCATTCCCCCTTTTACGGGTAAAGGCGGCCTCTGGACGCAATACGACCCTAAATTTATAGAAATCAACTTTTTTTATGAACACCCGCTGGAATCTTGGCAGGAAATGAAAAAAATATTTTTTTCCAGCATGGGCGAAGCGCGCCCCAACAAGGCGCACCTTGTACTAGCCGCACTGGAGCAAAAAGGTTTATTAAAAGGTGTAATTACGCAAAATATTGACGGTTTGCACCAAGCGGCCGGCTCCAAAAATGTGCAAGAGTTCCACGGTACTATTCATACTCTTTCTTGCCCGCGGTGCTTGCGCAAATACCAACTGGAAGATGTAAATTTGGACGAAATCCCCCCAGTGTGCTTTTGCGGAACGATTCTCAAGCCGGATTTTGTTTTTTACGGCGAGGGCATCAACCCGCGTGTGTATGCCGCCAGTGAAGAATTGGCCGCACAGGCGGATGTTATGCTGGTGGTGGGAACGGCGGGGCAAGTAATGCCGGCGTGCAGTTTGCCGCTTGCCGCCAAAGAACACGGCGCTAAAATTATAGAGGTAAACACGCTGCCGTCCGCCTATACGGATAGCGTAAGCGATTTGTACTTTCCCATGAAAGCCACGGAGTTTTTTACCGCTTTGGAAAAGGAAATAAAGTTATAAATACAAAAATACACCGGTAAAAAGGGCGGCTATCAAAAGCCGCCCTTGGTATTTAGCGGGGTTGCTCCCCAAAGCGGTTATCTCTCTTTTCACTGGGAATAAGCATAAAAATAAGCATAACTAGCCTTCCCAGAGAGGGCACCAATAAAATCAGTTGCCACCAACCGCTTAAACCAATGTCGTGCAAGCGGCGCGTGCGCAAGGAAAGCGGCAGCAGCAAAGCCGCTAAATAAAAGACGATAAAGCAAATAAATATCCCCAGCCACCCCATGCCTTGCTGGCTGCCCATATCACTAAACATCGTGGCCCCGATAATCAGGCAAATAAACATAATGGCAAAACTTACGGG
Source organism: uncultured Elusimicrobiales bacterium (assembly GCA_934662565.1). GTDB lineage: Bacteria > Elusimicrobiota > Elusimicrobia > Elusimicrobiales > Elusimicrobiaceae > Avelusimicrobium. The sequence continues at coordinate 206,891 of CAKUKI010000001.1, forward strand.
CACGCTTAGCACCAACAGCCACAGCATAAAGAGCCAAAATTCCTTGCGGGTGGCGCGGCCCTGAAAATCAAAAAGGCGTTTTAACGGGTTGATTAAATAGCTCATTTTGTTATTTCCTCCATTTGGGTTTGCACGGCGGTTTCCGTTTCCCGCATGGCGCCAAGGGTGGTGTCTAACAGTGTGTCCAACTCCCAACCCAGTAATTCGGCCCCTTTTTTAATAATATCGCGCGAACAACCCGCCGCAAATTTTTTATCCTTAAACTTCTTTTTTAAGCTGGAAAGCTCCATATCCTGCGTGCTTTTGGACGGGCGCATTTTGGCCGCCGCACCAATAAGTCCGGTCAGTTCATCTACCGCAAAAAGGACTTTTTCCATTTCGTGTTCCGGCCGTATGTCTACCGTTATTCCGTAGCCGTGGCTGCATACCGCATGTACTAACTCCGGCTCGGCCTGAATTTCCGCCAATAACTCGGGCGCTTTTTGGCAATGCGCTTGCGGGAATTTTTCAAAATCTATATCGTGCAATAGGCCGCACAAGGCCCAAAAGTCCGCCTCGTCCGCATAGCCTAATTGTACGGCTAAACGGCGCATAACGGCCTCCACCGTAAGCGCATGGAGCAAGTGGAACGGCTCCTGATTGTATTTTTTAAGTAATTTTAGCGCGTCCGTGCGCGTAATGTGGGTGGTGTGCATGGGGTCTCCTTAAAAATTATATTCGTCCAACATAAAAATAACTACAGTGGGGTCTTTTTGCATTTCTTGCGCCAAATAGCGCTTTTTGAGGCTCGGGCGCTTGGTGCTGGAATAATAAATGGCTTTGCGCGTATTGGGAAAGTACGCCTGCAAATACTTGTATTTGCCAAAACTGCCCGCCACCGCCTGCGGTTGGTATTTATGCAGAGATTCGGCTAATTGCGCGTTTAATTGGGCGCGTTTGAGCGGGTCGTTGCCGTCTTCGTCAAATCCGTCCGGAATTTGCAAAAGTAAGGAAAAACCATATTTTTTTAACCGTTCTGCCGTCGGGCCGGCGTCGGCTTCAAACATAAAACGCTCCGGAGCAATGTGAAAGTGCCGTGCTACCTGTTGCAAATAGCGCAAATCTTCGTCCGTCAGCTGGGTTTTTAAGTCCAGCCAGTAGGTTTTTTCTGAAGGATTTTTTATAACAGACAGTAAATCCGGCAGAGGTACGGCATAGGGAAGTTCTGTTTCGTCGTGTGCGGCAACCAGACTGCCGTTAGGGTGGCGGAGAATATCTATTTCAAAACCGGAGTACAACGCATCTTTTTTGCGGGCGCGGTAGCGCGTGTTTACTTTATGCAAAAAACGGGGTGAGTCCGGCTGAAAACCGCCGGTAAGAGCCTCTTGTTGCGGCGGAGTGAGCGGGCTTGCTAGCGGGGCCGTCATTCGGGCGGCATAGCCCCGCATAAAAGGGGCGTACGCACCCGCCGCCAACAAAACGGCAAGCCATAAAAAAGGGGTAAATTTCTTCATATATCTATTTTAGCAAAATACATAAGAAAACCCCGGGTTTTACTAAAAACCCGGGGCCGTGTAAAGACAATTTTTAGTCTAGGGGTTGTCTGCCGAAGCGGTTTTCCCCGGGGGTGCCGGGCAAAACTTCAAATACAAACAAGATTAACCCGCCGATAAGCGGCAAAAAGCTAATCAAAACCCACCAGCCGGAGCGGTCCGTATCGTGCAAGCGGCGCACGAGCATGGCCAAGTTAGGCACTATTAAAGCTAACCACACCAAGGCAATAACGGCGTTGCCGGCTTTTTCACCCAAAGCGGCGCTTAAAATGCCTATTACAATATACGCTACACACAACCACAGCGCATACAGCCAGAATTGTTTGCGGTTGGCGCGGCCGCTAAAATCCGCATAGTGTTTTACAAGCGGGTCTAACAAGTATTTCATATTCAAAAACCTCCCTTAAAATATATACAACTTATTAAAAGTATATAATATTTATTCAACCATTATTTATAAAATTTGGCAAATTCCTTAAATGCCTGTGTAAGGGCCTTGGGGTCCGCCCCTGTGGGGAGCTTTTGATAGTTTTTATCGTAATGTTCCAAGTAGCCGTAATTGTCTATCACGGAGAGTTTATCCCCGGTTTGAATGGCTTTTTTGGTGTAGCTGGAAATAACGGTATAAGGCCGCGGGGTTGCGTCCAATAAATCCGTGCCGGTGGAATAATCGTCGGGCGGATTGGTGCAACCTAAAATATGCGTTAAAAGGAACGGCACAATATCATAATGGGCGGTGCGGTAAGCCTTTTCTCCCCCTGTATGCTCCGGCCACCACATAAGTAGCGGCACCTGCGTTTGCCATTGGGCAAAATTGCTGTTATGCCCCCAAAAGTTGTGGCGGGTATCGTTAATTTCCTGCCCGTGGTCTCCGGTCAAAATAACCAGCGTATTATCGCTCAACCCTTGGGCTTTTAGGGTTTCAAATACTTGCCCCAAAAGGCCGTCTATAAAATATACGGCGTTTTTGTAGCGGTTCATATAAGGGGTGGGGTCTGTATTTTTGGTAAGTACCAAATAGTTCATTTCTTCCCCCACCGGCTTAAATTTATCGCCCCCTTGCGGGAATTCCTGCCCGTGGGCGGCATCATAAAATAAAAAGCCAAAAAAGGGCGCGTTTTTATCCCTATTTTGCAGAAAATGCAAAAAATCCTTTTGCATATCTCTGTCCCGCTCTATTTTGTTGGTGCCTTTGGATTCTATCCGCAGGTTTTCTATTTGGGAGAAGATGTTTTTATTGAATGCCGGACTGTTTAGTTTAGAACTGGCAAAAATGCCCATTTGGTAGCCCTTGGCTTGCAATTCTTCCATAAGGATAGGCTGGCGGGTTTGCCCGGTAAAAGAATCCCAATATAAATACGGCATGGAGTAAAAGAGCGAAAACACACCGGCTTCCGTGGCGTTGCCGCCGCTTAAATGGTTGGTAAAATACCACGCATTCGCGTTTTTGTAAGCGGCCCATGTGTGCGGCATTACTTCTTTAGTAAAACTGTCCGCGCGCCACGCATCAATTAAAATAACCAAAATGTTGGTTTTTGGGGTGGACGCACACTGCATAGGGTGCAACGGATAGTTCAGTGTGCCTTTTTTAGGCTCTGCGTATGGCTCGCTTTTCGGCTCAAACCCCATTTTGCGCAGTTTACGGTTGGCGCTTAACGGGTTGGCCCACGGCATATAAGAAACTTGCGCCAATATGGACGGCACCAACATAAATTTTCCCCATGCGTGCAAGGAGTGGTACGTCAAAAATGCACCCAGCCACAGTAAGCACACCGCCCAAACGGCTTTTTTGCCGAGCGTAATTTTGCGTGCCACCCATAACAGGCCGTAAGTGAGCACAAACACCCCCGCCGTGGCTAGCGCCAACATAACATAAGTAATGGCGGGAAAAACAAAAATTTCCCGCCCCGCGGGGCCGAAAAACAGCTCCAGCATGGCAACCCCAATGTGGAAGCGGTACTGGGTGAACACAAACGCATCGGCCGCAAAAAAGAGTGTGAAAAAGCCCCCAAAGGCCACCGCGGCGGCGGAGGCGGTTTTGGGGCCAATCAGGCGCCACGGCAACACGAGTACGCTTAACCCCAGCGCAAACAGCAGTAAGTGCCCGGGCACCGAAGACACCCCAAAAAAGAAACCGGGGGCATCCCAATAAAATCCCCCCGTAAAAAAGTACACCAAAGAAATCAGCCCCCACAGGGCCGTATTTAAGACAATAAACCAGAAAAAATTTTTAGCGCTCATACTTATATTTTATAAAATTTACCCCTATGCGTGGGGCCGCAGTGCGGGCCAAAATAAGCCCGCGGCGCGCGTGGCGGGCAAAAAGGGCCGTTGGAGCCAAGCTATTCAAAACCGCACAAAAAAGGGAGCCTTGTTAAAGGGCTCCCTTGTAAAATAAGACCGCTAAACGCTTATTTGCGTTTTTTGGCTTGTTCAAAAGCCAAGGTAATCGTGGTCATATCCGTCACATCTTCCGGGCCGAAGTATTGGATAGGGCCGGGGAAAATGTACGATTCCGTAAGGGCCCATTCGCCGCGGTTTTTGGCCAAGAATTTGAACGGTTCACCTTTCAGTTCCACTAAGGCTTTGCGGATAACCGGTTTTTCTTTGCCTTTGCGGCGTTCAATGTTCATCATCATGGTCAGCGGGATACCGCCGCATTCCCAATCTTTGGCTTTTTTGGTCAGCTTGCGTACGGAGGACAAATACCCACTGCATTTGTTCAATGCCAACACGGCGGCGTTGTAGCCCAGCGCGTAGGTGTAGTTGGCATCAAAGGTAGAGGGCACACCGCAGCGGCCTTCATAGCCGAAGAAGTGCGTAATGGCGGAAAATTTGCCGTTGTATTTGCCGGCCTTTTTCATTTCGGCCAGTTTTACGCGCAACATTTCAACCAATAATTTTTCGGTTTCAATTAAGGAAACCTGCACGTTGCCGTGCGGGTCGCGGTCCAACATTAATTGGCTGGCAATCCCGGCAGGCAGAGATTTCATCAGCGCCGCCAATTTGGCCGGCAGTTTGGAAATGATAAATTCTTTCTTTTCGGCAACCGTGGTCATTTTGGCCAGTTCGGCTTCGTGGTCGGAAAGCATATCGTTGAGCGCGGCAATTAATTCTTTCATTTCCGGAATAAACTCAATCAACCCTTCCGGCACCAAACAAACCCCAAAGTTTTTGCCCATTTCGGCGCGTTTGGCAATAATACCGGCCAAATAATCTACCACTTGGGCGAGGGTCATTTTTTTGGCTAATACTTCTTCGCCAATCAAAACCACGTTGGGCTGCGTTTTGAACGCCACTTCCAGCGCAATATGGGAAGCACTGCGGCCCATCAGGCGCACAAAGTGCCAGTATTTGCGGGCGGAGTTTACGTCGCGGCAGATATTGCCCACCATTTCGGCATAAATTTTGGTGGCGGTATCAAAACCGAAAGAGGTTTCAATTTGCGCGTTTTTCAAGTCCCCGTCAATGGTCTTAGGTACGCCGATAACGGTGACCTCTACCCCTTGTTGTTTGAGGTATTCGGCAATTACACAGGCGTTGGTGTTGGAGTCATCCCCCCCCACTACTACCAAAGCGTCCATTTTATTGGCTAACAAATTGTCTTTGGCGGCGCAGAGTTGTTCGTCCGTTTCAATTTTGGTGCGGCCGGATTGGATTAAGTCAAACCCGCCGGTGTTGCGGTAGTCTTTCATTAAGGCCGGAGTAATTTCAATAAATTTATTATCCACAATACCGCTGGGGCCGCCCAAGAAACCAAATAATTTGTTTTTGGAGTTGGCTTTTTTAAGCCCGTCTAATAAACCGGCAATTACGTTGTGGCCGCCGGGGGCTTGCCCGCCGGAAAGCACCACACCCACGCGCACGGCCTTTTTGGCCACGGCAGAATTGGCGCCTTTTACAAAGGTAATTTCAGGCAGGCCGTAAGTGTTGGGGAACATCTTTTTAACGGTGGCTTGGTCCGCCACGCTTTTGGTGGCTTTGCCCAATTTAGCCTTTACGGCCGCAGGGCCTTTTTGCAGAATAGCGGGCAGCACGGGCTGATATTTGCAGCGGTGCTGTTGCAACTTAGAACAAACGGATTTGGTTTTGCAAGGCATACTCTCTCCTATAAATATAAAAAACCTTTTAATTATTATACAAAATTCCTTTCCTGTATTGGTAAACCCCCTCAAAGGCCTATTAAAGGACCTATAAAAATGGGCGGTTTTCTAGGTCCTTTGGCCCTTGCAAATAATTTGATTATGTTGGAAAATATATGTATATATAGCCATCTTTCTACGCGGCTTGTATTGTGAATATCAAAAGGAAATTAACTTTATATGAAAAATATTCCCGCAATAAATGACTTGTTAAAAAGATTAACTTGTCTGTCTGTTGCCATGAGTTTGCTGGTCAATTTGAGTACTCCCGCTTTCGCCCAAGCAGTTGTTAAAGGGCGCAAAGTCCGCTTTTCTCAAGAAACGGCCGATAATATAGAACGCACCCTGCACAAGAAAGCGTTTATCGCCGTGAGTGAAAGTACCGCGCAGCCGCAGGAAACCCGCCGCCGCCAAATGCATGAAACGCAGGTCCGTCTGGACCGCGGTTCTTTGACGGATGCGGACTTACAACAATTAGCACAGGCGGATCATTTATTTAACCCGATTGTTAACCACAAAAAAAATGCTTATGCGTCTTTCCGTGCGGAATTTGCCAAAGAAACACGCAAACAGGCCGCCAAACAACATGCTAAAGTAAAAGAAATGGCCGCTCAAGCCAAAAAAGATTTACAGGCCCGCGCCGATACCCTCAAAAAAAGCGGCGAATACTCCCAAGAGCAGGTGGATGAATGGCTCAAGCAAAATTTGGCCGCCGTGGATAACTGGGTGGCGGAGTCCGGCAAAAAAGTGGCCGCGTGGGGTAAACAGCGCGACGCGTTAAGCAAAGATTATTACAACGAGCTGGAAAAACAAAACCGGACCGAAACCGAGCGTCAAGTGGCTGCGGCCGTAAAAACGTTGTTTGCACTGAAAGACAAAGCACCGTTAGCCAAACGCAAATTAATTTCCTATTCCGTACGCATTTTGCCGCTTAAAACGGCGGACGGAAAATCCTTCTTCACAGTACAACAAAAACAGTATTTGCATCAGGAATATGCCCGCCTGTTAAAACAAAAAAACTGCAAAGAATGTTCCAACCACTTATCGGCAGTGATGGGGCTGGGGATGATTTCTTCTTCGCGCGAAGATGCCAATTTAATAGAAGATTTTATGACGGCCCAGAGCAAAGGCATTTATGCCGTTCCTGCGCTTTTGGGCGGGGTGAGCGCATTACTGGCCATGAAGCAATACGGCGTGTTGCGCGGGTTTATTTCCAGCGCTACCCAACAGGAACGCGATATTTCCAATATAGATTTGTTCAGCCTTGCCACATTAGTTGAAGTTTTCAAAAATATGAACGGCCAGTATTTGGGCGAAGTTTCCAAATATACGGTTTATCCGTTGACAAAAGACCACTCCCCCACCGCCCCCATGGGCAACGCATGGGAAGATGTGGCCCTGCTGCTGGCTAACGAAGGCAGCGCGCAGAGTTTAGCCATGTTGAAAGAATTTGGGGTGGACCGTTGTGCGGCGTGGAGCAAAAAGACCGTTCAACTTAAAACGGTGTACAACATGGGCTGTGTGGGTATTCAACCCTTTTTAGTAGGTGCGTTGGTAAGTGGCAAAAGCGGGGCGAAAAGTTATACTCCGCAAGGGCAGTATTTACAGGCCGGCCAGTATTTAACCGCCCAAGGCCAAGCCAAAATCATCTCCGCCACGCAAGCGGCTGCCAACCGCGCGGAATGGAATAGCCGCCGCGCCATGTTTAATAAATATGTATCTATTACCGGCCTGACGGCTTCCGGCGCGATTGCCCGCCACTTGTTCAACCAAAGTATGGGTGATTTGAGCGCGGATAGTGAACTGGAATTGGACCGCAAACTCTATAAAGTATATGCGGCCAGTGCCAAAGTGAGCGCGCCTAAACAGGGCTATGCTATTAAAGCCTATCAAAAAGGCAGTGCCCCGTATAATGCCAAGCGCGTGCGCCAAGACCGCTCCAACTGGTTCTTAAAAGCCGCCCAATACGGTGATATTGCCATTTTGGTGTGGTGTTTGGTGGACTTGACCAAACTGGCCGCCAAAGGGGCCACGGTCGGGCGCGCCATGTTCAAAGCTATGAATATGGCCCGCAACGGGGCCACGGTGGCGGAACGGGCCGTTATGCTGCGCCGCTTAAATGTGGTAAAACCCTTGCGCACTTTGCGCAATATTCCGGTGCGCATACGCAAAGGAATGGAACCCGTGGTGCTGGCGCAAATGCCGCAATTTGCCAAAGTGCCCACGACGGCAGAATTATTAAAAGTACCGGGTGGGTTTGTGCCGGCGGCGTCCAAATTAGTGGCTGAAAATTTGAAATTTTCCTCGGCAGCGGGTACGTTATCCGTCGGCACGGAAGCGGCCAAACATCCCACGGTGTTGGGTGAAAACCAAGTAGCTGTGATTAACGAAGCATTAAGCGCGGCTACCCAACGGGCGAATATAGAATTTGCCAACCGCAGCAAATTGACCCAATTAACTACATTCAATGCAGATAACGCCTACCGCGCGGTTTTGTCTAAAGAAATTGCCCAAATTTCCGGTTTACCGGGGTATAAAACGGGCGAAACGGCAGCGTTGGCGGCAGATGTAAAAAACCTTAAAACGGTTCAAGTGCCGCAGAATATTGCGGCTTTTGAAAAACGCTCTTTATTGGCAAACGGCCAGACGGATGCGTCCGCCGTCCAATCGCTTTTAACCGGTGTGTTGGGGCAGGCTCCCACTGCCGAGCAATCGGCCTTTGCTATGCAAATGCTGGCGGATGCCACCGCCGCGGCCAATAGCCAATTTGCACGGCGCGGGTGGTTCAAGCGCACGTTTTCGCGCGGTTCTTACAGAAAACTTTTGGTGAGCAATTTAACCCAAATGATGGACGCCGACCGCCGCATCTTTAATGATGCCGCCTATGGTAAAATCGGTCAGGCCCTGTTAAGTTCCCTGAGTGCGGATAAACGCATTAAAGCGCCTAGCGCGCTAGAAAGCGTGGCGGCGGCCAAAGAGCCCAAAGCGCAAAAAACCAAAACCACGCAGTTAGGCTCTGCCGTACTGGTGCAAGGCGGCGCGGCCGAAGAACTGCCCTTAAATGTGGTGGCGGCCAACGGGGTTAGCGGGTTGGGTAAAAATACCTATCAGCGCGCCGTGTTTACCCAAGGCAAAAATGGCATTACCTTTGGTTTTGGCAACGATTTAGGCCAAACCGCCAATGCTAAAAATTTCAAATTAACCTTGGACGCGCAACAAATGCCGGAATTTATTTTAGCGGCGGAAAAAGCCGGTTTAAGCATGCCGTTTGAATTAAAATTAACGGCCTATAAAAAACCGTCGTCTTTCTCTTTTAAGAATTGGTTGCCGCAAAGCAAAGAGAAAAAATACGCCACGACCGTGCCTGTGCTTAGACAGTTAGAATCCGGCAAAACGGTTTCCGTACCGCTTACCTTAAAGGCGGACAGCTATTTAGGGTTGGAAAACGCCCAAATGGTTATGTCCCCCACCGGCGCGTTGAACTTCTACCGCGACGGACAACTGCTAACCAACGTGGCGCCGTTCTCGTACGGGGTGCGCAAAACGCAGTTAAGCCCGTTCTTGTCTATTGCGCGCCAAGCGCCGCAAGGGTTGCGGTTTAATATGAATGTAAGCCGCACCGGCAATAAATTAATCCCGCTTTATATTGCTACGGGGTTGAGTTTAAGCTCGGCTTCTTCCAGCTTAATTGCCCCGCTTGAAAACATTTACGGCGGGCGCATTACGGAAACCGATAAAACCATGATTTCCTTGGCGTTGCCGTATATTCCGTCTTTACTGACGCCGGTGTTTTCCCCCTTGGTGATGAAAATCGGCGCCTTAAAAACGGTAAAAATAGCTTTGGGTACGGCGCTATTCGGTATGGCCTTTGCGGGTTCCTCCGGATTTTACGGCAAAGTAAACGAAAGCAACTTGCCCCCTATTTGGCCGCTGTTTGTATCCGGCGCGGCAATTGGTATGTCTTCCGCGCTTAACCGCTCCGGCCTGAACTTGCTGATTGACCGCATTGGCGGCGGCGGCTCTTTATTAACCAGTATGGCGTTTAAGAACATCGGTTCTTTTGCTATGTTGGTTCCGCCGGTGGCCGCAAACTTGTTTGCCCCGGGGGCGACGGACTTTTCGCTCGCGTTCCCAGTATTGGGGACGATTTCCGCCGGCTCTTTAGCCAGCTTGTATTTCTCCCGCATTGACCCGAATATCGGCAAAGTGGCCGGATTTATGAAATTCGCGCCTATGTCCGGCGGGTTTGCTATGCGCTCCGCCATTTTGGCTAAAAATGCCCGCACCCTGTTTAGGGACGGCTGGGGCGAAACGTGGGGCTCCTTGCGTATTTTAGCCAGCAAGGAACTCCTCCCCTTAACCGCCGCGGCGTTTGCCTTTACCGGCTTTGAAGCCGCCACCTTTAACAAGGCGGCCAACCAGTTAATCCGTCCGGAAGTGACCAAATTTGGTTGGATTAACGATATGCAAAAAGAAAACCGCAAAAACTGGGTGGCGTTAGTGACCAGCGGTACGGTGGTTTTGTTCCCTCTGCTGACCCGCTTGCGCGCCAAACCCATGTTGGCGGCCCTGAAAGATCCGGCTAAATTGGGTTCCGAATACCAACGGATGCTGATGCTTTCCTACGGTATGAATATGACGGGCAGCGCCATGATGATGCACTATGGTTTTGACGGTTTTGATAGCCCCGGTTTCTTGGGTATTGCGCTGGTGGGTGTAGGTACGGCCAACGTGACGCAATCCTTGCAGAAATTGGCAAATATGAAGGTGGTGCGCGGCGGTTATGTGGCCGCACGCACCATGGGCCTGAACGCGGCAGAAGCTGCCGTGGTGCGGGACAAAGCCGCCACCACTGCTATGACGGTGTTTTCCCTTTCCCAAACAGGTCTTGCGGCTATTCCGCTTACGGTAAGCCATTATACGGATAAACACATTCAGGCTGGCATTGAAAACCGGAGTGACGTTCCGCGGACCTCGTTATGGATTCCGCTGACTTCTTTGGGTGCCAGTGTGGCGTTTGCCGGCCCCAGCATTGGGTTATTCCCTAAAGCCTTGCCACTGGGAACCTTCGGGCTCACCAAAGGGTTGTTCGGCTCCTATTCGCAAGCGTTTACCAATGCGTTTGAAGTGTGGCGCCCGTCTACGGTAGCACCGTATGGTGTGCCGGCTGGATTTGTGCCCATGCCGTCCGTCACGGCGGAACCGGCTAAGCAGGAACCGGCCAAAGCTAAAAAATAAGCGTTGTTTTTAAGCATAAAAAATACCTCAAGGTTCATAAGCCTTGGGGTATTTTTTTATGCAAAATACGGCTGAATGTAAAATAAAAAACCGCCCGATAGGGGCGGAAAAATGGGGTATTATCTTTTGATTGGCGGTTCTGTTGCCATAAAAAAATGCCGACAATCAAATAATTTGTCAGCAATTTTGCCAGCACTGTGACGATAAAAAATACCCCCAATAGGAATCGAACCTATATCCCCTGCTTAGAAGGCAGGTGCTCTATCCATTGAGCTATGGGGGCGAAAGATATACTAACGAACACATATATTTTACAAAAAAAACAAGAAAGATTCAAAAAATCTTCATACACCGTTTGGTCGCACTAAAAAATGAAGTAGATAAATTGTAATAAAATGCCAAAACAGGTTTGTAAACCGCTTGAAAAGCCACAAAAAAATCCTTATTTTTACAAAGGTTTGCGGTTTGTCTAGCAAAAAAAAGACCTAGTTTTTTTAATTTTGTGTCCTTTTTTTGAATAAAAAAATTTTCCACGCTCTGACGGAAAAACGGTAAAAAGGTCCTAGAAAAAAATAAAACAGTTAAAAAATAGGTCCTTTTTTTACTGGAAAAAGTAAAAAAAATTTTATTACATACTAAAAATACGAAAAGCAAAAAACCAAAAAAGAAAGGAGCCTAAAAATGATGATGAATAAATCCTTGTACGCCCTATTAGGCCTGTGTTTACTTGCTGGGCCTGTGTTTGGGCAAGTGCCGGTACTTGAATTACCCGTTGTGGCAGCCAAAAAAGCGGCCCAAGCCGCCCCTAAAAAAGTAGTAGTAGTTGATGCTGCTAAACAAATTGCCAAACAAACCACTAAAAAAGCCGCCCGTAAACAAACCGCTTATATTGGCAGCAAGCGTTTGCTGGCCCAAGTGCAATTAGCAAACCAAAATCAGGCCGCGGCACAACTTGTTGCCCAACAAAGAACCATGCAAATTGTGCTCCAAGAAGAATTAACTTTTGCGCAAAAGATTGCTCTTATTGAAAAATACAGAAAAGAAGATGCCAGAGTGCTGAAAGAACTAACGGAAATTCACAATAAAGAATTGTTTGCCTATGGTAAAGAATTATACCGTGAAAGAAGCCCCCATTTTCTGCCGGCTAAAGAAAAGAATATCCCCGGTTTGTTTGCCGTATCTGCCGACCCTGCACGCTACGCAAATATTTCTCCGCGCTATTTTACGGAATTTATTAATTTAATTCCCCAATATGATAACGTGCCCGGAGAAGTAAACGGTCTGATAATTTATTTGAGCCGCAATCTGCTCAAGTTAGATAAAAAAATGTTGGATGCCAGCCAGCGCATTATTGAAACCGAACGCTATATTTCCGCCGCCACGAATATGGCCGAAAAGGGGCGTTTAATCGGCACCCGCAACCGGCTGAATGGGGAGTTGAGCCGTTATTCCAAAGAAGCGGCCCAAAACATGACGGATTTGGTGTATATTTTGAATAGCTATCCGCATGCGTATGAGTCTTCGCTATCTTTGTTGGCCGTTAATTTGGAAAAGACTTTCCCCACGCCGTTTACCAAATTTTTACGCGCCAAAATTAAAGTGGACCTTCCTAAAGACGCTACCCCGCGCAGAAAAGTTGGTTTCAACTAATACAAATTGCGTGTTTTTCCCACCCCGCCGTTTGGCGGGGTTTTTTATGGGGTGCGGGTAAACGGGGGCGGTAATCATTTAATGTGTTGTTTTTCCGTCATAAAATGATAGAATGGAAATAACATTATTTGTTGGGGTTTATATGGCTAAAAATTTATCGTTTTCTTATTCTAAATTGGGCATGTATAAAGAATGCCCGCAAAAATACAAATTCCGCTATGTACTGATGCTGCCGGAAAAACCGAAATACTACTTTGCGTTCGGCTCGGCGCTCCACGCGGTAATGGAGTATATTTACGACGTAAAAAATCCCACTTTTCCCACTTTACAACAAGCGTTGGATTTTTTTACGAAAGATTGGCAAAGTACCTCTTTTGAAAAAAAAGGCTACGCCAGTGCGGAAAAAGAAGCCGCCGGCTATCAGGAAGGCCGCCGCATTATAGAAACCTATTATCAAAAGCACGCGGCCACGTTTGCGCATCCGCTGTCTGTGGAAATGATGTCCAAGCTGGATACGGACGGCTTAAACCTAATTAGTATTTTGGACCGCATTGACTATCTGGGCGACGGCAAAGTGATGATTCTGGACTATAAAACCGGCAAAACGGTGGAACGCGCGCCGGACCAGTTGTATATGTATCAAAAAGTGGCCGAAATGAGCCCTGCCATTAAAGAACTGGTCCAACAAAAGGACCCCAGCGTGCAACAGGTAAAGGTGGAAAAACTTTGCTTTTATCATCTGCCCACCTTAAAGGAAATGTATTTTGAGCGCGCCGACGACCAACAAATTACGGAATTTTGGCACGGGGTTTTGGCGGTGGCGGACGAAATCCGCGCGGGCAAGTTTTCCCCCACCCCCGGAGAAAACCAATGCCGCTGGTGCGATTACCGCAACATCTGCCCTGTATTTACAGGTAAAGAATACACCGGCCCCAGCGGTTATGGCGCGCGTTTTATAAATCCGGCTCCGGCGGCGGCCCCTGCCGTAGCGGCGGAGGTAAAGCCGGCTCCCGCCCCGCTTAAAAAAACACCGCAGGAAGAATTAAGCGATAAAATTGACCGCTGCGGCGCGGCGTTGGAAGATTACGAAAAATTGAAAAAAGAGATTATTGCTCTTATGCAGGCCCAGCGTTTTGACCGCCATTTCGGCGCGCATTATCAGGCCGAGCTAAAGCGCCTGACGCATACCCAATTTAACGATAAACAAAAAGTGGTGGAGCTTTTGCGCTCCTTAAATTTATTGCATAAAACCTTGGTTCCCACGCAAAGCACGGTGGAAGCCTTGCTGGCGGATAATACGGTTCCCGCGGAGCAAAAAGCGCGTTTGGGCGCGCTGGGAACCCCGCAGGAAAGCGTAGAACTGGAACTTAAAAAAACGGAGTAAACTATGTGGATAAAAAAACCGCAAAAATCGGATTTTCGTTTTCGTTGGTCTTTTTATATTGTGCTTTTAGCCGCGGCTATGTTTTTTGCCGCACGTGTGGCCTTGTTTGAAAGTTTCCGCCCTGTTTTTGAGGGTTTAACAAAGCCGGAAATTTGGAGTGCGTTTTTGAACGGACTGCGGTTTGATTTTTCCGTTATTGCGCTGTTTTTAGGGCCGCTTATTTTACTGCTCAATTTGCCGGTTAATTCCCGCCGTTGGGCCAAGTGGCTGCTATATATTATTGCGGGCGTTATGCTGGTGCTGGCGGGCGTATTGGCGGCGGATTTAATTTACTTTCCCAAAGTAAACCGTCATATTGCCGAAGAAATCGTGCAAATTTCGCACGATTGGGGTTTTGTCATTTCCTATATGTTTGGGCCGGCCTTGTGGCCGCTCGTGGGTTTGTTGACGGTATTTGTGGGGGCGTGTTGTTTTATCCGCTGGAAAATTACCACGCGCTTTGCCCCACAGTTTGGTTCCCCGCTGGCCGAGGGCGGCAAACTGTTGTTGATTATTCTGCTGATTGTTTTGGGCGTGCGCGGGCATTTGGGGCGCGGCAAATCCTTAGGGGTGGCGGATGTGTATAACTATGCGCGTACGCCGTCGGCCGCCGCGCTAACGCTCAACGGTGCTTTTACGGCCTATCAGGTAGGGCGCAAAGGGCGCGTGGACGTGCAAAATGACTATCCCGTTGAAAAGGCTATCCGCTTGACGCGCGAACAGCTTTTTTCGTCCGGAGAAACAGGCACCCATGCGCTTTATCCGCTGATGCGGGAAAGCGACGCTCCCACCAAACTAAAAGATGTAAACATTATGATTGTTTTACTAGAGGGTTGGCACCCGCGGTTTGTGGATGCTCTTTCCGGCGGGAGTTATGGCGTCACTCCGGTCTTTGACGGGTTAGTAAAAAACGGCCTGACGTTTACCAATGCTTATGCGGCGGGCCTGCGCAGTATTTTTGGTTTTGCGGCGGTTTTTGGCGGCGTGCCGTTAATTCCGGGGCTGCCTATGTTCGGCTACGGGCTAGAGTTATCCGCTTTATCCCCCATGCCCAAAAATTTTACCAATGCCGGCTACTATACCTTTTTTGTGCAGTCTTCGCATCGGGATTCTTACCGCATGTGCGCGCTGGCCTCCTTTTTAGGGGCTAAAGAATCTTACGGGTGGGAAGATATCCCCCAACTGTTAAAATATCAGGATAAGGCCCCTTTTGGCTACGATTACGAGGCCCTGATGTTTGCGGCGGATAAAGTAAAAAACCGCAAAGAGAAAAATTTTGTGGGCATGGTGTTTACCGGCATTACGCACGAGCCGTTTGCGCGCACGCTCCCGCAGTTTAACAAATATGAAGGCAACGATTGGGAAACCGGGTTCAAAAACACGTTGGCGTATGCGGATTGGTCCATTGGCGAGTTTTTGAAACGCGCCAAAGAAGACGGCTGGTTTGATAATACCGTGTTTATTTTTGTGGCGGACCATACTTCCGGCGCCAAGACGGATTCCCTGTACGATAAATTCCGTATTCCGCTGGTGATGTACGCCCCCAAGCTGCTGCCGGCGGAAAAACGCAGTTTGACGGTTTCCCAGCTGGATTTAATCCCCACCATTTACGCGCTGACGGGCCTGCACGTTCCGTACACGGCTTTTGGGCGCAATATGTTGGATAATTCCCGCAGGGACGAACGCTTTGCGTTTGTTTCCGAAGGGGTAAACATTGGGCTGATTACCCCGCAAGGGGCCGTGCGCCACAGCGGCGCGCAGTTGCTGGATAGCGAGGCTCAAAAAGATACTTTTAATGCCCAAGAAGCGGCCGAAAAATTGCAAGCGTTAGATAAAGCCGCTTATACCTTGCTGAAAGAAAACAGGTGGTTTGAACATGAATAATAATGTTATTGTAGCGTTGGACCAAGGCAGCTCCGGCACGCGCGTTTTTGCGGTGGACGGCTCCGGCGCGGTATTATACAAACGCGCGGAACCTTTTGCGCCCGAACACCCACAGGAAGGATATGCACAATATAATGCCGAGGAACTGCTGGAAAGCCAAATCCCCCTCCTAAACGAAATATTGGATAAGTTGGAAGAGGCGGAAGTCAGCGCGATTGCCGTTTCTTCCCAACGTTCCACGGTGGTTTTGTGGAACCGCCGCACCGGCAAGGCACTGGCACCGGTTTTAAGCTGGCAGGACGGCCGCGCCGTGCAAGAAGCGCAAAGCGTGCGCACCCCCCAGCAGGATATTCACCGCCTGAGCGGATTATACAAAACACCGTTTTATTCCGCACCCAAAATTGCATGGTGCTTAAAACATATTCCGGCGGTACGGCGCGCGGCCGAAGCGGGCGATTTAGCCGTCGGTCCGGTGGCTACTTATTTAATTTGGCATTTAACCAAAGGTGCCGTTTTTGCGGTGGACCCCACCTTGGCCCAGCGCACGTTGCTTTATAATATCCATACCGGAGATTGGGACGACGATTTATTAAACGCCTTTGGCATTAAACGCGCCTGTCTGCCCGAAATCCGCCCGACGGCCGGAGATTACGGCATGTATGAATACCAAGGGCGGAGAATCCCTATTTTAGTGTGCGTGGGCGACCAGCAGGCCTTTATGGCCGGTATGGGGCTGCACGCGGGCAGCAGCAGTATTAATTACGGCACAGGGGCGTTTTTCCTGCATAACGTGGGGAAAGAGCTAAAGCAAATCTCCGGTATTTTAACATCGGTTTCCGCCACCGGTACGGACGGCAAGTGTGATTTTATTTTGGAAGGCCCCGTTAATGTGTGCGGGGTGGCCTTTGATTGGCTCAAACAGTTAGGATTTTCCTTTGAAATGGACGAGCTGGACGACTTATGCGCACAATCAGAGCGCCCAATTTGGTTTCTGCCCGCACTAGGCGGTTTAGGGGCCCCGTATTGGGATTTTAATGTTTCTGCCGTGTTGGCGGGGTTATCCCCCCAAACCAAGCGGGCGGATGTGGTGGCCGGCGTGTTGCGCGGGGTGGCCTTTTTGGTGGCGGATATTGCGTATTACATTAAAAATTACGGGGTGGATTTAGGCCCCATTACGGTAGCGGGCGGTTTGGCTAACCATACCGCTTTACTGCAATTTCAGGCGGATATTTTGCAAACGACCTTGCACAAAAGTCCGGAAACGGAATCTACCGTTATGGGCGCGGCCTTTTTGGCGGCGCGTGCGTTAAATATAGATACTTCCGCGTGGGCCTTGTTCCAAAAGGGGCAAGAGGTAAAGCCGGCCTTAAAGCCGGAGGAGGCGGAGCTGTTAAACCGCCAATGGCGCAACTTTTTGGAATGGAGCCGCACCCAAAAGAAATAAAAAACTAGCTCTAAAATCTTTCAAGCCGGCCTGCCTTTTTGGGGGCCGGCTTTTTGGTGTGAAATCCGCACAGCCTGTTGGGGCACAGAACACGGGGCAGAATGGTATGAAAAGCAGTTTTCAGCCTGCCGTTTTTAGAAAAGGGTTGTTTTATTTTTTTTTGATAAATTTTATTTATATATAAAATTTATCAAAAAGAGAGGTTGTGATGAAAAACGCAAATATAAGCCGTTTAGGCGGGTTTACATTGATAGAGTTATTGGTGGTGGTGCTGATTATTGGCATATTGGCGGGGGTGGCTCTTCCGCAATATGAAAAAGCGGTATGGAAAAGCCGTTATGCTAACTTAAAACCGCTTGTAAAGAGTATAGCAGTGGCGGAAGAAGCCTATTTTCTGGCTAATAACCAATATACTTCTGACTGGAATGCTTTAGATATAGATGCTCCGGCGGGGGCCTCTGGGCCTACCCAAAATTTCCGCCGTTTTGGGACGACCGATTGCTATCTTAATATGGAAGCCAATATGAGTTCCGTGCAGTGTATTGCGACCAAGCCGGGAACCAACCACGAATTTTATATTTCCTATTCTAAAATTCTTGATAATTCTGCCACTCAAGCCGGCAAGCAAGTATGCAGCGCTTATAACGGAGGTAAAGAAGCCGCCAACTCTATTTGCAAATCGGATTCCAACATGGCTTCCAATACGGATACCAACCCTTCCGGTTCTGCTAAACGGTATTTTTATTAAAAAGGCGTTCTTTAAATTTTGTAGTGAAACCACCTATTCCTTGGTTCATACCAAGGAATATTTTTTGTGTAAAAGATGTAGTACCTGTTGGGGCGCGTAGCAAAGATTATAATGTGTTTTTTGTGGGTATCTACTATAAAAAACCCCCGCTTTTGGCGGAGGTTTTTTATTTCCTTGCGGAACAACTAAAACTTATTGTTGTGTGTATGCGTCCGGATTATAGGCGGCAAACGCATCTTGGGCCGCTTGGGCGGTGGCATCATAAGTGTTGGCCGCGGCGTTATAACCGTCGTTTACTGCCCCGGTAGCGGCGTTGTAGCCGTCGCTCACGGCATTGGCAGCGGTATCATAAGCGTTTACGCCTTGGTCGTACGCGGCTTGAGCGGCGGCCGCTTGCTGGGCAGCTGCTTTTTCGGCTGCTTCGCGTTTGGCTTTGGCACGGGCGGCGGCACGCGCTTTGGCTTGTCTGGCCTTGCGGGCTTTAGCGCGGGCAGCTTGCGCGGCCTTGGCCTGTTCTTCGGCTTCGGCGGCCTGAATTTCGTTAGCAATATCGGTCAAAGAGGCCTCGGCTACGGCTTGGCTTTCTTCCAGTACGGAGGGCGCCGGAATAGCGGCTTCTTCTACCGTCGGATTCAGGGCCTCTTGCACGCTTTGCGCCGTCACATCTTCCGCTTGCGTATCTTCTTGCGCGGCGGGTTGCGTTTGGCGGGCCAATTCCATGGCTTTTACATCAATGACATTTCCGGCCGGAGTGTCCGCCAAGTATTCTTTGGACAAATCAAATACGGTTTTTTTGTCATTGTTTACGGCGTACAAATCCGTATCGGTCTTTAACAAAAGCAAGGCCGCTTTTTGGTTTTTATTTTTTACCGCTTGCATGAGGGCGTTATCGCCATTGGCGTCTTTCAAATTCAAATCCACCCGTTTGGAACCCGCCAGCACATTAGCACACTGGGCGGCCTTAGGGTCTTCCGTTGCGCGCATAAGGGCGGTTTTTCCGTCATTATCCACGGCGTTTACATCAGTTTTTTTTTCACCTTGCAAAATGCTCACAAACACCGGCTTGTGCTGCTTTACAGCGGCCGTTAAAACGGTTTGACCGTTGGCGTCTTTAGCATTTACATCCGCCCCCAGATTAATTAAGGTTTCAAAGGTGCGGGTTTGGTCGGTAGACAGGGCATAAAACAACGGCGTGCGTCCACCGGCATCTGTAATGTTGATGTCCGCCCCGTTGCGTACCAAATAGCGCACGGTGGCATCTTTCCCTTCGGCGGCGGCTACGGCTAGGGCGCTTAAACCGTTGTTCGGGTTTTTATAATTAATGTTGGCACCGTTGGCTATTAACGCCTGTACGTTGCCCAGTGCCCCCGCTTGGGCCGCATACATTAACGGCGTGTTGCCGGTAATATCAGCCAAGTCCGTAGCGGCGGAGTTGAGGTTAATTAAGTTGGTAATCAGCGCTTTGTTGTTTTTGGCGGCGGCATGTAAAAGCGCAGTTTTGCCCAAATCGTCTTTGGCGGTCACATCAGCACCGTGGGCAATTAAATAGCGGGTCACTTCCGTATTTCCGGCAGCGGCCGCGGCAATAAGCGGCGTCACCCCATAGCTGGAAACGGCGTTCACTTGGGCACCGCCTTCTTCTACCAACATTTTAATAATGTCCATATTGCCTTTTTCGGCCGCAACGGCCATAGGCGTAATGCCCGCGTAGTTCTTTTCGTTAACGTCCACATTGGCAAATAATAAGGTTCTTACGCGGTCCGCATCACCCACTTTTACGGCGCGCACGAGGGACGTATCATATACAAATTTAGTTTTGGCGCGTTCGCGCGTGCCCAAAGTGGTGCTGGCATAATTTTTCTTTTCCGCACCAAACACAGTCCCGCGGTAAATATCACCGGGAACATCCCCCGTGGCTTTGGCGGCCAGTTGGGCGGTGGTGTCGGTTTCCGCACCGCTTTGGCTAAACGCCGGCGCGGCTAGAAACGGTAAAACAAAAAGCATATATAGTTTTTTCATGTAGTAATCCTCCGGTACTTATATTATACAAATAGGAAGCGGATTTTTTACAAAAATTTCAAAAAAACCGCACCGCACGGGGCCCCAAAAACAACGGCACTATACCCGATAGCTTAAAATAAATAGTTATTTTTTCAATATTTTTGTTAAAAAACTTGCATTTTTTTTAATAAGCATATAAAATATAATGTATAAAGAAAAAACAGATTTTATCCCCCAGAACCTTCGATTTACCCCCCGAACGGTTCTGAAAAAACCCCCAGACGAAAGTTTGGGGGTTTTTTTATTGCTCGTTCCTTTGCGGTTGCGGCGCGGTTGCTATCGGCCCTGTTTATAGGGGTATTTTCAAATAAGCCGCTTCCCACCGCAATAAAAAACCGCCGCCTTTTAACGGGCAGCGGTGTTTTTATAGATACCGAATGGTTATTTGCTGATAGCGCCAACCGGGCAGGTAGAAGCGCAAGAACCGCATTCAATGCAGGTACCTTCAGCAATGGTTCTTTTGCCGTCTTTTTCGGAAATAGCGGCTACGGGGCAGGCACTTTCGCAAGCACCGCAGTTAATGCAAACATCCGGATTTACTTTATAAGCCATGGTTTATTCTCCTCGTTGATACTGCTGATAATTTTATTATACTTAAATTATACAAAATCCAACCGTAAAAATGCGCACATAAACAGATGTGCCGCCGCGCGCCAATTATGCTATCATAAAAATAGCACAATTTTAAGGAGGCCATAATGAACAAAGGTTTTACATTAATTGAACTGTTGGTTGTGGTGCTGATTATAGGCATTTTAACTTCGGTAGGGGTTCCGCAATATATTAAAGCGGCCGAAAAAGCCCGCGCCGCCGAAGCGTTGCAAATGATGGGCGTATTAAAAGATGCGTTGGCTATTTGCTATTCCACCTATCAAAATAATTTTAATGCTAAATGCACGTTTGATAATTTGGAAGTAAAATTATCGGGCGCCACGGCGGAAAGCATTACGGGCGAAAGTTTTAATGTGACGCGCCTAAACGGAGATGACACCTATTATTACGGCGTTAAATTTGAACGCAACAACCCCGCCAAAGATTATTCCATTACCGGCAAAAAACGCCGCCGTGACGGTGTTTTTGTGCGCAACTGCGTGCCGAATACAGACAAAGGCCGCGAACTCTGCCGCGTGGTGGCGGGCCGTAAATATGCCGATACGGCAGACGGATTTTAGCCCCCTGTGATTAAGCGTAGTATGCCGGCCTCTGCCCAGAGGCCGGCTTTTTGTTGTGGTGGCGCAAGCGCTAAACTGCTTTTTGAATAAGCCGCAACGCGCAGATTTTTTTATTTTTTAAGTGCGCCGCTTGCCAAGCTATACGCCCCAATGGTATAATAAAAGTAAGGATTAGCTAACTTTTATACTTATGGAAAAAGATTTCAACCGCACATTACAGCAGTTAAGGCCGGGCAGTACCGCCCGGATTAAGGATATTCAGGCGGACGCCAAAATGACCGAAAAATTGGCCGCCATGGGTCTTGTAAAAGACCAGTTTGTCACCCGTAAACCGGGGCGCAGCCCCATTGTGGTAAGCGTATCGGGCACCGAGGTTGCCATCGGGCGGGAAACCGCCAAAAAAATTATGGTAGCCGCCAAGAAAAACACCTTTCTGTTGGCCGGAAACCCCAATGTGGGCAAGAGCCTTATTTTCTCCCGCCTGACAGGCATTGGCATTATTTCTTCTAACTTCCCCGGTACAACAGTGGGGCTTAATTACGGGCAAACCGTTTTTAATGGGGATAGTTATGATATTATTGATATCCCCGGCTTGTACCGCTTGGAAGAAGAATGGCTGATTGAAGGCAAAAAACGCAATTTATTTAAGGAATTGGAGTACGATTTTATCGTCTGCGTGGCAGATGCGTCCCACTTGGAGCGCAACCTGTACTTTTTGTTGGAAATTATGCAGCTTAAAAAGCCGGTTATTTTACTGCTTAATAAATTTGACGAAGCCCAACGCAAAGGGATTCAAATTAATGTAAAAGAGCTGGAAAAACAACTGGGTATCCCAGTCATCCCGGCGGTAGCCACCACGGGCGAGGGGTTAAAAGAGCTGTCTTATCAGGCTTCTTTAATTACGGAGCAAAAACTGCCGCTGAGTGATTTACAAGTTCCCCCCACCGCCGAAGGCAAATGGCACATTATCGGCGATATTATCAGCAAAGTGCAGGTGATTAAGCACAAACATCCGTCTATCTGGGAAAACTTACAGCGCATTGCCACCAACCCGGTGACGGGTATTCCGCTGGCGTTTGTGGTGTTGGTAGCGTCTTTCTTTGTGGTGCGCTTTGTGGGCGAAAGTATCATAGATTTTTTGTCACCGTTTTATGATAATTATTATTTCCCCTTTATGCAAAAACTGTTTGCCGGTTGGTTTGGGGACAGTAATTGGCTGACCCATATTTTAGTGGGTGACGGTGGGGAGCAGTATTTTGGCATATTAACGGACGGCTTAAAAATTGCGCTGGTGGATGTGATGTCCTATGTGCTGGCATTTTATGCACTGCTGGGATTTTTGGGCGATTTGGGCTATCTGCCGCGGCTGGCGGTACTGTTAGACGGCCTGTTGCATAAAATCGGTCTGCACGGCTATGGGGCCATTCCCATTATGTTGGGGTTTGGGTGCAAAGTGCCCGCCGTCATGGGCGTGCGCGTGCTGGAAACCCGCCGCGAACGCATTATTGCCTTGGCGTTAATTTTGGTGATGGTGCCGTGTATTTCCCAAACGGCTATGATTTTTGCCATTTTGGCGCCGTACGGCATTAAATACTTGCTGATGGTTTTTGGGGGTTTGTTCCTGTGCGGCATTTTGGCGGGAACGGTACTCAATAAATTAATGCGCGGGGAAACGCCGGAATTATTTATGGAAATCCCCTCGTGGCAAATCCCGCAGTGGCGGCCCTTATTACGCAAAATATGGATACGCATGAAGGAGTATTTGGGGGATGCTTTGCCGCTTATTGTAGGCGGGGTGTTTTTGGTGGATTTAATGCAGCTTTCCGGCCTGACGGATTGGCTGACGAAAGTGTTGCGCTTTCCGGTGGAACATTTGCTTTCTCTGCCGGGCGAAATTACCCCTGTGCTTTTGCTGGGGGTACTACGCAAAGACGTATCTATTGCCATGTTATCCCCCTACCACTTAACGCCGGAGCAACTGGTAGTATGTTGTATTTTTATGACTATGTACCTGCCTTGTGTGGCGACGTTCTTTGTAATGTTGCGTGAAAGCGGCCTGAAAGATACCTTGCGCGTAGTGGCGCTGACGTTTGGGCTGGCTACCGCCGCGGCGTGGATATTGGGCGTAATTTTATTCTAACCATACATATAGCTTAAACATAAAAAGCCCCCGGTAAACAAATGCCGGGGGTTTTTATTAATTAATTGGTTGGGCCGATTTAATTTAACAGGTAAATGTTGATAGGCCTGCCCATTTCGGCCGGTTGTGAATGGGATAAATTTTGCTCGGCCGGAGTGCCCCCTTGGCTTTTGCAGGCAGCCACGGCGGCCGGATTGGTGGCGTGGGCCCAACATTCTATGCGGTTGGGAAAGGCGGAGTTATCAAAATAAACCGCATACGCCAGCGGAATATCCGCCGTTCCGCGGGCTCCGGCAAACCCTACTACGGCCTGTTCCGCGCGGCCAATTACGCCGGATTTAACATCTATCCAATAATCATTACAGCGGATATGCCCCCACCCGGGGGTACTGCACCCGCTGATTTCCCCTACATCCAACACGGCACTATCATCCGGGTAGGCTCCGTTTGCCATATAGTAAGATTCGGCCGCGTTTTTAATGGTGCGTACGGCCGGGATTAACCGGGCCAGCCGGGCTTTTAATACGGCCGCGCGGTATTGCGGCAGTGCGGCGGATGCCAAAATGCCGATAATCAGAACTACTACCAGTAATTCTATAAGTGTGAAACCTTTATTTTGCATTATTATTCTCCTTTCTGTTTTGGAAAATAAAACGCAAAAAAACGGCCGTTATATTTGAGCCAGAAACGCTAACCCAATATATAACAGCCGCGGCTTGCCGCCCTTGCGGGCGGCAAACACTCGGAGCAAAACAAGCGGGTAATTAGGCCGCCTGTCTTGCTCCTGCAATCGGCTGTTTTTGGAGCGTTTCTGTGCCGCTTTTAAGGGCGGCTCACCGTATGCTTGCCATACGGTTCCAAAAACAGATAAATTTTTGATTTTTCACCCAATATAGGTGTCTTTTTATAACTCCTGCTATAAAACGCGCTTGCGGGCGGTTTTAGGTATTGTATGCCCCCACGCGGCCAATGTCCACCGGTACGGGGATTTCCGTTCCCAGCGGGCCTTCAAAATACATGGTGCCCGTTAAATGGTAGTCCACCGTGCCGCTGTTCATGCTGACTAACCCCAATAATTTATTGCCAAATACGCTCATGGGTACCACCAAATGCGCTTTGGCGTTTTTTACCGCTTGGGGCTCCACGCGGATATCTTTTAACTCTATTTTGGATACCGGCGTGTCGTTCATGGCAAGTTCCCCCTCAAAGCGCTTAATGGCCGCGGCTTGCTTTTTGTTCATATTGGTAATGGCAATCATTACGTCAAATGAAAGGGACGTCACATTATAGTCGGACAGTTCCACACTTTTTAACGCATATTTGCAGTTAGCCATATTTTCGGCCTCTTGCACAGAGGCGCACCCGCCCAGCAGTGCGGCGGATAAAACAAACAAAAACAACTTTTTCATAAATCCTCCTTAGGAATGCTGTTCAAATAATTGTATAATAAATTTACATACCTTTGGAGCTTTTTTTATGAATGAACTAAAAACCGAATTATACCAACGTTTTGTAAAATATGCATCCGTGGACACCACCAGTGACCCCACGCAAAAAACTACCCCCACCACGTCCAGCCAAATGATGTTTGCCAAAATGCTGGCCGACGAAATGCCTTCTGCCGGATTTACGGATGTGGAAATGGACGAATACGGCTTTGTGACCGCTACCATTGAAGCTAATACGGATAAACCCGCCCCCACCGTTGGCTTTTTTGCCCACATGGATACGGTTTGCGATTTTAACGGCAAAGGCATTACCCCCATTCTGCACGAAAATTACCAAGGCGGAAACGTAGTTATTAACGAAGCCAAAAAAATGTATTTAACGCCGCAAACTTCCCCCAGCTTAAAACGCTGTATCGGACACGATTTGGTGACGTCCGACGGGACCTCCATTTTAGCCGGGGATGATAAATTGGGTATTTCCGTAATTATGACGTTTGCCCACTACTTAAAAAATCATCCGGAAGTGAAGCACGGCAAAATCCGCGTGGCGTTTACCGTGGACGAAGAAACCGGTACCGGTATTGCTTATTTTGATGTGGACCGCTTTGGCGCGGAATTTGCCTACACCATAGACGGCGGCCAACTGGGCGAAATTGACTACGGCAACTTTAATGCCGATAAATTTGAAATTGCCATCCAGGGTAAAAACTGCCACCCCGGCTCTGCCAAAGATTTTATGGCCAATCCGGTGCGTATTGCGGCGGATATTGTGTCTTCTTGGCCGGAAAACCGCCTGCCGGAAACCACCGAAAAAGAAGAAGGGTTCATCTTGTTTATGGGCATGGACGGCAATTTGGAACACGCCACCTTGCGCGGCATTGTGCGCGACCATGATTTAACCAAGTTTGAAAATTCCAAAAAAGAATTACAGGATATCATCAACCAAAAATTGCAAAAATATCCCAATGCCAAAATTACGCTGCAGTTTACCAAACAGTACCGCAATATGAAAGACGTGCTGGAAGAAAAACCGCAGGCTATGAATGTGCTGAAACGCGCGCTGGAAGATGCCGGTATTGAATACAATTTGGCCCAAGTGCGCGGCGGTACGGACGGCGCCCAGCTGACATTCCGCGGCCTGCCTACGCCCAACATCTTTGCCGGATACGAAAACCCCCACGGCCCGTATGAATGGCTGAGTTTGGATTGGACGGAAAAGGTATTTCACATTATGAAATACATTGTGACGGACCTAGTAAAATAAGTTTTACAAAAGTTGTTTTACAACGTGGATAAAACCGGAGCTTCTTTATTAGCGCTCCGGTTTTTTTACGCTTATTTTTTATTACCGGCAAGCGTGTGTAGCGGGGCCCTATTTATTTGGGTATGCGTTTTTGCAGGGCGTACGCTAAGGTTCATTCTGCGGTGACTAGATATAAAAAACCCCAGCTGAAAACTGGGGTTTTTTATAGTACAACTAAAACGACTGTTTAGCGCGCGGGGCGTTGGACAGGGCGGCGTTGCTTGGCTGCGGTGCGCTGCACAGGGCGTTGTTGGGCCACCTGCTGCTGGGGCATACGCTGTTGCTGGGCAACTTGCGGATTAACCGCCTGATTTGCGGCCATCGGGCGCGGTTGGGGTTGGTTATAGGCCTGCGCCGGTTGCGCTTGCTGGTAAGGCATTTGGGCCGGTTGCTGGGCCACCGGTGCGGCTTGGCCCACCCCAGCGGACATCAATAGATTTTTAGAGTCGGAAATCGTAGGTTCCAGCGTTTTCGTTTCCGTGTTATAGTTAAAACGGTACGAAAGTTTGAAACTTTGCGGATTTTCCGGCGGAACTTTTACCATAACGGAGTAATTGTCCGGATCCACCGCCGTGGAAATGCTCCATTCCGTCATGGTTCCGGCGTTCGGATGGCGGGCGGCAATAAATTGCTCCAAGGTCATACCGTTGGGCAACATATAGTTTTTAACCTCGCTCAATGCCGCATTTACCGGATTGACCTGCGGGGCGGCTTGCGGCGCGGGCGCCGTAGGCAGCATTTCGTTAATTTGCTCCGTTTGCTCTTGTTCGGTGCGTGCTTGTTTCGGGTTGATAAAATTTATGCTGTTGGGGAGCAGCTGCAAGTAGGCCAGCCCCGCATAAATGGCAATCAGTACCACCACTAACAACCCGCCCAAAACCACCATTTTATTTTTACCGGCGGCAGGGGCAAAATCGGCCGATTTTACATCATGTTGCGTGTTGATATCCTGCAATTCCGTGTCACCCAAATCCAAGCGTTGGGAATCCGCTGGGTCTTTCACCATAGGTACGGTTTTTAAGTCCAGCGAGGCCCCGCGTTTGGTTTTGATGGTGTTTTCCAAAATAATTTGGGATACCGTCACATCCGCACCGGCAACCGCATTTTCCGGCGCAGTAGCAGTTTGTTCCGTAGTTGTGGTTTCCGGCGTGGCAACGTCGGCCGGTTGTTTGTTTTGGGCCGAAGGCACCACTTCTTCCACAAACGAAGTTGTTTTGGTGCCGGTAGCGGCTAAATCCGCCTTGCTCTTTTCCATAGCGGCTTGGGCCGCGGCGGCAAAATCTTTGGTTTCAGCCGGAGGAACAAAGTCAGAAATTAAATAAGTAGAGCCTTCTTTTAATTCAATTTCCGTTAAATCATTCGGGGAATATTCCGCTTGCGTGGTGGTTTTTTCCGCCTCTTGTTCAGCGGCGGGCTCCACCGTCGGCACGGCATCTACGGTCGGAACTTCCGTTTGTTCCAAATGGGTTTGCGGTACTAATTCCGCCGGAGCGTCTTCCTGTTCTTGTTGTTCTTGCACGGCTTGGGCCGGCTGGGCTTTTTCCGGCATATCCCCCAAGGAGGGTATAGCTTGCGGTTCCCCGTTATCTTCACTGGCGGAAATTTTTTCCGGCGCCGAGAACACCGGTTCCGCTGGCGTGTTGTCGGCCGACGGGTCTTGGGCGTTTTTCAAATCGTCCGCGTTAATTAATCCGGCATCATTGGGGTTAATCGGCTCGTTATTTTGTACTTGGTTGGATTCCGGCACTAACTCTTGGAAGGCGTCTTCCTGTTCCGTTTTTTTGGTTTCAGCCGCCGGCGTTTCTTGCGCAGACGGAGCGTCCCCGCCTAAACCCGCCAACTCGGGCAATGCGCCCGCGGCTTGCGGAGTTTCCTGTACGGGTTCTTCCTTAGTTTCCACCGTGTGAGGCTCGGCGGACGGTTCCACCGCTTGCAACTGGGGTTGTTCTTCCGGTGCAACAGCCAAAGCCGGAGCTTCTGTTTCCCCCATATCCAAGGTGGGTTTTTCTTCCCCTACCGGCAAGGTGGGAACCTCATTTAACGGCTCTTGCGGTAAATCTGTGCGGATAGAGGCTTCCTGTTCCGGCGTGAGCGGGGTTAAATCTTCGTGCACTTCTTGCGCCGGAGTGTCGTTCTGGGCGGACAGGGCCACCCCAGCCGCTAAGCCGGCAGCAGCCAAACCTGCGGCGGCCGCCGCTTTTTTAATAGAAGAATCGTCCTTTTGGGCTTTTTCTTCTTTTTCGGCTTCCGCTAAGGCTTCGGCAATAAAATCTTTATGTTCCGCACCGGTGAACTGGCTGATAATGGCCTCTTTTTGTTCTTCGGTCGGTTTTTCGGCCGGAGTATCTTGCTTCAAATTGCGCGGATTTAACAAATCCTGAAATGTGGATTCTTTTTCTTTTTCAGACTGTTCCTGCTGTAAGCTGGCCCCGTATAAAGAGTCTAACGCAGAGCGAAGCACCACTTCTTCTTCCCCTTGGGAGGAAAGAGAAATTTCGGTAGGTGTGCTGAAATTTTTAGGCTCTTCAGCGGCGGCTACAGGTTCGGGCTGGGCAGGCAGGGCGGAAGCCGTATCCGGCATATCTAAATCCATACCTTGCAAAAAGTCCAGAGGTTTGTCTTCCGTCGTGCCACCTTGGGCTACAACACTTTCGGCATGATTGGTTAGGGTTTCGGTAGACGGGATAGAGTCTTCGGTGATATCTTGGTGGATATCCCGATTGGTCAGGGTGATGGTGTTTACGCCGGAATCATCCGCCGGAGCGGCCGCTAACGCTTCCCGCACGGTTTGCGGGGCTTGCACGGGCGCGGCTGCTTGGGCCGCTTGTACGGCGGAAGTGGCGGTGATAACCTCTTCCATTTTGCCTTTTAAGCTCTCAATCTCGTGCGTGAGAGAATCCAGTTTGGCTAAAATTAAAGAGAGCGCGTCCCCATTAGCCGCTTGGGCGGCTGGGGCAGAGTCTTGGGAGGCGGCATGCGCATCTTTAAGCGCTTGGGTTAAATTGGGGTCCGTTTGGCCCGCGGCAGGATTGACGGCCGTGTTTAATTCTTCCGGCGTGGGCAGCGTACGCGTAATGGTGGATTCCAACGGGTCAAATTCAAATACGGTAGAGGCTTTCACCCATTCTTGGTTAGCACCGTTGGTTGTTTCCGTGCAAATCAGCGTATCCGGTGTAAAACCGTTTAACGTGACGAGTTTGTCCTCTTCAAAAGGACCTTCCACTTTATCATTTATATAGACCCAATATCTCATTGTATTTTCACCCTTTATATCTAAAAGTAAACTGGCACGCTAACAGGATAGCAAATTATAGCTGAATTTAACAACTTTTTTTATTCTGTGGTGCCGAAAACGCTTTTTTCTGTTTTATTTGGCGGCGGCCCGAGCCTGTTTGTAGCGGTTGAGCAGAGCGTCTAATTCTGCGGGGCTGGTTTTTTTGGATTGAATGTTTGCCAGCATATCCGCCACCACTTCCAACGACGAGCCATTTTCCAGCATATCCAGCACAAAACGGGAAATTTGCGCGTTGTAGTTTCCGTTCAGTTCCGCTACCAAGGTTTGCAACGCAAACAAATGTTTTTTGCGGTCCGACTTCCAAAAGGTATACGGCGCTAAGGCGCTTTCAAAAAAGGCCAAAATTTCTTCGGCAGGTTTGGTACCCAGATAATTTTTCATTACCTCCGGCGCCAACCCTTTGGTTAAGGTTTTGGCTTTTAAGTCCCGCAAGTATTGCGCTTGCTCTTGGGCTTCCGTTTGGCTTAAAGTACCCAGCAATACTTTGCAGGCCAGCTCTTTATTTTCGTCCGCCGCCGTACAAAACGGCAGTTGGCGCAAAATATCTGCCATTTCCGTTTCTATTTGGGCAAAGTCTTTCTGCCCGCCGAATTTGGCCGCAATATCCGCCGCGTAGCCGTTGTAAAGGCTCTTTTTGGAAAGTTGTTCTTTAAGCACAATTCTGTCACGGCGGAGCTGGGCCGCTTTTTGGGCAGCTTCAAACGTTTTGGGGGTGCCGTCCAGCAGAACCTTAACCGCTAACCCCAAGTTTTCTTCTTTTTGTTTTACATGGGGCAAGCGTTGCAGTACCGCCTGAAAAGCATCCAAAACATCTTTGGGGGTTTTGCTTTTTAAGTAGCGGCAAGCAATAATCATTAGGTCTTCTTCCAGAATTTGCTTGTTGAGCATTTTGGATAATAATGTAATATCCTGTGCATCTTTGGGCGTAATGGTGCATAACAAAGCCCGCGCGCACAAAGAGGCGTTCAGGCGGTCATCTTTATTAATTTTGCTCAGTTGGGTAAAAAGTTTGTTAAATTCCGGATTAAATAAAATAGTTTCCGGCTGGGTATACACGCGCAGCAAATCGGCCGTCAATACAACGGAAATATGGTATTTATCGGCCGTGGCTAATACTGCGCGGCGGTTTTCCTTGGGGGTGGAGCGGTTGCGCGAAAGCAGTTCCCGCGCCTGTTCCAAAAGAATATCCAACGCAGAAAGCGCCTTTTGTTCGTCATTAAGCGGGCGGTCTTGCACGTCTTTTAAGGCGGTGGCAAACTGCACATCAAAATATTTGCGGGAAGAAAAAGACGCATACACATTGAGCAACAAATCTACATCTTGCTGTTCCAATTCCAACGCTTTGGACAGTTCCACAATAGAGGTGGCGTTGTTGTAAATGCGCAGTTGGCGCAAGGCGGCATGGAGCGTAATTTCATCCAGCAGAATTTTAGCTACAATCGTGTCCGTCATTTCGGAATCGGAACTTAATTGGGCGGAGATATTGGCAATATCCTGCTGTAATTCCGGCAGAGATTTTTTATTTTCCAGCGTATATACCAGTTTGGCGGCGTAGTCGTCGTCAATTACGGGGAGCATACTGTAAATAGTACCCAACATTCCGCTTCTTTTATCTGCTTTTTCGCTCATGGCCGTTGCCCCTTGCTAACAAGATTTTAGGAACAGTGTAATGTGCTGTTCAAACTTGGTGACCCAATCGTTATTTTTGATAAATTCCAAGTTGGCTTTAATGCTTTCTACCGAGCATTTTACACACGCTTTTAACAAATGCTGCCCGCAGTAAACGTCCGATAATATAACTGGCGCAATATCCGCCTTTATCAGGTCCGCCTCGCGCAGGCATTGTATGGCGGTGGTGGCGGTGTCCGCCGGCACTTTGGCCGCCGTGACTAACGCATCTTGCACCGCTTGCTCCCGCGCGGGGTTATCCTTAGGGAGCTTTTTGGCTACCAAATAAGCCGCGTAGGCTTCGCCGTCTTTACGGATGAAATTTTTAAGTTCTTCTTTTAGGGAGCCCATTTTTTTAAGGCTCTGCACCAGTTTGGCTTTTACATTTTCCGGCGTGGATTTGCGGTTGACAGTGGTTTGCATGGCCATCATCACTAATGCGCAACCCATGGCCCCGCTCATAGCGGCGGCGGCGCCCCCTCCGGGGGTCGGCTCCGCACTGGCTAGCGCCTCCACAAATTTTGCCGCAGTTTTATCCCATTCCATTTGCGTTTTTCCTCCCCCATTATTTTACATAATGGTTCCGGATTCTAAGTCCGAATATTTTTTAATACGCAGCATTTTCAG
Source organism: uncultured Elusimicrobiales bacterium (assembly GCA_934662565.1). Lineage (GTDB taxonomy): Bacteria > Elusimicrobiota > Elusimicrobia > Elusimicrobiales > Elusimicrobiaceae > Avelusimicrobium. The sequence continues at coordinate 238,666 of CAKUKI010000001.1, forward strand.
GCGGTCTTCGTCTATGCCGGTGCGGCTGAAGAAAACGTGTTCAATGGCGCTGGCGGGCATAATGTAGCTGCCGCGTTTAACGCCTTTGGGGTCCGTTTTTAAGCCTAGCCATACGCATAAAGTGGAAACATCTTTGAAATCTTTTTCTTCCAGTTCCGCCGCGGCGCGTAAAATTTTGGCAGGGTCCCCAAATCCGCTGGTAATTACCGCACTGTGAAAACCGCAGTTTTTGGCGGCTACAATATCCCGGTGCGTATCACCAATTACATAAATGTTTTCCGGTTTCAGGGTGGTTTTGTATTTCTTTTCTGCGCGTTTGACGGCGGCCAACAGCATATCTTCGCGCGTGTGGCCGTCTTCCCCAAAGCCGCCTAATTCAAAAAAGGAATTTAAGCCGGAGGGTTCCAATTTAATGCGGGCGCCTTGTTCCAAATTACCGGTACCCAAGGCCAAAATAACATCCGGGTCTTTTTGTAAAAGTTTTAAGAATTTTTCCACGCCGGGCACTAAATCGTAATGTTTGGCGCGCACGGCGGCGTGAACTTCAATAGGCAATAATTCCAAATACTTGGCGGTCATTTTTTTCATTTCTGCCGCGGTGGGTTTTTTGCCGTTTTTCAACAGGCCATATACCAATGTGAAATTATCCGTATCCGTCCGGCCGGAAATTAACGAGTGTTCAAATTCCGGACAGGAACCGTACAGTTCTTCAAACGTCTTTTTTAAGGCGGTGCGGCCGGCTCCTCCGGCATTTACTAAAGTACCGTCCAAATCAAACAAAACCAGTTTTTTCATTTTTTATCTCCTTTGATAATGCCGGTGACGACGTACGCCCCAGACAGGGCTAATATCAAACCGAGCACTTTATATGTATTTACAGTGTCCTGCCCAAGCAGAACGGATAAAATAAAAGTCATTACCGGATAAGACAAAATAATGGCGGTTGCCTTACCCAAATCCATATTGCGTATGGCGGTGTACCAAAAGGTATTGCCGATAAAATAATTGCAAATAGCGCTAAAGCCCAGCGTGGCCCACAACACCCAAGTAGGGGTGAACAGTAGCGGCCCCTGTACCGTAAACAATACCGCACAAAATACGGCCAAAACCGGAATAGCAAAAATGGCCCGTGCCGCGGCAATTAACGCAGGCGGCATATCTTTGGGTAATTTTTTAGCAAAAATGTGGCTTACTTGGAACATCCACAAGGTGCCTAAAATGAGCAAATCCCCCTTTAATTGCACGCTAAGACCCGTTTGCCATAACAACACCCCAACACCCAGCACAATCAGCAAAGAACCGCCAATTTGTTTGCCGGTGGGTTTTTCCCCCAACAAAAAATAGGCCAAAACCAGCGAATAGACCATTTCAAACTGGTTCAAAATGGCAGCATTGGCCGGAGTGGTGTAATTTAAGGCCAGCATAAAAAACGTCATAGGTAATGCCGTGCCGAAGGTGGCCATTAATAAACATTGGGGCCAAACTTTTTTGGCCAGTAATGTTTTCCACCCGCCTGTTTTTAACAGGTACGGAATGAAACAAACGGCGGCCACGGTGCAGCTTAAAAGCATAAACAACGTGGAGGCCGCATACGGCGTGGCAAATTTAGTTCCCACTACGTTTGCGGCTACAAAAAACCATGCAAGCCAAATGGCTACCACGGGGGCTACATTAAACATACAAAATATCCCTCATACTCTATATTCTACCTAATTTATAGGCTTAATGGCCTTGTTTCTTTACCAAACGGCTCACCCAGTAGGCCCCAAACAGGGTAAGCAAGAGCCCCAAAATCTGGTACGGAGTGATTTTTTCCAGCCCCAACGCGGCGGAACCCAATAGAGATAACACCGGATAAGAAAGATAAATTGCCGTCACGCGGCTTAAATCCATCGCGCGGATTGCTTTATACCAAAGCACCATGGCTAGGCCGTATTTTAACAGGCCGGTATAAGATAATACACTAAACATTTGCAAATTGGGTTTTATAATTACGCCGTCTGTACATAAAATAACGGCCATAATGATAACCAATGCCGGCAGTGCAAACAGGTTGCGCGCCATACCGATAACGCGGTAATCCAACTGTTTGGGCAGTTTTTTAGCCATGGTGGAACCGGCTTGCAACATCCACGTAGAGCCGACGATTAACAAATCCCCAGTCCAACGCGGGGTATAGTGTTCTTTAAGCAAAATAAACAGTACGCCCAGTACAATAAGCGCGCTGCCCAGCAGTTGGCTGCGGGTGGGATATTCTTTCAAAAAAATAGCGGCAAATAACAGGGAATAGAGTAGTTCCGATTGTTGTAAAATAGCTGCGTTGCCCGCGGTGGTGTAGTGGAGTGCTATAAGGGAAATGGTAAACGGCAAGGCCGTGCCAAATGTGCCGATGAACAAAAACTTCCAGCGTGTTTCCCGCGCCAGTAATTCCCCCCATTTATGGTTTTTAGTCACCCAAGGCGTAAAATACAGTACGCCAATCAGCGTGCCCAAAAACACCAGCAGGGCGGGGCTGATGACCCCCACGGCATATTTGCCCGCAATGGGCGACAGGCCCACAATGGCCCAGCACAACCAAGTTGCTGCTAAAGGATTCATAAAAAGTATTCTCCGACGGGAATTAAGATAATAATATTATACCATTTTGCGCTTGGGTATTTGGGCGGTGGGCGATTTTTTAGAATTAGCTTATCTTATATTTGATATACTTTGATATGTAATTTAAAATATATATCCAAAAGGAGTATTCAATGAAAAAGTACAATACAGGCCGATTAAGCGGCTTTACATTAATTGAGTTATTAGTTGTTGTGCTGATTATTGGTATTTTGGCGGGAGTGGCGTTGCCGCAATATCAAAAAGCGGTAGAACGCAGTAAATCGACGGAAGCGTTTACGATATTTTCTTCTATAGAAAAAGCAGTATCCATGAAATTTATGGAATCTGGCGCTGACTTTTTCCAAGGTAGACCGGAAAATAAAGTTGTATTTGATGCGTTAGATATTTCCTTTCCTAGAACTTTTCCCAGTGACAGAGTTTTATGTACTAAATATTACTTTTTTATGGCAGACTGCAACCCATGGCATAGAAAGTGTTATTTTACTGCATTCAGAAGAGATATTCGCGATGCTAGAGCTTGCGCCTTTTCTGCTATACAAGATATTCCCTTCCGTCTTGTGCTAACAATGAATATAAACGGAGAAAATGATATTAGTTGTGGATATCGGAGTTGGTCTCCTATGGGAGAACAAATGTGTAAAAATTGGTTGAAAGAGGGAAGCGTCGATTCAATTTATCAATGGCAAAACTAAAACTTGATGTTAACCAAATCTAATTCATCTTGTGCCAAGGTCCGAGCCTCAGTTTAGCATAATTGGATTTTTAAGTTTTTTATATGCTAGGTATCGGCAGTTTGGGTGGGCATAGCGCGGTAGAAATGTTGCTATTCGTTTACTGGCTTTTCATGGTTATGCCCCTCAAACAAAAAACACACTGAGCCTTTCTCGTCCCGGGGTGGCGGCCCGCAGGGTCAGTTTGCCTGCTTTCTGTCTTAATACTTAATAAAAAAACCAAGCATAAACGCTTGGTTTTTTTATTAAATATGCGCAGAAAGGGACTCGAACCCTTAAGCCTTGCGGCATGCGCCCCTCAAACGCACGCGTATACCAATTCCGCCACCTGCGCGAAAATCTTTTACAACGAGGGAATGTTAATTACTACCTTTTTATTTTAGCAAATAACGCCGCCAAAAGCAAGCCGACGCGCCTTAAAAAAGCCCCTTATTTAAGGGGCTCTTAAAAGTTATTTAGCCGGCGTGGCCGGAGCCGTAGCCGCGGCGGGGATTTGCACGCGGTCCATAACGGACGAAGTAGCTTTTTTGTTAGAAGCCATCGTTAGCGCAATAGAGGTGCAGAACAACAACACCGCCAAAGCGGCCGTAAGTTTATTAATAAAGTTAAATGCAGTGGGGCTGGCAAAGATGTTATCCGCGCCGGAAGCACCAAAAATACCCGCGGCGGAACCTTTCCCGCTTTGGAGCAAAACCAACAAAATCAACAAAATGCACGCAATATAGTGGACAATCGTAATAAGTGTTTGCATGTGTATAAAAAATCTCCTATAAAAATAACACTATTATTATAGCACTTTTTACGGCTTTATGGTCCGCCATTTTTATAAAAGTACAATAATTGGCGGGTAAAAAATAGACCGAGCCTAAACGTCAGGCTCGGTTTGTGGATATAAATGCTATTTTCCAAAAAGTTTTCCGTGTTTATTTGGCTAATGCCACTAAACCCGGAAGTTCTTTCCCTTCCACAAATTCCATGCTGGCGCCGCCGCCGGTGGAAACGTGGGAAAGTTCTTTCTGGTTGAATTTGCCTTTCTTCAGCACGTTTACGCTGTCACCGCCGCCGATAATGGTGGTAGCACCGGCTTTGGTAGCGTCAATCATGGCTTGGGCAACGGCAAAGCTGCCTTTGGCAAAATTCGGGAATTCAAACACGCCCATAGGCCCGTTCCAGAAAATCGTTTTGCATTGGAGCAAGGCTTCGCGGAACGCGGCTACGGTTTTGGGGCCGATATCCAACCCCATTAAATCGGCCGGAATGTTGATATTATCAACGGCCACCGGTTCGGTGGTTTCGGCAAATTCTTTACCGCAAATGTGGTCCACAGGCAACAAGATTTTAACGCCTTTTTCGGCCGCTTTGGCCAAAACGGCTTTGGCTTCGTTTTCTTTTTCGGCATCAAAAAGGGATTTGCCGATTTCGTGCCCTTGCACTTTTAAGAACGTGTAAGCCATACCGCCGCCAATGACGAGGACGTTTACTTTGTCCATCAAGTTATTTAAGAGCATAATTTTGTCGGAAACTTTCGCCCCGCCAACCACAGCGGCAAACGGACGGGCCGGATTTTCCAACGCTTTGCCTAAAAATTCCACTTCTTTTTGCACCAAGAAACCCGCGCAGCCGGGCAAATAGTCGGCAATGGCGCTGGTGGAAGCATGGGCGCGGTGAACCGTACCAAAGGCTTCTTGCACAAAAATTTCGCCGTGTTTAGCCAGTTGTTTGGCAAATTCGGCATCATTCTTTTCTTCTTCCGGATGATAGCGGAGGTTTTCCAACAAGGCAATTTCGCCGTTTTTGGTTTCGGCCACTACTTTATCGGCTTCCGGACCTACGCAATCCTTGGCAAAATGCACCGGCACACCAAAGAGTTTTTCCACTTCGGCGGCCACGGGAGCCAAGCTAAATTCCGGTACTACTTTGCCTTTCGGGCGGCCCAAGTGGGCAATCAGCACGATACGGCAGTTGTTTTCCAACAAATATTTAATGGTTTTTTCGGTAGCAACAATGCGTTTGTTGTTGTCTACTTTACCGTCTTTGAGCGGTACGTTGTAATCCACACGCACCAATACTTTTTTGTTTTTCAGGTCCATATCCTGAATTTTTTTAATGCTGTCAAAATTCATACTTTTGCGGCTCCTTATAATTTTATCCGCGGGTTTTTACAAACCCGCTACTACTTACCTATTTATTTTACAAAATTTAGCGGCAGTAAGTTAACGGCGGCGGCTTTTGCCCAGCGCTTTCAAAATTTCCAAATACAGCCAAACCAGCGTGACGAGTAAGCCAAATCCGGCGTACCACTCCATATATTTGGGGGCCACATAGCTGCTGGTCATTTCATCAATAAAGTTGAAATCCAGCACCAAATTGGCCGCCGCTACGATGCAAATAACTAGGTTAATCACAATAGCGAGGCGGGACGAGCCCGTCAAAAAATCCATATTTACGCCACACAGCATAAGCACCATGCACACCAAATAAAACAGGGCAACGCCGCAGGTGGCGCTTAAAACACCGATAACAAACCCGCGTGAGGCCTGAATAATTTTTGTTTTGTATAGCGTAAGCATTACCAAAAATACGGCTAACGTCACCGAAACGGCCTGCAACACAATGCCGGGAAATTCTTTATTAAAGAATAACGAAACAACCCCCAAGCATAACCCTTCCGCAAGCGCGTAAAGCGGCGCCAAAAACGGTGCGGAGCGCGGTTTAAGGCTGATAAACAGGCCCAGCAGCCCTCCGACAATCATAATAATCCACAGGGCTTTATCCATTAAAAACGGATTTTGCCACCCGAACCACGCGCCGAGTACGCAAATAAATAACAAGAAAAAAGATTTGTTAATAGTGCCTTGCAGCGTCATGGGTTGCACGGCGCGGGCGCTGTTTTGGGCGCGTTCAAATGCTTCTGCGTTAAATACAGGGTTTGAAGCCATTTTTCCCCCTCCTAAAGTAATTTTTTATATTTTATAAAAATATAAAGCAGTTTGGGGTTGTTTTTTTAAGGTTAAATCCAGCGGAACGCCGGACGCGCTAAAAAAAACGGCACCAAAAAGCCCCCAGCGGTTGGCTGGAGGCTGTTTAGGTCAGTTGTAAAAAACGGACTATTTTAACAAACGGCGGGCTTGTTCGCGGGAAATGCGTTTCATATTTCCGGCAAATTTTACAAAATCACCTTTAGGGTTTACATTAAAGGTGTAAACGTACAAGTGTTGGCCGTTTGCGTTATAAGCATTGAGAAATTTGCCCGCTTGTTTGTTTTCGGAATAAGCCCCTTTAACAAAAGTGCTCAAATCCACCCGTATCTTAAAAGAATCCGTTCCGGCGATATCGGCTTCCAAGCTAGCATTTTTGTCTAACATAATATCTGCTTTGGTTTTGTCCGCATTAAAACCAATCAGCGCGCCTTTGGCTTTTACACCGTTTACCCACACCGTCACAACGCGCACTTTCTTTTCAACAGCGTTGTCTATGCGTTTTTGAATAACATCATACGCAGGCTGTTTGGGAGTTTGTACTTTAACTTTTTTTACAGGGGGATTTGTTCCTGCGTTTACCGCTACGGCCAAAAGCAATGCGCAAAACGTGACGAGTTTTTTCATGATATTCTCCTTAAAATTAATTTATATATATATTATAGAAAATAATATTAGTATTTCAACAGGACAAAAGACCTATTTTTTGTAGGGCCTTTAGGCCTATGTGGCCGCACCCGTTCAAGAAACCTTATTGAGGATTCCGCCCCTCCGCCAGACGCGCCCCCTTGGGAGATGAAAAACACCCGCCGTTTGGGGCGGGTGTTTTTGCGTATTTAATTAAATTACAGGTCTTTTTGGTCCGTAATGGCGGATTTAACAATACGGTTCCAAGCGGCGGGGTCTTCTTTTTGAATAACCGCTTTCATACCGTCAAAAGTCGCACGGTCCAATGCTTCAAAAGAGCGTTCACTTTCCCCCCACGCTTGACCTAACAAGAACGAGGTTGCACCGTGTTTTTGGGTAGACCCGACCAAAAAGCCATTGCAACGCACTGGGGTAGCAAAGTTATATATAATAAAGCTCTTTTCGTCTTTGCCAGCATGTCCAGCCGATTTTATGGAATCTCTGTTTTTGACAATCAAACTGCCCAAACCTCTTGAAAAGCATGCCACTTTAGTAGCAGTTATTTTAGCAGGAACCGCATTTACTTTTCCGTCCAATGGGAAAAACAAACTAACTACTTGGTTGAGGTTCCCTAAAGTAGAGGCCAAGCTTTTGTTTTGCGGGTCCAATTTAATTAACGAATAACTCTGCGTCCCCACACTAAAAACATCATCCGCACTGACTTTAGCCCCATTAACAGAAAAAACAGGATTAGTGACAAAGCCATAACTGCCACGCAGTAAAAGCCAGTTTTTGTCAATTCTAATAGCTAGCGTAGAAATTGAATTTTTTTCCGTTCTGCCAGAGTTTACATTAAGCATTTTACCATTCACATAAACAATAAAAGCGCTTTTGCGCAAGTTTGCAAAACTGCGGGAAACCTCCGCCGTCTTTTGAGAAAGTGTTTTATTTATAGCAGCTTTAGTCACGGGCTTTTTGCTTTGCGCAGCAGCTGTTTCAGCCAAAGCCGGCATGGCCGTTAAAGCAACAACTAAAGAACTCAATATAATTTTATTCATAATCTCCTCCTAAGAAGAATACATTGTTATTGTAAACCTTTTTATAGTAAAATTCAAGTACTTTTTTCAAAAAACACTTACTGAAGGAACCACACTCTTTGGACATGAAAAACACCCGCCGTTTGGGGCGGGTGTTAAAATTATCTTTGTTCCGCAGCGTATATGCCAGAGCGTTTGGGCATAAGTTTTAAGGCCAAGGCTGCTTTTTCCGCCGTCAGAAAACTTTTGGGCGTAGGAAAGAGCTTCTTAAAACCATTTCTCAGGGCCGCAGTGCGTACCGGCATGGGGAACTGGTAATAATCCGCACCGGCAATTTTAACATGTTTGAATACTTTTAAGTCTTTATCAACGGCTTCATCCCCATTGTTATTGTATTGGTATTCAAAACTTTCTTCCTGATAAGGGTCATTAAATTGGGATAAATCAATGCTGAACGAGAACCAGTCTTTTTGGGCATTTTCTAGCATAGCCTTAAAGCAATCATTCTTGAACGCCACATTGACGGTACCAAGGCCGTTTTTCTCGTTATAATCCATTAAAATAACACTGCAGGTATAACTTTCGGTATAAAATTGAACCGAGCCGTCCACCATTTCGTAATGATTCCACCAACTGATTTTGGCCTGCGTTTTAGATTTTTTGGCAACCGCAGCAAACGCCTTTTTGGCGGCAGCTTTCTGGCGGGCTACTTTTTTATCAAATCCTTTTTTCCAATCCAAATAAGATGCATTTTTAGGTTGGATTTGTACCCATTGTGCAAAAGTGGTTTGGCTGGGCAGTCTGTACGGCTGGGCAGCGGCAACACCCGTTAACACACATAACATCAAAACACCGGTTAAAAGTTTATTCATATAATCTCCTATTTAGTTCCTCTAGTATATTGTATACAACTATTGGCTATTTTTCCAGTGGACTTTGGCTCTATTTGGGTCAGAAAAAAGGCCCATGCATTTTTGGGCCTTTAGGCCTATTTTTTAGGTGTTCCCTTAAAAAAATAGCTGGGGCCTTATAAAAAGACCCCAGCGCATGAATCGTTCAGTGGGAAATTACATCATCCCCATACCGCCCATGCCGGGCATAGCCGGTGCATGAGCCGCGCCTTCTTTTTCCGGCGCATCCGCTACCAAGGCTTCGGTCAAGAGGACCGTGCCCGTGATAGAGGCGGCGTTTTCCAAGGCGGTGCGGACCACTTTGGCCGGGTCCACTACGCCCGCTTTCAACAGGTCGCAATAGGTGTTATTGTCGGCATTATAACCGTCGGCCGCGCCTTGCATTTTAAGCACGTTATCCACCACTACGGCGCCGTCTAAACCGGCGTTTACGGCAATTTGTTTCAAAGGAGCCGTCAACGCTTTGCGGACAATGTTAATACCCGTGCGGACATCTTCGTTATCGGTTTTGATAGCGTCCAAAGCCGCTTGGCTGCGGGCCAGTGCCACACCGCCGCCGGGGACAAGGCCTTCTTCCACACCGGCTTTCGTGGCGTTTTTGGCGTCTTCCACTTTGGCTTTTTTGGCTTTCAGTTCGGTTTCCGTAGCGGCACCTACGCTGATTACAGCCACACCGCCGGAAAGTTTCGCCAAGCGTTCTTGCAATTTTTCTTTATCGTATTCGCTCTTGGAGTTTTCAATTTGTTTGCGGATTTGTTCCGAGCGGGCGGCAATAGCTTCTTTGCTGCCTTTACCGCTTACAATGGTGGTGTTTTCTTTATCAATTACCACGCGGGCGGCCTGACCGAGCATAGCCAATTCGGCTTTGTCCAGTTTAATGCCGCGTTCTTCGCTCAGCACATCACCGCCGGTCAAAATGGCGATATCTTCCAACATTTCTTTGCGTCTGTCACCAAAGCCCGGAGCTTTTACGGCGCAGCCTTTCAAGGTGCCGCGCAATTTGTTTACTACCAAGGTAGCCAAGGCTTCGCCGTCCACATCTTCGGCAATAATCAGGAATTGTTTACCGCTTTGGACGATTTTTTCCAATACCGGCAGTAAGTCGTTCATGCTGGAAACTTTTTTATCGGTAATGATGATATAGGGGTTTTCCAAGACGCATTCCATCCGTTCGGAATCCGTCACAAAATACGGAGAGATGTAGCCGCGGTCAAACTGCATACCTTCCACCACGTCCAGTTGGGTGGTAGCGGTTTTGCCTTCTTCTACGGTAATTACGCCTTCCGCACCCACTTTTTCAATGGCTTCGGCAATCATATTACCAATTTCGCGGTCGTTGGAAGAAATGGTAGCAATTTGGGCTTTTTCTTCTTTGGTTTTTACCGGTTTGTGCATTTTTTCCAATTCTTTTTTGGTGGCTTCTACGGCCAGTTCAATGCCTTTCTTTACCAAGGTGGGGTTGGCACCGGCGGTAATGTTTTTAATGCCTTCGGTCAGCATGGCGTTAGCCAATACGGTAGCGGTGGTGGTACCGTCACCGGCGACGTCGTTGGTTTTGGAGGCTACTTCGCGGATGAGCTGGGCGCCCATATTTTCAAACTTGTCTTCCAGTTCAATATCTTTGGCAATCGTCACGCCGTCATCAATAATAAGCGGAGAGCCAAACTTTTTTTCCAACACGACACTGCGGCCCTTAGGCCCTAAGGTCACTTTTACTGCGTTAGCTACTTTTTCAATGCCTGCTTTCATTTTGGCGCGGGCTTGGTCACCATATACAATTTGTTTTGCCATATTAAAAATTCCTCCTGTTTACCCCAATTACCCTAAAATACCCAAAACTTCGTCTTGGTGGATAATTAAATACGTTTCGTCATCCAGTTTTACTTCCGTGCCGGAATATTTGCCGTAGAGCACACGGTCGCCGGGTTTTACATCCATGGGGATTCTGGCCCCTTTGTCGTCCAGCTTGCCGGCACCCACTGCCAAAACTTCGCCTTCCATCGGTTTTTCTTTGGCGGTGTCAGGAATGATGATTCCCCCCTTCATGGTTTCTCTTTCAATGGGTTTGACGATAATGCGGTCACCCAAAGGTTTGATTTTTACTTCTTTCATAGTAGCTTTTCACTCCTTTTAAGTCTTAAAAATCTAATTTGCGGGGCGGGATTGTTTTTAGCACTCCCTTTCGCTTAATGCTAATTTAGCATATATTGCATATAATTGTCAACCCCTTTCTTTGATTGCTAAAAAAGAAAGGGGTTGTCGTCGGTAAATCAAAATAAATATTTTTAATAACAGCCAAAAAAGCGGCGTACTTTTTGCCTAAAAGTAAGCCGGTGCGGCGGTAAAATTTTAATCATAACGGCGGAAATATTATCTTGTCCGTCGTTCTCGTTAGATACGCGCACCAAATGTTTGCACAATTTTACCAAAGGCAAGTTTTTACCTTGCTCCAGTTGTTCGGCCAGTTGGGTTTCGTTCAGGCCCTTGTATAACCCGTCGGAACAGAGCACCATGATATCACCCAATTTAACGGGAAAGCGCAACAAATCAAATTCCACATTCTTTTTAATCCCCATCGCGCGGGTAAGCACATTTTGGATTTTGGATTTATCGGCTTCCGCCTTGGTGAGTAGCCCGCGGCGCACGTGTTCCATAGCTAAAGAATGGTCCGTAGTCACTTGGACGAGCTTGCCGTCCCTAAATAGGTAAATGCGGGAGTCCCCCACGTGTACGGCGGTGGCGTTGTCCCCGTCAAACATGACTCCGGTTAGGGTGGTGCCCATCATTTTATAAATCTCGGAAGCTTGGGCCGTGGTGTAAATAGCGGCGTTAGCCAAATTGGCGGCCATGAGCATTTTGCGTTCTGTATTTTCCAATTTGGGCAAAAAAGTGTCCGGCATTTTTAATTCGCCCGTGTTTACTTTACGGATGGTTTCTTCTAATACATGTACGGCGATATTGCTGGCAATTTCTCCGGCGGAATGACCGCCCATACCGTCGGCCACTACGCCTAGGCCCAAGTCGGACGAGATGAGTACGCTATCTTCATTTTTTTCCCGAATTTTGCCAATATCGGTGACGGCGGCGAATTCTATATCAAAGGCGCTCATAATTCCTCTCTAAACACAATATTGCACGCACAACCTATTATGCCAAACCAATACAAAATGGTCAACAGAAAATAATAGGCGTTGTTGTCTTGCGCATGATTATTAAAATTTTGAATGGGATAACCCACAGAATAGTCCCACGCTAATAAATTCATTTTGCTGGCACCGGAACTGTAATAGGCCGATAACATTTCTATCATCAGCGGGCGATACAGCTCCGGAATAGAATCTTTGGTATACATGGAAATTTGCTGGTCTAAGTAATTGTATTTCTGCTCCGCGGTCATATTGTTAATTTCCCGTGTGGAATTTAATTTAACCAAAGACTCGTTTTGGAGCATAGATACATACCCGCTTACCGCTTCCGGCGGAACATTAGGGGTAGGCGCGCGTTTGATACCGGCATCTATTTTAGTAGCCAGCACTTCCAGCGTGGTATCCATGCGGTTTGCTAATCCGGAGACGTTGTAAATCCACATACACCCAATACCGGCCAACAGGAACAAGGAGGGCGCAATTACGTTGGTTTGCCCCCCACGCTTAGAAAACAGGTAGGAAATAGCCCCCAGCGCACACATAATGCCCACTAAGCCCAGCCATTTAGCTATAAAACCGTCCTGATTGGCGGGAATTTCCAATCCGGTGGCTACATATACCAGCACCATGGATAAGGCAATCAGCGCCGCACCTAAAAAGCTTTGCACCCAGTTGCGTTGGGGTTTCCAGCAGATAGCTAACGCCCACATAACCGCCACCACCAAATAGCACAGGGAGTATTCCGGCGAGAAAATATAGCGGGTAATGCCTGTTAAGTCCCAATACGGTACTTGGGGCGTAAAAAGCCCAGCCATGTAAGAAATACCGGCAATAATGAGTAGCCCCATGGTGTTGCGTGTAAACGCACGGATAGAAGACGACGCGAACACAAGTACCAAAACCACCATACACACGCCGGCAAGCAGCAACTGGTTGGGGGCATTTTCCGCAGCGGTCACAGGGGAAAGCATATTAGCAATAACCCCTAATGTCGGGCTGGTGTGTACGGAACAAATTTTGCCAAACAGGAAAAACGCATAAGATACCCCTAACGAAAAGAGCATCAGTACCGGCAGCCATGCAAAACTAATCCAGCGGCGCATGGAAAACGCTTCCTTAAATTCTTTAGGTTCTTCCACTTTGATTTGTGTGGCAAAGGGGTCTTCCGCCGGCACAAATTTTTGCGGAGGAGGCGGAGGCAACACGGCCGGCTGCGCCGCAGCCACGGGCTTAGGTTTTTCTACCGGACTATCCTCTAACCCGGGGAGCATAACGGGCTTGCCGGAACGCTGGGAAGTAAGTGTAATGCGTTTGGCCGCTTCTTCCCGCCGTTTTTTCTTAACGCTTTGCGTATTTTCCAGCGGGCTTTCTTGGGTTAATTTCAGGGCAGTATCGGTCCCTAAATCTATGGCCATTCCGCCCGCACCCGTTTTTAGGCGCAGTTGGTCTTCCGCCCGCATTTTTTGAAAGTAAATATAAGTTTCTTTAGCGGTTTGGAAGCGTTTAGCGGGGTCTTTGCTCATTAATTTTTGAATGGCAAGGCTTAGCCACGGCGGCAAATCTTTACGAAGTTTAGAGGGGTTCGGCACAGGGTCATTAATATGTTTTTGGATAATATCAATGGTATTTTTGCCGTTATACGGGAATTGCCCCGTCAGCACATAATACATGCTGGCCCCGATAGAATACAAATCCGCGCGGGTATCCAAATCCCGCCCGAGGGCCTGTTCCGGCGCGATAAAATAAGCGGTGCCGGCCAGCTCGGTGGTTTTGGTGGAGCCTTTGTCCTTATCCACTTTTTTGGCAATCCCAAAGTCCACAATTTTGGGGTGCATATCTTGGTCAATTAAAATGTTGGAAGGTTTTATGTCCCTATGGATAATGCCCTTTTCATGGGCCATATTCAACCCTTTCAAAATACCGTCAAATAAATCCAGCACTAACCCGACGGGCAAGACTTTTTGGCGTTTTAACATCATGGAAAGAGTCTGCCCCTCAATAAAGGACATTACAATAAAATAATAGCCTTTTTCCTTCCCTACGTTATAAACGTTTACAATGTTGGGGTGGTCCAGCTCGGCCACGGCGCGGGCTTCGCTTAAAAAGAGGTCTACGGCTTTTTTATCGTTAGCTAAAGCGGGGCTTAAAATTTTAACACATACAATACGGTTTAAGGCCTTGTGGCGGGCACGATAGACGGCCCCCATGCCGCCTTCGGCTGTTTTTTGTAAGATTTCGCAGCCGGAAATTTCCTGCCCGATTAACGATTCTTTTGCGCCTTTTGTGTCTTTAGCTTCGTTCGTACTCATAGCCGTCCTTAAAAATAAAAAATATGCTGAACTCTAATTCATTATACAAAAACTGCTTGCTTTTAGGATAAACAATCAATAGAATATAACTAATGTTTATCATATCATATTTTAGCCCGTTGTGCGGGCTTTATTGGGGGGTTTATGAGCGAAAGCAGTTTTATGGTGTTAAATAACATTGGCAGCTTGCCGCTGGAAGACGGCGCGGAAGTAAAATTTACTATTGATGCATACCGCAATTACCGTTATGCGTCCATCCGCAAATACCTGCAAACGGACGGCTTTATGGGCGCCACCCGCGTGGGGATTACCATGACGCCGGAAATTGTGCAAGCACTGGCGCCTATTATTGCCGCCTTGCCGGATGATGAAAAACAATGCGCCGATAAGGATTTGGGCAAATTTGCCAAGCGGCCGGGGATGTCGGTCGTGGCCAGAATCAGCACCTTTATGGGGGCCAAGGGGCTGGATTTGCGCCAATGGCAAGAAGACAGCACTTATACCGGCTGGACCAAAAAAGGCATCCGCCTGCCGTACAATAAAATAAAGGAAATTAAACGGCTGTTTGCCCTATTAAATGATGCCTTTAATGAAACGCCAGTAGAATTTTAATGTATTTGGACCCATAAAAAAGAGGGCTCCGCAAGGAGTCCTCTTTTTTACCTAATAGTTAATCTGTTTACGCTTTAATCACGCCGTTTTCAACCAGCATTTCTTTGGCGTTTTGAAAAGCGGTTTGCGGCAGAATTTCCCGCATACACTTAAAATGCCCCAGCGGGCACTTTCTGCCCCCGTGCAGCGCACACGGGCGGCATTCCAGACTTTTTACCTCTAATACGCGGTGCCCATGCCCATACGGGAAGAAACCCAATTCTTTGGTGGTGGGGCCGAAAATAGCTAACGTAGGCACATTAAACGCAGTGGCAATATGCATGGGGCCGGAATCGTTGGTGATAAACAGTTTGAAATGCGGCATAAGCGCCATTAAATCCGCCAGACTGGTTTTACCGCACAAGTTGGCGCAGTGGCCTTGCGATAATTGGCAGATTTTTTCGCCCAAGTCCGCATCTTTTTTGCCGCCGCCTACAATAACCGTTTGAACGTGTAATTCCGTTTCCAAGCGGCTAATCAGCTCCACAAAGTATTCTTTGGGCCAGCATTTGGTGGGCCAAGCGGACCCCGGATGCAAGCCAACCAGCGTTTTGCCTTCCAAGTTAAAATCTTTCATCAGGCGGGCCACATTTTCTTCCGCCGACGGCGCATAACGCAGGCTTAATTTTTCGGCCTTAAATTCTTCTTTGGCAATCCCCTGCAACAAAGAAAGGTTGCGCTCCGCGTCGTGAATCATCCAAGAGAACGGCACCGTTTTAGTGTAGAGGAACCACCCCTCGCTGGAAGTAAAACCAATGCGTATCGGCACGCGGGAAAGCCACGCAATCAGCGCGCTTCTGAAACTGCGGTGCGGCACCAGTAAAATATCAATATGGGCCTCTTTAATGGCTTTGGCGGTTTTCCAGACGCCCACAATTTTGTTCCAACCCGTTTTTTCGTTTAAGATGATTTGGGATACCTCTTTCATGGGGCGGAAAATATCTTGCGTTTGCGGGCGGGTAATAACCACAATTTTGCTATCCGGAAACAGACGCGCCGTTTTTTGGATAAGCGGCGTAGTCAGTACGCTATCGCCAATAAACGACGTTTGAAAAATGCCGATTTTGCCGATTTTTTTGCCGTCCATAGAGGCTTTTTTATAGGCCCAGTCGCCCAGTTCCGGCTGGGTGTATTTTATGGGCACGTCCCACGTTTTAAGGGCGGACAAATAGCGTTCCAGCGTGTGTTTTTCCAACACGGGGGAGGTTTTGCGGAATTTTACATACAAACGGCGGGCCACAGGGTTTTTATCGTAGCGGATGCGGTTAGGAATATGGCTGAAAAAACCCATCAAAATAGTTTTTAAGGTGGCGTGCAAATCCAAAAAGTGCGTAAAATGCCCCGCGCGGATTTGCTGGATGTTGCCCCACAGGCTCTTTTTAGCCACCATAATATGGTCAATATCCGGATGTCCGGCCAGCACTTGCGCAAACTGCGGTTTGACCAGCAAAGTAATGCGGCTGTTGGGCCATTTGTTTTTCAGGTTTTTATACACCGGAGAAGAAAGTACAATATCCCCCAGTGAAGATAACCGGACTACTAAAATATTAGGCTGATTGTCGTTCATAATTTTCCACCACTTTCATAATTTTATCCGTCGCACCCTTAAAACTTAACGCAGTTTTACGGGCTTTGGCGTTCATGTCGCGGCGCAGAGGTTCGTCCTCCAGCAGCCTTAACACGGTACTCTTAAAATTGGCTGGGTTGACTAGCGTTCCCCCCCCTTGGGTCAACAGGGCGCGGGCCGTATCGGGCGTGTTAAAAAAGCTCTGCCCAAACAGCACCGCTTTACCCAAAATGGCCGGTTCCAGCAAGTTATGCGCCCCGCGCGGGGCAATAGAGCCGCCCACAAAAGTAAGCGCGGCGCAAGTGTATAAAGATTGTAAAAAACCCATTACGTCCGCGCACAAAATATCACACGGTACGGCTTTTTGGCTCATCATAGCGTAATTTAGACGGCTGTTTTTCAAGTTTTGCTCAATTTCTTGGCGGCGTTCCAAATGGCGCGGGGCAAAAATAATTTTAAGGCCCTTTTTAATAAGCTGCGGGGCCGCCGCCAGTAAAATTTCTTCTTCCAACGGGTGCGTGCTGCCGCACACCAAAACAGGATTTTTTTGCCACCCTAAAGCAGAAACCAGTTTTTTTACTTCGTCCACGCGGCAAGGGGTGTCGTTTAGGGTATCGTATTTTACATTTCCGCAGACGGTAATTTTGGCACTATTCAGCCCTAAACTTTCGTAGCGGCGGGCATCTTCCGGCGTTTGCAGCGCGGCAAAGGCGGCCTGCCCCAACAAGCGGGTAAACAAGGGCCGCACCAACTTGTACGCGCGGGTGCTTTTTTCGGAAATGCGCGCGTTAACAAGCGCAAACGGCACGCCGTTTTGGCGGGCAGCTTCCAGCATATTGGGCCAAATTTCCCGCTCCACCACAAACAAGCGGTACGGGTGAGCCTTGCGGATAAAAGCGCGCGTTAGCGGGTAAAAATCCAACGGGGCGAGCAAGGCGGCATCAATATCCGCATTTTTGGCGGCGGTGGCTTGCCCAGCGGCGGTGGAGGTAGTGACTAAAATAGGTTTTTTATAAAATTCTTTCAGGCGCTTAATCAGCCCTTTAATGGAGTTTACTTCCCCCACGCTTGCGCAGTGGAGCCAAATGGCATTTTGGGGCAGACAAGCGGGAGCTTCCAAAGCAAAACGCTCTTTGAGTTCCTGTGTAAGGTGTTTAAGTACGCGGCGGCGGGGCGAAAATAAAAAGCCGAACAACACTCCCAGTGCCGCAAATGGAAAAGCTAAATTAGTTAGCAGGAGTAAAAATTTTCCCATATCTTCATTATATTATATTAACGGGGGCGCGTGCATTAAAAAGCACATTTCCGCTTAAATAAAGCGAGGCCCCCTTTACGGAGGCCCCGATTGTTTTGTTTGAAAAAAACAACTATTTGGCTTGGGTCGATTCTGCGCCCGCATCTTTGGATTTTTTGAATAATCCGCCAATGCCTTTTAAGGTGCTTTTTACAGTATCCACCCCGCTTTGGGCCACTTTGCCGGTGGTTTTTACGGCGCCGGTGGCTACGTTTCCGGCGGTGGAGGCGGTACCGCCAACCACTTTGGCCGGTGTTTTATAATTCAGGATTCCCCCCACCAGCGAGCCGACCGTATTTAATACATCCAGCTTGCCCTTGGGGTTATCCAGCGTGCCGGTAATTTTCATCACAATCGGCGTTTGGCTGGTCAGCACGGTGGCGGAAACTTTCATATTAATATCATTTTTCGGGAAGTTTACCGTTCCGCTGCCGTTTACGTTGGTTAATTGGGATACCAAACTGGTTTTATCCACGTTCATAACCCCGTTTACAAAGGTGTATTTTCCTTCCGCCACGGAAAAGGTAATTTGGCCTTTTTTGGCGGCGTTTTCGGCGGGGAAAATTTCCACATTCAGCGCTTTGCCCACTTTGTTGACCAAGGTAATGGGCAGGAGTAAAATTTTGACGATTTTATTGCCTTTTACCAAGGAGTCCAAATCCGTAATGGCCCCCGGTTGCAAGGTAAAATCCACCTGTCCGTTGGCTTTGTCCATCGCGGCGCTGACGCGGGTTAAATCCGCATTTAGGTTAAAGCCTTCCGCGGTAAAATACGGCACTTTAATGGCCCCTATTTTTACGTTGGCTTTTATGTTCATCAGCATTTGAGGCGCTTGCGCGGCCGGTGCGGTCTGTGCCGGAGCGGTGGCTTGCGGGTTGTATGGTTCCTCACCCATGGACGGGAATTGAGCCAAAGTGAGTTTGGAAAGGTCCAAATTCAACCCCAAATTCAGTACGTCTTTAATGTTTTTGTACGAGAAAGACGAGGTAAACTTTTCCCCGTTAAAAAGTCCGGTCAAAACAGGGCAGGAAATATCATCCAGTGAGGTTATTTTAATCGCCCCGTTTAAGGCTTTAAGTGTAAAAACATCATACAGGGCACTTACATTTTTAAGCACCACGGAGCCGGAAACATCTTTGCCGTCTTTTTTATCCGTAGCGGTGAACGAGCCGGTAATTTCACCTTCCGGCTTAAAATCCGCCACGGAAGACGTCATCTGCACGATTTCCCCCAAGTGCAAGGCCAAGTTGCCTTTTACCTGATACACGGGGTTTGGCCCGCCCCAGCCCGCCGTGCCGGACGCCGTAAAGCCGGAGTTCAATACCCCCAGTTTAATTTGGCGGATGTCCGCCGTGCTTTTATCCAAATTGGCCGCGGCGTTTACTTTTACCGTAATTTCCGGCAAGGAAAATTCCGGCAAATCGGGCAGAAAATCCGCAAACGTCCGTTGGTTTAAGCCGGATAAAGTACCCGTCAAATCCGCTTCCGGCGCGGCAAAGTTTTTAACTTGCCCTTTAAGCAAAAAGCGCATATTTTTATATTGGGCGGTAATGGCTTTGATGTTTACATAGGCTTGCGGCAAATCCAAATTGGCCAGATTGACCGCCGTATCCACCGTGACAGGCACCGAGGCAGACAAATCCCCTTCCTGATAAGCCGTAGTAAACTGGAGCTTTAACGAGAATATTTTTTTAAGGTCAAAATCCCGTATTCTCAAATTCAGTTTGTTTACCGCGGCGGACATTCCCGTCTGCAAATCTTTATAGGAAAACGCACAGTTGTTAATGTTGATTTGCTCGGCGGTTAAATCCAAGTCCAACGCTTCATCCGCGGCGGCGGAGTCGTCTGCCGGAGCGTCTTGTGGGGCGGAATTGGCTGCAAGGAGCGAGTCAAAATTAAAAGAGCCGTCTTTTTGCTTTATCACATTTACGGCTAAACCGTCTAAAGAAACGGTGCGGATTTCCACCTTTTTATGCAGTAGCGGCAAGAGAGCCACTTTTACTTGCAGTTTATCCGCTTTTATAAAAGTCCCTTGGGCGAAAGATTGCGCTTCCGAAAGGGCAAAATTGGTTAAAGTGACCCCAATTAAGTTAAAAGAAACCCCGTCAAAGGCAATTTCCCGATGGAAATTATCTTTGGCATAGCTGACGGCCATGGCCTTGAGCTTTTGGGGCGGATACATTACTTTTAAGGTAATCACTCCGGCCCCCAGCAGGGCAACACCAAGTACCCCGCAAATTAAAATCCATTTGAGTAGTTTTTTCATATTTTAATTATATCAATTTGAAGGCATAAAAAGGCCGCCCTAAAAGGGGTTAGTTTTTAGGGCGGGTATATCAAAAGCGGCTTATTTTTTATCGTCTACGCGGGTGGCCTCCACATCCACCACGGTGGCATCGGGTTTAGGCTGGGTAATTGCCTTACGGTAGGCGCTTAAATCTTTCCTCCACAGGGCCAGCACCAGCAAAATAAAAGCGCCGTCATCTGTAATCCCCAATAGGGGCATTACATCCGGAAATAAGTCCACCGGACTAATCACATATACCAAGCACGCTAGCGTACTTAAAACGCTAATCCACGGGAATTTGTATTTCCCGCGCAATACCGCCCACGCCATAGAAAAAAACGTGCGGATATATCCGGCCGTTTCTTGCGGATTTATAGCCGCCATATTATTTGCTTCCTTGGGCGGCGGCCAACTTGCCGGAATGTTCCGGCGCGCGGGCCCCCAAAATGTTTTCCGTCACGCGCAAGGCGTAATCGCCCATGCGTTCAAAGTTATTCAAAATATCCGCATAAGCCGTAATAAAGTCCGGACTGGCTTCTTCCCCTTCGTAATAGCGGGTGCTGCGGTCTTTGAGCAGTTGCTTTCTTAACGCATTGAGTTTTTCTTCCCGTTGGGCGGCCAGAATTAACATTTCGTTGGTTTCTTTTTGGGATTCCGCCGTAGGGTGCTGCACAAACACAATGGCTTTGCGGGTGGCACGGGTAATTTCTTTCGTCAACTTGGCAATTTCTTCTATATTATCCACATCCGCTTGCGAAAACGCATTTTTACCGTGGAATTTTTCCAAAATACGCGCAATTTTTTCCCCGCAGTCGCCCATGCGTTCAATGTTATTAATCACATCAAACAAAGACATCGTGTGCATAACGGAATCGCGCGACAGGTTGCCGTGGGTCAACTGGGTTAAATAAATGTTGATTTTGTGTTCCAAAACGTCAGTCGTTTTTTCGGCTTCTTTGGCATCTTCAATCAGCCGGTAGAACATTTTGTCGTCATCAATTTTTACGGCGTGCATAACCTTATCGGTCATTTTGGTCACAAAGCTCATCATGCGTTCCACTTCGTTGCGTACCGCCACCAAAGCCAATTCCGGCGTGTTGGCAAAGCGGGTGGACAAGAAAATAAGCTCTGTAGATTTATTGTCTTCCCGTTTGTTTTTGGGGATAATCAGCAAGGTTAGCTTAGCCAGTTGCTTTAACAGCGGCAACATCAGTAGTGTATTTAAGACGTTAAACGCCGTGTGAAAGGCGGAAATGTGATACGGCAACACCGCCGTTAAGGTGGAGGGGTCTTTTACATAGGGGTTGCCGGGGACCAGCCAATCCACCCAATGAATAAAATGCTTAAAAATCAGCGCGACCCACAACACGCCAATCGCGTTGAATAAAAAGTGCCCCACGGCGGCGCGGCGGGCCGTGTTGTTCGCCCCGATAGCTGCCAAGTTGGCGGTAATGGTCGTGCCGATATTTTCCCCCAGTACCAAAGCGCACGAGGTGGGAAAGTCAATAATTCCGGCGGCGGCGCAGGTAAGCGTCATAGCCATTACAGCACTGGACGATTGCAAAATAACGGTTAAAATAGTACCGCTGAAAATAAGCGTGACCAAATTAAACAGATTGTCCGGACGGAATTTGGCAATCCATGCCACTACTTGCGGGTTTTGGGCAAAATCGGCCGGAATCGTGTTTTTCATCAGGTCCAGCCCCAAGAACAAAAGCCCAAAGCCGACCATCGCTTCCCCCATGCGGCGCAGCATGGGCGGGCGCGGGATAAACTGCACAAAGAACCCCACCGCAATAACCGGCAGCGCAAATAGGGAAATTTGAATTTTGAACCCGAACAAGCTGACAATCCAAGCCGTCATGGTGGTACCGATATTGGCCCCGAAAATAACGCCTAAAGACTGGTATAGGTTTAATAGCCCCGCACTGGCAAACCCCACCACCATGACCGTAGTGGCACTGGAAGATTGAATCAGGGACGTCACTAACATACCGCACGCGGTAGCCGCAAAGCGGTTGGTGGTGGCTATGCCTAAAAGTTGGCGCATACGCTCGCCGGATACTTTTTGCAAGCCGTCGCTCATCATTTTCATACCGGTTAGGAAAATAGCCAGTCCACCCAGTAAGTTGAGCAATATAAGCATGGTGTGCATAAAACAAAAGACTCCTGTTTTTGAATATAAAAAAAGAGGGAGCAAATTTCTGCGCCCTCTAACAAATTAACGGGTTTGGGTAGTTTCTGTCAGTGCGTGGTAAATTTCCGAGGCACTGCCCAAGCCTATCATGCCGTTTAATACGGCAATCGGCAGGGAAAACACCCACATAACTACCATTCCCAACCAAAGTGATATTAAATAAAGCGGGGTCAGTAATACCTGTATGACGCCCGTTGCCAGGCCCAACAGCATAATGGCTATGCCGCTTACAATACAAAGTAAAAGGGTGTGGCAAGTGCGCCCCTTTAATAAGCGGTACACATACACCGGTGCGTTCCACACCGTGGTATGGCTCAATGCCACCGCATAAAGGGAAAACGCCACATACACCGCCATAACTACCACCAATACCAGCATGATTAAACCGGCCAATGCGGCAAAAATTAAAGAAGCCGTTGGAGAAATAAAATAAATGCCCACCCCAATTAAGGTAAGCACCAGTGCCAGTAGCAGCGCCGCCACCCATACCAACAGGGTGACATAAACGGTGACGCCCAATACAGCCCATACTTTATGCCAAGCTGCTTTGAGGGCTTCTTTCCAAGTAAGTAAGTTGCCTTCGCGGGCGGTTTCCATGGTAATTAAAGAGGCCGTCATAATGATTATGCCAATAAACGCCGAGCACAAAGACCATACGGTGTATCCAACGGGGTGCTCCTGCATATTCTGCCCGAACGGCGTAGCCCCCATACATAACAGAGATAAAAGCAAAATAAGCGCTTGCCCGCCGCCAATAATTTGCACGAGCGCACGCGCCGATTTGCGAACAGTTTGCAACGTATTATGAATTAATGCACGAACGGTTAAGTTTTCTACCATAGTTATTACCTCTTGGATAGTTTAATATTGTCCAGACCGTTGTTTTGCTGTTTTTGGGCCGATTGTTCCTTTTGTTTCTCTAGTATTTCCTGATTTTTGGCCATTTCGGCCGCCATATCATCATCAAACAAAATGGTGGGCATACGGTCTTCTTCCTGTTGCATATATTCTTGCACTTTTAGATTACTGGGAGAATAGACTTGGTCCAAATGTTGCTGGGAGGCCGCCTGCATGTGTGCATCTTCGGACGAAACCGTTGCTTTTAACATACCCACTTGGGCTTGGGGAGTAATAATATCCTGTGTGGGGGTTTGTACCGGCATCCCCGCGTTAACGGGCAACACCGTAGAAACGGATTCTTGTTCCAAAATAGCCGCATCTTCCAATTCAAAACTGGCACGGTTGATGCCGTAGTCCAAATTCAAAAAAAGTAGCGTTTTAGCGGTAAACGCGCAGTAAAGCATAAAGCCCCACACTGCCGCCACTAAAAAGAACACTCCATACCAGCCGACGGTCAAGTGGGTAATATCAAAAGAATCGGCCCCAAAAAGCGGAATCCCTACTACCAAGGCCAACCCGCAAACTATAACCATCAAAAACGGAAACAGATAAATGGAAAGCAACATAATAACCGTAGAAAAATAACGGCTAAAAACTAAATCCACACTATATTTAATGGCAGAAATGGGGTTTTCGCCGCGCAAAGTCAACACCTGTGCGGTAAAAGTACAAGGTAATGTAATGAAGAAAAAAGACACCACTACCCCAACTCCGGTAAGTAATACAGAATGGGTAAGCCGGAAGACCCAACTTGTAATCATAGTGGCTACCCAAATTAATATAGAAGCCAACAACAAATAAAAAGCAGGGAAAAGCGCCCGACTGAAACACTGCGGCAGAGAGGTGCCTTCTTTATTGGCGCGGGCAGCCAGCATATTCACAAGCGTACACGGAAAAATACAGCGCACCATATACACTATAACAAAAGTTATTCCCACTGCGCCCAGTACCACCAAAACTTGGCCGAATAAAACGCCCCTTAAAAAGCTCATCACCACACCCATAAACAGGCAAACCAGCGCAAACAGGAAACATCCCAATACCAGTGTGCCAAAAGTACTATTGGCTAATTTGAAGGCTTCTATCCAAAGAGTAAACAAGTTAAAAGGTTTTTTCTTAAAATCCATATCGGCTCCGCCTCTACGGCATATTATTAAAAATATTATAGCAATAAACCGTCACAAATTCACGCATTTTTTACAGTACGGTCAAAATGTATTTTTTAAGGCTTGTGCGGCGCAAAAACCACTGCTCCACGCCCACTGCAAATTGTATCCGCCCACCAAACCGGTCACATCCAATAATTCCCCTATAATAAATAGCCCCGCTATTTGGCGGCATTCCAGCGTGGACGCATGAAGCTGGCGCACATCCACCCCGCCGGCGGTCACTTCCGCTTTGGTCAGGCCGGCCGTGTGCGCTGGGATTACCGAAAAGCGGTTTAACCGTTCAGCGGCTTTAAGCAGTTGCGCGTGCGTGGCGTTGGCGGCGCATACGTCCAGTTTACCCAACAAGGTTTTGGCTATTTTGGGCGAAATTTTATCCGCCAGTAAGGAAGAAAACGGCTTATTGATATTTTTATGTGCCCGTAAAAATTCCGTGGCATTGACTTGGGGCAAAAAGTTGATTTCCACCGGTTCCCCCCGCCAAAATAAAGAGGCTTGCAACACCGCCGGCCCGCTAATGCCTTCGTGCGTAAACAATAAAGAGCCTTGGGTGGAAAACTTGCCCACTTTAATACTTACCGGTAGGGAATTGCCCGCCAAATGCACCGTTTGCCGGCGCAAAGTGTTTGGGAATACTAACCCCACTAATGCCGGCCGCGGCTCCACAATATTTAACCCCATTTCCCGCGCCGTTTTAATGCCGAAATTACTGGCCCCCAACGCGGGGTAAGAAAGCCCGCCGCTTGCCAATACCACGCGCCCCGCCTGCACCGTTCCGCGTGACGTGCGCACCGTAAATCCGGAGGAAGTTTTTTCCACCTTTAAGGCCTGCGTATTGAGCCAGATACGGCTAGCGGCTTCTTGCGCACGGCGGACCAAAAAATCCACCACATCTTGCGCATTTTGGGCAAAATACTGCCCGCTCGGCATTTTGGTAAAGGGGATAGAGGCACTTTCCAACAGGTGTAAAAAGTCTGTATTTTTATAAGCGGCCAAGGCATTTTTGCAAAAGTGTTTGCTTTGGCTTTGGTAGTGCGCCGCCGTGACGGTTTGATTGGTAAAATTACATTTTCCGCCGCCGGATACAGCCAGCTTGGCCCCCGCACGG
The DNA here is from genome assembly GCA_934662565.1 of uncultured Elusimicrobiales bacterium. Classification (GTDB taxonomy): domain Bacteria; phylum Elusimicrobiota; class Elusimicrobia; order Elusimicrobiales; family Elusimicrobiaceae; genus Avelusimicrobium. The sequence continues at coordinate 264,194 of CAKUKI010000001.1, forward strand.
GCGTTGTGTTCTATTACAATTTTATCGGCATTAAAACTTCCGGCGCACATCAGCCCCGCGGCTCCGGCACCTATAATTACGGTATGGCAAGTTGTGGAATCTTTCATATTTATTAGGATACCAAAAAATAACGCGCCGCGCTTTACCTAAATACCATTTGCATAATGCAGCAAATATTGCTATACTTATTTAAGAATAATTATTAATAAGGAATTTTATGACCCAGTCCAGCAATACACAAATTTCCCCGCAGCGCTTGGAAGAATTTAAGCGCATTTGCAAAGCGCACGGTTTGCGCGTGACGCCGCAACGGGTGGAAATTTACAAAACGGTGGCTTTATCCAAAGCGCACCCCAATGCAGATAGCGTATACGCTTCTGTGCGGCGCACCATGCCCAATGTATCTTTAGATACGGTTTACCGCACGTTGGCTTCTTTGGAACAAATGGGGCTTGTGTTTCGGGTAGGGTTAGCCAGCAAGGCCCGTTTTGATGCCGATTTGAAAGAACACTACCATTTTGTATGTATGGAATGTGGCGAAGTGTATGATGCATTCCCCCCGCAAGACCAGCATTTAACAGTGCCGGACGCATTAAAAGCGCTGGGGGACATAAAAAATGTAAATTTGCAAACCAGCGGTGTCTGCACCCACTGCCGGAAAAATCTAAAAAAATAAGGAGACTGCTTACTATGGAATTGAAAGGAACCAAAACCGAAAAAAACCTGATGACCGCTTTTGCCGGCGAATCTCAGGCCCGCAATAAATATACCTATTATGCTTCCAAAGCCAAAAAAGAAGGCTTTGTGCAAATTGCCAAATTGTTTGAAGAAACGGCCAATAACGAAAAAGAACACGCTAAACTGTGGTTCAAAGCGTTGCACGGGGGCGAAATTGCCGACACCGCCACCAACTTGGCTGATGCCGCCGCCGGTGAAAACTATGAATGGACCGATATGTATGCCACTTTTGCTAAAGAAGCCAAAGAAGAAGGCTTCACCAAATTGGCATTCTTGTTTGAAGAAGTAGCCAAAATTGAAAAAATGCACGAAGAACGCTACCGCAAACTGTTAAAGAATGTGCAAACCCAAGAAGTTTTTGCCAAAACCGGTATTGTCATGTGGGAATGTGCCAACTGCGGCCACATCCACATTGGCGAAAAGGCGCCGGAAGTCTGCCCCGTCTGTGCGCACCCGAAAGCCTACTTTATGGTCCATCCGGAAAACTTCTAATCCCGCATGGTGTGCTTATTTGTAAAAAGACCCCGCTGAACGGCGGGGCCTTTTTTATGCGGGTTGCAAATAAGTCCAAAGCACTTATTCCCTACGCAGGGAAAAAACTCCCCCCGCCACCGCTAACGCCGCGCCAAAAAACATAGCCGCCTGATAACCGTGCAAAAACGCACTTTGGGCGGCGGCTCCGGCGCGCAAATAAGCCCCCTGTACGGCGGCATATACGGCTACGGAAAGCGCAATCCCCATAATCATCCCCGCGTTGCGGGCCAACGCGTTCACGCTGGAAACAATGCCCAATTTATTTTTAGGGGCCGCGCTGATAACCGTATTATTATTAGGTACCTGAAAAGTGCCGCTGCCGGTACCCATTATCAGTTGGGCCAGCACAATATACGCGTACGAGGGGCTATCCCCAATAAACGCAAACAAAAGGGCGCCGCAAAGCACAAAACCCAGTCCGGCCGTTGTAATAAAGCGGGCGGAGTATTTTTCGGACAGTACCCCGCTCACCGGGGAAGCCACCGCCAACGCCGCCGGAAACGGCAATAACAACAGGCCAATTTGCACGGGGTCCAAGTGCATAATATCCGTTAAATAAAAGGGCAAAAGCACCGCATTGGTAAAAATAGCCATAAACCCCAAAACCGCCACCACATACCCGTAGGAAATGGCTTTTATATTAAAAATAGACAGGCCGATAAACGGCGTTTTGGATACTTTTTCCCGCCGTAAAAACAACATAAAAAACACCACACAAAGCGCAAAGGCCGCCAGTAAAAGGGGTGAAGTCCACCCTTTAGAGGGCCCCTCATTAAGCGCAAACAAAAACAGGAAACTTCCCAATAAAAAATATCCGGCACCGGCTACATCCATGCGCACCTTGGCAATAGGGTTAAAGCGCGGTATAATTTGCACCCCGCGCCAAATGCCAAATAAGCAAATGGGAATATTCACCCAAAATACGGACGGCCAACCCCAATGTTGTATTAAAAAACCGCCCACGGCCGGCCCCGCCAGAGAGCCCAGCGCCACCACGGCCCCCACGCCGCCCAGCGCGCGGCCACGGTCCTTACCGGTGAATGCTTTGGCAATGACGGCTTGGGCATTGGCCATCATGGCCGAGGCGCCCAGCCCTTGTAATGCGCGGGAAACAATCATCAGCGCTAAACTGCCGGATAAAGAACACAGTAAAGAGCCAATCCCAAACAACAAAAACCCGCCCAAATACATTTTTTTGCGGCTGTACATATCGGAAAGTTTCCCGAAAATGGGCAAAAAACAGGTAATTACCAACAAATAAACGCTAACTACAAATTGGATGTTTTCAATATCCGCGCCGAATTGTTTGGCCATAACGGGCAAGGCCACGTTCACAACGCCGCCGTCCAAGGTAGCCATAAAAGTACCCGTAGCGGTGACGGTAAAAATAAGCCACTTATGCGGCAGTTTAGGCAGTAGGTGTTTCATAAAATCCTTTAGAAATGTATTAAAACCGGCGCCGCCATATAGCGGGCATTGGGAGGCGCAGGCCGCAGGGGCTGTGCGTTTTCCGGCATTTTAACTGTTTGTATATACTTAAATTTTATGTTATTTGAACGCATTTTACAACTAATCCCCCTCTGTAATCCGGCAATAAATACGCTCCCCCCAACGCCTGTTTTGCCCCAAAAAGGCCCCTTTTCCGTGCGCAAAAAATCCGCTGACGGATGATATTACTTTTGTGTAAAATATCCTTATCAGTTTTTAATTATTACCGTTTACGGGGGAATGCGGATGCAAACCATAGAAGAACTCAAAGAGCTTATTTCCGCCAATATGGAAATGGCCGGCGCGGACCTTGCCCAATTTGGCGCCGATACGCCTATTTTTGGAGAAAATGGTTTTGGGTTAGACAGTTTAGAAGCGGTACAACTGTTTATGCTACTGCAAAAAAAATACGGCATCACCATAGAAAATATCCAGCAAGGCCGCGCAGTATTTAAGGATTTAGGCACACTGGCCGCGTATGTGGACCAGCACCGCCAAAAATAAGGAACCATACCTATGCTAACTAAAAATGATATCAAACGCATACTTGCCGACGCTTTGCGCGCGGAACTGGCCCGCACCAAACAGGATGCACTCTCCATTTTTGAACACGATAACCCCGCCGCCTTATTTAATGCCCTCACCGTAGAGCAGCGCTCTCGGTTTGAAGAAGTGGCCGGAGATATGTTCAACCAGCCGGCTAAACATTTTTCTTCTTTAGAAAATATGGTCAATTACTATTACGCCGCGTTTTTATATTACGGGCTGATTAATTTTTTAACCTCCGGCACCACCGGTGCTTATAAAAAATGTCCGCATACTATCACTATGATGGACGAAGAAGCCCACGGCGTAAAGGCGGAATTTGAGGGCATTAAGCGCATTGTCAGCTTGGTTCCCGCCCACCACATGTACGGTTTTACATTTACCGTCATGCTTCCGCACGTTTTGGGGGTGGACGTGGTTGCACTGCCGCCGCTGCCTACGGCTAACTGGCAGGAACTCCTCCGCTCCGGCGATTTGGTGGTGGGGTTCCCCCTGTTTTGGCAGTATTGGGTGGAAAACGGCAAGGAATTTCCGTCGGGTGTGCATGCCTTGTGCGCCACATCACCGGTGGCGGATGATACTATTACCCAGTTATACCAATTAAAACTGGCCCGCTTTACAGAAATTTACGGCACCAGTGAAACCGGCGCCGTGGCCCGCCGTCACCACGCTAACGAATCTTTTGAAGTGTTTGACTTTTGGGAAATTGACCCCAATGACCAAATCCGTCTGAAACGCAAATCCGGCCAGCAGTGGCAGGTACTGCCGGACCAAGCCGAAATGGAGTCCCCCCGCCGCTTGCGCCCGCTGGGCCGCACGGATTATTGCGTACAGGTGGCCGGCATTAACGTCTATCCGGCCCATGTGGAAGAAATCCTATCCAAACACCCCGCTGTAAAAGCCTGCAAAGTGCGGTTGATGCGGCCGGAAGAAGGGGTCCGCCTAAAAGCATTTATTGTACTTAACGACGGATACAACGAATCCCATTTGGGTATTATCCGCACCTATCTGTCCCAAAAATTAACCGTGCATGAAATGCCCCGCAGTTTTACATTCGGCCCGCAACTGCCTGTAAATAACTTGGGTAAAGCGCAAGATTGGTAAATATTCCCCCGCCCAGCGGGGGTTTTTATATAAAGGGTTTAAGGCGGCCGCGCCCCCTGTTTTTTATTAGTTTTTTATGTTAAAATAAGGGTAGAGGCGGCGGGTCCGTCTCCTTGCGTGCTTGCGGTAATGAAAGTTTCCGTCGGGCACGTTTTTTTATACCCAAAAGACCCAGATTATTTTTGGGCCCTTTTTCCCTTGTATTTTGTCTTCAAGGGTGCTATAACATAAGTATAAAGCCGTATTGTTGCTCAATTATTTCTATAAACGAGGCTCCTATGTTTACTAAACTACTGTCCCTAGTATTAAGTTTCACCCTAGTATTTACTACTATGTCCCCTGCATTTGCAGAGGCGGCCAATGCCGCCGCCACAACCCGCGCCCGCGTAGATGCGGGGGTGGACCGTGCAGTGCAATCCCAACGCGGCAAAAAATTTGCGGTCAAAGATAAAGCGGCCGAAGTGCGTGCGGTAGTAAAAGCCATGGGGCAGGGCGGGAGTGAAAAATTATCGTACAAAGATTTTGCGGCCGAATACAAGAAAGAGATGAAAAATCTGCTTGTGCAAGTGATGGGAGAGGCCAAGACGGATGAGGAGCGCGCCTACATCAAACAGGTATGGACGGCGATGATGACGGAGAAAGCGATTCGTGCGGAATATAAGCAATATCAAAAATTAGAGCAAGAATCGTTAAAAGAAGCGGAAAAAGAAGTCAACGCCTATTTACGGCGTTTAGGGCGCGAAGTGATGGCGATTTACAAAGTAAACAAACGGGAAGGCTTAGCGTTAATCAAAGAAGCCTTGCCTGTTTTTGCGTCAGTGGGAGCGATAGAATTTAACGTAAAGAAAGAAGCGGCCGGAGTTTTACGCCAAGCGATAAAAGCGGGCGAAAAGAGCTGTGGCAGTGTCGGTTTTTTAACAGGGATAAAAGCGAAAGCAGGGTATAAAGACTCGTTAAACAGCCAAGTGAAAGGGTGCCAAAGCGTCTTAGAAGCGGCGTATGCGTTAAGCGTATTGGGAGCGGACGACTCCAAGGGTCAAAGCGCGGACGCGAAAGTATTGGGCGACCTGTTAGCCAAGGGCTACAACGGCTTAATGGGGCCGAGCTTGATTGTGATGGTCTCCAAGGGGCTGTTGGCTATGCATGGGGAACGCACCTTAACGGCAGAGCTGGTAAAGATTTCGCGTGATTTTCCGGACATAGGGTTATTTGGGAATGATTTTTCTTTTATTAGTGTAGCGGACTGGGTAAAAGCGTCCAGCATTATGAAGGGCGAATATGCTATGGGGATGGAATACAGCTTTTACAAAGGCGGCAAATACGCGAACTTAAACAACGCGTGGTTAGATTTAGGTCAATATTTAGCGCAGGAAGCGAAAGCGGGCGACAAGAGTGCGGCGTATGTATTAAACACGGTGATGGAGGAAAGTGTTTGGTATGACAGCTACGGCAACCCCGGAGTTAAATTCAAACCGTTTGTGACGGGTGCGTTAGCCGGTGGGTATAGAATCAACAAACCGGGGCGCGCATATACGCAACTGGACGGGAACGGCAAAACGCAGCATATAGACACGCGCAAAGAGTGGAACCGCGCGCTGGCGAAGATGAAAAAGCTGAACATGACGCAGAGCGGGTATTTTGCGTCTAGCTTGTATTATTCCGGCAAAGGGGATTTGGACCCGTACACGAACATTTATATTAATAACAAGCTGGTGGACGGCTACCGTTTAAGTGGGAGCCGCGCGCAGTTGAAAAACTTTGGCAAACGTGCGCGTCCGACGGCGGCCGAATTACAGCTGTATAAAGAATTGCAACACGCGCAGACGGTAGGGAACGTGATAGACGTTGCGTTAGCGGTGTTCTTTATGGGCAAATTAGCCCTTAGCGCGGTAAAGATGGGCGTACAAGGCATCAAGAGCGGTGTACGCGTTTTGAAATTGGCGCGCAGCGGAGCGGCGGCGAACGGGTTAGGATTTGGTAAAAACTTCAGCCGTGTGATACGTTTAGGTCGTTTACAGAAATACGGGGTACATAGTGCAAAAGAGCTGCTGCGCAGCCGCTTATCAGGTGTAATGGGGACGCAGCACACGAAGATAGTAGGCGGCGTCAAGAATTTCAGACAAGCGGAAGCGGCCAAGAAAGCGGCGGATGCGAAACGCGCGGCGGCGGCCCAAGCCAAAGCGGATGCGGCTTTTGCGCAAACGGCGGAAGTGCGCTCCGTAGACGGGGTGGCGCATGTGATTCCGTCCGGCATGGATTTAGTAAGAGTCAACGGTCGGCCGGTACTCGTAAAGAAAGGGTTAAGCTTTAGTGAAATTGCCAAGAACTTTGGCGTAGCGGAAAGTGCGGTAAGCGAAGCGAAAGCGGGCAGCAGCATGGCGGCGGTAAGTGCGCCGAGATACACGACGAGTGGCGCGGCGGCCGCGGTGGAAGGCAAAGTACAGCCTGCGATGGGTCCGAAGCCTGTAGCGGCGGAAGTAGCGGAGCCAGTGGGCACGAAAGGCAGTGTGGTAAAGAGCCCGGTGCGGTATGTACAGGTAGAAACGACCAACGCCTTAGGCAATAAAGTAATGTCATGGAAACCGGTGACGCCTGAGATAGCCAAGCCGAAACCGAGTTTTTGGAAAAATTTCAAAGAACGGTTTTTATGGAACTGGTATGGGCTGACAGATTTTGCCGGAAGTTTGGGACAGGCGGCGCAGAACGGGCGCAGCGGTGGCGTATTGGCCTTGGGGCTGAACATGGGCAGTGTGCCTATGCAAGCGGTCAAGGCGGAAGCAAGCTTACTGGCGCAAGGTGTAAAGACGGAACACGTTTTAACGCTCAAAAATATGGTGATGTACTCCGACGAATTAGCGAAGGTGGGTTGGAGTGGCGCCTCGTTTAGAGTAGGCACGCCCAATGTAGGTGGTATGCAGAATATGGGCCGGTTGCCGCAAGTGGGCAGCCCCTTTGGTGCAACGGGGCCCGCGTTAGGCATGCTGGGTACCTTAAACGCGACAAACATTGCCAACAACTTGAGCGACTCCCGCGCCCAAGCCGCGCGCTACCAGCTGGAAACCGAATCGGCTTATGTGCCGGCTTCCACTTGGAAAGGGCGCATGGCCAGTGCTTTATACAATTTAACGCCTAAATGGTTGGCTTCTGCCAATTTTGTTAAAGCGTTGGACAAAAAACGCGGTACGGATGTTTCCTATACTTATCATCAAGTGGCGTATAATCCTCAAACGGGCGAAGTGAAAGACTTGGCGCCCGAGGAAAAAGCGCCCAAGGGCAGCAAACTGTACACGATTGCCCAAAATTACAACTTTGTTTCCACGCAAGCGCAGTATCAAAACCCGCAAGTAGCGGAAAAGAAATCTAACATCATAGCGGATTTTATCTTAAAACAGCTGAATCCTTCCCGTGCGGATTTAATATGGATTATGGCCAGTGCCGCCAGTGCGGACAGAAAAATTATGGCCCATGACCGCATTATAAATGCCGGCTACAAAGCCCCCACGGCTGCGGAGGTATTGCGTGTACATTCCGGCTTGGGTGTAAAAGCCACCGGAGAAATGGAATTAAGCGGCGAAGATAATATTGAAATTTCGGAAGCCATTATCCGCATGATGAACGAACAGGAAAACCGTATGCGTATGGTTCCTGCGGAAGAACAGTTGCTTTCTACGGGTGTGACGGAAGACCAGTTGGTTGGGGTGGATAGCAAAAAATTGCAATCCGTGCTTTACTCCGCCAATGACGTACGCGGTGTACTTTCCCCCCGCACCAGCAAAACATTCTGGGGTAATACCCGCTACCGCGACGTACTGCCTGTATATGTGCGCGGGGCCGACGGTACTACGTCTTCCCAACCGCAAGTATATTTAATTTTGGGCAGCAAACAAAGCGTTGTTATCCCCAGAGGGTTCCAAATGGTATTGGACGAAATTGGGCAGTTTAAGCTCTCTCCGTCTAATATTCGCGAAATTCAACGCAGCAATATGCCGTACCCCAAACAGTTGTTCAAAGCGCAACCCAACTTTTTGGACGGCGTGCCCTTTGTGCAAAACAACCCCAAACGCTTGCGCGATTGGGAAAAGGCTGCCCGCCACCGTGTATTTGAAACGGACTTGAAAGGCTCGGAATTAAGCTCGCTGTCTTATGTGCTTTCCCGCCCGAACAGCTTTGAGCGCGTGGCCGTCTTGCCGCTCAAACAGTCCGACCAGTTTGAAAACTTAATGCAAGTGGTGGCCTTGGTGGCCGGTGCGGACTTGGGTGCCTCTTTAAGCAGCCAGTTCAAAAAGATGTTCTCCTCGGACATTATGATTGTACTGATGAGCGGATTTGGGTATGTTTCCCCCTTGGTGGTAAACATCCTTAAACCGTTAATCAATAAGTATGGGTTCTATAATATGATTAGAGCGGGCCTGTACACCATGGCGGCTATTTCCGCCGTGGGTGTGGCCGACGGAATGTATTTTAACTTTGATGCGTCCAAAACCTCGCTCGCCATTCCTTTGCTCTTTATGGCTACGGCTATTATTACCGCCAGTTTGTTTAGCACCCTAGCCAGCCCTGTCTTAAAAAATGCCTATTCGGATTCTACGGTGTTTTCTTCCAAGAATATGGCATTTACCACCACTAAAGGGTTATCGCGCCTGCTGGTGACGATTATCCCCGCGTTGGTTATTTCCGTATGCAAAAACTTTGATGTCTTGCCTGCGGATATGGCAAAGCCGAACTGGTCTATGTTAGTACCTGTTATGGGTGCGTTGTCTTTAGCCGGTATTTGGATGTTGCGCAACAGCCGCTTACATTCCGAACACGTAGCCGCCAAACAAGAGGCCAAAAAAGCTAAAGAATTAGCCAAAGACCAGCCGCACGAGCAAGTTTCTAAAGCGGAAGCCAAAGCCCAAAAAGCGGCGGCTAAACGCGCGGCCAAATTGGCTAAAAAACAACAAAAAGCAAAATACCAAAAGGAATTTAAGGAGCCGTTGGCCCCTATTACCAGCCGTTTGGGTAAAATTTATGAAGCCTATGCGCCTATCAACTCCGTCGCTATCGGTGTAATGGCAGGTATGTTGTATGAACCGGATACGGCGTTGGCTATCAGCGCAAGCGGGCTGTTCATCAGCTGGTTGGTACGCAAAATGGCGGACCGCCTGATTAAACAAAAAGTAATTACGGACGACCAATTAACGGGTCTTTCCCTGCCGCTCATGGCTGCCGGTATCGGGTTGTTTATGACGTCCCCCTTCGGTTCCGTGGGTATGATGGCCTCTTGGCTCTTAATGTACTTGGCCACGCCTACGTTCGGGGTATCCGAAAATACGCGTATGATGAACCATGTGGCGTCTTATTATAAGAAAGAACGCGAAAACGTGCGCAATAACGAAGCGTTATCGGCCGAAGAAAAAGAGGCCCAGATGAAACAGTTAAAGAGTGACGAAGCCGCTATGAAAATGGAAGCTGCCGCCGCTTACAACCGCTTCAACGCCAAAGGGTTCTTTACAATTGCCAGTATTGCCGCCTTGTTTGCGCTGTTCAAGGAAACCGCCACGGCCGACCAGTTAGGCCAATATGCCGACCAAATTGCCGACATTTTGCGCCAGTTTGGTGCGGACCCGAGTGCCGAAGAAATTAAAAAAGGTGCGCCGATTGACTTGTCCATCTACCGCTTGGCGGCTGTGGTGCCGTTCTTAATATCCTGTGTGCTGCTGGCGCAAAACAGAGGGATGATTAAAGAAGGTATCAGCCGGTTGGCCAAATCGGCCGTGCTGACCCAAGAAGATATTGACAAGAACGACAATATTTTGGAACGCTTGAAATTTAATCCGGACCAAGTAAAAAGCAATATGGAAGCGCTTTCCAAAGAAGTGGAAGAAGTTGCCAAATCCGTACAAGGTTATGCGCGTGCAAGAACCTCTGAAGAAAAACTGCAAAGCGTCATGAACCGTATGGTGTGGACGAACAACCGCTTAAAAGCCGTATTGGATAACACCGCCGTAGACGTGAGTATGGTATCGGAAGAATTGCAATCTTTCCGCCAGTCTGTGGCAACCTTCCGCGCAATGCTCAAACGCAACGACGTATCGGATGCCTTGCGTCAGGAAGCGGACCAGTTGTTTGTTTCCACCTCTGGCATTTTGGTATCTTCTGATAACCAAATGGCGCAGTTTATCCAAGGATTAAAAGCGCAGGCCGGAAACATTAAAGACTCCAGCTACTTGACGCTGGTGGACCAAATGGAAGCCTATATGCACCAAGGCGATTTGGCCCGCTTGGAAAACGCCCTCAGCGCGGTAAAAGATATGATGACCGCCAGCCGCATTCCCGCGGCTCAAGTCAGCCAAGTTGCCAAGGACGGCGCGGCTATTGTAAAGGTAATGAAACTCAAAACCGCTACTGTACAATCGGCAACGCTAAAATATCTGCCGGAAGTGAAACTTTCCCTGTGGGATAGTATGCGCGAAGCCTTTGGCGGAAACCCTGCCCGCGGCGTATTTACCGGCTCTGACGTGCGTGCGTATGAAAGCGCCAAAGCAATTGAACGCGAACTGGAAACCTTGCTGAAAGAAATGAAGGACAAAAAGTATTACGACGGTATGCGTAAGGATTTCCAAACCTATTACGCGCAAGCGTTAAAAGACTTAAAGAAATACGCTAAAGTAAACGGCAAAAAAGGCCAGCCGATTACCGAAAAACGTATTGACGAATTGAAAGCGAAATTAGATGCCTTGTACGAAGACTTTATGCGGGATACCCCGCCGGCCGAAAAACAATCGGTCAAGGCTTCCGCCGGAAAAGCAGCAGAACTTTCCGAACAAGCGCAAGAAGCGGCCCCCCAAAAGGGTAAAAACCAATGGCCGTTGGATAATCTAACCCGCCGCAATTCTATGCTGGGAGATTTCCCCGCCCATTAAGCCGTAAACTGGTTTGATTCCGCCCCGATACCTCAAACGTATCGGGGCGTTTTAATTATGGGGAAAACCAACAGAGTTATAGCTCCTGCTAAAAGGAAGTAAAAGAAAAACACGAGGAAAAGGCAATTTTAATGTGTAAAACGCAGTTAAAGGCTATGCAACACCCACCAAAGCAAAAAGCATAGGGCGGAGAAAAGGCCCGTCAAAATCCATTCAACCCGCCACGAAAACCCCGCACAAAGAAAGACAATAAAAGAGGTAAGCCAAATGAGCGCACCCAGTATCAAAATAGCCGCCGCCACAAAAATAAGCCCAATTCCGGGCCCCATTTGGCTGTTAGCATCTAAGGAAAACAAGGAACAAAAGGCGCCTATTACCAACACCAACATTCCGGCCGCGGCCGGCAATAATGCCCCTAATAAGCTCCACAAAAAATTCATTCTTCTCTCTTTAGCCCTGTTGTTTTTTGTTGGCCCAAAAATGCTGATACATAAAGGAAAGCGCAATCAGCACCACGGCAACCCCTAACAAAATAAGCACCCGCACCCCTAAAGGCAGTTGCCAGACATCATACAAAAATAATTTACAAACCGCCGCCCCGATTAACACTAGGCCGCAACGGTTGAGCCACACGCTCTTTTGGCGCAGGGCCACGCACAGGCAAATCCCGCCGCACAACAGCCACGCCACGGTGTAGGCGGTAGCCTCGGTAAAGGAGCCTAAAATATTCCAAGAAATATGGTTGCCGGAGGAATAGGCGACGGCAATTTCCAAATTGACCAGTGCAAACAAAATCAATCCGCCCAATGCTTGCAACCAGCTAATATTGATTTTTTGCTCTTTATCGGGCCACCCTTGCGCCGCCAACAAAGCCGTGGCCGCACAGGTGGGATAAATATATAAAAACCAATTAAAAATGCTTTTGGGCATACTGTATTCCAGTACGGCCGGATTAAATACTAGGCGCACCGTAGCCACCGTTAAAATCCATTTACCAAAAGCGGACAAAACCGGCACGCGGAGCCATTTTTCAAGCCATACCAACGCGCACCCTTCCAAGGCTAAAGCGGTCGTCAGGCCGGCCTGTTCAAACTGTTTAGTAATAGCCGTACTGAGCATAATTACCGTGGCACAGGCAAGCCAAGCTAACCGTTCGCTATAGGCCGGTTCTTCGCGCTCTTTCCAATGGTACGCATAGGCCGTCAGGGCGGCATACGCCACTGCAAAAATAAAGGCAATCAGCCCGTTTGGCAAGTTTAACCCAACTGTAAGCACGGCGCAGGCCCACAATCCGGCCACCGCCGCAATCCCCCACACTAAACGGCTTCTTAAAAAATCCCGCTTACGCACAAAAGGAACGGCTACAAAACAGGCATTGGCCAGCACCACCCAAACCCACGGAGCCGTATAATCGTCTGACACAAACAACATATTAAAAGCCATACAAATAAAAGAAACCAGCAAAACGGAGCCGCTTTTTAACAACGCGCCGCCCGCCGCATACAAGGCGCAGAAAAAGAACACCGCCGCCATTAACATAGAGGCATAGTTGGTATAGGCATAGTTGGAGGAAAACGCAATGCCTAGCCCAAACATAAAAATCCCCGTCAACACCGCAGACAGGATAAACTGGTGTTTCCATTTATGCCAATACGCGGCGGCCAGTGCGGCCGTATTGATAATGCCCAAATAAACCAGTAAAAACGGCAGTTCGCCCAGCGTTTTGTGCATGAGTAGCGGCACTAAAAAAGCGGCTATTTGAGCCAAAACGCCCATATACGCGGTTTTTTTCCATACGGCGGTGGCAAAGGCCAAGAGGGCCGTTAAAGTCATAAAACCGAACGCGCAGTACATTCCCATAAGGTGATAAAACGCATATCCCGCAAACCAAGCCGCCCAAAAAACACACGCGCCGCACGCCGTTAAGGTGTGGGCGGTGGTGGCATAGGCTTCTTTTTTAATGCACAGGCCGCTAATCCATGCCGCCGCGCCCACCAGCAGTAAACCTACAAAGCGCAACGTGGGCGATAAAAAGCCGTGGTCCAAGGAGTATTTCACGCCGAAAATGGCCGCCAGTAAAAAGGCAAATCCCCCCACCCAAGAAAGCAGCTTAACGGGCGAAAAGGGCGTTGCGGCGGGCGCGCCCTCTGCCGCGTTTGGTTTTAGCGCGGGTTGCGGTGCTTGCGCCACCGCCGCCGCACAGGTTTGCGGAGCCGCAATTACAGGCGCCGCTTGCGGGGCAGTTGCATGAGGAACGGATTGCGCCGGCATTACAGGGGCCGGTGCGGGAGCTATTTTTTCCGGCGCAAGTAAAGACGGCGCGGGCGCCGCTTTCTCCGGTGCGTTCAGCGCGGGTTTAACGGACGGAGCATGCTGTTCCAAGCGTTTTTCCAGCCGTTCCACCCGCCAACGCAAAGAGGCAATTTTTTCTTGCGTGGCAATCAACCAAAAAATCAACCCGACAACCGCAATTACTAATAAAAACATATCCGCTCCTTTACAACCAAATATCTAACAGTATAGCAAAAAAGCGAGGCCTGCAAAATGCAAGCCCCGCTTTAGCGTTAAAACTGCTGGTTAGATGGACACCACGTAGAGCAAGTTGGTAGTACCTTTTTGGGCAAAAGGAATACCGGCAGTCACTACAATGTTATCGCCCGGATGGGCCAATTTTTGTGCTAAGACCGCCTTTTTGGCTTCGGTGGCAATATCATCAAAATTGCGCAAGTTTTCAACCAAAATAGGCGTCACGCCCCAAACCACAGCCATTTGGCGGGCGGTGGTGATGTTCGGCGTTAAGGACAAAATAGGCAAGCCGCCGTTTCTCTGTTGGGAAGCGCGCAAGGTGGTGGAACCGGAATCCGTAAACGTGACGATTACGTTAGCAGTATCCATATTGGTAGCAACCACGCCGGCGGCCGCGGTGATGGCACCTTCTTTGGTGGTATCGTTGCGGCGTTCCAACAAGGAAAGCCCTTTGCGGTAGCGGTGGTCGTTTTCCACGGTTTCAATAATGCGGCGCATGGTGGTGACGGCTTCAACCGGATGGTCACCTTGGGCGGTTTCGGCAGAGAGCATTACCGCGTCCACCCCGTCATAAACGGCGGTGGCCACGTCGGAAGCTTCAGCGCGGGTAGGCATAATGTTGTGAACCATAGATTCCAACATTTGGGTAGCCACAATAACCGGTTTGCCCGCTTTGCGGCAGCCGGAAACAATTTTCTTTTGCAAAACCGGCACCAATTCGGGGCTGGTTTCCACACCCAAGTCACCGCGGGCGACCATAATTACGTCGGTCAGGTCAATAATTTCGCGCAAGTGTTCAATGGCAGAGGGTTTTTCAATTTTGGCGATAATGTGGGCTTTGGATTTCATCAGGCTGCGCAATTCAATTAAGTCCTGCGGTTCCTGTACGAAAGACAAACCGATAAAGTCAGCGCCTAACATTTCGGCAATTTTCAAATCTTCTTTATCTTTGGCGGTCAACGCGGAAAGCGGCAATTTTACGCCGGGGACGTTTACGCCTTTTTTGTTGGAAAGTTCGCCACCCGCAATAACGGTGCAGTCGGCCGTGTCGGCGGTGCAAGCATCTACACGCAAGCGCACTACGCCGTCGTTAAGCAGCAGTTCCAAGCCGGGTTTCATAGCGGCAAAAATTTCTTTATGGGGCAAGCATACGCGGGTTTGGTCACCGGGTTCCGGGTTCATATCCAAGCGGAATTTATCCCCTTCGGCCAGTTTAATGCGGTAGTCTTTGAAGGTACCCACGCGGAGTTTCGGGCCCTGCAAGTCAAACAGAATACCCAAAGTGCAGTTATATTTTTTTTCCATTTTGCGGATGTTGGTCACTCTTTCCTGATATTCAGGCAAAGAACCGTGGCTGCAGTTGCAGCGGAACACGGACACACCCGCTTGTACCAACGCGTCAATAGATTTTTCATCGCTGGTGTCGGGACCGATGGTCGCGACGATTTTGCAAAAGTCTGTATTTTTAGGCATAATCTTAATATTCTTCCTTAATTAACATCTAGAGTAAGGGTATTAGGTTTTTCCCTTCCGTATATATTTTATTATTTTTGGAGCGTCTTGTCACTCTGCAACCGCAAAAATTGCGGCGTTTGCCCCAAATTAACTACAATATATAGGCGGATTATTCCGCCCCAAGCTGCAAATTTATTATCAGGAGAACACATGTTAAAATTTGTAAAATATGCCGTTTTGCCCCTTATTGTGGCGGCGGCAGTGCCTGCTTTTGCCCAAAAAGAGGACAGGAGCGGCTGGCAAGTGGAACTTAAAAAACTGGCCTTAAATGCCACGTCTACCGAGGTCCGCTACGCCAAAGAATACCAAGGCTTTCCGGATGCCCGCCTGACGGCGGATTCCCAAACCAGTTTAACGGGAACTTTCCACGGGTTAGCCGATTATTATTCCCAAAATTGGCTCTGGTCCAACACGTTGCTGATGGATTACGGCCGCACGCGCATCCGCCCCGTGGACGGAGAAAACCTGACGAACGAAAATGCCGACCGCATTTTGTTCACCACCGGCTACACGCAACGCCTTTGGCACGCCAACGATTTTTTGGGCGGGTTTGAAGCCGGCCCGTTTGCCAATATCGGCTACGAGACCGAATTTACCAAATTAGCCAATTCCCCCCGCCGCAAAATTTACCGCGGTATGTTGGGTGCCAAACTTTTTGACGGCAACTACTTAAAAGCCTTGTATGCGGCGGTGGTGGGAGAATCGGACCAGACGTATAATCCGTCTTCGGAAAAGCTGGCATGGGAAGCGGGCCTGCGGCTGGAAGCCCCCATGCGTGAGGGCGTAAAAGCGCAATTTTCCGCCCTGTTGCGCGATTATTTGCACGAATCCCGCCGCCAAGCGACCGATTTGGATTACGAATTTGAACTGGACGCGCGCGTAGAAGTGCAGATGTTCAAAGAAGTATATATTGCCCCGTTTGTAAATTATTACACCGCACAAGGCAAATATATGGGCCCCCGCGGGGAAAATGTGTATGTGGGCGTGGCGCTGTCTTTCAGCCATATTTTTAAGCAAGCTAAAGTAAAATCTTTAGTTTCCAAGGCGGATTTAGATAAACCGGCCGTCAAATAAAAACCGCATTATTTCAAAAACCCCTGCCGTAAAAAGCAGGGGTATTTTTATTTGACTATCCATGCGTCAATTAAAATAAGAAAAAAGGCCTCCACAACGGCGCGGTTGCAAGGAATATAACCCTTGCTTCCTCCAGCCCGCACCTTTATAAAAAAACGGCGGAGTTTTTACACTCCGCCTATCTTGTACCCTTAGCGAACAGGTCCGGTTTTTTATAAGGCCGGACGAGTCCGCTTAAATTTTTTAGCGGGCAAAACCGCCGCCAAAAGCCCCGCCATCAAACACAGATACCCACTGCTGATTGCTTTTTACTTTACCTTTTTGGGCTTTAATCAAAATTTCCACCAAGCTTTCCAGTCCGTATTCCCCATACACATATACGTTGCGGATGCGGCTGGCCGGTACGTCTTTATAACAATGGTAGATTGTTTTGGTGGAGTTCAGTATCGGGTCTTCCCAATATTCCAAACCGGCCAAATCTCTATCTACTTCAAACACTACCCCAATGCCGTTGGGATGATTTCCGGACGTTTGGAAAATATAGCTCATGGCTTCACCAGTAGAGGTAGAAAAACTGACGATCCGTTCCCCTTTTCTGGCACCGGTAGACCACGTGTTCATTTTGGTTAAAAAGCCGTCTTTTAAGGTAGCAGCCAATTCGTCCACCGTCATATAAATACCGCGGTAAAGATGCCCAGATTGATCCGCTTGAAAAGAAGGCTTAGACAAATACGGGTAAATCCGGCGCAGATAATATCCTTCCAAAAAAGCATCCGACAGGGCATACCCTTTAACAATCTGTTCCTTTACGGATTCTTTATTCAGCATATACTGGGCCAAACCCGTATTGATGCGGCGGCTTTCTTTAGATAACCGCCCCGCAGGAGACAAATGAAGGGTTTTGTTGGCGAGTGATACATCCAATGCGTTCATTTGATTACGCAATGCTTCGTAAGCGGTGGAAGTAAAAATGGGGGTGTCACCAAATAACTGGGCACGCAGGAAAGCATCCGCCCGCATTTCGTGCTCTTGGGGAGACAACGGGCTAACATGCATTTTTTGGCGGGCTTGCATGGCCCGTTTTTCCATTACCTGCCCTGCTTTTTCGGCCGTGGATTGAGACTGCGCTTTGGCAGTGGTTTTAGCCACCGTTTTTTTAGCGGTAGATTGGGTTGCCTTTTTGGCAGGAACTTTGACCGCAACTTTTTTAGCACTGGCTTGGGCTGCTTTTTTAGCACTGGCTTGGGCCGCCTTTTTTGCGGTAGTTTTAGCCACAGAGCTGGAACTGCGCAACGCTTGTTGCTTTACAGTGCTTTCCAGCTTTTGTTCCACTCGTTTGATGATTTGCTTTTTGCTTTGAGCGTTCACCAAACTTGGCATTACTACAAATGCCAACATGATAAGCAGTATTTTTTTCATTTTCTTTTTCCTGTTCTAAATTAAGATATGTAAAATTTATTTACTTATAATATTTTATGTATTTGTCGTCGGGAATTCAAAAATAAAAAGTCCTATGTAAAAATTTTACATAGGACTTTTTGAAATACGCTCCGACGGAGAATTAATTTATCTGATACACAACCCCCACTTGCGCACGCACGGAAATTAGGCCCACAGCCAATGTGTTTTGCGCGCCCGAATCAGCCGCAAAAAGGTTCTGTCTGGCGTTTGCAAAGGTGCTAAAAGAAGCATTTTCTTCTTCCACCGTAAGCACTTTGCCCAACTTTACACCGGCTTCCTGTGCCATAATTTCGGCTTTTTCGCGCGCTTTTTGAACGGCTTGGCGCAGCGCATTTTGGCGGTATTTTGCCTCTTGGGAAGAATAAAACTCCACACTTTCTATTTGGTTGGCTCCGTTTTGCAGTAAACCGTATAAAATTTTATCATACTGGGTTAAATCTTCCAGCGTGACGGATAATGTTTGGTTTAACAGGTAGAGCGTTTGGAGTTTCTTGGGCGTATTTTCAGCGGGATATTGCGGATAGACGGACACATTTTGCGTTTGCAAATTTTTCTCTTTGATGTTCCATTGGCGGCAAAACTGCAAAATTTGTGCCGTAGTTTTCTGTAAGGTTTCGGCCCCTTGTTTTAAGTTAGCATTTTGGGCAGATACGCCGACGGTAATGGTGACCCGGTTGGGCGGCACTTGCACTTCGGCCGCGGCTTGCACGCGCAACGTGCGCGCCTGCGCGCCGAACACGCACGGAGCCGCCAATAAAACGGCGGCAAAAACGGCAAAATATTTTTTCATAAAAACCCCCTCTTGTTTTTTGTATTGTAGCAAATTATGCGTACCATAAACGCCGGAAAAATAGTTTACATTTTTAGGTTGTAGGCGCCTCCCCGCCGACAGCTTTCCATACGGCAAACTTTTTAGCGGTTTTTGGCCTAAACTTTGCGGCACGCATACACAAAAAAAGGCGAGCCCTTACGGGCCCGCCTTTATGCGGCTAAATCAACTTATTTGTTGACGGAAGCCATGTGGGCAATGAGGTCCAACACTTTGTTGGAGTAGCCGATTTCGTTATCGTACCAAGAAACTACTTTAACGAAAGTATCGGTCAACGCAATGCCAGCTTTGGCGTCAAAAATAGAGGTCAACGGGCAGCCCAAGAAGTCGGAAGACACAACGGCTTCGTCGGTGTAGCCCAAAATACCTTTCAATTCGCCTTCGGAGGCTTCTTTCATGGCTTGGCAAATTTCCGCATAGGTGGCGGGTTTAGCCAAGTTTACGGTCAAGTCCACTACGGACACGTCCAAGGTGGGTACGCGCATAGACATACCGGTCAATTTACCGTTGAGTTCCGGAATTACCTTACCCACGGCTTTAGCAGCACCGGTGGAGGAAGGAATAATGTTGCCGGAAGCGGCACGGCCGCCTCTCCAGTCTTTCATAGACGGGCCGTCAACCGTTTTTTGGGTGGCGGTGGTGGAGTGTACGGTGGTCATCAAACCATCTTTAATACCAAACTTGTCGTTCAAAACTTTGGCGATAGGAGCCAAGCAGTTGGTGGTGCAAGAAGCGTTAGACACAAATTGGGTGCCTTTCACGTAGGTCTTTTCGTTCACGCCAACGACGAACATCGGGGTAGCGTCTTTGGACGGAGCAGACATAACCACATATTTAGCACCGGCTTTAATGTGAGCCTGCGCTTTTTCTTGGGTCAAGAACAAACCGGTGGATTCTACCACATATTCGGCGCCCACTTTATCCCAAGCCAATTCTTCCGGATTTTTGCAAGCGGTGACGCGGATTTTTTTGCCGTTTACAATAAGCTGGCTGTTTTCAACGTCCGCTTCCACGGTGCCTTTGAATTTGCCGTGCATGGTATCGTATTTGAGCATATAAGCCAAATAATCAACCGGGCACAAATCGTTAATACCGACGATTTCAATATCATTGCGTTCTTGGGCCGCGCGGAACACGAAACGGCCGATACGGCCAAAACCGTTAATACCTACTTTAATCATAGTTATTACTATCCTCCATAGATTTTTTACTTCTGTATATATAATACTATTTTTTTTGGCAGGAATAAAAGCACCTTTTTTAGGTTAGGCTTTTTCACTGTTTACGCTGGGCGTGTTTTCCCACGCATGCGCCCCGCGCACCTCCGGCACCAGCGCCGGGTTAAACTGCGGGTTTTGGATGCCTTTGGCTTTTTGGGCACGGTAATCGGCCAGTACGGCACACACTTGTTTACGCAACATTAAAATTGCCGTAATGTTAAGCAGTGCCATAAAAGTCATAAACAAATCGGCCAAATTCCACACCAGTTTCAGCTGGGCGACGGAGCCCAAAAACACCATACCCGCAACCAAGGTTCTAAATAACGCCATTACGCGGCGGCTATGCGTTAAATACTGCACGTTGGCCTGCCCGTAATAATAGTTGCCAATAATAGAGGTAAACGCAAACAAAAGAACACTAACAGAAATAAACCCGTTGCTAAACGCACCGCCCAAGGTTTGCCCCAAGGCCTGCTGGGTAAGCGTAATGCCTTCCCCCGCTAGGGCCGTATAATCGGCAGACAGCACAATTAGCGCCGTGCAACTGCAAATCACCAGCGTATCCACAAACACGCTAAACGCCTGCACATAACCTTGGCGCACAGGGTGCGCGATATTGGCCGTAGCTGCCGCATTGGGGGCGGAGCCCATACCGGCTTCGTTGGAAAACAACCCGCGGCGCGCGCCCGTCATCACCGTTGCGCCCAAGGTTCCCCCCGCCACATTCTGCCAAGAGAACGCATCCGTAAAAATAAGTTGGAAAATGGCCGGTATTTTTTCAAAATTACACGCAAGCACTACTAACGTGACGGCAATATAGCCCAGTGCAAAAACAGGTACAATCACCGCGGAAAATTTAGCCACGCGGCGCAAACCGCCAAAAATAATGGCACACGTCAAAAAGGCCAGCACCCCGCCGGTGACGGCCGGAGAAACCTGAAAAGAGGTTTGCAAAGATTGCGCAATCGTATTAGCCTGTACGGAGTTAAACACAAATGCAAACGTAAGCGTAATGATGACGGAAAACGTCACGCCCATCCACGGTTTACCCAAAGCGTCTTTCATATAAAACGCCGGGCCGCCGATAAAATGCGCGCCTTTTTTTACTTTATACACTTGCGCCAAGGTACTTTCCGCAAATGCGGAAGCCGCGCCGATAACGGCAATCAGCCACATCCAAAAAATAGCCCCCGGCCCGCCCACCGTAATGGCAATAGCCACACCGGCGATATTGCCGGTCCCCACGCGCGAGGCCGTGCTGATAGCAAATGCCTGAAAAGACGAAATACTCCCTTTTTGTTTGGAATATCCGGCCCGTTCTGTAATCAGTTTCCAAAATTCTTTGGGGCGGGCGAACTGCACGCCGCGCAAGGCCAGTGTAAAATACGTTCCGCAAAAGACCAGTGCGGCCATCAAAACATATCCTAAAAAACGGTCGTTAATTAAGGATATGTACTCAATTAATTTCTCTGTCATGTATACTCCTTATTTTATTTGCGGGTACAAGATAAAATAGGCTTGTGTTTCTAAAAAACACATTCTGCAAGTATACATAATTTGAAAGCACCGTGTGTTATTTTTTTGCGGAAAAATAATTTTTAATGCCTGTTTTCAAGTGGGAGAATAGGCTGTTTTCCGTGGTGCGGAATGAAAAATTTTTAAGCCCCAAAAAACTGCATAAAACCGTCAGCGCGGTCAGGAGCGCGCCCCCCGCATAAGGCGCATAGGTTTTATAAGCTAACGGCAACAGCGCGCGGAATGTTTCCACCAGTAGCGGCAAAACCGCCAGCCCGATAAGCGCCGCCGCGCCGTACACCACCCAACATTTGATGTATTCTTGCCAATAATGCCCCTTGGTTTTGAAAACAAAAAATTTGTATAAAAAGAACGCCTGCGTAATGGCAATAAAGTTGGAAAGCACATTCGCCCACATATAGGCAAATTTCAGTTTACCGTCCAGCCCCCACACCAAAGCCGCATACAGGCCGTAGCCAAACAATGTATTCCACGCACCCACCAAGGCATACGCGCCCAGTTGGCGGCCCGGGAACAGGCTTTTTACGCGGTTAATGAGTTTGTTTAACATAATCTTTCTGCCAAGCCAGCTGGCGGGAAATGCCTTCGTCCAACGGGGTAAATGCAAAGTTTTTTACTTCCGCCAGCAACCGCGCGTTGGAGGCGGTATATTCTTTATTGAGCCCCGTTTTGGCTATTTGTATTCCGCGCGTATGGCCGGTTAAGCGGGCCACTGTTTTTGCCAAAGCAGAAAGCGCCACTGGGCGGCCGGAAACCACATTATAATCGTGGTAGTGCGGTGTATTTTCTATAAACCACGCAATCAGGCGGGCGAGGTCGTCCACATACAAATAATCAAACAGGCAATCTTGCCGGATAGTAATAGGCGCATCGGCTAATGCGCAGTCTATGGCGTCCCGGATAAATTTGGTTTTGGCGTCCGTCGGCCCATAACAGCCAAAAATACGCAAGTTGTAAATGTTTTGGCTTTGGCGGGCCAGTTGGTTGAGCGTATATTTGGCAAGCCCGTACGGGTCCGCGGGAATATACTGCCCGATTTCTTCTTCCCGCACCAAGTGAATATCGCGGCGTTTATCGTACTCCGCGCCGGAACCGATATATAAAATTTTGCCAAAATGCGCCTGAGAGGCGGTTAAATTAAAAAATGCCTGCAACGTCAAAGCTAGCGTATTTTCCGGCTTATCTTGCGGATTATGGAGCGGAGAATTAAGCGCACAATGCAGTAAAACATCAAACTGTTTTCCGGCCAAATAAGCGCGTACGGAAGCCAAATCGTTTACATTTAATTCCGCGCGGGAGGGTGCAAAAAAATCATACAAATTCCCCAGTACGCGCAATACACTGCGGCCGATAAACCCCGTCCCGCCGGTTAATAATACGCGGGGCTTCATGGCAGGGCTCCGGCAAAGCGGTGCAACAGGGCCACGGTTTTAGTGAGTTCCTTTTCCCCCAACCGTGGGAACGTGCCCACCCAAAAAGTGTGGTTCATAATAAATTCCGTATTGGGGAGCAAGGCAAAATCATGCTCGGTTAATTGGTTGGAATACTTTAGTTTTTCCCCCGCTATACGCACGGGATAGGCGTTGTCCGTCATCAGCGGCTGGCGCAAAAGGTTGCCCGCAAATAATTGGCGCGTGCCCACGCCGTTTTGTTCCAAATACTCCACCAGTTGTTGTTTGGTAAAGGGGGCGCCTTCCTTGACCGAAAGCAAAAACCCGAACCAAGACGGCTCCACCCCCGCGGCGGTTTGCGGTAAAATAAACAAGGGGGCCAAATCCGCCAGTTTTTCCGCCAGAAACGCGGCATTTTGGCGCCGTTTAGCCAAAAAAGCAGGCAATTTTTTAAGTTGGCTGACCCCTAACGCGGCTTGAAAATCGGTAATTTTCAAATTATATCCGGCATGGGAATAGGTATATTTATGGTCATAGCCGAAGGGCAATTTGCCCAGTTGGCGGCTAAAACGGTTTTTGCACGTGTTATCCACCCCCGGCTTACACCAACAATCCCGCCCCCAATCGCGCAAAGATAAAATAATGCGCTGTAGCAGCGGGTCCCGCGTGGCCACGGCGCCGCCCTCGCCCATGGTAATATGGTGGGCCGGATAAAAACTAAACGTGCCGATATGCCCCAACGTGCCCGCTTTTTGGCCGTTCCAAGTGGCGCCCAATGCGTCGCAGGAGTCCTCAATCAGCCAAAGATTATGTTTTTTGCAAAAAGCCAAAACGGCGGGCATATCAAACATATTGCCCAACGTGTGCGCCAGAAAAACGGCTTTGGTTTTGGCAGATAACGCGCGCTCCAGCTGGGCCACATCTAAGTTATATGTCCCTACATTTACATCAGCAAATACCGGAATTAAGCCGTTTTGCAAAATGGGGTTTACGGTAGTGGGAAATCCGGCCGCTACGGTAATTACTTCGTCCCCTTGTTGCAAGCGTTTTTCCCCCAGTTTGGGCGACGTAAGCGCCGTAAGTGCCAGCAAATTGGCCGACGAGCCGGAATTGGTAGTAGCCACAAAAGGCACGCCCAAATAAGCGGCTAAATCTTCTTCAAACTTATCATTAAAACGCCCGGCGGTGAGCCACATATCCAAACTGGCATCCACCAGCATTTCCAAGTCTTCTTCGTCCAAACATTTGCCCGAAGCGGGAATGTAAGTTAAATCTTTCGGCTGAGCGTGAACGGCCTGAAAGTACGCCCGCGCGGCATTTTTAACAGCTTGTCTTAATTCTTTTTCCATGGTAAACACTCTTGAAATTGTTGGATTTGCCGGACAGTAAAGTTTTTTACCTCGCTGCCGGCGGTATAAAATTGTTTGTACCACGCCACGGTTTCCCGCACGGCCGCGGCGGCGGAGTAAACCGGGCTCCACCCCAGCTGCGTGTGGGCTTTGGTGCTGTCTAACGTCAGCAAGGCGGCCTCGTGCGGGCCGTTATCCGGCTGAATTTTTACGCTTCCGCTCCCATAACACGCCACCGCCAAACGCGCCATTTCTTCCACCGTAAGCGGGTGGCGGTTATCCGGACCAAAGTTAAACGCCTGGGCAAATTTTTGGCCTTGCGTAAGAAGTTTTTCCCCCAGTAAAAGGTAGCCGCCCAACGGCTCTAACACAAACTGCCATGGGCGAAGCGCGTGCGGGCTGCGCAAAACAATCGGCGCGCCCGCGGCCAATGCGCGCATACAATCGGGCAGTAAACGGTCTGTGGCCCAATCCCCGCCGCCAATGACGTTTCCGGCGCGGGCGGTGGCTAATGCAAAGCTATTCTGTAAAAAACTGCGGCGGTACGAGGCGGATAAAATTTCCGAACACGCTTTAGAAGACGAGTACATATCGTACCCGCCCAAGGGGTCTGTTTCTAGGTAAGGGCGGTGCGTTTCCGTATTTTCATAACATTTATCGGTCGTCACGTTTACTACCGCCCGCACAGACGGCGTTTGGCGGGCCGCCTCCAATACATTCAGCGTACCCATTACATTTACCGCGTACGTTTGAACAGGTTGCGTATAGGAAAGCCGCACCAAAGGCTGGGCCGCCAAATGAAAGACTATATCCGGCTCAAACGCCTTAAAAACGGCTTGCAAGCGGGGATAATCCAAAATATCGCCCAGTTCGTGGCGGGTGAGTTGCGGGGCCAAATCCAACACCTCAAACAAAGCGGGCTTTGTATTAGGCGGCAGGGCATAGCCGCACACTTGCGCCCCCTGCATAAGGAGCCACTGCGCAAGCCACGAGCCCTTAAAACCCGTGTGGCCTGTAATTAAAACGCGCAAAGAACGGTAGGAAAAATCCGCCACGGGCTACTCCCAAATCTTCCACGGTGCGTTTTGCGCGCACCAAAGCGCGGTTAAGTCGTTCTTATCGCGCAAGGTGTCCATCGGGCGCCAAAAACCGGTGTGTTTATAGGCGTGCAGTTGCCCGCTTTGGGCCAAACGGTTTAAGGGGCCTTGTTCAAAAATAACATTATCTCCGTCGGGGATAGCGTCAAACACTTCCGGCTGGCACACAAAAAAGCCGCCGTTAATCCAAGCGCCGTCCCCCAACGGTTTTTCGGTAAAATTGGAAATGTTATCCTGTCCGTCCAGTTGCACGGCCCCAAAGCGGCCCAGCGGCTTTACGGCCGTCATGGTGACGGTTTTTCCGGCCGCGCGGTGGCAATCCACTAGCGCGGGGATGTTAATATCGGCCACGCCGTCCCCATAAGTAAGCATAAACGGATGATTGCCTACATATTGGCGGGCTTTTTTAATGCGCGCGCCCGTTTGGGCCGTTTGGCCGGTATATAACAGGGTGACGGTCCACGGTTCGTGGCGGGTTTTATGCACCTCAACGCTGTTGTGTACCATATCCACGGTAATATCGGAATAGCGTTGGTAATAATTGACGAAATAATCTTTAATAATGTGGGATTTGTAGCCGGTCAGAATGACAAAATCGTTAAATCCGTAAGCGGAGTAAATCTTCATAATATGCCACAAAACCGGATAGCCGCCTATTTCCACCATGGGTTTGGGTTTTAGGTCCGTTTCTTCCCCCAAGCGGGTACCCAAGCCGCCGGCTAAAATTAAAACTTTCATGGTTTGCTGGTTCATATATTTTCCGTCCTGCGCCGAGATATACTATATTTTACTGTTTTTGGAAGGTATGTCAAACCGAATATAAAATAAAAATCCTCCGGCACCGGTTGGGCAGCTGCCGGAGGAAAGTATATCGGGGCGGTATCAGACCCCTTGGTTCAAATACCACAAAACCGTTTTTTTAATGCCGCTTTCAAAGTTTTCTTCGGCCTTCCACCCCAGTTGGGTTTCTAACTTGGTGGCATCTATGGCGTAGCGGCGGTCGTGTCCGGCGCGGTCTTTTACAAAGGTGATTAACTGCGCGTACGGCTTTCCGTTCGGCGCGGGTTTTAATTCGTCCAGCAACGCGCAAATGGTATGCACAATTTGCAAGTTGTTGCGCTCGTTGCGCCCGCCAATGTTATACGTTTCGCCCGCGCGGCCGTTTTGCCACACCATGCCAATGCCTTTACAATGGTCCAACACATACAGCCAATCCCGCACGTTTTGGCCGTCCCCGTAAATCGGGATAGGCTCGCCGGCCAAGGCTTTGCGGATAATGGTGGGAATCAGTTTTTCCGCGTGCTGTTTGGGGCCGTAATTGTTGGAGCAGTTGCTGGTGGTCACGTTCAGGCCGTATGTATGAAAATAGGCGCGCACCAGTAAATCACTAGAGGCTTTGCTGGAAGAGTAGGGCGAATTGGGCGCATACGGGGTGGTTTCCGTAAATAATCCGCTGGGGCCTAAAGAGCCGTACACTTCGTCGGTAGAAATATGGTGAAAGCGGCATTTTTCATAGCCGGCTTTAACCTCTCCGGGGGCGTTAAGCCAATGTTTGCGGGCGGCTTCCAACAAGGTAAAAGTGCCCTCTATATTGGTTTTGATAAACGGCAGCGGGCCGGTAATGGAATTATCCACATGGGATTCCGCCGCAAAGTGGATAACCCCGCGGATGTCGTACTTTTCAAACAAGCTATTAACGAGCGCCGCATCACAAATATCCCCTTTTACAAAGGTGTAGCGGGGGTTGTGTTCACATTCTTTCAAATTGTCCAAATTTCCGGCGTAGGTCAGTTTATCCAAGTTTACCACGTTGTATTGCGTAAAGGCTTCCAAAAAATAAGGCACAAAGTTGGAGCCTATAAATCCGGCCCCGCCGGTAATTAAAATAGTTTCGTTTTTCATATTAAAAAAATCCGTTTTTGCTGTCTTGCGGAATGCCCAGCAGATACTGGCCGTATTCCGTATGCGGCATAGTTTTGCCGCGTGCTACCACCTGTTCCAGCGTAATCCAGCCGTTGCGGTAGGCTATGGCCTCCAAACAGGCTATTTTTAGCCCTTGGCGGCTTTCCAGTGCCTCAATAAACATAGAGGCTTTCAGCAAATCACTATGGGTGCCGGTATCCAGCCATGCCATACCGCGCCCTAATAGTTCCACATTCAGTTCCCCTTTTTTGAGGTAATGCTCGTTGACGGCGGTAATTTCCAGCTCTCCGCGGGCGGAGGGTTTAAGGTTTTTGGCAATATTCACTACGCGGTTATCATAAAAATACAACCCCGTGACGGCCCAGTTAGATTTGGGGTTCTGGGGTTTTTCTTCTATGGAAAGTGCTTTTTGGGCGGAGTTAATTTCCACCACACCGTATTGGCGCGGGTCTTTAACGTGGTACGCAAACACGGTGGCACCGCTTGTCAGCGCGGCACGCTTTTTTACCATGGCCGGCAAATCCCGCCCGTAAAAAATGTTATCCCCCAAAATAAGGCAGACGCTGTCTTGCCCGATAAAGTCCGCCCCCAATATAAACGCTTGGGCGAGGCCCTCCGGCTTGGGTTGCTCTACATATTGGAACTTCATTCCGTATATAGAACCGTCCCCCAGTAAATGCTTAAATGAGGGTAAATCTTTAGGAGTAGAAATAATCAGCACTTCCCGTATACCGGCCAACATTAGTACGGAAAGCGGATAATAAACCATAGGTTTATCATAAACAGGAATAAGCTGTTTAGATACGCCGAGCGTTGCCGGAAACAAGCGGCTGCCTGTTCCTCCGGCCAAAATAATCCCTTTCATTTTTCCTCCGCCAAGAGAACAAATTTTTATTATTCTAACATATTTGGACCACCCTTCCGCGTTATTCCCCTTTTCTGCCTACCGCCACCGCAAAAACGCGCCGTGCTTAACCAAGCGCTTTACGCTCGCTGGCGGGCCAATAAACGGGATAAACCATAGCCCAACAGGGCACCCAATGTATTATTAATGAGGTCGTCCGTTTCAAACACGCCGCGGCGGGTAAGCGCCTGTAAAACTTCCACCAAAAATGACAGTAAAAAACCACCTAAAACGGCGCTTTTCCACCCGCTTTTGGGCCATAAAAGCGGCCACAAAAAACCCAGTGGCATAAAAAATAGAATGTTGAGCCATTCGTCTTGCAGCGGCGCCCCTTGGGAAATGCGAAACACATTCTGCCGCGCGTTGAAAACGGCACGGCATATTGGGGCGGAGGTGTTTTCCCAAATGCACTGCGCGGCTTGGCGGTACACCTCAAACGGCTCCAGCTTCCACACGCGCATTACCTTAGGGGTGCGGCACAACAGGGCCAAATAAGCCACACTGCCCAAATAGAGTACCCCCCACACCCGCCAATACCACGCGCGGGCCTTGGCGGGCAAATAAACGCCGCCCGCCCAAATGCCCCACAAACTGCCTATAATAAATAGGGTAAACAGTGCGGTAATCCACATAGTCCCTATTGTACTAACTTTATGGCTTTATTACCTAAAAACTTCCAGCATCCGCTCAATGCGGTATGAATAAAACACCGCCTGAAGCGCCATAAAAACCACTAAAAACCCTACTTCCGACCAGAACACACGCTTGCGGAATTTTTTGGGGCTGAACGCATACACCGCCGCCGCTATTAATATCATTATAAACAAACCAATCCAGTATTCCATAGTATTCTCCTTACCCAGTTGGGCGGATTATAGCATAGCATAAAGTGGCGACAACTCCCTGTCGCGTTTTTTTATTTCTTAGGGGAACGGCTTGTTCTTCTGCCAGAATTGCTATAATAAATAAGTAAATTATTTATAAAGAGGAAAAAATGTTCGCAAATTTTAACCCGTGGCACCATGTTTCGCCCGGCGATAAAGATTCTTTACCTTACGTTGTAAACGGAATTATTGAAATTCCCAAAGGCACCCGCGCGAAGTACGAGCTGGACAAAGCCAGCGGCCTGTTGCGCTTGGACCGCGTTTTGTATTCGTCTGTGTACTATCCGGCCAACTACGGCTTTATTCCGCGCACCTACGGGGCAGACAAAGACCCCTTGGATATTTTGATTTTATCCCAAGCCGAAGTTGTGCCTATGTGCATTGTTCCGGCGCGCATTATCGGCGTTATGCGCATGTTGGATAACGGCGAGGCGGACGATAAAATTATCGGCGTGGCACAGGGCGACCCGAATGTAAGCCACTATACGGATGTTTCCCAGTTGCCGGAACATTTGATTTCGGAAACCATGAGCTTTTTTGAAGATTATAAAAAGCTGGAAAATAAAACCGTGGTGGTGGAAAAGATTTTTGACAAGCAAACGGCTGTCAAAATTTTGAAAGAAGCCTTTATTGCGTACGAGGAAAAGTTTGTCACTTACAGCAACTTTGCCCGCACGCTGGATAAACAAGAAAAATAGGCTTTCGGTTTTTCCGTTGCCCTCGGCCTTGGCCGAGGGTTTTTTATGGTTTTCCGGCAAACAAGCCTTGTTTTTACGGCCCCATTAAAAGGCCTTTTTTATTACAAAATGCCCGTTAAAAAGGTAAAATAAAAATATGTCTATTTCCCATACACTCCCCCGCCATATTGCTATTATTATGGACGGAAACGGCCGTTGGGCCAAACAAAAAAACTTGCCGCGTTCGGCTGGGCATAATGCCGGAGCCAAAGCGGTGGAGCGCACCATCCGCGCCGCCGAAAAACTGGGAATAGAATTTTTAACCTTTTACGCCTTTTCTACCGAAAACTGGTCCCGCCCGCAAGAGGAAATCAACGGGCTGATGACCCTGCTGGAAAAAACGCTGGATAAATATATGCGCGAAGCCAAAACCAACAATTTGCGCATTTTAATCAGCGGGCGGCGTGAGCCGCTGCCCCCCCATTTACTGGCTAAAATAGACCAACTCACCGCCGAAACCGCCCACAAAACCGGCTTAACGGTGGTACTGGCCCTTAACTACGGCTCGCGCGCGGAACTGTTGGACGCGGTACAAAAACTGGTGCAAGACGGCATTAAAAACCCCACACAGGCCGATTTACAGGCCCGCCTGTATCAGCCCGCCGTGCCGGACCCGGAATTACTTATCCGCACCTCTGGCGAAAAACGCCTTTCCAACTTTTTGTTATGGCAATGCGCCTATACGGAATTTTACTTTACCGATACCCTCTGGCCGGATTTTGCCGAAAAAGACCTTTCTGCCGCAGTGGAAGATTTTTCCCGCCGCACCCGCCGTTTTGGAGGGTTATAATATGGATAGCGTCACCCGCGCCCGCACGGAAGAACTCCTGCGCCGCTTAACGCGCCACGCCACCCCCGCTTGTAAAAAACGCCAAGCCGCCAAACAGGGCCTAGCCGCCCCGCAGGCAGACGGCGCGCCGTTAACGCTTATCCGCCAACTGGTTAAGGGGCTCCCACGGCCGGACCAAGAGTTAGCCAACGCTTTATGGCAAACCGGAACCCACGGGGCGCGCCAACTGGCGGTTTTACTGGCGGACCCCGCCGCCATGACCACCCCCCAACTTTGCCGTTGGGCCGAAACCTTAGAAACCGAAGACGTATGCGATTTATGCGCCGCGGAGCTGTTCAGCAAAACGAAAAACCCGCTTAAACTGGCCGAGCGTTGGGTAAAACACACGCGGGAAATGACCCGTCGGGCCGGATTTGGCATTGTGTGCGCGTTAGCCGCGCCGCGCGCCAAAACCGCACAGGCGGATTTATTAAAAGCGTTTGCGCTCCTCAAAAACGGCGCGGCGGACCCGTCCCCCTTTGTTTATAAAACCGTCAACAAAGCCTTAAAAATGTTGGGTAAAAAAAATGCCGTCTTACAGGCCCGCGCCTTGGCCTGTACGGACGAAATTATCTATTTATTTGAAACCAACCACACCGCACGTTGGGTAGCGCAAAACGCGCGTATCAGCCTACAAAAGACAGGCCCAAAAAAACCATGCCCGTTGAAATAAGAGCCGCCACGCTGGCAGACATTCCCGCTATTTTAACGCTGGCGGCCCAAGCCAAAGCCTTATTAAAAGCAAGAAACATCAACCAATGGCAAGACGACTACCCGCAGCCGGAAATTTTTGAGCAAGACCTGCGCGCCGGAGCCGGTTTTGTGGTTTGTCATGCTGGGCAAGTGGCCGGATATTTTGCGGTCTTATTGACCGAAGACCCCAACTATCACTATATAGAAAACGGCGCATGGCACACGCAAACGCCGTATGCCACCTTGCACCGTTTAATGTTAAATGCCGCCTTGCGCGGGAGCGGCGCGGTGGAAAATATCTTCCAATTTTGGCTCCAGCGTGCACAAGCGGCCCACTGCCGCGCGTTGCGGGGCGACACCCATCCGGACAACCGCTCCATGCAACATTTTTTTGCGCGCCGCGGCTTTAACCGTTGCGGAGTGATTTACGTTCACGGGCGCCAAAACCGTGACGCCTTTGAAAAACCCTTGTAAGGCTTGCGATTTCCTGCCTATACCACCCGCCCAATTATGCTAAAATAATAGTATGCTATTACCCAGAATTATCACTGCCATTATTGGCTTAGGCGTTATACTCCCCGCCATTCACTACGGCGGCGTGTTTTATATGGTGTTGGTTGCGGGCATTATTGCCCTGTGCTTGTATGAATACGGCTTGGTGCTTACCGCCGGAAAAAAACCGGTCCACCGTTTCAGCCTGCTTTTCTTTGGGATGCTAATGGCTGTGGCCGCCGTATTGGGGCGCACCCATTTTAACGGTTTGGAACTGCCCGATAACCTCTACCCGTTAGCCATGAGCGTTATTATCTTTGGCATTTTGTTTGTGGAAATTTTAACTCCCCACCGCTCTTGGGACCGCGTTTGCAACACGTTTACAGGGGTATTTTTAATTCCGTGGGCCTTGGCGCATTTAATCAACATCCGCGATATTGCCAACTGCGGGGAATATTTAACCTATTTTATGTTTATTACCGTGTGGGTGAGCGATACAGGCGCCTACTTTACCGGCCGTTTACTCGGGCGCACGAAACTGAATGTGGAAGTCAGCCCTAAAAAAACGTGGGAAGGCTCCATTGGCGGCACGCTACTTGCCGTCGGTGCGGCGGTAATTATGCAAAAAACCTTACTGCCGGAATTTATCAAAACCGTACAACCGGCTATTTGGCTGGGGCTTTTGGTGGCGGTTATCGGCCAAGTGTCTGACCTGGCGGAATCCGTCTTAAAACGCTCCACCGGTGTAAAGGATTCTTCCAATTTATTGCCCGGCCACGGGGGTTTTTTGGACCGCTTTGACTCTTACCTGCTACTTGCCCCTGTGTTCTACTATACGGTGTTGTATCTGTTATGAAAAACATTGTCATTTTAGGCTCCACCGGCTCTATTGGTACATCTTCCCTCTCGGCCATTAGCCACTTGGGGGAAGATTACCGCGTCATTGCGCTAACCGCCAATAATAACGTGGATTTATTCCTTAAACAAGTGCACGAATTTAAGCCCCGCTTTGCGGCTTTAATGAATCCGGAGGCCTACGCCAAAGCTAAGGACCAAATGCCCGCCGCCACGCGCTTACTGCCGCCGGAAATGGACAGTTTTACCTTTTTAGCCTCTTTACCGTCGGCCGATTTGGTTATTAACGGTTTGGTGGGCGCGGTAGGTTTTTTGCCGCTTGTAAGCGCCATTAAAGCCGGCAAAACGATTGCGCTGGCCAATAAAGAGCCTATGGTCATGGCCGGAAAAACCCTCATGGAAGAATGTGTCCGTTGGGAGGCCGCCATTATCCCTGTGGATAGTGAGCCGTCGGCCATTTTCCAATGCTTAACTGGGGCAGACGAAACCAACTATCACCAAATGGCTGATAGTATTTCCCGCATATTTTTAACGGCTTCCGGCGGGCCGTTTGCCAAACGCAAAGCGGCGTTATCTACCGTCACGCCGCAGGAAGCACTCCAACACCCGCGTTGGAAAATGGGCAAAAAAATCACCATAGATTCCGCCACCCTGATGAATAAAGGGTTTGAATCTATTGAAATTATGAATTTATTTAATTTGCCCGAAAAAAAGGTGCAAATTGTCATTCATCCGCAATCTATCATCCATTCCGCGGTGGAGTATCAGGACGGCTCTATTTTGGCCCAAATGGGCGCGCCGGATATGCGCCTTCCTATCCAATATGCCATTACTTATCCGGAAAAAAAGCCATCGCCGGTACAAAAACTCAACTTGTTTGAAGTGGCCAAACTGGAGTTTATGGAGCCGGATTTTGAGCGCTTCCCGTGTTTGGCGCTGGCGTTTGAGGCGGCCCGCGCGGGCGGTTTGTATCCGGCGGCATTAAGCGCGGCGGACGAAGTAGCCGTGGATGCGTTCTTAAAAGAGCAGATTAAATTTACGGATATTCCCAAAGTAATTTATACCGTACTCAAAAAAACGCCGTCTTTTACGGGCAAAGTAAATTTGGCCCAAGCGGCACAGGCAGATGAACAGGCGCACGAACTGGCACTGGCTATTCTGCAAGACAAAAGCTATAAAAAAGCCATTATTTAGGAGGAGAAATGTTTTTATCCGCATTGGCTGTACTGGTGGTACTTAGCCCAATTGTAATTATTCACGAATTCGGCCATTTTCTAGCCTGCCGCTTAACGGGCATTCGCGTGAATGAATTTTCCTTTGGGTTCGGCAAAATTTTGTGGCACAAAAAAAAGGGCGATACGGACTACCAAATCCGTTTAATTCCCTTTGGCGGGTTTGTGGAACCGGCCGGCCCTATGTTCCACCCCAAAGACGCCAAAGAAGCCCCCAAACCGTATGAATTTGCCGCTAAAAAGTGGTATGCCAAATTTTTTATGGTCATTAACGGGGCTTTGTTTAACTATGTGCTGGCGGCGGTTATTTTTTCCGCCTTGGTATATGTAAAAGGGGTGCCGCAGACGGACCCTACATTAGTACCTGCCGTGGTGGGGCACGCATTGGAAGACTACCCCGCCGCCAAAGCGGGTATTAAAACGGGGGATTTAATCGTACGCATAGACGGCAAAGAAATTTCTTCTTGGAATGAAGTTTCCCCCGCTGCCGAGGCCCGCAAAGGCGCTTTACAGCTTACTGTTAAACGGGGAGAAGAAACCCTTACGCTTACGTTGCCGGAAAGCTCCTTTAATGCCGAAAAACCCAATATGTTGGGGATAGCGGTGGAGCCGGTTATCCTTAAAGTTGGGCCGGTTAAAGCCGTTGGGTTTGGGCTGTACCAATGTTGGTATTGGACCAAATACTCTTTGGCCTCTCTGTGGGATAGTTTCACGCACAAAAAAGCACCGGATTTGGCCGGGCCGATTGGCATTGTAAACATCATCCACAAAACGGCCCATGGGGAGTTGGTTAATTTTATTTTCTTAATAGGTATGTTGTCTTTAGCGGTAGGGATGTTCAATTTGTTTCCTATCCCGATATTAGACGGCGGATACGCGCTGGTATTTTTACTGGAAGGCATTACGCGGCGTTTACCGTCAGAACGGGTAGTAAATATAGCCATGAACTGCGGTTTTTATGCGCTTATCCTTTTGGTGCTGTATGCGTCCTATGCGGATGTAAAACGCATTTTCTTTAAGCCTAAACCCGCCGCCGTGGTGGCTACAGAAACCGCCGCCCCCCAAACGGACGACAAACCCCAAGAGGCAAATTAAATGTATAAAACCAGACTTGTTAAAGTAGGGCCGTACACGCTGGGAACCGGACATCCGGTGCGTGTGCAAAGTATGTGCAATACCGATACGCGCGACCCGCAAAAAACGGCCGAGCAAATTAACCAATTAGAAGCCGCCGGCTGTGAAATCAACCGTGTAGCCGTGCCGGATATGCAGGCCGCTTTGGCACTAGGCGAAATTAAAAAGCGGATTCATTCCCCCTTGGTGGCGGATATTCACTTTGATTATAAACTGGCCTTGGAAGCCATTAAACAAGGGGTAGATAAAGTACGCATCAACCCCGGCAACATTGGCAGTATAGAAAACACCAAAGAAGTCGTCCGCGCCTGTAAGGATAAAGGCGTTGCCATACGCATTGGGGTAAATGCGGGCTCCGTAAAATACCTAAAAAGCGTAGCCGGGCAAGTGGACTTGACCGACGACAAATGGGCCGAAGTGATGGTACAGGAAGCCTTGGAACAGGCCAATGTACTGGAACAGCTAAACTTTCACGACGTGGTGGTATCGTTAAAATCGGACGATTTTTACCGCACGTTAAAAGCCAACGAACTTTTTGCCTCCCAGAGTGATATTCCTTTGCATATTGGACTTACGGAAGCGGGCAGCTTTTTATGCGGGGCCGTTAAAAGCTCTATTGCACTCGGCACGCTATTGCAAAAAGGCATTGGGGCCACTATTCGCGTATCCTTAACGGAAGCCCCCCGCCTGCAAGTGCGTACCGCGTACGAAATCCTCAAAGCCTTGGGCTTGCGCGAATACGGGCCGAACTTAATTTCCTGCCCCACCTGCGGCCGCACGCAAGTAGACGTGACGGGCACGGTACACGCGTTGGAAGAACGCATTTATAATGACCCGGAACTGTTGCAAAAAGCCACCGGCCTCAAAATTGCCGTAATGGGGTGCGTGGTAAACGGCCCCGGCGAAGCGCGCGACGCGGCCTTTGGTATTGCCGGAGGAAAAGGCGAAGGCTTGTATTTTGAAAAAGGCCAAACCATGTTCAAACTCCCGCAAGAACAATGGGTAGATTTTTTAGTAGAAAAAATTAAAACTTGGAAAAAATAACTTTTAATAAACTATAAGGAAATATTATGAAATTATCCAATTATTACATTCCCACCTTAAAAGAGGCTCCCAAAGATGCCGATAACTTATCGGCTAAACTGATGATTCGCGCCGGACTGGTGCGCAAACTGGGCAGTGGCCTGTATGAATGGCTGCCGCTGGGGTTCAAAGTGCTTAAAAAAGTAGAGCAAATCATCCGTGAAGAAATGGACCGCGCCGGAGCGAACGAAATTTGGCTCCCCATTATCCAACCCAAAGAACTTTGGGAAGAAAGCGGCCGCTGGGCCCACTTTGGGGACCAGTTATTAAAACTGGAAGACCGCAAAGGGGCGGGGTTTTGCGTTTCCCCCACCGCCGAAGAAGAAGTGACCGATTTGGTACGCAAGGATATTTCTTCCTACAAACAACTGCCCAAATGCCTGTACCAGTTCGGCACCAAATTCCGTGACGAAATCCGCCCCCGCTTTGGGGTCATGCGCTCGCGCGAATTTTATATGAAAGACGCCTACTCCTTTGCCGCCAATGATGCACAGGCCGACGATTGGTACCAACGCATGTATGATGCGTACCAACGCATTTTTAAGCGCTGCGGTTTCAAATTCAAAGCGGTGGAAGCCGATACCGGCGCTATCGGTGGGAATTTTTCGCACGAATTTATGGTGCTGGCCGCCAATGGCGAAGATGCCATTGCCGATAGCGACTGCGGTTATGCCGCCAATACGGAAAAAGCCGCCGTACAATGCCCGCAATTTCCCGCATTGAACGAGGCCGAACTCAAACCCATGCAAAAGGCAGACACCCCCAAAGCCTACACGGTGGAAGACGTGGCCGCTATGCTTAAAGTGCCTACGTCCAAGCTCATTAAACTGCTCCTTTTTATGGCAGACGGCAAACCCGTGGTGGCGTTGGTACGCGGGGACCACGAACTCAACGAAGCCAAATTCCGCGCGTTTTTGAAATGCGAAGAATTATTAAAAGCCGACGAAGAAACCTATACCCGCGTGACGGGCTCTTTTGTGGGCTTTGCGGGCGCGCAGGGACTCAAGGAAAAAC
This sequence comes from uncultured Elusimicrobiales bacterium, assembly GCA_934662565.1. GTDB lineage: Bacteria > Elusimicrobiota > Elusimicrobia > Elusimicrobiales > Elusimicrobiaceae > Avelusimicrobium. The sequence goes on from CAKUKI010000001.1 coordinate 301,287, forward strand.
ACCCCGAACTGCCGATTTATGCCGATAACTATGTAAAAGGCGTGGTCAACGGTGTTTCCGGCGGGAACGAAAAAGATGTTCACATGCTTAACGTCACCCCCCTGCGCGATATTCAGGTGGATGCCTATGCGGATTTGAAAGTAGCCAGCGAAGGCGACTGCTGCCCGCACTGCGGTAAACCGTTTACGTTTACGCGCGGGATTGAAGTGGGGCACGTTTTCAAACTGGGCACCAAATACTCCAAAGCCATGAACGCTAACTTTTTGGACGAAAACCAAAAAGCCCAACCTATGATTATGGGTTGCTACGGCATTGGCGTAGGCCGCGTGGTGGCCGCCGCCATTGAACAATCCCACGACGATAACGGCATTATTTGGCCCGCGCCGTTGGCTCCGTTTGATGTGTGCTTGGTGGCGATTGATTACGACTCCAACCCGGAGGTTAAAAAACACGCGGACGAAATTACCGCCGCGCTGGAAGCCAAAGGCATTAGCGTATTGTTAGACGACCGCGACGAACGCGCCGGCATTAAATTCAAAGATGCGGATTTGATTGGTATTCCGCACCGTTTGGTAGTCAGCAGCCGCAGTGTAAAAGACGGCCAATGCGAATACAAACCCCGCACCGCCAAAGAGTCCGAACGCTGGAATCTGACGGACGCGGTGGAAAAACTCTCCGCCGCCGCTGGCAAATAAAGCCGGACGGACCGATTCATAAAAACCCCCAGCATAAAAATACGCTGGGGTTTTTTATTATCAGCAGACTCAATATTTTTGTTTGTTTAGAACCGCATTCCCATACGGAAAAACACGTTATGGAATTGCAGGTTTTTGTCTTTGTTAAAGTCGGACAGGTGCTTATCGCTAATAAACGCATACGCATAGCGGTATTCTAATCCGGCAAACAAAGTGGACGTAATATCATACTGTACGCCTAACCCCGCATACAGGGAAGCCCCCCATTTATCTTTACTGGTGGAAGCGTCCTTGGCATCCGTTTTCAGCCGCGCGTTCATCATACCGGCCCCAAACGGGATATACACCCGCCAGTTGCTCCAAGCGTTTAAGTTTAACTTACCGGCTAACGCAATATTATGCGCACGGAAACGGTGGAAGCTGACTCTGTCGGCGCCGGAGCCGTAGTGGCGGCCGTCCGGATTCAAAAACATATAGTCAATCCCAATCCCCATGTACGGGCACGGGTTCCACAAAATGTTTGCGCCCATGGCTTGCCCCATTTTGGCGTATTTATGTCCGCCTGTTGCTTTGTTGCTGGAATAACTGCCGCCGTACGTCAAAGAAACTTCCATATCGTAGGAATTGGCTACGGCCGAGCGGCTGGGGTCGTAAGTGGCGTACATTACGTCCCCTTGGTTTTGACCGTTTACCGTGGTGGACGCCACGCCGTAATCCATGGTGCCGTATTTGTCCTTTTCCTGCATACCGTATACGTTGGTGGTCACGGTGGTATCCATGGAGCGGCGGACCGATTCCACTTTGGCATCAGCCGCTTTTACGGCCGCGCTTTTGGTTGGTTGCACAGCCGCGTGTTGGGCAAAAACCGCGGCACTGCCCAAGACCCATAAAGCCGCGGCAAATAATACTTTCTTCATTTTTTACCCCCTCATTTAGTAATTTCTTTATACTGTACTACCCCCCTATCATAAAACTTAACACCCCATCCGGCAACTTAAAAAAGTAATTAGAACGCATTTTTTATAAGGGTAAAACACAACACGCATTTTTTTGCGACAGTAGAGTTGTCGCCCGAAAATGCTAGGATGTATTTATTTACAGGAGGAAATATGCAACCAAACTTATTTCAATGTGCCACCAAAGAACTGACGCAAGACGGTTTTTTGACATGGCTTTTGCTATGGGCAGACCCGCAAAACCAACAAAACGATAAAAATTTACACGAGGCTGCTTGCGCCTTTGTTAAATTTCTTATCCACAAACAAACCCAAGTGCCGGACGCGATTACCGCTATTACGGCCGGCAAAAAAGGGGTGCTTCCGCAGGGTGATAAACTGCCGAATGTGGATGTGTGGGCCCTAGTTAATAATAAATTTTTAATTATTATTGAAGACAAAACCGCCACCGGCCCCCACAACAACCAACTGGCGCGCTATAAAAAACAGGCCGAAAAAATCTGCCGGAAAAACAACTATATTCCGGTTTTTATTTATCTGAAAACAGGCCCCGTTTCCCGTACGGATTTGCTAAATATAGAAAAAAAAGAAGGCTATTCCACCGTGGTAAGAGCGGAACTGTTGCAATTATGGGCTAAAAACACCGTAAAAAACAGTATTTTTACCGATTTTTACCAGTATCTCACCCATTTAGAGGCAGAAGAAAAGTTATACGAAACCTTGCCCCTAAAAGATTGGAGTAGCGCCCAGTGGATTGGTTTTTATAAGTTTTTGGAAACGCAAATCCCGAAAGAAACAGCGGGGTGGAATTATGTATCCAACCCGAAAGGCGGCTTTTGGGGCTATTGGTTTACGCTCTATACGGCAAAAGATTACGAAGTTTACTTACAAATTGAAGAAAACGCCCTCTGTTTTAAGCTCTATGATGCCACCAAAGCGGGCCAAGAGCATTTTTACCGGACGTTAATGCAACTAAAAGACCAATACGGCTTGCCGGAAATACAAAAGCCGCAACGTATGCGCTGCGGCACCACCGCCACCGCCGCGCTGATACCCAACTGGTTGGGAAATGCGGATAAACCGCTTAATCAAGCGCTGGCAGTGGCCAAAATCCAAAAATGTATTACCTTATTACAAGCGTACCTAACTGCTGTCCAAAACGGCATTTAACGCAAGAACAACAAAACCCTCCTATGGGACACAAAAAGCCGCCCCTTTAACTGGGGGCGGCTTTTTATTCTTTTTATTAAAAATACTTTATAACTTGGCTATTTGTTTTCCGGCCCTTGCTGGACGGAATCAAACAACGGGCCGCAATCCGCACAGCACCCGCAAGCCGGATTGGCTTTTTCGGCGGGTTCTTGCGCCGCAGCTTGCACGACCTCTTGCGGTTGAGCCGCTACGGTTTGCGCGGTTTCTTGTGCGGGCGTTTCGGCAGTCTGCGCGATGGCCGCTACAGTTTCCGCAGCCGGAGCCGTTTGCTCGGCGGTCGCCGTTTCGCAAGCACAGGCTTGGCAAGCGCACTCCACATGCACCACCGGTTGGCTGGATACTGGTTGTTGGGCATAGCAAGGGGTTTCGGCAAAGACCTGTTGTTGGGCAGACACATTTTGCACGCCGAGCGTCGGTTCCGTTTCCACCACGGCAGCAGAATCTTGCGCGGCGGTAGCTTCCGGTGCCGCAACGGTTTCTTGCGCGGCAGACGGAGTTTCGGTCATTTGCGCGGTTTCTTGCGCCGGTGCCGTTTGTTGGGCCGTGGTTTCTGCGGGCATTTCGGCCGCTGGCACGGGGGCCGCTACGGTTTCAGCCGCCGGAGTTTGCGCTTGAGTAGCCGCGCCGTCTGTTTTTTTGGCGCGCAACGTCACTTTACGCCATTTGCCTTCCCCTTCGGAGGCCGTTTCTACCGTGGTATGGCCTTCTAAAGCGCGGTGAATGTAGCGGCGCAATTGGGCGCTCATGGGGCGGAAGCGGTAAATGGACATTCCACCTTCCACCGCGGCCACACCGCGGGCAATTTCCGCATTGATTTTATCTTCCGTCTTGCGCCAGTAGTTTTGCGTATCCGTAATGACGGAAATCGGCTTATCAAAATGGCGGCTCAACGCCAGCGTGCATAAGTATTGGATAGATTCCAGCGTTTTGCCTTCTTTGCCAATCACAATGGCCGGATGGTCACAATCAAACGTCAGCAAAATGCGCTGTTGTTGTTCGTCCCACCATACATTTAAGTTTTCCGCCTTTACGCCCATGTGGGTTAAAATGTCATTTAAGTATTGTTTAGCCTCTTGCATGGGCGCTTTTAAGGCTTCCGGAATGGGCGCATTTTGGATGCGTTCACACGGCAATAATTGCGCCTCGTTGGCTTTGGGAGCTTTTTCGCGCGCTTCAAAGCGGGGGGCGCGGTCAAACTTGCGTCCGCGGCGGCGGTTATCGCGGCGGTCCTCGTTAAACGCCTCGTGGTTGCGGCGTTTGTTGTTGGCGCGGCCATGGGAGCCGGAGCGTTTTTTGCGGGGGACGTCCATATAAATCTGCGCGTCTAATTCCGCCGCGCTCCAGCGTTTCTGGCGGATTTCCACCACCGCGGGTTTGGAACCGAACCCCAAAAAACCTTTTTTAGGGTGTTCCAAAACGGTCACTTCCACTTGGTCACGTCTTAAACCTAAATCTTTTAATCCCTGCGCAATGGCAGAGGATACATCTTTAGCTTGCACTTTCACTTTTGTAGGCATACTAGGTAAACTCCTTATTTATTAGCGGCAACTTGTTTGTTGACGACGGTTTGAATTCCAAAGCTGATTAAACTGTTAGTCAGCCAGTATAACACCAATCCGGACGGGAAATTCATAAATAATAACGTAAAAATAAGCGGCATATACTTAAACATAGCAGCTTGGGACGGGTCCGTTCCGGGCGGTAAATTTCCTTTTTGCTGGAAGAACATTACCGCACCCATCAAAATAGGCAACACATAGTACGGGTCTTTGGAAGACAAGTCGGTAATCCACAGCATAAAACCGGCCCCATGCAACGCCCACGACGTACGAAGCGCGTTATACAAGGCCAGAAAAATCGGTAATTGAATCAGCATCGGTAAGCAGCCGGAAAGCGGATTGACCCCATGTTTTTTATAGAGGTTGAGCATTTCGCGGTTGAGGGCTTCCGGATTGCCTTTGTATTTTTCCTGCAAGCGTTTGGTTTCCGGCCCGATTTTGCGCATTTGCGCCGTGGAGCGCAAAGACATACGGGTCAGCGGGAACATCAACACCTGTAAACAAATGGTTAATAGGATAATGGCCACGCCATAGTTGCCGGTCCAGTTGAAAAATGTTTCCAATATGCGGCGGGCAATTTTGCCGAGCGCACCAAAGAAACCAAACTCAATACTGCGGTCCAAATGATACGGCAAGGCCAAGAGTTCTTGGTAATCTTTGGGGCCCATATAAAATTCGCTATTATATTCTTTTTGGGCTTTGGCTTCTACCGTGACGGCGGGCATTTGAACGGCCATTTGCGGGCCTTTTACTTCGCCCTTGCCAAATAGTCCCCACAGGCGGTCCTTTTCACCAATCACATGGCTGGTGGCGGTTAATTCGCCCGAGGTCCAGTTCTGCGGGATAATGACGCTTAAAAAGTAGCGGTTTTGTACGCCGGCCCAAATCCAGTTAAACTCGTCTTCCGGCGCGTTTTTTTCCTTGGCGCGGGCGGCTTGCGGGCTGTAAACGGCCGGTTTATCGCCTTTGGGTTTTAAGGTTTCCAAGGTGGCTTTTTTGCGGCCTTGGTATTGCACCAGATAAACGGCTTTGGATTCGCGTTCGTTATCGCCTTCTTCGCTCTTTACGGTACCTAAACCGGGGCCAAAGTTGAAGGCCCACGGCTCTAATGTAATATCGTGCGCGGTATTGTTGGCAAACGTTAAAGTAAGCGTATGCAAACCGTTTTGCGCAAAGCGGTACGTTTTGGAAACGGAAAAGCCGGGCACTATATCCCCGGTAAAAGTAATGGAATCCTGCGTGCGGGCCGTTTCGGCAAAATCCACCGTGGGCAACGTGGCAAAATAACCCTCGCCGGAAAACGGGGTAATATCTACATCTTCCACCACGTCTTTATAGGTGTATTTTTTAATGCCGGCACCCTTAGAAGAAAAGGTGACGTCCGCATCTTGCCAGTTAAACGTAATCAGTTCTTCCGGCTTAGAAGGTGCGGCTTTGGCTATTTTGGCAGCGCCCTGCACGGTAGCGGCGGCGCTTTGCGTTTGGTTGACGGCGCGTTTGAGCTGTTCTTCAGCGGCGGCCTTGGCGGCGCGTTCGCGCGGTAAGACTACAAACTGGTTGTAGCCCGAAATGACCAATAAAAACAACATCATGGCCCATAAAAACTGTCTGTTCATAAAACTCCTTTTGAAACCTCCGGCAACTGCCGGAACGGCTTTCAAAAGAAAGCACGACTAGGCACGGAAAAATTGTGTTTACGGCACGGGGTCATATCCGCCCGCATGCCAAGGGTGGCATTTAAGCACACGTTTAAGGGCTAAATAGCCCCCCTTAAAAGCGCCGTATTTGATGATAGCCTCACGCGCGTATTGGCTGCATGTGGGCCTAAAACGGCACACGCCTCTGGGGCCCAACAGCGGGCGTACCAGCAGCATAAATGCGCTTAATAAAAACAGCGCCAATTTTTTGAACAAAAGCGAAAGTTTGTGCATTTCCCTTCAATAATTCACTACTTGTCTGAAGAGGTTTTTAATAATCCGGCACGCCCGCAAAGTGCCATAAAGGCACGCTGGACATTCAATAAATCCGTTAAGGTTTCGCTGGAACGCGGGCTGACAATAAGGTCAACACCGGATTGTATTTTTTCCCTGTTGAGTCTAAAACTTTCTCTTAAAAGCCTTTTGACGCGGTTGCGTACCACCGCGCCGCCCAACTTGCGGCTAACCACCATACCCAAGCGCGTACGCGCCCCTGAGCATAAAGACGGCCTCCACCAAATTACCATTCCTTCCCCCCGCGCCCGATGGGCGTTGGAGATAATGTCCTTAAAATCCCTTTTAAGGTGCAAGCGGAACGGTTTGGGAAGGCCGTACAGCATAAATTATTAGGCTCTGATAAGCTCGTGGCGGCCTTTGGCACGGCGCGCGCTTAAAACTTTGCGGCCGCCGGCGGTGGCCATTCTGGCTCTGAAACCGATGTGTTTAGCTCTTCTTCTTTTATTAGGTCTGTAGGTAGGCAACATACTCAATCATATACGTTATTTCTGGCCACGGGGACTGGAAAAAACGTATCTCCCATTATTAATATTAAAATCGTTTCTGCGTGAAACTTACAGATATTATAGCTTTTCTGCCGTTTCTTTGCAAAACTTTTCAGGGCGGCAAATGCACCCATATATTTATTATCCTAAATTATGCGGGCGCGGGCAAGTGTTTTTTTATTTTCCCCTTAACTGGAACGCACCGCGGCAAATTTGCTATATTTTTTATTATATGGTTTTTACAGATGACGCCATTGTGCTTTTCCGCCAGCCGTTCCGCGAGGCCGACCGCGTTGTTTCCCTTTACACGCGGGAACACGGCCGCGTGAACGTGCGCTTCCCCAGTGTGTGCAAGCCGCTGGGAAAATTAAAAGCGTTAAGCGAGCCTTTTTCATGCGGGGCGTACCGTATTTATGTGCGGCGCGGCGGCGTGATGGGCACGGTGACAGGCGGCAAAATCCGCTCCGTTTTTCCTCACGTCCGTACGGACTTAAAACGCCAAACCTTGGCCCTGCATTTTTGCGAATTAATTTTGCGCCTGACTCCGGCCCACCAACCGAGTGAAGAAAAATTTGAGCTTTTACTAAAAAGTTTAACGGAACTGGAATACGGAGAGCCGAATACCGCTTTTGCGGCGGCGTTTACCTTGCGGCTCATGCGGGCGGCGGGGTTCGGGTTGGAAAAACCTGTTTTGCAAATTACGCCGGAATTTTGGCGGCGTATGCACGAGGACGAACTTTCCAGCCTGCGCTTTGAAGACCCGCAAGATTTACTGTCCCTTTCCAAATGCAACAGCGTTTGCCGGCGGTTTTTGAGCTTGTATTTAACGTATCCGCTCCACACCGCGCAAAGTTTTGCGTTGGACGAAGAAACCCTCTCTTTTTATACGCAAGCGGACGAAGCCTTACAAGAAGCCTTGCCCGATTTAGTACCCGCCCATTAATTTTTGCTATATAACGTTCCGCCACAGTGCCATAAAAAAAGCCCGTCAAGCGGGCCCTTTTTTAAGCAAGCAGTTCATCCATATCCGGATAAATATCCTGTAAAGATTTATAAATCTTAAACGCATGATTGCGTACAAAGCTGTCCGGCTGTTTGATTTGCGGCACCACGCAAGTACGCATTCCGGCCGAAATCCCCGCCGTAGCACCGGCTACGGAATCTTCAAATACCAAACATTGGGAAACGTCCGCCCCCAATTTTTGCGCGCTGACCAAATACACTTCCGGGTCCGGCTTGGGGTTGGAAACATCATTGGAAGTGGTAATGGCGGAAAAGTATTTTTTGATACCGCCTACCGTTAAAAAATGCTCCGCCCAGCGGGTAATGTTGGAGGACGCCAGCGCAATTTTCAGCCCGCGGCGGTGAAAAAACTCCACCGCCTCTTTGGCTCCGGGGCGAAACTCAATTTTTCCCCCCTCGCTTAAATACGTTTCAAAATGGGCATAGGTGCGGGCGTGCAGGTTGGAAACATCAAACTGCGGGCCAAAATGGTGCCGGATGAGGCGCGCGGCATCCGTTTGGCTAATCCCCACGCAAGATTCAAACAATTCCGCCGTAAACTCCGCTCCCTTTTCTTTGGCGGCCTTTTTATAACATTCAAAGTAAATCACTTCCGTATTAAACAAAAGGCCGTCCATATCAAAAATTACGCTGGTTATCATAAGTATATTTTACAATAAACCGCCCGTTTGCGCCCAACAAGCCAAGCCGCCCCACTATTTTATATAATGTAATTACTTATGAAATACGGCATGAATTTTCAGGATATGATATCCGCCTTGAACGAATACTGGACTAAACAAGGCTGTGTGCTTGTTCAGCCCTACGACGTTGAAAAAGGCGCCGGAACGTACAACCCGGAAACTTTTTTCGGCTCGCTGACTAAAAAACCGGTCAATCGGGCCTATGTGGAACCCTGCCGCCGCCCCGCCGACGGCCGCTATGGCGAAAACCCCAACCGCTTGGGCAAGTATTACCAATATCAGGTAATTATGAAGCCCGCTCCGGCCAACATTCAAGAAATTTATTTGAATTCCTTAAAAGCCATCGGGTTGGACCCCAAACAGCACGACGTGCGCTGGATTGAAGACGATTGGCAATCCCCCACCTTGGGCGCCAGCGGTGTAGGCTGGGAGATTTGGTTAGACGGTATGGAAATCACCCAGTTTACCTATTTCCAAAATATGGCCGGATATTCCTTAAACCCCATTACGGTAGAAATTACATACGGGCTGGAACGTATTGCCATGTATTGCCAAAAAGTAGACAACGTGTTTGACATCCGCTGGAACGACAGCATTACCTACCGTGACGTACACTGGGAAGGCGAACGCCAGTTTTCCCACTATTATTTTGAAGAAACCGACGTGGAACACCTGCGCCGCTATATTGAAGAATGTGAAGCCGAATGTTTTGCCCTTTGCAAAAAAGGCTTGTATCTTCCCGCGTACGACGACGCCATGAAAGTTTCCAACTATTTTAATATGTTGGAAGCCCGCGGCGCCATCAGCGTATCGGACCGTACCAACATTATTACCAAAATCCGCAATTTAGCCAAGGCGTGCGCCAAAGCGTATGTGGAAAGCACAGAACCGCAAGAAGAAAAGGAGGCCGCCCAATGAACGCCTTGTTAGAAATTGGAACCGAACATTTACCGTCCCGCTTTGTGGAACCGGCCCTTAAACAAATGGAAACATTAGGGGCCAAACTGCTGGAAGAACACCGCTTAACGTATAAATCCGTACAGGCGTTTGGCACTTACCGCCGCTTGGTACTATTTATTGAAGATTTGGCGGAAAAATCGGCTGACGTGCAAAAAGAAGTAAAAGGGCCGCCCGCTAAATTATTAAAAGACGCAAACGGCAATTTCACCCCCCAAAGCGCTGGTTTTGCGCAAAAAAACGGAATTGCCCCCGAAAAATTAACCGTGGTGGAAACGGAAAAAGGGCCGTTTATTTACGCCAACATTAAAATCAAGGGCGAAAAGACCCCCAAACTTTTGCCGGAAATTTTCACCCAATTAGTGACGGGGTTGGAATTTGCCAAAAATATGGTTTGGGAAGAATCCGGCCTGCGCTACGGCCGCCCGATAAGAAGCCTGATTGGTTTATACGGGGATAAAGTGATTAAATTTGCCGTAGCCGGTGTGGAGTCCAACCGTTATACTTATCCGCTTTCGTCCTTCGGGCGCAAACCCATTAAGGTAGAAACCGCCGATAAGCAGTATTATGTGGATTTGCTTAAAAACCAACCGCAACCCATTTTGGTACTGCCGCAAGAACGGCGCGAGGCGTTAATCAAATCCGTGACGGCGGAAGCGGCTGTGCGCGGCTATCAGGCGGATTTGGACGAAGATTTAATCCACGAAACCGTCTTTTTTACGGAACACCCTGTGGCCGTGGGCGGAGATTTTGATTTGAAATTTTTAACTCTGCCTAAAGAACTCATCACCACCGTACTTAAAAAACAAATTAAAATGTTTCCGGTGTTGAATGACAAGCACGAAATCCAACCGTATTTTATCGCCGTGCGAGACGGCGTTTCCGTCAACCAAAACGAAGTACGCGACGGCTTCAAAAAAGTAATGTCCGCCCGCTTGTCCGATGCGGTATTCTTCTTTGAAAACGACAAAAAAGACGGCTTGGAATTTTTCAAACAAAAACTGGCCAATGTGTTGTTTTTGGAAGGCTTAGGCTCTATGTTAGACAAATCCGCCCGCACGGAAAAACTGGCTCTTTGGCTGTGTGAAAAAACCGCCAATACCGCGCTTAACCAAACGGTGCAATATGCCGCGTCCCACGCGTATGCGGATTTAGCCAGCCATGTGGTGTATGAATTCCCGGAATTGCAAGGCTATATGGGCGGAGAATATGCCGCCTTGGAAGGCCATAAAGAAGAAGCCGACGCCATGCGCGATTTTTACTATCCGCTTACGTCTGCCTCTGCGCTGCCGTCCACGGTGGCGGGCAATTTGGTGGCATTAGCCGGAAAAATGGACACCTTAGTAGGCAACTTTTTAATCGGGCAAATCCCCACCGGAAGCGAAGACCCCTTCGCCCTGCGCCGCCAAGCATTTGCCGTCGTGCGTATTTTGCTGGAAAAAGGCTTACAAGTTTCCTTAAAAGAGTTGTTGGAAGCCTCTGCCGCTCTCTACCCGCAAGGCACGCCGGACAAAGGCCTTAAAGAACTGCGCGGATTTTTGTTCCAGCGTTTAGCGTTGGTACTGGAACAGCGCGGCCATGCGGCGGGTGTGGTAAACGCCGTCACCAACTGGTACGAACTGCCCCTTACGCAAGTGGAAGCCTTGGTCAGCGCGTTGGAAACCGTTAAAACCGGGGCGGAATTTGCCGCGGTGTTGGAATCGGCCAAGCGCGTGTGCAATATCCTTAAAAAGGCGGAAAACGTGACGGAAAACGTACAGGAAAACCTGTTTGAACTCCCCGCCGAAAAAGAATTGTACAACAAAATCCACGAGGTAGACTCCGCGTTGGGTTGCACGGTTCACACCGCCAAAGCCAAAGACGAATACCTGCAAGTATTAAAAACGTACGGCTCTTTTAAGGCCCCGCTGGAACGCTTTTTTACCGACGTTATGGTAAATGCGCAAGACCCGGCCGTCCGTGCGAACCGCTTGGCATTATTGGCCCGTGTGCGCCGCTACTTAACGCAAACGGTGGCAGATATTACCAAACTGTAAAATGCTTTAATCAAGCCGAAATCCCCCGCCAAAAACGGGGGATTTTTTGTTATTTTCCGACGGAAAAAATAATTTTTCAAAATACCCCTTGAATTTTTTTTATTTTCCTTTATACTAAAAATAAGCAGTAAGCCTAGTTCAACTTGGCATGAGGCGTTATCCGGCAGTGGCGTAAGCCAAAGCTGTAAGTGCTGAAAGAACGGGCCGTATTTGAAGCAGCGCAGTAGGGTTGTAAAGCGGCAGAAGGAGTCCGGCGTCGGGTCAGCCGGCGGCGGAGCAGTAAAGCGGTAGCCGTAAAGTGAGCAGGTTGCGTGTCTTGCCGGGCGCAAGCGTACCGGGGAAACAGGACAGCTTGGAATACGGTGCGGAAGTGGTTGTGCAGTATCCGCGCTTAGCCGAACAAGACGGCGGGTTCATACTACGCAGTCCAGTAGGCGGCGCCGGTAGTAAGCAGTGGACGGATGTTTTCCGGCAGGCGGTTGATGTAATTGGTTCGGCCGTACCCGGGTAAACAGAAGTGGGATAACATAAGCCCTTGTGCGCAGGTTGCACTACAACAAGGAAGGTAATAATGAAGACGCAACAATGAACCCCCCGGTTGAAAAAATCGGGGGGTTCCTAATTGTGTTTTACAAATTATGTATTTGTTTAACCGCAGGGTTGGAAAAACCTTGTGCCTTACGGCACTTTAACGGTGGGTTATTCACTTAACACACTGGGCAACGGTAGCGCACTGCCCGCCGCGGCACTTTCCGGCGCGGACGGAGTAATATCCATCGTGTTTTGTGTTTGCGCTCCGGCAGACGGTTCTTCGGTTTCTTCGTCTTGCAGTGGGGTTAAAATCATTTCTTCATAAGAATCGTCTTGCGTGGAAATAGACTCCTCCGCCGGAACAGGCACTTCTTCCGGCCGCACCACTGGGCTTACACGCGCGGAAGTGCTTTGTTGCGGGCGGGAAACGGATTCATTCCCATAAGTGCCGCTCGGGTTCCACCATTGGGGCGGCGCACCCGCGCAAGCCGTCAGCAAACAAATTACAAATAATAAAGCAAAAAATTTCTTCATAATTATATTATAGCCTATTTTACTGGTCTATTTGGCATGGGGGCGGGTGGCTTGGCGAAACAGCGCGCCCGCTTTATAACTACTGCGCACCAGTGGGCCGCATGCCGCACCCTTAAACCCAATAGAAAGGGCGTACGACTCCCATGCTTTATATTCGTCTGGTTCCGCATAGCGCTCCACCGGGTGATGCGCTTTAGAGGGGCTTAAATACTGCCCAATCGTCAGTAAATCCACCCCCGCATTACGCAAATCCTGCAAGGTTTGTTTCATTTGTCCGTCGGTTTCGCCGAGCCCCACCATGAGGCCGGATTTTGTAAGTGTATCGGGCGCCAGTTTTTTGGCGTTTTCCAACACGGTTAAAGAGCGGCGGTATTCCGCCCCGCCGCGTATATGGGCAGACAGGCTTTCCACCGTTTCTATATTGTGCGCCAGCACCGCCGGACGGGCATTTAGCACCGTTTGCAAATCTTTTACGGAACCCTTAAAATCCGGAATGAGCGGCTCGCACAAGGCCAGCGGATTTTGCGCGTAAACGGCATTCATCACTGCGGCAAAATGGGCCGCACCGCCGTCGGCCAAATCGTCACGCGTAGGGGACGTAAGCACCAAGTATTTTAAGTGCCAGTTTTTTACCATTTCGGCCACGCGCGCAGGCTCCCCCGCATCCGGCGGCAGAGGGCGGCCTTTGTTTACCGCGCAAAAGCGGCAACGGCGGGTGCAAATATCGCCCAAAATCATTACGGTTGCATCCCCGCAGTTGAAACATTCCCCGCGGTTAGGGCATTTAGCCTCAACACACACCGTGTGGAGCGCGCCCTTATCTAACGAATCTTGGGCGGATAGCGCCGTCTGCTTGCGCAGGGCCGCTTTATTTTGGCCTACTATATCTTTTAACCATTGTGGTATTTGTGCGGTCATACTTTGCTAAAATGTAAATATAAGGATATGTAATATCTTACAAAATTTAGCTATGAAGAAACACCTTTGCGTACTCATTTTACTGGCTTTTACCGCGCTGCCGAACGGGAGCGGGCTTTTTGCCGCGCCCACCGCGGCGGACACACAAAAACGCCTGCAACAGGCCGCCCAACTGTATTTTGAGTATGACCTGACAGGAAGCCTGAAAAAGTATGTGGAGCTTTCCAAAGAAACGCAAAATAAAGATTCCTTCCTCAATGCGGCCTTTATAGCCATGGAACTGGGCCAGCCGCGCCAAGCGGTAGATATTATGAACGCCGCCTATAAAAAATATCCCGACGACCACGACGTGACGGAATTTATGGCCGAGGCGTATTTGGCCGACGGGCAATACACCGCCGCAGAACATTTACTTTCCCTGTTGGTGGAAAAGCGCGAACGCGCCGAATTTTTGCTGATTAATCTGGCCCGCGCTCAAATGGGCATGAAAGAATATAATTTAGCCAAATACAACCTAAAAACCGCCGTGCGGGGCAAAAACCACTTGCCGCTTTCCAACTATTTACTGGGGTTAGTGTACGAACAGGAAAAAAATTATAAAAACGCCGCCAAACATTTTGCCAAAGCGGCCGAACTGGACCACCAGTTTATTGAAGCCAAACAACATTATGCCATGGCCCTTGCCGCACAAGGGAATTATAACGAAGCCTACCGCCAGTACCGTATGATTTATTCGCTGGAAAAGAACTCCCCCGCCATTAACAAAGCCATGGCGGCCCTGCGCCCCCATTTAACCCGTCCGGAAAAAGAGTTGGACACGGTAAAAGAAATCAAAAAGCATACCTTTGCGCGCAAATTTTCCATTCCGTCCGGCACGCTTTCGGAGGTGCGCATTGGGTTAGGCACCCGCGCCAACGGCAAACCCAGTATCCGTAAATCCGTTCATTTTTCCGTATCGCATAATTTTTCCGTAAAAGATTTATCCACCGGCAAACGCTTGGCCCGCGGCAAAGCCAACACCCAATGGACGGCCCTATTGCAAGACGGTCAAACGCGCTTACTGGCCCCCAACGGCAAAAAATATCCGTTCAAAAAAGGCTTGCGCATTACCGCAGACACCCCCAGCGGGGAAGACGCCCCCACCATTATTGTAAAAAGTTTAATGAGCGGCGCCGGTATGACGTGGGCCAGCGTGGACGATAAAGAGTTCCGCGGGGATTTGGAAATTTTACATAACCCCACGTTAAGCACACTGGTCCCCATTAATGTACTATCCTTGGAAGAATATTTACAAGGGGTTATTTCGTCTGAAATGCCGGTTTTGTTCCCCATTAATGCCCTGCGCGCGCAAGCGGTGCTGGCCCGCACATACGCCCTTAAACACATGGGCAAACACCGCCATTACGGCTATGATTTGTGCGATACCCAAAACTGCCAAGTATATAAAGGCATAAGCGGGGAGAGCGAACGCGGCAACGCCTCTGTGGAGTCCACCGCCGGAGAAACCATGCAATACAAAAATGCCCCCATAGAAAGCGTGTTTTCGGCCAACTGCGGCGGCATTACCCAAAGCGCTAAAGAGGCCGGCTGGTATGAAACGCCTTATTTGCATCCGGTTTCCGACTATAAAGATTTTAATTTTGATACGTTGCAACCCTACCAGTTTAAGGACCTTTTGCAGCACGCGCACGATGCTTACAGCCGCTACGATAAACACGTCAGTTTGGCCGCCTACCGCTGGGCGCGCGTGGTGGAAGAAGAAGACCTGCGCCAAGTTATCCGCCGCAAGAAAAAAGACATCGGCCGCATTACCGCCATTATCCCCCTGCACCGCGGCAAAAGCGGCTACGCCAGCCGCGTACAGGTAAAAGGCACCAAAGGCAGTGTTATCTTAAATAAAGAAAACGTCATCCGCAATAATTTAAGTTTGGGGATGTTGCGCAGCAGTTATTTTATTGTGCAGCCCAATTATGAAAATAAAGAGCTGAAAAACTTTATTTTTTACGGCGGCGGTTGGGGCCATGGGGTGGGGTTCTGCCAAACCGGGGCCGCCGGGCGTGCCGAAGCGGGCCAACTTTATACGGATATTCTAAAGCATTATTTCCCGCAAGCGGAATTAAAAAAATCCACCCAAGAATAACGGGCGGGCCATATATAAACCGCCGCCCGCGGCTGATAGGACGGCAAGCATGGGCCGACGGGTGCGATTTCTGCGCCCCAAAGCGTTTTCCCGCCGCAAGGTTTGCATAAAAAAATTCCCCAAGGCCAGTGTTGGGGAATAAAAATCAAAAGCAATTTTTATGTATTGGGGTGCAGTTCCCGCCTTAACGCAATAATGCGTGACTCCAAAAACAAATGCCCGTCTTGCGATAGCGGCGATTGGGCCCCTAAAGAAGTATCCGCCGTTAAAGCGTTTTCGTACCATTTTAAGGCCGCGTGCAAATCTTTGGGGGTGCCGTCGCCGTGTTCGTACATTTCCCCCACTTGCAGTAAAACACCTGGGTCTTGCGTGTTTTGTGCTACCGCCAAGGCCCACTTAAAAGCCAGCGCGTGACAGCGGGAAGAAGGCTCCTCGTAATACAGCATTAACAATTTATAGGCGGATTCTTCATTTCCGGCCTGTGCCTCTTGCTCCCATTGGGCCCACTGGGCTTGCTTTCGCTCGGGCGATTGCCGCACGCGCCAAAACAGCACCGCCACCCCCAACGCCACTACCACCGCCACAATTAACCAAGTTGTCATGAAAACCCTCCGTTAGTTCCATTGTAATAAAAAGTGCCCCGCAGTACAAGGGGCCGCTAAAGCCCCATTATTTGCTATACTTGCAAGTATGAAATTGGGCGAAGTGCAAATAAAAACCTATTTATCCAAATCTAAAATATCGGGTATTGCTTATTCCATTAATCCGTATGTGGGTTGCCCCCACCAATGCGTGTATTGCTATGCGGAATATATGAAAAAATTTACCGCGCATACGGAGCCTTGGGGCACTTTTTTGGATGTGCGCCGTTGCCAAGCGCCTTTGCACCCGTACCAAATTTACCATACGCAAGTGATGTTAAGCTCGGTGACGGACGCATATAACGCCTATGAAAAAGACTTTCAAATCACCCGCAAGATTATGGAGCAGTTGGTCTTTTGCCAAGCCCATGTGCAAGTGCTGACCAAATCCCCGCTGATTGTGCGGGATATAGATTTGTTCAAAAAGTTGCCGTCTTTTGAGGGGGCGCTTTCGTTTTCGTCGGCGGACGACTCGTTCCGCCAATTAGCCGAGCCCGGCGCGGGGAGCGTGGAAGAAAAAATCAGCGCCCTAAAAACCTTGCACGAAAACGGCCTAAAAACCGCTGTGGTAATCGCGCCGATTTTCCCGCAAATCACAAATTGGAAAGAAATTATCCGCCTGACCCGCCCGTATGCGGACCGCTATATTTTTGACGCGCTTAACCTGCGCCCCTTGTATCAAAAAAAGGTACTGGGGTTTATTATGCGCTATTATACGGATAAACTACCCCTGTACCTTTCTATTTACGAAGATAAAAACCCCGCCTACTGGCAACAAACCCAACAGGAAATTAACGCCTTTTGCCGCGCAAACGGCATTCCCGCCCAGGCGGATTTCCGCCATGTTTTTAAGCCGTCCGTCAATGTATAAAAACTATTCGGCGGGGTCGTCAAACCCCAGTTTCCACGCGGTAAAAAAGCCCACCAAAACCGCTATCAAAAACCCCACCGCATAACAAACCACGCTATGCAAATTGGAAAGCGCCAGCAGTAAAACCACGCCGGACACACCAAACGCAATGGCGGACGTGACCTGCAAAACCGCCACCACCGCCCCGCCGGCCGCGGCCCCAATGCACGCCGCAATAAACGGCTTAAAAAGCGGCAGGGTGACCCCGTAAATCAGCGGTTCCCCTATGCCCAGTAAACCCACCGGAAGCGCGTTTTTGGCAACGGTTTTCAAGCGGGGATTTTTTGTTTTTAACAAGACGGCCAATCCGGCCCCCACTTGCCCCGCCCCCGCCATACACAGTACCGGGAAAAGCGGATTATTGCCCAATGTATCCAGTAATTGCTGATGGAGCGGAATTAAGCTTTGGTGTACGCCCAACATCACGAGCGGCAAAAACCCACCTCCGAGGAGCGCCCCGGAAACCGCACCGCCGTGTTGCAACGCCTGCTGGGTCCACACGGCCAATTTGTCCGAAAACCACCCCGCCGCCGGCTGAATAATTAATAAAGAAAAAATCCCCACCGATAAAATCGTCAGCGTGGGCGTTAAAAACATTTCCGCACTGCCTTTAATCCATTTGCGCAAGGCTTTTTCCACCTGTGCGCCCACCCAACAAACGGCCAGTACGGCAATCACGCCCCCTTTGCCGGGCACTAAAGCCATTCCAAAAAGCGTAATGTTCGCCAGAGCGGGCACGTTCAGCACTCCGGCCAAGGCCGCGCCCAAGGCCGCCGTTGCGCCAAATTCCCGCGCGGCATTATACCCCACAATGGCATTTAAGTAAAAAAAGATACCACTGCCCAATACATTGAGTAGGCCGCACGCATTGGGGCAATCCGCCCAAACGGTTTTGGATAAAATGTTGCCAATCCCCAACAAAAGCCCACAACCGATATACGCCGGAATTAACGGCACAAAAATATTGCCGATTTTGGCACAAAGCGCGCTCAAGCGGCTGGAGTATTTACGGCGGATTTGCGCTTTGGTTTGCCGGAGTGAGTCCGGCGCGCTGGGCGCAACCTCTGCTTGCGGGGCCGGTTGAACCGCGCTAGAAACAGGAAAAACGCCCTCTTTTTGGGGCGTTTCCCCCAACGCGGGGTATGGGTGGCGGCTTAAAAAATAAGCGGCGGCTTGGCCCGCTTTTGCCGGCCCCAATACCAACTGGTGTTGGCCCTCCGCCCGCACATACCCCAGTACGCCGGGGATTTGCTTAAAATCGGCGGGGTTTAAGCCGTCTTCGCGGTGCAAGGTAAAGCGCAGGCGCGTCATGCACGCCCCCAAAGAGGAGATGTTTTCTTCCCCTCCGGCTATGCGCACGACGGCTTCATACAAAGCGGAAAAATCGTCACTCATGTTCCGGCTCCGTATCTACCCTATACCAAGCCAATGCGTTTTTATCGTAGCGTTCCAAACGGCCGTTATCTATGCGGAAAAAGAGCCCCTCTAAATTCAGGCGGTTTTCCCGCACTGCCGCCGCCACAAACGGGATTTCCGCCAAGTGGCCCAACTGGTCCAGCACGTTATTTTTGACGGCCTCGTCCAGCGTGGCCCCACGGTAGGACGTGTGGCTGCGCTCCAACCACGCGCTTATTTCCGGCGGTAAATCTTCCAGATGTTTTAATTTTTGCACGGCGTTGCAATCACTATGCCCCAAAATAACAATGTTCTGCACTTTAAGCGCGTCCACCGCAAAACGCAGAGAGGCCACCATAGATTCATCCCGCTTGCACACTTGGTTGAGCATATTGCGGTGTACGCAGACGTGGCCGTCGTGCGTGTTAAAAATGGCTTCCGGACACACACGGCTATCAAAACAACTGATAATCATAGAGTGCGGGTTTTGGGAACAGGCCACTTGCTCGGCATGGATAGCGCAAAACCCCTTGCGCGCGGGGTTGCCGTTAAAAAAATCGCGGTAGCCGTCCAACAGGCGGCGCATACCGTTGTTAGGGAGATTGTTTTTCATAGCTATATTTTAACAATTTAACCGCCCACAAGCGCAAGTATAAGGGGTTGCACCCCAAACCCGCCTTACTTTTTTTCATTGCAAAAAAAGACCCTGCGGGCCGCACCTTGCAGGCCGCCTACAAAAAGCTAGCACCCCGAGCCGCACCCTGCGGGCCGCCGTCCGCAGGACAAATTTATTTTTATACGGGCATTTTACAACTTCCTACGGTCGGACAAGTAAAATGCCTTTATAACTCCGTTAAAAATAAATTTTATAGACGGCTTCAAAGGGGTGCGCTAAACGGCAACGGCACGGCAAAGGACAAAAGCGAACAACAACGGCAAAAGCTAGGCGGAAAAAAGCACTTTGTTTTATGCCGTTCGTGCCAGTATAAGAGTAAGTGTCGGTAGCATGATTTTTCAAATTTAAGATGATTTTGCGCCGCTAGTTTAGGCGCGGTGTAGCGCTAGCTACATAAGCCTAAAGGCGACACAAAAGGGCTTAAATTTGGAAAATTGTTTGCCCATTAAATGCGAACGGGGAACAAAATGTTATTTTGTTCCCCGCGCATTAAAAACCCAGCTTACCAAATGCCGTGCGCCGTTCTTCCTTGGCGTTGCCGTTTTGTGCTAGTACAAGAATTAGTGTTCGCAGGCTGTTTTTTCAGATTTGCGCCGTATGGGCGGGCATTAGTTTGGGCGCAGTGTGGCTGTATGCCACTCTAGCCCAAAGGGACCGACCAGACGGCCAAATGTGGAAAAATGTTGCCCATCAAACGCAAACAGAAAGCAAAATATTATTTTGCTTTCTGTGCGTTTATATCTAAACTTACCACCAGCCGTTTACCCATAAAAAAGCCCCCTGTGCGGGGGCTTATCATACCCAAACTACTTATTTGGAAAGATGTTTGGAAATATATTTGCTCATATCAAACATGCTGATTTGTTTTTTGCCTTCAAAAATGGGGGCCAATTTCGCATCAGCGTTAATCATGCGTTTGTTTTTGGCATCCTGCAAGCCGTTCTTTTTAATGTATTCCCACATCTTTTTTACAACTTCGGTGCGGGGCAACGCGGCGGAACCGACGATTACAGCCAATTCAGCGCTGGGGGTTAAAGGTGCCATAAATTTTGCATTTGCTTTTGCCATACTATTATTTCTCCTGTTTGTCCGGTACTTGGGTACCGTACTGCGTTTAATCTGTTTTCTAAATTCTAGTAAATTTAGAGCCCCTTTGTAAGGGGGTTCCTTACAAAGGAGCCTAATACCGTTAAATTATTTGGCTTTTACTTTGGGCGCGGCGGCTAAAACTTCGGCCGTGCAGCCGGCTTCGTACTTCTTGAAGTTTTCAATAAAAGCCTTGGCCAAGTATTCGTATTTTTCCATATAGGCGGCTTTATCGGCCCATTGGTCGGCCGGGTTCAAAATTTCGCTCGGCACGCCGTCACATTCCGTGGGGATTTGGAAACCGAATACAGGGTCCGTAGTAAAGTGGACTTTAGCCAATTTACCGTCCAGCGCGGCGTTCAACAAAGCGCGCGTATATTTAATGCTGATGCGGTGCCCCACGCCATACGGGCCGCCAATCCAGCCGGTGTTTACCAACCAGCAATCCACATTGTGTTCTTTAATTTTCTTTTTAAGTAGTTCCGCATACACAGACGGGTGGAGCGGCATAAACGGCCCGCCAAAGCAGGTAGAGAACGTGCTGGTAGGTTCTTTTACACCCTTTTCCGTACCGGCCACTTTGGCGGTATAACCACTGATAAAGTGGTACAAGGCTTGGTCCGGGCTTAATTTGGAAATAGGCGGCATAACACCAAACGCATCACACGTTAAGAAAATGATGTTTTTGGGGTGTTCCGCACGTTTGGAGGGCACGGAGTTGCCGATAAATTCCAACGGATAGCAAGCGCGGGTGTTTTCGGTCAGCGTGTCGTCGTCCAAATCCAACTTGCCGGTTTGGGGGTCAAAAACCACGTTTTCCAACACGGTGCCAAAGCGGCGGGTGGTGGAATAAATCTGCGGTTCCGCTTCTTCGCTCAAGCGGATTACTTTGGCATAGCAGCCGCCTTCAAAGTTAAAAATGCCGTCGGCATCCCAGCCGTGTTCGTCGTCGCCGATTAAGCCGCGGGTCATATCGGCAGACAGGGTGGTTTTACCCGTGCCGGAAAGGCCGAAGAAGATGGCGCTGTCGTGGTGGGTGCCCACGTTGGCGGAGCAGTGCATGGTCATAATGCCTTTCTGCGGGAGCAGATAGTTCATAATGGTAAACAACGCTTTTTTGTTTTCGCCGCCGTATTCGGAGCCGATAACCAACACCATTTTCTTTTCAATGTTAATCAAAATGGCGGTTTCGCTGACGGTGCCGTCGGTGGTGGGGTCCACTTTCATTTTGGGCAGGCAGATGAGCGTAAATTCCGGCACGAAGGATTTTAATTCTTCTTTGGCCGGTTCAATGAACATATTTTTTACAAATAAGTTCGTCCAAGCACATTCCGTAATGGCGCGTACTTTCAAGCGGGAAGCCTCGCTAGAGCCGACGTAAGCATCACGCACGAACAAATCTTTATCTTGCACATAAGCCTGTACTTTGGCAAAAATTTTGTCAAAATATTTAGGGTCAATGCCTTTGTTGCTTTTATTATAAAAAAGTTTACCTTCAATATCTTTGGTTTCAACAAAGTAGCGGTCATTGGGGCTGCGGCCGGTATGTTTACCGGTGCTTACGCACAAGGGGCCGCCATATACCAAGTTGGCTTCTTGGCGTTTAACGGCTTCTTCATACAAGGCCGGGGTGGAGTAGTTCCAAAAAACGTTTTTATCCGTTTTAATCCCAGCGTTTTCCAGCCCAAAATCCGGCTTAAAAAAATCCGGCGTAGCTTCTTTTATGTTCATGTTAATCCCTCTTTACTAATTTATCCCCGATTTTTATTTCGTTCGGAGCGGTTTTATCTACGGCCCAACGTATACGGCGTACACCTTCCGTCACGCTAGCCAAATCGGCGCAGAAACTAATGCGCAAATACCCGTCCATACCAAAGGCATTGCCGGGTACAACGGCCACAAGCGCTTTATCCAGCAAATACTGCGCCAGCGCCTGTGAATCCGCATTATAATAACTAAAATCTGCAAACGAGTAAAACGTGCCTTGCGGTTTAAGCACTTTTACATGGGGTATTTGGGCCAGTTCCTCTAGCAGCGCGTTGCGGTTTTCTTGCAGAACGCGGCACATTTCCCGCACGCAGGATTGGTCCCCATTCAGCGCGGCCGCGGCGGCGGTTTCGGAAAGGGAGCTATTGCAAGAGGTGCTTTGCGCCTGCATTTTGCCCATAGCGGCAATCAGCGCCGTATTGGCACTTACGGCCCACCCGATACGAAGCCCCGTTAAACCGTATAACTTGGATACCCCGTTAATAATAACCAAATTTTCCCCTTTTCCCGCAAAAGCACACGGGTTGGGAACCGCGGCGCCGTCAAAAACCAGTTCGCGGTAAATGTCGTCCATCACTAAAAAGATTTGTTCTTTTTCGGCAAATTCCACCATTTCGCGGATAAAATCTTCCGGGTAGATTTGGCCGGACGGATTGCACGGGCTGTTAATAATAATGGCTTTGGTAGCCGGAGTGACGGCTTGTTTGAGCTGGGCCGCGCTTACGCAAATCCCCGCTTGCGGGCGCACCACCACCGGCTTGCCGCCGGCCAAACGCACCATTTCCGGGTAGCTCACCCAATACGGGGCCGGAAAAATAACTTCGTCCCCCGCGTTGACTGCCGCCAATAAAAAGTTAAATAAGGCTTGTTTGGCTCCGGCGGAAATGATAATTTCTTGGGGCGCGTATTGCCGCCCGTATTGCCTGAATGTATAGGATAAGGCGGCCTCTTTCATAGCCGGCGTGCCGGCAGACGGCGAATATTTTATTTTGCGGGAGGCGGCCTGCGCCTGCAACGCTTCTACCGCCGCTAACGGGGCCGGAAAAGTAGGCTCCCCCCCGCCCAAATGAATAATCGGCTCGCCCGCCGCTTTTAAGGCACGGGCGCGCGCATTAATTTTTAAGGTTGGGGAATCGCCAATCGTTCCGGCCAGTTTGCTTAAATCCAAAGACATATAAATCCTCTCTGCTTATTCTAGCATTTAATGCAGCTTTTTTTATTTCGTTTTTTCCGGCAAGGCTTCCAAGCGCTTCAGTAGCGGCTCTAACGCCTCCTCGCGTATGCACTCCACGCGGCCTTCATCACACGCCGCGGCGCGTACCGGGTCCAACGGCAAACGCACCGCACAAGGGAAGCCGAACTCCGCCGCCACCGCATCCGCGCGCGACGGCCCGAACAGCGCGGTATCGTGCCCGCACTCCGGGCATTTCAAATAGCTCATATTTTCCACATACCCCAGTAGCGGCACGTTCATCATGCGCGCCATTTTGACGGCTTTGGAAACTATCATATTGACTAGCCCCTGCGGCGTGCCCACCACCACAATACCGCTTAACGGCAGGCTTTGAAACACGGTCAAGGTCACATCCCCGGTGCCGGGGGGCATATCCACAAATAAATAATCCTCATCTTTCCAAATTACATCTTTCCAAAATTGCAGTACCGTGCCCGTAATTAAAGAGCCGCGCCAGATGACCGGGTCCGTTTCTTTTTCCAACAGTAAGTTTAAGGACATTACGTCTATCCCGCTATCGGAAGCCACCGGATAAATGCCGTTTTCGTCCCCCTCCGCCCGCGTTTTAATGCCAAACATTTTTGGGATAGACGGCCCCGTAATATCCGCATCCAACACGCCGGTTTGGTGCCCGCGGCGGGTCATTTCGCTAGCCAGTAAAGCCGTGACAAAGGATTTACCTACCCCGCCTTTGCCGCTCATCACGCCGATTACGCGCTTAATACGGCTTTGCGGATGCGGAGCCACTAAAAAACTTTCCGTTTTTTTATCGTCGCATTTTTGTGCGCAGTGGGCGCAATCGTGATTACAGTTTTCGCTCATTTTTCCCCCTCACAATAATTTTAAATCTTTGTCCGCTAATGCGCTAATTAAAAAACGTCCGTCCTGCAATCGTTTTAATTGCGCATAGACGGCAGTATCATACTTTTTGGCGGTTCCTTCTTTAAAATAGAATTGGTGCGGCAAACGAGCCGTCACTTGATGAACCGGGATAACTAGCGGCTTATCCGTTTTGGCCCGGCCCGCCACGCCCCGCTCATCCATATACAGCGTAACCTGTTTGACGGGAGCGTTTATACCAAACACATCTTGCTCAAAGGCATAGTTAATCTGCATATATTCCCCGCTTAGCAAGGCCAGCGGGTCCAGCGGCGCCATTTGTAAATAGAAAGTCTGCGCGTTTTTCAGCGCGTGCTGTGTATAAGCGGCATAACCGCCGAAGCAAAGCACCAGCAAAAGAGTATAAAACAACAGCAGTTTATTTCGCATATACGCTCCGTACCGCCAGTAAAATAAGGCCCGAAGCCATAAGCAACGCCGCCTTTGCGGACAGGGCCGCGTTTAAGGTAAAGTAAAATAAAAATAGCCCGCACACTACTCCCGCCGTACCGAGGCTTTCCAACACACGGTCGCGCAAGGTAAACCCGGTGTACATTAGTATAAGAGCCAAAACCGTCGGCCAATTTAGAAGTGCGGACAACACCACCGCCCCGGCCGCCAACGCTATTTGTCCGCGGGTCCAGTTGCCCTTCTGGGAAAATACAGCATAGACAGCCACACAGGCGGCCAAGGCGGCGTTCGCAGGATTGAGCCCATACCAACACATTTTGTTAAAAACGGTTTCACCCGCGCAAATTGCGCACCACCAAATAAGCGCATAGGCCAGCGGATAAAAACTAAATTTG
Source organism: uncultured Elusimicrobiales bacterium (assembly GCA_934662565.1). Lineage (GTDB taxonomy): Bacteria > Elusimicrobiota > Elusimicrobia > Elusimicrobiales > Elusimicrobiaceae > Avelusimicrobium. The sequence goes on from CAKUKI010000001.1 coordinate 326,404, forward strand.
CGCTTCACAAACAGCCAAAGAGCCACGCCGAATGCTAAAAAGGCGGAAAGTGCCACGGCAAACTGGTTCCAGTTCCACTCCCAATCCACCTGGGCATACAAACTGCTGGCCGCCGCCGCACACCACAAAAAGCGGTTAAAGGGATTTTTAAAGAGCGGATAAGAAATAGCCGCCACCGCCAGTACGCCCATCCAAACGGACACACCGGGGATATCCTTCAGCCGGAAGGCCAGCATAATTTGCCCGGCCAGGCCAATGAGCCCCCCCAACTGGCGGCGCCACGCCCCGCGCAAGGGCGGCAAACCGGCGGATGTTTTTGCAAGCAGAACACCCGCGCCAAAAAACAGTACCCCGCGCCCTAAAACCGGGATAATGCCGGCTAATAAACGGTCGGCTATCCCCACCAAAAGACTCGCCGAAATCAGCGAGCCGATAAACAGCATAGCCCGCACCAAAAAAGGAACGGACACGGCTTCGCGATGTTTTAAAAAGGTTTCGGCCTGCGCGCGCTTTTCAGAAGGCACTGCGCTTAAAATTTCACTCGTGTTCATTTTATTTCCTCCCGCGCGCTAAACCATAAGCGGTAACTGACGATTCCGCTCCCGACAAAAAGCAAACAATAAATAAGCAAACCAAAGGTGCGAAATCCCAACCATTGATCCAGATACGCACAGATAAGCCCCGTCAACGCGAGCGCGTTCCAAGCAAAGAGAGCCGCGTCTTTTTTGTACCGAGCATAACACAGAAAAAAGCCTGCCAACACAAGTGCGACTAAATAATACCCCGCATTGGGGAAATTGAACGCCTTTTCCGCCGAGAAACCGCCCCATACGGTGGCATAGACGCTTAAAGGCATCCAAATAAAGCGTTTAAAACCCTCGCCCCAGTTTTTACAGGCGGGCAAAAATTCTACCAAAGCCCACGCCGTAAAATACACGCCCAAGGCCGCCCACCAAAAGCCGTCCGTTAAAATTCCCCCTTGGAACGAGGCCCAATAAACCGTAGCCACATACAGCGTAAACAAATACATCCATTTATTACGGGTCAGCCAACACAAGGGCAAAAGCAAAAGCGCCCACAGGCCAAAAAGCTCATACAAAAAAGCGCCCGTTTGATAAATCTGCCCAAACACCGCCAAAAAGGCCCCTATCATCACCGCCGCACCAAAGGCAAAACCTTGCCCCGGCCAAGTATCCAACTTTTTATAATACGCCCCAGCCCCGCACAGCACGAGCCCGATAAGCGGCAGGGATAGCCTTAAAATCAACCCCATTTCCTGCCAATTAGCCGCAATAAAGCAGACAAACCCCGCCAATACAAATGCGCACCCCACAGCAAGTAAGCGCACGGAAAGCCAACGGCGCGTATTTTGCGGGCGCAAACGGTTCAGCAAATCCACATAAGTAGGCTGGGTTAAATAGCCTTGTTCCAGTAAAGAATCTAAAAGTGTTTTAGGTATCATATACCTGATTATACCAATTTTACCGTCTTACAAAACTGGTATAATATAAGAAAAAGAAGGTTTTTTGTATGGGAATTATTTTTACTTTTATAGCTGTTTTGCTTGCCGCACTGGCGCTAAACCTGTTTGCCAACCGCGTTATCTTCCGCCCGATGAAAAAAGAATGGCCGCTGACCCTGCCATGGGAAAAAGTGTTCATCCCCACCCGCGGCGGCAAAAAATTGCACGCGCTCTATCTGCCCGCCCAGAACGGGAAAGAAACGCTTTTGTTCTTCCACGGGAAAGCCGGAAATGTGACTTATTTTGAAGATTTTGCCAAAACATACGCCAAATACGGCTATGGCATTTTGATTTTTGACTACCGCGGCTACGGACTCAGCCAAGGGCGGCTGACCGAGCAAAATATGTATCAAGACGGCGGCGCCGCCTTGGGCTACTTATTAAAAGAGAAAGAAATTTCCCCGCAGAAAATTGTAATATGGGGTTATTCTTTGGGCAACGGCCCGGCCGTGCAAATCGCGGTGGATTTTAATATTCTCCCCTTAAAAGCGGTCATTTTACAAAGTCCGTTTACCCACACGCCCGATATGGCGGCCTTTATTATTTTGCGCTCTTGGCGGCGCGGGCGCACGTTGCAACGCATTTTATCTGCCCTGTTTAAGCCGGTATTCTTTAATAAAAAATTTGATAATTTAAGCAAAATCCGCCGCATTCACGCCCCTTTATTGGTGGCTTATTCCCGGCAAGACACGGTTATCCCCTGGCAGATGAGCTGCGCACTGGCCGATAAAGCCAACCGCACCGCCAAACGGTATTTTTCCCCGCGCGGAGCCCACGAACAATTCCGCTGGGCAGAGCGCGCGGCAGTAGATTTTTTGAGCGGCAAAAAGAGCCGTTCAACCCGCCCGCCAAAGCGCTAAAATTTCCACCGGATGCCCAACTTGCGGTATAATAAAATGAGATGAAAAAACATATTCCTATTTTATTATTAATTATTTTGCTTGTTTGCTGGGGGTTGTTTTTCAACCAAGTCAGCACGCAGTTTATTTTCTCCCCCACCAGCTACGCGCAACCTACTTTGCCGCAATTAAAAGAAGTATCTATTCCGGTGCAATTTGGCCATGCCTTAAACGGTTTGTATTTAGCGCCCAAAGCCGGTAAACCCGTTATTTTGTTCTTCCACGGGAAAAGTTTGAATGTGTCTTTCTTTCAAGATTTTGCCCAACAATATGCCAAATACGGCTACGGCGTATTACTGTTTGATTACCGCGGCTACGGCAAAACCAAAGGAACTCCCACCGAAAAAAACATGTACGAAGACGGCGAAAGCGCGCTAAGATATTTGCTGATTAATAAAGACGTTTCCGCGCGGGATATTATTTTGTGGGGGTTTTCTTTAGGGTGTGCGGTGGCATTGGAAACCGTCCAAAAACATCCGGACGTAAACTTTCGGGCGGTGGTTTTGCAAAGCCCGTTTACCAACACGCCGCAAATGGCTTATTATATTCTGATGCGCCGGTATCATCCGGATTATTTTGGCCTTAAATTGACCTCTGCCATTTTGCGTCCGGCCCTAGCCAATAAATCTTTTGATAATACGCGCAAAATCGGCTCCGTTCGCGCGCCCTTATTTATTGGTATGAGCCACGCGGACCGCACCGTACCGTGGAGGATGAGCTACCACTTGGCGCAAATGGCCCCCCAACACGCGCAAGTGTTTTCCAGCCCCGCCGGAACCCATAACGATATGCGCTGGCTAGAACAGGAAGCCGTCCGTTTTTTACAACAACAAGACGAACGCGCCCAGCAAATAGAAAAAAATTAAAAGCGCCCCCGCAAAGCGGAAATAAAGGATAACTAAAATCCGCTTGCATTACGGTTTACCGTGTGAGGAGCGTGCTTTTTTGGTATAATGGAAGAAAGAAACCCTTTTGGAGAGGTGTGTGAGTGGTTGAAACAGCAGGTCTCGAAAACCTGTAAACCGCAAGGTTTCGAGGGTTCAAATCCCTCCCTCTCCGTAGTTTTTCTTCCTAAAACCCGTTTATTCGTTGTTGTTCGGTCGGTCGGATACCTCCGCGCTCCGCGCGTGTATGACAGTATTCCTCCCTCCGCTCACGCCTAGAATAATCGGGTTTTTGTTTGAAAAAATCCCCGCGTTTTAGATTTAGAAATAACTTTTTTGGGAGCAACACCAACTGCTTTATGCCGCAGGGATTTGAAGCCCGCAGCGTTGTGTGAGTTTGAGGGCGGAGCCCGAAAGGCGAACACCGCGAGGGCGGGCCCGGGCAAAATTTCCGTCAGGAAATTTATGTAGGGCAAATCCAAATATTATTTTCCCAATAATCTTTTGTTTGGCGCGCTTGCCAACATTTTATGCAGGGCAAATCCAAATATTATTTCCCCAATCATCTTTTGGTTGGCGCGCTTGCCAACATTTTAGGCCGGGCAAATCCGCGTACTCTTTCCCCCCTATTTTACGCGCAAGCGGGGTTTTTGGTTTCTACATAAAAAACCCCAGCCTAGGCTGGGGAAATTTTATTTCAATCTTTCATGCTTTTTATTTCCAGCGCAAGCGGTAGGTTTCCGCCCAGAGCTGCGCTTCTTTTAGGGTGTTATCCACCATGTTTTGGTAAATAACAGGGGCTTCGTTGGGGTAAAGCCGGTGTAATTCTTGCATATTATTAAAATAATCAAGAATAATTGCCCGTACGCCGCCTTCATCATACAATGCCAATTGGTGGTTCAAGTTGTGGAACATGACCTGATATTCCGGATTGCCGTGGAACGGATGAATAATACCGGGGGCATCATTTTGCATTTCGCCCAAGTGGACGGGGTACGGCTTGTGATTATTTTGGGACTTAATTTTTTTGCGCGTATAGATTTCTTTTAAGGTGCTTTTGTTTACAATATGGTGTACGCCGCGGTAGGTGGAAACATTGCGGATATTACGCCATTTCTTTTCATAGCCTTTTGCTACGGCGCCGCGCTCTTGTGACAGGCGCACCAACTCTTTCAAATAACGGTAGCTGCCCCATAAGGTGCTGGGTTCGCGCAAAATGGGCGTCTTAAACTCGGTAGAGATAACCACTTGCGGAACGGTAGTTGCGGGCCAGTATTTGTTTTTGAAAGTAGTATTGCGGAAATATATGTTGGTAGAGTGCGGGGAATACGTCTGTGCTACTTTTTTGGCCAATTTGGCAGAACTGGCGGGTGCTGTTATGTGGCGTGTAATGCGTGTGTTGCCGACATTGGCAACTTTACCTACGCGGTTGCCGGCAGAGCGCAAAACCCTGTACGCACTTTGGGAAAAGACAGCGGTGTTGCTTAACAATAACGTGATGAGCAGAACTAGCAGTTTTTTCATACACACGCTCCTTTGCTTCTTTCCCTCATTGTAATAAATTTTTAGAATTTAGCAAGAAAAATTTTAGGTTATTTTATAAAAATCCCCTAAAAAACGCTTTTTTACCGTCGGAAGATTTATTTTTACCGTCGGGCATTTGCAATTATGCCGTTTTTACCGTCGGAGCGCACGCAAAAATAAGCACAAAAACATACGCCGGAAATTTTTAACATTATAACCCTTTTGATATATATTTTTGAACCTAAATTGGGCCAGCCCTGCGGTTAAAATACTCAAGCGGACACAAAAAAACGCGCCCTTGCGCCTAGCAAAAAGCCGTATGTTCCATGGGGGCGTACTTGTAGTATAGCGGGGATAGTGCGGTAAAACAAGCCCTATATAAAAAGGGCCCCGCCACCGCGCATTTAAGCACTTACGGGCGGGGCCGTGGGCAACGGGGCCCAAATATAAAAGGCGCTATTCCAAATACTTTTTAAGCATTTGTTGCAAGGCTTGCTTGAGCGGCGCGGGGCTAATAACTTGAATGTTCGGCAGCCAGCGCTGTATTTGCGGAAGCACCTGCATAAAATTAGCCGTCCGGCACGAAAGCACCAGCGAGCCGTCTTTTTCCTCTTGTTCAATTTTTTGATACGGGAAAAATTCCACTTCCTTAAAATAACCCGCCACCGCGCCGGAAACTTTTAGTTTAATTTTTATTTTTTGTTCCGTATCAAACCAAACATTGGGCGCTTGGGCCAGTTTTTCATCTATACCAAAGGGCGGGAATGTTTCGCTGTGGGTACGCACCTGTATAATGCGCCCGAGGGAGAACTTCATAAAAGTATTTACATTGTTGATAGCAATTAAATACCAGAACCCGTCAAACAGGGCCATTTTTAAGGGGCGCAGGCCGCGGCTCCACGCGCGTTTGGTTTGAGAGGTATAATGCACATCTATATATTGATGTTTCAAAATAGCCTGTTCCAGTTTATCCAGCACATTGGGCGAAATGGTATGCCACATACGCGGCATTTTTATAAAATAGACCGATTGCGCCTCGGGGCGGACGGCTTGTTCGCTCAGGCGTTTGAAGCTGCTTTGCCATTGGGGGCCCAACGATTGTGCCAACTGGCCGGTAAGGGCCAGTAGGGCTTTATCGCGCGAGGACAGCGGCATTTTGCGCAAGGAAAACCCCTCCGCAAAGGTGTATCTGCCGGCGGCAAATTCCGATAGCGGAAATCCGGCGCGTTCCATTTCCAGCAAATCGCGTTGCAAGGTACGCACGGAAAACCCAAGGCTTTTGGCCTCTTGCGTGAGCGTAATGCGCCCTCTATCCAGCTTATTAAGCAAATATAAAATGCGTGTAAACTTATGTAAGGTAGCGGATTTAATCATAGCATTATTTACCGTTTGCTGGCGGAGTGCTGGCGTTTTTCAAATTAGAGTCCTTAAATATCTTTTCCATAGCGTCTATTTGCGTTTTACAAGACTTTTTTATGCCAATCGTGTTTTGGGCTACTTTTAACAAGGTATTTTCGGTCAGTTGGCTTTTGTTATTAATAAAGCATTCTTCCAGTGCGTCGTTTACAACTGCTTCTATATCCGCCCCATTAAAGCCATCGGTAGCTTTTATAAGGGATTGGGATATGGTAATATGTGTTTGGTGTCTTTTTTTAAGATGCGTTTTGAAAATTTCATTCCTTTCCGTTTCATTAGGGAGATTCACACAAAATATTTCATCAAAACGGCCTTTGCGTTTTAATTCAGGTGGCAAATTATTGGCACTGTTAGCCGTGGCAACTACATAAACGCTGGTTTTCTTTTCCTGTAGCCAAGAAAGAAAATACCCAAACATACGGGTTAAAATATCGTTATGCCCGCCAATGCCCGAAAACATTTTTTCAATTTCATCAATCCATAACACGCAAGGGGCGGCCGCTTCCGCAATGCGGATGGCCTTGCGGATGTTTTCTTCGCTCTGGCCCACATATTTGCCCATTAGGCTGCCCATATCCATTTTTAACAACGGAACCTGAAACAGCGTGGCCGTTGCCTTGGCACATAAAGATTTACCGCAACCGGGCATACCTACAATAAAAACCCCTTTGGGCACTGCCACATGGTGGGTTTGGGCTTCTTCCAAATCTTTAATAACTTTATTCTTGCGCCGGAGATAATCTTTTAAGACATTCAACCCGCCGATATTGTCTATTGATTCTTCGGTATCTACCAATTCCAATATGCCCGATTTTTTTACCATTTGTTTTTTATGTTCCAAAATCCGTTTGTTATCTTCGCCGCCTAGTGTTCCGTTGCGGCTCATGGCAATATCCAACATACGGTCAATTTCAAAAAGCGTCAGCCCACGCAAATTAGGCATTAAGCGCGCGGCGTCTTCTTTTTTGAAATCCTGATACCCGTTTACTTCAATATGTTCGTTAATAATTTGCTTTATTTCTGCTTCGGTAGGGAAATCCACACTCAAAAAAGAAACATATTTTTCAATTTCCGGCGGAATTTTTAATACAGAAGAAACAATAATAATAGTTAAATCAAAATCCCTATCGTAAAGTTTCCGCTGGGCAATTAATTGTAAAGCGGTTTTAACGGCGGGGTCATACACGCTGGTGGTTTCATCTAAATAATCTTGTATATCCCGCAAAACTAAAAAGCGTGGCGTGTGGTAGTTTGTATTGGGGGATACCATTTGGGTCAACAGGGCCGTTAGGGGTTTGGTGTCCCCCATGCCATACGGCTCTTTTTGGCGGAAATCAATTAATTTATTGGCAGGGTTCCATTCTAAAATTTTAGTGGTATTCCCTAAAACCGTTTTAATTAATTCATCCGTGCGCACAAAATCATAATCTTGTATATAGATGATAGGGGTATTTACATCTAACATCTGTTTGAAATTTTTGATGGTTTTGGTGTTCATGGTTGTTTTTCCAAATAGTCAATGGTAAATATAATATAGTTTTTTATAAAAAGCGCATAGTTTTTTGGGGAGTCAAAAACTTCTAATCTTATTTCTCCATTTGCTGTTTTGTAGGCAAAATAATCTGTACTGATGTGTTTCCAGTTTTGAAGTACATATTGGGATATGGGAAAGTTTTGTGATGCCTCAAAGTACTTGCGGCTTTTACTTTTTCCATTGTTTTTATAAAACAATACCAATATTCCATAAAAACACTGGGCATAATCTGCGATGTTGTCTATTCCAGCTTCTTCAATATCATTGCAAATATGTAGTATTGTATCCGTTTTGTTTTTCTTATATCTTTCTATAGAAGAACCCACTTTCATTATAAACCCTACAAGCTTGCCGGGTTTCTCACCCATAGAATTTTTATCCGCCCATGTACGCAAATCCTCCAAAAAGTCTTCAACGGATAAAGGGTTCTCAATAATTTTCTCTCTCATGTATTGTAGAACGGCGCGCAAGGAGTTCAGTTTTTTGAACTCGTCCGAGTTAAGGTAATCTTGCGCCTCCGGACATTCTGGGCCTTTGGCTAGGTTTTTAAGTAAGCTTTTACCGTTCCGGTAAGTATGTGGGTTTTGGCACAAGTATTTAGCATACAAAAAAGCTACATTTTTTCCCAGTGGGTTCTCTATGAACGCATTCAAATCCGTTCCTGTAAAATACCCCTTACCTTCCGGCGGGGCGGTGGGGGGCAGTTCTGTACAAACGTTGAATAAATGGTTTTCCAAACCGTAGATAGCAATTTCGGCATCTTCTTTGTAAAACGCATAAAATATTACATCAGACACGTTTTTATTTTTGCAGTATTTTTGCAGATACTGATAGTTGCTTTCTCCCTCGCCTTGGGGAAAGAAAATCTGCACCAGTTCCAAGTCGGAAGCGTCCGCTGGGGCTTGTTCAAACTTTTGGGCCATTTGCAGGGCGGAGGCATTTTTGGTTTGCCGTTGGAGCCACTCTACCAGTTGTTTTTTTAACTTTCTGGCCTCTTGCACATTAAAATGCTCCAGCAAATCGTCCAGCGTAAAACAATCGGTTCCGCCAAATTCTATATGAAATTTAACAGGTTTAGCTTTTGCAATTATGTTCATAATATTAATTATTTAAAAAATTGAATACATGCTTTTTGGCCGTCATGGCGGAGTTTTTAAGATACTCCAACCCTTGTTTGGCAAAAGAGCCTAAATAGGCCAGCCCTTGGCGTACTAACGGTTTGACGCGCTGGGTTATAGCGGGGGCAAAAGTCCGCACGAACTTGGTGACTACCGTTGCTTGCGGATAAGCACTATCCACCGCATCCATAAGTTTATTTATAAGGATGGGTAAGTAGTTTTCGGCGGCGACGTCGGCTACTTGTTGCAGCTTTTGGGTGGTGGCATCTATAAAGGTTTTTAAGCGTGCGGTGGTAGCGTCTAATAATACTTCAAAAACTTCGTCTTCATCTTCAAACTGGCCGCTTTGGTACTGGTAGGCCACTTTGGCTTGGTTTAGGGCCACATCTACCACCCCATACAATTTATTGTCGCTATAGTCCTTCATTTCTTCCGGCAGTGCATTGTTTTGTTTTGCCAGTAGCGTGGAGGCCATGGCTATTTTTTTCATGTTGGCGTCTTCTTGGCTGGCAAGCGGGGCATCAAAATACTTTTGGACCACTTCAAAATCTTTCGTCGGGGCGGATTCATCCGTCAGCGCCGCTGCGGCCTCATTCATCACCGTTAAGTTGTGTTGTTTGTTGGCGGTATTTAACGTATTAATAAAATTTTGGATAATTTCTTTCAAATTGGTGTTTTCTGACATGGGGTTGCTCCTTGCATTAATTAGCGGTATTTTGAATTTTGTTAAAAAGACCCTTGATAAGTTTAGTAATTATATTGTCGTCCCCCAAAAAACTAAGAGCTTTTGTGATGGCATTATACAGCCATTGGTTGCGGGAGGTTCCCTCGGCCTTTGCTTGGCGCAACAACTGAAAATTTTTGTTGTTTTCTTCAATAACCGCAAAAGAATTTTTTACTTTTTCAATAGTTTCTTCCGTTGCGCCTTTTTCGCGCAGTTTTGCCAAAATCAGTTCGTCTATATTGCTATCTTTATTTTTTTCATATTCTTCGGTTAATTCCAAAAGATATGTCTGCATCAGATTATTTTCCATATCATTCTCCTTACTTATTTATCCGTACTCAATAATATAATAACATATAATTAATTTTTTGTGGGGCTGCCTAATCCGCGCGCACCGCAAGTTATACGCAACCTAGGCCGCAATTTGCACTTTTTTAGCCGCCGCCTAGCGCACCCCTAGGTTGCATACCCCATAAACCGCAAGCCGCACATCAGGCCGCAACCTGCCACACTAAAACCAAACCGCCGCGGCTTATTTTTGCTTTTTATTCCCCACATACACCGGCAAATGGTAGGCCTCAACCAAGCGGTCGGTTTCTTCTATCACGGCGTCGTATATTGTTTGCAGGGCATCAAAAACCGCGCCAATATCCTCTTGCCACAGTTTAAGGGTTTCCTCCGTCAACGCGGTACAATCCGGCGTGGTTAAACGCAAGCAAACCGGGGTGAAATCCTTAGCGGCGCGGGCTTGCAGGCGCTCTTTTATTTGGCTTATTTTTTGGGGCAAATCCGGCTGTTTGAGCAAGCCAAAAGCCTGTTCCAAATAGGACACACTCTTTTGGAGGGCATTTTCCAATATAGTTTCCATGCGTTCTTTGGTTAATGTATATACACAATCCGACAGGCTTTTTGGGGTATCCAACACCTCATCCAACTCGCCGTAAAATTGGTGGTAAAGCTCCGCTATAAAATCTTTATCAATAACCAGCGGTTCCGGCGGCAACGCGTTTTGTATCTTGCGCATATCCTCTTTGTTAGCTGCGTCTATTGAGTCCTCTGTGCTTTGCAGCACCCTGTTTGTATCTTCCAAAAGGTGGCTCAAATGCCCCGAAAAATACCCCGCCATGGCGCGCAGATAATACACATAATCATTTTTAGGATAGGCCCGCAAACTGCTTTGGGCGTCCTGATAGGCGGCTTCGTAGGCTTCCTGTTCCAAACGAATCCGCCCGCGCATCAAATAGCATAGCCCAAGTTCGCTGGGCATAAGCAAATAACCATAACGTAAGGCTTGTGTGAATGGGATAGTTTCCGGTTTGTTTTGGGCCAACGCCACCGAACCTTGCAGAAAATAAAGAAAAGCCTTGTGGCGGGCATCTAACTGGTTTTTATGCTCAAAGGCTTGTTTTGCATAGCGTTTGAGAAGTGAAACTTTTTGGGTGATAAGATAATAAGTAGCTTTTTGTAAGTCCAAAAAAGCGGCCGTTGCCCCCAGTTTTTTCATTTCTTTTAACAGGGCTTTGGCCTGCTCAAATTGTTCTAATTCTAAGTGGCTGTCAAAAGCCTGTTCTAAAGCCTCTAACGACGGCTGCCGCTTATATTCAGCCAAGGCCAAAGTTAGGGCCTCTTTGTTTTTATCGTTATTGCTAAACCAACGGGCTTGTTGTAAAAGCGGCGTGAACCCTTGCAACCAAGACGGCGTTGGCTGTGGAATGGTACAATGCGGCAAGCGGGAAGTTTCTTTTTCGTTCATGGGATTCTCCTTAGTAGCGCGCACAAATGGCCCCCCGTTTGGCAAAATTGCGGACATAAACGGCCAAATGGCGATGTTTTTGGATGTACAAATTGCCCCTGTTTAGCAAAATTGCGCGGGGCGGGTTTATGCCAAAAACACTACTTATAATTACAGTATAATCTGCCGCTGCGACAAGTGTACTGTCGGGTAATTTTCAATCAGCGGAAAAGCGGGGGCCGTTCTTCCGTTAGTTCATTCATAATTTACAGGCGGTGTGGGGTGATTTTTAATTAGAGGGAAAGCGGGTAGTGTATGCCCGCCCGCGCTTGCGTGATAGCCGGTTTGTAATAGCACGCCGGGGCCTTGCCCCAAAACGTAGTTATTATATTTAGCAATTTTGCGTTTGACAAACCGCACTAAATCGTCTATACTATTATTGCCTTGACGTTGGCGGGTTATGCCCGAGATGACCGTCAGGGCGCTTTTATTGGCATTAACAACATCCTCTTTATTAGTTATCCTATTTGTACTGGAACCCTGCCTCAAAGTGCTTAAATGCGCGGAGGCGGGGTTCCTTTTTTTATTACTAACAAACTTTATACTTACAGGAAATCTAAAACGCGGGGATTTTTTCAAACAAAAACCCGCTTATTCTAGGCGTGAGCGGAGGGAGGTATACTGCATTGCACGCGCGGTAGCGCGGAGGTATCCGACCGACCGAACAACAACGAATAAGCGGGTTTTAGGAAGAAAAACACGGAGAGGGAGGGATTCGCCCTGCATAAATTTCCTGACGGAAATTTTGCCCGGGCCCGCCCTCGCGGTGTTCGCCTTTCAGCCTACGGCTTCAAACTCACACAACGCTGCGGGCTTCAAATCCCTACGCAACACCAAGCAGTTGGTGTTGCTCCACTCTCCCGGAAATCAAAAACCCCGCTTACGCGGGGTTTTAGATTTCCACGGAGAGGGAGGGATTCGAACCCTCGATACGGGAATTAACCCGTATAACGGTTTAGCAAACCGCCGCTTTCGGCCTCTCAGCCACCTCTCCAAAATTTGCGCTAACGGCAATTTACCGTCAACATTTATATTATAACAAAATTTTTAAGGTTTGTGTTATAACATTGTGCCTAATGTTAAAAGCTCTTTTTTAAGCCTTCCGGCAAGGCGGAAAAGGTCTGCCCCGTCAGAGCCGTCCATTTTTTGCCGCTGCAAATCCAATGGCCGGAAATAACGGCCTCCGTCACTTTGTCATAATTCAGGGCCGGTTCCGCGCCGCTTATGCGGGCCACGGTTTCATATATAAACGCGGCCACGCGCATCAGCCATTGGGGGGCACTTGGCATAAACGGCTTTTTTACTCCCATAGCCGCCGCCATTTGGGTAATAAAAGAATCCCAAGAATAAATATGCTCGTCACACACAAAATAGGTTTCACCGCCGGTATCCGGCCGTTCGTATGCCGTCACCAACGCGCGCACCAAATCGTCCACGTGCACAAAGCTGAAAAACCCGTTGCCGGACGTATTGACCATCAGCCCGCGTTTTACCCAAGAGGCTATTTTAGATACGCCGGAATCATTCTTGCCATACACAATCGGCGGGCGGATAATCGTCCATTTAATGCCCGCTTTTAAGGTTTTGACGGCTTTTTCCCCCCCTAATTTGGTAATGCCGTAATCGGACACCGGCTTTGGCTCGTCGGTTTCCGTACGGGGGTTGTTTTTATCTGCCGCGTAGCCGCTGGCCGCCAAGCTGGAAACATGAACAAACGTGTTTAGCCCCGCTGTTTGATTAGCCGCCGCCACTACATTTTGCGCGGCCAGCACATTGGCGCGCTCAAAATCCGCACGGGAAAAGCCAAAAATGGCCGCCGCCAAATTAAATACGCCGGAGCAACCTTCCATAGCTTTTTGCAAACTGGGCACATTATTGTAATCCACCCGCACCACACGCACAGACGGATTGGCCGGCTGCACTTTGGGCTCTCGGCGTGAAGTAATACGCACCTGAAAACCCGCCTGCAAAAGTGCGTCGGTCAGTTTGCGGCCGATAAAACCGTTGCCGCCGGTAATTAAAACGGTTGGTTTCATTAATCCACCTTAATATCCAAAGTATCTTCCACCTTTTTTACGGCTTTTTGGGTGTTTTTTTGTAATTTTTCTTTGGTTTCTTTTACACCTTTTTTATTGTCTTCAATTTCTTGATTGACGAAATTTTCGGCACGGTTCGCCCGACGGTGTACAAAGTCAAAATTAAACGTAAAGCGGTTTAAGCCGTGTTCAATATCCGCCTTGGTGGGGATTTCGCCATATTTTATTTTGTTAATGGGGGTCACGTTGTCTTTCTGCGGGAAGTACCACAGCAAGGAACACATAATCATAACAATTAAAATAAATGTAATCAGCTTATTGAGCGACGGGAAATTATACAACCCCAACATATTGCTGATAATGGATAACACCAAAATAGCACCCGTCCACATAGCCAGCGTAATGCCTACAAAATACAGGCCTGCCGCATCATAATTGGGGTACAGAACCATCACTACAAAATAGCACATCAACAAAAACATAAAACGCTGCCAACCATTCATAATTATTTCTCCTGTTTAAATTCTACCGCTACGGTAAGTTCGTCTTTCTCATAATACATAGGCAACGGCGCAAAAGGACCGGCATTAATTACGGCAGAAGAAGCCGCAAAATCATACGTATCATCTCCGGAAGAACGCTGTACGGTCACATTTTTTATTTTGCCGTCACGGGCAATAGAAAAAGACACCAGCGCGGATAACACATTCCCCGCCGGACGGCGTTTTTCCCACTCAATCCATAAAGAATTTCTAACCTGCGTAATATACCACGGATAAGGGAAATTAGCAAAATCGGTTTGAATATTCCCGCCTTGAAATTCCCCCTCTTTGCTGGCTTGCAAAGAATCATCCTTTCCACCTTCGCCCTCTTCTAAAATACTGGGGGCGGCCAACGGCGCGGCGGCGGGTTTCTTTTTGACGGCCTGCTTTTTGGCGGAAATTTCACTCTTGGCCGCATAGGCCTTTTTGACAGGCTTGGCGGCCGGCTGTTGGCTGGCGGTATCCGTCACGGCGGGGGCTTTAACCTCGGGCGCTTTGGGCTTTTGGGCGGGGGCAGGTGCTTTGGCTTCCTGTCCGGTAGTAGCCACCACTTTGCCGCTGCCGATAAAATCTATCGTATAGGTAGCAGAGGGCTTTTTTCCGGCCGGAAGCATCACCAGAAAAACAAGCAGAAACAGTAAGGCGTGCACTCCGCCCGAATACGCAAGATAACGGTTCATTAGTTTTTAGATAAAACCCCAATACCCAGTTTGGCCGCGCCTAATTTTTTGGCGGTATCAAACACGTCCACCACAGCTTGTATGGGAACTTCTTTATCCGCTTGGACTAAAATGGTTTTTTTATTGGCCTTGCCCATACGCAACACCAGTTCCCGCTCCAATACAGCGGGCGAGATTTTTTTGTCTGCCAGTAAAATGGCCCCGCTTTTAAGCACTTCTATGCGGATGACGTCGTCCTCGGCCGTGGTATTAATGGCCTTGGCTTTGGGCAAATCCACGCTTAATTGCATTTGCACCAAAAGCGGGCTCATGACCATAAAAATAATCAACAAAATCAGCGTGATATCAATAAACGGCACCATATTGATTTCCGCCATGACGGTTCTTTGTTTATGCGCCATTATTCTTGCACCCGATTATAAATAATTTCGTCGGCAATGTTTTCCAATTCTTTAGAGAAAAAATTGGTTTTGCTCAAAAAATAGTTGTAGGCAATAACAGCCGGAATAGCCACAAACAACCCAGCCGCCGTGTTAATAAGCGCCTCGGCAATACCGGCTGCCACCACGGAAGCACCCGCCGCCGCGGCAGAGCTGGAGGCTAAATCCTTAAATGCGTGCATAACGCCGATAACCGTTCCAAACAGCCCAATAAACGGCGTAATACTGCCCAGCGTCCCCAATACGGTCAAGCGGCTTTGCAGGCGGGTAATTTCCCAATCAATCACAGAGGCGGCAATTTCTTTTTGTTCTTCCTTCGTGCGGCCCCCCTCTTGCAATAAACGCAAAATAAGGTTAGAAGCCGGCGTATCTTTGGTTATTTCTTTGCGGCAGGCATCTTCCACCTTGGGGAAGTTAGCCGAGCGCAACGGGTGGCGGCAATAGGCAATTAACTTGCGTGATACACCCACCGCTTTACGCAGGCGCACCCAGCGTTCAAAAATAACGGAAAGCGAATATACGGACAATAACAATAACAAAATAAGCACCGGCCCGCCGGCGGAAAACAACTCACGCAAATTAGTCATACTGGACATTTCCATTTCTATAAGCTCCTTTTCTTTTAGCCGCGCACGGCAAATATTATAAAAATCTGAATCAAAATGTTGGCCATAAGTCCGGCGGCCACATCATCAAAAACCACCCCAAAGGCATTTTCCATACGGTCAAATGTTTTTACCAGCCAAGGTTTTAAGGTGTCAAAAGTTCTAAACAATACAAACGCCGCCAGTAAATACGGCCACGCGCGGGGCAGAAACATCATGGCGGTAAAATAACCGGCTACTTCGTCTATCACAATTTTAGGGTTATCGTGTCCGGTGTATCCCTTAAATTGTACTTTTTTACAAATATACACCGCAAATGCCCAAAAAGCCAGTAAAAAAATTAAATATAGCATGCCGTCTTTGGGCAAAATATACATAAACGGAACCGCCAAAAGCGTACCCAAAAAGCCGGCCCCCGTATTTTTTTTGAACTTAAACACTAAAGGCGGCAAATAACTGATAAAAAAGCCGGTAGCTAAACAATGTATTATTTTTTGCACGCGCCCAATCCCCACGATTTTTCTAACAATTCCCAATTATTTTTTAAGTAGGAAACCGCACTTATCCAAGTAATCACGGCGGCAATAGCCGTCATAGCGTACGGGAGCTGCTGCAACGTATAAAAAGTAATGGCAAAAAACCGCCGCGCACAACCGGAGGTTAAGCCAATTAAGTGGTACACGTCCAACACAAAGAAAATCAACCCCACGGTAGTCATTTGGATAACCGTTTTGAATTTTCCCCACCGTTCCGCCGCCATTACTTTGCCTTCCAACGCGGCAATTACGCGCAAGGTGGAAATCATCAATTCACGCAGTAAAATAAAAAATACGGCCCAAACAGGCACATCCAGCTCTTTAATGCCCACAAACGCAAACAACGCGGCCGATACCAAAATTTTATCCACAAATGGGTCCACAATGGCCCCAAACGGCGTAATGGTATTGGTTTGGCGGGCAATTTTTCCGTCCACCCAATCGGTAGAAGCGGCCACTATAAAAATAAGGGTAGCCACCAAACGCGCCCAAGCAAACGGCATTAAAATAAACAAAAACATTACAATAGAAAGCGCCGCGCGGCTTAATGTAATTTTATTGGCTAGTGTCATCATTTTTTTACAACCTCTTTGAATAAATTTTTAGCAAGCGGTTTATTTTTAACCGTTTGCTTCAAATCGGCCTGTGTTTTCATCAAGTCAGATTCTATAATAATAGACTGCGGGAAAAAATCTTTTCCGTCCAACAACAAATAAAGGGTATATGATTTATCCTTGGGGAGCAGTTTTAGTACCGTCCGCTGGGGCGTGGACTCAAACACGGTGGCCTCGTGCGCCTGCAACAGGGCCGTATAGTGGCCGAAATCAAACAACGCCTTATTGGGCTGGCCGTTTACCCACTCCGCCCACGGCATAGCGGTTATTTCTTTGCCGGAAGCATCTAAAATGCGTAATATTTTTTTATTGGTGACGGCGGTTTGTTCTGTTTTTTCTTCGTCATTTAAGGTATCCAGCCGCAACAGTTGCCCTTGGGCTTGAAAAAACAACTTGCCGTGCGAACGGCTGATGACCACCCCGTCATAAGAGGTAATTTGTTCAAAAGCCGTATTTAAGGTGGTTAATTTTTTATCCCACGCCGCAAATGCCTTTAGCGGGTCCGTTTGCGCCGCTTGAGGGGCCGCTTGTTGGGGCGCAGCCGGAGCGGTGGTTTGTCCGGCGGCCGTTTTTTCTTGCGCCAGAGCCGCTATTTTTTTGACGGAAACCGGTGCGCTTTCTGCCCCAAACGCACAAACCGTTAACCCCAGCAACAAAAAACTACTTATAAACCGTTTCATACGTTTCTTCCTTATAGTTATGGTCATAGGGCGGGTTTTCCAAATCCTCAATGCCGGCATCTATCAGCTCGTAATTAATTTCCCAGCGGTTAGAGCCCTCCGGCTTGGTAATGTAGCCTTTCATTTCCAGCACGCTTAAAATGTTGGTGGCGCGCGCGCTGGAACCAAAATTGGCTTTTAATAAATCTTGTGATACGCGGCGGCGCTCTTTAATCAGGCGCAACGCCTGTAAAATTTCTTCCGCACTGGCGCCCAAACCGTCCTGCGGGCGGCCGCCGGCCTGTTGCTCGGCCACAATCTGCACGGGGTAATCCGGCGCGCCCTGCGCCCTTAAAAAGTCCGCCACGGCGTTAATTTCTTTTTCGGACACATACGCCCCCTGAATACGCAGTGGGTTTTTGTCGGACGTGCTTTGATACAACATATCCCCGCGGCCCAGCAAATCTTCCGCGCCGGTGCTATCCAAAATAACTTTAGAGTCTATGGACGACGCCACCTGCAACGCAATGCGGGAGGGCAAGTTGGCCTTAATCACCCCCGTAATAACCTTTACAGACGGGCGCTGCGTGCAAAGAATTAAGTGAATCCCCAATGCGCGGCCCATTTGCGCCAAACGCTGGATGGAGTCCTCAATAGAAGCTTTGGTTTGGAGCATCAAGTCGGCCATTTCGTCTATAATAACAAAAATATAGAACATTTTTTCTTCGCCGTTTTTTTCTGCCCACTGGTTGTAGCCTTCCATATTTTTCACTTTGGCAAGCTGCATAATTTTAAGGCGTTTTTCCATTACTTTTACTAACATCTGTAAGGATTTAGCCGCCCCTTGCGCGTCCGTCACCACATCTACGTCGTCGCACGAGGTTTTGGGGTCATATAAATACGGGATGCCTTCATACAGGGTTAGCTCCACGCGCTTGGGGTCAATCATTAAAAATTTAGCTTGGTCCGGACGGAGCTTGTAAATAATGGACATAATAATTGTATGCAAGCAGATGGACTTACCGCTGTTGGTAGCACCGGCAATTAAAATATGCGGCCATTTTTCCGCCACGGAACCGGCCGGCTGACCGTCCGCATAGCGGCCCAGCGCTATTGGGATAGCGGCTTTAGAGGCGGCATAGACGGAAGATTGCAAAATTTCTTTCATGGTCACCATAACAGGGCGGTCGTTGGGGATTTCAAACCCAATGGCGTTTTTACCCGGAATAGGTGCCTGAACACGCAAGGAGCGGGCCTCCATACTGGCCTGAATGTCCTGCGTGCGGGCCGTAATGGAAGCAATCGTCACACCGGCGTCCGGCTTGATTTCATAGCGTGTGACAACCGGCCCCGGAGATACCCCCGTGACACTGGCTTTAATATCAAAATTTTTAAGGGTTTGCTCCAAGCGTTTGGTAGCTTGGGCGATTTCTTCGTCTGTCGGGCCGACAATGCCGTTATTAACGGGGTTGTTTAACAGGTCCAAAGACGGCAGTTGAAAGGTTTTCGGGTCAAAAGGTTTGCGTTCTCCCTCCGGTTGTGTGGCGGGAGTGGCGGCCGAGTCAACGGGGGCGGAGGCCGTTTCGGCACGCATTTTTTCCGGACTGGGCAACTTAATAATTTCCGCCACCGGACGGCGGATTTCCGGCTTAGAATGGCGTTCTTCTTCCGCTTCGTCTGTGGATTTTTCTTCGTGCGGTTGGGCGGACGCGGCGTTGATTTCCTCTTTGGCGGCTTGTACTTTTTCTTTTAGTTCTGCGCGGGCATCTAACCATTCGTTATAATCCGCGCGGATGAACTCGCCGGTTTTTTGCACAATTACGCCCCACGGAATAGCAAACAGCATGTGCAGCCCCACCAGTATCAGCGCTAACGAAAACACCCCCGCACCGAAAGTGCCCGCAATCCCCTTAAACCAAAAAAATACCGCGTGCCCCAGCTCTCCGCCGGAGATATTGGATTTTGTCAGTAGGGAACGGAGCAACGCCAGCAGGCTGGCCCCCGCACACAATGTGGTACCGCTGCCCAGTAAAAAAAATAAAAAGGCGGCGCTTTTTTTCCGCACGCTTTGCACCAGCCAATACGCCAGAAAAAGCGGCAACAAAACGGCAGTCTGGCCGATATATCTGTTTAATTGGGCGGCTAAATTGTCCCCCAGTTCGCCGCGCCCCACATTAAACCACAAAATACAAAAAAGCCATACGCAAAGCGCCCCGCCCAAAATATACAGGGCAGACGGCACCCAGTTGGCAGAGGAGGCTTTTTTAGTTCTTTTTTTGGATTTTTTATATGTAGCGCAATATCTGACCATACAGTATATTTTACCAATTTTTAACGGCTTTGTAAGGTTTGCAAATTTCCCCTAAAAGGACGCGCAAAAAACAAAAAGCCCAGTGGCTTTTGGGCTCACTGGGCGAATAAAAAAAGCTTATAATGCGGGGGCCTGTGGCGGCTCGTTAGTGGCCGGAGCGGGGGCCTCGGCCAATGCCACATTATAATTGAGTTCGTCCGCTTCCAGCGTAATTTTACCCTGTGCGAACAACGTACCCAGCGCCATATACAACACCGAGCTGGACAGTTGGAACATAATTTTAAGTTTCCAAGAAGACGCCGTTTTATGCTCCGCCAGATACTGCAAAATGCGGGTGCAGGCCACTTGGATATTTTCGGCTATCGGATTCATACTTACGCCCGTTCAATGGCAAACAACGCATCGCCTTGTTTAATCGGCTTGCCGTTTTCCACCAATACTTTTTTAACAATACACGGGAAATCCGCGCGGACTTCGTTAAATACTTTCATGGCTTCAATCAGGCAAATTACTTCGCCTTTTTCCACCTTGGCGCCTTCTTTTACAAACGGCGGGGCGGACGGAGTGGACCCACGGAAGAAAATACCCATCAGCGGGGATTTGATTACTTCTTTATATTGTTCCTGCGCGGGCACGGCCGGATTGCCGCCTTGCGCGGCGGAAAAACCACCCGCATTGACGGGCACAGGCACCATGGCCGGTTTGGCTTTTACCAAGCGCAGATACAGGCCGTTCTGGTTATACTCAATGGTATCTAAAGAATTATCCTGCATGAATCCGTAAAGTTGCTTTACGTCCGTCAAAATCGGGGATTCTTTAGCGGCCGTCTTTTTAACGGCGGCAGGAGCTTTCTTTTTGGCTGCTGTTTTTGTCATAAAGAAAATAACCTCGGTAATAAATATAAATTGCTTATGTATATTTTACATAATTTTGCGGCCCTATGGCACGCTTGTTGCCGGTGCTATTGGGCGCGGGGCCCTAAAGGCTCCGAAGGTTGGGTTTCTTCCAAGCGTTTTATTTGCGCCGGAGTAATGGGCTGGCGCAAGCCGAAGGTGCGCATGGCTTCATACGCGGATATAGCAAAATTTAAGTTTTCCGCTACATCTTTTTGGACCCCTTGCGTATTTATCCCAGCCACGCGGCCTGAATCTTTCAAAATTAACGGCCCGCCGCTGTTGCCGCTGTTCACCGCCGCGTCTGTTTGTATCATATCGCGCCCGTGTCCGTCCGTGCGCAACGCGCTGATAATCCCCTCGCTCACACTCCAGCGGTATCCTTTCGGCTCCCCCAAGGCGGCTACCGCAACCCCTGTATAATACTGGGTGCGGTCCGGCTCTAACATAAGCCACGGGAAGTTTTCCCCCTCCAGTTTTAAGAGGGCCAAATCGCGCGCTTCATTACGCGCCACCACGCGGGCATAGCGTTTGGGGTAGCTGCGTCCGCCGTCCGGCGAATACTCCTTATCCCCATATAAAACCACTTGCACGTCACGGGCTTTGGCTACCACATGGGCATTGGTCAGCAAATAGCCGTCCGCACTGATAAAAAAGGCCGAACCGCTACTTTGGTCTCTGGAGTTTAAGACGGTAGCCACTGCTTTTAAGTAAGCGGTATAATCGGCATCCATGCGGGTTAAATCCGCTTGTGCGGCGGGGTTGGCAAATATCACGCGGTCATCTTGCATTTGCTTGACTATCCGTTTAAGCAACTTGGTTAAAATTTGCTCGTAATTGCGGGTTAAATCTCCCCCGATGGCTTGTATTTGCAACGGACGGAACACCCCCAACGTATAAACGGATAAAGCATCCGCCACATAAGTAGAAGCGCGAAAGTGGATTTTTTCTTTATCTTCTTCCTGATAGACCGCCACCGGCGCCCCCGTATGCGGATTACGCAACGTAAGGCGTAAAACCGCATTTGCATACGGCAAGTATTTAACACGCAAGCGACGCGGATTATAATACCCATACTCCTCGGGGAGCATATAAAAGCGGCGGATTTCTACATACCGCGGGAAGAACTCCACCTCGGCCGTATAATCGTACCCCTTGCGTTGGCTATACACGTTGGTTTCCACGCGCTCAAACAGGGTGGCAAGCGCATCCGCCGCGGCCGTGGACAGGCCGTCATCCGTGCGAATCACAAACCGGCGCAAAGCAATAAATTCATCACTTTCCACCCGAAAGAAATCCGGCACATATTTATCCTGCACCACCATCACACTTGCATTAATTTTGGGGGATACATCCGGCTGGCGGTACAAACCGCGGCTGAACTTGCCGTGATAAGTACACCCGCCCAGCAATAAAACGGACATCAAAAAGGGTAAAATCTTCATGGGTATATTATAGCAAAAGCGCATACGCGGGCCGGATGTAAAATCACGCCGGACGGCAAGTTATAAGTTATTACAAAAAACCTCGGACAAGAAAAGCCGAGGTCTTTTGATTTTTGCTGACAAAAAAATTAATATTTGAACTTATCGTAGCGCAAGTTGCCTTCTTTATGCACTTTTTTATAGGCTTTTACCAGTGCTTTATAATAAGCAGGGGCGTCGTCTTCCCCATAGCTTAACCATTCGCGGATTAAAAACATATCTTTAGCGTGGGCTTCCTCAAAGGCGGCCACACGCGCATACGCATTTTTGCCGGAGATGGTTTTAGTATACGCATAAGAATCCGTCAATGCCTTATACTGTTCCACCGCTTTTGCAATTTCGGGCGTGGGTGCCGTGCCGGTTAATACGGCCTCTTCTATTTGGGCCATTTGCGGCTTATAATGGCGCTTGAAATTTTTAATATCCTTTTTAGTCACTTTATATTTAGGGGCACCGTAAATTCTGTTGCGCCTTAACTGGGCGCGCGGCAAAAACGTTTGGGATAAAGACTCCGCTATTTTGTCCGGTTCTGATTGGGAAACCTCCTCATGTTGGCGCTTTTTGGCGGCGCGGGCTTGATGAGGGGCTTGCAGCACCGGAATAGAGATTTTTTCCACCGGCTCAAGCGGTTTATCTGCCTTGGCTGGGGCGGCAAGGGCTTGCGGCTCTTGCACGCGGCGCTGTTCACGGGCGGTGCGGGCCTGATGAGGGGCTTGCAGCACCGGAATAGAGATTTTTTCCACCGGCTCAAGCGGTTTATCTGCCTTAGCTGGGGCGGCAAGGGCTTGCGGCTCTTGCACGCGGCGCTGTTCACGGGCGGTGCGGGCCTGATGAGGGGCTTGCAGCACCGGAATAGAGATTTTTTCCACCGGCTCAAGCGGTTTATCTGCCTTAGCTGGGGCGGCAAGGGCTTGCGGCTCTTGCACGCGGCGCTGTTCACGGGCGGTGCGGGCCGAGGTTTGCGGGGCCGATTGCTGGGCGGCCTGTTTTTCCTTCAACAAACGCATATTTTCCTGATAGCTGCGCAAGCGTTTTTTGGCGGCGCGGGCCATACCGACGGTATTATTCACTGCGGGTAAGGTATCCGGCACAAACGCGGCCTTATAACCCATTTGCCGCTTAAAAGCCGCGTGCGCGACTTTTTCGCTGCGTTTATATTCTGCGCGGGCACGGTGGGTGTCTTTTTTTTGATATTTTACGGCTTTAGGCAACACCGGTGCGGTGCTTTGCTGCAAGGCTTTAACGGCTTGTTTTTTAGCGGCAACCGCTTGCGCGGTTTGGATAGACGGGTCCGCCTTCAGGCCTAGCTTATAGCGAAAGGCCTTTGCTTCCGCCTCAAAAGCGGCCTTGGCTTGGCAATCCGCATGCAAACGGAAATGGTTTTTCTTTACTACGCTGGTGCAACGCTCGTCCACCCTTTGGCCGCAAACGGGACAACGGTGGCCATGTGTGCGGGCGGGTAAATGGGCTTCGCACGCGCGACGCTCTTGCGCGTTTTGTTCAAAACTTTTGTCTTGCAGGCGGAGCCATTCTGTATATACTTTTTCCGCACATTTAGAGCCGCGCTCCACATACCATCTCCCTAAATAGACGGTGTTTTTAACATCAGCCTGCCCGCCGCATAGGGTTTCCACATAAATGGGTTCTTGGGGCGCTGAGGACGCGGAACCGAATTTAATTTGTTCTACCGGTGTATACTTAACAGGAAATTGCGCATTTATTTTTTGGAAAGGAACTTCTTGCGCAATTTTGGTGTTTAATACAAACCCACCCCCTAAATTAATTTGTTTTTGGCTCTGCGCCGCCGACGGCAATACGCAAAAGACCAATAAACTGAGCAAAAGCGTATATTTTTGATTCATGGATTCTTCCTTAATAAAATAGATATCTTTAATTATGATAAAATTTTCTGTTCCTGCGCTACAAGGGCCATTGGTCCTAGGCACGGCTGGGTCTTTTTAGCTTTACCTTGTGCAAATACAATAAGATTATTTAGGCTGTTCTGCCCCGCTTTTCCCCCTCATAGTAAAAGGCCCCGCCTAAAAGCGGGGCCCTTTTTATTTTTGCAACGTGAAACTATTTCAGCAAGACTTTGCGGGATAAGCGCACTTTGCCGTTATTGTCAATTTCCACGCATTTTACTTCTACAATGTCGCCCAAGTGGAGGACATCTTCTACTTTGTTAATGCGTTTTTTGTCAATTTCGGAAATGTGCAGCAATCCGTCCTTGCCGGGCAAGATTTCCACAAACGCGCCGAAAGGCTGAATGGAAACTACTTTACCCTTATAGATTTTGTTGAGTTCCGGCTCCGCCGTAATGGCGTCCACTTCCGCTTTCGCTTGGTCTAAGCGGTCGCTGTTAGCGGCGGCAATGGTGACGGTACCGTCCTCGGCAATATCAATTTTGGCTTGGGTGGCATCCGTAATGCGTTTAATGTTTTTGCCGCCGGGGCCAATGAGCGCGCCGATTTTATCCACAGGAATGTGCATTTTGAAGATAATAGGCGCAAAGCGGGAGATGTTTTCTCTGGGGGCCGCGATGGTTTTTTCCATGTGGTCCATAATGAACATACGGCCGCGGGTGGCTTGGGCAATTGCTTGGCCCAAAACATCCAACGGAATACCGGTTTTCAGTTTAACGTCCATTTGGAACGCGGTAATACCCTTGCGGGAACCCGTCAGTTTGAAGTCCATATCGCCCAAGTGGTCTTCCAAGCCCATAATATCGGAAAGCACTACAAATTTGTCCCCTTCCGAAATAGCACCCATGGCAATACCGGAGCAGGCCGATTTCATCGGCACGCCGGCATCAAACAACGCCAAGGAACCGCCGCAAACGCTAGCCATGGAAGAAGAACCGTTAGATTCGGTAATGTCGGACACTACACGAATGGTGTACGGGAAGGCTTCTTCGCTGGGCAGCAAGGGCAGTAAAGCGCGGCGGGCTAATTCACCGTGGCCGATTTCGCGGCGGCCCGGAGAGCGGTCCGGCTTGCATTCACCCGTAGCAAAACCGGGGAAGTTGTAATGCAGCATAAAGCGTTCATAGGTGGTATCGTCCAACCCTTCCACCATTTGTTGGTCGTCCGGCGTGCCCAACGTGGCAGACGCCAAAGATTGCGTTTGCCCGCGGGTAAACAACGCGGAACCGTGCGCACGCGGCAAGAAGCCCACCATGGAGCTTAACGGGCGGATTTCGTCCGGCTTGCGGCCGTCCACACGCACGCCTTCGTGCAAGACCATAGCGCGGGATTCTTCATACATAATGTTTTCCAGCGCAATACCCGCATACATGGCGGCATTGTCACCATAAGTGGGGGTTAATTCTTCGGTAAAGGACGCTTTTAATTGGGCCACCTGCGTATCGCGCGTTTGTTTATCGGAAAACGCATGCAGGATTTGTTTGGCCGTTTCGCGGAATTTGCCGTTGGCCAGTTCCGCCACTTCTTGCGGGAGCTTTTCAACGACGTATTCAAATTTGGGTTTACCGGCCAATTCACGCAGTTTTAACTGCACGGCGCACATTTTGTCAATTTCCGGCTTAGCAGCTTGCATAGCCTGAATAATGGCGCTTTCTTCCACTTCTTTCGCGCCACCTTCCACCATTAATAAACCTTGGGCGGAACCGGCAATAACCAAGTCCATATCGCAAGATTCTTCTTGTTCTTTGGTGGGGTTGATGACAAACTGGCCGTTAATGCGGCCTACGCGCACAGCGGCAACCGGTTCGTTAAACGGAATGGAGGAAATAACCAAAGCGGCGGAAGACGCGAGTACGGACAAAACATCCGCGTCGTGTTTATCGTCGCTGGAAATAACCATAGCCGTCACGTTAGTTTCGCAAGCGAAACCTTCCGGAAAAATCGGGCGCAGGGTGCGGTCAATAATGCGGGAAGAAAGGGTTTCTTTCTTGCTGGCGCGGCCTTCGCGCTTAAAGAAACCGCCCGGAATTTTACCGGCCGCGTAGGTTCTTTCTTTATAGTTGACCGTCAGGGGCATAAAGTCGGAAATACCGGGCTTTTGCTCCTTGGTGCAAACCGCGGTGGCCAGCACCATGGTTTCACCCAAGGTGGCCACGACGGCACCGTCGGACTGTTTGGCTACCAAACCCGTTTGCAGGGTAATTTTTTGGCCGCCAATTTCCACATCCACGGTTTGAATATCAAACTTATGGTTGAAATTTTGCATGAGAGATTATTTCCTCAATTTAAGTTCTTTGGTCACTTGAGTATATTTTTCAAAGTCAGATTTCTTCAAATAAGCGAGCAAGCGTTTGCGTTGGCCCACCAATTTGTTTAAGCCTCTTTCACCCGCAAAGTCTTTCGGGTTGGCTTTCAAGTGGTTGGAAATATATTGGATGCGTTCCGTAATAAGCGCAATTTGCACGGCGGCAGAGCCGGTATCGTTGGCGCTGGTTTGGAATTTGCTGATGATGTCTTTTCTGTCTTGCATGGAAAGTACCATTTTTTTGTACACTTAGGCCGTTTGCTGCACAACCAAGCACTCTTTATCCGAAGGAGTACCGAGCCGGAGTAAGGGCCTTCTCCTATTTTTAATTTATACTTACTAAAGTACAGTTTAATTATAGCAAATTGATTTGTATTTGGGAAACCCTATAACTGGTTTTCTTTGGGGGCGGGGCCGTATTTGTTGGGTTCAACGGAGCCTTCTTCCTGCGATAGCCGCAGAAAAAAAGAGGTACTGCGGGAAGCCATACTGAGAATTGCGCTAAAAGCCCCAATCTCTAAATCGTGCCCCCGACGGATAATAGCCATCAGGAAAGCCACTATCAGTATAATCCCCCCCAAATACAGGTAGGGCAGTGTGCAGATTAACAATTTAGACAAAATTAAGGGATAGTAATGACTTAACCCCAAAAATACCCCCACCAATCCTACCCCGCAAATAACGCAAGTTATAATAAAATACTGATAAGTCTTACGGCTTGTCCGGCCGAACGGACACCAAAAAAGGATAAGACATTTAAGAGTGGATTTGAAACCGTCTAAAATAATTTGCATAATCTTATTGTAGCAAAATAAACCGTCAAACACAGATGAACCGCGACCCATTATTTGGGCGTTGAAAAACCTTACAGGTTTTCTTTGGGGGCGGGGCCGTATTCGTTGGGTAAAGGGGAGCCTTCCTGCCCCATTAACTGCTGGTAGTAAAACTGCCAGTTGCTACCTTTCCAATAATTAAAAGTGCGCCGCAGGGTAGCAAATCCACTATATCCCAAATCGTGCCCGCGGCGTACCTGCAGGGTCCACGACCCCACAAACATTACGGCACACACGCTGTACAGGGCAACTTGGTATTCATTTATCAACGCCAACGCCTGCTCCAACTTATGGGGTGGCAAGCATAGCATAATGATAATAGCAGTAAAAGCCGCAAACGCCGGGGCCCGGTGGCTGTAAATGTACTCTTTACGGCTAGCACGGCCAAACGGACACCAAAAAAGGACGAGGCATTTAAGTGAGTATTTTATACCATCTAAAATGATTTGCATAACATTATTGTAGCAAAATAAACCGTCAAACACAGAAAAGCCGCAACCCATTATCCGGGCCTTGAAAAACCCTATAACTGGTTTTCTTTGGGGGCGGGGCCGTAATCATTAGGTAAATGGGAGCCTTCTTCATTAAATAACCGGCGGTTAAACTGCCAGCCTTTTAACATCATACATTCGGACGAGCGCCACAACGTAGCAAACCAACTATATCCCAAATCATGCCCGCGGCGCACCAATACGCTGTGCGAAGCCAGCACCACCCACACACAACCGCCAACCAGCACCCATTTATAAGTGTTTGCCAAAGTATTCCACAGGGCCGGATTGTGGGTAGGCAAATACTTAAACGCCCCCACCACCAGCACCGCCAAGGCCAGCGTGGTATTATTGTAATAAGTATATTCTTTGCGGCCGGCACGGCCAAAGGGATAAAAACACAAAAGCAGACACTTAAGCGTATAGAAAATGATATTTGCTATAAATTGCATAGTTTTAATTATAGCAAAAACAAGCGGATTTTATTTATAATTTACAGGGAAACCCCCAAGTGGAGCGCAATAAATTTGTCCACATTTTCCAGCTCTAAATCAGCCAGCGTATGAAAATCACTAAACTCTTGGCTAATCCAAGCAAATTCTTTGCCGAGTTTGTCATCTAAAACGGTTTGACGGATTTGCGTTTTCATAGGCTTTCCCCCTTGTATAAATGTTGTTATATTTTATTGTAATAACTCCGACGGTGCCCCTCAAGGGCCGTTAGACCCAACCGCCACCCTTTTTAGGCCTAAGTGTTCCGCCTGTGGGGACCTATCCTTTTTATAGGTCCAAAAGGACCAAGTTTTGTATACTGTTTATATATGAGCGCTTTGGAAAAACTTATTTTGCAAGCCGAACAAACCCACTGCCTGACACGGGAACAATTAATTACTTTACTCACAAACCCGCAGGCCGACGCATTTTTATTTGCGGCGGCGGACCGCGTGCGTAAAGCCAACGTGGGGGATGGGGTTTACTTGCGGGGGCTAATAGAATTTTCCAACTATTGTAAAAACAACTGCTGTTATTGCGGTATCCGGCGGGATAACACCCACGCGGAGCGCTACCGCTTAACCCCGCAGGAAATTTTACAAACGGCCCGTTTGGCCCAAACGCTGGGGTATAAAACCGTCGTGCTCCAATCTGGCGAAGACCCGTGGTTCACGACGGAAAAAATGTGCGAACTAATCCGCCATATCAAGCAATTAGGGTTGGTTATTACGTTAAGCATTGGCGAAAAAACACGCGAAGAATATGCCGCCTACCGCCAAGCCGGTGCGGACCGCTATTTACTGCGTATTGAAACTACCGACGCCAATTTGTATGAAAAGCTGGACCCCGCTATGAGCTGGCAGAACCGCGCGCGGTGTCTGCAAGACTTAAAAGAATTAGGCTACGAGGTCGGCTCCGGCTCGTTAGTGGGTTTGCCGGAGCAAACGGCGGAAAGTTTGGCGGATGATTTATTGTTTTTTAAGCAAATCCCCGTAGATATGGCGGGAATTGGGCCGTTTATCCCCCACCCGCAAACGCCGTTAAAGGGGGCCTCAACCGACGGTCATTTTACCTTATCCCTTAAAATGATGGCCCTGATGCGCCTTATTTTGCCGGACATTAACATCCCAGCCACTACCGCCATGGAAACCTTACACCCGCAAGGGCGTATCATTGCTTTGCAAAGCGGAGCCAATGTAGTCATGCCCAACGTGACGGACATCCGCTGGCGCAAATACTACGCACTCTACCCCAACAAAGTTTGTCTGGGCGAAGATGCCACCCAATGCCGCGGGTGCATAGAAGGCAAAATAAACGCTATTGGGCGGCATATTGCCCACGCGCCCGGCTTTCATGGGGAATACCTCCAAATGCAGAAAAAATCCGCCCGTTAACAGGCGGATTTTTTATATATCATTTTTTACCAATTTTTGTATTTTTCTAAAAACCCGACCAAATGCGCATCATCCAACTGGTTCAGAGCCACGATTTCTTTGGTGCGCGGGTTTAAGATACACACGGCATTTTCTGCACAGCTTTTTATAATTAAATGTTTTCCGGAATCATACTTAGCAGTCCACCCATGGCCCATAATATAAATTTTACGGCGGTAAACTTCTTTATATTCCGGTTGCTTTAATAACTGCTTAAAAGTTTTCAACTGGGGTTTCTGCTCCTCTCCGGACAACAAAAAAACAACCGTCTTTTTATCCCCATACAACGGGCGGGCCCACGGGTCCGACGAATTAGGCGAACGTTTATAAGTAATATCCGGTATTTTTTTCGGCTCCGGCAAGGAAGCATATTCGTTGGCATTTAACTGCCGTACTTTTACCGGCTCGGCCGGCAGTAAATCATCCGGAGTCCACCCCGTATATTTATAAATTTGCGTAAACATTAATACTACAAAAATAATTCCTAGGAATATCTTCATATTCAGCGTATTCTCCCGTATTATATAGAACTATTATAACAAAAATCCGTCCGTGAGCCGCAGGCCCACAAAAAGCCGCTAGGCCTTTGAAATCTCTAATTTTTGTTCCATGTAGTGTCAGAGGAGCGGGCCAAGCCTAATAAAATCAGGCCGATTACATTTAAGCTTAGCAACCACGCAAAACCGCTGGCCGCCCCGTGCTTATCCATCCAACCGCCCACACCATAGGAAAGCAGTGCCTGAAAACCGATAGATACCGCCATTAACAGTGATAAACTCCGCCCTAAATAAGCGGGTTCCACATTCTTCATAAAAAGGGTGTTTAGTAAAATGCGCAGTTGCGCTAGGCCAATGCCCAAGGCAAATACCATGCCGTAAAAAAGCCCTGTATGGCGCCCGAACCACAAAATGCCCAAACAAAGCATTACTCCGCCAAATAGCCCCAACAAAATCCGGCCGCGCAACCGCTCGCACCGCGTACCCAACAGGCCGGCTAACAACGCCCCCGCGGCAAACCACATATCCCCTAGGCCGTAAGTAAGCGCATCTTGGCCTAAACTTTGCTCCACATAACCGGGGATTACCGTATTGGAGGCCGAAATAATAACAGTAGGAATAAAGGCCAAGAGGCCGTAAAGCAAGCAGGTTTTATGCCGGACCAAATACACCCACCCCGCGCGTAATTCTTGAGCAAAAGGGGCGGAATGTTGCCCCGTGCTATTCATTAAAATAGGCCATTTAGCAAGCAACAAGGCGGCGGACAAACAAAGCGCGCCCGCTAATCCCATTAACCAGCTAAACCCCCAAAAACGGTATAAGACACCGGTTAGCAAGGCCGCCCCCATGGCCCCGATTTGCAAGGTAATTTCCAGCACGGCATTCCCCCGCGTAAAGGAAGTATTGTTCCAAATAGAAGCCACCGCCCGCCGCGCCACCACACTAAACAGTACCATCAGCGGCATATTAAATACGGCTAATGCGTAAATAAGCCAACGCGGCGGCATTTGAAAATAACTTAAAACTGCCGTCAGGAAGAAAATACCCGTCTGCCCCCCACAACAAAAGCGGAACAGGGTTAGCGGAGCGTATTTATCCATAACGGCACCGGCAACCGCCAACGTAATAAAGGCGCTAATAAGTGAAACAGCGCCATACAAACCTAACAGTTGGTTGCTGCCGGTGGCGGCAATAATAAACCACCCCACGCCTACCACGCCGATATTAAAACCAATACCGGCCAGCACATTTACCGCAAAAAACAAGCGAGCCGTAGAAAAAGCGGAAGAAAAAAAGGAATTATTTTTCATTTCTTTTTAGGCTCTCGGCGGGGGCTGAAAATTTCTTCCGCAATACGCACTAGAGCATTGCCCCTCAACATATAGTTATGTATGGAGTGGATAGGGCAGAGCGTGATTTCTTTAACGTATTTGTCAAAGCCGTTTTTCGGCTCGTCGCGGTGGAAAATTTGAAACTTGCGCATCTGCTGGGCCAGTTTTTTATCCACGTCTTTAGGCGGCACTTCCAAACGCATGGCCTTAAAAATAGTCACAGGGCCTGCGTATGGGCTGGGGGTATAATCAAACATATCTTCCAACACATTTTTGTTGTTTTCTATCAGTTTATCCATAAAACCCAGCTTTTTGAAACGCAAAAACAGCGGGTCATTATTCAAATACCCTTGAAAGAAAGAAGTATCCAGTAATTGGCGGGTGAGTGCTTTTTCACTTTCCGAATGGTTGATAATCGGGTCCAGCAAAAAGACTTGTTCCACCTTTTTACCTTGCGCGCGCAATAATACCGCCATTTCATACGCTACCACCGCGCCGAAAGACCAGCCGCCCAAAATGTACGGCCCCGTGGCATTGACTTGGCTGATATACTGCACATAGCGCTTGGCCAAATTTTTAATACCGCGGATGGGAGGCTCGCTACTAAATATATTATGCGGCTCCACGGCGTAAAAAGGCTGGTCTTGGGGGAGTTTTTTAACCAAAGGCACATAGGCCTCGGCACCGGTATTGGCGGTATGCACAAAAAACATAGGCGTTTTGGTGCCGCTTTCGTTAAACGCATACACCATGGAAAAGCGGTTTTGCTTTTCCAAATAGGCGGCCTGTGCTTTTAGCGCGGGATACTTAAAAATAGTGGCCGGAGGCATACTTTCTTTGAACGCTTCCCGCACGCGGAAAGATAATTCCGTTGCGCGTAGGGAAGTCCCCCCGATATCAAAAAAGTTATCATCCCGACTAATCGTTTCCGGCTTAATATCCAAAATATCGCCCCAAATAAGTGCAAGCTCCTTTTCCACCCTACTTTCCGGCGCCACATAGGCGCGTTTAGCCACATAGGCTTGCGATACGTTGGGCAGCGCCGCGCGGTTTACTTTACCGTTGGGGTTGAGCGGAATAGACGCAATTTGCACAATAAACTCCGGCACCATGTACGGGGGCAAAGCGTCTTCAATAAAGCGTTTGAGGCCTTGCGTATCCAGTTTTTCGCCGGATACCACATAAGCCGCCACATGCTTGCCGCCGTTTTTATCTTCCTGCACCACGACGGTGCAATCTTTCAGGAGCGGATGTTTGCGTAATCGGGTTTCAATTTCGCTTAATTCAATTCTAAACCCGCGCACTTTTACCTGATGGTCCCGCCGGCCTAAAAAGTCAATATTTCCGACGGATGTAAAGCGCGCCACGTCCCCCGTTTTATACATGCGTTCATAGCCTTCTTCTTGGCAGAACGGGTTTTGCACAAAACGCTCGGCGGTGAGCTGCGGTAAGTTTAAGTACCCTTTAGCCACTTGCGGGCCGGCAATGCAAAGCTCCCCGTACGTTCCCGAAGGGCACAACCGGCCGGATTTATCCACCATATAAATATCCGCATTGTATATGGGTTTGCCCAGCGGAATACGCGGGTACAATTTATCCACCTTAAAAAAGCTGGCATATACCGTACATTCCGTCGGTCCGTACGCATTATAAAGCACATAGTTGGCCGGCGGCGTAAGCGGGGTTAAGGTTTCCCCCCCTACAATTAACTGGCGCAAAGAGTGGTTTTTAATGCCCGTGGCAAACTGGCGGCCCAGTTGGGTGGTCATAATCAGGCGCGTGATATGCTCTTTTTCAAAATAATCGTTTAGGGCATGCAAGTCGGAACGGGTGTCCTCGTCCACAATATACAAACAGGCCCCCGCCGCCAAAGTGGGGTACCAATCCCCTAAACAAGCATCAAAGCCAAAACCGGCGCAACTGGCGGTATGGTCTTGGGCAGTGACGGCAAAATATTGCTGGGTTTCCAAACAAAGTACTTGGATATTTTTATGCGTAAGCAATACCCCTTTGGGGTTTCCGGTCGTGCCGGAAGTATAAAGCACCACAAAAATATCTTCCGGCTTGGGGGCGGCAAGCGCCGTCTGTAAAGTGGGTTTATCCGCCAATTGCCGGATTTCTCGCGTAGTAATTACCTTGCCGCGGTAATTTGGCACCAAAGGCAGTAAGGCTTCGTCGGCAATTAACACGGCTGTTTGGGTGTCTTGCAAAATATATTCCAAGCGCGCGGACGGGTGCGCCTCGTCCAGCGGTACATACGCGGCGCCGGCTTTTACCACGCCTAACGCGCATACCGGCATTAGTTCGCTGCGTTTAATTAATACAGACACATATTTGCCACGCTCCACGCCCTGTTTTTGTAATAGTGCGGCAATTTGGCTGCTCCATGCATCCAGTTGGAGGTAGGAAATACGGTTTTGGTGATACACGACGGCGTAGTCGTTTTTACCCTGTTGGCGCTGCTCTTGGCAACGGCGGGCAAAAACGTCCAAAAAAGTTTCTTGCAACGGCCACGCAACCCGCTTTCCCACAAAATTTTTAAGCAAAACGGCCTTTTGCTTGGCGGGCAAATCCATAATATCGGCTAATGGTTTTTGCTCCGGCGCGGGAGCGGTCATTTCCTCTATTACTTTTTCAAACAAATCCAAAATACCGTTGATAATGGCTTGTTTGTATAATTGGTCCGAATAGGAAATAGACACGCTCATGCTGGACACGCTGCGCACCATTTCAAACTGTAAATCAATTTGCGTAGCCTGCCACATTTGGATAGAGCTGATTTTTAGTCCGGCCGTTTCATACGGGCGGATTTCCCCGCGGTAATTGACAATCACGTCAAACACCGGCTTGCGCGAAAGATTACGCTTGGGGGCCAATAACGGCGCCAACAACTCAAAAGGGCAAGTTTGGTTCTCAAGCGCGCCGCGGAACATAACCGCGCTTTGGGTAATATACTCTGCCAATGTTAAATTGACTTTAGGCTTAAAGCGTATCGGCACGGAGTTTACAAACATTCCCACCATTTGTTTGGTTTGCGGGTGGGTGCGGCCGTTCATAATCATACCTAAGGCCAAGTCCTCACTGTCACAATACTTGGCTAAAGTGAGCGAGGTGGCCACCGTCATAAACAACGCAGTAGAAATATGCAAACGGCGGGCGGCTATTTCAATCTTGCTGATATCAAACAGGACTTCCCTGCTTACTTGCGTAGCGTGCGGCAAAACTTCCGGCCGCAAGGTGCGGATAGGCATTTCGTTTTCCGGCACGCCGTCTTTGAACAAATCTAAAAAGAATTGTTTTTTGGCGGTGGGGTCTTCGTAACGGTCCTGCCAGACGGCATAATCCAAAAAATCCTGTTTTTCTAAATGGAATTTTTTAGCGCGCTTGTTTTTATACAATTTCCATAATTCTTCAATAATGCTGATTAAGCTGGTGCCGTCCGCAATAATATGATGAATGTTAAAATGGAAAATATGTTCCTTGGGCCCCGTCTTAAACAAGAAGAACCGAAACAGCGGCGCTTGGGTTAAATCATACGGGGTATTGAGGCGTTCAATTTTAGCCAGTGCGTCTTGTGCCGTGCAAGAAAATTGGGTTAATTTTACAGGCACTTCTTTAGCCAAACGGTGCACAAACTTGCCGTTTACCACAGGATAGTAAGAGCGGAATAAACGGTAGCGGGAAACCCAAATTTTAAGTGCTTCCTGAAAGCGCGCCGCATTTAGGCGGCCTTCTATCTTAAACGTAAATTTGGCGTTGTAGGCATTGGAATCCGGCGCTACTTGCTGTTCGGCCACCATTTGACGTTCCGTATATGTCAGCGGCCACGCCTCGCGGGGAGACGCACACGCAAAGGAACGGATGCGGCGGCCCGTTTTGGCATCTATAAAGGTTAAAGAGCCGTCCGGATTTACTTGGGCTTGGTCGGTTGTATTATATAAAAATGGGAACAAAACCCTGCCGGCACAAGCGGTTGTATAAAAAGGGTTCGTCACAAAATTTTCCGAGCGCAAACAAGGCATATCGTAGGCTTTTTTTGCCATATAGGCACCGGCCACATAAATAGAGCCTGTTTCCCCCGCTTGGCAGGGGGTTAAGTCCGGATGTAAAACATACAAAGTGGAATTTTTATAATTTTTATAGGCCATATCATAGCCGTATAAAAAGCGGTGAATAGCCGCTAACGGATAGGAGTGCGTTTTGAGGGCCAGCGCAAATTGCTGCTCACGCGCGGATAATTCTTCCCCTTTACAACGGTATAACAACCCCGCGCATTGGCGCTCCAAATAACGGCAAAGGGCATAATCGCGCAATACATCCCCTTCGCGCGCGGACATCAAAAAGCAATCCCCCGGCTTGGAAGGTAAATCCACGGTAGGTTTTAATTTTTTTGTAATAGCCAAATTGTTAAAATTGCACGATACAAACGAGGATAGTAATGGTAATGTTTTTAGGGCGGTAATTTCTTCCACGTCCGCTTCTTTGAACGAAAGGAAGAATTTTGCCATAAAGTGCTTTTTAGGGTGATACCCCCGCCGCGCATTACGGGCGTGGGCCTCGTCACTTAAATAGGCATCTAGTGACCAATCAATTAAACTGTACCCCAGTGCGTCGTAATAAACGGGTGGAGTGCTGCCCATAACGCGCGCGCCCGTTTCCACCAGTACCGGTCCGGCGGCGGTTAATTTTACTTCGCTATGGGAAGAACCGTACCGAATGCCCAAGGCGTCTAATACTTGAAACGTATAGCTGACGGCTTGTTGTATGCGCTCGTCTAATTTATGAATCAGGCGGCTGGCCTCATACATAGGCACCCCGCCGGAAGTGAGCACTTTATTGTATAAAATAACATCCGTTAAAACGTGTTTGCCGTGGCGGGAAACACAGTTGACCACCAGTTCATCCCCCTCCACATAAGGCTGCAAGAGTAGGGCCTCATTAAACGCACCAATTCCGTCATAGCGGTTCAAATAACAATGCTTAAAATAGCTCCGTATTTCCGCCTCGCTCACGCAACTTTTTACGCCGTCGGTTCCGGCACTGCGCGGCGGCTTGATAATAATGCGGGAGTGGCCGCTTGTGTTGAACCATTGTACGGCGGTTTCCACGTCCGCAGTAAGCACGCATTCTATATGCGCTAGTCCGGCGCTTTCCAGCGCTTTTTGCATAAGGTATTTATCCCTACGCGCATACAACAGGGTAGGATTATTAACGGGCAAACCTAATTTTTGCGCAATCTGCTCGGCGGCAATTACGCCCGATTCCGTCCCCGGAATGACAGCCGCAAAATTGTATTTTTTAAGGAGTTGGACCGCCTCATCAAGCGTTTGGGGCATTACAAAACATTTTTCATATTTACCGGCTATTTGTCCGGCGATATACTTCTCCATAAAATCCGCCGGCAGAGAAGAAGTCTTTTCCAACCCCGAAGTAATATGAAACGGAACCAACCCCCGCGCGCGAGCGGCCGCGGCGTATTGGTTCCCTGTAGCAAAACCGTCTACAATTAAAATGTTTTTACCGGACGTCATTTTTGGTGACTTCCCACAAATTATACTTGGATTCTTTCCACCCAATCCGGCGGTACAAGGGCACTACGGCTGTATTTGTTTTAGCCACATAAAACCGCACACCGATAATATCCGGACTTTTTTGGTAAAAATCCATCAAGTGTTGGTTCAGTAATTTGAAAACGCCCTGTTTGCGGTATTCCGGCAGTACATATAAATCGGTAAGCCACATATAATTTTTATCCTGCCAGGTACTCCACTCAAACACATACATCATTTGGCCTACCACTTTTTCGCCGTCGCACGCCAACCAATAAATGCCTTTGCGTTCATCTTCTAAAATATGTTTCATACTGCTGCGCAGTACCGCTAAATCCAAGGGGTGGCCTTCCGACTCTAACGCAATGCGGTTATTAAAATCCACCAATATATCTAAATCTTTTTCTTCGGCTCTGCGAAGTGTAAATTTTTTTTGAAACATAAAACCAGACACTCCTTTCTTTTTTATATTGTAGCTTTTAGACGAGGGAAACTCAAAACTATTTTTAATTTTTTCAAAACAACTAAAAACGCGCGTGTTAAAAACCCGCCGCGCGGTTTTAAGCTTTTTATATCTATTCCAACTGCGGCCGCCGGCAGTTAGCGGAGCGCGTGCAGACCTTTTTTAACGGTTTCTTTGGCCACATCCAACAAATAGCGCTCTTTTAATTGCTGACGCGTTTTGCCAAAGGAACATTTATAACCCAGTTTTGATAAAAACAAATTGCGGGCGGGGTACGCCGCCAGATAAGTTTGTATCTCCCGCACGAGGGACTCCCATTGGGCTTTGTTTTGCTCTTTTAATTTGCCAATTAAGGAATAATCCCCTTTTTTGATACAAAAATTGAACAATTCAAACAGCAGTTTTATCTCTACAAAAGTAAAATCTTTGTTAAATTGGGCCTTAGCCTTTTGGCAAAAAAGGATTCTGGGCCAAAAATAGGTTAGAAAAAATTGGTCCGATTGGTTTTCGTTATACCAAATGCCGCCTGCGTGTTTGCGGTACACCCCCATAACCTGCGGGATAAACCCCACCTTTCCCACTTGCGCATGCAGCAAATGCACATACCAATCCCCCGGAGCAATCCCCATAGGCCACAAGGCAGCGTTTGCCCCATGCAAGCGCCAGCGGTACATGACAGACAAGGTTGGAATTACATTCTTTTTCCAAATAACCGCATCCAAATTAGCGAGGTCTTCTTTTTCCGGTCCCCAAAGGGTGGGTTTATATTGGTTATTTTCCCACACGCACTGCGCCGGATGAAAAACCAAAGAATAGTCCGCATGGGCATCTAAAAAATCAACTTGTTTTTGCAATTTATAAGCATCGGTCCAGTAGTCGTCCCCGTCCAAAAAAGCCACATATTGCCCTTTAATGCGCGGCCAATTATACACTTGGTCCACAAATACCCCTTTGGACATTAAATTTTCGCGCTGGAGCACCGGCTTAATAATATGGGGATACTTTTTTTGATACTCTAAAATTATTTTGGCGGTATTATCGGTTGAGGCGTCGTCGTGGATTAGCAGCTCAAAATTGAAATTGGTTTTTTGGGCAAGCACGCTTTGCAGCGTTTGCCGAATATATTTTCCGTGATTATAAGTAATCGTACAGATAGAAACTTTTATATCCGTTTTATCGGTGTAAATTTCTGGCGCCATCACGCAAACTCCCATAATAATAAGGGTTAAATCCGGCCTGTTCCATCAAAAACCCTACTTGTTCAATGTTGTATTTTACGCGGAACAGTTCAAATTCCTGCCCGTCAAAAGTGGCAAAAGCCGCGCGGTTGTCGCCATCTCTGGGTTGGCCGACGGAACCGGGGTTGCAATAGGTTTTTGAACCATATTTTTGGATTTGCTGTATATGCGTATGGCCCGTAGCAAAAAAACAGCCGGACAGGTTGGCAAAATATGCTTCTTGCGGGTCTAAATACTCGTCTATCGGGTTATTAAAACCGCCATGGACCATACGCAGGTTTTCCACATGCAAAATAACCGGCAGTGAGGCCACCCACCCCAAATTTTCTGGGGTAATTACTTTACGCTGGTAAGCCAAACAATCGTTTACGCTTCTGGAGCGTGGGCAGCCGGTGCCGGAAGCCATATACCAATCGTGGTTGCCCATTACACAGGGGACGGCTCTTTTTCTCAATTCGTCACAACATTCGTTCACTTGGGAATAATACCCCACCACATCCCCCAAGCAATAGATTTTATCTATGCCCAGCGCATCTATTTTTGCCAGTACCGCTTTTAAGGCCTCATAATTGCCGTGGATATCAGATATCAGCGCTATCTTTTTCATAAAAAATGTAATCCTCGGTATAGCGTATGGCGCGGGCCGCTTTGATGGGCGGCTGGGTGAGAGCTTTTTTAGATAAAAAATAATCCACGGCCATTTTACATTCGTTATACCCAAAAGCCGTTTTTAAGGAAGTGGAAGACGAAATCCGCGGATTAATTTCCAGCAGTTTCCAGCTGTTTTTATGGCGCCTGAATTGGAAGTTAGTGGGGCCAATGGGCTGAAAAATTTGCCCTAACTGCTCCAAAATTCCTTTCAGTTCCGGCATAGCCACGCTTTGGGCCATTTCCGTAAACCCCTGTTTGGAAAGGGTACGCTTCATAACAATAAAGGCCATTAAGCGGTGGGCGTTATCAAAAAATCCGCTGGCGGTGTATTCTTCGTCGCTGGTGCCGACAAATTCCTGCATCATGAGCGTGGGGCCGATTTCACTTTTATATTTCTCAAAAACTTCACGGCTTTCCACTTTTACAATCCCTTTAGAAGCAAAGCCGCAGCGGGGCTTTAATAAAAAAGGCAGACTAAAGCGGTCAAACTGGGCATTTAAGGAACTTTCTATGGCGTAGGGGAAATTATTTTCCTTTAATTTTTGGTAAAATTCCCATTTATCCAAACAGAGTTCAATAAGCTGTGGGTTATTAAGCATTACAAAAGTGCCGGTGTCCGCCAGTACTTTTCTATGTTTGTTCCAGCAAGACATATCCGCTTCAATGGCGGGAATAATCATATCAATTTTATATTGTTTGATAGTTTCCACCAGCCAAGGGATATAGCTTGCATCCGTTGTCATAGGCGGCTGCAAAACTACATCCGCAAAACAATTTGCCGGAGAGGTTTTATAAATGGTGGTGCCGATAAGTTTGCATCCGCAATTTTTAAGCGAACGCAACACCCCATACCCCACAATGCCGGAAGCGCCGGAAACTAATATATTATAAGGGTTCACTTATCTCTCCTGTATTTTTTAGATAATTTACGGTTGGCAATAATATCCTTTTGGAGGATATTTATTTTATCTTGCACAAAATCATCCGCTTCGTTTCCAACCAGTAATCTAAAGGGAACCTCTGCCCCGTTTTCTTCCAGCACATTTATAACATATTTTATGGCCTCTGTTGCACTTTGGGGATTATAATATACACTATTCTTAAAATTTACCAACAGCGCATTAGTAATGTGGTTATATCCGTCCGGCGCCTGCCCAGCAACCGCACTGTTTTTATAAAAATGGCTCTGGGTTTCCCCTAGCTCCAGTAGCAGTATTTTTATATTAAAATCTGCCAATTCAGCCTTTAACGCTTCGGAAAGTCTTTCCAACGCGGCTTTAGAGGCCGCATAAATGCCCGCGGTAGGCATACCGTAATAGGCGGCAATAGACGAGGTGTTAATTATCAAACCGCGGTTTTGGCGGCGCATATACGGCAAGATTTCCTGCATGGTATTCAAAGCGCCCCATACATTAACATTAAACACCTTGCCGGCTTGCGTAAAATCCAGCGTTTCCACCGGTGCAAAACAACCGCAGCCCGCATTATTCACTAATACATCTATTTTGCCAAAATGTTTAACGGC
This sequence comes from uncultured Elusimicrobiales bacterium, assembly GCA_934662565.1. Classification (GTDB taxonomy): domain Bacteria; phylum Elusimicrobiota; class Elusimicrobia; order Elusimicrobiales; family Elusimicrobiaceae; genus Avelusimicrobium. Next base: position 367,346 of record CAKUKI010000001.1, read on the forward strand.
CCGTTGTACGGCTTCTTTAACCGCGGAGTCATCGGTGACGTCCAACGCTACGCACAGGGCATTTTTAGGGTATGCGTCCTGAAAGTGTTTTACGGTGCTTGCGTTGCGGGCGGTGGCAACAACTTTATAACCTTTTTCTAAAAGCAGTTCGCACCAGCTTTTGCCAATACCCGTAGAACAACCAGTTATAAAAAACACGGAGTCTTTATCTAAAAATTTTTCTTTTTTTTCAAAAAATTCTTTAATTTTTTTGAAGAAGGATTTTTTATCGCAATCGGCCGGCTCGGTCAGTTTGACGCTATCTAAAATTTCGCCCCATTCATAATTCATACCAAAAAAATCGTAATTATTTTTTAATCTTTTAATGTTTACAATTTTGATGTGTTTTTCTTTAATTACTTCATCTTGGGGGGCATTAAAATTCAAAACGGCAATATCAAATGTTTTATGTTTCCATTTTTTATTCAAAACCCCTAAAAGCGGTTTAATATCGGCCACTTTCAGCCGGCTAACGGCGTCCGACACGAATAAAATTCTTTTTGAATTTTCAATTTTTTCATAAAGACGTTTTAATCTTCTGGTGTATTTTTCATAAAAGGCTTGGTACATTTCATCATCTTCTACAGGTTTTTTGAAGTCATGAATGTACCTAAAACCGGTATATGCATCTTTATATTGGTACAAGTCAGAAATACCCCGCTCGTTTTTGGCCAACGGAACGATATTTTCCCGTTGCAGCCAGTGGGCAAAATCCGTTGCGAACAATTTGCCAAGGATATGGAACTGAAATTGCGCATCTTCGCAAAATACATAATCAAACGGATACGCCTGTGTTTGGAGTTCCCGTTTCCTTATTTGCAGGCAAGAGGCGCAACTGCCGCCCAAAGATACAACCGCGTCGTACTCTTCGGAAGCGTTATTCATTAATTTTTTTCTTACTTGTTCAATTTCAGAAAGCATATTATCCCTTTTTTACATTTGTTCTGGCATCCGCTTTCTTTTTTATCTTTTTAAGCGGATAAACATAATTGATATCTAAACATTCTAAACCGTATTTATGCACAAAAAAGCGCCAAAACCATATATACCACGCTATTTTGTTGCCGCAAGGCAATTTGTGCAGGCCATCATGCAACCGTTTCAACCAGTTATATCTGCGGCTGGGTACATGGTTGGCGGCATCATACTTTTTTTGCATTTCCATACAAAAATCATCTTTTTGGAATTGGAATAATTTGGCCAGTTTGAACGCAAACATACCGTTTAAGTCCGATATATTAGACAAAGAGGCAAAACAGGAATTTTCGCCAATGCAATAAGCAGACATTATTTCATCATGGTAATGAATGGGGCCTTTGGACAAATGGTAGTAATACAGCAAATAATCTACCGGAGTAATTTGCAATTTATTAAACCCGATATTGCGCAAAATACGGGCACTGGTTAGCAAAAACGGCGCCTGTACCCCAAACTCCACTTTATCCGTTGGGGTCCAATTGATAATATCATGCACATAGGATTTTTCTTCCCCGTTTTGAATTTGCTTAGTATCGTGCGCCCAGCCGATATAATTGGGGTGGCTTTCCAAAAAATCCAGCGCCAGTTGGATTTTATTTTCATTACACCAATAGTCATCCCCGTCTATAATACAAAAATACTTGGTATTAAGCCGTTGGACTTCCTGATACAAATGATTTTTTTTATACGGATAGGTAAAAGTGTTTTTGGGCTGTAAATAATATGCTATTTTTTCCGGATATTCGGCCGCGTACTTGCGGCAAATGGCAGTGGTATCATCTATGCTGGCATCATCACAGATGTGTATAACATACGGGTAAGTGGTTTTTTGCTCCAAAATGCTTTTAATGCATTTTTCAATAGAAGCCCCGTGGTTGTAGGTAAAAATAACGGCCGTTAAAATAGGGTTCTGCGGCATCAAAAAGCCACCTCCTTTTTTATAATCTCAAAATCTTCGTCCGATAACACAGGGGTTTGCAACTCTATACAAGCACCGGGTTCCGGATTGTTTGCCATACATACCGGCAGGCGGACTTCAATAAATGTGGGGTGCTGTGAGGAAAGAAACCCTTTTACTTTCCCGTAATCCGCCACATTTTCCACCCTTAAATACGGTAGGCCGTACGCCTTGGCTATCGGTTCAAAATCCGGCGCTTTATACCCCTGAACGGATACAAAATTTTTACCGTCAAATAATTTTTCTTGGGTTTTTCTTATCATACCCAAACATTGGTTATTTAATACAATGATATTTACCGCTAAATGGTCCCTGCGCAGGGTTTGCAGTTCTTGAATGTTCATTTGCAGCCCGCCGTCCCCATTTATACTAACCACACAGGTATCCGGCCGCGCATACGCGCACCCAATAGCCGCCGGCAACGCAAAGCCCATAGAACCATAACCGGCCGAATTAAAAAGCCGTCTGTTTTTATCCAGCTTAATGGCCTGTGCCGTAAGCATTTGGTTTTGCCCCACATCCGCGCAAATCAGTGCGTCCGGCGGCAAATAGGCGCTAATACAATCCAAAAAATTCAGCGCGCTTACTTGGGTTTTGTCCTCATCCAGTGACGGATAACGCCCCTTCCAGCGGGCAATTACTTCCAGCCATTTTGAAAAATCCGTCTGGGGCAGAGGTTGTTTTAAGAACCCTTCCAAAAATTTTTCTAATGGGCAATAATAGCTCAAGTTCTCTTTCAGTTTCCGTTTTAATTCCGGCTTATCCACATCTACCCGCACAATAAAAGCGTCCCCGCTAAACGTGGTTCTAAAACCGCCTAATTGCCGTTCGTCCAGTCTGGAGCCTAAAACCAGCATAAAATCGCAATTTTTAAGGGCAAGGTTGGCATAGCGGTTCCCATAATGGCCAATAAAACCGCTAAAGCACTTATTATCGTGCGGCAACACATCCAACCCGCAAAGCGTTGCCACGGCCGGAATGTTGATTTTTTGCGTCAGTTGCGCAATGAACTGCCGGCATTGGGGGCTTGCGGCACCGCCGCCCAGCAACATAACGGGGCGCTTGGCATTTTTTAATTTATTTAGAATTAAACCGTAATCAATACAATCATATTCCGGCTCCGGCGGGATAGCAAACGGTTTTAGTTTATCCGCGTCCACTTCCGCACGGAGGATATCATACGCAATATCCAACAGAACCGGCCCTTTGCGCCCTGTTTGCGCCAGATAAAAGGCCTTTTCAAGCTCCCAGCGCACCTCTTCCGGACGGGTAATTCTAACCGCGTATTTGGTGATATCGCGGACCATAGCCACCGCATCAATTTCTTCAAACGCATTTTGGCGGATAGATTTATCTTTACGGATAGCCAGCGAATGCGCGCTCCCCACTATAAAAAGGCAGGGGTGAGAATCAAAATACGCATTGGCAATACCCGCTATCAGGTTGCAAAAGCTCGGCGCGCCGGAAGCGGTGGCCACCCCCACTTGTTCTTTTAACTGCGCGTAGGTATTAACGGCAAAGGCGGAGGCTTGCTCGTTATAATTCAGCACAAAATGATTGTTCGGGTCCGCACAGAAACACTCCAGCATATCGGCATTATACCCGCCGATATAGCCAAACATTCGGTCTATGCCTTGCTTACTTAAATAGTCAACAATGTATTGTGCAATTTTCATGTTATTCTATTTCTAATTCCGCGTAGCCCATGCCCTCTTTGCCAAACCAATTACCGCTGTAAAACATAATATACTTACCGTCTATTTTGGTAATGTGCGGATATTCCAGCATAATAGAATCAAACCCGTCGGCAGATACATCAATACCCACTTTGGAGTCGTCCCGTTCCCAATGGATTAAGTCTTTGGAACAGGCATACCCAATTCTGTACGCCTTGCTTTTATCTTCCCGAAAGTCTAGCCCGTGCCGGTAGCAGAAAAACACATGGTACATATCGCCTATTTTTATCATAGCGGGGGTGGTTTGGCATTCGTTTGGCACTTTTTCGGGAATGATGGGGCATCCGTTTCTATCCCAATTTATACCGTCTTTAGAATGGGCATATACAATTTTGTATTGGGATTCCAACTTGCCGCTGGCGTGCTTGAGCCACTGGATGCCGGTATGATAAAACATGTGCCAATCGTCATCGGCAAATTTATAAACAATCGGGGTAGAGTTCAAATAGGGCTCGTTTACTGTAGGCCCCATTAACGGCCCGCGGCCGAAACGCTCAAACTTAACCCCGTCTTTACTTTTTGCCAGACCGATTTCCCAATCGTACGGAACGCTGCACCGTCTGGACCAACCCACATAATACAGCCAGTATTCGTCTTTATTTTTAACCACGCTGGTGGGCATAGAGCCAAATTCATCAAATTCCCCTAGGCCGCCCAAAGCCACTATCGGTTCTTTGGAAATATTGATTACTTTATTCAAGTTGTTCCGGTCCAAATCCACAAACCCGCCGTAGGCCCGCACCATATTATCGTGGTAGGCCTCGCGTGTGGCAAAATACACCCGTATAAACGCACCAAAATCCACCGGAAACGGACACTGAGTGTGCGAATACATCCACGGAAAGTTGTTATCCGCCTTAAAAATTAGACCTTTCTTTTTCCACTTGAACATTTGCAAAGAGGCTCCTTGTATCTTTATTATATTTGCGCGCGCTTACGCGATTAATTTATATTGGTTTAATAAAACTTTTGTTTCTTGCGGCGAATTAAACATCAACACGTCTATCATAGAAAGATTAGCTACAAAATTATTTTTGAATTGCTTATATTCAATTTTATCCATTTGAATAAATTTTAACTCTATATTTTCTTTCTTAAAATCTGCCGCGTTATATAATTCCTGCCCGCCGATAGCGTTAATATAAGTGGTGGCCCCCAAAGCTTTGTTAATGGCAATAATTCTGTCTTGCGCGCGCAGGGAGTTGTCTTTTTCAATTTCGGAAGAAATTAAAATTTCCGTATCCAGCGCAAGGTATTGTTTTATTTTTTCAAACGCATACTTCAAAAACAGCGTTAAATCGTTCTGGGGGTAATTAATAATATCCGCCAATACAGGGTAAAAGCCGCCGTAATAAGGGGCTTTTTTATAAGCACATTCAATCATCTTCAAAAAGGATTGTTTTTCCTTTTCCGGAAAGTTCAGTTTGGTTTCGTTAATCAGTTTATTTTGGGAGGCTTTTTCCAGCGGAATAGAAAATTTATGGGCCGCACCGTTTACCAAAATACTGTTGCGGTTGATATAACCCCGCATAATAAAATTTACATCATCTAACAAAACAAACTTATCCACCGCCCCAAACATTTGGAAATACCCCAAATACGGGAAAAAATACGGCTGCATAACGGCCACTTTCATACAGACTCCTTACTTTATAAATTTTTGATATATATACTCCCATCTCTCCCGAAATTTTGAGGGAAAATAATGGTGTTATTCTGCCCCTCTATGTGAAGGTCAAAACGGGATATGTCTTTTTTGGCAATTTGTATAGTATTGGTTTGGGAAAGTTTTTTCAGGCGGTGTTTATTTTTTAAGACGCGCCATAACTTTTTTAATTTCATACTACAAATTCTCCTTGATGATAGCGGCAATTTTCCGCACCGAATCCAAACTTAAATCCGGATACAACGGCAAGCACGCCACCCGCAAGGCGATATCTTGCGCTATCGGACAGGGTTGCTTTTCCACATAAGGCAGCGTATTCAAACTGGGGTAAAAATAGCGGCGCGGATAAATTTCCGCCCGATTTAACGCTTGGAATACACGCAGCAAGGCGGCTTCATCCTTAAACACTACCGGATAATACGCATAGTTATACTGTAAGCCTTCCTGCGGTTTTGGGCGGGTCACGCAGCCGGCCAGTTGGGCATCATACAAATCACAAATGGCTTTGCGTTTGGCTATAATTTCGGGCAAATACGGCAAAACCGCCAGCCCCATAGCGGCGTGAAATTCTGATTGTTTCCCGTTAATGCCCAACAAATAATGCTCGTCCCCAATATGCCCGAATTTTTTGATAAGCGCCAGTTTCTCGTTTACTTTACCGTCACGGACAATACAGGCGCCGCCCTCTACGGTATGAAAAAGTTTTGTGGCATGAAAAGAAAGGGTGGAAATATCCCCATAAGCCACCAAGGCCTTGTTTTTATAGACGGAGCCGAACGCATGCGCCGCGTCGTAAATTACTTTTAAGTGGTGTTTTTGTGCAATTTGCGCAATTTGTTCCACCGCGCACGCATACCCAAACACATGCACCGGCATAATGGCTCTGGTTTTAGGGGTAATGGCACGCTCTATTTTGGCTGGGTCTATGGTAAAGTTATCCGGCTCTATATCCACAAACACGGGCTTGCAACGCTGCCATAAAATGCTGGACGTTGTAGCCACATAAGAAAACGGCGTCGTAATGACTTCGCCGTCGCGGATATCCAACGCTTCCAAAGCCAGTTGCAAGGCAATAGTACCGTTGGTCACATATTGGAAATGGGACACTTGCAAATACTTACACAAACTTTCCTCCAACCGGCACAGTAATGGGCCTTGGTTGGTAAGCTGTTCATTTAGATAAATTTGGGTAATCCATTTATTATAATCATCTTGCGGTGGCAAAAATGGTTTAGTCACAAAAATTTTTCCCACAAAAACCCCTTTTATACATCCTTTTAACTCAATTTTTATTTAGAGATATTGTAAAAAAAAACACCATTAAAGTCAAGCCACGTTAAAGGCTATAAAACCGACGGGAAACACCCCACCCGAAAGGCGGTTTTTTCCCCATTTTTGCCCATAAAAAAGGGGCACTTTTCCACCAAAAAGCCAGCCTGTTGGGCTGGCTTTATCAAAGGCAAGTTTCCGCGTACTGCAAGGGCATAGGTGCGACGCAAAAAACGCACGGCCGGTTAAGATTCTACGCTTACCTCGGTCTGTTTTTCTACCCGCTTTGTGTAGATGTTAAAAAGCAGTTTGAAACCGGTTAGATTATTGGCTTTTTTATCATAATCTAAAAGGGCTATATAAACAGATTCTTTCGCATGATTTTTATAAATATCCACTTCACCCATTAAATTCGGGTCAGACGAAATCACCGCAATATAGCGCTGGGTGTCGTTAGGCTCCACGGAACACATATAGGTATGGTAAACGGCCTGAGCCTGTTGGGGCTGCCTACCGGCGGGAGCCAATTTGCATTGGGATAAATAAGGGAAAACTTTTTCAACCTGTGGGTTTGCCGAAAAATAATGGGTAAGAATTTGGGTTGCCGCTTGCGCATTGCTCAAATCCGGCTGGGGCCTATCGGCGTGGCACGCAACCAGCAGAAAACACGCACCAACGATATAAAAAAACTTTTTCATACACTTTTCCTTATACATAAATTGCAAGAAAAGTACCCCAGCTTACACTAGGGCACTTTTTTGCAACAGAATGATTTATTTGCCGCAGGGGGACACTAATTCGCTGATAGACAGCACGCCCAACAAATAGCTGTTGGTGCAAACTTTTTTCCCACCGACGGTACCGCGGGTACCCATGCAGGCGGCCATAAAAGCGCAAGCCATCATCAATAATACGATTTTTTTCATACATTTCACCTCAGTATTGGTATAAAGGTAATTACATACCTTCGTTTTATTGTATATTTTTTTCACTTTTATAACAATTCATATAATTGCCGTATACCGGTTCTTTGCGCGCTTGCCCCGCCCCCCAAAAAGGGCCTGCTGGCAGCCGCGCGGCGGACGCGCTTTTAAGCCTGCTTTTACCACACGCAATTTATAAATCGGACGCCGCATACGCTTAAAAAGCCAACGCGGCGGTGCATTTGGAAGAATTAAGCGTGAGCCACAAAAAACCCTAACGCCGTATTTGGAAAATAACCCATAGAGCAAACAGGAAACTTGCTTATTGGCAAACTCCTACAGCTGCAAAAAACCACGGGTTCATGCCCGTGGTTTTTGAATGGTTTTCTTCCGGTAAAACAAAATGCCCTGTTTTTGCGGATGAGGCAGCTATTCGTTTACTTTTTTTAAGATGTAATACTGCGCCAGCTCCCCTTGCACCGGTTTTTTGTCTTGGTCCAGCAGGCGGGCGGTTTCTCCGTCCAGCTGATAGTAGCGCGGCAAATCCTGTTCTGCTTGCAATGTAATTACATCCCCTTGGCGCGTATAAGTGCCCAACTGGGTGAAAGACGCATCTCGCCCCAAATACGTTTCGTCTAGCGCAAAGCGGCCGTTTTCAAACAAAACAAGTGTGGTTTTTATACCCGCCGCATCTGCCGCCGGAAGGGTGCCTTCGTATTTGGTATATTTGGCGGTTTGTTCCGGCGCGGGCGCAGCTTCTTCCACCCGCACACCGGCTTTAGGACTCACCAAAGTGCCCGTCGGGTAAGATTCTACTACTTCCGTTTCCGGTTCCGGCGCGGGAGCCGTAGAAGTACCGCACGCGCTCAATAAAATTCCTGCCGATAAAATGACAAAAGATTTATTCATATTCAAAAAACTCCTTTTTATTTATTGTACAAAAAAATGAACTAATCCATTTTAGCACCTGTCAGAGGCGCGTATCAATCCTATTTTTGTACTATAATAGTGGAAACGGGCATTTACTGCGTGTTCGCCCTCTTATGATACGCCCGTTTGGGGAGGAATAATTCATGAACAGTCAAAAAGAAATATCTATCCGCACGATTGAAACCCCCACAGAACAAGAACGCTACGAAACATATTATGTCTTTCGCCAGCAGGACAACCAGCAAATTTTGCCGTATTTTGCGGTGTTTTACCCCAACAAAGGCATTTTATTTGTTTCCAAAATACTGGGGCAGCTCTCTTTAACCCCCAAAGAAATTGCCAACTCTGCCGCCTTAAAAGAACAGCTGGAACCCTTCGCCGAACAGGCATTCACCGAACACCCCGAAGAAATGATGCGTAAATGGACGGCAGGCTTGCGGCTTACTAAAGATATGGACGGCGAAGAAGCCGTAAATTATGTTTTCTTGGATAGCCCGCTTACGCTACCTATCCCCATTACAAATGAGCTGGTAAAAGGCTTAAGCGGCAAAGTAATCCGCCAAAAAGCGTATGATATTGCCATTACATTTGACCAACTGTTTATGGCCATACACTCCGGCACACAGGAATAAGCGTTCTTTTGCGGCCAAAATACAATAAACGGGAGGCTTCAAAAAACAAGCCTCCCGTTTCACGTGTGGTACTTTCCCATGGGGTACCTCCCCCTTTTTCCCTCGGATAGGAAATAAATTTTATAAATACAACAGTTTGAAACCAATGCTCACCCCCCAATCCTTTTGTTTCCAGTTTCCGCTGGCGTGAGTGCTCACATTGGCGTAAAAAGCGGTGCCTTCGTTTACCAAAGTGCCAACTTCCGCTTCCGGTGCAAATTCATGCTGCAAATCGTTTTCAAAATCTACATAATAATAAAGCGTGGTTAAAACATACCACTGGGCCGGCGAGGTATACCCCACCGTCAGGCGCGGGCGGCCGTAATTAACCGTACTGCGCCCGCCGTCCCCCGCCAAACTTACATAGTGTTTATATTCCCCATGTATGTAAAACTGGTAAGGCAAATTAATCACCGCAAATACGGACGGACTTACTACCCATTTACCGGTGCCCAGTGCGTCTTTGGTGGCGGTAGGGAGCATGGTTTCCAACTTGGCCCCCACATCTATACCGCTATGCAACTTGCGTACCCCCGTGGCGGATAAACTAATATCGCCTATCCCGTTGACGGAGTGCTCCGGCGTTTCAAAACGCAGCAGCGGCACTTCCGCCCCCCAGTTAAAACTTTCATTAATTACCCGATAGCTTTTTAAGGTCAACCCGCTGGTAGAAACCCCCTCTTTATTATCAATTACAGTCAGCGTCGGGTTTACTTCCAAAGTGGTGATGTTTTCCGTCGGCTTTACACCAAAATGCCATGTATCTTGCAGCTGGGCAAATACCGGCCCGGCCCATAAAACGGCGGCTAATACCGCCAACATTGGTTTGGTTTTGTGCATTTACTTCCCCCTTTTTTACAGTTTACTACTTTTATATTACAATTCAAGGGCTTATTCTTTCTTACGCGCCGGAAAGCATTTTTTTGCTACAATAACCGCATATAAGGAGGATTTTTTATGAAAATAAGCGGTTTTTTAATGGCCTTGTTTTTGGCGCCCACGCTGGCGGCTGGGCCCCTTCCAATAGAAGATTTAACGCCCGAAGAACTAATCGGACAAACGCTGGTAGTACGCATAGATGCCGGCCAACAGGCCCCTTATGAACAAGCCATAAAAAGCGGCCTTATCGGCACGGTGCTGATTAAAGGCGGGCTAACCGGACAGGAAAATCCCTCCGCCAAACGCGCCGCAACCTTGCAAACCATCCGCCAACTGCGCCAATGGGAAAAAGAATCCCGCCACCAAATTCCGCTTTTAATTGCGTTTGATTACGAATCCGGCTCTGTCATTTCCCCCTTATTTTTAGGTATGAAGCGCCTGCCGTCCAATATGCTTTTGGGTGCGGGGCAAAGCCAAAAAACGGTGCGGGCCGTCTATGCCGCGGCGGCGGACGAAATACGCGCCATGGGCGGGCAAATTAATTTTGCGCCGGATTTGGACGTAAACACCAATCCCCATAACCCCATTATCGGCACGCGCTCTTTTGGGGCGTGGCCGCAAGGCGTGGCGCAAAATGCGCAAGCAGCCGTAAACGGCTTACAGGAGCGGCGGGTGGCCGCGTTTGCCAAACACTTCCCCGGCCATGGGGATACGGCGGTGGATTCCCACACCGGCTCTCCGGTGACGGATTTGCCGCTCAAAGAATTAATGGAACAGCATATTGCGCCTTTCCGCGCCGCCATAGATGCGGGCATTTGGGGCATTATGTCTTCCCACGTTATTTATCCGGCCTTGGATAAAGAACACCCCGCCACCTTTTCCCGCCGCATTTTAACGGACCTTTTGCGCGGGGAGTTAGGCTTTGAGGGCGTAATAGCCACCGACAGTTTGGATATGGAAGGCGCCAAACGCGCCAACGGCACCCCGCAAGCCGTACTGGAAGCCTACCAAGCCGGTGCGGATATGCCGCTTATCGGCAAAGATTTGCCGTACGATACTATTGCTTTTGTCAAAGCCCAATATGGCAAAACGCTCACCCCGCAACGCCTGAAACAAAGTGCCCAGCGGGTGTGGGAACTCAAACAAAAAACAGGTTTATTTACGCCGCAAGCTAAACCCAAAAAACATACGGATTTTGAAAAATCCGCCTTGCAAGCGGCGCGCCTTGGGGTCACGCTGGTAAAAGGCAAACCGTTTGCCAAGCGCCCGCAAAGCGTATGTGCGGTATTTTTTACGGAGCCGGCGTTGGAATATATGCTGCCTGAGTTTACCAAAACCTTGGAAAATGCCTCCCTAAAAACCCAAAGCGTATTTGTGCCTATGGCACCGGAGCCGGAAGAACTATCCGCCGCACAGGCATGCGCTAAAGAACAGGAGTTGCTTGTCATAGGCTCGTACCAAAAATACGGCACGCCGGACGCCGCCCAACAGCAAATTATTAATACGCTACTAAAAGAAAATCCGGACGCGGTATTTATATCCCTTTTAAGCCCGTATGATTTGGCTTTTTATCCGCAAGCCAAAACGGCACTGGCGCTTTACGGCCCCACCCCGCAAACCTTACGCACGGCGGCGGAAATTCTGCTGGGCAAGCGCAAACCCAAGGGAAAACTGACCCCCGCCTTACGCAATTAACGCTCTTTTATAAACGCCCCTTTACGGGGGCGTTTGTTTGTTTTCCCCACAAATTGATAAACTAACAGTATGCGTAAATTATTCCCCTTTTTTATTTTGGTTTTTTTGGCGGCCGCGTGCGCGGTTCCGTCTGCCCGCAAAACGGGCCCCGCTCCGCTGACGGATACTATCCAACAACAGGCGGCAAAACCCGCTGAACCCCACCGCAAGGCTCCGCCCAAACCGGCCCGAAAGCCGCAACAAGCGGCCTTAAAAGCTCCGTCTGTTTTAGACGAGCCGGACACCCGCTACAAAGCTATGCCGCTGCCGAAAGAAATGCGCGGGGTTTGGATAGCCAGCGTGGAAAATATGGATTGGCCCTCTAAACCTGCACTGCCGCCTGCGGCCCAACAAAAAGAATTTACCGATTTATTGGATTTACTCAAACAGTTAAATTTTAATACCGTCATTGTGCAAGTGCGTCCGGCGGCCGATACCTTTTGGCCCTCCCGCCAAGAGCCGTGGAGCTACTATTTAACCGGACAGCAAGGTAAGTCCCCCCAATATGACCCGCTGGCTTTTATGATAAAAGAAGCCCACAAGCGCGGGCTTGCGTTTCACGCATGGTTTAACCCGTTCCGCGTGCAAAATGTTTCCAAAGCCGCCCTATCTGCAAACCACCCCATAAAAAAACATCCCGATTGGCTGGTGTCTTATGGGGGGCGCAAATACTACAATCCGGCGGTTGCCGCGGCGCGCCGCCATAGCATAAACGTAATTGCCGAAGTGGCCGAAAAATACGATGTGGACGGCATCCACTTAGACGATTATTTTTACCCGTATCCCGTTAAAAAGAACGGCAAAACCGTGCCATGGCCGGATGCGGAACTTTACAAAAAATACGGCAACGGCCAACCGTTAGCCGCGTGGCGGCGCAGTAATGTGAATACGTTTGTGCATGATTTACACCAACGCCTCAAAGCCACCAAGCCGGAACTGCCGCTGGGGATTAGCCCTTTTGGCGTGTGGCGCAACCAGTCCAAAGACCCGACAGGCTCCCCCACGCGCGCGTTTTCCGCCTATGACGACGGCCTATATGCCGATTCCCGCCTATGGATTGAACAAGGCTGGATTGATTATGTAGTGCCACAGTTGTATTGGCACTTTGGGCACCGCGTGGCCCCATACGGGGTTCTGCTCAAGTGGTGGAATAAAGAAATAGAGCGCAACCCACAAGTTAAGTTGTATATTGGGTTGGGGACCTACAAACATGGGAACGAATGGAAAGACCCCGCCGAATTAGACAAGCAGATGACGGAGCTGAAAAAATATAAAAATGTAGCCGGAGCCGTACACTTTAGCGCCATACGCATTAAAAATAACCAAGGGCAAGTGCAAAAAACGCTCCAAAAACACTATAAATAAAAAGGGGTTAAGCACAGGGCCTTTTACTAAACGGTACAAAAAACCGGACTTTTCTAAAAGTCCGGTTTTTTAGATGCTTATAAAAAACACACTATATTATTGCGCATCCCCTTGCGGTACAGATACTTGTATTTGCTGTAAGCGTTGTTGGGCGCGCTCTTGGATTTGCTTGGATTCTGCCTCGTAAGACTTTTGGTCTTTGGCATTTACCGAGGCTTGCGCCAATTCTTTGGCCATATCGTCCAAAATAGTGCGGGCCTGTTTTTCATAGGATTTTTTGGCTTCCGCCGGCCACTGGCGCATTTCTTCGCTGGTCATCATCCGGTTAATGACGGTTTCATTTTGCTTTTTAACGGCCTGTTCCATTTGCTCCGCCTGTTTCTTTTTGATTTCCGGATTATTTTTAGCCTTTTCCAACAGTTGCTGGACGGCCTTGTTGCGCTTTTCCACGGCAGCTTGGTTTTTTTCGTTCACCGTCAGGCGGCCTTCGTCGCTGGAGAGGTTTTCCAACACTTCGCGTTCGTATTCTTCGTCAATAGCGGCAAACTGTTGGGCCACATCCTCGCCGTAGGCATCCGCCACGGATTTTTGGTCTTTTTGGCGCTGGGCGGCAAACTGGTCTTTGTATTTTTGTTTTACTTCTTCCGAAACCACCACCCGTTCATCACGCACTTTGCCCGCCTCCACATCTTCTTTTTGCTTGGCAAGTTGTTCGTGCGCGGTTTGGTTATTAATTTCGTTCAAAGTGCGGCCAACATTGGGGTCAGACGGATTGTTCTGAAAAACGGCCTCTTTTACCTTATCGTCGCTTTCCTGTTTTAATTTTAAGTATTTTTCCTGATACTCCGCCGCCGGCAGGCCCTCTTTCATAAGTGCCATTTTTTTAGCGGTAAAATCGTCCAGCACCGTCCGTGCGGCCGCTTCCGTCTTGGGGTTGAATTTGTCACGCAGGCGGGCTAAATAGGCTTCGTTTTCCCGCCGTTGGTCAGCTTCCATTTTATTAAATGTTTCATCATGGGCCAACTGCCCCAACTGGCGTTGGTATTTACGGTTAATTTTGCGGATTTCATCCCCTTTTTGCTGGCGGGTTAAATCCTTGCGGTTGGCGGCGGTGGCGGCTTCTTTGCGGAAGTTATCCATAATTTTGCCCGCTTTGCGCCCCGCCGAGGCCCCAAAGTTGCTGGTCATCCCATTTACTACCGAGGATTTTTGCGATTCAATTTGTGATAATACCCCCCCAAACGGTCCGCCCTGTTGGGCCACCGCTTCCGGCCCGCCGCCGCGGGTGTATTTTTCCACCATGGTTGCCCGTTTGGATTTGGGCGCCATGGCACGGGCCACCGCGCGGTCTATGGCGCTGGAAATACCGTCCATTTGGCGGCGCAGAGCCTCTTGTTTGCGGCGGTCTTTTTTACTGCCCATATATGATAAAATGGCATCATTGGCGGCCTCGTAGGCGGTGGCGTTGGTCTCCCCGTTAAATACGGGGCGTTGGGCGCGGCTTTCGGGCGCATAGCTTGCCCCGCCTTTACCGGCCGAGGAGGCGGAATCAGAACCGCCCGCCAAATGCGTCTTTTGCGCGGGAGCACCCGTATGGCCGGAACGCGCGGAATAAGCCGTGGGATATTTGCCTGTTTCATAACGCGGGGCATTTTGAAGGCTACTGCGTCCGGCGGGGTATTTTACCCGCGGTGTGGGGCGCAGTAAAGGCGCGTTGCGCGGCTCTGCGGGCACTGCTTGCGCCTGACGCGCACGCGGGGCCAACCCTAAAAATTCCTGTTCTTTTAATTCTTCTATTGTACCGCTGCGGCCCGCTTCCGGCCCGATAGATTCCGGTTCCCGTGCGGAAAATGCTTGCGGAGTAGTGCCGGACTGGTTCAAAAACACAAAAGCCAGTGCCAGCAAAATAACAATAAACAAACCAAAAGAAAAGACATTTTTTGTGTCGCGCATAATTCCTCCGTTAAGATGCCTTCGCCGGACGGTGCGGCTTTTTCAAACGCGCATTAAAGTTATTTTGCATAACCGCTAATTTTTGACGGTAAATAGCATTTAAGCGGGCCAGTTCCTCTTTTTTATAACTTAAACGCGTGTCGGCCGCACCCACAGCGGCGGCGTTCTTCAAAATTTGGTTAAAAAACGGCCGGATTTCCAACACGGCCTCTTTGCCGTACAAATATTCAAAGCGGGCTTCCACTTCCTGATACGCCGCAATCATTTCGGCGCGCATAGCCTGCAATTCGTCTTCGCTCATAGCGCCTTTTGGGTCCCCATATTTGGCTACCAGTTGGCGCAAAGCCACGTCCGCTTCCACAGACACCGCCCCCACCTGCTTTTCCAATTCCTCTCCGGTTTTGGCAGTGGAAAGAGCGGCTAAATAATCTTCCAGCGCTTTATTAAGCACCGGTGCGGCCTTTTCGGCACAGGGCGCGCCGTACAGGTTTTTTATTTCCGCTTGCATGGCCTTATTTTTTGCGCTCATTTCCGCACGCGCCTTGGCTAATTGTTTTTTGGAAGGAGGGAACCACCCCCGCAACGATTCTTTTTGCAAAAACGCATTTAATTTTTGCTGATAGTTGCCGTCTAACTCTTTGAGTTTTTCCGCCAGCTGGGCCGGAGAAGAAGCCGTTTTGGCCGCCTGTGTGGCCGCTAAGTGATACTCCATAATCAGCGCGCCGGCCCGCGCGGCGGCTTCGTCGCCATAGGCTTGGCGCACGCGGCGCTCCAAATTAGTTTTTACGGCTTGCATTTGGGCCGGCAAATCGGGTATGGTTTCCGGCGCCATTTCCACATTCAAATTGGCCGTATTTACCGGATTTTTAATATCCAGCGGCTTACGGCGTTCTTGGGCGCGCAGGCTGTTTTGCTTAGCCTTTTGCATATAATGGGCCACATTGGCCTGCCGCGTAGGACGCACGGAAACGGCTTTTTCATCAGCGGGGGATTTGCCGCCGCAAGCCATTAAAAATAAAAGAAAAACAGGGAAAACAACAGTTATTTTTATCATACTTTCATTATGCAAAAATTACGGCGTGTTTGCCAAACGCACGCGTAAAGAAAAACCCCGAGGTGTTTTTTATAGGGCCTCGGGGTGTAAACTATTTGACAATAGACAATGCCAATTCTTTTAGCTGGGCCGCATCCACCACATTGGGGGAGTCGGTCAGCGGGCAAACCGCTTGCGCCGTTTTGGGGAACGCAATTACTTCGCGGATGGAATCTTCCCCAGCCAAGAGGGCGGTGATGCGGTCCAACCCCAAACCAATGCCGCCGTGTGGAGGCGCACCCGCTTCCAGCGCGTTTAAGAGCATACCAAAACGGCGGGCGGATTCTTCTTTGGAGTATTTCATCAAAGCCAAAATGCGTTCCTGCACGTCACGGCGGCAGTTGCGCACGGAGCCGGAGGCTAATTCGTTGCCGTTCAGCACCAAGTCAAACTGATAGGAGCGCACGGAACCGGGGTCTGTTTCCAGCTTGTCCAAATCGTCCTCGTGGGCGGCAGTAAAGGGGTTGTGGGCGGCATCCCAGCGGCCTTCTTCCGGCAAGTATTCCAAAAGCGGGAAGTCCGTAATCCACACAAAAGCCCATTTGCATTTGGGTGTTAAGTTTTTTACTAATTCTTTGCGTAAAGCACCCATAAACGGGCAAACCGCGTCGTGCTTATCACTGCCGAGCAAAATTAAATCGCCTTCACCAGCGCCGCTGGCTTCTTTTAAGGAGTCCAATTCTTGCGCGGTAAAGAATTTGGCGGTCGGGCTTTCCAGCTTGCCGTCTTTTACTTTGAGCCACACCAGGCCTTTGGCCCCGTTCTTTTTGGCAAGCTCGGTCAGCTTATCAATATGCCCGCGGGAGAGCGTGGCCCCGCCGGCCGCCACCAAAGAGCGCACTTCGCCGCCGTGGGCAAGAACGTCTGCAAATACTTTGAAAGTGGTATTTTTGAAAACGCCGGACACATTTTTCATTTGCAAATCATAGCGCAAGTCCGGCTTGTCGGAGCCGTATTTATCCATGGCTTCATTGTACGGCAGTTTGGCAAACGGAATGGTTAATTCTTCGCCCGCGGTGGTGAACAATTCTTTCATCAACCCTTCTACAATGGTGTGGATGTCGTCAATCGTCACGAAAGACATTTCCATATCAATTTGTGTATGTTCGGGCTGGCGGTCGGCGCGGAGGTCTTCGTCGCGGAAGCACCGGGCCAACTGGAAGTAGCGGTCAATGCCGCTGGCCATTAAGGTTTGTTTGAACATTTGGGGGCTTTGCGGCAGGGCGTAAAATTCCCCATGGTGTACACGGGAGGGCACCAAATAATCGCGTGCGCCCTCGGGCGTGGAGCGGGTTAAAATAGGGGTTTCCACTTCCAAGAATCCGTTTTTATCCAAATACCGGCGCGCGGCTTGGGCCAAGCGGTGGCGCAAATACAGGTTGGCAAACATTTTGGGGTTGCGCAAATCCAAATAGCGGTATTTCAAGCGGATTTCTTCCGCCACGGAGCGGGAGTTTTCCACATCAAACGGCAGTTGGATAGAGGTGTTTAAGAGAACCAAATTATCCGTTAACAGTTCCACTTCGCCGGTTTTTAAGTTTTTATTTACGGCGCCTTCAATGCGCGGTTTTACCGTGCCGGAAACCTGCACCACATATTCGTTGCGCAAGGTGCTAGCCAGCGCAAAAAACGGGCTGGACGGCTCCACCACCACTTGCATAAGCCCCGTGCGGTCCCGCAAGTCAATAAATAACACGCCGCCGTGGTTGCGGTAGCTGTTCACCCAGCCGCATAAAGTTTGGTGCGTGCCAATGTGCGAGGCGTTCAAATCCCCGCAGTAGTTAGTTCTCTTCATAATGCTTTTTTTACCTCATCAGTTAAAACGTCAAATGAAATTTTTTGTTGCTCTCCGGTGGAGAGATTTTTGAAAGTGGCTTGTTTTTGGGCCAGTTCGTCCGTACCCAAAATAATGGCATAAGACGCATGGCAACGGTCCGATTGCTTCATTTGGCCTTTTACATTTTTATCAAAAAGGCCGCCTTCGGTGCGGATGCCCGCCGCGCGCAAAGACTGCATAATGTTGAATGCGGTTTCGTGGCAGGATTTATCCATAGAAACCACATACACGCTTTTGACGGGCGCTACCGGGGTTTCCCCGCGGGCGGCAATTACACGTTCCGCCCCCATGGCCCAACCAATAGCCGGTGTGGCCGGGCCGCCCATATTTTTAACCAGCGTATCATAACGCCCGCCCGCCGCAATGGCGTTTTGGGAAACATCCCCGGCTTGAAATTCAAACACGGTGCGGGAATAATAGTCCAGCCCGCGCACAAGCATAGGGTCTACAACAAAATCTATCTTGCCTTTAAGTAGTGCCTGTACTTCGTCAAAGTGGGCTTGGCACTCCGGGCAGAGCTGCATGGTGGGCACGCGGCCGGCAAAACGGGCGCCGTCTATTTTGCAATCCAACACGCGCAAAGGGTTTTTTTCCAAGCGGGTTTGGCAGTTTTCACACAGGGTGTCTTTTTCTTTAGATAAAAAGTCAATCAAGGCTTGGCGGTAGAGCGGGCGGCATTTATCGCACCCTAAACTGTTGATTTTAACGCAGTAATTTTTAGCACCGAATTTGGATACAATATCCTTGAGCATCAAAATTACTTCGGCATCCGCCGCGGGGGCAGAATTGCCGATATATTCCGCGCCGATTTGTTCAAATTCGCGGTAGCGGCCGGCTTGCGGGCGTTCCGCACGGAACATATTGCCCACATAATAAAATTTTTGCACCGGCGCATTTTGAGTAAAATTATTTTCCAAATACGCACGCACCACGCCGGGGGTGCCTTCCGGACGGATGGCCAACTGGCGGTGGCCGGCATCTTCAAAGGCGTACATTTCTTTTTGCACAATGTCCGTCGTTTCGCCGGTGGATTTGACAAACAACTCCTTCAATTCCACAGTGGGCAGGCGCAATTCGCCAAACCCATAAAGGGAAAACACGCCGCGGGCGCAGTTTTCAAGTTCAGTAAAATTTTTAGATTGGGGTTCAAATATATCGCGGAAGCCCCGTACAAGTTTAGCCATATATTAATTTTAGCATTTTAGCGGGAAATAAGAATAGCCATACTGCCAAAAAGCTCCGGAAAACCGGAGCTTTTGGAAGATTATTTTAATTCTGGCACTCTTTTGTTAGGGCCAGATTGGCCTTTAGCTGTTCGTAATGGCGTTTGAGCAAAGTTTCATGCTTGGAAAGCGAACGGTTGTTTTTTTCCTTTTGCGCCATACGGGCCAGTGCCGCTTTGTTTTTCTTTTCAAAGGCTTGCACATCTGCGGGCATCACACGCTGGAACACGCGGCATTTTTCGGCCTTGGCACGCGCTTGAGCCTTGGCGGCTTTATCCGCTTCCAAAGACTTCTTAAACGCTTCCGCGGAGGCTTCCTCCGAGGCACGGTAACGGCGGATATCGGCAAATGTTAAACCTAATTTTTGCATATCGGCCTTAGCCTGTACTACATCATTAGGCATACTGAAAAAATAATAGTCCGAATAGCGGCTCAAGCTGGCATCATCCGTTTTGTGAAAACGCTTAAAAAAGCGGTACGCACACAACGAATGTTTATGCACGGTGCGGCCCACGGAATCGGTATAAAAAGTACCGTCTGCCATTTTTTGACGGCACACCACACAGGTTGCCTTAGGCGCGGCTGGCACGGCCTTTTTGACGGAAACAGGTTTTGCTTTGGGCGCGCCAGAGGATACCGCTTTATCAACAACAGGCTTTGCCTTAGGCACGGAAGATTCCGCCGGTTTTGAAGTTGCTGCCGCCGGACCTTTTTTAACTACCGGCTTTTTGGGTGCGCTTACTACCGGTGCGGACTTCCCATTTTTAGGCGTTGCCATGGGGCGCGTTTGCGCAACGGTTGGCGTGCTATGGCGCGGAGAAACTGCATTTTCCCGTTTAGAGAAATCCAGCGCTACAGAAGGCGTTTTTTTGCCGGAAGCCACGCTCTGCGCTAACTGCGCTAATAAAGGGTTATCCCCTTGCGTTTGCGTAAGGTCTGCCCAAGTGGGAACGGTACGCCGCGTACCTTTGTGGCGGTAATGCTTATCCAATTTGGAATAATAGGCAGAAGATTGCGCCGCGCAACTACTATGCACATGATACGGGCGAACCTTACCGTCTATCTTTACATCACGGCTTAAAAAACCGTTTTCCTTACCAACGGGTTTTCCGCAAACCAAACATGGGTAGGTGACCGATGAAAAATCATCATCATACGGTTTGGCCGTCAGTAATCCTTTGGCGTCCAGCACAGGGGAGTCCGGCGTATATTGCCCCCTGTATTGGCTTAAATCTTGTTCCAGTTGATTGAGCTGTTGGGCCGAAATTTTGCCGGCACGGCTGGCCGCCTCCGCGGGCTCAATTTGCTGTTCTATAATAGCCGTAATTTTAGCCACTTTTTGTTCCAAATACTGGCTCTCGGCCGATAGCGCAAGCCCCGCCTTATCCAACCCGCCACGCATTTGTTGGCGTTTAGTATACAAAGATTCGGAATGTTCCTCGGCCATTTTGCGTACTTTTTCCAAATATGCACGCCAATTCTGCCCCAGCTGAACCACGCGGTATTGCTCTTTAGCCGCTTGTTTCCAACTTCTCAAGTATTCTTGTATTTTAGCTAAATCGGCCGAATCTTTAACGGGAATCCCTTGTAAATACAAATAGGGTTTTCCGCACAGGCTTTTCCAGCCGTTTTGAACGCGCGGAGAGGTTTTCCCCTCCATGCCCCAAATAAAGTCTATGGCGTTAATAAATCCTTCCAAATCGTCGCAAGTGAAGGTTTCCGACTCCGCCATTACAGACGGTAATCCACCAAACACCACCGAACTCGGTTCGGTGCGGAGCAAGGAATGAACTTTGTGCATATTTTTCTGGTCCGAGTATTGGTCGGCTAATCCAAAGAAATGGGCAATTTCGTGACGGGCAACCCGTTCCATGGTATAGTCCATGACCGAGCCCCACATAAACGGTTCCCCCTTTTTATGGGCTTCTTCCTTGGCCAGTTGATACGCGGAATAGTCGTCATTTCCGGGTAAGGCAAGCACCCAAATAGAAGCATCTTTATCAAACAAACCTTTTATCATCCCAGCGGTTCCGCGCGTATGGTTGAATTGCTGGGCAATGGAACCATACTTAAAATTTCCCAATGATTTAATGCGCAAATCGTATTTGCCTTTCATTTCTTTATTGCAATCTTCCCCGTTGGGGTTTACCACTTGCAGCTCAATGCGGCGCGGCAAGGCGGCCACAATATCGGCAAACTCCGCTTTACGCGCAAATTCGGGTGCGGGAGCCGGCTGTTTTTTGGCTTTCTTTTTCCTTTTTCCGCTAGCCGCAGCTTGAACCGGCGGTTGCTCGCCCAACTGCGTACGGATAAAGGATAACAAATCATCAAAAGCTTCTTGCGTAGATTGCACAAAATAATCCCGTACAATTTTTTGGCGGACGGGGTCTGGGTTTGTGCCCTCGGCACTGACGCACACGCGGACCTTGGGGTTTTTAGTAGTCAGCACATAATATAAAAAACTTTTCTTGTAGATATAAGGGTTTCCCCTGTCCGAAACCATTACATCCAACAGGCCCCATGCACCGGCGGTGGAGGCGCAAAATAAACAACCTAAAAATAAAATGAAAAATTTTTTCATAATAAGGTTTCCTTATAATACATAATAAACAAAAGGTCTGAACCAAACACGCATACCGTTTTGGGTCAAACATACTTATAGTATAGTAGTAAAACTTCCGTTTTGCAAGGGGATACAAACTTTTGCCACAAAAAACTTTTCAATTTAATTTTTTATATGCTATAATAAATAAGTCGGAAATATCCCAGACCCTTGTTAAAACCGTTTTTTGGGCGTGTAGCTCAGCTGGGAGAGCGCCTCGTTCGCAACGAGGAGGTCGTCGGTTCGATCCCGATCACGTCCACCATTTATGAACCACGCTTAGGCGTGGTTTTTTATTTTGATATTTTACCTATTCAAAAGTGCTTTGGTTTTTACGGTCAAAAAAGCTAAAATATAAAGGTATCGTTTTTATTATTACAGTAAGAGGAAGGTTATGTCCAGCAAATATCGTGTAAAAGACGTGGGCCAATATCTCGGCCAAGAAATCACCTTAAAAGGTTGGCTTTATAACAAACGCTCCAGCGGCAAATTGCACTTTTTGCAACTGCGCGATGGCAGCGGCATTATCCAGTGTGTTATGTTCAAAGGGGATGTTTCCCCCGAACAGTTTGACTTGGGCGATAAAGTGACCCAAGAATCTTCCATTATCGTCACGGGTACGGTGCGGGAAGACAAACGTTCCCCCTTGGGTTATGAATTGGGCGTGAAAAATCTGCAAGTCTTGCAAATGGCTAAAGATTACCCCATTTCCCCCAAAGAACACGGGCCGGAATTTTTAATGAATTACCGCCACTTGTGGTTGCGTTCCGCGCGCCAGACGGCTATTTTAAGAATCCGTGACGAAATTATTTTTGCCATTCGCGAATACTTCCACAAAAACGGGTTTATCCTTTCGGATTCCCCCATTTTAACCCCCGCCGCGTGCGAAGGCACCAGCACCCTGTTTGAAACCGATTACTTTGGCGAAAAGGCTTTCCTTTCCCAAAGCGGTCAATTATACGGGGAAGCCAGCGCCATGGCGTTGGGCCGCACGTATTGCTTTGGGCCTACTTTCCGCGCGGAAAAGAGCAAAACCCGCCGCCACCTGACCGAGTTTTGGATGGTGGAACCCGAAGTAGCCTATAACGATTTGGACGACACCATGGATTTAGCCGAAGATTTTATTAAATACATTGTGGCCCAAGTGCTTAAAAACCGCGCGGAAGACCTGAAACTTTTAGGGCGCGATACCACCAAACTGCAAGCCACGGTGGAAAAGAAATTCCCGCGCATTGACTATACGGACGCGATTGAAGTGCTCCACAAAAAAGGCAACCCCACCCAATGGGGCGGTGATATTGGCGGGGACGAAGAAACCCTGCTGGGTGAAGATTACGACACCCCTATTATGATACACCGCTATCCCGCCGAAATTAAAGCTTTTTATATGAAGCGCGACCCTCAAAACCCCAAAGTGGTTTTGGCTGTGGACGTAATCGGGCCGGAAGGCGCCGGAGAAATTATCGGCGGCAGTGAAAGAGAAGCCGATTATGATGCCTTGCTCGCCCGCATTAAAGAACAAGGCTTGGACCCCAAAGGCTACGATTGGTATTTGGATTTACGCCGCTACGGCAGCGTGCCCCATTCCGGCTTTGGTATGGGTATTGAACGCATGGTGCGTTGGATTTGCGGTTTACAGCACGTGCGCGAAACTATCCCGTTCCCGCGTATGATGGACAAAATCCACCCGTAATTTAACGCAAATACTTACAAAAACCGCGCTCTTTTGGGGCGCGGTTTTTTATTGGCTTTCCCTTGTAAAAGCAGGTGCTTTTCCGGATGCAAAAAATCCGCCCGATATCAGGCGGATTTAAGGGGTTGTCTAAAACATTATTACCAATCTTTATACGCATGCAATAATTGCATCAAGCGGTCTTTGCGGCGGGATTTTTCCACCAATATCTGGCGCGTGGCCGGATTTATAATACACAAGCCTTGTCCGCAGGTATTAAACAAATACTTGCGCGGGCATTGGTTGCCGTTGCAATAGACGGATTCACTGCGGTTAATCGGCACGATATCTTTTTGGTAAGCGTTAGCAATTTCTTCTTCTAAAAATGCCTCGTTAATCGCGCTGGCAAATGCTCGGGCATACGGGCACCCGCGCAGAGAAAGCGTAAAAACGTGTTTTTTAGGCCCTTGGAGATATTGGCTAAATTCACTGTTTTTTTCTATAGACTCATACACTTGCGGAGGAATATTTTTAACCGTTCCGCCCATCAACGCCCCTGAGAGGCCGGCTTTTCCGTTTACACTGGCAAGCGTAGGCGCTTCAAGCGGCACTTTATCCGGAAAGAAAACAAAAAGTCCGGCAGTCAACACACATAAAAAAATCAAATAACCCAAAAAAGACATGCCTTTTTTATTCATAAAAACCTCACATTAATATGGGTATATTTTAGCAAAAAAACGCGCTTCGTCAACGCGCGAAGCAAAAAAAATGCAAATTTGCTTTATTTTCTATCAGAAATGTATTACAATATAAAAAATTCGCGCGGGCCTTATGCCCGTGCAACACTACTAATTGGAGATGGAGCACATGGTAAAAAAACCCGTCAAGAAAGCCGCTAAAAAAACCGCGGCCAAAAAGACTGTAAAATACATTTACTCCTTCGGGGCCGGAAAAGCCGAAGGCAACGGCAGTATGAAAGAACTTTTAGGCGGTAAAGGCGCCAACTTGGCCGAAATGTCCGGCACCTTAAAACTGCCCGTCCCCCCCGGATTTACCATTACTACCGAAGTTTGCACCTACTATTGGAACAACAAACGTACCTATCCCAAAACTTTACAAGCAGACGTTGAAACCAACCTGAAAAAAATTGAACGCGAAACCAAAAAACAGTTCGGCTCCGAAAAGAACCCGCTGTTGGTATCCGTGCGCAGCGGGGCCAGAGCCTCCATGCCGGGTATGATGGAAACCATTTTGAATATCGGCCTGACCGAAAAAACAATCCCCGGTATGATTGCCAAAACGGGCGACCCGCGCTTTGTGTATGATGCGTACCGCCGCCTGATTATGATGTATTCCGACGTGGTTATGGAAAAAGCCGCCGGTATTGAACCCAAAGACGGCGAAGGCATCCGCAAAATTTTAGACGGTATGATGGGCGATTTGAAAAAGAAACTCGGCGTCAGTGACGATACCCACATCCCCGCCGAAGAATTAATTAAACTGTGCACCCAATTTAAGGCCACCGTTAAAAAAGTATTGGGCAGCGCATTTCCGGATGACCCCATGCAGCAGCTTTGGGGCGCCATTGGCGCGGTGTTTGCCTCTTGGAACGGCAAACGCGCTATTGCCTACCGCAATATTGAAAACATCCCGCACGATTGGGGCACCGCCGTCAACGTGCAGACCATGGTGTTTGGCAATATGGGCGAAACCAGCGCCACGGGCGTAGCGTTTACCCGCAACCCCGGCAATGGGGATTCCCACTTCTACGGCGAATACTTAATCAACGCGCAGGGCGAAGACGTGGTGGCCGGTATCCGCACGCCGTCCCCCATGAACAGATGGTCCGCCAACGAACATTCCAAACATTTGCCCACCTTGGAAAAAACAATGCCCAAGGTGTATAAAGAATTGGATAAAATCCAACAAAAGCTGGAAAAACACTTCCACGATATGCTGGATATTGAATTTACGATTGAAGACCAAAAATTGTGGATGTTGCAATGCCGCGTAGGCAAGAGAAACGGCACCGCCGCCGTGCAAATGGCGTTGGATATGGTAAAAGAAAAACTGATTACGCCGGAACAAGCTGTTCTGCGCGTGACGCCGGCCCAGTTGGGCGAACTTTTACTGCCCGCCATTGACCCGAAAGCCGAAGCGCAGGTAAAACCGATTGCCACGGGTCTGCCGGCCGGCCCCGGCGGTGCATGCGGCAAAATTGTATTTAACTCCGAAGATGCCATTAAACTGCACGAAGCAGGCCAAAACGCAATTTTAGTGCGCGAAGAAACCAATCCGGAAGATATTGAAGGCATGCGCGCGGCCGCCGGCATTTTAACCCAACGCGGCGGGATGACCTCCCACGCGGCCTTAGTGGCGCGCGGTTGGGGTAAATGCTGCATTGTAGGCTGCGGAGAATTGGAAATCAATTTGAGCGCCAAAACCGTTAAAATGGGCGGCAAAACCTTCAAACAAGGCGACGAACTGACCTTAAACGGCACCAAAGGCTGGGTGTATAACGGCGCCTTAAAAATGTTGGCAGCCGGAGAAGGCAACAAAAATCTGGCTAAATTTTTAGCATTGTGCGATAAAGTGCGTGTCTTAAAAGTGCGCGCCAATGCCGATACGCCCGAAGATGCCGCCAATGCCCGCAAATTCGGGGCCGAAGGGATTGGGTTGTTCCGTATTGAACACATGTTCTACGGCAAAAATTCCGATAAACCGCTCTTTATCCTGCGCAAAATGATTCTTTCCGCCAGCGAAGACGAACGCAAAAAAGCGGTCAGCGAATTATTCCCCTTTATGAAATCCGCTATCAAGGACACCATTAAAGCTATGGCGCCTTACAGCGTGACGGTGCGCTTAATGGACCCGCCCTTGCATGAATTTGTGCCCACCTTGCCCGAAAAACAGCAAGAATTGGCCAAAGCGCTGGGGATTAGCATGGCGGAATTTAAGGAACGCGCCGCCGGCCTGCACGAAGTAAACCCCATGATGGGCCACCGCGGGATTCGTTTAGGGGTCACCTATCCGGAAATTACCCGCATGCAAGCCCGTGCTATTTTTGAGGCGGCCGCCGAACTGCTCAAAAACAAAGTAAAAGCCGTGCCGGAAGTGATGATTCCGCTGACTTGTGACGCACAGGAAATTGTCAACCAAAAAGCGCTCATCCGCGAAGAATACGACGCCGTGGTTGCCAAAACCAAAGTAAAGAACTTGCATTTCTCCGTGGGGACCATGATTGAAATTCCGCGGGCGGCCGTCTTAGCCTATGAAGTAGCCCACGAAGCGGACTTCTTCTCCTTTGGCACCAACGACCTGACCCAAATGACGTTCGGTTTCTCCCGTGACGACATTGGTGCGTTCTTGCCCGAATACCTCAAACAAGGTATTTTGGAGGCGGACCCGTTCCAAACTTTGGACCAACGCGGTGTAGGGATGCTTATTGAACACGCCGTGGTGGAAGGACGCGAGGCCAAACCCAACCTTAAAATTGGGATTTGCGGCGAACACGGCGGAGACCCCGAAAGCGTGGAATTTTGCCACCGCGAAGGGTTTACCTATGTGTCTTGCTCGGCCTTCCGCGTGCCGATAGCCCGCTTGGCCGCTGCCCAAGCCGCCGCCAAAGACGTACTGGCCAAAAAGAAACACAAATAAGTTTACTGGACACACAGACCAAACCCCCAATCCTTGTAAAAGATTGGGGGTTTTTATATTATTATGGATACGCGCTATTTAGAGTACAATGCGCTAATGGAAACCCCTAAATGGGCCAACGCAAGCACGGGCCCATTTTGCCACGCAAAAGGAACCACGCGCTAACCGGCAAAAAACCCAAATGGACCGGCAGGGGCTTGTCGGCCGCCAACGGGCCCTTGCCACTCACCCCGCGGCCCGCGGGTAAATCGGCTTAACTAACGCGCCAAATTGGCTTGCGCGGCGCATAACGGGCGTAATACGGCCCCATACACGCTTTGTGACGGTTGTCGGCGCTATTTAGATAAGTTCTGGCTAGGTATTTTTTAGTGATAGGGAGAATACTTTTTATGAAAAAAACAAAAGATATACTTTTATTATTATTGTGCGGCTTGGTATGCGGCGGCTTTTTTGTGGGGTGCATTTTGGGAATGGGCGCTATGGTCAATTATTTTCACAGCCAAACGTCCTTTGGATTAAGTAAGCACACCGTGCTAACCTTATTGGCCGCAGTTATAGTCGGCGCCTTAAAAATTATAGAAAAACTGTATAAATATTTTACAAGAAATTCCAAAAACCCCCAAATCACCCGCTATAAGGATGTTTCCGTAGTAGACGAGATGTCCAAAAACATACCCTTTAGACATTTTGATAAATAAAACGGGGCTATTTTGCCCTTTTGTTTATTAAATGCAAAATTACACTTGATTTTACAAATGCTTAAATTTTAAGGACTTTTATTTTTATACTCAATTTTGCAATTTTATAAAACTATTAAAATTTAAGCATTTTCAATTTTAGCTATTTTTTTACAAAAAAACAAAACCACCGCACAGGTGGTTTCTTTTTTATCAACAAATACAATTTTTTTTGGAAACGCAAAAAACCGTTTTGGCGTGTTTCTTCCGCCCGTGCGTTTTATTTCATAGGGGCCGTGCTCGGCTCATCTAGGCACGGTTGCGTGCCTATTTTGTTGCCCGCAAGGAGCAGTTCAAAAATAAGGGCGCACCCCTAACTGGGCAAAAAATTTGCTTATTCCCCCCAAAGGGGTGGCCCTTATTGGGCCGCGCTTTCCCCAGTAGCCGCGCCCGCCGCATGGGTCAGGGAACCTAATTTGTCAGCTTCAGCCTTCTCCGCGTTTTTTGCACTGGGCGGTATAGGTGCTGCGGGTCCTTCCAAAAGGTACGCCTGTTTATACAAGGCCGGAAACGCCATATTATCCACTTTTTTAACCCATTCTTGGCGGTTGCCTAAATAGGTTTGGGCAAAATCCCGCGCGTTTTTTAAGGCATCTTTGCTTTGGGTGGCATACCAACGCGCCACAAATTGCACCGCTTTTAAGCCTTTTCCGTCCGGCATATACTTAAATACATTGTACTCTGCCATAGTCCCGCCGGTGGAAAAAACCAAAAAATCCACCAAAGCGGCGTCTGCCTCTGCAGAAACATGAATATCAAATGGGGCTTGCGGATTTTTTAATTGCATCAGCTGGGCCATTTGCTCGGCCGCTTTCTGGGCCGAAATGCCTTTCATTTGCGGGAAAGAATAAACCCCAATCATTTTGGAATAAGTTTCCAAGTCTTCCTCGGGCAACAGGTACTCGTTAATATATCCCGCTTGCTCTCGGGCCGAAAAAGCCAATACATACGTTTGGCCGTCAAATTGGGCCGTGGGAAGCGGTTTTGGCGCACAAGCCAAAAGGGCCGCGCCGGTTAAACAAAATAAAATAAATAGTTTTCTCATATTTATATTATACCTTTTACTAGGGGCTCTTTCCCCTTTACCACAGTGGAAATATTTACTAAAATATATCAATGAAAGCATTTCCTATTATTGTATCTTCGCCCTCTGGTGCGGGGAAAACTACGATTGTAGACGCCGTATTAAAGCGGGACAAAACAGTTGCCCGCGTGGTGACGGCCACTACACGCGCCCCCAGAACCGGAGAAAAAGACGGAGTGGATTACCACTTTTGGACGATAAAACAATTTGAACAGGCCATTAAAAAAGGCCAAATGCTGGAATGGGCACAGGTGCATACGCACTATTACGGGATACCTAAAAAATCGGTAGAGGGCTTGCTCAAAAAGGGCATCTGCCCGATTTTGGTAATTGACGTACAAGGCGCCCGCACCATGTTAAAAGAATATCCGGACGCTGTGACGGTATTTATCGTTCCCCCCAGCTTAAAAGAGCTTAAAAAGCGCATTTTGGGCCGCAACGATAACACCCAAGACATAGAACTGCGTTTGGAAACCGCCAAAAAGGAAATGCTGGAACTAGACCACTACAATTACGCTTTGCTAAATGATGAACTTTCCGAAGCGGTGGATAAAATGGCCGGTATTGTGGCGGCAGAACAATGCCGCGTAAGCCGGCAGGATGACAGTATTAAAAATTTGAAGTAATTTTTAGAGGGAGTGAGCAAATGTCTACACAACAAGATAAAGCGTTTGACGCCGAATTAATGAACTTTGACGGAGACCGCTACGACGTAGTAGTATTGGCTTCCATCTGGGCCAAAGAACTCAAAAAAAAGGCCGAATACAAAAACCAACCCCATGCGGTGGTTATTAAAGTAGCGTTGGACGATATTATTTCGGGCAAAGTTTCCAAAGAAGAAGTATTAAAAATCAGCAAAGAAAACTTGGAAGCCGAATTAAAAGCGCAAGAAGAAGCCCGCAAAGAAGCCGAACGCAAAGCCAAAGAACCCATGAAGCTGTAAACCCATGAAAGATTCCGTCCGCGTTTTGGCGTGCGAACTCAAGCAGTTTCTTTCCACGCACGAAGAAGAAGACTTTATAGCGGCGGCCGCACCTCAAGCGGCCGCCGGATTTTCACGCGCGGACGGAGTTCCTAACGAACAGGCCGCCCCAGCACCCGCACCACAGCAAGACCGCTTAACCGTTGTTTTTGGTGCGCCCACAGGGCAGCCCGTGCAGGAAGTTTCCGTAGAAAAGCCGGTTCCGCCGGCCCCGCAAGCGGCCCCTGCGCCTACCCCGCAAACACCCGCCCAAGGACCTTGTATGACAACCGAACAAAAAACCGCCGCGCTGGACGAGCTGGCCCAACAAATTAAAACCTGTACCCGCTGCCCGCTGGGTTCCGCCCGCTTAAATGCGGTCCCCGGTGAAGGCAACGTGAATGCCCGCCTGATGTTTGTGGGCGAAGGCCCCGGCTTTGACGAAGACCGCCAAGGCCGCCCATTTGTGGGCCGCGCCGGCCAACTGTTAGATAAAATGATTGCCGCCATGGGGCTTAAGCGCGAAGACGTTTTTATTGCCAATATTGCCAAATGCCACCCGATGGTGGACCCGCAACACCCCGAAAACCACGGCAACGACCGCGCCCCCAATGCCGAAGAAATTGCCTTCTGCCGCAAATATATAGAAAAACAAATTTCCATTATTTTGCCGGAATATGTAGTGGCCTTGGGCGGGGTATCGGCTAAAGCGCTGATTGCGGACGCCAAATCTTTAGGTGCGTTGCGCGGCAAATTCCACAATTTAAGCTTGGATAGCGTTTCCTTGGCGCGCCCCGTAAAAATTTTGGCCACCTATCACCCTGCCGCGCTCCTGCGCAACCCCAACTGGAAAAAAGACGCATGGGCCGATTTACAAATGGTTATGGCCGCCATGGGCTTAAAAGGAAGCCATTAATTTTTTATGTTTTGCAAAGTAGTGTTTGATGTTCCGCTGGACCGCGATTTTGATTACCATGTTCCGCCTGAATTAGAAGCGCAGGTTTGCGCCGGAGTGCGCATTACCGCCCCGTTCGGCCCGCGCTTAACGGCGGGGCTTGTACTTTCCGTCAGCGACGAACCCACCTACCAAAACACCCAAAAAATCAAAGATATTGTTTGCGTGGTGGACCCGCGGCCGATTTTCGGCAACGATTTGTTCCCCTTGGCCCAATTTATGAAAAAAATGTGGGGCGGAGCCATTGGGCAGATTTTATTTGCGCTCGTCCCCCCGCAACCTTATTTTAAGTTATTGGAAAGCCCCGCCTTTACCCCGTTTACGCCCGCGTTTACCCATACGCTTTTGCCACACCAAGAGGCCGCATTAAACACCTTGCAAGCTATGCCCGCGTATGAATTTCATCCGGTTTTATTAAGCGGCCCCGCCGGCACCGGCAAGACGGAAACCGCCCTGCGTTTAGCCGCACAGGTGTTGCAAAATTTCGGGCAAACACTCATTACCGTGCCGGACATTGTAGCCGCCAAGGATTTTATCACCCGCGCCCAAAGCGCGTTTGGGGTGGAAAATGTATTTTGCTGGACCAGCAAAATGCTGCTCAGCCAAAAG
This sequence comes from uncultured Elusimicrobiales bacterium, assembly GCA_934662565.1. GTDB lineage: Bacteria > Elusimicrobiota > Elusimicrobia > Elusimicrobiales > Elusimicrobiaceae > Avelusimicrobium. The sequence goes on from CAKUKI010000001.1 coordinate 398,877, forward strand.
AAAAAATACTTTTCTGCGGTGGCAAACGGCGTGCCGTGCGTGGTTATTTCCACCCGTTCCGGTGCGTTATTACCGTTTAAGAATTTGCGTCTGGCCGTGGTTCTGCAAGAAGAAAACGACAACTACAAGCAAGAAGAAAACAAACCGTATTACCACTTGCGGGATTTAATTTTGCTCCGCGGGAAAACCCACGCCGCCACTGTGCTTTTTGTGTCCGGCACACCCAGTTTGGAAATGCTAAAACTGGTTAAAGAGCAAGCCGTTCAAGAAATAAAATTCACGCAAAAGCTCCCCGCGTTTAACTTTACGCCGCAAGTAAAAATTACCCCCAAAAAAGGGGATAAATCCAAATATTTATCTGACTTTTTGCTAGAAGAAATCAAACAAAACCTCGCCCGCAAAGAGCCTGTTTTACTGGTGCTGAACCGGAGGGGTTATTCCAACGCGTATTACTGCTTAAACTGCGGGGCGTATGCCCGCTGTAAACAGTGCGGCAGCTTGCTTTCGCGCGAAAACACACCGGAAGGGGGCGACTTTCTGCTCTGCAAAAAATGCGGTGCCAAGGAAGATTTACACCAAATTTGCCCCAAGTGCCAAAACCAAATTTTCAAATCCCGCGGGGGCGGAACCCAAAAAATAGTGAGCGAAGTTCAAAAACTCTTTCCGTCCGCGCGCTTACTGCGGCTGGATTCCGACACCTTAAAAACCAAATCCGGCCAAGGGCATTTAGCGGCCAACGCGCTTAAAACGGGGCAGGTGGATATGGTTATCGGCACGCGGTTGGCCGTCAGCGCGGTGGAGGCCAACGCCGTCACGCTCTTTGGCGTGCTGGACGCGGATTTGGAGCTGGACAGCCCAGACTTCCGCGCCTCGGAAAAATTGGGCCAAATGCTGTTTTATTTGCGCTCCCGCGCCGCGTGCGTGCCGAACGGACGGCTGATTGTGCAAGCCTCCGGCACGGATATTTACCCCTTTGAATTTTTGCAAAGCGGGGATTTTGCCCAAGCGGCCGAACAGGAGCTGGCCTTGCGGGAAGCGTTTAATTATCCCCCCTTTATCCGTTTGGTGCGCGCCACCTTAAAAAACAAAGACCCTAAAGCGCTTTGCGCCCAAGCCGCACACTTAAAAAGCCTGTTTAAGCAAAACGCGCAGGAAATACTCGGCCCTGTGCCGTGCGGCAAAAAAACGGATACCCTTAAAAAAGAATATCTGCTGTTCAAACTGACGGACGAACAATATTTCCCCGCCGTGGAAGTGTTGGATAGCCTCTCCACCCAAAACAAAAAGCAACCGCTTAAACTCTCGGCCGACCCGTACGATTTTTATTAAAAACCGCCTGTGCCTAGTGCGGGGCCTATTCCCATTATGCTAAAATATGGGATAAGTACCCATTTGGAGAATTATAAAATGACCATTGATGAACAAATAGATTTTTTAACGCGCGGCTGTGTGGACGTAGTGTCCAAAGCCGATTTAGCCAAAAAGTTGGAAAGCGGCAAAACCTTAAAAGTTAAATTGGGTTGTGACCCCACCAGTGCGGACTTGCACTTGGGGCACAGTGTGGCCCTTTCTTTATTGCGCCGCTTTCAGGATTTAGGGCACAAAGCCGTATTGGTAATTGGGGATTTTACCGCCGCCGTGGGGGACCCGTCCGGCCGTGACTCCACCCGTCCGGTTTTACCGCGTGAAAAAATTTTGGAAAATGCCAAAACCTATACGGAACAAGCCTTCAAAGTGCTGGACCCGTCCAAAACCGAAATCCGCTTTAACAGCGAATGGCTGGACCCGTTTGTTTCCGGCAAAGATTTAATGCTCACGCTCCAAAAAGTGACGGTGGCCCAAGTGTTGGAACGCGACGACTTCAAAAAGCGTATGGCGGCAGGCAACCCGATTAGCCTGTTGGAAGTGTTATACAGTTTGTTCCAAGGGCAAGATTCCGTAGCCTTAAAAGCGGATGTGGAACTGGGCGGCACGGACCAGATTTTCAACTTGCTGGTAGGCCGCCAGCTGCAAAAGAATAACGGCCAAGAGCCGCAGGTAGCCATTACCGTGCCGCTGCTGGTGGGGTTGGACGGCATTAAAAAAATGTCCAAATCTTACGGCAACTATGTGGGCTTAAATGACGCGCCCAACGATATGTTCGGCAAACTGATGTCTATTTCCGACGAACTGATGCTGGCCTATTACGAGCTTTTAACCTCCGAAGATTTAACCGCCGTTAAAGCCATGCACCCCATGGAAGCCAAAAAGCACTTGGCGGGCCTGCTGACGGAACGTTTCCACGGTAAAGAAGCCGCGCTGGCCGCACGGGCAAACTTTGAACAGGTTTTTTCCAAAAAGCAAAATCCGGACGATATGCCCGAATTTAAGCCCGCAGACGGGCAATTACTTTCCGCCGCGTTGGTAGCGGCCGGTGCTGCGCAAAGCAAAAACAAAGCGCGCGCCTTAATAGAACAAGGGGCTGTGCGCTTAAACGGCCAAAAACTCACGCAAGACGGTGTTTTAATGTTTGATTCCGGCGCCGTGTTGCAGGTGGGGCGGCGCACCTTCTTAAAACTTGTAAAATAATATGAAACGGCTTTTGATATTTTTTGCCTTTTGCTTGGTATTTTTGCTTAGCGCGGCGTGGCTGATAAAAATGTTCACTTGGGATAAAGGGGACCTGACCACCTTTACCATCCACGCGGGGCAGAGCGGCGCGTCCGTGGCGCAGGAATTAAAAGCAAAAGGCATTATCAAAAGTCCGTTGGCGTTCAAAATTTTACTGCGACTGACGTCTTCCGCGCGGGATTTGAAAGCCGGCAAGTTTGACTTACGCAAAAACACCCCCAGTTTTGAGGTCATCAACTGCATTAAAAGCGGGCAGTGTATTCACTATGAAAAACTAACCGTACTGGAAGGCTGGAGAAGTGAAGAAATTGCCGAAATGCTGGCTGAAAAAAACATCACGGACGCCCAAGAATTTTTATCTATCGTGCGGGAGCGTAATTTAGAGGGTAAATTATTCCCCTCTACTTATTTATTTTCCGAAAAGACCCCCGCCCAAAAAGTAGTGGCGGAAATGACGGCGGAATATGCCAAGCGCATTAAACCGCTGTTTGCCAAATACCCCACCAAACTGACGGAAAACCAAGTATTAACTATAGCCTCTATTGTGGAGCGCGAGGCCATCCACCACGACGAACGCCCCAAAATTGCGGCGGTGTACTTAAACCGCTACAAAATAGGCAAACGCTTGGAAGCGGACCCCACCGTGCAATATGCGCTGGGGTTCAACACGCGGGAAAACCGCTACTGGAAAAAAGGCCTAACTTATAAAGACCTTAAAATTAACTCCCCCTACAACACTTACCGCAACGCGGGGCTGCCGCCGGGGCCTATTTGCAACCCCAGTTATGAATCTGTATTAGGGGTTTTGCAACCCACGCCCAATTTTAATAATTTGTATTTTGTGGCCGATAACTCCGGCCGCCACGTTTTCAGCCCCACTTTTGACGAACACAAACGCAACATCCAGCGCATACGCGCCCCCAAACAAAACCCCATGTAAGCACTAAATATTGTAAATAAAAACGGATTTCCCTCTGCGGGGAGTCCGTTTTTTTGTACCGCCATAACCACCGTTTGGCAAAAGGCGGAAAGGGAACCTCGGCCGGACAATATGCGCGCAGCGGATAAAATAGTGGAACTCCCCTTGCTACATAAACGAAGGGCCCCCTTGCGGGGGCCCTTTTCCAACCTTGTGTACTAGACAAGGAGGATACGTGAAAAACTTACTTATAACTGAACCATTTGATCTTCAGTACAGTATTCATTCGTATTTTTGCACTTGAAGGTACGGCGCCTACCGTATTCAAATGTTCCTGTTAACGGATAAGTAGGCGTGTTGCAATAACATGTGCCAGACCAGCAATCTAATGTGACTTTACTTCCATTTAGTTTAACACCGTCTTTAATTTTGTCGGAACATCGGGCCGTTTCGCGGCATTTGGCCGCACAATCAGAATACTGGTGACCCGATGCTGAGGAAAAAACCTCCTCAAATGAATATACTGTACAACAGGAAATACTTGGCGTTGAGGAAGAAGGACTTTTAATATCACAATGAGGTACTGTTTTTGTGCAAGCGTATTTCAAGAAATCACTATTAAAAAATTTAGTCACAGTTGGGTTTTCTTTACATGCCTTACAGCCGGAATAACCGTTGCGGTCATTTTTCAAATCCTCGTCCCCTGTTCCCAACAGGCACCGATACGTTATCTGACTCCCGCCTTGGTACAGAGCGCGCAAACAAGCCGTTCTGTTTCCATAATTGGCACATCTTGCCTCCACGCTGGACGCACCATATTTTTTCTTTATACAGGCTTGAGCTTCGGCTGAACCCATGCTGTAAGAACAACAGTCTTCGTCTTTTGGGCATTCTTTATCCCAATTTCCAAGGGTCCACGCGCCGTTCACACACGCATAACTTTTCGTGCGTTTTGTAGTACCGTCGGAACAAGTTTCTGTAATATTGGCCGGTTTGGCCGGACAATCCGGAAATGCACCCAACACCCATTTATAATTGGTAGCGGCACTGCAAGAATAACTGGC
>CAKUKI010000002.1 GCA_934662565.1 uncultured Elusimicrobiales bacterium
GCCAGTTATTCTTGCAGTGCCGCTACCAATTATAAATGGGTGTTGGGTGCATTTCCGGATTGTCCGGCCAAACCGGCAGATGAAACGGAAACTTGCCCCAATGGCACTGTCCGCACGAAAAGTTATACTTGTGTAAACGGCGCATGGGCGGCCGGAAATTGGGACAAAGAATGTACGAGTAATTGTCCCGCGGGCCGCGTTGAGGAGCCTTTTTCTGGCGATTGTATTTGTGAGGCAGAATGGAATGAAACCGAAGAATATACAAAATGTTCCGGAACCGCGCAAGAATGGTGCCCTGTTGGAGATAAAGGAAAACGGGTACTGCGTGATGTAATCCATTTTTGGAATTCTGACACTTGCAAGTGTGAGTATGATTGTGCAAGAGTCCCTACATTTTGGCGTTGTCAGCGTGGGGATGCAGATGCTGCTTATTTCGAGAAACAATATGAATCTGAGGAGGCAGCAAAAAGAGATTGTTTGGAGCAGGGAAACTTAGATGCTTCGTATGCGATTTTGCGAGGGGGCGCCGTAAACAAAAACGGTTTTATTGGAACGAATTGGTCAGAAATTTGGTATTGCACCGACCAAAATATCCCTTGTGGTGGAGGGTTAGGAAGATGTGACCCTTGCACTTGTTTGTGTGGTGTAGGGTAGAAATCAGCAGTTTTTCACGTATCCTCCTTGTCCAATAAACAAGGTTGGAAAAGGGCCCCCGCAAGGGGGCCCTTTTGTGTGGCAAGCTGTAGCGGAAAATTTAGTATAAAAATAACTGTAAAGTGCCGCCCTGTGGGCTTGATAACTGCTACAATGTAAACTATGGATTTACTACTTAATACCCCCGCACTTACCGCGTATGAACAAATGGCGCTGGACGAAACCTGCGCGCTTACGCACGCGGGCGGATTTTGGCTCCGCTTTTACCATTGGGCGGATAAAGAGGCCGTCACCTTTGGCTATGCCCAGCCGCGCCGTTCTGTTTTGCGTCAAGCGGCGGCGGCCGGAGTGTGCGGGCCGGCCGTGCGCCGCCCTACCGGCGGGGGCATGGTGCTCCATCGGGGGGATTTGACTTTTGCCTGTATTTTACAAACGGCACAACCGCCCGCGGCCTTGTATGCGCGTTTGCATGGGGCTATCCGCGCGGAGCTTGCTTTTTTGGCGCCGGTAAAAGTGTGGGGCAAAACCGCCCCGCAAGCCTATTTGCCCGCCCAGCACGGCCAAGCCGGAGCTTGCTTTTTGAATCCGGTAGAAAATGATTTGCTGGCGGCGGACGGGCATAAAATTTTGGGGGGTGCTATCCGGCGTTTTGGCCAAACGGTGTTGTATCAGGGGTCTTTGCAAACGTCCGGCGCGCGGGAAAACCCCGCCTTAAAAAAAGCCGTTATTACCGCCATTATGCGGGAGTTTGACGCGCATTTTGTTCCCCGTGCCGTGGGGGCGGACGTGTTAGCGCAAGCCAAAAAGCTGGCCCAAACGCGCTACCAAAGCGAAGATTGGAACGGTAAATTTGAATGAAAAATATCCTCAAAACACTGCTGGCGGTGTTGCTGCTCCCCACGCTATTTTTAGCGGCGGCGCAAACGGCGCGCCTGTTGTACGGCACATTGGGAAATATAAAAATGTTTGCCTGTTTTGCGGGCGGGGCCGCGGTGTATGGGGCCATTCATTTTTGGGTATATGATTTTTCCCGCGTGTATGTGCTGGGGCACGAATTGACCCACGCCGTGGCGGCCTTGCTTTGCGGGTACCGCATTAAAGATATCAGCGTCCGGCAAGACCGCGGTTATGTAAAAATGACCCAATGCAACGCTTTTGTGGCACTGGCGCCGTATTTTATACCGGCTTATACGGTGGGGCTGGGGCTTTTGTATTGCGCACTTACTTGGGTGGCGGATTTAACCCCCTACCGTTGGGTGTTTGTAGGCTTGGCCGGTTTTTGTACGGCGTTCCATTTTGTGCAAACATTCAAAACCTTGTTTGAAGCGGACCAGCCGGATTTGCAAATGGCGGGCGGAAAGGTGTTTTCGGCCGTGTCTATTACCTTTGTAAACTTAATTATATTGGCTGTTTTGTGCAAGGTTTTGTTCCCGCAGCAAACGGATTTGGGCGCGTCTGCGCTGCGCGTGGCAACGGGAACCTATAATACGTGGCGAATTTTTGTAAACTATATGGTAGAGCGTATTTATAACGCGCTCTAAAGGGAATGTATGGCGCAAGAGCAAAAAAAGAAAAAAAATTGGGTGGTGCGTTTTTTGGGGGCGTGTTGCACGCTTACCCTGCGGACCGTTATGTTTACGCTGATGCTCATTTTGTGCTTGCTGGCGGTTTGTTGGGTGTTGTTTATCAAATTTTTTAATGCCCAGTATTTAAGCGAGGAAATCACCGCCCAATTACAACGCGCCCTAAACCGTCCGGTCGTAATTACTTCGTTAGATTTGAAATTTTTTAACACGCTGGAATTAAAAGGCTTTTCCGTACTGGATAGTGAGGTTGCCCATGGGGAAGCGTTTGTATCGGCCGACAGTGTGGCGGTGCGGTTTAAGTTGTTGCCGCTGTTGGACCACCAACTGGTTATTGACGAAGTGACCCTCAACCGCCCCCGCATTAACATTGTGCGCGGGGAAGACGGCCGCTATAATGTGCCGGATATTCGGGCCACCCAAAAAACGCATAGCGAGGCAACTTCCCCCACCGGAGAGCGCTTTGCCGTCAGCGTGCAGGACTGGACGGTCAAAAACGGCGTCATGAGCTATAAAGATTTACAGAATAAAACGACCCACGCCGTATATGGGCTCAACCTGCATTTTGAACGCTTGCGCTTTGATGAACTTTCCCGCTTTCAAATGGAAATGGTCCTGCGCAATAAGTGGAAAGATAACATTTCCGATATGGAAATTAAAGGCGCGGGCCATGTGAATTTTGCCAATTTTGATTGGAGCAATTTTGCCTTGCGCAGTTTACGCGCGCAAGTGTTTGCGTTCCGCAAACCGGTGGCTTTAACCGTGGATTTGGACAATTTGCGCACCCCTTATTTTAATATCCGCGCGCAAGTGCCCGCGTTTGAGGGGAAAGATTTATCCGTATTTGATGATAAAATGGCGCAGTTTTATTTGCCGCAGACGGACGTTAGCTTAAAGGGGGTATTATCCAACAATTACCGCACTCTAAAAATTAACGAATCTTCCATCACGGCGCAAGATGTGCGCGCACAGGCAAACGGCACCTTAAATTTTGCGGACGCTCCCTTTACGGCGGATGTGCAATTTTCTACCGGCCTGATGGATTTAGCCCCGCGGAGCCAAAACTATCCGCCTTTGGAAAAATATAAACTGACCGGTTCCGGCGCGGTGGAAAAAGCCCACCTTGTGCGTACAGACGGCCGTTGGCATTTGCCGCTTTTAACTTTAACCGCCCAAAACGCGGGGGGATATTTTTACGGCTTTTTGGCAGACGGCGTGAGCGGCACCTTTCAAGCCAAGCAGGATTTTAGCGATTTGTACGCCAACACTACTTCCGGCAAAGTGACCGTGGACCGCAGTGTGTTTGATAAGTTGCAACTTTCCGGCTTTTACCGCAAAGGAAACGTGTATGCCAATATTGCCGGCGGGGAATTAAACGGTGTGCCGCTTAAAATGAATTTGGCCATTCATCACATTAAATCCCCCAAGCGCAAAATTACCACCAACATTTATTTGAAACATTTTGAGCCTATGCCGTTTATTGACGTGGTGTTTGATTTTGCCCATGTGATTGGGCGGATTCATCCCTTTAAGGTGCGCGAACCTAAAGAAGGACCGCTGGCATGGCTTGTTAATTTTAGGGAGCGCTTGCCCAAATTTATGCCTAACTTTGCGGGCACGTTATCCGCCGATACGTTTTCATCTACGGTTATTTCCGGCAATAACTTTTTTGCGGAGTTTGATTTAACGGGCTTACTGGCCGGTATGGACCAATTAAACGGCACCTTGGATGCCACCCTGCAAAACGGTGTGATTCACCAAATGGAAAAACTGGCCGAAGAACAACAGGCACTCAACATTACATTTACGCCGTTTATTATTATGCACCGCATGGAACGCGCCGGAAGTTTTAAGGTGGGGCAAGTGTTAAAAGATGTGGCGTTTGAGGATATGGCCGCCAGTGTGGATTTTGTAAACGGACGGATGAACATTAACAATGCGTTTACGCAGGGGCCCACCATTTCCGCCGCCGTACAAGGTTGGACTAACTGGGTGGAAGAAAATTTTGATATTATTATATGGACGATGTTTAACAACACTTCCCGCTCGGGCGCGTTGGCGGAAAACTTGACGGATGAATCCGGTAATCCGGCACTGGCGTTTAAGGTGTCGTCCTCCATGCGTAAACCCAAGTTGGAAATGTTAAAGGCCAAGCAAACGGGCCGGCAGATTAAAGCCGCCCAATCACGCGGGCTGCGCACCGTTTTTGAAGCCAATCGGGATTTTATTAAAGGAGACTTCCATGCCAAGAAATAATCTGGATGTTTTGTGCCTCTTGCAAGAACATGGGGCTATTATGGAGGGGCATTTTGTAATGCCGTCGGGCTTTCATAGCCAGTCGTACATTCAAACTTCCCTCTTGTTGCAGCACCCTCATTTGGCCCAGCGTATCGCGCAGGCCTTGTCGGATAAATTTTCCCAAAAAGCAGATGTAATTTTGGCGTTGGAACCGTCCAACTCCGTTTTGGCGCAAGAAGTGGCCCGCGTGCGCGGCGTGCGCGCCATTTTTGCCTCCCGCAATGACCAAGGCCAAATGGTGCTTAAACACAACTTTGTGCTGAAAGCCGGCGAGCGTGTGCTGGTGGTGGACGACGTGACCGTCGGCGGGCGCAAATTGGCGCAGGCTATTGAGCTGGCACAAAAAATGGGCGCCCATGTGTTTGGCGTGGCGGTAATTGTGGACCGCTCTATGGGGTATTTGCCGTTGACAATTCCCCTGCGGGCGCTGCTTTCCTACCCCATGGAAACTTTTACGGCGAAAGAGTGCCCGCTCTGCGCCGCTAAAATCCCGTTTACAGACGTGGAAACCTTAAACAAATAGGGCAATTATAAAAACAAGGAACCTGTATGATTGAAATTAAATTAAAAGCAAAAGAAGAAAGAAGACTGTTGGCCGGACACTATTGGGTGTTTTCCAACGAAATTGACGGGTTGGATACCTCTATTGAACCCGGTACGCTGGTGCGCGTGTTGGCGCACGACGGCACCCAGGCGGGGATTGGCTGTTTTAATCCGCACAGTTTAATTGCCGTACGGCTCCTTAAAAAAGGCGAAGGCGATTTGCCCGAAGATTTTGTGTTTGAAAATTTGGATACGGCCTACGCTTACCGGCGGGAACACGGCCTGCGCAAATACGGCCGTATGTGCTATGGCGAGGCGGACAATATGCCCGGTTTGGTCATTGACCGCTACGGGGATGTATTGGTGATTGACGTATTAACCGCCGGTATGGAAAAATTAAAACCGCAAATTACCGCCGCTTGCCAAAAAATATTTAAGCCCAAAGGCATTTTTTACCGCAACGACAGCGCCTTCCGCGCGCTGGAAGGGCTTTCCGGCACGCCGGAAACCGTGGGCGAAGTGCCCGAAACGGTGGAAATTGAAGAAAACGGCGTTAAATATATCGTGCCTATCCGCGTAGGGCAAAAAACCGGATTTTATTACGACCAGCGCGAAAACCGCGCATTCTTAAAACCGTATTTTAAGGATAAACTGGTGTTGGATTTGTATTCTTATATAGGCTCTTTTGGCATTACGGCCGCGCTGGCTGGGGCTGCCCAAGTGTGGGGGTGTGATTCTTCCGCCGCCGCGGTGGATTTTGCCCAGAAAAATGCCAAATTAAACGGGGTGGACGATATTGCCGTTTTCCACCGCGACGACGCCGAACGCTTGCTTTCCGCTATGAAAAAAGGCGAACTGCCCGACCAACCCGATATGGTATTATTAGACCCGCCCGCTTTTGTAAAAAGCCGCAAGGCGCTTCCGCAAGCGGTGGGGCTGTATGTAAAATTGGTCAAAATGGCGTTGGAAGGCTTAAAAACAGGTGGCTATTTGGCCTTTTCCACTTGCTCCCACCATGTATCGCGCGAATTGTTTATGGACATCATCCGCCAAGGGGTGAGCAAATCCGGCAAGCGGGCGGTACTAGTGGAACTGCGCGGACAAGCCAAAGACCATCCGGTGCTGATTGGTATGCCGGAAACGGAATACCTGCACTTTGCTTTACTGCAAGTGCGTGAGTAAGCAGATTTAGCTCAATAAATCTGTTTTTTAGATAGGGGTTTGCTTTGCGTTTGGGCGGCAAACCCCGTTGTTTTTGGTGCGAGTCCTTTATAAAATAAAAGACCCCGCGCTGGGCGGGGTCTTTTAACAAAAGGAAAAATGCCGAGGGACAGGATCGAACTGTCGACACCTGGTTTTTCAGACCAGTGCTCTACCACTGAGCTACCTCGGCATTACCTATATATAATACAAAATTTATGACGTTCGGGCAAATTTTATTTTTCCCCTATACAAACGCCGTTAAAAGCGGCAGGCAGAAACAAAAATTTGCACTAGCTCTTCCAAATATTTCCGGTCCGTTTCGTTAAAACGCGCTAAAAGCGGGGAGTCTATATCCAGTACGCCCCATAAGGTGCCGTTTTGGATGACCGGTACCACAATTTCACTGCGCGAAGCGGCATCACACGCAATATGCCCCTCAAACGCATGTACGTCCGGCACCAGTACCGTTTGGCGCGTTTGGGCGGACATGCCGCAAACGCCTTTCCCGTATGGAATGCGCACGCAAGCCGGTTTGCCTTGAAACGGCCCCAACACCAGCTGCCCGTCTTTCCAACGGTAAAATCCGGCCCAGTTCAGCCCGCAAAGCGTGTTAAATAACAACGCCGCCAAATTGGCCGCGTTGGCAATCGGGTCCGTTTCGCCTTGTAATAAGGCGCGTGCGGCCGGTAATAAGGTGTGATACGGGTTGGTTTTTTCCATAATTTTATTGTACAAAAAAATGCGTATACTCATTGCGCAAAAGCTATCAAAAGAAATATACTGTAAGTATCAGGGATAAAAGGGGCCTGCCCTGTGCCCATAGGAGATTGTATGCCAAAAATTGTAGTAGATGCCAACAAGTGCAAGGCTTGCTATATGTGTGTGAGTGCCTGCCCTAAAAAATGTTTGGGGCCGTCCAAAACCATTAGCAAAAAGGGGTATTTCCCCGCGGAGCAAATCCGCCCCGAAGATTGTATTGGCTGCAAGATGTGCTATTTGGTCTGTCCGGACGTAGCCATTACCGTAATGAAATAACGTTTTACCATAATTAAGAGGATTTTATGAGCGAAAAAACTTTAAGAAAAGGGAATGAAGCGTTAGCTGAAGGCGCTATCCGCGCCGGCTGCCGCTTTTTTGCCGGATATCCTATCACTCCCCAAAACGAAGTGCCGGAATTTATGTCCGCCAATATGGCAGATGCCGGCGGCGCGTTTGTGCAGGCGGAAAGCGAAGTAGCCGCTATCAATATGGTATACGGCGCCGCAGCCACCGGAACGCGCAGTATGACGTCTTCTTCCTCTCCGGGGATTAGCTTAAAACAAGAAGGCATCACCTATTTGGCCAGCGCGGATTTGCCGTGCCTGATTGTAAACGTTATGCGCGGCGGGCCGGGGTTGGGCAGTATTGGCGGCGCGCAGGGGGATTATTTCCAAGCCACCCGCGGCGGCGGCAACGGGGATTATCATGTAATCGTGCTAGCGCCGAACTCCGTAGAGGAGTTGGGCAACTTCCCCAAATTGGCTTTTGATTTGGCCGAAAAATACCGTATGCCGGCTATGATTTTGGCCGACGGTATTTTAGGGCAGATGATGGAAACCATGTCTTTTAATTTTGAGCCTGTGGACCCCAATAAACTGGGCAAATTTGATTGGGCCGTGGATATTTATAAAAACGGCCGCCACAAAAATAATGTGTTTTCCTACAAAGGCGATAACCTGATTGCGGACGTGGTGGAACGCGCCAAACGCTATGGCCTGATTGAAAAGAACGAGCCCCGCTTTGAAGCCCGCCAAACCGAAGATTGCGACGTACTTTTGGTGGCATACGGCTTGTCTTCCCGCGCGTGTTTGGAAGCCGTGGTAAAAGGGCGCGAAGAAGGGCTGAAAGTGGGTCTTTTCCGCCCGATTACGCTGTGGCCGTTCCCGTCTGAAGCGTTGAAAAACGCCGCCCAACACGCCAAGGCCGTGCTGTGTGTGGAACAGAGCCTCGGGCAGTTGGTGCAGGATGTAAAACTTTCCTTAAACGGTGCCAAACCGGTTTATTTGAATGCTTATCCGGCGGGCGGGCAACCGTCCGGCGCCACCATTTTAACGGCGGTGCGCAGTGCGCTCAACGGTCAAACGGAAGGGTTGTTTGATTTACAGCGCCACGCGGAAGGATTTACCTATCATTGCCAGCGGGATTTGGCCTTGGGTGTGCAGGGCGACCGCAAAGGAGGCAAGTAATTTTATGACGATTCTTGCAACAAAGCCGGATTCTTTATTAGATGTACCCATGCACTATTGCCCCGGTTGCGGGCATGGGATTGTGCACCGCTTAATGGCGGAAACTTTTGATGAATTAAAAATAGCGGACCGCGTAATCGGCGTGGCTCCGGTAGGGTGTGCCGTATTTGCGGACAGTTATTTTGCCTGTGATATGGTACAGGGCGCACACGGCCGCGGGCCGGCTATTGCCACGGGTATTAAACGCTCCAAGCCGCAAGCCATTGTGTTTTCTTATCAGGGCGACGGCGATTTGGCGTCTATCGGTATGGCGGAAATTGTTCACGCCGCCGTACGGAGCGAAAAAATTACCGTTATCTTTATCAATAACGCTATTTACGGTATGACCGGCGGCCAAATGGCCCCTACCACGTTGGTGGGCCAAGTGGCTACCACCGCCCCCAAAGGGCGTGACCCCAAACTGCAAGGCTGGCCGATTAATATGTGCGAAATGCTCGCCCAGATTACCGGCTCCAAGTATTTGGCGCGCGTGGCGGTGGATTGTCCGCAAAACGTAATTAAAGCCAAACAGGCCATTAAAAAAGCGTTTGAAAACCAAGTAAACGGCGTGGGCTTTTCCATGGTGGAAGTGCTTTCCCAATGCCCGACCAACTGGCACGCCAGCGTGCCGCAGGCGTTGGAATTTGTGCGTACCAAAATGATGCCGCAATATCCGTTAGGCGTTTTTAAGGATGAGGGGGCGAACTAATGTACCAAGGTATTAGAATTGCCGGTTTCGGCGGACAAGGGGTTGTTTCGGCCGGTATTTTGTTGGCCCAAGCCGGGGTGGAATGCAAAAAGAACTCCAGCTGGTTGCCGTCTTACGGGCCGGAAATGCGCGGCGGCACGGCCAACTGTTCCGTGGTTATTTCGGACGGCGAAGTCTACACGCCCATTGTGGCCATGCCGGATACGGTCATTGTGATGAACGAGCCGTCTTTGCCCAAGTTTGAGCCACTGGTAAAAAAAGGCGGGCTGCTGATTATTAACAGCTCGCTGATTAATTCCCGCCCTACCCGCACGGATATTAAATCCGTTTGCGTGCCTTGCAACCAAATTGCCGAAGAAATAGGCATGGACCGTATTGCTACATTGGTGGCATTGGGGGCCTATTGCAAGCTGATGGGTGCGGTAAGTGTGGAAAACATTGTACACGCCATGAAGAAAGTGTATAAACGCGCCAAGCCGGAAATGCTGGAACTGAATAAAAAAGCATTGGAAGCCGGCTTTGCCGCGGTTGAGTAAAATCTGCAAAACCCAAGCAAAAAGGACGGAACTGCGGTTTCGTCCTTTTTGTTTTTACCGGGCGTAAAAATAAGGTAAAATACAAATATGAAATTTGAACGTTTTGTAGCTTTACGCTATTTAACGCGCCGCAAAGGGCTGTTTGCTATCATCACCACGCTGATTGGCGTGGCCGGGGTTAGCGTGGGCGTGGCGGCGCTGATTACCACTTTATCCGTGATGAACGGGTTTCAATCGGATATTAAAACCAAAGTTATCGGCGCGCAGAGCCATATTTTGGTATTCGGCCGTATGCCGGCAAGCACTTATCCGGAGCAAATCCGCAAAATAGAGCAAATCCCGCTGGTGGAAGCGGCCGCCCCGCATATTTACGGGCAGGCTATTTTATCGTATGACGGCCAAAGCGTGGGGTTGGTGGTGCGCGGGTTGGACCCGGAGCAGGAAAAGAAAATCAACAGTTTGAGCCATTCACTGACGGAGGGCTCCTTTGCCCCTAAAGATTGGGCGGCGGATGCACCGGCCCCGTTGGTGCTGGGTACGGAATTGGCCGCCGGATTGGGCGCGGACGTGGGGGATGACGTGGTGCTGATTTCTCCGCAATCCATTTCCACTTCCGCAGGGATGTTCCCCAAAATGAAGAAATTTCGGGTCAGCGGGTTGTTGCGTACCGGTTATTACGAATTTGATAACACCATTGCTTACGCCGGTCTGGCGGACGCCAGCGACTTTTTGGGCCTGAAAGGCGGCGTGACGGGCGTGGCCGTTAAACTGCACGACTTAAACAAGGCCGAAACTGCCGCCCAGCAAATCCGCGAAGCGATTGGCTTGGGGTACAGCGTGCGCACGTTCGCCCAATTAAACAGTACGTTATACGCGGCCTTAAAGTTGGAAAAAGCCGTCATGTTTATCATCCTGTTTTTAATTATTATTGTGGCCTCCTTAAACATTGCCGGAAACCTGATTTTGTTGGGTACGGAAAAACTGCGCGACATCGGCCTAATGCGCGCCATGGGGGCCAGCCCCAAAATGATACGCAAAGTGTTTATGTGGGAAGCCATGGTAATTGCCACATTGGGGATTTGTTTGGGTATTGCGCTTGCGTGTCTGTTATGTTGGATTATTGCCACCTTTAACATTGTGGAACTCCCCGGCGATATTTACTATTTGACCAAAGTGCCTGTACGTATGGAATGGAGCGACATTTTGGCCGTAGTGGGGGGCAGTTATTTTATTTGTTTCTTTGCGGGGTTATATCCGGCCGCCAAAGCCTCCCGCGTGAACCCGACGGATGCAATACGTTATGGATAATATCATAGAATTAAAAAATGTGACCAAAATTTACGGTCAGAAAGACGAAAACCTCTGCGTGCTGGAAGATGTATCCCTGCAAGTGCAAAAGGGGCGTTTTGTGGTGCTTTTGGGCCCTAGCGGCAGCGGCAAAAGCACGCTGCTAAATTTAATTGCCATGTTGGATAAACCCACGTCCGGCCAAATCTTTTTTGAAGGGCAGGATATTACCCGCTTGCGTAAGGAGTCGGCCCGCTCGGCCCTGCGCCTAAAAAAAATGGGGTTTGTGTTTCAGTTTGACGGCCTGTTGCCGGAATTTTCTTTACTGGAAAATGTGGAACTGCCCGCACTGATGCGCGGGGATGAAAACCCCCAAAAGGCGCAGGCGTTGCTGGAAAATTTAGGTTTGGGTGCCATTACCCACAAACTGCCCAGCGAGCTTTCCGGCGGGGAAAAACAGCGCGCCAGTATTGCGCGTGCGTTGCGCAACGAGCCTGTACTGCTACTGGCCGACGAGCCCACCGGCAATTTGGACGCCTCCCGCAAAGAGCAGGTGTTTAAGGACTTCGCCCGTATGGCCCGCGAGGGGCTGACGGTGCTGATGGTGACGCACGACGTTCACGCCGTTAACTTTGCCGACGACGTTTACACCTTGGAAAACCGTAAACTGGTAAAAACAAAATAATATGCTTACAAACCCAACTTTTTGGCTGGCGGCGGGGTGCTTTTTATTGGGGTGGTGCGTTTTTGTGCTTACCGCCCGCCGCAAAAAGCGCGCCTTGTTGCGCCTGAAAACCGCGGCCCAACAGGGGGACTCTGCCGCCCAAATAGAATTGGGCCAACGCTATTACCGCGGCAAAGGCGGCGTGGCGCAGGACGATTACGAAGCCTTTATTTGTTTTAAGTCCGCGGCTAAATCCGGCGCGGCGCAAGCGCAGGTAGCGTTGGCGGCGTTGTATCACGCGGGGCGCGGGTGTGCGCGGAACGATAAAGAAACGTTCCGTTGGTATCAGGCGGCCGCCGAACAGGGCAATTATGAGGGGAAAATCAACCTGATTATGTGCCACCTAAAAGGCATTGGCACGCGGGAAAACCCGCAAGAGGCGTTCCGTTTGGCGTTGGCGGCGGCGGATGCCGGAAGCCCCTTTGCACAACTAATGGTGGGGGATTTTTATGCGTACGGCACCGGCACCGCGCAAGATAAAAATAAGGCGGAGCGGTATTATTTGTTGGCGGCCACGCATGGGGAGCCGCATGCGCGCAAGAGGTTGGGGAAGCTGGCGGGGATACCCGAGCGCCACGACATTTTGAATTGATGACAACTGTTGGTAAGCTGGGATTTTAATGCGCGGGGAACAAAATAACATTTTGTTCCCCGTTCGCATTTAACGGGCAACATTATTTTATTAGGGGCGGCGCCCCAAACCCGCCCTTCTTTTTCTCATTGCAGAAAAAGAAGGCAAAAAGGCTAGCACCCCGGGAAGCCATAAAATTTATTTTTATACGGGCATTTTACAACTCCCTACGGTCGGACAAGTAAAATGCCTTTATAACTCCGTTAAAAATAAATTTTATAGACGGCTTCAAAGGGGTGCATTAAACGGCAACGGCAAACAACAACGGCCACGGCAAAAACAAAAGCGGAAAAATTACAAAAATACCCACCATTTACCTAATCGGCTTATCAGCAAAAACACAAAATAAGTAAAAACCAATAAAAAATAAAAGGGCGCGGGAAAAATGAAAGTTAAAAATTATCCTTAAAATATGGGGGCTTTGCCTGCCGTGGTTTAATAGGGGTTGTTTTGTTTTTTTTTTTTGATAAATTTTGTTATAAGCAAAATTTATCAAAAAATGAGGTTTTTTATGAAAAACGCAAATATAAGCCGTTTAGGCGGCTTTACGCTGATTGAATTATTAGTGGTTGTACTGATTATCGGCATTTTAGCCGCCATGGCACTGCCGCAATATTTTAAGGCCGTGGAGCGCACCCGCATGGCGGAAGCCATTACAATAATGGATAGCGTTGTTAAAGCCCAACGCCGCAAGTTTATGCAAACCAACCGCTATGCGGAAAGTTTTGAGGGGTTAGATGTGGCCCCCAAGGGGGCAACGGGGAGGAGCTATTTCACTAAAGGGGACCCTGTGACCGGTGAGGGGGGAAATGGGTTTGTGATAGACCTGGAGAACCACGATTTTACTAACAGTCAAGTAGTAGCGCTGCGTGTGGTTGATGGAGACGGGAGTTCCCCTTCATTGCAATACCGATATATCTTGTACCGCTATTATCAGAGTGATAATGTTGCGTGCTATGGAGCAAACAACCAAGCCGGGCAAGAATTATGCGCGGACTTCTGCGGGATTGATACCCCTGTGCACTCCTGTTGTAATAACGGAACGAGTCGTTCGTGCCCTACACCCACTAACAACTAATCCGCCCGCTTTGTTTGCAAGCCCCCAAAGTTAGCCCTTTGGGGGTTTTGCTTGGGGCCGCGCCTTAACCCCAAGGAAAAATGGGAATAAAAGGCGGAAATTTGCATTTTAGGTTTCAATGTGTTATAATAATATTGCGGGGTAGAGAAGCCTGGTATCTCGCAAGGCCCATAACCTTGAGACCACTGGTTCAAATCCAGTCCCCGCAAGTTTTCTTATTTATACCGCCCGAAGGGGCGGTTTTTTTATGCCCTTAAAATAAAGTTTTACCGCGCGTACTTTTTATGTACAATACAAAATAGAGCAAAAAAGGGTTTAGGAGGTTGCAGTATGAAAGCAGTTATTTTTGTAGGTGGAAATAAAAATTTTACGGCCAGCCGTTTGGCTCTTAAATTGGCCGATGAACTGGCTAGCCGCGGGGTAGCGGTAGGGGTAATGGCCGTAAAAGGCAAAGTAAAGGCCGCCCGCGCGGCGCTGAAAGAATACGCCGCCACCGCCAAGCCGCAAACCTTGGCAAACACACTTAAAAAAGAGGGCGCGGAGCGCGTGATTTCTTTTATGAATTTAACCGCTTGCCGTGCCGCGGCGGAAGCTAAAATTCCGTTTGTATATGTAGAAAACGAAAATTTCAAAGAAGATAAAGCCGTTAAAGATAAAAAAGCCTTATTGAAAAAAGCCCAAAAAGTGGTAGTCATCCGCACCGCACAGGGGCCGCTCAACAAAAAAACGTACGCCGGGCTAAAAGTGCAGGAAGTAGCCAATCCCGCCGTATGGGTGGAACATTACAATTACAACAAACCCGCCTGTTTTAAGAAAGAAAACAACATTGTGGCGGTGGGCAAACTGGCTAAAGAAAGCGGCTTTGATACCTTACTTAAAACGTGGGCGCGGCTGGCCCCGGCGCATACCTCGTGGCATTTAACGCTGGTGGGGGACGGAACGGCCAAAGCGGCTTTGCAAAAATTTATTGCAAAACACAACCTGCAAGCCAGTACGGAAATCGTCCCCGAGGCCAGCGACGTTTACAGCTTACTGCGTAATGCGGATATTTTTGCTTATCCGGCCTTAAACCCGGCACAGGCGGATATTTTGTTGGACGCCATGGCCAGTAAACTGCCGTGCGTGGCGTGTGAATCGGCCCCGGTGACGGAACTGGTGGCTAACGGCATTAACGGCCTGATTGTAAACGCGGGGGAAGAAGAACCCTTTACGATTGCGCTGGACGAATTAATGGTCAACTGGGGCAAGCGCGTGGGGTTTGCGGTGGAAGCCGCTAAATTAAAAGAGCGCTACCCGTTTGAAGATTTCGTGCGTGCGTTTGCGGAGTTGCTGGCGTAATTTCGGCCCCGCCTGTGCGGGGCTTTTTTTCTGAAAAGAGGTTTTTTGTGAACATTACCTGTATCATACCCACTTTGGGCGGCGGCGGCGCGGAGCGCGTGATGTTGCAACTTTGCGCCGGGCTCGTTGGGCGCGGCCACCGCATTACCTTGCTCACCCTGTATGACGCGCCGGATTTTTATACGGTGCCGCCGGGCGTGGAGCGGGTGCAGGCCCATGCGGACCCGCGGGCGCAAGGCTTGTGGGCGCGTATCAAGCGGGTGTGGCTTTGGCGGCGGGCCATTAAGCGCACGCGGCCGGAAGTGGTAATTTCTTTTATGGCGCTGGGCGTATTGGCGGCCGCGTGGCTATTGCGCGTGCCGTATATTTTTGCCGAACATTTGGACGTTTCCAAAGTGCGCCTAAGCCGCCAGTGGCTCAAATGGCGCCTCTTTTTACTCAACCGCGCCGCCCGCGTGGTGGTGCTTTCATGGCGGGATAAAGCCTATATTGCCCGGCATTATCCCCGTTGGAAAACCAGTGTAATTTATAATCCGGCCTTTGCGCCCCAACAACGCCCGTTGGCCCGCCCACCCTATTTTACCGCGCCGCATACGGTGCTTGCCGTCGGGCGGTTGACCCGCCAAAAAGGGTTTGAGCGGCTGTTGGAAGCGTGGCAGTTAATCCAACCGCGCTTTGCAAATTGGCGGTTGTGCATTGTGGGCGGCGGAGAGGAAAAAGAAAATCTAACCAGTTTGGCCGAAACATTAGACGTGCAAGGCAGTGTGTCGTTCGTGCCGCCCCAAAAAGATTTATGCGCCGCGTACCAATATGCGGATTTGCTGGTTATGTCCTCGCGCTTTGAGGGGTTCCCGCTGGTGCTGTTGGAGGCCATGGCGGCGGGCGTGCCTGCCGTCAGCTTTGTGTGCAACGGCCCGGACGTGATTATCCGCGACGGCACAGACGGCTTTTTGGTGCCGCAGGGAAATACCGATTTGTTAGCCGAAAAAATGGCGCAACTGATGCAAGATGAGCCCCTGCGCCAAGCGTTTGGCACCCGCGCGCGGGAAGTGTGCGGGCGTTTTAGTCCGGAGCGTTTTGTACAGGAGTACGAACAGTTATGTTTAGCCGCCCGCAAGTAAGCATTATTATCCCTGTATATAATATGCAGGACGAACTGCCCAAATGTTTGGAAAGCGTGGTTTGCCAAACTTTTACGGATTATGAAGTATTGGTCATTAACGACGGCTCCACCGATAACACCGCCCAAATCATTCAAAATTTTAAGGAACAGCACCCGCATTTTATGTGCCTTACGCAACCCAATCAGGGGGTGGCGGCGGCGCGGAATGCGGGGCTTTTGCGCGCAGAGGGAACGTATGTTTGTTTTTTGGACGGCGACGATTTTTTAGAGCCGCATTTTTTACAACGCATGGTATCGGCCGCCCAAAAAACGGGGGCGGAGGTGTGCCTCTGCCCGCGCCCGGTGTATGAAATGCCTAGCGGAAAAATCATAACGGAAAAATTTACTTGTCCGCCGGTTCTGTGCGGGGCGGAAAAGGCCGCCGCGTTTGAATCTTTCCAAGCTGTTATGAGTGTATGCGGCAAACTGGTGCGGCGGGAGTGGCTCCAAAAAAATAATATCCGTTTTCCGTTGCAAACGGTGGCGGAAGATATTTTGCCGTCTGTACAAATGTTGGCCCACGCTCCTAAAGTGGCCTTTGTGGCGGATACCGCCAGTTATTATTGCGTGGGGGGCAAAAATGCGCTTTCTTCGCGCGTGCAAGGTAAATTTAACGCGCTATTTACGGCGTTTATGCAGGCGCAGAAATGTTTGGTTAGCGCGGGCCTTTACGCCGCCTGTGTGCGCGGTTTTGAAAACGTGCGCTTAACGTGTTTGTTGAGCCATATTTCCGCGTTTGGGCTGACGGCCGAGGAGTGGCAGTTGGCAGTAGAAAACCGGGCGCAATTATTAGCCGTACCGCTGGGCCTGTTGCGCGGGCGGGCGGCGGTGCTAAAGGTGCAGTTCTTCCTGCTGAAATTGTGTTTGCGGTGTGGGGTCAGTTATCCGCGCGTATGGGCCAAAATAGCGTGGCTTAAAAAATCAGCGTGCGGCAAGCGTGTGTAGAAAAACCCGCCAATCCCCGCTATATTTAGTAAGCGCCCACAGTGCCGCCAAAAAGATAATGCCGCCTGTAAAAACCGTAAAAAACGGCGCGGAAAACGCACAAAACTTGGTGACGGCCGCCGCCGGAACCAGCGCAATTATATTTAAGGATAAAATCCGCACGCCGTCTAATAAAGACCGTCCATAAGCAATACCGGCAAAGTGTTTGGCAAATAAATATTTATTAATGGCAAAGCCTATCAAACAGCACGCGGCTTGCAAATACGGGTACGCAAATGCACCCCAATAGTAAATCCCCGCAATTACCGCTCCGGTAAAAAGCAAATTGCTAACCAGTAAATAAGGCAGTGCCTCTTTTAATTTGCGTTGGGCGGCAAACAGGTTGTTTTGCATCATCACCGGCGCCAGTAAAACCATTACAAGCAGTAGCGGGCGCAAAAACGCCGCCGCCTCTCGGGCCGATTGGGCGGTAAAATTCCCGCGTTCAAAAAATAAGCGCACGATATCCGACGCATAAAAAGCCGTAAACACAAAAAGCGGCATCAGCAAAAAGAATAAAAAGCGGTTGGTACGCAAAAAATGCACGTTCAGCGCTTCGCCGTCTTGGCGGGCGGAATTTTCGCTTAATTGGATTTTGCTAACCCCTGTAATGCGCCAAGTGAGGATTTCCGTGGGGGCGTCCGCCAGTTGCTTGGCGTAATTGAGCGCGCTGACTAACCCACCCGCTAGACCGCTGATTAAATAAACCGGAATAAGCGTATTAGCCAATCCCAGCAGTTCTAACAGTTGGCTGGTAAGTAAGTTTTTTTTAAGCCGCGTATGAAAAAAGCCAAGTTGGGGGGTAAAATCCCACCCGCACCGCGTTTTTAATAAATAGATAAATACGCCCATTTGCAGCACATTCGCCGCCAAAAAGCCGTACACCATGCTGATAATCCCCCATTGTTTGGCGCCTATTAGTAAACACGCCAGCGGGAACAGCGCATTGGCCGGAGCTAACCAAGCGGAGCCGAACAACTTGCGCATTTCCAACAGGCCGGATAAATAAGAGGTAATTAATTGGCACGCAAACAACAGGCACACGGCACTAAGTAAATGGCTTTGGCCCGCTAGCAACGCGGGGGAAAAACGGGTCAGCGCGCGCGCGAGTGCGGTGGGGCAAAGAACCCCCGCCGCGGCTACTAATCCGCCTACAAAAATATAAAAACAGAAAACGGTATTCAGCAGATACATGCCGGATTTTGGGGCGGCTTTTTCGGCATTCATAGCCTCCGGAATAAAAACTGCGGCATTGACCCGCTGGGCAAAATTAACCGCCATGCCGCTAAGCATAATCAAATAAAAATACAAGTCTGTATCCGGCCGCGTGCCAAAATACAGGGCCAATAAAATACTGTTCAAAAAGGAGCACGCCTTCCACGCCGTGGTGGAGCATACCGCCCACCACGCGCCCTTTTGATAGGAAACAGGCTGAAAAAGGTTTCGCATATTTGATATTATAATAATTTAGGAGATAGATAACTGTGACAACCAAATTTGAACCTGTTATTGGACTGGAAATTCACGTCCAACTGGCCAGCAAAACCAAGTTGTTTTGCTCTTGCCCCAACGGCGTAGGGGATGATACTAAACCCAACACTGCCGTTTGCCCGCGCTGCACGGGTCAGCCCGGTGTACTGCCGGTACTGACGGAAGGCGCCGTGAAACTTGCCGTTAAGGCGGGCCTCGCGCTGGGGTGCACCATCAACGAATATTCCACC
This sequence comes from uncultured Elusimicrobiales bacterium, assembly GCA_934662565.1. Classification (GTDB taxonomy): domain Bacteria; phylum Elusimicrobiota; class Elusimicrobia; order Elusimicrobiales; family Elusimicrobiaceae; genus Avelusimicrobium. The sequence continues at coordinate 18,716 of CAKUKI010000002.1, forward strand.
TTTTCGCGCAAACATTATTTTTATCCGGATTTGCCCAAAGGCTACCAAATCACACAGTTTGATAAACCGATTAACGGTGCCGGAAGTATTGAAATTACCTTCGGCCCTAAAGAAAATTTACAAAAAAAGAAGATTGGCATTCATCATGCCCATTTGGAAGAAGATGCCAGCAAATCCGTCCACTTTGAAGATTACTCTTTGATTGACTTTAACCGCGCGGGTTGCCCGCTACTGGAAATTGTTTCCATGCCGGATATGCGCAGCCCGGAAGAAGCCTATGCGTATCTGACGGAAATTAAACGCCTGATGAAATGGGTGGAAGCCTCTAACTGCGATATGGAAAAAGGCGAACTGCGCGTAGATGTGAACGTGTCTTTGCGCCCTGTGGGGCAGGAAAAATTCGGCACCCGTTGCGAAATTAAAAACTTAAACTCTTTTAAGGCGGTTAAAGACGCCTTGTATTACGAAATCAACCGCCAGACGGAACTGTTAAATAACGGCGGTCAAGTAGTACAGGAAACCCGCTTGTGGGATAAAGAACAAAACATCACGCGCCCCATGCGCTCCAAAGAGGACGCCTTGGATTACCGCTATTTTCCGGAGCCGGATTTGCCGCCCATTGTGCTAAAACACGAATGGTTGGAAGAAGTCAAAAAACAAATGCCGGAATTGCCCGCCCAAAAAGAAGCCAAATTTATGGCGGCCGGATTAAACGCGTATGATGCCGGTGTGCTGACGTCGTCGTTAGACTTGGCCACTTATTTTGAAGCCGTGACGGCGAATAAAAAAGTGCCGGTTAAAACGGCTTCCAACTGGATTCAGACCGATTTGTTGGGTATGCTCCACGCGGAAAAGAAAGAAATTGCCCAAAGCCCCATTTCTGCCCAAACATTGGCAGAACTGTTGGAAATGGTGGAAGGCGGCAAAATTACCCGCAAACAGGGCCGCGACGTGTTTGATAAAATTTGGCAGGAGGGCGGCTCCCCCAAAGCCATTGTGGAAAAATTGGGTATGGTGCAAGTAAGCGACGAAGGCCAACTGGAAGAATGGGCCAAAGCCGCTATTGAAGCCAACCCCAAAGCAGTGGCCGATTATAAAAAAGGCAACAAGGCCGCTATAGGCGCTTTGGTGGGCGGGGTGATGAAAGCCAGCAAAGGCAAAGCCAACCCGCGGCTCATCAGCCAACTGTTAGCCAAGTTGTTAGCCTAAAAGGTTTTACAAGAAAAACAGCCGGTCCTTTTACAAGGGCCGGTTGTTTTGTGTAAGGGTGCAAAGTTTAATCTAACAAACAACCCTCCGCCCCGCATAGGTTTTTGCAAAGCCGGCGGCCTCGTTGCGTGACTCCGTTGCAACTTCTGTGTCCGGCGATCGGACTTCCCGCATGTTGAAAACCATAGCAAGAGCTGACGTTATGCCCACTGGGAGCAGTGACGGTAGTATTCCCCACATTCTCGCGGGTTAAACTGTCCCAAACGCAAAAATTATTGGCATTTAAGTCCCAGCGGCTTTTGGCGCACACCATATCGTATTGCCAACCCAGTTCCGTGCACCCCGGTATTTCTATGTCCAAATCGGCCCAATAGTCCGGGTATTTCCCATTGGCAACATAATAAAGCTCAATCATTTCGCCCAGTTTTTTGCTGATGGTTTGTATTTCCGTAAAGCGGGCTTTATCCACCGCCAACTGGTATTGCGGCAGGGCCGCCCCAGCCAAAATGCCGATAATTAACACAACTACTAATAATTCTATAAGGGTAAAACCTTTTTTCATAACAACCTCCTAGTCCAGCGGTACATAAAAAAACGGCTGTCGTTGCCGAGCTACGCTAATAACCCAAGCAAAACAGCCGTGGCTTGCCGTTTTGGTAAACGGCAAGCACTCGGCACAACCCGCATGGGTAATTAGTCCATACGGATTGTGCCTATAACGTGCTGTTTTTGGATTAGCGTATGCCTTTGACTGTTCAAAAGCTTGCCTTTTGCAAGGCTCCAAAAACAGATTCAAATTGTATTGGGCCCGTAAAGCCCGGTAAAAAACAGTTCGTTCCTTGGTACTGCCTAAGATAAAAATATTCTAACAAATTTTTTTGGGTGGGCAAAATTCCTCCCCATTTCCTAAAAAGCTAAAAATGCTACAATAACCGTGTGTTAGTACGCGCACGCGTGAGATTTTATATTGACCCAAGGGCAAAAATTCTGCTATTATTTATAGGTAGACTCAATATTTAATAATGGAGATACAAATGAAGAACTTATTGAAAGTAGTTTTGGTGTTGTCTTTAGCTGCCGGCTTGACCGCTTGCAAAAAGAACATTAAAGATGATGCCAACGCCGACTTGACCGCCGGCTCTTCCAGCGAAATGGTATTAGAAGAAACCACGACCGAAGTTGTTCCCGCTGTGGAACTGAGCTTGGGCACGGTACATTTTGCGTTGGATAAATACAATCTGACCGCGGAAAACCGCAAAGTATTGGAAGCCAATGCCAAGGCCATTAAAGCCAAAGCTGCCGAAGGCTTCAAAGTAGTGGTGGAAGGCAACTGCGACGATAGAGGCACCATCTCTTACAACATCGCCTTGGGCGAAAAGAGAGCCAACGAAGTAAAAGCCTATTACACCCGCTTGGGTATTGCGGCCGAAAACATTGCCGTTGTTTCTTACGGCGAAGAAAAACCGGTCTGCTACGAAGCTACGCAAAGCTGCTGGGCGAAAAACCGCCGCGCGGATACCGTACTTATCGTAAAATAACCAGTCTTTAGCAAAAGGAGCCCGAACCACTATGAAACAAGTGCTTAAACTTATTTTTATAGGAGGTTCGGGCTTTGCTTTATGCGGCTGTTTAGCCAGCGAGCGTGACATGGGCACGCTTAAATTACAGCTTAAAGAATTGAACGATTCCATTTCCGTCTTGCAAACCAATCAGGCGGAGCTGGCTACCAAAATGGAAGAACTGACGCAAAGCCTTTCTGTTTCCAGCGAGAATTTATCCCAGCTGGATACGCAAATGGCGCGTTTGTCCACTAAACTGGACGATTTATCCGCCACGGTGCGTACGCCTGTTCAGCCGGCGGCCCAAACTCCGGCTACCCAGCAAGCGGCGGCTGTGTTGCCGTCTGACTTATTTAACGAGGCCAAAGGCCTGCTAGATAAACAATCCTATGCGGCGGCTGCTACCGGATTTAAGTTGTATATTTCCAAATATCCTACCAGTGAACAAGCCGAACAAGCTTATATTTATTTGGGGGATGCGTACGCGGCGGACGGCCAAGCCAAACCGGCGGCTATTGCGTATGCCACCTTATTGCAAAAGTTTCCTCAAAGTAAACTCACGGCCACTGCCCGTTTGAAATACGCGCGCAGCATTGTGCCCTTAGGCAAGACGGAAGAAGCCCGCCGTTATTTGGCGTCCGTCGTGCAAGAATTCCCTTCCACCCCGCAAGCCGAACAGGCCAAAGCGGAGTTGGCAAAATTAAAATAACCGTTTTATGAAAAATTTAATTAAGTACATTTTGCCGCTCATTTTATTAGTGGGCGTTGTGAGTGCCGCTTTTGCGCGGCCTAATACGGATGTTTACATTGGTATTACCTCTTACGGTAGCCAAAGAGTACCCGCTTTAGGGTTGCCGGAATTTAATGCTCCGGCTAAAGCGCAAAATGCCGCGCAGGAAGTGCGCGACGTGTTGCGTGCGGACTTGATGTATATGCGCTATTTTGAGGTAAAAGAATCCGGCCCCGCTTTTAACGAAAAGCGCGTGTTGGACAGCGTAAGCGCTTGGGGCAAACAGGGCGCGGCGTATGTGCTGGCGGGGAGTGTGTCTTATGCGGAGCCGCATTACACTATCCGCCTGTATGTTTATGATGTCAGCACGCGCACGGCGGTATTTGCCAAGGCTTATAAAGGCACGCAATCCAGCTTGCGGCGCTTGGCCCATGTGGCGGCGGACCAGATTGTCAGTGCGCTAGTGGGTAAATGCGGTATTGCGGATACTAAAATTGCCTTTGCCAACGACGCCACCCGCAGAAAAGAAATTTATGTGGTGGATTACGACGGCCAAAATTTACAAAAATTAACGAACGATAAAAGTATTGCCTTGCTGCCCCGTTGGTCCAAGGACGGACGGATTTATTACACCACTTACCGCTATGGCAATCCGGATATTTTTGCCATTGATATGAAGCTGGGCAAAATTGCGCCGGTGGTCATTCGCGGTGGGCTATCCTTAATCGGCGGTGTTTCGCCGGACGGAAAAGCATTAGTGTTTACCAGCTCCGGCGGCTCTAACCCCAGTATTTATGTATACAATTTGGAAACCCACAAAAAGACCCGCCTGACGAATAAAACGTCGGTGGACGGTTCGCCGTCTTACTCGCCGGACGGAAAGTATATTACTTTTGTATCTAACCGGGCCGGTAATCCGCAAATTTATGTGATGAATTTGGAAACGGGCGATACCCGCCCTTTAACCCGCAGTTTCAACTGGTCGGACTCTCCCCAATGGTCCCCTACCGGTGAATGGATTGTGTTTGCGGGGCGGGAGTCGCCGTATCATCCCATGGATATCTTTTTGGTGGACTTAACAGGCACGCAAATCCGCCGTTTAACGACGGACGCGGGCACGAACGAGGACCCCACTTGGTCCCCCGACGGGCGTTTTATTGCTTTTACCACCACGCGCAACAACGGCAAACGCCAGTTGTATGTAATGGATTTTGACGGCAGTGCCCCGCACTTAATTGCGGACCTGAAAGGCAACTCCTATACGCCGCACTGGAGTTTTGATAATAATTGCAGACAATAAAAAAGTCGGGCATACCGCCCGACTTTTTTTGTGAATGTTTAGCCGTGCCTCGCCATACCGCGGGGCCGCATTAGCGGGGGCCCGCTTTGGCTTGCAAGTATTGAATCAGTTTTTGCGGGTTTACCAACAAAGACGTAAACTTTACCTCTTGCCAAACGCAGTTTTGCGTTTGATTGGTGGCGGCAACGGCTTGTATAAACTCCTCTTTCGTTAAATCCGGCTTTACCTGTACGCTCAGCGCATATAAGCCCGCCACATACGGAACCGCCCACGAAAGCCCGCCGTTGGCATAATGCACATAATCTTTATTGCCGGTGGGAGAGGCTAACACGCGGAAATCCGTAGGAACCGTAATGTCTGTTATTTGGGAATAGAGCGGCAATTCACTCTTATCAAACCAATAGGCCGGCCGGCAATAGGGCAGTTTGTCCGAGGCCGCCAGAGAATGGGCGCGGCTCAAGGTGAATACATCATTCGTGGTAAAAACGGCCACTCCGTCGTCCTCCAAGGCTTTTTGGGCGGCGGCAAATTCTTCGGCGGCTAAATCATGGGGGCCAAACCCGCGGGAAATGGAAACAACCCGTATTTTTTGTGCGGCGGGCAACTGCCGGTTGAGTTCTGCCACCCGGCGCAACATGTGGGCTATGGGGCCGGCATCATACTGGTTTTCATCCGATTTCCCAAAACTGGGCGCAAAGAGGAATAAATTTACTTGTGGGGCCACGCCCACGGTTTTGCCTGCCAAAATGGAAGCCACCGCGCTTGCGTGCATAGAACTGTCTTCTGCCTGTTGCCACCAAGGGTCTTCTTCATACCAGACCAGTTGGTTTTTGTATTCTTGGTGGGTGACCAATAAATTTTGGTCAATAATAGCAACAGATACGTTTTTCCCTGTAATGCCCTGTTTGTGTAAGGCGGCAACCCCCAACCCCGGTTTTTTGCCGTTTTGAAAGATTTTTTTGACCGAAAAACCTTTGGGTAATTTGTTTTTGGCAGGGAATTTTGTTTTGCTGTCAAATGTTAATATATCCGCTAATTCTTGGGCGGTGTATTGGCGGAAATCCCACGCTGAAATATCGCAGGAGCGTACATCCAAGGTGTGGGGTGCGGTAATTTTGTCCGGTTGGCCTTTTTGCAGAATTTCCGGGCATATCCAAGAAAAATCAGCCGCTTTGGGGCTGCGTTCAATATGCGGCAAAACAAGCGGTTCCTGTGCGGCAAACAGGGGGAGGGACAAAACGGCCGTTAGGCTAAAAATGAGGGACAGTTTTTTCATAAGTTTTATCCTAAAGGCCCCGCGCCACACCGCGGGGCCTTTGTGTGTTAGGCGGCGGATAAAATCGCACCGAGCAGGGCCATAATTGCCCCGCCGAAAAATACTACCGCTATTACTGGAAGTAGTACAATGGCTATCGTCAGCCAGCTAAATACGGCTACCCAAAAGGCGGTGCTTTTGGCTTCTTGGGTGTGGCCGTCGCGCGCTAAATCTTGCGCGCGCAAAGCTAGTATCAGCGCCGCCAAAGCCAGTGCAATCGTAAAAAACCCCGTAAAGCAGGATAGTAATACGGCCACAATGGCAAGCGTAAAATGGGAATTTACGCATTTTCCGCCGGTGGCCGCACAGTGGCAGTCCTCGCGGTTTTTATGGTTGATTTGGCATTGGGAATTATTTTCTTCGTCTGGCATTTTACCCCCTTGCAACTGGCCTTCCAACGGCAAATTTTTCGTGCCTAGCCAAGCTGCCCCATTATTATATAAAATATAATTTCTAGGAGTGCATTATATATGGAAATAACCAAAAAAGATGTGGAACTTTCCGGCAAATTGGCCAAAATGAAAGTGACCGACCAAGAAGCCGATATTTATAAAGAACAATTAGAAGCGTTGTTTAAGTGGGTGGCCGAGTTAAAGGCCGTCAATACAGACGGCGTAGAACTGGCGGAAACCGCCCTTTGCGCGCACATGCGTAAAGATGAACCGGTGCAGGACCCGTCTTTAACCCGCACGCTGATTGGTGCTTTTAACGACCAAAAAGACGATTGCGCCAAAGTGAAAAAGGTACTGTAAATGAATAGGACAATTTCTGAAATTTTAAGCGATATCCAATCCGGCAAACAAACGGCCGAGGCCGTCACGCGGGCGTGTCTGGCTAAAATTGCCGAACTCAACCCCACTATCAATGCATTGGTGGAAGTGTGGGCCGAGGACGCCCTCAAGCAAGCGCAGGCCGTGGACGCCAAAAAAGCCCGCGGGGAGAAACTGGGCGCGCTGGCCGGTGTTCCCGTGGCTATTAAAGATAACATTTTATATAAAGGCCATAAAGCCACTTGCTGTTCTAAAATGTTGGCAGATTATGTGGCCCCGTATAATGCCACCGTGGTAGAACACCTGTTGGCGGCGGATGCGGTGATTATCGGCCGCGCCAATATGGACGAATTTGCCATGGGCAGCAGCAACCAAACCTCTGTTTACGGTCCGGTGCATAATCCGGTGGATACCACCCGCGTTCCGGGCGGTAGCTCCGGCGGCAGTGCTGCGGCGGTGGCTTGCGGAATGGTGCCGGTTGCGCTAGGGACGGATACCGGCGGCTCCGTGCGCCAGCCGGCGGCTTTTTGCGGCGTGGTGGGTATGAAACCCGGCTATGGGCGTATTTCCCGCTATGGCGTAATTGCCTTTGCTTCCAGTGCCGACCAAGTGGGCGTACTGGCCAACAATGTGGACGATTGCGCCACGGTGCTGGAAGTTATCTCCGGCAAAGATATGAATGACTCCACCAGTTTAGAAGCCTCGGTGCCGGATTATAAAGCCGCTTTTACGGCGGACTTAAAAGGCGTGCGCGTGGGCCTGCCGAAAGGATTTTTGGACGGCTTGGCTCCGGTCATTAAAAAACAGGTGGAAGCGGCTGCCAAACAACTGGAAGCGCAAGGTGCAACCTTGGTGGAAGTAGAGGTTCCGCACGCTAAATATGCGGCCCCGTGCTATTATATTATCACCAGCGCGGAGGCTTCCTCCAACTTGGGCCGTTATGACGGTATCCGCTATGGCTACGCCGCCAAAGAGGCCCACGGATTGAACGATTATTACGAGCTTTCCCGCGCGCCGTTTGGGCTGGAAGTTAAAAAGCGCATTATTATTGGCACTTATGCGCTGACATCTGCCCGCTATGAAGAATGTTTTGTAAAAGCCATGAAAGTGCGCGAACTGCTCCGCCGCGATTTTAAGAAAGCCTTTGAACAAGTGGACGTTATTTTAACGCCCACCTCTCCCACAACCGCTTTTAAGCTGGGCGAACACGACGAAAACCCGCTCTCTTTGTATCTGGCGGACTTATACACCTGCCAAGGCAACATTGGCGGTTTGGGCGGGATTAGCGTGCCGTTTGGTAAGGACGAAAACGGCCTGCCGATTGGGGTGCAATTTTATGCGCCTATTTTGAAGGAAGAAGTTGCCTTAAATGTGGCACACCACCTAGAGAAGGCGCTATGATTGTTTCCGAATTTTCGTGCGGCGGTGTAATTTTAGACGGGCGTAAGGTGCTGTTGGTTCAAGTTAAAAATATGAAAGGCAAAAAAATTTGGACCTTCCCCAAAGGCCATATTGAGGCCAACGAAACGCCCCGTCAGGCCGCTTTGCGCGAAGTGCTGGAAGAAACCGGTTATAAAGCGGTGATTGTCCGGCCCATGATTCGGGTAAAATATGCGTTTACTTTCCAAGGCAACTATGTTAAAAAAATGGTGCAATGGTATTTGATGAAAAAACTGGGGCGCATTGGCAAGCACGACGCGGCGGAAATTATTTCTATCCGTTGGGTGTCTTTAACCAAGGCGCGCGAGTTGGTGCAGTACCCCAGTGATATACGGCTGGTGGATATGTTGTTGGCGAGCTTACATATGTCGCCCGTAGAGTTGCCCGAAACCGAAGGGGAAGAGTAGATAACAACTGGTGGTAAACTGGGATTTTAATGCGCGGGGAACAAAATAACATTTTGTTCCCCGTTCGCATTTAACGGGCAAACCATTTTCCAAATTTAAGCCCTTTTGTGCCGCCTTTAGGCTTATGTAGCTAGCGCTACACCGCGCCTAAACTAGCGGCTATGAAAAACATCTTAAATTTGAAAAATCATGCTACAAACACTTACTCTTGTACTGGCACGGACGGCATAAAATAAAGCGCCATTTTCCGCCTTGCTTTTTTCGTTGTCGGTTGCTGTTAAGCGCACCCCTTTGAAGCCGTCTATAAAATTTATTTTTAACGGAGTTATAAAGGCATTTTACTTGTCCGACCGTAGGGAGTTGTAAAATGCCCGGCTCAAAATAGGTTTGTCCTGCGGACGGCGGCTCGGAGGCTAGCCTTTTTGTAGGCGGCCTGCAAGGTGCGGCCCGCAGGGTCTTTTTCTGCAATGAGAAAAAGAAGGGCGGGTTTGGGGTGCAACCCTAAGAGTAAAAGCAAAAAATTTATCTAAAATTACAAAAAGCCCCGCCGCTTAATCGGTCGGCTCATCCGCAAAAACATAAAAATAAGTAAAAACCACTAAAAAATAAAAGGGCGCGGGAAAAACGAAAGTTAAAAATTATCCTTAAAATATAGGGAACTTTGCCTGCCGTTTTTTAATAGGGTTGTTTTGTTTTTTTTTTTTGATAAATTTTATTTATATATAAAATTTATCAAAAATGAGGTTTTTTATGAAAAACGTAAAATTAAGCCGTTTAGGTGGCTTTACGCTTATTGAATTGTTGGTGGTCGTACTCATTATCGGCATTTTAGCCAGCGTGGCTTTACCGCAATACCAAAATGCGGTATTAAAGGCCCGCACCACGGAGGCCATTATCCAATTGCGCCACATCCGTGATGCCCAGCGGGAATATGCCCTAGCCAATGGGGCTCCGGCTACTACATGGGACGATTTGGGTTTGGATAACTTTTCGGGGAATAATTCCGACTGCACATTTAGGAATTTTGTCTATGGATTGAGACGCTATGGGGGCGGTGAAGTACAGGCCAGATATCTAAAAAGACCCCAATTTTGGATTCAAATGTATGTGTATGATGACCGCGTAGTTTGTCTAGCCAGTAAAGGGGACGCCGCCGCCAATAATTGGTGCAAAAAATATTCACCCAATCAGCAAGCTTGTCTTGACGAGCCTAGTAATTGGTGCTATCCTTTGTAAACGAATCAAAAACCCCGAGGATTTCAAACCTCGGGGCTTTTCATTTACGAATAAGCGTTATTTATTTTTCTTCATCCAGTTTTTTAAGCGTGGGGAACAGGATGATTTCGCGGATAGAGTCTTGGCCGGTGAGCATCATAATAATACGGTCAATCCCAATGCCCATACCGCCGGTGGGCGGCATACCGCTTTCCATGGCTTCAATATAGTCCGCGTCCAAAATATCGGCGTTGTTGGCTTCTTCGCCTTTGGCGGCGGCTTTTTCGGCGGCTTGGTCTTTCAAGCGTTGCAACTGGTCGGCCGGGTCGTTTAACTCGGTATAGGCGTTGCCCAATTCCTGCCCGTTTACAAACACTTCAAAGCGTTCCACAATTTCCGGGTCGCCGGGTTTGGTTTTGGCAAACGGGCTGACGGCGGTGGGGTAATCCATAGCAATTACCGGGTTGTGGTATTCGGCCAGTAATTTGCCTTCAAAAAGCTCGTCAAAAATGGAGGAGTCGGAATCGTCCGGGCCGAATTTAACGCCCTGTTCGCGGGCGACTTCTTCCAGCTTGGCGCGGTTGAATTTGCGGCCGTTTAACACTTCGTGAATATCGCGGCCGAATTTTTCCTGCCAGGCTTGCGGAATGTGTACGCGTTTATACGGCGGGCGCAGGTCCACTTCGTACCCGCGGAATTGGATTTTTTCCGCGCCAATGGCTTTGGCGGCGTTGCCCAAAATTTCGTCAAACAAATCGGCCATGGTGTTTACGTCGCCATACGCTTGGTACATTTCCATCATGGTAAATTCCGGGTTGTGGGTCGTGTCTATGCCTTCGTTGCGGAACATGTGCCCAATTTCATAAATTTTATCCATACCGCCCATAATCAGGCGTTTGTGGTGCAGTTCCAGCGCAATACGCAAATAAAGCGGCATTTTGAGCGCGTTGTGGTACGTTTCAAACGGGCGCGCAATAGCCCCGCCGGAAGACGGGTTCAAAATGGGGGTTTCTACTTCCAAATAGCCTTTGTTGTCCAAGGTTCTGCGGATAGAAGAAATAATTTTGGCGCGTTTGATAAAAATTTCTTTTACGTCTTCGTTGGCAATTAAATCCAAATGGCGTTTGCGGAAGCGGACTTCCACATCTTGCAAGCCGTGGTATTTTTCCGGCATGGGGCGGATAGCTTTGGAAATCAGCGTCACTTTGGTTGCTTTAATGGTGTTTTCGCCGGTTTTGGTGACAAACAGGTGCCCGGTGACGGAAATAAAATCCCCCACGGCAATGTGTTTTTTGAAAAATTGGTAGGCTTCGTCGCCCAAATTGTCTTTGGCTACATACAACTGTACGCGGCCCGTAAAATCGCGCAAGTGCGCAAAAGCGGCTTTACCCATGCTGCGCAACTGCATAATGCGTCCGGCGGTGACAACTTCCGTGCCTTCCGGCGCGTTTTTAGCTTCCAGACAGGATTGCTTTTTTTCGCAGCGGGCCGGATAGGGGTCCACGCCCAAGGTGCGGATTTCTTTTACTTCCGCATAGCGTTGGGCGATAATTTCGTGCAGGGCGTTGCCCTGTTCTTTGGTATGTTCTTTGGTTTGCTGCATAAATAACCTCGTAAATGATAGTATCTATATTTTATCAAATTCGGACCTGTGGAAATTGGTAAAATAAATAAAGAGGTACTGAATATGAGAAAATGGTTTATCCCTTTACTGGTAGTGGGGTTGATTTTTGGCGCAGGGTTGCTTATGCGCTACTGGGCGGACGGACGGGATGCCCGCGGCGCCACGCGGCTGATGCGCTCTTTGGAAAGTGGTGCTGATACGCGGGAAACAGCCCGCCTGATTGCCCGCGCCGGAGATGTAAACGTGGGCGATAACGAGGGGCACACGGCGCTTTTTTATGCAGCGCGCCATGCCAAAGAGGCCCAACCGATTGAAAAACTGTTGGCGGCGGGGGCGGACCCCAACCGGGCGGATAATGACGGCCGCACCCCGTTATTTTGGGCGGCAGAGTTTAACCCCAATGACCAAATTGCCCTAGTTTTAATAAAGGGCGGGGCGAACCCGAATATGACCGACAAGCAAGGCCAAACGCCTCTGATGCTGGCGGCGGCACACAACCAAAAAGCGGTGTTGGATATTTTACTGCGTGCCAAGGCGGACCCGTCCGCCAAAGACCAATCCGGCAAAACGGTGGCGGATTATCTGGCCCAAAATGAGGAATTTACGGAACAGGAACGCACCGATTACCGCCAAGCCATGCTGGTGCTGCACTTATTAAGACCGCTGGAATAGATATTTACCGTATCAAAAGCAGGCTCCTTAAAAAGGGGCCTGTTTTTTTATGGTGCCCTAAAAGCCGCCCGGTGGGATATTTATGGTGCCCTGAATTAGCGCGCGGAGCGGGGTTTCAAAAGGGGGCGCGTTTAATTCGTTAGCGCAAGGGGCGGCCCGCTCCGGCGGCGGGCATAGGCGGCGCGGGAGGAACTGCGGCGGCGGGATAATGCGGTCCCACACCTTGCATGGGTGGGTGAGCGGGGAGCGGCCCTCTGCCCGGTTGGGTGGGGAAAAGGGGGCCCGGCGCGGGCGGTTGCCCGGGGTTAAATGGCCGAAAATTTCCGCCCGGTACCGGCGGGTGCATGGGCGGCAAAAGGGGCTTTATGCCGGTGGGGGCGTTATCTAAACGCGGGTCCCGCCCGGGTTGTACGGCCGGGGGCGGCGGCGGTGGGAACGGCCCTTTGCCGTGCCCTCTGTGGCGGCGGCCCGGCCCGGCGGGTTTATGCGGTCGGCCCGGTTGCGGGCGGCCCAAGTGCGGGTGCGCCCGCGGGGCAACGGTGGGTAAAATATAGTCATATTGGGCTTCGTTAGTGCCGGGTTGTTGGGCCATGCCCGGTTGGAAAAACGGCACAAATTTGCCCGGTTTTGTGACGGTTTTGGTTTTGTTTGTTGTGCGTTTTTTGGGTTGAGGGGTTGTTTTTTGTGTATCTTTTTGGTTTTTCTCTGTGACGGAAGAACCCGAGTTTTTGCTGGTGGCGGAGTCCACCTTATCTGGGGCGGATTCGGCATTATTTGGGGCGGTGTTTACCGGACGGATAGTGATAGTTTGTGTAATTTCTACATTTTGCTCCGGCGCGGGGATATACTGCTGGGCATATAACGGCCCCAACATAACAGTCCATAAACAGAAAAAGACAAAAAGCATATAGCGCATATATACAGTATATTAATAAGCTCGGCCTTTTGGCTAGTCCGGCCGGAAAGCGGGAACTGGGGCAAAATATTCTATAATGAGTATATTGTGTTTTATCGGTACAAAATAAACTTGCCGGAGGAGGCGTATGTTTACTAATTATCCGTTAGCAGTACAAATGTTGGGTTGGGCCGTGTTTATGGGCCTAAACGGCTATATCGGCGCTACTTGCCCTTTGCTTAATTTGGCGGTATTAGCGTTTTTGGGCGCTTACGCCAACAAAAAAATAGGGATTATTTTATTAATCATCGCCCTGATTATTACTGCGGCGGAATCCGTTTGGTTTTTGTTGGCAGGGTTTGCGGCGGGAATGTCCGCCACCCCGACGAGCGCCCCTTCTTTTATGGAGCAAGGGAGCGGCGTTTTGAATTTGCTGATTGCGGGGGTTGTGTTTTTTATATTGTGTTTCCATTTTAGCGCGTCGTTTCCTTCGCCTAAATGGTTGGTAATAGTTGGGATGGTTTTATTTTATGCGGCGGGGGCGTTTGCGGGTGCTTCGTTCTGGTTTCCGGTTGTAAGCCATGTGTGCGTGCTGTTGGCTATCGGCGTGTTGGGGGGATTGTTTTTAGTGCCCACGGCCCATTATGCCATAGGTATAGGCGCTGTTCTGTTCTTGGGGCTGGCGGCTATGTATGGGTACGGCTTTTTTCAATCATATCAAGAAAACCTCCTAGGAAGAAAACAGACTGCTGCAAGGGAACAATTTTTGAAAGCGATTGACGATAATAACACGGAGCAAGTGGTTGCCTTGTGGGAGTCCGCGGATGGGGTACAAACAACAGGGCTGGAAAAAGCTTTGGCCGCTAAGAACGAAGATATGGTCCGTTTCCTCATTAAACAAGGGGTCCAAACGAATAGCGTAATGAACGAGATGATATCCGATGAAAATTTTGGGGCCGTCCAACTGTTAGTAAACGCTGGGGCCCCCATAACGCCTTGGCATGTAAGCATTGCCGCCGCAGAAAATTTTATGCCGGCCGTACAGCTTTTTGTGGAAAACGGGGTGAATATTAACCAGAAAGACGAACGCCCGCTTAGTAAGGCCAGCGAGTCCGGAAATTTAGAAATTGTACAATACTTGCTTAAAACAGGTAAAAATTCCCAAGAAACATTGAATGACGCCCTCTGGGAACTTTGCACGTCCATGCCAAAGCCGGACACCCTAAAAATTGCCCAACTGTTGTTAGATTCCGGGGCGCAAGTAAACAGCCACGCGGGGTTTTATAACACCACGCCCCTGCATGGTGCCGCCGAAAAGGGGCCTTTGGAACTGGTCAAATTATTGGTTAGCAAGGGTGCCAAAGTAAATGCGGTGGACAAGGAATTCTCCATGCCGTTGGCAAAAGCCGTGCAAGCGGATAATTTGGAAATTGCTCAATTTTTACTGGAACAGGGGGCGGATAAAACCATTAATCACTCCGATACCGAATTTCAAACGGCTATTTTTAAGGCCCGTAGTGCAAAGATGGCTCAACTATTAATAGCCAACGGGGCGAATGTTTCCGATAGGGATAAAAAGGGCCTATCTGTATTACTCCATGCGGTAGTCCGCCACTTGGATTTTGATTTGCTGAAAGTGCTGTTGCAAAACGGGGCAGATATTAATGCGCAGGATAAATCCGGCACGACGGCCTTATTGTGGGCGGCGCAACACCCTTACGAAAGAGATGACAAAAACTGCGTTCAATTTTTGTTGGAAAACGGTGCCAAGGCAAATGTGGCCAATAACCAAGGGGAAACCCCGCTGTTAGTGGCTGAGGAGTTAGACGTATTGCAGGCTTTACTAACCCATGGGGCGGATGTAAACGCCCAGAATGAGGACGGGCAAACCGCGCTGATATATGTTGCCAAAATGAATGCCCCGGTGGGAGAAAAAGCAAAATGGTTGCTGGAACACGGCGCGGATGTAAATATACGGGATAAAGAAGGCAAAACCGCTTTGGGCTATGTCACCACCGTCCGCTCCAGTTGGTATTCCAAAGAGTGGGTTGAAATCTTAAAACAATACGGAGCCAAAAAATAAGATGAAAGTGCTTCAAAAGTATGTAGCCGCCCTGTTAGCGGTGGTGCTGACGGCCGCTTGTGCCACCCCCAACGTGCAAACCGGGGCGCCCACACCGCCGGCCCCCGCCGCCCATGCCGCCTGCCCGGCCAAGACCCGCCTGCCCTTGGAAGATAAAACCATCCAAAAACACGATAAGGCGTTCCAAAAATACTTAAAAAAGCGCTTGGCTAAAAAGCAGGAATCCACCCTGACTTATGCCGCCGTCCGCGCGCTAGCGCGCCAAAAGCCGCTGGCAAAAATTACCCGGACGGACGGAGATTATATTTTAGTTTTTGCGGACGGTGCGACTTTGCGCGCGTTTACTTATGATGCCAACGACAAACTGTTTGGGTGGGCGGAGAGCGAATTTATTAAAAATACCTCTGCGGAATTGACCGCCGTATTTTATGATTACCGCTTGCAAGCGCCGGATAAGATGGGCGGCGTGCAGGGCAAACTCAAATATATTTTGTTCTTAAATATCAATAAAAAACACGGGCATTTTGCCCAGTTTATTTATGATGCCGATGCCACCCTGCTGGGCGGGCAAACGGAGCGCGGGTTTTATGTGTTGCCCTCTAAAGAAGATTTATTTATTCCCGCGTCCGCGTATTCGGATTATGTGTCGCAATTACCGCCGGATGTTTCTTCCGTAGAGTTGATGGAAAATGTAAAAGACACGGTGCAAATAGGGGTTATGGCGGCGGCGGTTGCCTCGGCCTTTTCCGCGCTTCCGTCGTGGATATGGATGGGCTATGTGGGCGCGGCGGGTGCGCCGTGGATTGTTTTAATGCTGATTTGTTTTACTGGGGCATGCTCTTAAATCCGCCGGAGGAAAGTGCCCCAAGACGCGCCGGATTGGTTTGCAAAAGAGAATAACCAAATATACCGTAAAAAACGGAGGAGGCGGGAATGACCGCAGAAGAATATATTAGCAAGATTTTAGACTTACAAGAAACGGATTCGGAACAGGCTTTAACCGTGTGTGATGAGGGAATTGCCGCCTACCCGAACAATGCCAAATTGTATTATTTGAAAGCCGAAGCCTTATGGAGCCAAGAAACTTTTGATTCCACACTTCTCCGCAATTTGCTTAAAAAATCGTCCGAACTGGACCCGCACTATGCGGCCCCGTATTTCTTATGGGGGTATTTTAACGAAAGGTTATGCTGCCCAGACGAAGCGTTGTACTGTTATCAGCGGGTAGTGGAATTAGACCCCTCAAATGCTGCGGGTTGGTATAGACTGGGGAAACTGGAACAAGAAGAGTTTGGCAATTTGCCGGAAGCGTTAAAAGCCTTTGATAAAGTGGTGGCGTTGGCCCCTAACGACCAAGCTTATAACAGCCGCGGTCATTTGCGTATGGAAATGAAAGATTTTTCCGGCGCCATAGAAGATTTTAATAAAGCGTTGGAATTTAGCCCGCAGGCCGGCGGCAGTTTGTGGGGGCGCGGGTTGTGCAAAAAAGAATGGGGGGACTTGTCCGGCGCCGCCGAAGATTTTTCCCAAATGATTGCGCTTTATCCGCAAATAGTAGCTGGGTATATGGATAGGGCGGATGTAAAAGTATTGCAAAATGATTTAATCGGCGCCCTGAAAGATTATCAAACGGTTGTCACACAGCTAGACCCGGAAAATAAGGAGGCTTGGGCCCATATTGCGGATTTGCAAAACCGTTTAATGCAACAAGTTCCGGCAAATACTGCGGTTTTATGCACCACGTTAAAATCTGGGCATCAGGCAAAAAATATCCCAATAAACGGCCAAATCGTTACGTTTTTGGATATGCCACAACCCGCCCAAGCGCCCGCGCCGGATATGGATGTTTCCGCTATTTCAGAGGCAATAAAGCTTTTGAAAGAAAAGCCAGCAAAAGAGCCTACGCCGAGTATCAATATTCCCGATGCTTTTGGGGAAACGCCGCTTTTGAAAGCGATTAAAAAAGGCGATGTGGAACAAGTTAAAAACTTAATTGTGCAAGGGGCTGATGTAAACTGTGTAAATGCGTTTGATGAATCTGCTCTGGGTGTGGCGGTAAGGGACGGAAAGGTGGAAATAATTAAGTTATTAATTGCTGCCGGCGCAGATGTCAATTGTATAAACACATTTCAGGAATCTGTGCTGATGATTGCGGTAAAGACCGGAAATTTGGAAATAGTTAAGTTGTTAATGGGTGCCGGCGCAGATATTCATTACAAAAACAGATTTGATGAAAGTGCGTTTACGATAGCAAAAAAGTATAAATTTACGGAAATTTCATTCTTTTTAGCTGCGGCCAACGCCAGAAAATAAGGCGGCGTGTTCCGTAAGATTTTGGGGGCGCAAAAAAACCGCCCCTAAAGGCGGTTTTAAGAACTGCGCCCACCGGAGCTTGGCTTCCGGTAAAATTCCTGACGGAATTTTCCTGCAGGCCGGGCTCGCGGTTTTGGCCTTTCGCTCCGCTCAAACCAAAACATCGCTGCGCCTTTCAAGTCCTGTCACGCACCAAGCAGTTGGTGCGTTTGGGCGCAAAAAAACCGCCCCTAAAGGCGGTTTTAAGAACTGCGCCCACCAGGACTTGAACCTGGAACCCACCGATTATGAGTCGGTTGCTCTAACCGATTGAGCTATAGGCGCTAAAACAATATCTATTATTATAACAAATAAATTTTACCTTGGGGCGGGAAAAAGAAAAATTTACTCTTTACTAAAAATGTGCTAAAATATAACTGTTAATCCGGGATGGTGTAATGGTAACACGGATGCCTCTGGAGCATTAATTCTAGGTTCGAGTCCTAGTCCCGGAACCAGATTTTGTAAGGCCGCCTTTAGGGCGGTTTTTTTGTGGCCTGTCGGGCGTAATTAGCTTTATGTGCCCCTTTGCAAGCAGGTTAAAAACTGGTACTATATAAGCAGTGTGCGGGGCATGGCTCAATGGTAGAGCGCTCGGTTTGGGACCGAGAGGTTCCCGGTTCAAGCCCGGGTGCCCCGATTTCCTTTTTTAGGTGCTGCGCATGACTATACAAGCGGACAAATCCACCGTGTTTAATACTTTTCACTCTCCTGCACAAACACAAAATGTACAGGTGGTGGATGGTGTAAAAGTGGTCACGTCCCAAATTATGCGGGCACCTTTTGCGTTTGATAGTTTGGTATTAAGCGTAAATTACCGCACGCAAACCGACGGTTTATTACTGTTGGAAGCGCAAGTGGGCCGCCAAGGCAAATGGAGCCGTTTTTATAAGTTGGGGCTTTTTTCTAAAGATTTTCAAAGCAGTTTCCCGCCCCAGCAAGATGATTTTGCACAGGTGCAAACGGATATGTTGGCACTGTCCGTTGCGGCGGATAGCTACCGCTACCGCATCAGCCTATATGGGGATATGGAACTCCTCTTACTGGCGGCCAGTGCAACGCGCGCGGGGCAGACCGCGCCCTGTACGGATTTGCCGCAAGGGGCGTTCCGTGCTCAAGTGGAGCCGATTTCCCAAATGTGCGTGAATCATAAAGATAAAAAACGCATTTGCAGCCCCACCGCGCTGACGATGGCGCTGAACCATTTTGGGGCCCATTTAACCTTGGAAACGGTTATGCGGGAAGTGTTTGACCCCGCTGCCGGAATTTACGGGAATTGGATTTTTAACACCGCGTGTGCCGGTTTGCACGGGGTGGAAAGTTATGTGCGGCGGTTTGAGTCTTTGGCAGAACTGCCGCAGTTTGTGAATGAAAACTGCCTGACACTGGCCAGTATCTCCTATAAAAAAGGGGAATTGCCGAACGCGGCGATTGAAAGCACCGCCGGACATTTGGTATTAGTGACAGGATATGAAAACGGCCGTATATGGACGGCGGACCCCGCGGCGGCAACACCGCAAGAGGTGGTGCGTGCGTATCCGGCGGAAGAATTTGCGCGCGCGTGGCTGG
This sequence comes from uncultured Elusimicrobiales bacterium, assembly GCA_934662565.1. Taxonomy (GTDB): domain Bacteria; phylum Elusimicrobiota; class Elusimicrobia; order Elusimicrobiales; family Elusimicrobiaceae; genus Avelusimicrobium. The sequence continues at coordinate 37,856 of CAKUKI010000002.1, forward strand.
TTCGTAAACGCGGTGTGGCGTATATCGTGAGGAAAAAATGAAAAAAGGGTTGTTTGTAGTGTTATGCGCGGGCCTTTTGTTAGCCGCCTGCGCCCAGAAAGAAGATAAAGAAACTTTATTGGTGGCCCACAAAGGGGAAATGCAATCGTTAGACCCTGTCTATTCGTATGACGGAGTCACGCAAGGCATGATGTTAAATGTGTATGATACCTTGCTTAAATTTAAGGGTTCGTCCATGACGCAGCTGGAGCCTTCCCTGTCCACCCAAGTACCCAGCGTGGCCAACGGCCTCGTTTCCAAAGACGGTTTAACGTATACGTTCCCCATTCGCAAAGGGGTGCATTTTCATAATGGCGAAGAACTCACGCCCGAAGACGTGCGCTATTCTTTACTGCGCTTTTTACTTTCGGATGTAGCCGGCGGGCCGTCTAGCCTACTGTTGGAGCCCATTTTGGGGGTTTCCTCCACGCGGGACGAAAAAGGCAAAATTGCGGTTTCGTATAAGGACGCCGCCCAAGCGGTGCGTGTGGACGGGGATAACGTTGTTATCACGCTTAAACGCCCGTTTGCGCCGTTTTTGTCCATTTTGGCGCGGTGGGGCTATGTTATCAGCAAAGAGTGGGCCGTTCAAGCGGGCGCGTGGGACGGCACGGAAGAAACTTGGCAGCAGTTTAACAATTTTTCCAAAGAATCTTCCCCTTTGTTTAATGCCATGAACGGCACCGGGCCGTTCAAATTGGTGCGTTGGAATATAGCGGGCCGCCGTTTGCAGCTGGCCGCGAACGAAACGTATTGGGCCGGCGCGCCGAAACTTAAAAATATCCATTTAATGACGGTAGAAGAACCCAGCACCGTGCGCTTAATGCTGGAGGCCGGAGATGTGGACGTGGCGGAAATATCGCCTAAGTTTATCTCCCAACTCAAAGACAAACCGGGCGTAAAGTTGTATGATAATTTGCCCCGCTTACGCACGGACCCGGTTATTTTCTTTACGCTAAATGTAAATATGCAGGCCAATCCGGACGTCGGCTCCGGCAAATGGGACGGCAACGGGATTCCGTCGGATTTCTTTGCCGATAAAAACCTGCGCAAAGCCTTTGAATATGCGTTTGATTATGATGCCTTTTTGAAAGAATCTATGGAGGGCCGCGGCACGCGCGCTATTGGCCCCGCGCCGGAAGGGTTGATGGACTATGACGATTCTTTTAAGCGCTATCACTTTGATTTGGAAAAATCCCGCGAATATTTCAAAAAAGCGTGGGGCGGCAAAGTGTGGAATACAGGTTTCAAACTGACTATGACGTATAACACCAGCGGTGATATGCGCCAAATTGCCAGCGAAATCTTAAAACGCAATGTGGAAAGCCTGAACCCTAAATTTAAGATAGATTTGCGCGGGGTCACGTGGGCGTCTTTCTTGGAAAAAACCGCCAACCGCCAAATGCCGTTGTGGACGCGCGGTTGGGTGGCCGATTATGCCGATGCGCACAACTTTTATTTTCCGTTCCTGCATAGCAACGGCCGTTATGCGCTGGCGCAAGGCTATAAAAACCCGCAAGTGGATAAGCTGATTGAAGCGGCCGTGGTGCAGACGGACCCCGCCAAACGCCGTGAGCTATATAAAAAGGCGCATAATTTAATGCACGAAGATGCCATGCAGATTTATACGGTTCACCCTACCGGACTTTGGGCCATGAGAGAGGGCGTAGAGGGGTTTGTGGATAATCCGGTGTATATGGGGATTTATTTCTACCCCATGTATAAATAAGTGGACGGCATTTGGTAAGCTGGGTTTTTAACGCACAAGGGGAAAAATAACATTTTTCCCCTTGTTTGCGTTTGAGGGCAAACAATTTTTCAAATTTAAGCCCTTTTGCGCCCCCTTTGGGCTAGAGGGAAATTTCTTGGGGCGGCGCCCCAAACCCTCCCTTCTTTTTCTCATTGCAGAAAAAGAAGGCAAAAAGGCTAGCACCCCGGGAAGCCATAAAATTTATTTTTATACGGGCATTTTACAACTCCCTACGGTCGGACAAGTAAAATGCCTTTATAACTCCGTTAAAAATAAATTTTATAGACGGCTTCAAAGGGGTGCATTAAACGGCAAACAACAACAGCAAAAGCAAACGGCAAAAACAACAGCGGAAATACACCCACCAATTAACTAATCGGCTCATCAGCAAAAACACAAAATAAGTAAAAACTACTTAAAATTAAACATCCGCGGAAAAAACGAAAGTTAAAAATATCCTTAAAATATGGGGGCTTTGCCTGCCGTTTTTTAATAGGGTTGTTTTGTTTTTTTTTTTGATAAATTTTATTTATATATAAAATTTATCAAAAATGAGGTTTTTTATGAAAAACGCAAAATTCAGCCGTTTAGGCGGCTTTACGCTTATTGAATTGTTGGTGGTTGTGCTCATTATCGGTATTTTAGCCAGCGTGGCGTTGCCGCAATACCAAACGGCGGTGGATAAGGCCCAGTATGGAAAAATTATCCCTATGACAAAAGCTCTAAAAGATGCCACCGAAGTCTATTATATGGCTAATGGCACCTATAATTTTAAGATAGGGGATATAGATATTAGCGGCCCTAGCGGTTGCTCTTTCCCAGAGGGGGATAATATTGTTTTGTGTAAAGATTCTTGGTATGATATTTTGAATTCTGCTTCAAATGTGGTGGGGTTTATGGGGGCCCGCTATCAAGCTAAAACAGAGCAAAATGCGTACCGTATTTGGTTGGACCACAATACGAGCGGAAAGCCAAGTGGCCAACGAGAATGTGTGGCGTATGACAATTCGGCGCGGGCGCACCGTTTGTGTAAGGCAATGGGCGGAGTCCGCATCGGAAATAGTAAAGATTATATTTTGCCGTAAAGCTATTTGCTAGATAAACTAAAACCCCCGCTTTTTAGAGCGGGGGTTTTTACTGCTATTGTTCAAATTAGTGTACGCCGTGCATCCACTGTTTGATTTTGCGGGTCATAATCCACATGACAATACCAAACAATATAGACATAACCGCCGGTACAGAGAACAGCGTGGTTAAGCTCCACGATTCATAGTAGCTGGCAAGCCAACCGGCAAGCAGGTTGCCAAAAAAGCTGGCCGTCAACCATACGCCCATAAACAGGGACATAAATTTAAGCGGTGCCAATTTGGTGACCATGGAAAGCCCCACTGGGGACAAGCACAGTTCACCCATGGTGCAGAACATATAAACCAAAATCAACCAAATGGCGCTGACGGGGCCGCTGGACTGGTACAAGGCCGCCCCTACCGCAATAGCGGCAAAGCCGATACCTTGCAAGAACAACCCCCACCCAAATTTGCTGGGGATAGACGGGTCTTTAGTGCCCATTTTAAGCCACATTTTGGCAAAAATAGGGGCGAACAACACCACGAAAATCGGGTTGACCGCTTGGAAGTAAGACGCTTTAAGCGTAATTTGCCCGATAAAGGGTAAAACAGGGGTCAAATTCGTGGCTTCTTTAGCAAAGAAGTTGAGCGACGTGCCCGCCTGTTCAAAGAACGCAAAGAAGAAAATAGCAAAGAACACAAAGGTAAAAATCGCTTTGATTTTGTCTTTTTCTTCAGCCGTAAGCGGCTTTTTGGCGGCTTCGGCTTTGGCTTTTTCTTCGGGGTCTTCGTCTATATCGTTTTTAGTGACGGGGCGCAAACCAATGTGGCCCAAGTATTTGTTTTGGGAAACCAAATACCAGATTAAACCGATAATCATACCCGTACCGGCCGCCATAAAACCGTATTTCCATTTATAGGCTTCCAATACGTTCATGGGGTCCGTCGGTTCACCCAAGAAACCGCACACAAACGGGGCAAAAAACGCACCTACGTTAATACCCATATAGAAAATGGTAAAACCGCCGTCTCTTCTGGGGTCGTTGGGTTCATACAATTCCCCTACGATAGTGGAGATGTTCGGTTTGAAGAAACCGTTTCCGATAATAATTAGCGTTAAGCCGGTTCCCAAGGCGAGAATCGGGTTAATCAGCTCGTAAGAGGCCAGCGTAAACTGCCCCATAGCCATCAAAATAGCACCAATGGTAATGGAATGGCGTTTGCCAATATAGCGGTCTGCCAGATAGCCGCCCAAAACAGGCGTCAAATACACCAGAGCCGTAAACATACCATAGATTTTACTAGAGGTGGCTTTAGTAAAACCAATTACGGTGCTAATCATAAAGAGCGACAGAAGAGCTCTCATGCCGTAGTAGTTGAAACGTTCCCACATTTCCACCATAAAAAGCATGTATAACGCTTTCGGTTGGCCATGTTTGGTCACGTTATGCTTTACTTCATTGTCTGTCATTCATTTCTCCTTGTTTAATTAAAAGGGTACTCTATATTTTACAAAATATATACGGTAGTGACGCGGGTTTTTAATAAGGCAGCGCCAAAGAAGAATTAAGCATTTCCTGCATAAGGGTAAATATTTTCCAGCAGCAGTAGCCAAAGTAAACGGTTAAAAGTAAAATCAGCACGCTGTAAACGGCCTTGGCCGTGCGGGAAATAACTTTGGATAAATAAACCGTAATCAGCGCAAACGGCCCCAATACCAGCATCAGCAGAATAATCCCGCTATGGGTGTACCAAAAGCCGGTGCCTGTTTGAAGGGCGCGGCCGCATTGGCGGCAATAACGGTCGGTTTCGTCAATTTCTTGGTGACAGCGGATGCAATAAGGCATTAGATGTCCTCTCCTTTCCCGCGTAAATAGCGTTTAATATGGCTGCGGGCGCCGGCGGTGCGGGCAAATTCCAGCCAGTCGCGTTTGGGTTCGCTGTTTTTGCGGGTGATGATTTCGCACACATCACCGGTTTTGAATACATAGTCCATACGCACCATGCGCTTGTTGACCATGGCCCCCACATAATGGTCGCCAATATCCGTATGAATAGAGTAGGCAAAGTCCAAGGGGGTGGCCCCTTCCGGCAGGGATTTTACATCCGCGCGGGGGGTAAATACAAAAATTTGCTGCAAGTTTACGTCCGTTTTGAAGCCTTCCAAAAATTCGCGCGGGGCGGTTAAATCCCGTTGCCATTCCACCCATTGGCGAATCCAGTTAATTTTTTCGTCAAAGTTTTTATCTTGTTTGACGTTGCCCATTTTGTATCTCCAGTGGGCGGCAATACCGTATTCGCAAGTGCGGTGCATGTCTTCGGTGCGGATTTGCAATTCTACAATATCCCCCGTGGGGCCGAGGACGGTGGTGTGGATACTTTGGTACATATTGGCTTTGGGGGTGGCGATATAATCCGTAAATGTGCCGGCTATCGGCTTAAAGCGGGAGTGGACAATTCCCAACGCTTTATAACAATCCTGTACGGTTTTAGTGATAATGCGTACCCCTAAAGAGTCTTGAATTTCTTGAAAGGAGCATTGGTGCTTTTGCATTTTGCGGTAGATAGAATAATAATTTTTGGCGCGGGAAAGCAGGCGGTAATCCAAATGTTCTTCCTGCAAGGCCGGTTCCAGTTGCTTTTTGAAGGCCTCTAATGCGGCTTGACGGTCCGCCGTGCGGGCCTCTACCTGTTGTTTAATTTCCGTGTATTCTTTAGGGTGGAGATACTTAAAAGATAAATCTTCCAAATCTGTTTTAATGGTAAACATCCCCAGCCGCTGGGCCAGCGGGGCATATAATGTTAAGGTTTCGTAAGACTTAAACTTTTGTTTTTCCGGCGGCATTACATCCATGGTGCGCATATTGTGGGTGCGGTCCGCCAGTTTGATGAGGATGACGCGCACGTCTTCGGCCACGGCTATTAACATTTTGCGCCAGTTTTCCACGGTTTCTTCGTCGGTGGAGGAAAATTTCAAATCGCTTATTTTCGTCACACCCTGCACCATGTGGGCCACTTCTTTGTTGAACTCCCGCTTGAGGTCTTCCAGCGTGGTGGAAGTGTCTTCCACCGTGTCGTGCAGTAAGCCGGCGCAAATGGTGTCTTCGTCCATTTTGAAATCCAGCAAAATGTCCGCCACTTGGTAGCAGTGGGTAAAATACGGCTCCCCGCTTTCGCGCTTTTGGTGTTCGTGCACTTTTTGGGCAAAGTGGTACGCTTTGGCAATCATCTCGCCAGAGCTGTTGGGGTTATATTCACGGAATTTATTAATTAAGGCTTGCAGTTCCATATTATTTTTTTAAGTCTTCCAAAAGATTTTGTGCCGCGCGTTCGGCCACCCCGCGGGAGCCTAAACTGGCGCGCAGTTTAAGCAGTTTTTCGTGCATTTGTTGCAACCGCGCCGGATTTTGAAACATTCCCATGGCTTCGGCGGCCAGTGCATCTGCATTAGCATCTTGCTGGATAAATTCTTTAACCAGCGGCTTTTCGTCAGCCAAAATGTTGACCAGCGAAATATACGGCACCTTGATTACCATTTTAGCTATTTTGTAAGTAGCCCAAGAAAGTTTATAGGCTACCAACATGGGAATGCCCAATAAAGCGCATTCCAGCGTGGCCGTGCCGGAACAGCAAAACAGATAATCCATCTGCCCGCGCAGTTGGTAGTTTTCATCCCGCACAATGTGGAATTGCGGGTGCGGTTTTTCGCCCAGCAAATTTAAGAAAACGTCGTCTTTCATGTTGGGCAACGCAAACAAATAGGCTTCTGTTTTTGGAAATTCCTTCAGCGTTTTTTTGAATGCCTGATAAAACACCGGTGTCAGGCGTGTAATTTCGTTCATGCGGCTACCGGGGAGTAGCCCCAATTTCCACGGGTGGCTTTTTACATGTTGAATGCCCGCATAGGATTTAGCCGGGGCATCCGGCATAATATCTAATAGCGGGTTGCCCAAAAAGACGGCGTTGCCACCGAATTTTTGGTGGAACGCCGGTTCAAACGGATAAATGACATACATTTTGCGGGTAAGGGCCGCTAAGCGTTTGGCGCGGTATTGGCGGCTGGCCCACACTTGTGGGGTCACATAATAATAGGCCGGGATATGGCGGTGCGCCGCCAGCCCCAGCACTTGGTGATTGAAACCGTAAAAATCAACCACAATTAAGGCGGTGGGAGATTGGGTTTCCATATATGTGCGAATGGTGGACAGGAGTTTCATCCACATAGGCATTTTTTTTAGCGGCTCCACAAAGCCGGTGGCCCCTTGGGAAGCTAAATCATATAAAAAAACATCGGCCGCTTGCTGCATAAGCCGCCCACCAATGGCGGTAATTTTGAGGGTTGGGTCCTGTTTTTTTAGGGCCTTTATCAGGCCGGCGGCGTGTAAGTCGCCGGAGACATCACCGGCAACGATAAGTATATTTTTTTCAACAGGGGTAATGGTCATAAATTATTTCTCTCTTTTCATTTGTCCTAACGTTTCGTCCCACACAATTTGCGCGGCGCGGGCGGCATCACTTACCATTTGCAACGGTTTAGGGGTATGCGGACGGGTGGTTTTAGGTATATCAAAACGGTGCATGCGCTCTGTAATTTTTAAGGCAAGGTCCAAGGCTTGAAAGCCCCGTTCCCCACTGGGGGCCGGCGTGCGGCTGGTGTGTATGCAGTGTATAAAATGGGTTAATTCCGCCTGAACGGCCGGTTGTTTTTCCACCGGCGGATACAGGACTTCAATATCTTGCATAGAGGAAAAGGCGGGCTTGTCTTTTTTATAAATTTTTACACGCGCGTTAGTAAAATCTACCTGAATAAACGCATTGTGTTGGAAAACCTGCATCCGGCGGGTGCGCTCAAAACTGACGCGGCTGGCCGTTAAATCCGCCACTGCCCCGTTTTCAAAACGCAGCCGCACATTGGCCACATCATCTTGGTTGGAAAACACGCTTAATCCGGTGGCATCTATGGCAACAACCGGACTTTGCACTAACGTAAGCAGCAAATCCAAATCGTGAATCATTTTATCCAGCACTACGCTTAAATGCGCCATGCGGGAATCGTACGGCCCCAGACGGGAAAAAGTTAAAAATTGCGGGTTTTTGATAAACGGCGCCGCTTGCAATAAGGCCGGATTAAAGCGGTCCGCCCGCCCCACTTGCAGGACTAATTCTTTACTGCGTGCGGTGCGGATGAGTTCGCGTGCTTCGTCCATATTAGCGGCGAGGGGACTTCCCACAAGCAGGTGCAGCCCGTTTTGCAAACAAAACATTCCTAAGGAATGGTGCAACGCGGTGGGCGCAGTTAAAATAACGGCGTCCGTCTGGCGGATTAAATCTTGTGTCTGGGAATATGGGGTGGCGTTAAATTGCCATGCTAATTGCTGGGCATGCAAAAGGTCTGGGTCACAAACGGCCACCAAATTGGCGTGCGGAATTTGCCCCAACGCGCGTGCGTATAAGGCACCGGCTTTACCGGCCCCCACAATGCCAAAACGAATGGTTTTTGGTGTGTTTGTATGGTTCATAATCCAACCCGTTATAAACATTATACCAATATACGCCGCAATATGTAGCGTACGCGCGTATTGACTAAAACTTTTATATTGGTATAATGTTTACATGAGATATATGGAACGAACCTTGGTGTTAATTAAACCTGATGCTATTGAAAAACGCATCAGCGGTCTTATTTTAGACCGGCTTGACCACCTCGGTCTGCAAATGACCGGGGCCAAAGTAGTGTCTTTAACGGAAGAATTAGCCCGTGCCCACTACAAGAACTTGGAAGGCAAACCCTTTTTGGAAGAAGTAATCCAATACATGATGGGTGAATTTAACAATGTGCCCAACCATAAAATTTATGCGTTTGTGTTCCAAGGCGAAAACGCCATCGCCAAAGTGCGTCAGGAAATTGGCAGCACGAATCCGGAAAAGGCCGCCCCGTGGACGATTCGCGGCAGCTTTGGACGGTTTATCGGTGATGTAATGCAAAACTGCGTGCACGCGTCCGGCTCACCGGAAGATGCCGAAAAAGAAATTGCGCTTTGGTTTAAGCCGGAAGAGGTTTTAGACAGATAAATGAAAGCGCTTGGTATTTTGTGGGCGGGGGCCCTGATGCTGATAGGGTCCCTGCCGTTATTTGCCGCCGGACTGGGCGGCCAAGCCGTCACTTTGTCCACGCCGGACGGGTGGCAGCTTGCTGCGGTGTATCAGCCTGCTAAAGAAGCTAATAAAACTGTTGTTTTGGTGCATGACCTTGGTAAACAAAAAGAGGCTTTTGCCAAATTAGCCAAAGCGTTGGAGTCTGCCGGATACGGCTATGTGGCATTTGATTTGCGCGGCCATGGCGAAAGCACCAATCAGGGGGAAGCCTTCCATTTTGCGCGGGAAGGGTTAGATAATGAATTTAACAAAATGCCGCGGGATGTGGATGCGGTATTATCTTTCTTAAAAAAGAAAGGCGTGACGGTGGACGAAACGGTTTTGTTGGGGGCCGGACTGGGCGCTAATGTGGCGGCCAAAAGCGTTAGTTTCACGCCGGACGTGCCCGCCTTGGCCTTAATTAGCCCCACGACCAATAACCGTGATGTGCTTACTATCCCCGCCATGCGCGTGTATAAAGGGGCCGTGCTGATTGCCGCAGCCGCCGACGATAAAAAAACATTTTTGGAAGCCAGCGTTATACGCAACGTGGCCTATTTAACTACCGGTGCCGGCAAAGTGACTTTTCTAACGGCGTACGATTTAGCCTCGCATGAAATGTTGGATAAGTATTTTATCCCCACGGTTTTACAGTGGTTGGCGGCGCCGGTCTTGCCCGAAGTAAAGCCGGATGTGGTAATGGCACCGGCTGCGGTGGAGGACGGCTCCTTTGCGGTATCTCCGTCCGGCACCGAAGAAGCCCTTTTCCCTTCCGTTTTGGAGTAAATATGAAAATCGCCCGCATTGTGTTCCCCGCTTTTTGGTTCGGTCAAAGTGATTTGGCCGAAGCCACCGCACTGGCGCGGCGGGGGGTGGGCGGTTTTTGTGTGTATGGTGGCACGGCCCAGCAAACGGCCGCGTTTGTACAGCAAATGCGCGAGGCCTCCCCGTATAACCACCTGTTGATTTGTGCCGATATTGACGAAGATTTGCGTGAAGTGGTGACGGACGCCCCCGCGTTGCCGTCCAACGCCCAACTGGGGGCGTGTGCCTCGGCCGAGGGCGCTTATAAAAAAGGCAATATGCTGGCTTGTATGGCGCGCAGTATCGGGATTGACTGGGTGCTGGCTCCGGTGGCGGATGTGGGGTATTCTTCTCCGGCGTTTAGTGTGTCGGCCCCGTGCGTGACGCGGCTGGCGGGTGATTTTGTGGCCGGACTTTCCAACGGCGGCGCGCTAAATTGCGTGAAGTATTTTCCGGGGGTAAGCGGTATATTAAAAACGCTGGCGCAAATGGAAGATGCGGAATTTATGCCCTATAAAAGTTTATTTCGTCGGGCGGATGCCATTATGCCGTCCGATATGACGTTCCCGAATATAGACGGGGACACACAGGCCATGATGTCCGACAAGATTTTGCGCGGCTTATTAAAAAAGCGCCTTAATTACAAAGGGTGTATCGTCAGTTTTCCGTTATGGAAAGCCCGCGTGCGCTATGAGGGCGCGGCGGCCTTAAAAATGTTGCACTGCGGGGTGGAAAACATTTTGGCCCCCAAGGACCCGCATGCCGTACTGGATTCCATTGAGCGCGAAGTAAACAAAGGGTTTTTAATGGATGAAATTATCCACGCGGTCTCTAACCACGAAATGGCCATCAGTAAACTTTTCTCTGCTCCGGTATTAAGTATAAAGGAAGCCTTTTTGCAGGCCGAAACCTGTTTTAAGAAATAGCGGGGTTAAAATTTCCTACTATAAAGATTTAACCGGCGGTTTGCGCAGGGAATGGAATAGCATTTTTGGGAATGCTATTTTGTGTATAATAAAAGTTATCAAGGGGAGGCAACAATGAGAAAGACAAATAAAGCGAGTGTGGGTGGTTTTACCCTAATTGAATTGTTGGTGGTGGTGCTTATTATTGGTATATTAGCCGGAGTTGCCTTGCCGCAATATGAAAAATCCGTAGGTAAGGCATCTTCGGTACAGTTAATAACCGCATTGAAAGCGTACGATACTGCGCTTGCGGAATATAAATTAGCCGGAACAGGCGGAAATGGTTGGGTAGAATTTGCGGGAAATACTGCTGCTATGGGAGAAATTTATCCGCCAGCAGGAGGGGATAGAGATAATATCGGCAATAAATTTAAAGTAATGTATTCTTGGGGTCCAAATTCGGGTTATCAGTATACTTACATTTATGATCAAAAAACGAATTCAACTCTATATTTGTTGGATTTCGGAGGTAGGGCAGGGAATAGAGCGGAATGCAACTACTCATCTAATAGGTGGAAGGCTGTATGTGAGGCTGTAAAAAGTACGCGCCTGACTGATGCCACTTGGACATACAAAAAAATATAAAAATATTCCCCAGTTTACTGGGGAATATTTTTGTACACTCGTATTAATTTTTTTTGAATTTATCTGCCAGTTCGTCTTTGCGGCGGTTAAATTCTTGCATGACTTTCTTTTTGCCTTCTTCCAGTTTTTCACGCATTACACCGGCTTGTTCGGCCAGTTTTTCGCGCACTTCTCCGGCGCGTTCTTTTAAGTTTTCTTTTAATTCGCCGGCGTGTTCCAGCACATATTCTTTCTGGTCTTCATAGGTGTCGTCCGCCCAGCGTTTTAGTTTACGGCGGGTCACATCCCCTTTAGCCGGTGCCAATAAAACACCCACCGCCGCGCCTACTACGGCCCCTAATAAGAAAGCGGCAATGCCCGCTCCGCCACATCTGCATTTATTACACATACTGTCCCCCTCCTTTTGCTTTGCTATAATGTTATATATATTGTACAACAATTACAGGGGGCTGAACCCCTGTATAAATAGTATAACGGCAAAAAGTGTTTTTGCCCATCTTATTTTTACGTTAGCTGGAGGTTGTGTATGCCTAATCCGTCTGCGCCGCGCCAAAACGGCAAGCAACAAGCGCCCGAAGTGCGCAAGCATAATTTTGAAGAAGTAGCCGAAATTTTTACCAAAGAAGAAGCCTTGGCCGAGGCTGAACGCTGTTTGAATTGTAAAAATCCGCAGTGTCAAGCCAACTGTCCGGTAGGGGTGCAAATTCCGGCGTTTATTGCCCTTTTGAAAGAAGGAAAAGTGGGCGAGGCCGCCAGCAAAATTATGGAAACCAGCCTTTTGCCCGCTATTTGCGGCCGCGTCTGCCCGCAAGAAAAACATTGTGAGGGGCATTGTGTATTAAAAGCTAAATTCGGCTCGGTAAATATCGGTATGTTGGAACGCTACGTGGCCGATACGGCCCGCAAAGAGGGCTTATTAAAAGCCCCGCAAACGGCGGCTCCCACAGGTAAAAAAGTGGTGTGTATCGGCTCCGGCCCGTCTTCGGTCGCGTGTGCGGCCCAGCTTAAACGCTTGGGGCATGATGTGACCGTTTTAGAGGCTTTGCATGCATACGGCGGGGTGCTGCGTTATGGGATTCCGTCCTTCCGTTTACCGCGCGAAGTTATCAACCGTGAAATTGAAACCGTGCAAGCCATGGGTGTAAAATTTAAGACGGACATTTTGGCCGGCGTCACAATTCCGGTGGACGAACTGCGTAAAGAATATGATGCCGTGTATATCGGCAGTGGGGCGGGCCTGCCCACTATGACGGGCATTGCCGGAGAAAACGGTGTGGGGGTGTACAGTGCCAACGAATTTTTAACCCGCATTAACCTCATGCAGGCGTTCAAATTCCCGCAGACGGATACGCCGATTAAAGTAGGCAAGCGTGTGGTAGTGTTGGGGGCCGGAAACAGCGCCATGGATGCCGCCCGCTGTGCCATGCGGTTGGGGCCGGACGAAGTGACGGTTGCCTACCGCCGCAGTGCCGCCGAAATGCCGGCCCGCGCCGCGGAAGTGGAACACGCCAAAGAAGAAGGTATTAAGTTTGAATTTTTAGTCACACCCAAAGAAATTTTACAGGACGAAAAAGGCTGTGTCACGGGGATCCGCTTTACCCGCAACAAACTGGGCGAACCCGACGAGCGGGGCCGCCGCCGTCCGGTGGAAATAGCGGGGTCCGATTTTGTGCAAGAAGTGCAAACCGTTATTGTGGCTATCGGGCAGAAACCCAACCCCATTTTGCCTAAACATACGCCGGACTTAAAAACCACACCGCGCGGTGTGTTAGAACTGGACGAAAACGGGTGCACCTCTCTGCCGGGCGTGTTTGCCGGAGGGGATATTATCCGCGGTGGGGCAACCGTACTATTAGCCATGAAAGACGGCTTGGAAGCCGCCGGGCGCATTGACGCCTACTTGAAAGGGGGAAAATAATATGGAAGAAAATACCATTTTAGTAAAAGAAAATTTAAGTGATGTGGTCACCAAGTTTGTCATTTACAAACCGCTGGTGGCCAAAACCGCCAAAGCCGGACAATTTGTTATCCTGCGCGCCAACGAAACGGGCGAAAGAGTGCCGGTGACTTTGGTGGATTGGAACGCGCAAAAAGGCACCATTACGGTCATTATCCAAGCGATTGGTAAATCTACCGTTATGTTTAATTCGCTGGCACAGGGCGAGCGTTTTGCGAACGTAGCGGGCCCGTTGGGTACGCCGGTGGAAATTAAAAATTACGGCACGGTAGCCGTTGTGGGCGGCGGCGTAGGAATTGCGGAAGTATTCCCAATTGCCCGCGCGTTTAAGCAAGCCGGCAACAGGGTTGTGTCCGTATTAGGGGCGCGCACAAAAAGTTTGCTGATTTTGGAAGACGAAATGCGCGCCGTGTCCGACGTCACCGTATGCGCCACGGACGACGGCTCCCATGGTCAAAAAGGTATGGTGACGGACGCGCTGAAAGCATTGGCAGACGGCGGCGAAAAAATCAACGCTGGGTTTATTATCGGGCCGATTCCCATGATGAAATTTACTTCCCGCTTAATGGACCAGTTGGGCATTGAACCGCACGCCAGCTTGAACCCCATTATGCTGGACGGAACCGGCATGTGCGGCTGTTGCCGTGTGACGGTGGACGGCAAAGTGCGTTTTGCGTGTGTGGACGGCCCGATGTTTCCGTCTAAAACCATTGATTTTGACGAACTAATCCGCCGCACCAGTGAATATAAACCGCAAGAAAAGGAAAGTTTGGCTCTTTACGAAAAAGACCACGTTTGCAAGTGCGGCTTGCATTAATTAGCGGCCAAACGTTCAGTTTGAAAAAAGGAGCTCTTGTTCAAGGGCTCCTTTTTGGTGGCTTTGTAAAAGAGGGGTTGAGGGAAAAATCCGTCGCGCTGGGAACGGGCATTGTGCTTTGTTTTTACACCCATAAAAAAGGGGAGCACTTTTGAAAAGTGCCCCCCTTTTGCGTGTGTAAATTATTCGCCCATTTGCAACCAAGTATCCGGCGGAAGGCCGTTTTCTTCTACCTGTTTTTGGTACTCATACGGGGTGACCCCCGCAGCCAAACACCGCGTGACAAAGGCCCATTTTTCTTGGAAAGAATTGTTGTTATTGTTTACATATTTGTTTTCCAACTGATTAAACAATTCCGAATATTCTATAGCGGCAACCTCATCTTCCGGATTGCGCTGGTTTTCTTGCCAAGCTACAATAAGCAGATTGATATCTTTATCAAATTCGGCTTGGCGGGCCGCCTCTTCTTTTTTATATTTTTGGATATACGGGTTCTGCTCCACTTGTTTTTGTGCTTCTTGCGGCGTAAGCGGGGCGGCTTGGGTGATGGCATTCCAAGATGATTGGACCCCTTTATTAATTAAAGAGAACGGTAAGAAAATGGACGTGCCTAACGTTTCGGTATAGCCGTTCTTGGTCAGCAGCGGCGCAACCATATTATTCATGTAGTTGACGGGGCCGTAATACCACGGCGAACCTTCGGGGGCGGATTGGTAGGTGCCGTCCAACATTTGTTGAACCGGATACAAAGCCACATCCGCTACCGCAAAGCCACCCACGGCTACACCGATATTCTTAACGTATTTTAATGTATATTTGGCAGGGCCGGACAGAGCCGCATTGAGCACTGTTCCCGGTTTGGACATGGCTTCCAACACATCCAAACGCACCGGTCCTCTATATGCAACCCCCAAATAGTTGGTGGGCACATAAGCCGTGTTGGAAAAATCAATCCAAATGGGGGCCTCGGTTGTTCCTTTAGTCAGTTCCTCTAACCCCGCTTTGAATAAATTTTCTGTAGCCAGTGCTTCCTGATAGGCCTGTTTAGAAACCCCTTGCGGAATTTTGGTCACATATTTATCTACCAAATCCGTGACGGAGGTAAGGGTTTCTTTGGTGCTGGCTTTTACCGGCAGTTTACTGGCGGCCGCGGCCGGACGGGCCACTACTTCCCCTGCAATTTTATGGGTGACGACTTTTCCACCCGGAAAACGCTGGGTAATTTTATAGCCTTGCGTAATGCCTTTGGGGTTTAAGTCTGTAAGTGCGTTGGTGACTATGGAACTTCCGTCCGCTTTTTGGGCGACCCGTTCCACCCGCACCCCAATATTGGATAATTCTTTAGACAGTTTGCTGGCTTGCCGCGCCTGCTGGGTAAAACTGCGGATATAAGCCAAGCGTTGCCCCATCGGCAATTTGCGGGCCTGATTGGCCAAACGCAATGCACTACCAGTGGCGGAAACCCCTTTGCCAACAAGGTTAAACACGCCGCCAATGGCCACCCAAGATAAGATGAACCACATAAGGTCGTCTTTATTTTCGCTGGCAACTAACCCCATTTTTTGGGGTTCCGTTCCGGTGCGGACATAGCAGTTGCCCCACCGTTCGTAAGCTTGGGTTGCTTTGATTTCTTGCGCGGTGAGTTTGCGTAAAGTTTGCCCATCGCGGGACTTCCAATACCACCCGCTAGCGATGATTTTTTGTTTTCCGCCTTCCACGGGGGACGCTTGAAAAGTTTTTGTGGTGTAATAGCGTTTGCCTTTGTGGGTAATAAAAGGTTCCCCGTTCGGGTTTTTGGCATCTACAATAGTGCCTTGCGCGTCCCGACGGATGCGGTTATATGCCAGTGCTAGTTGGGTGCGCATTTCCAAGTTTTTCTCTGCATTTAAGTTCAGGACAGGGCGGTCCGTTGCCATATCCAAACGGCAGTAAAAATCTTTCAATTTATCCGCTACCTGATTGGCCTGCTGTTGGGTCAACACAGGCCCGCCTTTAGCGCCCGAATCGTTGCCTTGCCCGCGGGTCCATTTAGGGCCGGCCGCTTCGTACATTTTGGATAACAGGGAAAGCGCCAATACTTGCGCTGCCGCAGAACCGTGGTTCACATAATAAACCAGCGCGTTAATAATTTCAGTTTTTTGTTTGGCGGGGAGAGCCGTTTCCCTACTTTCTATCAACGGCAAATAAAGCGCGGCAAAGTTATTAAATACCGTGTTTAAGATAGAAAAGTTGGCTGGGTCTAAATTGTTTTGTTTTTTGGTGCCGTTTAAGTTTTTGTTTTGGCCGTCCAAAAAGTCTATTACTTTTCTAAAGCCGGCCACGCCGTCGTATTTCATCAGCGCCATGGAGGCATAATCTGCATTCATCAGGCGGGGGGCGTTAGGCTCGTTATCCACCACTTCTTTTAAGGTGCGCCAATAGTCCATACTGGCCAGCAGTTCTTTTTTGCGCTGGTCATAGAAAGACGACGGAAAAGAATCGTTAAGGGCGGTAAATCCGGCTACTTCTTCGCCTGCGGATGCTTTAAGGGTATTTTCATACTGCAGGAGCGATTTGAACCATTGCTGTTGGAGCACGGTTGTATAGTTGCCGGCCAAGGTAGCCAGTAAAAGTTCCAGTTTCCCGCGCAATGCCACGCTTTCTGTGGATTCCACTTGCTTGCCGGCTATTTTTTTGAACAGGGAAAACCCCGGCAGTCCGTCGCGTTCGGAAACCGGAGATTGCTGTAAGGCATTTAAGCGTTTTAAGACCGCCTTTTGCACGTCCGGCGTGATGGAGAGCAACACATAAAAGAGTTGAAGGTCTGTATCTTCCTGAATGGTAAATTCATTTTGCAACACATCAGCGGCCCAACTGGCAATTTGGGGGGAGGGTGCGGCTAACAGGGCGGTTAAATCCGTCAAATCCAGTTGGCCGTTATTGAAGAATTTGTTTAAGCTGCCTAATGCCGCTTTGGCGGATTCCTGCGGCTGGTGGGTAAAAAACACCCCCGGCACATATTCTTGCATGCCTAATTGGATGCCGTCTTTGGGAAGTTCATTCTTAGTTAAAAAATCCACCAGACCGCTTTTATCCCCATTGGCTAAAAATTGGTTGATTTGGGCATCACTTTTATCCAGCCCGCGTTTAATGCGGCGTTGGTCCGTTTGGAAATCATATTCTTCCTGTTTTTGACCGTAAATATCCGTGCCGGCAGGTAATTGTCCCGCCGTAGGGGTTTTAATAAGTTGGTTCCACGGCGCAACAACGGTGTTATTGTCTGGGCGTAGCGGTTGGGCAAAAACGGCCGGATTGGGCAGTAAAATATTGCAGCTAAAAGCAACAATTAACACGCGGCTGATAAATGTTTTCATAATCAAATCCTTTTGTATATAGAATCCCTCTCTATATATTATAGAAAAAAACCGGTTTTTAACCAGTGCCGTTTGGGCCTAATTTATATAGGACAAAGGGCCCACCCCAAAGTAGGCCCTTTGCGTAAGGTACAAAACAACGTGTTTACAGTAATTTGGAAGCCAAATCCGCCAGACGGCTGCGTTCCGTTTTGGTAAACGTGATATGCCCGTGGCTCTTTTGGCCTTTTAAGCGGTCCACCAAATAGGTCAGCCCGTTGGATTCTACATCCAAATACGGGGTATCAATTTGGTACGGGTCCCCCGTGACAACTACCTTAGTGCCCTCACCCGCGCGGGTGAGAATGGTTTTCATCTCGTGCGGGGTGAGGTTTTGGGCGTCGTCCACAATCATATATTGTCCGGGGAGCGAGCGCCCGCGCATGTGGGTGACGGAGGCAATTTCAATCTTGCCGCTATCCAGCAGATAGTGGGCTTTTTCTTCGCCCTCGTCCGGATTTTTACGGTCCGCCAAGAAGGCCAAGTTGTCATAAATGGCCCCCATCCATGCTTCCAGTTTTTCTTCTTTCGTACCGGGCAGGAAACCCAAATCTTTCCCCACCGGCACAATGGAGCGGCACACCACCAAGCGGCGGTAGGCGTTTTCGTCCATGGTGCGTTGCAAACCGGTGGCTAGCGTGATTAAGGTTTTACCCGTTCCGGCGGTGCCAACCAGTGTGACAATATCCAAGCTGTCGTCTAGCAGCAGTTCCATGGCAAAGCGTTGCTCTTTGTTGAGGGGTTTAATACCCCACGCCACAGGCTCTTGCTGGGAAAGCGGCCGGATGCAGAGTTCGCCGTTATTGGCCACGCGCCCCATGGCCGATTTTTTACTGCCGTCGTTGGCCTTTAGAATAATAAATTCATTCGGGAAGTATAACCCTTCTTGAATGGGCAGTTTTTTATGGCGGTAAAATTCGTCAATCTGTTCAGAAGAAACTTCCATTTCCGCCATGCCGGTATATAGCTCGTCCACATTTACTTTATCGGTGGTGTAGTCTTGCGCGTCCAAACCCAAGGCTTCGGCTTTCAGGCGCATATTAATGTCTTTCGTCACCACAATGACCGGTGCATGGTCCTTTTTATAAGCACCCTCTTTTTTAGCCAGCGTGTAAGCAATATTCAAAATAGAATTATCCGCCTTGTTGAAGGATAAAGACTGCGGCAAAATGTTGGGTTTGTCCAATTCAATTTTTAAGGTACCGCCGCCGTCCAGCGTGACGCCTTCATTCAAGTGCCCCAGTTTGCGCATTTCGTCCAGCGCGCGTGATACCATGCGCGCATTCTTCCCGCGGGTATCCCCTTCGCTTTTGAAGTTATCCAGTTCTTCAATTACGGCCATGGGGATAATGATGGCGTTATCCTCAAATGCGTGCAGGCAGTTTACATCATGCAGCAAGACGTTCGTATCCAAAATAAATGTTTTTTTCATAAGCGCACCTCGGCGATAGTGGGATTTATTGCTCCCTACTTTTAGTATAACCGCCGTCCGTCAATAATCAAGTGTTTCTACGGCGGGGGAGCACTTCCTGTGCATATTTTAGCATTAATTGCTATAAAATATATATATGAAATATCTTTGCATACACGGACATTTTTACCAACCCCCGCGGGAAAACGCATGGCTGGATGAAATAGAAATCCAAGACAGCGCCGCCCCGTACCACGATTGGAACTCCCGCATTTGTGCGGAGTGCTACGCGCCCAATGCGTTGGCGCGCGTTTTAGACGGCAAACAGCAATTAACCGATTTGATTAATAACTACGCCCGCATTAGCTTTAACTTCGGGCCGACGCTTTTATCTTGGATGGAGCGCAAAGAGCCGGAAGTATACAGGGCCATTTTGGAGGCCGATAAACTCAGCCGAGAAAATTTTTCCGGCCACGGCAGTGCAATTGCACAGGCATATAACCACATTATTTTACCGTTAGCCAACGAGCGCGATAAATATACCCAAGTGCGTTGGGGTATTGCCGATTTTAAGAAGCGTTTTGGGCGGGAGCCCGAAGCCTTGTGGCTGGCCGAAACCGCCTGCAATACGCAAACGCTGGAAGTATTGGCGGAATGTGGCATGAAATTTGTAATTTTAGCACCGTCGCAGTGTGCGCGCGTGCGCAAAATCGGGCAGACGCAGTGGCAAGATGTTTCCGGCGGACGGGTGGACCCCAAACGGGCGTACCGGTGCCAGCTGCCCAGCGGGCGCAAAATTGCCCTGTTCTTTTACGACGGGCCGATTTCCCAAGGGATTGCTTTTTCGGACACGCTAAAAAGCGGGGAAAATTTTGCAGGGCGCCTGTTAAGCACGTATAACTCCGGCGAGGACGCGCAACTGATGCACATTGCCACCGACGGCGAAACATACGGGCATCACCAAAAATTTGCCGATATGGCCTTGGCCTATTGCTTAAAATATGTAGAAGAAAAAACAGATGTGCAAGTGACGGTTTATGGGGAGTTTTTAGCCAAAAATCCGCCCCAGTATGAAGCGCAAATTTTTGAAAACACTTCGTGGAGTTGTTTCCACGGGGTGGAACGCTGGCGGGCCGATTGCGGTTGCAACTCCGGCATGCACAGCGGTTGGAACCAAAAGTGGCGCAAGCCTTTGCGCGAAGCCTTGGACTGGCTCCGCGACGAAATGATTAAAACCTTTAACACGGTGGGGGCCCAGTATTTTAAGGACCCGTGGCAAGCGCGCGACGAATATATTGATTTGGTTTTGGACCGCAGTTTAGACGCCCAACACCGCTTTTTCCTGCGCCACGCTACAGAAAAAGCATGGAATGACCGCTCCGGCGCGCTATGTTTGCTGGAAATGCAGCGCTTTGCTATGCTGATGTACACCAGCTGCGGTTGGTTTTTTGACGAAATCAGTGGGATTGAAACCGTGCAAATTATGCAGTATGCGGCGCGTGCGGCGGAGTTAAATAAACGCATGAGCGGCGTGGATTTGGAGCCGGAATTTATCAAGCGTTTGGAAGCGGCCCCCAGCAATATACGGGATTTGAAAAACGGGGCGGTGGTTTACACACGCTTTGTTTTGCCGCAAAAAATGCCGCTTGAAAAAGTGGCCGCCCAACACGCCGTAGCGGTGCTGACGGATAAAACCCAAAACCCGCAGCAGGCGTATGACTGTAGGGTGGAGGATTTTAAGCCGGTTTTATTAAGCGCACCCGCCAACCACTTGTATTACGGGGAAATGAAACTTTCTTCCGCCGTCACGTTGGAAGTGCGCCGTTTTGCGTTTGCCGTTTTACAGCAAGGGGCCACTGCGTTTTTGTGTGCGGCGGCAGATGTGCCGGCCGATAAAGAGGCACTGTTTCATTCCCTTAAAACCTCTTTTGAAAAGGGCCGTTATGACGAATGTGCGCAGCTTATCCGCACGCGCTTCGGCACGGTGTACGCGCTGACGGATTTGTTTAAGGATGTACAACGCAAGGTAATTGATTTGGTGTTGGATAAAGTGTACGAAGATACGGACAAAAAATTCACCCAAATTTTTGAGGAACAATATCCGGTGGTGCGCGGTTTGCAATATATCGGCACGCCGCTGCCTAAACCGTTTTTAACCGTGGCCGACTTTGTGCTGACGAGTGACTTAAAGGCGGAATTCCGCGCCAAGGAATTGGACGTAAACGCCATAGAAGAATTAATGGAAGATGTAAAAACATTAGGCTTAAATGTTTGTAATGCGGATTTGACCCGCGTGGTGAGTGAAAAGCTAACCTTGCTTGCGTTTGCATTTGCGCGCAATCCGCTGGATAGCGCCGCCGCTATGAAAGTGGTGGAGTTTATGAACTATATGGAAATCTTTGGTTTTACGCCGGATATTACCCGCGCGCAAGAGTTTGTGTTTCTGGCCTTAAAGGGGCTCGGTAAGGAAAAAGCCACCAAAGATGTACTAAAAGCCTTAGCGCGCAAGTTGCAAATTGCGCTTTAGCAGCGGTGTTGGATATTTACGGCGCGGGGGAACGGAAAAAGTTTTCCCGCGCTTTTTATTTCGTATCCGTAGGGGTTAAATAGTCGCGCAGACGGCCGCTTTTGCGGGCAAACCCTGCGGAGCAGAGCGTAAACACACAGGCCGGCAAAACGGCAAGCGAGCCAAGCAGAATGGCTGTTTTTAAGCCCCAAATATCGGACGCCTTGCCCAACAGTACGGGGGAAATGGCATCCCCCAGCGCGTGAATGATAAAGATGTTGACCGCAAACGCCATGGAGCGCACCCGCGTACGGGTTAGCGCCACCAAGGCCGCACTAATGGGGCCCATCGGCAAAAAAATGCACACAATGGCGCCGGATAACAAGAAAAGCGCCGGAAGCAGCCGCTGGCAAAATACCGCGCCCGCCGCAAACGGAAAAGCCAGCAAAAAACTGCTAAAAATAGTAATAAAATACGCTAAATGGGTCTTTTTTAAGAGATTATCCGCCAATTTGCCTCCCAAAAAAGTGCCCAGTGCCCCGCATACCACCACCAGCACCCCAAAAACCAACCCCGCCCGCGAAACCGAAAACCCCCAAAAACGGTGAAAATACGTGGGCAGCCACGCGGAAAATCCGCCCAAGGCAAAAGTGCCCATGGCGTGCGCCAAACATAAAAAAATAAACGCTTTGTTGCGCAGTAATATAAAATAATCTACCCGTCGTGCCCTGTCCCGCGGGGATTGGGTCAGGCGGAGAGTATCTTTAATGCGCGTTAGTGCCAAAAGCCCCAAAAACAACCCCGGTATGCCCACCAGCATGAATGCTACTCTCCACCCCCAGTGCTGGCCAATCACCCCTCCGGCTAAATAGCCCAGCGCACTGCCTATGGGCAATGCTAACGCAAAATAGGCCAGCAAGGTGGCGCGTTTTTCTTTGGGGAAGTTTTCCGCCAAAAACGGCTGGGCAATGGTGGTAAATCCGGCTTCGCCCACGCCAATGAACCCGCGGGCGGCCAGTAAGGCGGCGTAATTTTTGCACCATGCACAAGCTAGGGTGGCGGTGCTCCAAATAAGCGCGCTGGCGCCAATCCATTTTTGGCGTTGGGTACGGTCCGCAAAGTAGCCCACCAGCGGGGCATACAGCATATACACCAGCATAAATACGCTGGCTAGGGTGCCTAGTTGGGTGTCTGTAATGTGTAAATCCGCCTGCAAAAGGGGAAAAACGGAAAACAAAACCTGCCTGTCTATATAGTTAAACAGGTTAAGTAAAAAGAGGAGCCAAAACAATTTTTTTGCGTTCATTAGGGTTATTTTATAAAAAATAAGTGGCAACCGTGCCAAAAAGAATTATACTATAACAAGAAGGGTTTTTTATAACCCCCAAAAATACGGAGGTTTTTTATGCAAAAAGGTTTTACGCTAATTGAGTTATTGATTGTAATGATTATTGTTGCTTTGCTGGTGGTGGTGAGTGTGCCCAAATATAAAACTTCTATGGAAAAAGCCCGCGCACAGGAAGGGATTAATAATTTAACTTTAATTGCGGACCAAGCCAACGGATATTATATGATGCAAGACGGTTCTTATCTGAATGTGCAAAATTTTTTGAAGAAAGGAGTAGATAAAGCAAAAAGCAATTATTTTAAGGAACCTAAATATAGAGTAATTGCGGGTAGCCGGTTAATTATCTCTACCGAAAGTAAAAATGCCGGATATACGCTATCCATTAGCCTTATGGCTGGGCAAGTATCCGCCCGTAGTTGTGCGCCCAAAAGCGGCAACGAAACCGCCAAGCGGATATGTGATGCCATTGGTTGGGGAAATTAATACTTAAAATTTGTAGTCTGTAAAAAACCGCCTGTATGTTGCAGGCGGTTTTTTATGGGGGCTATCTACTTAAAACTTATTTGTTGCGGTTTTGGCGCAACGCTTCAAACAAAACCACCGCCGCCGAAGACGATAAATTGAGCGAGCGCACCGGCCCCGTCATAGGGATGGTGTACAGGCGGTTTTTGTAGCGGGTGTAAAAATCTTTCGGCAGCCCGCAGGATTCCGCCCCGAATACCAGATAGCTGTTATCCGCAAAATGGGCATCCCAATAGCTTGTAGTGCCTTTAGTGGAAAGGAAGAACAAGTTTTCTTCTTGCGGTTGATTAACGGCTAAAAATTCTTCCCAATCCGCATAGCGGCGGTAATTGAGGTTGGGCCAATAGTCTAGGCCGGAGCGGCGGATTTCTTTAGATTCTATCTTAAAACCTAATTTTCCTACCAAGTGCAGCATAGTGCCGGTGGCCACGCAGGAGCGGCCGATATTGCCGGTATTAAAGGGGATTTCCGGATTGACGAGTACAATGTTGAGCATAGTTTGCATACTCCAAATAAAAGGCCGGAAGATATTTGCATATCGTTCCGGCCTTTTTATAAGGGTTTAGTTAGTCTTCCCAGCGGATAAAGAGCGGCGTAAGCACGTTGGGAATGTCTTTGTTGGCGGGCAAAACGCGCAGGGCATAGTCCTGCCGGCCGCTGTTGACGGGGGAAACTTGCACTTCGTAAATATAAGCGTCCCCTTCTTTGCCGGTGCAGGTCATATCCACGGCGTCTTCTTTAACAATATCACCCAAAGAGCCGCGTTGGCCCAAATACAGTTCAACCTGTATGTCTTCCGGCGTCAGGTTGCCCAAGAATACGCGGGCTTTGAAGGCCACTTTATCGCCCATTAAAATAGGCGTTTCCAGTTTGGGGGTAATATCCACCACGTTGACGCGGTACCAGTTATCGGCAATTTTCTTGCGCCAATCGGCCACTTGGGCGGCTTTGCCGTCCTGTGCCAATACGGCACCGGCATTGTTGGCCGGCACATAAAAGCGCTCGTAATATTCTTTGACCATGCGGTTGGTGTTAAAGAACGGCGCAATATGTTTGACGGATTCTTTCATTAAAGAGAGCCACGGCAGAGAAATGCCGTCTTCCCCTTTGGCGTAATACGCGGGGGCAATATCTTGCTCAATTAAGTTGTAAAGCGCGTCGGATTCCACGGCGTCTTGTTCGGCATCAGAGGCGTATTTTTCCGCCCCGCCGATAGACCAGCCAAATTCGCACGGGCCTACTTCATCCCACCAACCGTCTAAAATAGACAAGGTCATCACCCCGTTTAAGGCCGCCTTCATGCCGCTTGTGCCGCTGGCTTCCATGGGGCGGCGCGGGTTGTTGAGCCATACGTCCACCCCTTGCACCATATAGCGGGCGGTGTTCATATTGTAGTCTTCCACAAAGACGATTTTGTTTTTGAAACGCGGGTCGTTCTGGGAAATATTTACAATGGTTTTGATAAATTCTTTGCCTTGGGTGTCGGCCGGATGGGCTTTACCCGCAAAAATAAACTGCACCGGACGCTGCGGATGATTGACAATTTTGTCCAAGCGGTCCAAATTCTTAAACAGCAAGGTGGCGCGTTTGTAAGTAGCAAAGCGGCGTGCAAAACCAATGGTTAAAACGTCTTTTTTAAGCACTTTTCCCGCTTTGTTGACGGTCATAACGTCTAACCCTTGGCGGGTGAGCTGGCGGCGCAAGCGGCCGCGGGCCATGTCAATCAGCTTTTCCTTGCGAATCGTGTGCACGCGCCAAAGTTCAGCATTGGGGATATCGTCCATTTTTTCCCATGCTTTCGTGTCAGAGGCGTCAATTTCGCCCATTTGGTCGTTATTGAACAGGTATTTGCGGTACAGTTCGTTAAGTTCGTGGGAAATCCAAGAAGCGCTGTGGATACCGTTGGTGATGCTGGTTATCGGCACTTCGCCCACGGGCAAGGTAGGCCAGAGGTTTTGCCACATTTCGCGGCTTACTTTGCCGTGCAGTTTGGCTACCCCGTTGGCAAACGCCGTTAAGCGCAAGGCCACCACCGTCATACAATAAGTGGCGGAGGTAGGCAACTCTTTACCTAAATTCAAAAATTCTTCCCAAGTAATGCCCATTTTGCTGGCGTAGGATTCCATATATTTGCGCACGAGCATGGGGTCAAAATGTTCGTTGCCGGCAATAACCGGAGTGTGCGTGGTAAACACCGAGCTGGCCCATACAATTTCGCGCGCTTGGGCAAAAGACAGGTGTTTTTCTTGCATAATTTCAATAATGCGTTGGAAAAGCAAAAACGCGCTGTGGCCTTCGTTAATGTGGTAAACGGTGGGTTTAATGCCCATGGCGGACAGGGCTTTCACCCCGCCGATACCCAATACTACTTCTTGGCGGATGCGGTTTTCGCGGTCACCGCCGTAGAGTTTTTCGGTAATTAAGCGTTGGGCGGGGGTGTTTTCCTGCAAGTTGGTATCCAATAAATACAGCGAAGTGCGCCCCACCGGCACGCGCCAGATGCAAGCTTTTACATGTTCTTGCCCCAATTCAATATCTACGGTAATGTCTTTACCGTTTTGGTCTTGCACGCGTTCAACCGGCATGTGGGCCCAGTCGTTATCGGGGTATTCTTCGTTTTGCCAGCCTTCGCGGTTTAATACTTGGCGCACATAGCCTTGTTTGTAAAATAAACCTACGCCGATAATGGGCATACCCATATCGCTGGCGGATTTAATATGGTCCCCCGCCAACATACCTAGGCCGCCGGAGTAAATCGGCAAGCCTTCGCCAATGCCGTATTCCATGGAAAAGTACGCCGTCAGCAGGTTGCCGTTTTCGCGGCGGTTTTGCTGGTACCACGTTTGCGGATTTTTTTTGTATTGGTAATAAGCTTCTTTGACCCGATTGACGTTAGCCACAAATTCAGGGTCTTTGCTGAGTTCTTCAAAGCGTTTTTGCGGTACGCAGCCCAAAAACCATTTGGGGTTGCGTTTGGAGGCCGTCCAAAGTTTAGGGTCAACTTGCACAAAAAGTAAAATGGCCTGCCAGTTCCAAGTAAACCACATATCATTAGCCAATTCTTCCAGAAATTTAATGCTTTCCGGCAAATTGGGCTGTACGTTAAAAGAATGAATTTTCATTAATCCCTCTCCCTAGTTGTATATATATAAATAAATTATATAAAAAATAGCGCTTGTGTCTGCACAAAAAGTAGTTAGAATAAAAAACCGCACGCCCGTTTCAGGCGTGCGGCAAAGTAATTTGGCAGCGGTTTATTTAACTACCGCGCTTAAAATAATAAAGTAGGCAATTAATAACGCCCCGCCAATGCCCAAGGCATGTTTGGCCCAATCTTTGCTTTTAATGCCCAGTTTGGAGGCACAAATAATGTTGGGAATATTGCCCGGAATTAGCATTCCGCCGGAAATAATCAAGCTCATCAGCAGGAAGGTAAGTTCCCGCGTGTGGATATCCGGCGTCACTTCAATAGCGGCCAAGGTGGCGTTATCCAATACGGCGGAGAGCATATTAATCCAATACAGGCAAGAGGCGGACAATTTTTTAATGGTAATTTCGGCTAGTGGCTTTAAGCCGTCGCCCAAAAATACCAGCGCCATAACGAACAGATAAATTTTACCGGCCCGTACGGCAATACTCTTGACGGAGTGTTCGTCCGCGGCGGAGGCATTTTCCTTTACGCCGGGGGCGTGTTTAATGGTGTCTGCGCGGATGGAGCTGGCCAATAGGGACATAACCAACACGCCACCTAAAATGTACCAACCCAAATGTTCAATTAAGAACCAAAAATCCGCATTGTGGGGCGCGCCGGAAAGTTTGGAAAGTACCACCGTGCCCAACGGCTCTCCAATAGAGGTAAGCACCGCGCCCAAACCAATGGAATAGCAGGTAAACACCACCATGCGGGTGCGCCCTTCTCTGTTGAGCGGGAGCATCATAACCACTTCGGACAAAATCAACGCCGCAATAATGGCGGTAATTAAGCTGGAGGTCATCCCCAAAATAAATACAATCAAAAACAGTGTGGCCCGCAACCCGATAAGAGATACGGCTTTTTGCGTCAGTTTTTGCAGTTGTTTATTAAAATAACGGAACAGTAAGCCGGCTACAAAAACGGCTACCGTAATTTTAATGGGGTCTTCCAACGCGGTAAGCACCAAGTGTCCGCTCCACGTTTTAGACACCGTGACGGCAAATAAACCGCAGCAAAATAAGAAGGCTTCCAAATTTTCTTCCACTTTGTGAATAGTCAGCGGCAAAAAAAGCACTACAACAATCAGTAAAGACAACAGTACAGTCTGCCAAAGGGCTAGTTCCATAGTTTCCTCTTGATAAGGGTTTCCCCGAATTGCCGGATATTGTAAAAATACCGGTGTGTATAAAATTATATAAAAAATAAACCTTTTGCGGGTAGAACGCAGTACCCTTTTATGGGTTAGTCCAATATGATATAATAAAACTGTTGTCCCGTTCGTCTAGCGGCCTAGGACGCCGCCCTCTCAAGGCGGAGACCACGAGTTCGAATCTCGTACGGGACGTGCGATTTGAAAAACCCGCGCTTAAAGCGCGGGTTTTGTGTTTATAAAACGGCTAATTAGTTGGCGGCTAAGGCTTGCGCTACGGCCGGATTGCGGTTGTATTGCTGTGCCACGGTGTAAGCCGTCCAGCCGTTCGGAGCCTGATACGAGGCATCCGCACCGGCTTGTATTAAAAGTTGTACGGCTTGCGGCGTGTTGGCGGAAATAGCGCAAAACATCAGCGGCGTCATGCCGTTGGGGTAAACGCTGTCCACCTTGGCCCCATGTGCCAGAAAAACCTGCGTCAGCCGCGGGCTAATGGCGCAAGCGGTGGCAATCAGCGGGGCACCTTTACTGTTCAGTTCGTTTACATCCGCCCCTGCCCGCAGGAACGCATCCACGGTGTCTACGTCCGGATATTTGGTTTGTAAATACAGGGAAAGCGCACTTTTGCCCTGTTCATCATGGGCGTTTGGGTCGGCCCCTTTGTTGAGCATAGCTATAATGGCCTCCGGTTTTTGGGTGACCACTACTTTTAAGAAACTCTCGTCGGAAAGGCCGCTGGCGGCTTTTTGGCGGTCTATGGCTTTCTGGGCCGCGGTGGGGGCTAATTTATCGGAAAGTTCCCGCAACGGCTGGAGTAGGCCGCTATCCCCGCAGCCGGTTAGTGCGGCCAGTAAAGTGCCGCCAAACAGAACAAATAAAAATTTACGCATGTGTCCTCCGCAAACTGTTTTATTTAGTATACAAAATAGTTTTAGGGTTTGGCGTGGTTTGCTGGCGCGTTAAATGCTAAAATATACCTATATATGCAAATTTGTCCTGAAGGAGATTTTACATGGAAATTGGTATCGTAGGTCTGCCCAATGTAGGCAAATCCACTTTGTTTAACGCGCTGACACAAGCCGGGGCGGAAGCAAGCAACTATCCGTTTTGCACCATTGAACCCAACGTGGGGATTGTGCCGATTCCGGATAAACGGTTAGATGCGTTGTTTAAGCTGTTTAATCCGCCTAAAAAAACAGCCGCTTTTATTAAATTTGTGGATATTGCCGGTATTGTAAAAGGGGCCAGCAAAGGAGAAGGCTTGGGCAATAAGTTTTTGGCCAACATCCGCGAAGTGGATGCCGTTATCCATGTAGTGCGTTTGTTTGAAGACGAAAACGTCACGCATGTGATGAACTCCGTGGACCCGCTGCGCGATATTGAAATTATCAATACGGAGCTGATGCTGGCGGATTTGGAAACGGCCTCCAAAATTTGCGACCGTTTAGCCTCCAACGCCAAAAGCGGCAAAAAAGATGCCGTGGCCGCCTATGAAACCATGAAATCCATTAAAGAGGCACTGGAAAACGGCAAGCCGGTGGCGGCCTTGGGGTTGGAGCCGGAACAGCTGAAAGAATACCAATTTTTAACCGCCAAACCGGTATTGTATGTGGGGAATAATTCCGAAAAGCGCAACGTGGCCAATGCCGAAAAGGTGGCCAAATACGCACAAGAAACCGGTGCCGGATTTGTGGAACTTTGCGTAAAATTTGAAGCGGAAATTGCGGAGTTTTCCGACGAAGAAAAGCACGCCTTTTTGGAGGAAACCGGCAGTGATTATACGGGGCTGGAAAAAATCGTGCGTGAAGGCATGAAGCTCTTGCACTTATGCACTTATTTTACCGCCGGAAGTGAAGTGGAAGTGCGCAGCTGGCTGATTCCGGTGGGGTGTACGGCTCCGCAGGCGGCGGGCAAAATCCACAGTGATTTTGAAAAAGGGTTTATCCGCGCCGAAGTATATACCTTTGATGATTTAATGAAGTACGGGAGCGAAAAAGCCCTCAAAGAACACGGCTTGGTGCGCTCCGAAGGGAAGGACTATATTGTAAAGGACGGCGACGTCTGCCTGTTTAAGCTCAATGTGTAAATTAACGTGTAAACATTTTAAGGAATGTGGCGGATGCGCCTTATTGGACTTGCCCTATACGGAGCAAGTGGTCCGCAAACGCGCTAAACTGGCGGAATTGTTGCAGCCGTTTTGGACGGAGGAAATACCAGTCACGCTGACGGACCATCCGGTGTACTTCCGTAATAAAGTGGAGCTGGGTTTTTGCCATCAGGTAAAATGGGACCCTAACTACAATAAAAAAGACCCCGCCAACAAAACGCGCCCCTTGGTGTTTGAGCAAGCCTTGGGTTTTAAGTTAAAAGGCAAATGGGATAGAGCGGTTGATATTGAAGAATGCTTTTTGTTTAATGAAAAACTTATCCCACTGTTAAAAGCCGTGCGCGCATGGGCCGCGGCAGAAGGGTTGGAATATTACGACCAACGCAAACACACCGGCGTTTTGCGCCATTTAATGGTGCGCGAGGGCAAAAACACGGGCGAAGGGATGGTCGTGTTGTTTGTGACGAACGATTTTAACGAAAAAACTTTTGTGGCGGCGGTGGAAAGCGTATTGCCTACGTTTAACATTATGTCTGCCGTCAATAATGGGCTAGCGGATACCGCCGCGCCGGAAAGCCTAAAAGTATTAAAAGGCCAAGACTCTTTTGTGGAAAAAATCCTGCTGACGGACGGAGCCGGAAAGACGGAGCGGGAAGTATTGTTTAAGTTGTCCCCGCAGTCCTTCTTTCAAACCAATACTAAAACGGCGCAGAAGATGTATTCCCGCGTGCGCGGCCTAGTTAAAAAAATTGCCCCTAAAATGATTTATGATTTATACGGCGGGGCCGGCAGTTTCAGCCTTTCCTGTGCGGATTTGTGCCAAAAAAGCATTTGCGTGGAAAGCGTGGCGCCGGCTATTTACAACGGGTTGGAAAATGCCAAAATCAACGGGGTGAAAAATGTGCAATTTTTCTGCTCCCGTGTGGAAGATTTTGTAAAACAGCAACCCATTGAAAAAAAGGACGCGCTGATTATTTTGGACCCGCCCCGCGGCGGTATGCACCCCAAAGCGGTCAAAGCGGTGGCTGAGTCCGGCGTGAAAAACGTGCTTTATATTTCCTGCAACCCCGTCACGCTGGCTAACGAGTTAAAAACCTTCACCCAATACTACAACCTAGTAGGGGTGGAAGCGTTTGATTTCTTCCCGCATAGCGAACATATAGAAACGCTGGTGCAAATGGAACTGAAATAGCGGCTCCTTTAGAAAGGGCGGCGTTTATTTGGGCCGCCCCATTTTGTCTGTTTAGGAAGTAAAAATGACTTTACAAGATTCTCTTAAATCCTTAAATCCCCAACAGTTGGAAGCTGTAAATTATGACGGCGGTCCCTGCCTGATTGTGGCCGGTGCCGGCACAGGTAAAACCAAAACCCTTACCACCAAAATTGCCAAACTGATAGAAGACGGCTATAATCCGTCGCGCATTTTGGCGGTCACATTTACCAACAAGGCCGCGCAGGAAATGCGCGAGCGTGTGGACGCGCTGGAGCCGGGGGCGGGGCGCCGCGTGTGGATACATACGTTTCACTCTATGGGCGTTAGAATGCTCCGCCAACATGCCGAAAAACTGGGCCTCACACGCGATTTTGCCATTTATGATGACAGCGACCAAAAAAAGGTAGTCAGCCTGATTTTGGAGCAAATGGGCATTAAAGACCCCAAAAAGGAAATCAACCAAATCGTTTCGCTCATTTCCCGCGCTAAAGATGATTTGGTTTCGCCCGATACTATGATGCAATCCGCCACCGCCTCGGGCCTAGATTATAAAATCCGCGCGGCGGAAGTGTATAAAAAATACGAACAACGCTTAAAAGCCGCCGGCGCGCTGGACTTTGGGGATTTGTTGGTTAAAACCGTGGAGCTGTTGCGGGACCACGAGGACATCAAAAATTATTATCAGGGCCTTTTCCAATATGTACTGGTGGACGAATATCAGGACACCAACCATACCCAATATATGATTACCCGCATGTTGGCCGCCAAACACCGCAAATTGTGTGTGGTGGGGGACCCGGACCAGAGCATTTATTCTTGGCGTGGGGCCAACATCCGCAATATTTTGGAATTTGAAAAAGATTTTAAGGACGCCAAAACCATTACATTGGAGCAAAATTACCGCTCCACCAAAGTAATTTTGGAAGCTTCCAACAAGCTGATTACCAAAAACAAAAAACGCAAAGAAAAGAGCTTGTTTACGGATAAAGCCTCCGGCGACCCGATAGAAGTGCGCGAACTGCTGACGGAAGGCGAAGAAGCCCGCTGGGTCAGCCAGCATATCCGGCAGTTGGTGGAAGAAGACGGCGCCAGCCTGAAAGATATTGCCGTGTTTTACCGCACCAACGCCCAGAGCCGCAGTTTTGAAGACTCGTTCCGCCGCTACCAAATCCCATACCGCCTGATTGGTACGTTGCGCTTCTATGACCGTAAAGAAATTAAAGATATTTTGTGCTATGCCCGCATTTTAATTAATCCGGCCGATAACGTGAGTTTACTGCGCATTATCAATACGCCCACGCGCGGCTTGGGTAAAGTGGCACAGGACCGTTTGAGCGCATACGCGGAGGAAAAACAAATCCCGCTGTATGAAGCCTTGCGCCAAGCCCCGTATGTGGGGGGGCTTAGTTCTATAGCCTGTAAGGCCGCGCTGAACTTGGCTAAACTGTTTGACGGCTGGCGGCAGGATATGCTGCTGACTGCTCCGGCGGATATTTTTAATAAAATTTTGCAGGAATCCGGCTATTTGGCCGCCGTGCGTGCAGAGATGGAAAAAGACCCCGAAGCCGAAAGCCGCTTGCAGAACTTGGACGCATTAGTCAACGCCGTTAAAGAATATGAAGAACGGTGCCAAAAAGGGGAAAAAGAGCCGTCCGTGTCCGACTTTTTACAGGAAATTTCCCTTTTATCCGGCGAAGATAATTCCGCCGCCGGCGAGGGCGGAGCCGTCACGCTGATGACGGTACACTTGGCCAAAGGGTTGGAATTTAACAATGTATTTGTGACGGGTATGGAAGAAGGGTTGTTCCCGATTGCCAAAGACGACGAAGATGAGTTGGAAGAAGAACGCCGCCTGTGCTATGTAGCCATGACCCGCGCACGCGAAAAACTCTACATGACGTATGCGCAAAGCCGCCGCAAATTCGGGCAGACCCATACCAATGTGCCTTCCCGCTTTTTGTACGAATGTGGCTTGTTGGACGAAAGCGAACGCGAAGAACGCCTTGCCCAACAACCGCGGTATACCGATTATAAAGGCCGTTTTGGCGTATACGGCGGCACGTCGTCCGGCGGGTACTCCGGCGGGCATTACGGCAACGGCTACTGGAAAGGCCGCAACAACTTTGGCGCGGGCCGCGGGGGCGATTTTGAAGGCTACGCCGCCGCCAGCCGCTTCCAAAAGAAATACGACAGCCACGGCTACGAAATTGAAGATAATGACGATTTGGACTATACATCTTCGCGCGGTTCTTCTGGGCTAGGCAGTTTGTATTCCCGCCCATCTGCCGCGGCGCCGGCTTTTAACAAGCCTACTGCTCCGGCCGCGCCCGCGCAAAAAAATGCGGACGGTGTGGCCGTCGGCGGACTCGTGAAGCACGGCGTTTTTGGGCAAGGTAAAATCGTGCAGATTGCCGGCTCCGGCGAAAGCGCCAAAGTGACCGTGGTGTTTGGCAACGGGGTGCGGCGGACCTTTATGCTCAAATTCGCTCCCCTAGAAATATTGTAGTTTTGGGTGGTCTATTGAGATTTTCCGTTTTTGGGCAATTTGTGGTTTTTTGTGCGTTAGCGTACGCGGCACTTACAAGAAAACCGCAACTTGCCTGAAAAACGTAAAAGAATGGGGCAAGGCTCGGCTTTGCTCCGCGCTGTTTTAGGCCGCCGCTCGGGGCGGTGGAACAGCCAAACAACGCCTGTCTGTAAAAATCTTTCCTGCTAAAATTTGTTTTCCGGGATTTGACGGTTTTTTGTGCGCTGGCGTACAACGCTCACGGTGTTTGCGCGGCCAGTGTACGCGGCACTTACAAGAAAACCGCAACTTGCCTGAAAAACGTAAAAGAATTGGGGCAAGGCCCGGCTTTGCTCCGCGCTGTTTTAAGCCGCCGCTCGGGGTGGTGAAACGGCCAAACACGCCTATCTGCAAAAATCTTTCCTGCTAAAGTTTGCTTTTCGGAATTTGCGGTTTTTTGTGCGCTAGCGTACAACGCTCACGGTGTTCGCGCGGCAGTGTACGCGGCACTTACAAGAAAACCGCAACTTGCTTTTCACTACAAACAAAAAGGGGCCCTTTTATAAAAGGGCCCCGCGTAAAACAAGTTATTTTATTTACAAACCGGAAAGCCTTTTGCAAATAAGGTGCAAGCGTTCAATTCTTCATCTTCATCTGTTTGACAGCAAACTTCCGTGCCCCCATAAGGAATAAACAGTTTGAAGTCCGTGAGGGTGTTTGCCGGAGTGGCATATACGCCGTCTTCTTGCGTGGTAATTGTAAATCCATCCAGTTCAACCGGTTCCGTTTGGGTGTTTTGGGCGGATAAGGCTTTCATTTGTTCAGACACGGCATGGTGGGGGTTGGCGCGGGGGGTGTTCGCTTCTTTGAGCCCCGTGGTAATTATCCAACCCAGTGCCGCAAGCCACAATACAATGGGCGTTAAAATAACTAAAATGCTCAAAATTAAGCACCCAGAGCGGAAGGGTTCCTGCGGCAAAGGCTGGCCGTCCGGCCGGTAGCCCGCGTTTACTACATAAGTGGTGGCAATTAAATCATGCAGGGCTTGGCGTTTTTTGGTAAATGCCGCCATAAAAAAGCCAAAATACAAAATGGTGTAAGAAATAATTTTGGAAAAAGTCCGTCCGGTGGCGCGCGCAAAGCTGATGCGTTGGCCTTTTTCGTCCACTACTTTAATGCCCATGGCCATTTTGCCCAAGGTGGCCTGTTTGGCACTGCTTTCCATAAGTGCATAGTAGAGCCAAAAAAGCAGGGCCGATACCAAATTAATTACCATCACAAAGCCGTATGCGGAAAGCAAGGCGGAAATGGATTCCGGCGAGGGCTCGGCCCCCATAGCACCTAAGAATTTTGGCATAAACAGGGCCGCACACACGCCCGAAAGAATCATAGACGGAAAAGCAATTACAATGGAGTCTATAATAAAAGCGACTAAACGCCGCCAAAAAGAAGCATAAACGTTTTGCATCAAGTTCTCCTTAATTTAGATATGAATACTTTTTTATTATACTTTTTTTACGGATTTGTGCCACAAATAAAAAATATCCCGCAAATAAAAATATCCCGCGCGCGGGCGGGATATAAAAAACGGTATTCGGCCTAAAAACGCTATTTGCGCGGTTTTTTGAAACAGCGGCGGCAACGCGCTTGGTAGGCGTCTGTAGTGCCTACTACAATGCGTTTTTTATCTTTGCTGATGCGCTGGCTGAAACTGGCCGGATTGCCGCATTTGGTGCAAACCGCCAGATTTTTAGTCACATATTCCGCCTTGGCCATCAGGGTAGCGGTCACTTCAAAAGGTTCGGCGCGGAAGTCTGTATCCAAACCGGCTACAATCACCCGTTTGCCGGCTTTGGCCAGTTTTTCGCACACTTCCACAATGCCTTTATCAAAAAAGTTCACTTCATCTATGGCTATAACTTGCGTGTCTTTATCTACCAGCGGCAAAATATCGGCCGAGGATTTAACACAGGTGGCGGCCACTTTGTTTTGGTTGTGGCTGGTGATGCTATCTATGCCATAGCGGGTGTCTATCTTGGAATTAAACAACTGCACTTTTTGCTTAGCAATCAGCGCGGTGCGTACGCGGCGGATAAGCTCTTCCGTCTTGCCGGAAAACATACAACCGCAAATAACTTCTATCCAACCTTGTTTATGGTAAATAAGCGGGTTTGCCATTTTTTATTTTCTCCTTTACATATCCCTTAAATCATTTTCACTGCGCCACGGATACCAGTATTGGTCTTCCGGCAAGGCGCGTTTTTTGCGCGGGTCACCGCCGCATAACACATTTACGCGGAACGCAAACGACAGGTTTTGGTTGCGGTCCCGTACGGTTAATTCCAAACGGGCATCGTGGAACGTGCGGGAAACGCGCAACATTTTGTTAAATCCGGTAAAACTTTGGTCTTGGATTTGGAAATCAAACCCGCCGTCTATAAACCAGTTGGGGTTATTGGGGCGGATACCCAGCGTGGTGGTAAAGGTATAGCGGTTTGAATAGGTGCGGTATTGGGAGGCTATATCTTCGTGATTGGCAAAGTTATTAAGCCCCAAGCCGATAATCTGGCGTTTATAAATAAAGTCTAATTGGGTGATGAACGCTTGGTTCTTTTCTTGTAAGTCATAAATATCCTGCACAAAAAAGCGGAAGTTGCCGCTGGGGGAATTGTAGCCGCCCTCCAGTAATAACGGCTCCACGCGGGATTTGAGGTGTTCCCAACCCAGTTCCCGCTGTACCCCGGTTTGCAAATTGGTGGTGGTATTGGCTAAATTGAACCCCGTTTCAAAACGGACATAGGTGTTGAACGTAGGGCGGTAGTAATTGGACAGATAAATTTTATTGCGTTCTTCGCCCCTGTCCAAGGAGTGTTGGTCCGTGGTCACGGTATTGGTGGAGAGGCGTTTGGTGTAGCGGTAGCCAAAGTCCGTAGTGCCTAGAAGGGTTTCGGTCTGTACATTTAAGTCCGTGCCGATTCTGCCCACCCACGAATCTTTGGATTCGTATTGCGGGTCCGCAAAGGTGACGGTTTGGTCGTAAAATACAGAGGGGGTAAGTGTTAGTCCCCGCGTCAAGCGGACCGCTTTTTCGGCCGTCCAGCGGGCATTACCGGAGCGGCGGAACGATTCTTCCATATAGGAAGTGTTATCAAATCCGGCCTCTATCCGGTGGGAAAGCCCCAGTAAATTGACCGGATGGAGCATGTATTTTATTTCCGGCAGGGTGCGGGTTTGGGCAATAAACTTCATTTTGTTCCAATCGTAAATATCCTGTTGGTCATAGCTCACGCGCAGGGTGGAACGCCGCGTTTGGCGGGAAACGGAAAAGTTGGTTTGCTGGTCCGGCATAAAAATATACGGGTTGCCGCGGAAGAAAGAGTCGTTAAAGTACGGGTCGGACACCATACGAAATTGCGTTTGCAACTGGTACAGAGCGCCGTGTTCGTTATTTAAGTGGTCGGACGAGTCCGCCATTTCCCACCAGTAGCCGCCGCGTACGCCCCAACGGTTGGTTTCTTCTTTGCCCAGTTCCACGGGGCTGGCGTTATCGTGAATGTAGTAAAATTCTCCGGTACCTTGTAGGGTGGGGGTGGTCACCGCTAATAATTCTGTGCCAATCCCTAGGCCGGATTTGGTGTAATAATCTAAATTTAACTTGGGGCGGAACCCTAAAATGGGGTCAAACACGGTGGACGTTAATACCCCGAAACCAATTTTTTTGCTTTGGGTAAAATCTACATGGGTGGTAAACGGTTTTTGGGATTCCAGTGAACGCCAAAATACCGGCACATATAGCACCGGCCAGCCGTCCATACGCATAACGGCATTGGTGCCGAAAACGCGCTTTTCGGGCGATACGGATAACTTGCCGACGGAAAGCGTGTAGTGCGGGTCCGGCTTGTCACAGCAAGTAAGGGTAGCCCCGCGCAGGACTTCTTTGCCGTTTTTGGACGAAATTTCTTTGGCGTTAATCACGCGCAAGGGGGGGTATTGGGTGGCTATGTTGTGGGCGGTAAAATCTTTGGTGGTGTAGTTGACGGACATATCCTGTCCGGTCAGGGTGGCATCTGCCGTTT
Organism: uncultured Elusimicrobiales bacterium; assembly: GCA_934662565.1. GTDB lineage: Bacteria > Elusimicrobiota > Elusimicrobia > Elusimicrobiales > Elusimicrobiaceae > Avelusimicrobium. The sequence continues at coordinate 75,399 of CAKUKI010000002.1, forward strand.
TTACCGTCATAGTGCCCGCGGAGGAAATTTGCGTTTTGGCTTGGTCCAGTGTAATGTCTTCCCCCGTCACCACGCGGTGTTTTTTGTCTTTTGTTTCTTGCGTGATGACCACATTTCCTTTTAAGTTTACTTTTTTGGAAATAGGGTCCACACTGGCGTTATCGGCCGTAAAATAAATAAATCCGTCCTGCCCTGTGGGGGGCGGAAGGGTTTGGTCCTGTGCCAACGCGAGGACCGGACAAAGAGCTAATAAAAGTGCTAAATAATGTAATTTCATGCGTTTTTAGTGGCTTGGTGTATGGCATACATAGCCGCCCCAATCCCGCCGATATTCGGGTGCGTGGAAGTGAGGATAGTAAGCCGTTGGAACGGGGTTTTGATTTGTTGGTTTTCCAATACCTGTTTTAAGGCCGGCATAAAGTAAGTGGCCGCGCGGGAAACGCCACCGGCCAGCACAACCGTGTCTATATCCAGCGTCAGCACAATGTTGGCTATACCAATGCCCAAATAAAATCCGGTATCTTGCCATACTTTTAAGGCCGCGGGGCAGCCCTTTTCGGCCGCGCGGGAAACCAGTTCAATCTTAAAATCTTTTTCCTGACGGACCATTTGGGCCAAGGTGGATTGCGGCTCTTCCTCTACGGCTTGCCATACGCGGCGTTTAATGCCAATCGTACCGACGAAAGCCTCCAAACAACCGCGCGCGCCGCACCCGCACAAAGGCCCGTTGTGGGTATCGGCAATTTTAGTGTGGCCGATTTCGCCCGCTGTGCCGTTGGAGCCTTGGTAGAGTTCGCGGTTGATAATCAGCCCGCCGCCCACGCCGGTTCCCAGTGTGACTACCAGCACATTATTGCCTTTGCGTTGGAGTTCTTTTTCATACACGCCCCACGCCGCCAGTGTGGCATCATTGGCTACTACAGGCAAAATACCGGTTAAGTCTTTTAGAATACGGGCCATGGGCCAGTTGGCCACGTCCTTAAATTTAAGGTTTGGGTTGTAGCGCAAAATGCCGTTTTTATTATCCACATCCCCCGGCGCTCCCACGGCAACGGCTACTTTTTGGTCCGCAAATTCCTGTTGGATACGGTTAATGTAATCCGCCAGTTGTTGTAAAAAGAATTGCGAGCCTTTGCTGTAATTGGTTTCCATTTTTTCTTGACGGAAAATTTCGCCATATTCGTTCATTACAAACACTTTTACAAAGGTGCCGCCGATATCTACGCCAATACCAATCATAAAATTAATTCTCCTTGTTTTTGGGGTGCGCGTGTTGGTATACGCTTTTTAATTTATCCAGCGAAACATGCGTATACACCTGCGTGGCCGCCAATGTTTTATGCCCCAGCATTTCCTGCAAACTGCGTAAATCACACCCGTTATTAAGTAAGTGGGTGGCAAATGAATGCCGCAAACTGTGCGGCGTCACTTTGCGGGCCAAATGGGCCGCAATAGCGGTATTCTTAAAAATAAACGCAAGGCCGTCCCCAGTTAGGGGTTTGCCGTGCGCGTTCAAAAAAAGCGCGTCCTGCGGCTGCGGGTTGGGCCGCGTGGATAAATAATATTTTAAGGTATAGAGTGCTTCGTCCGTCACCGGCACCAGCCGCTCTTTGTTGCCTTTACCCAGTACGCGCACTACGCCGTTAAAAAAATCTACATCCCGTATTTTCAGGCCCGTCACTTCACTGCGGCGCAGCCCACTGGAATACATCAGCTCAAACAGGGCTTTATCCCGCGCGGCAAAATGCGTGTTGCCTGCGGTGTAAATTAAGCGGTCCGTTTCCGGCAAGGTTAAAAATTTGGGCAACAGTTTTTCCCGCTTGGGGGCCGGTAATAGTTTGAACGGGTTGCGTGCCAGTTTGCCTTGGCGCAGTAAAAACGCCGCCAAACTGCGCAGCGCCGCTATTTTGCGCAACACCGTATTGCGGGCGTAATCCTGCGGTAAAGAGGCTAAAAAAGAGCGAATCACGGGCGAGGTAAAAGCCTCCAACGTATTTTGTTTGCGTTTGGATAGATAATCGGTAAATTCTTGCAAATCGGCCCGATAACTTTTAACCGTATTGGCTGAAAAGTTTTTATTTTCCAAATGCAATAAAAACGCCTGAACCCATGTATCCATACTTGCCTACTTGGCGGCAGTTTTTTGTTCGTGCGCCGCCTTGATTTTGGCTATTTCTTCGTCCGAAATGTTTACAATGTTTTTACATTTCGGGTAGCCGGAACAACCCAAAAAGTAGCCCCGCTTGGAACTTCTTAGCACCATGGGTTTTCCGCATTTATCGCAGAGGGTTTCTGTAATAATCGGGCCTGTGGAGGCCACTTTGTGCCCTTCGGCATCCACGGAATAAGTATTTTTGCATTTGGGGTACGCGGAACACGCCATAAATTTGCCGCGCCGCCCCGTGCGGATAACCATGGGAGAGCCGCATTTGTCGCACACTTCGTTGGTGGCTTCGGGTTGTACTTTTTCGCCGGAGCTGGTTAAATTGATTTTGCCTTTACATTCCGGCGCACCGCTGCAAACCAAATACTGCCCAAAGCGGCTGTGTTTTAATAACATCATTTTGCCGCAGAGGGGGCATTTTTCGTCCGTTTCTTTGGCGCTGGGGCGCTGCATGCCTTTATCGGCTTGGTCCAATTCTTGTTTGAACGGCCCGTAAAAACCGTTTAACAGTCCCACCCAACCTTCTTTGCCTTCCGCTACTTTATCCAGCTGTTCTTCCACGCCGGCCGTGTAGGAAAGGTCCATAATTTCCTTAAAATAATCTTTTAGGCTGTCTGTGACGGTAATGCCCAAATCCGTGGCAACCAGTTTGTTGGTTTTGGGTTGACGGGTGATGTATTTGCGGTCCAAAATGGTTTTGACGGTAGGCGCGTAAGTAGACGGGCGGCCAATACCGTGTTTTTCCAGCGTTTTAATCAGGCTGGCTTCGTTATAGCACGGCGGGGGCGTGGTTTTGTGGCCTTTGCTTGCCAGTTCCACCAAGGTCAGGGTGTCACCCTCCGTTAAGGCGGGCAGTAAAGCGGCGCTGTCATCCTTGCCGGAGGAAGAATCTTCGTCATCGCGGTAAATGGATAAATAACCGTTAAATTTAACGGTGCGGCCCGTGGCGCGCAGAACGCATTTTTCGGCACTTTCGCCGGCAATATCAATCGTCACCGTGTTGAAAACCGCTTCCGCCATTTGGCTGGCCACAAAGCGCAGCCAGATGAGTTCATACAGTTTGTACTGGTCCGCCGTTAAATACGGCTTCATGGCTTGCGGCGTGCGGTTTACGTCCGTCGGGTGGATAGATTCGTGCGCTTCCTGTGCGCCCATTACCTTGCTTTTATAAATGTTGGCTTTGGCGGGCACAAAAGCCGGCCCGTATTTAGCCGCAATAAATTTTTTGGTTTGTTCCTGCAATAATTTGGACACGTTAAAAGAGTCCGTACGCATATACGTAATCAAACCCACGGTCTGACCGGAAATTTCTATACCTTCGTACAGGTGTTGGGCGGTCATCATGGTTTTTTGGGAAGAAAACCCCAGCTTGTTGTACGCATCTTGCTGCATGGAGCTGGTAATAAAAGGCGGTTTGGGTTTTTGTTTTACTTCTTTCTTTTCCACCTTCAGCACGGTGTTGGGCCCTTGGCGTAAGAGCGCGCTGACCGGAGCCAGTGTTTCCGGCTTATCAAACACGGTGGATTTTACTTTGTAATCTTCCGCAAATAAATGGTAAGTGGTGGTTTGTTCCACATTTTTGCCGTTCCATTTTAACACGCGGGCCCAAAAGCGGGGGGCGGTGCCCGGCTTTTCAAACTGGGCGTTTAAGGTCCAGTATTCTTTTTCTTGGAAGGCGGCAATTTCTTTGGCGCGTTCCGCCAGCAAGCGCACGGCTACGGATTGCACCCGTCCGGCAGAAAGGCCGGAGGTAATTTTCTTCCACAAGAGGGGGGATAATTTATACCCCACAATGCGGTCCAAAATACGGCGGGCCTGTTGGGCATCCACCAAGTTTAAGTCTATTTTGCGCGCATGGGAAAAAGATTCCTTAATAGCGGCAGGGGTAATTTCGTGAAAATAAATACGCTGGTAGCGGTCCTGCGGAATTTTGAGTAATTCTACTAAATGCCACGCGATGGCTTCGCCCTCGCGGTCAGGGTCAGTAGCCAGATAAATTTCGCTGGCGTTTTTAGCTAACGGTTCCAGTTCTTTCAGCAGGCGTTTAGCCTTTTCCACCGGTACATAAGTGGGGGTAAAATTGTGGTCAATATCCACTCCAATGTCTTTAGAGGGCAAATCCCGCACGTGCCCGAAAGAGCTGCGCACGATATATTCATTTCCTAAAATTTTGCTGATGGTCTTTTGTTTGGTGGGAGATTCCACTATGACCAATTTTTTTCCGTTCCGAGTCGTCATCGCCATAAGGCACACATCCTTACATAAATTAAAATTTGCTGCGGGAATACAGCCCGTTCCGGCAGGCTAAAATCCCTTTTACTTCCAGTTCAAAAAGTATATTGGCCGCTTGGGGCACATCTATTTTTAACGCTTCTACTACCGCATCTAAACTGGTTTCCCCATGGCCGATAACCGTTAGCACTTTTTTGGCTAGCGGGTCCAGCGCGGCTTCTTCCGCTTTGGCGGCCGGCTGCGCGTTTAGTGGCTTATCCGTAATGCCAAAACGCAGTTGCTCCGGTATATAGTCTATTATATCTTGTACACAGGAAACAACCCCCGCGCCGTCTTTAATCAGTTGGTTGGGACCGCCGGACTGCGGGCTATCTATAGGGCCGGGGACGGCTAGCACGTCTTTGCCCATTTCCAAGGCCAGTTTGGCAGTAATCAACGCGCCGGATTTTACTTCGCCCTCTATTACCGTCACCGCTTGCGAAAGGGCCGCAATAATGCGGTTGCGCCGCGGAAAGTGAAACGCATTAGGCGGGCTGTCTACCGGCAGTTCCGATACAATCGCCCCGCCGTATTGCAATATGGCTTTAGCCAGCGGGCGGTTTTCGGCCGGATAACAACGCCCTACTCCGGTACCGATAACGGCAACCGTCGGTTTTTGCAAGCGTACCGCTGCCGCGTGGCAAGCACTGTCTACCCCGCGCGCCAAACCGCTGATGACGGTAATGCCGCATTGGGTCAGCTCTGTAGCCAGTTTATCGGCCACGCGCCGCCCGTACGGGGTAATTTTGCGCGTTCCAACCATCCCCACGGTGGGGGTATTGATGGAAGGCAGTTTACCTAGGACATACAGAGCCACGGGCGGCTCTTTACTGTTTTTAATGCACTCCGGATATTCTTCGTCTTCCGGCAGATAGATATGCCCGCCCAGTGCGGCGGTGCGGTCCCATTCTTTTTGCGGGTCAATGGCAAACGCATCCTGTAAAAGCCGCGCGGCCGTTTGCTCGTTAAGCTGGGCTTCGGCGGCTAAGGTTTTGGCATCCTGACGCAAAATCTCTTGTGCGGAACCGAACAGCTGGATTAAGCGTTCCAGCCAATCTGCCCGAAAGTACGGAAACGCATTAATGCGTATGCGTGCCAAGCGTTCGTCTATGGAAATATGCGGGTTCATACGTCGGCCACCCCCTTGCGGTCCAGCGGGCGGTATTGCATGACTTCAATAATGTGGCGGGTTTCAATGTGGTCTTTGCCTTCCAAATCCGCAATCGTGCGGGCCGTTTTTAAGATTTTATCCAAACTGCGGGCGCTTAACCCCAGTTTGCGCATGGCGGTTTCCAATACGGCGTCTGCCCCCGCAGGAAGCGGACAAAACGCTTTAATTTGGGCGGGGGTCATAAACGCATTGGCAGTAGTTGCCGTGCCCTTAAAACGCGCTTTTTGGCGTTCCCGCGCTTGTAAGACGCGGGCTAAAATCTGGGCGGATTTTTCCCCTTCGCTTGCTTTGGTCCAATCTTCGTATTTAATGGGGTTCAAGTTAACGGTTAAATCTATGCGGTCCAATAGCGGGCCGGATATGCGCGATTGGTAGCGGTTGATTTGCGCCGGAGAACAGGTACACGCCTTGTGCGGGTGGCCTAAATTGCCGCAAGGGCAGGGGTTCATGGCCGCCAGTAAGGTAAATCGGGCCGGAAAGGTAATGCTTTCTTTGGCGCGGGAAATGGTCACTACGCCGTTTTCCAGCGGTTCGCGCAAGACCTCTAAACTGGAGCGGGAAAATTCCGCAAATTCATCTAAAAATAAAATGCCGTTGTGCGCCAAGGACACTTCCCCCGGCCGTGGGTTGGAGCCTCCGCCAATAAGGGCCGCATCCGAAATAGTGTGGTGCGGGTCCCGAAACGGGCGCTTGGTAATCAGGCGGGATTTGCCGATTAAATTGCAAATGGAATAAATTTTGGTAATTTCCAGCGCTTCCTGCTCGGTAAGTGGCGGCAAAATGGCGGGGAAGCGTTTGGCCAGCATACTTTTGCCGGTACCGGGCAATCCTATCATTAAGACGTTATGCCCGCCCGCCGCGGCAATTTCCAAGGCGCGTTTGGCAAGCGGCTGGCCTTTGACTTCGCAAAAATCCAAAGGCTCGGCCGTTATTTCTTCTTCCGGCGGCAAATAGGTAATTTGTACCGCTTCGCGCTGGATTTTACCCTCTAAATAATCGGCCAGTTCCCGCAGCGTGTGCGGCGTAATAAACGGGGCGGAAGATACTTGCCCTTCCAGTACGTTTTGCGGGGGAATTACGGCGGTTTTGCCGGCCGCGCGTGTGGAAATTAGCATAGGCAACACCCCCGCGCAAGGGCGCAAGGCTCCGTCTAACGCCAGTTCACCCGCAAACAAAAAATCGGGCAGTTTGCGGCGGGCACTTTCGGACAGTTGCTCGCTGGCGGCCAGAATGCCCACGGCAATTGGCAAATCAAACTGGGTGCCGCTTTTGCGCAGTTCCGCCGGACTTAAATTAACCGTAATGCGCTTGAGGGGAAAATCAAACCCGCTGTTGCGCAAGGCAGCTATTACACGCTCTTTGCTTTCTTTTACTTCCGTATCCGGCAGGCCGACAACGGACAAGGTGGGCATGCCAGCGGCAATGTCCACCTCTACCGAAACTAAAAAACCGTCTATGCCTTTAATTGCGCAGGCGTGTACTTTGGAAAGCATTTATATAAACAGCAGTACAATCCCTTGCGGGGTGACCGCTGATACCGTGAAATTTTGGTTATATTTGCGTAAAATTTTAGCCACCAGTTCTTCACCCGAGGAAATGTTGGCGGAAATTTCAAAATAAGCGGCGGAATTGGTGTATTTGACCAAGTTGAAATCTTCAATTTCGCGCAGCTCTTTCAAAATGTCTTGCAACTGGCGCAAGCGTTCAATGTTGTTGACGTTTTCCACCCGTAAGTTGTATTTAACGGCGGAGTTAATGGCCGCATTGACGGGCTCCGTTAATTGTTTGGCGGCGGCTTCGCACGCGGCAGAAATGGCTTTTTGCGCGGCGATAGATTCAATGGGGTCCAAACCGCTTAATTGCTGGGAGGCTTCGGCCACTACTTCATAATTTTTAGTGGAAACCGCTTTCATATTTACATTGGCGCGGTATGTTTTGAACGGCGACGAAAGCCCCGTAGCCAGTGCGGTTAAAGGCTTGGCTTCCACATCCGCCAAAATAATAAAACGGGCCCCTTCCCGACGGGCATTGTCTATGGTTTGGTTGGGGTTATCCAAATTATTTTGGCTGAGGTTATCTCCGTTTACCAGTGCATAAGGCTGGGTTTTTAAGGCGCGGTAGACGGCTTGTTTGCAGTCTTGCTTGACGGAAACTTCTTCGCCGATAACTTCGCGCGAGGCAACTAGCATGGTTGTTTTTTTGGCAAAAGAATCCGCTTCGGCTTGGCGGATAACGTCCCCGATGTCTTTAACCAGCACCATGGCTTTAATGCGGGTGTACCATTGGTCATTTTTGCGGTAGGCTTTTTGCGTATGGAAACGGCGGATAAACCCGGCCGATTTGGACGTGATTTTATCCTCTACTAACTGGGCTTGGTCCACAGTGGCGGTGGCGGACACAAATACACCGGCCACTTTTTCTACCGCTTGTTTTTGGGCTTCCAGTTCGCCGTCTTTTTTCATTTGGCGCAGGTTGTTTTCATCATACGCAACTAGCGATTCCGCCACCACGTATTCGCCTTCCCCTTTGGGACCAATGCGCAAGGAGCCGCACGCGGCACATAATACGCTGGCTGCTAAAGTTAATAAAAGTAGTTTTTTCATTTGGTTTCCTTTAGGTTATATCCGGCCTGTTGCAACTGCTTTTGGGATAAACGCATAATCACGGTGCAACCGTCATCTTCCAGATATTCGGTATTGACGAGCTCCATGCCGTGTACAAGGCCGTCCGCAGACGTATGAATGGTAGAGCCTTGGCTGACGGCATCTACTATTTGCACATCTGCCTCAATTTGGGTGCCTTTTAATACCTCTATGGCGCGTTGGTATGCGTGGGCAATAGCGGCTTCGCGGCTCATAATACGGCGTTGGGACGCGCCGGTATGTTTGGGGTTTGCCGCCCCAAAACCGCGCACCCACAAGTAGTTGGAATCTACTAAGGTGTCGTTAAACTGGGGGGCAATTTTGCCATCTTTTACGGCTGTTTTTAAGCCGCCCGCACACGCGCATAAGAATAGCGCGCAAAATGCGCCAAACAAAAGTTTTTTCATGTTTACCTCAATAATTCGCTAATCAGCTTTACATACGTGCTGGGTAGGCCGGCATCTTCCATATTAATAATGCCGCAGCGTATGAGCATAACTTCCAGCATGTGCGTTAAAATATCATAAAAGTTTTCCCGCACGGAGGGGTCGCACACTTGCAAAGAGGGCCCCAAAATAACCGCCCCTTTGAGCTTTTTATTATCGCACAGGTTGGCTATTTTGAACGCGGACGAAATGATATTTTCCGTAGCGTAGGAAGAACGGACGGCAATTTCAAAGCTGCCTTCTATGCCTAATTCTTTGGCGCGTTCGGACAGGGCATACACCATCCAGTTCATCATATTGGAACTGTTTTGCGGATAGAAGAACCCAATGCGGCCCCATTCCCCTTTGCCAAAAGGCGGCAGAGAAGTAATTTCGTCCGGACTGCGTTTCATAATGGCGCTGTTTTGGTCTTCGCCTTTGGTGGCCAGCAGTTTTTCCAAAATCATGGCTTGGGAGCGGTCCACGCCTTCCAAACCGGGGAAAATGACCTGTTCCAATACTTTAATACGGCGGATACTGCGCGAAACGGTACTTAATGTCATATTCGGAGCCCCGAAAAAGGCTTCCACTTGCGAGTCCGTCAAGTCTATGCCGTTGTCGGTCAGCATCTTTTTTACAATTTTGAAATGCGCCGGACCGTGGGCACTTTTAAGCTCGGAAATCCAACCCGAATCCAGCTTAAAGTTAATCAGTTCCTCCAGCTTGGCCAAAGATTCCGGCGGATATTTGGAGGTAATGACAATTTGCTTTTGTGCTTTTAAGAATTTATTGAGCAAATTGGAAATATGCACGCGGTTTTGTTCATTGACGGCAATTAAATGGATATCGTCAATTAACAACACTTTGACGGAATCCATAAATTTTTCAAATTTATCAATGTTGCCTTCCATCACATAGCGCTGGATGCCGCGGGACAAGCGGACGCCGTTGGTCATAAAAATATTTTCCTGACCGAGCTTTTGGCTCATGGCATACCCAATAGCGTTTAGGAAGTGGGTTTTACCCGTTCCCGTCGGCCCGAACAAGACCAGCGGATTATAGAGCTTGCCGGGGGAATCAATGACGGCTACTGTGGTAGCATGCGCAAAACGATTGACGGAAATAACCATGTTATCCAGCGTAAAAGTAGGCACCAGCGGCACTTCCAACGGCCAGTTGTGCTTTTTAAGTTCCGAAAGCGGCAACTCAATGGAATGGTCTATAGTTTTGGTTTTTTCTATTTTGGCACCGGTGGAGTTTGGCCCTAAAGCGGAAACTTGCGCGGGAGCCGGCTTCGGTGCGGGCGCGGTTTGTTGCATCGGCGCAGGGTGCACAGACGGTTGCGGTGCAGGTGCAGGCCGGACGGCCGGTTGGGCCGGAGTCGTCGGCACGTGCGGTTGCTGGGGGGCTTGGACAGGGGCCTGCGCTACTTGCGGCGCGGCCGGCTGTACAGGCGCATGGGGCTGGGTAAGCGGCTCTTTGCGCCGGATACGAAAAGTGAGTTTTGCTTCGTTGTTTTCTTGCATAACTGATTCCGCCTTCTTATCGTTTTGTAAATATAAATCGTCATTGGCCGAAGCTTGGGTTTGCTCCAGCGGTTTTTTTAATTTAATGCGAAAAGTCTGGTGTTTGGGCAAGGCCACCTCTTGCGCGGCCGGCGGTACAGGTTCTTCCGGTTGCGGCATGGGGGCCGGTGCTGTAGGGGCCGTTTGCAAGGCGGCCGGTTGGGTTGCCGGTTCCGGCGTTGCCGCCAGCGCGGGGGCCACCGGAGCAATAGCCGGCAAGGACGCAGATTTTTCTTCCGGTGCGGTGGGCACTGCGGGATGTTGCGCTTTTGCGGTGAAAGTGTTGGCTTGCGGCTCTTGCATTTGCGGCGCTTGCGGCGTAAGCCCTTCGTTTAGGCGCGCTTCTTGGCGAAGGCGCATTTCCCGCATGGCTGTTGTTTCGGTGCGGAGCGGGCGCGCCTTTTCCGGCGATTGCGTGTTTAACGAATGTTGAAAAGTGCGCTGAATGGTTTCTTTATTAATGGTTGTTTCTAAATTAAAAGTTTTGTCTAAAACATCTACCCGTTCGCGAATGGTAATTTCCGGCAAATCGGAATCCGGATTTTCCGCGGGGTGTTCGGTGGCGTCAAAATGACGGACACTCACTCCGGCCATAGGGGAAACCGTGTTCAAAATTTTCAGTTCTTCCGGCATTTGCGCGGCTTCTTCTTCGGCCGCCGGTGCCGTTTGTGCGGGTTCGCCCGTCTGTCCCACGGGCAACGGGTCAATCGTGTCGTTGTGGTTGCTTAATTGCAAGGTGTCTGGCTCATTAGGCGCAACTTTTGGCGTTTGTAATGCGCTGGAATCTTCTTGCGCTTGCGGCGTGCGGATTTGTATTTTTAAGGAATCTTCTTGCGCGGGCGCCGTTTCGCGCGCCTCAGCCGCGGGGGCGGAAACTGCGTCCGACACCGTATTTTCGGCACTCGTCGGTGCAGGTTTGCTCGGAACTTGCGGCTCTTTTACTTCGGCCGCAGGGGCGGGTGCAATACGAGGTGTCTGCACGGCGGAGTTCGGTTCCGGTGGAGCTGGCACCGGCGCACGCATGGTAATGTGCCCGTGTTCGTCCAAATCCATAAAGCATGTTTCGTCTTTTATTTTTTGTTCAAAAATGTTGAAAGTTTCTTCTAAACTGTCTTTGCCGTCGGCTAAATCGGCTAGTTTGGCATTTCGTCCGGCGTTGGCTTGCTGATTGGTTTTCGGGTCGTTTAAGTCCAAAAACATATCGTACTTGGTTTTGGCTTCAAAAATATCATCCAAGGGCATTTGGTCCAGCAAGGTGCCTTCCATGTCCTTAATCAGCATATCTTTATCGTTAATGGGGTTGCCCGTTTCGGTAGAAGGGGTGGCTTCAGCCGCGTTTACTGCGGCGGCGGGGCGTGCAGCCACAACTTCCGGTTCTGCCGGCGCAGTGCCCTGCGGAGGCACTTGGGGTTGCGGGGCGGGTTGTACTTCGTTTGGCGTGTTGTCCGTCTGGGTGCTGATAACCTGTTTTTGTAGGTCAATGCCGGTGGGCATATCTAAATCAATGGACCCCCTTCCGGCCGCAACCCGCCCGACGGAATTTTCGCCTGTTTCGGACGGACGGAAGAAACTTTCGGAGGGGTCCAGTGTGATAAAAGTGGGGAAATCTTTGTCTTCTTTGGTCACGTCTTGGTTGAACAACGGTTCACCCAAGACGCCACCGGGGACAAATTGGTTGACTTTGTTGGTTTGGGATATGCCTTCCGTCACCGCAGTGCGGATTTTGTCCAGCGTTCCTTCGTCCATGTCGCTGGGCAATTCAAATTGATACACAAACGGCGCCACGGCGGCCGTAGGAGCTTGTGCGTATCCGGCCAATTTTTTGGCAATCAGCCGTGCATCATGTTCCGTGCCGTCTATTACTAGCGCGTAAAGCAGACTTTTGGTTTGCGGGTCAATCCGAGAAACAATATCCCAATTTTGAATCATTTTCCCTCTATAATTTTAATGCCGCTGCTGGCCCCTAAACGGGTGGCTCCCGCCGCAAGCATGGCTTCGGCATCTTCGCGCGTGCGTACGCCGCCGGAGGCCTTTACTTGCATGCCGGCCGGAATGGATTTTTTCATCAGGGCCACATCATGCACGGTAGCTCCGCCGCCGGCAAAGCCCGTGGAGGTTTTTACAAAATCCGCCTTGGCTTCGGCGGCCAGTTCGCAGGCTTTTACTTTTTCTTCGTCCGTCAGTTCACTGGTTTCAATGATGACTTTTAGGACAAAGTTGTCCCCCAAGGCCCGCAGGGCGCGGATATCTTGGAGGACGGTGTCGTAATCTTTGCTTTTTAACGCGCCGATATTGATAACCATATCCAATTCGTCGGCGCCGTTTTCCAACGCGTTTTTGGCTTCAAAAACCTTTACCGCCGTGGTGTTGGCCCCCAACGGAAACCCAATCACGGTGCAAGTTTTAACCCCAGTACCTTTGAGCAGTTGGGCTGCTAAAGCTACCCAATACGGGTTGACGCATACACTGCAAAAGCCGTGTTCGGCCGCTTCGCGGCATAAAGTTTCAATCTGTGCGCGGGTGGCGGTGGGTTTCAGTAAGGTGTGGTCAATTACTTTGGCAAGGTTCATAGAAGCCTCCGTTTTAGTTAAAGTTGATGATGCGGCGGAATTTTTCCGCGATTAAAGACTGGCCGCCCACTAAAGCGCCGTCCACGTCTTCTTTAGCCATAATTTCGTCCACGTTGGAATCTTTTACACTGCCGCCGTACAAAATGCGGGTGGCTTGGGCAAAATCATTCCCATAAGCGGTGGCTAAATACTGGCGGATAGCGGCGTGCACTTCTTGCGCTTGTTCCGGCGTGGCGGTTTTGCCCGTACCAATGGCCCAAACGGGTTCGTAGGCAATCACAAGGCCGTTTAATTGTTCGGCGGTAAAGTCTTTTAAGCCGTTTTTCAACTGGGCTTCAATTACTTGTAAGGTTTCGCCGGCTTCGCGCTGGGCCAAGGTTTCGCCTACGCAGAAGATGACGGTTAAGCCGTGGCGCAAGGCGGCGGCTACTTTTTTGTTCAAAATTTCGTCCGTATCGCCAAATACGCTGCGGCGTTCGCTATGGCCGATAATGGTGTGGGTGGCGCCGGCATCTTTGGCTTGCACGGGGGAAACTGCGCTCGTGAAAGCGCCTTTGTCTTCCCAGTGAACATCTTGGGCGGCAACCTTAATGGCGGTGCCTTTGCAAAGTTCGGCTACTTTAGCCAAAGAGGTGTAAGACGGAGCGACGATAATTTCGGCATTTTGTTTATTTTCAAAATTTTCGGTAAGTCCTTTAATTAACGCGGCAGATTCAGCCAACGTGTTGTGCATTTTCCAGTTTCCGGCAATAATGGGTGTTCTTTTGGTCATTTTTTTCCTCTTATTATTAAAATACGGCAAAATCTTCTCCCGTTTTAAGGGGGAAGTATCCTATTAAATACTATCAAATAAACGGACGTTTGGAAAGCCTTGGCGGGGGAAAAGCCCTTTATAGCAGGGGAGCGCGCCCTATGGCGGCCCCGGTGCGCGGGATTTTGGGCCGGGCAGTGCGGGGCTAAAACGCGTGGGGTGTTGGGCCGTGTAGCCCGGCAAGGCGGATAAAATGAAAAGGCCCCGGCAAAACCGGGGTCTTTTTCAAATCGGGCCCATTTTATACGGCCAGGAAACAAATTTTGTATTTATCGGCCAGTTTTATAACGTCTTCCAAATCCAACACGAGCGTTTTGCCGGCCTCAAAGGCTACAATATGGAACCCCGCCTTGTGGGCGCTTTCCAGCGTGCCTTTGCCTACCACGGGCAAATCAAACCGTGCGTCTTGGTCCGGCCGGGCCACTTTTACAACGGCTACGGGTACGTCTTTTTCGGCCGATTTTTTGTATAACTCGCCCGCCCGCAAAATACATTGGTCGGTGCCTTCCATGCCTTCCACCGCAATCGTGGCGTTTTGGCTGACCACGCAGGTAAGCCCAATATCCAGCGCGGCCACCGCTTTGGCAATTTTTAACCCAAATTGAACGGTTTTTAATTCGTCTTCGGTGGGTTGGCGGCGGCTTAAAACGCCTTGTTTGGGCATAAAATCTTCCAAAAACAGGGCAGAATGGGTAAATTCCAGCCCTTCTTTATGGAATTCCTCTATCACGCGGGAAAGCAGGTATTTGGTGCCCATATTTTTAAGGGAAGCCAAAAATTTGGCCCCGCGCAAATCCGGCAGGAGGTTGGCAAATATGGACGTGTGCTGTACCCGCCCGGCCATTAAAATTTGCTGTACGCCGTGCGCTTTGAAGAACTCCATGCACGCGCCCATTTGCCCGAGCCTTAACGTCTTGAAAACGCAAGGAATTTGGCGGAAATCATCCTCGCGGGCGTTGCCTTTTACCCCGGCAATAAAGACCTCGTACCCCTTTTGTGCCGCTTTGGCGGCAATATAAAGGGGCATTTTGCCTTCGCCCGCGATGATTCCCAATTTATTAGTCATTATCGGCTTCGTTGACTTTGCGTTTGGCTGCGGTAATACCGCGCGGAGAGGTGCGGCAAAAATCAATCATGTGCTGCACTTCTTTGCAAGGGTGGGTGGCTTCCAGTTCTGCCATGGCATCTTCCAAGCGTTTGTTGCTGCGGAATAACAGCTTAAATGCCTGACGGATTTGCATAATCGTTTCGCGCGACAGACCGGCGCGGCGCATACCCACAATATTTAAGCCCACCAAACGGGCGCGTTCGCCCTGTGCAATACAATAAGGGGGAATATCCAGCGGTACCATGGCCCCGCCGGAAAGCATAGCCATAGTGCCCACGCGCACAAATTGGTGTACGCCTACCATGCCGGACATTACCACTCTGTCTTCTACAATTACATGCCCCGCAATACCGGTGCAGTTGGCTACAATAATGTTGTTGCCCAGTTGGCAATCGTGCGCTACGTGGGAGTTGGCCATCAGCAGGCAGTTATTGCCAATCGTGGTGGGGACATCTAATTTGGTGGAGCGGTGAATGGTGACACATTCGCGGATTTGGTTGCCGTCCCCCATTACCACGCGGGTATCTTCGCCCTTGTAAGACAAATCTTGCGGCGCTACGCCAATAAAGGCGCTGGCAATAATGCGGTTTTTGTCACCCATGGTGGTATTTTCTATCACGCAGTAGGGGCCAATTTGGTTTTCTTTACCAATTACCACATTCGCGCCGATAATAGAATACGGACCGATATGGGTAGAGGGGTCTATTTGGGCCGAGGGGTCAATAATAGCAGTGGGGTGAATGTTAGGCATGAGGGGTTTCTCCTAAAATGAATGTCAGGCTGGCTTGCGTGCAGAGTTTACCGTTTACATAGGCTTCTGCGTAAATTTTTGAAATTTTACCAAAACGGATAATTTCTATGGGCATTTCCAGTAAATCACCGGGGACAACCATCCCGCGGAATTTGGCTTCGTCAATACTTAAAAACAGGGGCAAGCCACCGCCGCCTTGGGTGATATAACCCATAATGGCACCGCCAAATGCTTGGGAAATACTTTCTACAACCAATACCCCCGGCATAATGGGCTTTTGCGGAAAATGCCCCTTAAAATAGTATTCGTCCGCGCGGACGCGCCGGATACCCACATATTTCTTTTTTTCTTCCAATACGCGCACTTCATCCACCAGCAGGAAAGGCTCCCGATGGGGAATGTTGTGTTCAATAGCTTGCTTGTCCAACGTTTTAATAACGGGAAGGGTCAAGTAGTTTTTAAGCGTTTCACGTCTTTCGCTCATTTGTCCTCCGAATTGTCTAATAACAGTTTAGCAAATATCACATTATGTTTGTGCCCGCCACAGGAGCAAGTGATTTTTAGGGGCGGTAAATCACGTCCGGTCAGGCTTAAATCCCCTATCATATCCAGCAGTTTGTGGCGCACTAATTCATCTGGGAAGCGGCGTTCGTTGATGTATTTGTCTTTGCCGATAATTACGGCGTTTTCCAGCGTGCCGCCTTTGGCTAAACCGTGCTGTTTTAAGAAAGCGAGTTCTTCTTCAAACCCAAAGGTGCGCGCCGGCGCAATTTCTTTTAAGTACGCTTGCGGCGTAAAATCCACCGTAAAAGTTTGGCGCCCCACCAAGGGGTGTTTGTGGATGTATTCAAAAGAGAACGTCAGCTTGTCGGCCGGTTCGGCACTGTAAGAAATGTTGCCGCTGGAATAAGTAATTTTGCGGTTTACTTTCAGTTGCGGGCGGGTTGTGCCCAGTTCTTTTAAGCCGGCGGCCAAAATTTCTTTGGCGTACACGGCGGCGGAGCCGTCAGTCACGGGCGGTTCGGGGCCGTCCATTTCCACCAACGCATCCGTCACGCCCAAAGCGTGCAAGGCGGACAAAACGTGTTCTACCGTCCATACTTCGGCGGTGGCGTTTTTCAAGTTTGTGCCGCGCAGGGTGGAGCTGACATTAGCGGCCAGCGCGGCTATCGGTTGGGCACCGGGAAGATCGGTGCGTAAGAAAGAAATGCCGTTATCGGCCGGTTTGAACGTCAGCACGGAGGGAACCCCCGTGTGTAAGCCAATCCCCTGTACAACAGCGGGTTTTTGAAGGGTTTTTCTCATAAATTATTTGCCCATCCATTTTTTAAGTTTGCCGAACCAAGACAGATTTTGGGCCTCGGCCAGTTGTTTTTTAAGTTTTTTGAATTCCGTGTACATTTCCGGCAGTTTGCGCATAATGGCTAACTGGCGGAACGCTTCTTTTTGCGGCATAGCCGGATAGCCAAAGTAGGTTTGTCCGGCCGGAATACTGCCAATTACGCCGGATTGGGCGCCTACTTGTACGCGGTCACCGATTTTCATGTGTCCGGCTAAGCCCACTTGTCCGGCTAAAATAACGCCGTTGCCAATATCGGTAGTGCCGGCCACGCCCACTTGCGCGCACATAATGCTGCTCATCCCTACATGCACATTGTGGCCGATTTGCACCAAGTTGTCAATTTTGGTGTTGGCCCCAATGACGGTGCTGGAAATTTTCGCGCGGTCTATACAGGTGTTGGACTGGATTTCCACGTCCGACTCTATAACCACATTCCCGATTTGCGGGATTTTTTGGTGGCGGCCTTCGTGAAAGGTGAATCCAAAGCCGTCGGAACCGATTTTAGCGCCGGCTTGCAAAATAACAAAATCTTTCAAAATGCAGTCTTCGCGGATGACCACTTGCGGGTAAATCAGGCAGTTTTTGCCGATTTTTACATTTTGCCCAATGTAGCATTGAGGGTAAATGACGGTGTTATCGCCAATAACGGCGCCGTCTTCCACTACGCTGTGGGCGCCTACCGTCACGTTGGCCCCTAACGTGGCTTTGGGGCTGATGACGGCGGACGGGTGAATCCCCGGCGTATATTTAACGCGTTGGGAATCTATATGTTTTAACAAAAGGATAAATGCCCATTCCGGATTTTGCGCATACAACACCGCCCCTTTATAGGGCAGTTCCTGCCCTTTGGCGCTAAGCGGCAAAATCACGCAGCCGGCTTTTAAGTCCGCCAGTGCTTCCGGTTTTTCCAGTTGGGTTAAATAGCAAAGGCCGTCCGGTTTTGGGTCGTCCAAGGCGCACAATTCGTGCAGGACAAGGTTTTCATCTCCCGCCAGTTCGCACTGGGCGATACGGGCGGCATCTTTTAATGTTAAGTTCATAGTCCCTCTCGGCCGCGTTATTTTTTGCGGTACTTTTTGGATTTTTTCAGCCGGTTTACAAAATCTTTCGTCACGTTTACCGGCTTTTCTCCGTATAAAATCTCGTCTTTGCGCACCACGGCGCCGATGTTTCTTTTTTTGGCGAACGATTTTATTTCGGTGTAAATGTCTTTCAAAATGGCTTTTACTTCTTTTTCTTCCAGCTTCAAAATTTCTTCGCGCGTGGCATACTTATAATTATCAATAAAAAAGCCGCGCTCTGCAATAATTTTTTGGTTTGCCGCTATACGGGCGGAAATATCGTCCAACTCCTGTGGGGTGCTTAATGGCGAGGCGGTAATCAGCTCCGCACCGGAAAATAACAGGCGGTTGAGTAAGTTTTCCAAGGTTAAAGAGTCCGCTTCTTCTTTAATTTTGGGGGCCAGTTCCTGCGGGGCAACCACAATGCGCTCATAAAACGGTTTTAACTGGTTGAGGCGCTCCGCCAAGCGGGAGTTTTCCAGCGTAAGCGTATCTATAATCTGGCGCGCGCTCTGCACCTCTTGTTCTTTGGCTAAAATTTTCAGCCGGATTTGCTCCTTAACGGCTACCGTGCGCGGGTGTTTGCTAAATGCCTCGTCAATATCAATAAATGCTACCGTTAAACATTTGTTTTGATATTTGGATAAATCTTCCGGCTCGTCCGTTGCATCCGGTTGTTCGGTGGGCGCGGCAACGGACAGGGGGGGCGTTGCTGGGGTATCCGGTGTGGCTTGTTGGGGCTTTTTCTCTACAGGTTCCACGGCCAGCCGTTGGGTTTGGAATGGAATTTCCGGTTGCGTAGGCGCAGTAGCGGCGGGCTCCTGCGGCGCGGCAGAAATCTGCGGCGCGGCGGAACTTGGCACTGGGCCCGCTGCGGGTTGGGCGGATTCTTGTTCGTGTTCCGCAAACGCCTGCTGTTTGGTGGTTTCCGGCAATTTAATGGTTTCGTCCGGTGCGCTTGCGTTATTTTTTGCCTGAATAGCCGCCACCACCGCGGCTTCTTCGGGGGTTAAAGCCAAGTCGGCGGCGTGTAATACGCCGCCCCATATCAACACACCCAACAGGCAAAAAATCTTACGCATAGTCCGTCCTTACATCATATTAGACATATTGAAATAGAAGTGGGATTTGTCTTGCCCTTTATCGTGGTTCAAGCCATAGCCCCAATCAATGCGAATCGGCAAGGCGGGGGTTGTAAAGCGCAAGCCTACGCCCACACCGGCTTTGAATTGGTTTTCGTTCGGGCCCATACTAAAATCAATATCGTCAAAATGGTCCCAAGAGTTGCCCATATCAAAAAAGAAGGCAAACTGGGCCATGTTGCGGCGGCCTTCGCGCGCAATCGGAAAGCGCAGCTCCGCATTCATTACATAGTACATGTCTCCGCCGTACGCCGGACCGATTTCGCCCGCGCGTTCATACCCGCGGACGGTGTCCGCCCCACCCAAGAAGAATTTTTCATAAGGGGGAACGTATTTGGTGCGCCCATAAGGCTGTACGGAGCCGAATTTGTTGGAAAGCACAAACACAATGGGGTAGTTGCCCCCAATGTTAAGCACCGTATGGTTGAAAATAGAGCGGGCATTAAAATACCATAAATCTAGGTCACCGCCAATCGGGCCGCCGGCAAGCGCCACCCCCATGGAATTGCGCCAGCCGCGGGTGGGGTCCCACATATTGTCGCGGGTATCAACGGCAACGTCCGCACTGAAGGTGGAAATGTTGGTTTTGCCCTTTTCAAGATATTCACCGGGTTTTTTGCCGTCGGCATACAGGTATTGGGGGTCAATGTCGTAAATATCTACATTTTCAAACGAGTATCCAAACGAAAGCTGGTAAATGTCATCATTAAAGCGCGGGCCTACTTTTACGCGGCCGCCAATGCGCTTTTCGGTATAGGCTTGGTTTTCCGTGACGAACGAGCGGTAGCGGCGGGTGTTAAAAGCGTCCACCCCCAAAGAGGTGGGCTTTTCGTAAATCCACGGGGTGTACCAGCTGACGGTATAATCCAAAATTTCTTTACCGAACATGGTGCGCAGGGAAAGGCGCTGCGCGCGGTTCAAAAAGTTCAAGTGGTTGACGGAAACTTCCCCGTATAAGCCGTCCATGGAGGACATGGCAAGCCCCGCTTGGAACATCCCCGGCCGGCCTTCCACTACGTTAAACCCTAAATCCACTTTTTGGGGGTCTGCCGTGGGTTGGAGGTCCACTTGCACATCATTAATGAAGCCGAGGTTCATGATTTTGGTTTGGCTGCGGCGTATTTTGGCCGCATCATATAAATCGCCGGAGTGAATGGACAGTTCCCGCGTAAAGACGTATTTTTTTGTTTTTCCGTAGCCGGAAACGTCCACATTGTCTATGTAAAAAATACCGCCCTCGGAAATATCAAACGAAATGTTTAGTAGCCCGTTTTGTACGTTATACTGGGGTTGCACGCGGGCTTGCAGGTAGCCTTTGTCGGCATAGGCTTCCTGAATGGCGGAAACGGTGTCTTCAAAATCTTTTTGGTTGTATAACTTGCCGGTGCGGTAATAGACTTTTTCTTTTAATTCCGCGTCCGAAAAAACGGTGCTGCCCTCAAACGAGGTAGTGCCGAAATCCACCTTGGGGCCTTCGGTGGCATCATAAGAGATAGATACCAATGATTTGTCCGCATTGTAAGCCAGCTTGGGTTCAGTCATCATGAACTGGGCATAGCCTTGGTTGCGGCCGTAGAGCATCATTTTTACATAATCACGCTGTAAATTTTGCGGTTTGTAAACTTTGCCCGCTTTGTTGGAGGCTTTACGGAGCAGTTTTTTAAGGGGTATTTCGTGAAGGCCGGTTATATTTACCGCTTCTACGCGGGTGCGGGGGCCTTCGTCTATAATAAGCTTAACCTCAACGGTGTTTTCTTTGGCTACTGGGGTAAGCTCGTACTTTATTTGCGTGCTTACATAGCCTTTTTCGGCATATTTTGCTTGAATACGGGCGAGGTCCGCGTCCAGCTTGGCTTGGTTGAACGGGTCCTTGAGTTTAAGCGTCATGGCTTGGGTAATGGCCCCTTTGCCCAAATGCTTGCGGCCCTGATAGGTCAACCGGTCAAAAATAGGTTTTTCCGTCACTATATAGGTTAGGCGGTGGCACGGATAAGGCTGAAAAAACTGCTTGTCTTTTTTGGTGCCTTTGATGCGGGAAATATCCACTTCCACTTTATCAAAGTTGCCCAAGGCGGAAATTTCGTTAATATCTTCCGATACGGAATACCGCTCGTACAGAACGCCTTTTTTGGCACTGCCTGCTTTGGTGACTGTGCGTTTGGAGATATTACGCAACCCCTCCACGGCTACTTCACAAACCATCCACGGGCCGTTGGGGTCTACTTCTTCCTCAAGGGCCTGCGCCGCGAATACGGGCTGTGCCAACAATAGCACCGCACCGAATAAATGTAAGTTGGAAAGTTTAATCAAATCCCGCCCCTTATTTAACAAAAAAAGCCCGCACTAGCTTAAAAGCACGGGCTGATTGAATGCAAAAAGTGCTGACTTATTTGGTGGGTCTGGTCGCACGGCCGCTTTTGATGCAGACGGTGCAAACATACGCAGTCTGTGCTTTGCCGTCCAACATCACTTTTTGTTTTTGCAAGTTGGGCTTGAAGCTTCTTTTTGTTCTCATGTTAGAGTGGCTGTAAGAGCCGCCGGAAACCGGGGCTTTGCCACACACTGCACATTTATACGCCATAATTCCCTTCCTTATAACTGAATTAAATTTTGTCTTTATATTTTATTAAATCCAAGCGGGTTTGTCCACCCCGTTTAGGCTTCCTTGGGCGGAAAAACCTTGCTGGCTAAAATAGACAACGCCAAAATACCCACAATAACGCTTAACGAGGCCACCACCGGCACATGAAAAACATGGCTTGCCAGCATTTTGGCCCCTACAAAGAACAAAATAACGGAAATACCGTATTTGAGGTAGGGGAATTGGTTGGCCATGCCAGACAATAAAAAATACAAAGACCGTAAACCAATAATAGCAAAAATGTTGGACGAATACACCAAAAATGTATCTTGCGTGATAGACAGAACGGCCGGAATGGAGTCCACCGCAAAAATTAAGTCGGACATTTCAATCACCAGTACAGTGGCAAACAGCGGGGTGGCCAGCCATTTGCCGTTTTCTTTGGTGAAAAAGTTTTCCCCGTGGTAGTCCGTTTTAATGGGCATTATTTTTTTGAATATTTTTAAGATGAACGATTGGCTGGGGTCAAAATTATCGTCTTCTTTTTGCAGGAGCATTTTAGTGGCCGTAAAGATAAGCAACGCGCCGAACAGGTAAATCGTCCACGAAAAGGCAGAAATAAGCTGCACACCGATAAAAATGAACAAAAAGCGCATGACTACGGCCCCTAAAATACCCCAAAGCAATACTTTGGGTTGTAAATCCCGCGCGATAGCAAAATAGCCGAAAATCATAATAAATACAAACATATTATCCACGGACAGGGAATATTCCAGCACATACCCCGTAAAAAATTCCAGTGCGTGCGTGGGGCCTTCCACCAGCCAAATGGCTCCGCCAAATAATACCGCCAAAGAAACCCACGCGCAGACCATACCTGCGGCCTCTTTAATAGAAACATGCCCATGGTGTTTGTTGAGCACGGCTAAATCAATAAATAAAGCGGCCAGTACAATTACCCAAAAGGCAATCCACATAGCCACCGATACAGTAGTTGTGACGGGTTCCATAAAATTAAATTCTCCGCAAAATTAAGATATTAAAATTATACAAATTTTGCCGAAGGCGGCAGAAAGCGTTTGGCCTCGGGCGGGAAAAATGCTAAAATAAATATATTCGCGCCGAGATAGCTCAACTGGCAGAGCAACGGTTTTGTAAACCGTAGGTTGTGGGTTCGACTCCCATTCTCGGCTTTTTTTGCGTCCTCTTTTGCCCGCCGGCGTTGTCCTCTTGCTTGCGGTCCTTTTACCTCTTTTTGCATAAAATTTCCTTTGGCTGCGTTGGTTGCCCGTGGCTTTTTTGCTACAATGCAATATAAGGTTATTTATGAAAAAAATTCTCTTTTTACTCGTTTTATGTATAAGCGGCGGGTTGGTGTGCGCCGCAGAATGTGACGCGGAAAAGGACCCGCTTTTATCCGCCTTGTCCACCCAATTACGGCGCAATTTCAAAACGCTTAAAAAATTGCGTCCTCCGGTGTATTATATGTCTTACCAACTGTATGATGTGTCTTCTTACCAAGCGCAGGCCAAGGCGGGCGGTATGCAGTATGCTTCGGCGGAAGATAATAAAACGGTGGATATTTCTGTTCGCGTGGGGAGTGTGCATACGGATAACACCCACGAATTAAAAGGCACTTATACCAATTCCAGCGTGGTTGCCAAACAAATGCCGCTGGGGCGTCAGGATTCTTTGGCGTTGCGCAACGCTTTGTGGCGGGGGACGCAAGCGGCGGTGGAACAGGCCCAGCAAGAATATAACAGGGTGCTTTCCAATAAACAGGTCGCCTCGGAAAATACAGACACGTCGGACGATTTTTCCTTGCCGCAAAAACATTTATTTTGCCAAGAGGAAAAGCCCCTCATTTACGATAGCGCCGCCATAGAAACGCGCTTAAAAAAGCTGTCTTTGTTGGGGCAACAGTATGATTTTGCAGATTCGTCTTCTTTTGTGTTCCGGCTGGAACGCACCAATATATATTTTGTGGATAGTGTGGGCAACCGCATTTTTACTTCCCGCGTGTTGGGGCGCTATATGATGAGTATGCGGGCGCGCAATCCGGACGGGATGGATTTGGAGCGCAATATGATTTATGACGGGGTAAAAATGGAAGACTTCCCCAGTGAAGAAACCATGGCGGCCGATTTGGACCGCATGGCGCAAGAGCTGAAAGCCTTAAAAAATGCGCCGACGGTGGAGCCGTTTACCGGACCGGTTATCTTAAAAAATAAGGCCAGCGGGGTGTTTTTCCACGAAATTTTAGGCCACCGTTTAGAAGGCCACCGCCAAAAAAGTGATGCGTTCGGGCAGACATTTACTAAAAAAGTGGGGGCGCAGATTGTATCCCCCATTTTAAGCGTGAGCGATAACCCACGCTGGGAGCAGTTTAATGGGGTACCTTTGCGGGGATATTACCTGTTTGATGACGAGGGCAACCCTGCCCAAAATGTGCCGTTGATTGAAAAAGGCATACTGAAAAACTTTTTAATGAGTGCCAGCCCCATCAAAAATTTTCCCAAGTCTAACGGACATGGGCGTAAATCGGCCGGATACCGCGTTGTGGCGCGTATGGGCAACACGGTCATTACGCCGCAAGAAAGTATGCCGTATGCGCAGCTGGAGCAGAAACTGCTGGAAGAAATCAAGCGGCAGGGTAAATCTTATGGGCTGATTATTGAAGATATTTCCGGCGGATTTACTATGACCGATACTTCGGCCCCGCAGTCTTTTAAGGTAAACCCGTTGCTGGTGTATCGGGTCTATTCGGACGGACGCAAAGAGGTCGTGCGCGGCGTGGATTTGGTGGGAACCCCGCTGGCCAGTTTTAGTAAAGTAATAGCGGCGGGGGACGATTACGCTGTTTTTAACGGCAGTTGCGGGGCGGAATCCGGCTGGGTGCCTGTTTCGGCGGTATCGCCCAGTATTTTAGTGTCCGAAATGGAAGTGGAAAAAGTGGCTAAAAGTCCGGCTAAACCGCCCATTTTGCGCCCGCCGTATGCAGAAAACCGCAAGGGGGACCAAAAATGAAACTTTTATTTACTTTCCTTTTAGTATTTATGGGCGGCGGCTGGTGCGCGGCGCAGGATGCGTATTTTTCCGCCATGAAAGATGAATTGGCCCGCACCCAGCAAAAGTTGCAATTAAAAGATTCTGTGCGTCCCTATTTTACCACCTATGTACTTACGGAAACGGCCGCGCTGCATGCACAGGCCGCGTGGGGCGAGCTGGAAAAATCCGCCGCGTCTGCCCCGCAAGAGCCTTTCCGGCAAGTGTGGGTGAATATGATTGTGGGCAGCCCCAAGGCCAACAGCAACAATTTTCAGGCCGAGCACGCCCACGGAGTGCCGTATGCGTATGCGCCAAGCATGGGGTATTTGCCGTCCGGCACGTATGCGGGTTTGCGGGAAGGTTTTTGGCGCGTCACCGACGCGGAATACCGTAAAGCGTTGGAAATGTTTTCCCAAAAAGAAGCCTATAAGCGGAAAAAAAAGCTGAAAAATGACGCACAGGATTTTGCTCCGGCAAAATCGGCCCGTTTTATCGGCCCGCTGAACACCACGGCATTAGATAAGCCGGAAGATATAAACCGTTTAGCAAGTGCCTTATCCGCCTTGGGGAAAAAATATCCCCATTTGGATATTGCCCGCGCGCAGGTTATCGGGCAGCGGACAAACACTTGGTATTTGGATAGCCAAGGGGGCCGCTGGCGGCTGGGGCATATGGAGCGGGGAATCCGTTTGGCCGCCCAGTTGCGCAACCAAGACGGTTATAAGCAAAATTTTGAAACCGAGTTTAGCTATGTAGATGCGCCTTTCCCTCCGCAAGAGGAACTACTGGAAAAAGCAGACAAATGGTTTGCTTTTGTAAACCGGTTTTATCCAGCCAAAAAGGCCGAGCCGTATTTGGGGCCGGTGCTATTAGCGCCACAGGCCGCGGCCGATTTTATAGATTTGCTTTTTGTGCCCGAAGTAAGCAATACCACCGCACTGTTAAGTGATTCCGGTTGGGTTTCCGCCGGCAAATTTAAGGATAAATTGGGGCAGCGTGTTTTTGCCACCGGATTTACGATTACGGACCGCCCGCTTTTAAGCCATTACAAAGGTACAGCTTTGTTGGGGTATTATCCGGTAGATATGGAAGGCGTTGCCGCACAGGATATTACGCTAGTGAAAAGCGGCAAACTGACGGACTTGCCGTTCAGCCGCAGTTTAACGGCGGCGCGTAAGAGCGGCAACGGCCATGCGCGTATGTCCGACGGCAAGCGCCCGCGGGCCGGACTAACCAATTTGTTTATCACACCGGAGCATGCCTACACGCCCGAGGAGCTGAAGCAAAAATTAATCGCCCGTTGTAAAGAGTTGGATTTGGAATACGGCTACCGTTTGGAAACACTGCCGGCGGCGGGAGATGCGCTATTAACCCGCATTTATGTAAAAGACGGGCGGGAAGAACCGGTTTACGGGGGGTTGGTGCAAAATTTAACCACACGTGCCTTGCGGGATATTTTAGCCGCCGGAACGGATGAAAAAACATTTAATGAGTCCGGTTTGGCGGCCCGCTCCATTACGGTCCCTTCTTTATTGGTGGACGAAGTGGAGCTGGGCGTTAGTGATGAACAGCCGGACCGCGCCCCGTATGTGGCTAAGCCGCAATAAAAAATAATTTTCCGCTAAAAAACCGCTCCTAACAGGGCGGTTTTTTGGTGTCTTTACAAAGGGGACAATGTGCTTGAAAAAGCGTATTGGGGGCAGATTTTGAACTTATTTTGAAGGATTTTTTCTGCCCGCCCAGTGCATCAGCCAATCAACGCGCCGTTTTTTGCGGCGGGGTTTGCAAGGCTTGGGTAAAACGGTGAATAAAAGAATCCTTGCCGTCCGTGCGTATTTGGGCTAAATACTTTTTAGCTTCCCCATGTTGCCCGCGTGCGCTGGCATTCATGGCCAACACAAACAAGGCCAGTTCGTTTTCCGGATAGCGGGTCAAAATATAGCGGGCGGTCCGGTCGGATTCTTCATATTGGGCGGCTTGGTGCAGCCACAACGCGCGGTAAGCCTGTAAATCTTCCCGTTCGGGCGCCAATAAAAGGGCGGTATCTAAATCTTTCAGGGCCTCCGTCCAACGGCTTAACCCGCGCTGGGCCTTGGCACTTAAAAGCCAAAAATCGGCATTGAGCGGCTCTTGTTCTAAAGCCAGTGTAATGTGAATAAATGCGTTGGCAAAATCCTTTTGCTGGTAAAAAGAGGCCGCATACCGCGCCCGATGGACTGCCTCCGCCTGCGGATACAGTGCAAACAGTTTTTCATAATAGCCACGCGCTTTGGAATAAAACCCTGTTTTTACATACACTTCCCCCAGCCCCGCCAAAACAGACGGGTTGGACGGTTCCAACTGCAAGGCGCGTTCGTAGAGTTCTATGGCGCGGTCGGTAAGGTCGGTGCGGTTATACAGGGTGGCGGCAGCCAGCAAAAGCGGCACGTCTTTCGGGTGGAATTCCAGCGCTTCCAAATACGTTTCCAGCGCGCTGCTTAAATTACCCAAATGTTCATAGCTTTGCCCCAGCAAGCGGTAGGCGCGCACTTCCCGCCGGCGCACATTACGGGTTTTGTAGATGTAATTGGATAAATCGGTCACGGCTGCTTGATAGTTGCCGGCATTAAATAAATCCCGCGCGTGGCGGTAGTCGTTGCGGTCTTGGGTGGAAAGCACCCCAAAACCCAGTAGACCCGCCTGTCCGGCGCATCCGGTTAAAACGCAAGTCATCAGGGCCAGCCACGCGGGTTTAAGGTTCATATACATACCGTCCCATTTTTAAGAGTAAATCTTCCTGCAATGCGGGCAGTGCCAGTGTGGCGGCTTTGAGCCCCACTTCTCCCGCTTGCGGCAGTTTGTTGAGTTCCAAGGTTGAAATGTTTAATACGCGGTTTGTAATTACAAAATCGGCCTTTTTGGAGGATTCTTCTATCATAGCCGCGCCGCGCACATCACCCACACGCAAAAAATAAGCGGCAATAGATTGGGGCGCGTCCGAAGAAAAGTCCGGCGGGGTGACGGACGCCACCACATAATCCGCCCCCATGTTGCGCAATGTTTCTGTGGGCAGATAATCCACCACGGCGCCGTCTACCAGTTGGCGGTGGCGGTATTCCACCGGCGCAAAAATACCGGGCAAATTCATACTGGCGCGTACGGCAATAGCCAACGGGCCGGAATTGAACAGCACGCGCTCACCGGTTTTGGCGTCCATAGCCGCACAGGAAAAGGGAATCTGCATATCTTCAAAGCGCATTTCACCCAGTTGTTCATTTAAGAAATTTTCCATATTGCTAGAAGACGGCAACTGCCGCGCCAGTAAAAAGCGCAACAGGCCGCCTACATTTAAGTCCGGCGTGATTTTTTGCAGCGTCATGTGGCGGCTGATTTCCCATAATTTAGAGGTAGGCACTCCGGCACTGTATAAAGCCCCTACGACCGAGCCCATGGACGTACCGGCCATACTGTCTATGGGCAGGCCGGCATTATCCAATACTTCCAGCACCCCCACATGGGCAAACCCGCGCACGCCGCCGGCGGACAGGGCCACCCCAATTTGCGGGCGTTTATTTTTAGGCAGTTGGGTAAATTTTTCCCATAAAAAATTACGCAAAATTTCGTCATCCGTTTCCCGCCCCAGCGTCCACGCGGGTAAGGCGGAAACAAGCAGTAAAACAAACCCTAAAACGGATAGAAAAATGCTTTTTGCGGGCATTATAAATCCTTGCCGATGGCCCATTCCAGTTGGGCTTTGGCGGTTAAATTATCGCGAATGGCTTGGTAATAATCCGTGCCGGTTTGCAAATAGGCTTTTGCGGCGCGCAAGGGGACCATGCCGGAAAGCGGGGTCCGCTCTGCCTTGGTAAGCAGGGCGGAAACTTCGTTAAACGTATCCTGTCTGGTTAGCACTTCGGCTTGCCAAAAGGTCATAGCCGCATGGGCTTGGGCCACTTGCACATGAATTTTGTCTTCTATGGCGGAGCGGCGCAAGGTGCTTTGGCGTTGTTCGGCCTTTTTTTGGGCGGATTGGGTGGCTAAATTGTACGAAAACGGCAACCGCACCGCCAAAGAAATTTGTTTGTTGACCGCGTCTAAATTATCGTATCCCAGTTGTTCATAGCTGCCGGTTAAAATAACATCCGGATAGCGGCGGGAAAGGGCTAAATCTATAGCCAAGTTGTCTAATTCCAACGCATAAATGGCCGATTTTAATTCCGGCCGAAATTCCATAGACCATAAATTCAGGTGCGGCAAATCTAAATCTACCTGAACGGGTTTGAATGCCCCCACTACTTTTACATGGGAGTTTAGCTCTTTGTTTAAGGCCACCAGCATAGCCAGTTCCGCTTGTTTCAGGTCATGGAGCGCGGTGTTTTGCGCTACCGTAAAGCGCGCCCATTCGGCCCGTGCTTCTACCCGTTCCCAAGGGGAAAAGTCCGCATTTTTATAATACCGCGTGGCTTTTTGGGTGGCTTTTTCGGTCAAAAGGGCATATTCTTGCGCGTATTGTAAGTTAAAAAAGGCTTTTTTAATGTTTAATACCACGGCATTTTTTACAGTATCGTATTTGCTTTGGGCCTGTTTTAAGTTGGCGCGGGCCATTTTTAAGGCGCCGGACATCCGCCCGCCCGAATACAAATACTGGGTGGCGGTAATGCCTACCCCGTAAAATTGGTTTTTATAGGAATCATCCGTTAAGCGGATGAGGTCATCACTTAAAATAAAACGGTTAGCAACGGATTCCGGCAGTACCATGGGGTAATCCAAATTAAACCAAGTGGCGGTGCCTTGCAGGGCCACTTGCGGGAAAAACATAAATTTGGCTTCACTTACTTTTTGTTCGGCAATGATAATTTCTTGGCGGGCGGTTAGAAAATCCGTATTATTTTCCAACCCCAAACGGATGGCATTTTCCAGCGTGAGTTCATCATTAATCAAACTGGAAAATTTAATACCGTATTCTTTTTGGGCGAATGCCGCTTGGGCGGCGCAGAGTGCCAAAATTAAAAGCAGTAATTTTTTCATAATATCCCCTATTTTTTGCTTTGCAAGTCCGCCTGAATTTTATCCATCATTTGGTTGAAGGCGTCTTGCAAGTCCATAAGTTGGTCCCCTTTGCGCAGATGCACGCGCTGGGAATAATCCCCTTTGGTAATAGCCTTAAATACTTGTTCAAAACGGTATACCGGCCCCGCCATTTTGTGCGATACTAAGGCGGAAATAACCACCACACATAAAATATAAAGGGCCAGTTTGTAGGCAAAAGAGGTCATAATAGGCAGCAAATTATCATACAACGGTTGTATGAGCACGGGGTAGCGGTCAAAAATTTCATCCAAGGTGGCGGATAGTTCAAAGGTCATAATTCCAAGGCCAATGAGTACGCTAAAAATAATCAGCATCATATAGCGCAGTTGGAGGGATTTTTTAATAAAAATGGTGCGTCTTTTGAATTGCGGCGCGCCGGATTTAGGCGTTAGTTGTTGGTTCATAATTCCTCTTATAAAAGCGGCTCCGCTGCCGCAGGGGGCGCGGAGCCGGCTAAAAAAACAATGTCTGAATGTTAAAAATTGGTGACGTAGCGAATTTGCAAAATGCGTTCGCTTTCATCCCCGCGGCCGATACGCCGCACGCCGGCATCCAACGCTAAGGAGGGGTGCAAATAAAACCGCGCGGCCATATTCAAGCGGGAATCACGCATATTGCGGATGTTGTCCCACTCGGCCACTAACCCCACCGTGTTTTGAATGGTGTAAGATAAGCCGGTAAACATATATAGTTCGTCAAAATCAAAATCGGAAAAATTGAGTCCGGCGGAGGCATCCAACCCCGAAATAATAATTTCCCGCGTGAGGGTTAAATATCCGCCTTTGCGGTCGTCCATATATTCTTTATTTTTATTCACCGGATAAGTGTAGGAGCGGTTTTGGTAGCCATATCCGTAGCGGCGGCCGTCGTAGCCGATGGCAATAGCGGGGATGTATAAATTGCCGTCAAAAATTTTCCATTTGGCCTGAAAATCAGGGTCCAGCACTTTAACGGAAGAAGAATCCCCTACCAGCTCGTGCGCGGCAACGGAAATACCAATGTTAATGCGGGGATAAACGCCAAAATCAATGCTTTCCATAACCGTCCCGTGCGAATAGGCGCGGGTGGTGAAAGAAGCTTGGTAGCGGTCCAACACTTCGGCGGTGGGCACGTCTAACAGCATGGTTTCCATAGAAACAGGGTCACCTTGTTCGGCTTGCGCAGCCAAGGGGAAAAAGGCTAAAAGAGCCAATAATAAAGTTTTAAGTTTCACGGTAGAATCTCCTTATAAAAAATTATAACCAAACACGGATGTCTTTTACTTCCGGTTTTACTACATAGCGGATGTTGTGCAGATAGACGCTTTCGCGCGCGGCCATAAAATCGTTGGCGTCGCGGGGAAATTCCAGCTCAATATGGCCTTTGTCCGCGTTGCGGGTATCGTGTACCACGGCCAGATGCCAGCGGTCTAAATGTTCGGTATCATACGCGTTGCGGGGGTTATCAAAATTGCGCAAAACCACCATGCCTTTGGGCAGCGGGCCCGCGTCCACCGGCAGTGTTTTGGTAATTACGCGGCGGGTAAGCACGGTTTTGCCTTTTAACGGCCCGCGCAAAAAAGTCACTTTGTAGCGCGGGTCATCCCCGTGCGGTTTTTGGTCCAAACGGGCCAAACAATAAGTGGCATAAAAAGTGCCCATGTTTTCGCACTGGGCAAAAACATTACGGCGGAAAAGGCGTTCGTATTCCTGTTTATAATCAGCGCGGTTGTAGGGGGCTTCTTTAGAACCGCGGCAGCCGGCCAAACAAACCAGCGTGCAGCATACCAGCAAAAAGGGAATCAGTTTTTTCATAAAAACTCCTTAAATACGCCCCATACAAGGGCGATGAATACTAATAAAATTATACCCGTTTTAAGTGTATTTGGAAAGCCTAATTTGAGGGTACGGCGTTGGCGGGGGAAATAAGGGCAAAAAAACGGGCCTTTTAACAAGGCCCGTTTTGCAAAAGTTATTTGCGTGTGCCGGTTTTCTTTTTAGTAGAAATCGGCAGCGGTTTTTTGGAGGACGGCGACGCCTTTTTGGCAGAAGCGGCCGGCTTTTGCACAGAAGATGTGCTCTTTTTGGCGGCGGTTCTGCGGGGGGCGTTTTTGCTGGCATTTTTTTGCGCGGCAGATCTATTAATATTGTTGAGCGCTTTGTTTAAGTCTTGGGTGGATTTCCCCGCGGTTTTTTCGGCGGCGCGGCGGGCGGAATCTGCAATGTTGCGCTGGCGCAGTTCCTGTTCCACACTGCGTGCAAACGCGCCCATTTGTTGGATGCGCTCGGTTAAATCTTCTTGTACAATTTGCCCGCGTTGTTCGTCGGTTAAGTCGTTTCCTCTTTCAAAAGCGGAGCCGTCTTTACCCCATACAAAGAAGGCGGGGTTTTCCTGAAATGCATCTTTGATGTCGCGGGCGTTTTGCGGGTCCGGCACATAAAATACCACGTTGTTATTGCGCGTTTGCGGGTCCAACAGGTTTTTATCGTCATTCCGGGCGTTTAGTTCATCTAACTGGGCGCGTGTGATAGGAATATAGGCCGGAGCTTTTTCGGATAAATTGCGTTGTAATTCCATAAAACGCAAGGTGGACTCATCACTATTGTCCAATTTTTGCTCAAAATGATCCAAGGCTTCTTTAGCAATTTTTTGGTAAATATCCAAGGGGTCTTCCACCGCGTTTACACCGGCGGCGGTGACGGCTTGGCGCACATTCGGATATTGCTGTATCCGGTTGGGAATCCAGTAGCATTCGCCTTTGTCGCACCCTTGGGCTTCTAACATGGCATTGTATGCTTCCCGCATATCAGAAGAGGTGGTGGCGTTGTCCGGTGTTTGTGCATCCGGCGGCAGTAATTGGTTGGTTTTGCCTAAAACGACCAATACGTTTATTTCGGGGATTTTATCGGTCAAATCCTGTAAGTGGAGTCTTTCAATCATTTGTTGGCGGCCGGCTTGCTTGCTCTTTTCCAGCGCCTCGGCATTTTGCCAAGCGGAGGGGTCTTGCGATATGGACGGAGAAATACTGCAAACTTTGTTGCTGTCGTTATATAAAGAGTTGCTTTCCCCTTGGCAACCAATAGTGCTGGGCACGCGGTCCGTCGCCGGAGCGTTGCCGGCGGCTTCTAGCATTTGTTTGTCCAACATGGCGGCCAGTTCGGCCCGTTTTTCTTCTCTGAATGCTTTTAATTTTTCTTGCATGCTTTCGCGTTCTTCGGCGGTGGCACTGTCATCTAAATTTTTTAAGGACCAATCCGCCGCGCGGCTAATGGCTACCATGGGGTCAAACATTTCCGCCGCAGAGGTAAAGGGACCTGTGTATTCCCCACCGCCACGGGCCGCGCCCCCACTGGTGCGGGCGGATAAGCCGCTAGGCGTAATGCGGGGCAGTGGCGTGCTGGGGCGCGTGGAAGAAGACGCACTTTTGCCGTTGGAGGAGCCAAGGCCTTCTCCTTGGGCTAATGCCAGTGCGTCCGGCCCTAATTCCACCTGTGCAGAGGCCGTTTTGCCAAAGCCAAAGAAATTTTTAATAGGTGCAAATACACGGGCAAAAGAGGATTTTTCGGATTCCCCGTAAGCCGTGCCTAATGCGGGGGTGTAGCGCGCGGCACTTTCCTGCCGGACATAGCGCTCGTAAGCGTCATCATCCGAGTTAATTTCGTGCATGCCGCGTCCGGCGCCTTCCGGCGCAGTTTGGCGGACGAGTACCCAGTTGCCGTCTTCATCTTGAATAGGGGCGCTGGCATCAAAACGCGGGTTAGTGCTTGCGTCTGCCGGTTGCGCTTCCGCGGCACTATACCGCGCGGCGGCCGGTGCATTTTTGGCGGAGGCATACAGTTCGTTTAATTTGGCATTAGCAGCATTGGCTTGCGCTTGTGCCAAGGCGGCCTTGCGTTCCAACCGTTTTTGTTTGCCTTGAAACACCGCGGCAATGCGGTTTACCAAAGCGGTTAGCGGGTTAGAAGTAAAAATCTGCGGGGTCGCTTTTTTAGTACCTTGCGGTGTGTCTGCGTCGGGCGCAATAAAAGGCAACAGCAAAAACAGCAAAACGATACTAACCAGCGAGATTAAGACAATTTTTCCAATGCGTTTTTTCATAAGTTCCTCTTAAATAAAACAAAAAACCGTTCCAACTTTTGGGCCGCGCTAAAAAGCGCCCCCAGTGTGGATACAAATAGTCTACCCATTTAATGGCTAATTTTCAAGAGAAATTTATTCATCCGCCGCGGTGCGGGCCGGTGCGGCCCCAAACCAACCCTTTACAATATGCCAAGATTTTTGGATATGCCGCACAAAAACGTTCTGTGGGGCGGGGGTAGCCGCGGAGCGCAGGGGGGGCAAATAACCGGCTTTGTCTATCAGCTGGGCCAGATAGTTGGAGGGAACGGCAAAGTTTAAGTTTTGGTTGCCTTCCCCCTTAAAACTGGCAAACGCTACGGAAATCACGTCGCCGTCCTCGTTAAACACGGGGCTGCCGCTGGAGCTGGGGGAAATGGGCGCGCTGATTTGGTGCCAAATGACCCCGTTGGCTTTTTTGCGCACTTGGCTGATAAGGCCGGAAGAAACCGTGTTTTGCAAGCGGCGCGGATTGCCGATAACGGTAATAATCTGCCCCGGTAAAACGGTTTGCGCGTCCCCCAGTGTGACGGTAGGCAACCCTTGGGCCGGTATTTTGAGCAGTGCCAAATCCACCAGTTGGGATTCCGCCGCCACTTTGGCTTCGTCGGATACGGCACCGGTGTTAAAGGTGATGTTAATAAAAAGGGCGTTGTCGGAAACGTGGCGGCTGGTGGCAATCAGGCCGTTTTGGCTGACGACGAACCCCGTTCCCGTAAAGGTGGTGCCGTCTTTTTTTACCACATTTACCGCTACCACGCTTTGGGCATTTTGTTCGGCAATTTCCACGTGCGTTTTGGCCGCGCACACGCAAGAAAACAGTAAGCAAACAAGCAAAGCGGGTAAGTATTTCATACCACGATTATAATAAATTTATAGCGTGGTTGAAATGCAAAGTCATAAATAGTAAACTCTAATTAAGAGGAGTGATGTTATGGAAAAGTTTTATGTGAGCCGTAAAAAATATGAAGATTTAGTAAACGAAATTAAACGTTTGAAAGAACAAAAAGCGCAGCTTTCCGACGAAATTGGCGAAGCGGCCGCGCAGGGGGATTTGAAAGAAAACGCGGAGTATCATGCCGCCAAAGAAAAACAGGCGGAAACGTTGCGCCGTATTGATGATTTGGAAATGAAACTGCGTAATGCCGAAATTACGGACGATTTGGCGGTGGACCGCAGTGAGGCCCGCATTGGGGCGACGGTGACGCTGAAAGATTTGGTAGCCGATATTGAATTTACTTATACGCTGGTTGGGTCTATGGAATCCAACCCGGATAAGGGGCTGTTATCGGTTAAATCTCCGTTAGCCAGCGGGGTGTTGGGTAAAAAGCAAGGGGAAACCTTTACGGTAGAACTTCCGCGCGGCCCCAAAAAATACAAACTGGTCAAACTGGAATACAAATAAAACCCAGTGTTTTTTATAAGGCCCCTGCGTTAGTAAACGCGGGGGCTTTTTGTCTGCCGTTATTTAATAGGGGTTGTTTTGTTTTTTTTTTTTGATAAATTTTGTTTATAACAAAATTTATCAAAAAGAGAGGTTTTTAATGCAAAATGCAGCTATGCGCCGTTTAGGCGGGTTTACGTTGATTGAATTATTGGTGGTGGTGCTGATTATCGGCATTTTAGCCAGCGTGGCTATTCCGCAATACGAAGTAGCCGTTAAAAAGAGCCGCCTATCGGCCGCTCTCCCATTGGTTAAAACTTTGGCAGATGCGGAAGAAGTGTATTTTATTGCCCATGGAGTTTATACAGCAAAAATATCAAATTTGGACGTAGATATGCCGGCCGGTTGCACGCTGGCCGGCATATCTACGGACGATGGCTATGTAATAACCCCCAATGGCGTGATAGTGGATTTGTTGTCCGGTATCGCAGATGTGGGGGCAGGTAGTGGGAGTGCTGTAGTGGACGCCTATTTGCGTGATAGAAATTCTTCTATCAGGTACCGCCAGTATTTGCAACATTCTTCTCTGCCCTCAGAGCGCCATTGTATGGGAAATGAAAAAGTTTGTAAGTCTATGGGCGGCACCTTGCTGGGTGGGGACACTTATAAATTGCCGTAAATAATGCTTATACTAACAAAAAGCCCGAAGCCTTGTTTGGGGGCTTCGGGCTTGGTGTGTAAAGCTATTAATGCATTTTCCCTTCTATCATAAAGCGGGTCATTTCATCATACAGCTGTTGCTCGCGCTGGGAGGATTGCGGGCGTTGGGTAATCGGCTCCGGTTGACGGTTGTGCTTTTTTACAAAGGCCATATAGTCCTTGTGAAATTCTTCGTAAGAGCGGTTGGGATATTTGGCCAAAATAGCGCGTATTTCTTGCTTGGCCGTTTCCGCTTCGTAAAAGCCGTTGGTCACATTGTATACCACAATTAATTGCAATTTGTTGAATAAGCGGCGTTCGGGCAACGGGGCATTCCAACGGGGTTGGCGGTGGTGTTTGCCCACAAAGGTGCGCAATTCTTTAATGGCTTGGTTGTAAGCCAGCACGGTGGCTTGTACTTCCGGCGCATTGACCGATTGGCGCACCCCTTTGTAGTGTTGCTTGTAGGCGGTGCGGACTATGGTTTTGAATCCCATGGGTACATGATAGACCATAACCGGATTATTCAAATAGCGTTGGATGTTTTCTTTGGTGCGTGCGTTTACTTTTTCTGACTTCAATAACTCCCGCAACGGCAAGTTGGGTTTGTGTGGGTGGCGTTTGGCATAGGCTAAAGCGCTTTCTACCACTATTTCACGCATGTCTTTTTTGGATAATTCCAGCAAATCTCTATCTAACGGAATGGCATAATAATCGGATAATTCCTGTGCCATTTCGGCGTATTTTTTTTGCTCCATTAAAGATTTTAATGTCGCTTTAAGCGTTTGGTTGACTACTTGGCCTTGCAATAGCATATTTACTTCGGCCAAGGCAGCCTGAGTAGGCGCAGTGGTTAAAGCCTGCACTTTAGGCAAGGTTTGGATAATGTGTTGGATTTCTGTATTATAAATGTGGCGGCGCGTAAGCAAATCTTTGGCGATGGTTTTTTTCATCACCAAATCAATGCGGCGTGCGGTGCGGAAATCGCAAGTGGGTTTAACATGTTCGGCCTTTAGACGCGCTTTCAGGTTGGGGGTTTCCCGCTTGTAGGAGCGTTTAACGGCTTGTTTGACAGCCTGAGGAACTTTTTTGACTGTTCCTTGGGCAAAAACACCCGCGCAGGGGGTAGCTAACAATAGTAGGGCAATAATTAATGTTTTCATTACCCTTAGTATAGTAAAACTGGTGCGGATAAAACAGAGTCTTTAGACCTAGTTGGGCCCTAGGCCCAAAGTGACGCAAAGCATAAAAAAATCCGCGGCCCGACGGACCGCGGATAAAAAGCTAATAGCTAATTAGTATTTTTTCAGTACGGCGTCTTTCGCCGCGCTGGCATAGACGTTATAATCCATGTGTTGGAAAATAGAGTCTTTCTGTTCCAAGTCATACACATACGCTTCGTTAATGCGGTTGCCGTTAATTTGTTCGTACAACTCATTGAAACGGTTGATATGGTCCTTGGTGCGCTTGGTGGAGTATTCTTTAGCGGTACCGGTGGTCATTAAAAATGCCCAGTCGGAAGACTGCATCAGCATTAACTCCCGCGCCATTTGGTTCAGCGCGCGGCGCAACAACCCGTCCGCATTCGGGAAACGGTTTGCCATTTCCATCATGCGTTCGGCCGCTTTAATTAAGTGGCGGTAAATCCAATCGTTTCCGCTATTGAGCCAAACGTCGTGGTAGCCTTTATCGCCCCAAGAGGACATAGACGGCTGTACCGTTTGGTTGACCGGGTACATAGCCAAGTATTCGCTGGGGGTGACGAGCTTAATGTCCGTCTGGTCGTAATAGAGTTTTTTGAACAGGAATTCCAAAAATTCTATCCCTTCGTACCACCAGTGGCCGTAGAGTTCCGCGTCATACATAGAAACAACCAGCGGCTTGCGGTCAATCAGCGTGCTTAAATATTCAATCTGTTTTTGGCGGTTGAACATAAAATTGCCGGCGTGCTGGGCGGCCACTTCGCGCGCCTCGTGCGGGTTGTACGGCTGTTTTTGGTTCAGCGGTACTTTGCCGGTAATTTTGTAGTATTTCATGGCGATATTGCGGCGTACGCCGTCCGAATGAAGATAAGGCTTAATGTAGTCGTAATCCAAATCGTAGCCTAAATCGCGGTAAAATTCGCGGTAGCGCGGGTCACCGGGGTAGCCGGATTCGGCGCTCCACACCTGTTGGGCCGATTCCATATCACGCGCAAAAGCCGCCACACCCGTTTGCGGGCAGTATACGGGGGCATAAATGCCGTATTTGGGCCGCGGGGTGCCGTGCAGTACGCCGTGCGATTCCGTAAAGAAGAAACGGATGCCTTCTTCCCGCAGGAATTTATCGTCGCCCGGGTTATAGGCACATTCGGCCAGCCAAATCCCGCGCGGGCTGCGGCCAAAGCGGCTGCGGTAATCCGTCGCGGCGGTTTTAATTTGGGCGTTTACGCTTTCTTTATGCACCATGAGCGGCAAATAACCGTGCGTGGCGCAGCAGGTAATAATTTCCAGCTTGCCTAAATCTTGAAATTTCTTAAACCCTTCCAAAATATGCCCGTGGTAGCGGTTTTCAAACAAATCCTGATAGCGGCGGAATTTGTCATAATACATTTTGGCAACGGCTTCAAACGCGGTGTTGCGGGTGCGTTCAATCTCTTTGGAAGAAAGCTCAATGCGCTGGTTCAAATAATGGCGGAAACGCTCAATGAGCAGCGGGTCCGACATCATATTGCATAGCGGCGGAGTTAAAGACATGGTTAAACGGAAATCCGTTCCTTCCGCCTGTAAATTTTCAAACACATTTAACAGCGGCAGGTAGGTTTCCACCATGGCTTCATAAAACCAATCCTCTTCCAAAAAGTCCGGATATTCCGGATGTTTAATAAACGGCAAGTGTGCGTGCAGCACCAGCGCTAAATAGCCTTTTTCTGCTCCCATAGTTATTTCCCCTGTTCGCGTAGCGCTTTAATGTTGATTTGGCGGACTTTATCCCCTTTGGCGTTTTGGGCTTTAATGGGTAAGTCCACCACGCTGCCGGCGGGCAGGTGTTGGCGGATAGAAAATTTGCCTTCTTTTAATTCAATAATTTGGCCGTTAATGGAAACGGTGGCATTTTTAGAAGCGGAACCGTAAATAATAATTTCACAATCCGCCTTGAGCCAGATGTCCTCGTCCGTTTGCGGGGCTTGCGTGTGGAGCACAAAAGAGGACCAGCTGGTCGGCGCGCCGGAGGTGGTAAGCTCGGTCAGTTTCCAGCGTTGGCCCACCACTTGCATCCGTTCACTGGCGCCCAGACCAATGTAGTCCGCGCCGGAGAGTTTTAAGAGTTTTTGGAAGTCCCCTTCCACAATCATCCATTTATCATCAATAATGTCGGAAATTTTGCCGGGAGGCAGTAGCGTTTGGTTGCTGCGGGAAACCAAAATAAAGCGGCCGTCGGGCGTTAAAAAGCCCAAATCCGCCACATAGCTGCGGCCGGTAGCAGGGGCATTAATATACCAGCTGCGGGCTTCAAAAATAACGGGCATATCATAAAATTGCACCGCATTGGAGCCGTCAAAAAACGGAACACCGGTCACGTCGTACAAACGGATAATCGTTTTGGCGGCGTTTAACAGGTCCGCGCTGTATTGGCTTTTAATACATTCTATGGTAGCGGCGGTAATTTCCCAAAACAGGAACAACCACGCCGGATCCTTAGGCAACAGGAAACTTTCCGTTTTGCCGTAAGAAGCCGGAATATTTGCTTCGGCTTGCGCGTCTTTTACCGCGGGTTTTACAAACGCGGTGGACGATAAATTTTGTGTCATAATATACCTCACCCTTTAGAAAATCAACTCTATCAAATCAGCAGGATATTCTTTAGCTATTATATTGTAGCATTTATTCCGTACAAATATAGCAGTTTTTGTACGGTGTTTTTTAGGTTATTTTTGCGGGGTGGCGGCAGGGGCGCGGGGGCAATAAAAAAGTAAGCCCCGCTATTATAAAAAGGGGGCTTACTTTCGGGCTGAAAAAAGTGCTCTTATTTGGCTTCTACCGGTTTTTGAATCAGGAACAGGCTAATAAAAATAATGCCTAAACCGATAAGCTCTAATCCGGACGGCATACGCCCGCGGGCGATAATATCACTGCCCATGGCCACCACCGGCGTAAAATAAGTGACGGACGCCATGCGTGTTGCTCCCCAGCGTTTAATTAGGGCCACCATCAGCAAGAATGCCACCGCGGACGAGAAAATACCCGCGCTTAAAATGGATAAAACCACTTTTGGGCTAAACGCACTGGTGGCTGGGAACGGCTCGGCAAAAAACGCCACCACGAGTAATACCACGGCAGAAAATAAATACTGGTGGAACGTGTTGGCTTCCAAAGAAACGGAATGGTTATCCACCATGATTTTTTTGGTCAGCACATTGCCCAAGCTGTAAGACCACGCCATTAAAAGCATGGCTGAGCAGCCGTACAAGGCCCATTTGTCATGCCCGATGGAGAGCGACGGCCACACCGTGCATAATAAACCGGCTAACCCCACGCTCACCCCGGCGGCGCGGCGCCAAGTAAAGCGGTCCACCCCTTTTAACAAAATGGCGCCGGCAATAAAGGACCATATCGGTACGGTTCCGTTAAAAATGCCGCCAATCGTGGGCGCCACAAAACGCTGCCCCCAAGAAATAGCCGCAAACGGGAACAAAATCAGCAAAAAGCCAATGGTCCACGGGCGCCATAATTCTTTGACCGGACATTTGAGGTTTTTGCGTTGCACACCGTAAAAAACAACAAAAAACATAAACCCCGCTAACACGCGGAAAAAGGTACTCCAATACGGCGGTAAAGCTTCCACCATATTTTTGGAAGCCAAAAAGGCCGTGCCCCAACAAAGGGCTAAACAAAATGCCAACAAATAACTCATGTATTTTTCCTCCTGTATTTTTTACATTATAGTAAATAACTGCCCCAAAAGACGGGGATACAAAAAAGTATAATATATATAAGGATAATTTTATGAAATTCAAAAAAGCGTTTTTTATCAAACTTTTAATCATAGCGGCGGTTGGCGTGATGGGGTTGATTGCCTTGCTGGCCCGCCGCCAAGCTCCGGCACAGGACGGCCGGTTAAAGGTGGTCACGTCCGGCTATGTGGCATTTGCGGTGGCGCGGGAAATTGGGGGGGATAAAATCAATTTGTCTATGCTTTTGCCCGCCAATGCGGAGCCGCACTCTTTTGAGCCGACCCCCGGCACGATTATTGCCGTTCATTCGGCCGGAGTTTTTGTGTATGTGTCCCCGCAGTTGGAGCCGTGGGTGAAAGATATTTTGCCCAGCGTCCGCCCGCAAGCCGTGGTGGTGGAGGCGGCAAGCGGCGCGGCGCCGTCCAAAGACCCGCATATTTGGATGGATTTTGACAATATGCGCCCGTTTGCCCGCTCCGTAAGCGCGGCTTTAAGTGAGCAGGACCCCGCCAACCGTGCTTTTTTTGAGGAGCGGCTAACCCTGTTTTTGAAGGAACTGGACGAATTAGATGCGGAGTATTCCCGCGTGTTATCCGATTGCCAAACCCGCCAAATGGTGCATATCGGGCATTTGGCTTTTGGCAATTTGGCCGCGCGGTACCGGTTGTATTTGACGGCACTGGCGGGCACTTCGCACGACGGGGAGCACTCTGTACGCAAATTAGCCGGAGTAATTAAACAGGTGCGCCAAAGCGGTGTAAAATATGTGTTTACGGAAGAAGAAATTGCCCAAAATTTAGCCGCTACGGTGGCGCGGGAAACCGGCGCGCAGGTATTGCCTTTGTATACGGTGGAGCACGTCAGCCGCAAAGACATGGCGGCCCATACCACTTATGCGCAGTTTATGCGCCGCAATTTAACCAATTTGGCAAGGGGTTTACAATGCAAAGCGTAATAGAAGCCGAAAACGTGCGGTTTAAGTATGAATCCGCTTGGGTGCTGGACGGCATTCATTTTAAGGTGGAAGCCGGCGATTATGTGGGGCTTATCGGCCCCAACGGCGGTGGCAAAACCACGTTGTTAAAAGTTTTGTTGGGGTTGGAAAAGGGCCAAGGGAAAATCCGCCTGTTCGGCACGCCGCTTGCGCAATTTAAGGATTGGCAAAAAATAGGCTATCTGGCACAAAAAAGTCCGGTTGCGCAGAGCCGTTTTCCCATTTCCGTAGAAGAAGTAGTTTTTATGGGGTTGGAATTTGACCGCTTGCATAGCGGGGTGCGTATGTCCGACATGCGCAACGTGTACGAGGCCTTGCGTAAAACCAACACGCTGGATTATGCCAAGCGGATTTTTCACGATTTGTCTATCGGCCAGCAACAGCGCGTACTGTTGGCGCGCGCGTTGGTCAGCAAGCCCCAGCTGCTTATTTTAGATGAACCGTCCGCCGCGTTGGATGCGGGCAGTCGGGAAGAATTTTTTAATTTATTAGGGGAATTGAACACCCGCCACGGCGTGACTATTTTATTAATCACGCACGATACCGGCGAAGTGGGAAAGTACATCTCTAAATTTATGTATGTGGATAAAGAGTTGGTTTTTTACGGAACCAAACAGGAATTTTGCCAATCGTCCGCGGTGGCGGCCAAGTTGGGGGCGTTTGCCCAACATACCATAGACCACCTGCATAATGCGGGGCACTGCCCGCTGGGCGGCTGTGGGGAGGAACACCATGATTAGTGAATTTTTAAGTTATGGCTTTGTGCAACGCGGGTTGCTGGCCGGCTCTTTGGCGGCGGCCATTTGTGCGATACTGGGCGTGTTTCTGGTCTTAAAACGGCTCTCTTTAATTGGGGACGGCCTGAGCCATGTGTGTTTAACCGGTGTGGCGGCGGCACTTTTATTGGGGGCCTCGCCCGTGTATGTATCTATTCCGGTGGTAATGGTGTCTTCCGTGGGGATTTTGAAACTGGCAGAAAAATTCCGCATTTACGGGGACGCGGCTATTGGTATTGTCAGTGCGGCCGGTTTGGCTATCGGCCTGTTTATTACCGCGCTCGCGGGCGGGTTTAATACGGATTTACTGGGTTATCTGTTCGGCAGTATTTTAACGGTTGGCTGGGACGAAACCGTATTGTGTGCGGTGCTGCTGGCGGTTTTACTGTTCTTTTTAACTTTTTTCTATCGGGATTTGGTGTCCGCCTCGTTTGATGCGCCGTTTGCGCATACGCGCGGCATTAACGTACAGGCCATGGATTTAACGCTTACGCTGATTACTTCCGCCGCCGTGGTACTTACGTTTAAGGTGGTGGGGATTTTTCTGATTTCCGCCTTGCTGATTATTCCGCCGGTGGCGGCGCTGATGCTGGCGCGCACGTTTAAGCAAGTGCTGGGCTGGGCGGTGGTGCTGGCGGTACTGGCGGTATGGGCCGGAGTATTTTTATCCTTTTTGTTTGATATTCCGTCCGGCGCTACCATTATTTTGGTCAATTTAGCCTTTTTGGCGGCGGCCTATGCGTGGAACCGCTTGCGGAGCCGTTATGCCCGCTAATTCCAAGCCGGACACGCTGCCGCTTATCCGTGCCTTAAAAAAGCTGTATCCCAAACATATTATTCCGCTTCACCATGCAAACGCTTGGCAGCTGCTTTGCGCGGTTATTTTATCTGCCCAATGTACAGATGCGCGCGTGAATACCATT
Source organism: uncultured Elusimicrobiales bacterium (assembly GCA_934662565.1). Lineage (GTDB taxonomy): Bacteria > Elusimicrobiota > Elusimicrobia > Elusimicrobiales > Elusimicrobiaceae > Avelusimicrobium. The sequence continues at coordinate 118,925 of CAKUKI010000002.1, forward strand.
ACACCGGCGTTGTTTGCGGCTTATCCCACGCCGCAAGCACTAGCGCAGGCGGATATTCAAGCGGTGGAAAAAATTATCCACTCGGCCGGATTTTACCGCAGTAAGGCGCTTTCCTTAATAGAAAGCTCCCGACGCATTTGTGATGTTTTCGGCGGGGAAGTGCCGCAAAACATGGCGGATTTACTTTCCTTGCGCGGGGTGGCCCGTAAAACGGCCAATGTAATGCTGGGCGATTATTTCAAAAAGCCGGAAGGGATTGTGGTGGATACCCATGTAAAGCGGCTGGCCTATCGGCTGGGGCTGACCCGTCAAACGGACCCGGTAAAGGTGGAAAAAGATTTGACTGGGGCTATTCCCTACCGTTATTGGGGGTGGATTGCCATTGCGCTTATTTTGCACGGCCGCCAAGTGTGTAATGCGCGTAAGCCTCTTTGCTCCCAATGCCCGTTGCGCCCGTTGTGCCCGCGGCAAGGGGTCAAAATAAGCGCGTAAAATTTTGTGATGGAGCAAAAAAATCCCCGCCGTTTGGCGGGGATTTTTGCGTTTGGGTAAAATTATTTGCCCAAGAAAGCCAGCAAGATACCGGCCGCAACCGCACTGCCGATTACGCCGGCCACATTGGGCCCCATGGCGTGCATCAGCAGGTAGTTGTTCTTGTCGTATTCCTGCCCCACTTTGTTGGAAACGCGGGCCGCCATAGGAACGGCGGACACACCGGCGGAACCAATCAGCGGGTTGACTTTGGTTTTGCTCAAGCAGTTCATCAGTTTAGCCATTAACACACCGGACGCGGTGGCAATGGAAAACGCAATAACGCCCAGTACCAAAATGCCCAAGGTTTGCGGCGTAAGGAACAATTTAGCCTGCAATTTGGAGCCTACGGCCAAACCCAGCAAAATGGTGACAATGTTGCAAAACTCGTTTTGGAGCGTTTTGGAAAGCCGTTCCGCCACGCCGGATTCTTTAATCAGGTTGCCAAATGTAAGCGCACCGATTAAGGGCGCGGCATCCGGCAACAAGAACGCGCAGAGCAAAAGCAAAACAATGGGGAACAGGATTTTTTCCCGTTTGGAAACGGGGCGCAGCTGTTGCATTTTAATTTTGCGTTCTGCATCCGTGGTCAGCAGTTTCATAATGGGGGGTTGGATAATCGGCACCAAGGCCATATAGGAATACGCCGCCACGGCAATAGCGCCTAATAATTCGGGCGCTAGGCGCGAGGTTAAAAATATAGCCGTCGGGCCGTCTGCCCCGCCGATAATGCCGATAGACGCGGCTTGGCGCAGCGTGTAGCCCAAGCCTTCCACATGCATACCGTTCATGGCAATAGCACCAATCAGCGTAGCAAAAATGCCAAACTGCGCGGCACCGCCTAAAAGGGCCATTTTCGGGTTGGCAATGAGCGGGCCGAAGTCCGTCATGGCGCCTACGGACATAAAGATAAACAACGGGAACAGACCCGTGTTAATGCCCGCATTAAAAATAATGCCCAAAAAGTTGCCGGGGGCGGCAATATCGGCCACCGGAATATTGGACAATAACCCGCCAAAAGCAATCGGCACCAGCAAAAGCGGTTCAAATTGCTTTTTAATGCCCAGCCATAGCAGGAACAAGCACACGGCAATCATTACGATTTGTTGCCAAGTGACGGCGTAAAGTGCCGTAGCTTCCAATAGTTTGGAAATTTCCATTTTTCTCTCCTATTGAATTTGCGCTACCGGGTGGCCGGTTTGTACTTGGTCGCCTTGTTTAACCAAGAAGGTCACCGTGCCCGCTTTGGGTGCGTTGACGGAGGTTTCCATTTTCATGGCTTCCATAACTAAAATTTCCTGACCTTCTTGCACCGCGTCGCCGTCTTTTACGCTAAAGCGCAAAATAGCGCCGGGTACGGGGGCATTAATGGTGTCCGCCGCGCCGGAGGCCGGTTTAGCCGCAGTTTTGGCGGCCGGAGCCGCTTTGCCCAAGGAAATATCGTAGCGTTTCCCGTTGACGACGGCAGCGTTATCGCCGTCAAATTCCACCTGATAGGCCGTACCGTTTACGTTTACGCAAACAGGCGCGTTGGCGTCTTGTTTTTGTTTGGCCCAGCGGATACCGTTTACTTTGGCTTCGCCTTTTAAGAAGGTAATGCCTTTATCGGCGCAGGTGGCCACGATAAACGCGTTTTCGTCCGTCACGGGCAGGCCGGCGGCTTTTAGTTTTTCAATAGCGGGTTTTAAGCCTTTTTTGGGGTCCGCGTCGTTAATTTCAAGCGGGGTTTTGGCGGTGGGTTCCAAGCCCAGTTGTTCACTGGCGGCTTTTACAACCATCGGGTCCGGCTCCACCGGAGTTTTACCAAAATAACCTAATACCATTTTGCCATAGCCGGGGGTAATTTTCTTCCAAGCGCCTTGCATGACGTTGGTATATGCCTGTTGAATGTAGAATTGGGAAACCGGCGTGACAGACGTGCCGAAACCGCCCAGTTTTACACATTCGCCCATGGCTTCCACCACTTCGGGGAAGCGGTTGAACGTGCCGTTATCGCGCATCATTTGCGTATTGGCCGTCAGCGCGCCACCCGGCAAGGGGGAGAAAGGAATAATCGGCAGTACGCGGCCCGCTTCGCCCAAGGATTCGTATTTGCTCATACATTCTTGAAATACGTTTTCGGCTTCTCTTATTTTGTGCGGGTCAATATCCAAGGTATAATCCGTACCGCGCAGCGCGTGCCACATGGTCAGTACGTCGGGCTGGCAAGTGCCGCCGGAAACAGGCTGGAAGGAAAGGTCCAGCTGGTCCGCGCCCGCATGGATAGCTTCCAAGCAGCAGGCAATAGAGTTGCCGGCCGTTTCGTGCGTGTGGAACGCAATTTTGGTGCCTTGCGGGAGCATTTTGCGCGCAATGGCAATCGTGCGCCCCACGGTGGCCGGGGTGGAAGTGCCGGAGGCATCTTTGAAGCAGACGGAGTCAAACGGAACGCCGGAGTCTAAAATTTTGCGCAAGACTTTTTCGTAAAATTCCGGGGTGTGGATGGTGCCGGTGGTGTCCCACCCCGGAGCTAGGGACATCATGGTGACGGTAATTTCGTGCTTGAGGCCGGCTTCTACAATACATTTACCGGAATAAATCAGGTTGTTTACGTCATTTAAGGCGTCAAAGTTGCGGATGGTGGTGGTGCCGTGTTTTTTGAACAGTTGGGCATGGGCTTTAATTACGTCCGAAGATTGGCTTTCCAAGCCTACCACGTTTACACCGCGGGCGAGGGTTTGCAGGTTGGCATTCGGCCCGGCGGTTTTGCGGAAGGTGTCCATCATATCAAAGGCGTTTTCGTTGCAGTAAAAGAACAACGCCTGAAAGCGGGCCCCGCCGCCAAATTCCATGTGGGTAATCCCCGCGTGGCGGGCGGCTTCCACCGCCGGCATAAAATCCTTAGTCAGCACGCGCGCCCCGTAGGCGGATTGGAAGCCGTCACGGAAGGCGGTGAGCATAAAATTAACTTTCTTCATTCTTTTTGTTTCCTCTTATTTTCCGGTAAGTCTTTTGGCGGCGGCAATGGCAATAGCTATAGCCGCGTTATCTGCGCGTACGGCCGTGGCGGCCGCGGCAGGCACAGGTTGGGGGAAGTATTTTTCAAGCACTTGAACCAACCACCCCAGCGCTTTCATAACAAAAACCAGCAGAATGAGAAATACAAACACAACACTCATGCCGATTAGCGTTAAGTTCACGCTGTCCATCAGGGACGTGCTTTCTGCAAGATTCATGCGTTCATGTCTCCTATTGAAAATTCCCGCAAGCCCTCCGGCATTTTTACTACCAGAGTACCCGCGGAAGAAATGTTTTCGGCCACGCCAAAAAGTTTTTGGCCGCCGTTAGTAATAGAAATGGTTTTGCCCAAATAGGGAAACCACTTTTTATAATCCGCCGCAAAAGCGGCAAAGCCTTGCGTTAAGGCATTTTTTAAGCGGGCATTAAAAAGGGTTAAAACACGGTTTAACAGGGCGGATTTATCGGCCTGAATACCCAAGTTTTTAAGGGTGGCCGCCGGACGCCCCACATCCGGCAAGGCGTTTTGGTTTACATTAATGCCCACGCCCAACACCAGTGCATAAAAACGGTTTTGTTTTAATACGGCCTCACTTAAAATACCGCAAATTTTTTGTTCGTTTACCAGTACATCATTGGGCCATTTTAAGTGTGCATCCGCCCCCAGTTCCCGCACGGATTGGCAAACACTTACGGCCATCAGTTGGGTTAAATTTTGTAAATAGGCGCTTTGTTGCGGTTTTAATAAAAGGGAAAAATAAAGCCCGCCCGGTTGGGAAACCCACGTCCGGTCAAAACGGCCCCGCCCGGCGGTTTGCTCGTCGGCACAGACAACAGTTCCGTCCTCTAGCTCCTGCACGTGTGTTTTGGCATAAGCATTGGTAGAATTTAAGACGGGGAAATGCAAAACCGGATTCATACTTTCATTCTAACAAAAAAGGGCCCTGTCTGTGGCCTAAATTTTACCGTGCGTGCGCGGCGGCAAACAAAAGGGCGGTTTTCATACTGCCCGGGTCCGCCCGGTTCTGCCACGCAATATCAAAAGCGGTGCCGTGCGTGGGGGAAACCCGCAAAAACTGCAACCCCGCTGTAATATGTACAATAGGTTCCCGCGCGGCCAGTTTTAAGCCCAGCAAGGCTTGGTCGTGATACAAACATAACAGGCCGTCAAATTTTCCCTTGGCGTGGGCCAGCCATAAACTGTCTATGGGATAAGGCCCGCTCACACGGAGCCCTTCTTGCTGTAAGGTTTTAATAGCCGGAGCCAGCACGGTGTTTTCCTCTTGCCCGAAGCGGCCGTTATCGCCCGCGTGCGGGTTGAGTGCGCTGACGGCTATTTGCGGGTTTGCTAGGTGTAAGCGTTTTAAGGCCGCGGCAAATTGGCGGGCCGTGTGCGTGACGCGCGCTTGAGTTAAAATGCGCGGCAAATCCGCCAGTGCAAAATGCTCGCTGACCAACGCACAGCGCAAGGGGCCGCTAATAAACATCATGAGCGCCTCCGGCCCGTAATAGCGGCGTAAAAATTCCGTATGTCCGGTAAATTCCACACCAGCTAGTGCCCAACTTTGTTTGGAAATGGGGGCCGTCACTAACGCTTGCGCCTTTTTGCCGGCCGTTAGTTTACAGGCGGTTTGCAACGCCTTAAAAGATACTTCCCCTGCCCAAGAACATGGCGCGTGCGGGGCGTTAAGCGCCGCTTGCGGATGTTCCACCGGCAGTAAGGCGGCTAAATCATCCGTAAATCCGGCCGCGTATAAGGTGGAGGGCTCCCCCACCACTATAAAGCTGGCGGCGGCCCGGACGGCGGGGTCTTGCAAGGCTTTTACGGTCACTTCCGGCCCGATACCCAGCGGGTCTCCGGCGGTGACGGCTAAAACGGGTTTCATAAATACTCCTAAAAAATAAAGGGAGACTAAATCTTCTCCCTTTATTGTATAAATTTAACGCGCTAAATTTATTTTTTGCTTTCTTTGGCCGGCTCTTTTTTAGCGGCTGCGTCTGCTTTGGCGGCCTCTTCCAATAGTTTGTCCGATTCAAACGTCTTGGTGATTTTTACGTCTGCTTTATCGAACAATTCGCCAATATAAGTGGCCAAGGCGGTTTGGATTTTTTGTTGGGCCAAGTATTGGGCCAAATCCCGCTTGATGTCGTCATAGCCGATTTGTTTTTCGGCGCGTTTTTCTTTAATTTTAATAATGTGGAAGCCTACGTCCGTTTTAATCGGCGCGCTTACTTTACCAACCGGCAGAGAAAACGCCTGTTGGTCCAACGCTTTGGGGGCAATGCCTTTAATTAAAATCATATCTCCGCCACTGGCCAGTGCCGCTTTGTCTTCGGTATATTCCTTGACTGCGGTGGAAAAATCTTTGCCGCCGTCCAATTCTTTTTTAATTTTTTGGGCGGTTTCTTCTTTGGCTTTTACGTCTTCTGGCTTCATGTCTTTGGTGACGGCCAAATAAATATGCCCAATGCGTACTTGTTCGGCGGTGAGTTGTTTGAGCTTAACGGCAATAGCCATGGCTTCCTTAAAGCGGGCATGGTCTTTTTGCTCCAAGGCTTTCATTTTTTTGGTATTGTCTTTTAAGCAGATTTCCACGTCGTTATACAATGCTTTTACGTCTGCTTCTTCCACCGGTTTAACTGTGGTGGTAATACGCTGTTCCACCAGTTTGCGCACGGCGATATCTTTTTTGATTTTTTCCTTATACGTTTTTAAGCTCATGTGCTGCTTTTTGAGCGCTTCGGCAAAGCGTTTATCGGCCCCTTTGGGGTCTTCTTTGCCGGTTTTTTCGTCCACTACAAAGCGGGCTTTAATTTCGTTAATACCGGCATCAATATCGCTGTCTTTTACTTGAATTTTGGCTTCGTCTGCGGCTTGGTATAAAAGCTCTTTGGAAATAAGCTCTTTTAATACTTCCCGGCCCAGCACATCTTGCGCGTACGGCTGCTGCAAAATTTGCGGAGCGGCTACTTTATACTGCTCTACCACGCCGGACAGGTACGAGTCATATTCAGAACTTAAAACCGGCCGCCCGTTTACCGTAGCTACCGACGATTCCATCACTTTGGCCTGCACCCCTACCCCTACTGCTAGGGCCAAGGCCAGTAAAGCTAATTTATTCATTTTTTTCATATACTGCCACCTCATATTTGTTTTTCAAAGAGTTTAATATGGCGTCTTCCTTTTGTGCTTGCAGAATGGCCCGTATGCGCGGGGCGGCATCTTTCAAAGAAAGGCGTTTTTCTCTGGTCTTCATTATTATATGAAATCCTTGCGCGGTTTTGATAAAACCTTGCACACTGCCGCTGGCACTATTGGCGGCAATTACTTCAATCTCCGGCAAAAATTCCCCCGGCATAAAAGAAAATTCCTTCCCGCGTGCCATTTGGGGGGAAACGGAATACTGGCGCTCCATTTCTTTCCAGCGCGAGGGGGAACCTTTTAAGGTGCGCAGCACTTGGTCGGCCGTTTGCGCGTTGGAAATGATAATTTGTTTAATGGTCATTTCATACGGATATTTTTTGTAATAGGCGCTGATTTCTTCGTCCGATACCGCCAATTTGCCGGAATCTTCCAGTTGTTGTTCCCACAGGCGCACCAAGGTTTGTTTGGCAAAATCATTATAAATTTCTTTGAGTTGGTTGCGTTTGTCTTCCAAGGCGGAAAGGTAAGTGTCGGAACTATCCACTCCGGCCTCTTTGGCGGCCAGTTCGGCCAGCTTTTCGCGTACTAAAATGTTGATAAAGTTTTGGCGCCCAATGGGGGTTTGGGCAAATTCTCGGTCGTCTTTATCTACCAGAGCCAAGCGGTCATTCACCTCTTGTTCCGTAATAGATACAGGCCCCACTTTGGCCGCTACGTTAGCGGGCGCAGTGGGTTTGGGGGACGTTTCGTCCGCCGGTTTGGGTTGGCAGGCGGCCACACAAAGCCCCGCCGCCAGTAAATAAATAATGTATTGGCGCATAATAATACTATACCATTTTAGTATGGGCAAAAACGGCCTTAAAAAAGGCTACGGCCTGTTCTGCCGCGGCGGGCACGTCTTGCGTATCGGGCAAAAACAGGCGTATGCCGTCGCCGGAGTTGGATTTCAAAAATTCAATATGCTCTGCCCCATACCGCGCAAACAGGCGCGCGGGGAAATCGGGCGGCATTTGGAAATCCTTCGTAAAAGAAAAATCCAAGCGTCCGGCGGCGGAATCTATATGTTGGATTTTTAGGGCGCCCGCCTGCGCGGAAAGCGCAAACACGCGGGTTAAATTTTTTATTTCTTGCGGAACCGGCCCGCACAAGTCAGCCAGCCGCACTAAAATTTGCTGGGTTTTGGTTTCGTCCGCGCCCATGAGTTCTTTATAATATTTTAAGCGTTCTGCGTCGTCGGGCAGATAATCCGGCGGGATAAATGCCGCCAACGGTAAATTGACGGTGGCGCGTAATTCCCGCTTGACGGGCAGGCCCTTGAGCTTTTTGACTTCGTTGGCCACTAAATCACAATATAAACTCAAACCAACCTCGTTTACATACCCGTGTTGTTTAACGCCCAATAATTCTCCCGCGCCGCGGATTTCCATATCCCGCAAGGCAAGCTTAAACCCGCTTCCTAAATCCCCAAATTCCATTAAGGCGGCCAAACGCTTTTTGGCTTCTTCGGTGGGGTCTTTTTCCTGTTTGGGCTTCCACGCTACGGCCGCCAGTTGGTTAAACGACGTTTCTTCGGCGGGGGCCGCTTTTTTGAATAGCCAATCCGGATGAAATAAATAGCAATACGCTTTGGCACTGCCGCGCCCGATTCGCCCGCGTAATTGGTATAGCTGGGCCAAACCGAAGTTTTGGGCGTTTTCCACAATCAGCGTATTGGCGTTGGTGATGTCTATGCCGGATTCTATAATGGTGGAGGCAAGCAGAATATCATATTTACCGTTGTTAAAATCCCAAAGGGTTTGTTCCAATTCTTTTTCGTTCATTTGGCCGTGCGCCATACAAATACGCGCCTGCGGAACCAGTTTTTTTAAGAATAGGTAGCGGCTTTGCATACTTTGCACGCTGTTATATACATAATATACTTGGCCACCGCGGGCCAATTCTTGCGTAATGGCGGCGGAGGCAAGTTCGTTATTCCACGCGGTGACGACGGTTTTAATGGGGGTGCGCCCCCGCGGCGGGGTATCTATTAAAGAAATATCCCTCAGGCTGGAAAGCGATTGGTTTAAGGTGCGCGGAATGGGCGTTGCACTTAACATTAAAGTATGCACACCGGCGCTTTTGGCTTTGATTTTTTCTTTTTGTTTGACGCCAAAGCGGTGTTCTTCGTCAATAATGACAAGGCCCAAATCCTTAAAAGAAATATCTTTGCTCATCAAGCGGTGCGTGCCGATAATAATATCACAAACACCGTTTTTAATTTCTTGCACCACCTGTTTTTGTTCTTTGGGGCTTTGGAAACGGCATAACATCCGCACCGTGATAGGAAACCCCGCCATGCGTTTACTAAAAGTTTTGTAATGTTGGTCTGCCAAAATGGTGGTGGGAACCAGCACCATGGTTTGTTTGCCCGATAACGCCACCCGTAAGGCGGCCCGCATGGCCACTTCCGTTTTGCCGAATCCCACATCCCCCACCAGTACGCGGTCCATGGGTTTGGATAACGTTAAATCCCGTAAGACTTCCTCTATGGCTTGGCTTTGGCCGGGGGTCAGCGTATAGGGGAAGGAGTCGGCAAATTCCTGTTCTATGCGCGGGTCCCCCAATGTAAGGGGGGCTTGGGTGGCTTGGCGGCGGGCTTCCAACTGTAAAATTTCTTTAGCGGTTTTTTGGGCATCTTCTTTCACGCGCTGTTTTACTTCCCGCCACGCAAGGCCCCCCAAGGCGGAAAGCGCCGGAATTTTGCCGCCGGCCCCGATGTATTTTTGTACTTTTTTGAAGTCATACATGGGCACATATAATTTACTGCCCCGGCGGTATTCTATAATTAGGCAATCGGTGGGGTTTTCGTCTTTATCCATTAGCTCTAGTCCCAAATATTTGCCAATGCCGTGGTTTTGGTGGACGACGTAATCGCCGGGGGCCAGTTCTTTGAACCGCACACGTTTGGCGCCTTCCACGTCAAAATGTTTGATGACGGCGGCCGCATCATAACGGCGGTCTAAAATTTCGCAAGAAGTAATCAGCGCGAATTTTTCCGCCGGACAGGTAAACCCTTGGGTGAGCGGAGAAATTTGGAGCGGCGTTTTGGATAGTGTGGGATAATCGCGGAAAATTTCGCTCAAGCGGTCCAGCTCCCCGCGGTTTAAGCAACAAACGGTTAGGTGGAGCCCGCGGCGCTGTAAATTTTGCGCTTCCCGCTCCAACAATTTCCAATCGGCCCCAAAGCGCAGGCTGGCTTGCAGGCCACAATCCGTCCCGCCCACACTGGGCAGTAAAGACACCACCGCCGCTTGCGGATACGGCGCAAAATCCGTTTCCCGCTCCGGCTCCTCAAACACATACACGGTTTGGGGCGCGTATGGCTGAAGCGGCGCGGTCAAATGGTCAAAACGCAAGGGGATAATGACGGCCTGTGCGGCGCTTTCCCGCGTGTTTTGGGTGTCCAAATCAAATTCCGCCATAGATTCAATTTTATGGCCGGAAAAATAAAGCCGCAGCGGGCGTTCTTTATCCGGACAAAAAATATCCACCACACTGCCGCGCACGGCATACTGGCCGGGGGCTTCGGTATAATCTTCCCGTTGGTAGCCGGCATTTTCTAAGGAGTCCAGTAAATCTTGGCGGCGCAGTGTGCTGCCGCGCTCTAAACGCAGCAGACGGCGTTCAAATTCCTGTTCGTCCGGATATAAAGCAGACAAATCCTGTACGGACAGGCTGATTAAAAAAGGTCCGCCCGACTGGGTAAGCCGGTAGAGCGCCGCCATACGGCCCGCCGTGGCTTCCGGCAGGGAAATAATGCGCGCATTTTGGGGCGCAAAGGTGTGGGCGGCGGCTTCAAATGCGGCGGAGTCCTCCTCGCTTTTGCGTACCCAAACCACATTTTTGCCTTGGGTTAAAAAATGCCGGCACACAAAGTACGCACGGGCCGCCGCATTGGGCAGCCCGTAAAATATCGGGGGAAAAGAAGGTTGTTCCTCATTCATAACCGTTAATAGCTTTTAGGTTCTGTGCCTTTTATAAAGGCCTCCCAGAATTTATTGCGCTCCGTGGGCATAGCCAGTTTACCGGTGGCCGGATTAATGTAGGCAAAAGAAATCCCTTCCGGCACGGCAAAATCGTCCTTAGCCTCGTCTTTTAAGATTTGCTCCATAATGTCCGTCCACCAGCGGGCGGCGGTACTGCCTGTAAAGCGGGCCCCCTTTTCGTGCGAGGTGTCGTCGTCGTATCCCATCCACGCGGCGGCGGCTGTATGCGGGGACATGCCTACAAACCACATATCGCGGTGGCTTTGGGTGGTGCCGGTTTTGCCGGCTATCGGGCGGCCTAACCGCGCCGCGGCGGTGCCGCTGCCGCGCTGGACCACGCCTTTCATCATATTAATTAACAAGTAGGAATTTTGCGGAGAAAACGCCGCATCTTCTACGGAAACATGTTTTTCAAGCACGCGCCCGTTGGCATCTTCCACCCGTTCCACATAGTAGTTGTCGGTATGAATCCCCGCGTTGGCAAAAGTGGAAAGGGCGGCTAAATGTTCGTCCATAGCCAGCACGCTGACTCCCAGTGCCAAGGCCGGCACGCGGGGCAGGGCGGAGGTAATACCCGCTTTGCGGGCCACGCGCACCACTTCCGGCACGCCGACGGCATCAATCAGGTTGACGGCCACCAGATTTTTGGATTTTTCCAACCCTTTGCGTAGCGTAATCCAGCCGTCATTACGGCCCCCGTAGTTTTTGGGAACCCATACGTTAAAATCTTTGGAAGAAATAAACGGCTGGGAGGCTAAATCCAACGAATACAAATCGGACATTTCGTTGAAGGTGCGCCAGTTGCGTCCGTCGTTATAAAACATGGTGGGCAAGTCTTTTACCAAAGTGGCGGGCGTGTATTTTTTTTGCAGGGCGGCCATCCAAACATACGGTTTGAACGAGGACCCCGGCTGGCGTTTTGCCTGTGTAGCACGGTTGAATTTGCTTTCGTCAAAGCCGCGCCCGCCTATCAGCACGCGCACGGCGCCGCTTTTTACATCCCGCACCATAAATGCCCCTTGCAGGCGGGGGTAATCCGCCTTAGGGTCGGTTAAAGTGCCGTCTTCTTCGGGGGCAGATTCGGCCTCGGCGTCATTGGGGTCAATTTCTATGCCAAGCCCTTTGGCTACTTGTTCGTCCAACTTTTGCAGACGGTCGTTCATAATATTTTCCGCCAGCGTTTGTTGGTCAATATCAATGGTGGTATAAATGTTTAAGCCGCCTTTCCATAAAGTTTCCGTGCCGTATTTGGGCTCCAGTATGCGGCGGATGTGCTCAATAAAATACAAACCGGGTTTATTTTCGGCGGCGGTTTGGCGGGTGGGCATGGGCTCTTTTTTGGCTTCTTCCAGCTCTTCTTGTTTGATGTAGCCCTGTTCTTTCATTACTTGCAATACTAAATTGCGGCGTTGTTCGGCTAGTTTGGGGTTGGCAAACGGGTTATAACGGCCGGGGGCGGGGATTAAGCCCACAATCAGGGCGGCTTCGCCGGTGGTGAGGGCGTCCAAATCTTTATTAAAATAGCGTTTGGCGGCGGCTTTGACCCCATAGGCCCCTTCGCCCAAATAAATTTGGTTCAGGTAAAGCTGTAAAATTTCCGGCTTACTGAACTGGTGTTCAATTTGTACGGCCAAAATGGCTTCGCGTATTTTGCGGATAAGCTTTTTTTCCTGCGACAGAAAAACCCCGCGCGAAAGCTGTTGCGTAAGGGTGGAGGCCCCCTGTTTGGCGCGGCCTGTGGCGGCGTCGTGCAAGAGCGCGCGGAAAATGCCCTTAAAAGAAAGGCCGGCGTGTTCAAAAAATTCGCGGTCTTCCATGGCTACTACGGCATTTTGTAAGTCCACGGGGATATCCGCCAGCGGCACCATGCTGCGTTTTTCAATGGAAAATTCATGAATCAGTTTTTGGTGGCGGTCATATACTTTGCTGGTTAAAGAGGGGGTGTATTCTTCCAATTCATACACGGGGGGCAAGCCGGCAAAAATATACCGCATAAAAATTGCGCCGCCCAAGATAAACACAAAAAGCGCGCCTAAAACGCTGAATAAAAAAAGTTTAGTAAAAATAATTTTTTTGAAAGATTTTTTCATATCTTCTCATTATATCAAACTTGGCTCTGGTGCGCCGCGTGTGATTTTGCCTGTAAAATAACCGTTTTTTGGTGGAAAAAGTTGGCTAAAAAATAGTAGAATTCTAATATACTGTACTAGGGGATTTTATGTCTTGCAAGGAAGAAAAAAAATCCGGTTGTCTGTATCCGTGCCAAGCACAGTGTGGGGAAACCGCTTTATACGTCAACAATCCGTCCACCGTTTGCGCCGCCCAAAGCGCGCAAGCGTACGGGTATGATTTGATTTATGTGGCTAACCCCCAAACCAAAAAAGTATTTATGTTTGGTAAAGCGGCGGGGTTTTCGGTACAGTTGGACGGGAAAGATTCTTCTGCCGTACACGGCAAAGCCTTTGAGCAGGCGTTGAAAGGCCAGCCGGTGCGCTATGCGTGGAGCGTGGACGCAGACGGCAAGACCCTGTATTATCAAACGGCCCTGCTGCCTTTGTTTGATGATGCTGGCCAAGTGGCTAACATTTTGGGGCTGGTGCGCGATATTAGCGCCCACGGGCGGGAAGCCTCGCTTGGCCCGCTACTCAAAGAGCCCAGCGGGCACACTTTTGCCCAAATGTTATTAGCCGCGCGGGAGGACGAAAAGCGGGACATATCCAAAGCGCTCCATGATGAAATTGGCACGTCTGCGGTGGTGTTGACCACCTTATTGTCTTTAGTAAAAGACAGTGTGTCTTCGGGCAATAAAAAACAGGCTTTGCAAGATATTGCCCAGTTGGACGGCCAAATAAAAAACACTATAGAGCGGGTAAAAAATATTATTGTCAGTATGCGCCCGCCCCATTTGGAAGACTTGGGGCTGGAAGGCGCCGCCCGCGAATTATTGGAAAATTTTACTGCGCTTACCGGCGTGAAACACGAATTGGAGTTGGATTACCAGACGGACTTGCCCGTTGCTGAAAATGCACGCATTATGCTTTACCGCGTGATTCAGGAGGGGCTTAATAACGTAGCAAAACACGCGCATGCCAAACTTGTTAAACTATTGCTGCGTAAAACGGAAAAGACAGCCACTGTGCGGTTGGAAGACGACGGCGTGGGTTTTGAACCGCCGCGCCAGCGTTCCATACGGCAAGTGGGGCTCTTGGCCATGAAGGATAGCGCCGCCTATTTGGGCGGAACCTTCAAAATAACCAGTAAACCGGGCTGCGGCACGGTTATTACCGTCACGTGTCCGCGTGTCGTGTACGGGGGGAGAAAAGAACATGATTAAAATTCTGTTAGCAGATGACCACGTAATTGTACGCGACGGCGTAAAAGCCGTTTTGGAACGGAAAGGTAAGGATTTGGAAGTGGTGGGCGAAGTGGGCAACGGGCAGGACCTCATCACTTGGGCCGAAACCAATGATGCCGATGTGTATGTGGTGGATATTTCCATGCCTGTTTTGAACGGGGTGGAAGCGACCCAGCGTTTGGTAAAAAGCAAACCGAATGCCAAAGTGATTATGCTTAGTATGTATGATGACCGTATTGCGGTGGAAAAATCCTTAAAGGCCGGAGCCAAAGGCTTTATTGTAAAGGTATCTACCGCGGACGAAATTGTGGAAGCCATACACGAAGTTGCCGCCGGACGCTTTTATTTATGCAGTAAAGTATCCAAATATATTGTGCAAGGCTTTTTGGGTAAAACGTCCACCCGCAAGCGGGATGCTACCGGACTTACCCCCAAAGAAAAAGAAGTCTTGCAACTGATTGCGGAAGGGTACAGCAGCAAACAAATTGCTAAAGCTTTCAATTTATCTTTGAATACCATTCACGTCCACCGCAATAACATTATGAAAAAATTGGCCATACACAAACAAGCGGATTTGGTGCGTTTTGCTATTAAAGAAGGCATAGCACAACTGTAAAAAAGGAAGGTCGTTTATTTATGCGTATTATTGCCGGAACCGCCCGCGGGCGGCGTATATTTTCTGTGTCTAAAAATTTGCCCGTAAAGCCGATTTCGGACCGGATAAAACAATCTTTATTTGATATTTTGCGCCCGCGCATTACGGCGGCCAAAATGTTGGATTTATTTGCCGGAACGGGGAACGTGTCTTTAGAGGCCCTTTCCCGCGGGGCCTTAAAAACCGTTATGGTGGATAGGGAAGGCGCCTGTATTAAAAATATCCACCGCAACTTGGCACACTTGGGGTTTGAAGACCGCGCCAAAGTGCTTAAAGGGGATGTGCTGCGCCCGCTGGATTGGCTGATGCCGTATAGCGATAACGACGGCTATGATATTATTTTTATGGGGCCGCCGTATCGGGACCAAAACAATAAAATGCTGGCCCTTTCGGAACCGGCCCTCAAAAACGTGGCGGATGCGCGGCTCTTGGCGCCCAACGGCATTGTTATTTTGCAAACCCATAAAACCGAACAGTTTGCTATTCCGGACGTGTTTGAAATGTACCGTCAGGAAAAATACGGCGATACCTTGGTACACTTTTTCCGCGCCAAAACCAAACAGGATTAGTTCCTTATGTATAGTGATGTATACGAATTAAATTTTTCCAAAATCAAAACCTATCAGGAGTGTCCGGTCCTCTATAAATTAAAGTATATAGAGGGGAAGCGCGAAGGCCTGGTTCCGGCGTCTTCGCTGGGGGTGTCCATTCACCGCGCGTTGGAGGCATACCATAAAGAAAGTAATGACCCGTCCGAGCTTTTATCTTATTATGATGATTGTTGGTTAGGGGCTGGGTATGCCAGCGCGGGCGAGCAAATGGAGTGGTACTTAAAAGGCAAAAAAATGTTGGAAGGCTACGCCCAGCGCGAATACGAGCGCAAAACGACGGTGGACTCCACGGAGCGGGAATTTATTTTTGAGCAAAAACCGTGGACGTTCCGCGGTAAAATAGACCGCATTGATAAATGGCCGGACGGTTCTTGGGAAGTAATTGATTATAAAACCGGCACGGATATAGATTTTACCCAAGAGGTAAAAGATTCTTTGCAGTTGGGCATTTATGCCGTGGGCGCGCGGCGCGCGTGGGGCCTAAAAAACGGCCGCGCCACGCTGTATTTTGTGGCGTACGGCAAAACCGCCAGTGTGCCGTTTGAAGACTTTGACGAAGAAAAAATCTTAAATACTTTTATAGAAGTAGGCAAAAAAATAGAAGTGAACGATTTTGAGCCTAACTGCGCGCATTGCCCAGAGTGCCCGTTCAATACACGGTGCGAACATTCGGCTTTGAAAGCGCAGGAACAAAACACGCAAAACGCTTAAAATAAAGCCTGCTTACAGCGGGCTTTTCACTTTAGAGGAATTATGGTGCAGGAATTAATCAAAAACGCAAAACGGATTGTTTTTAAGTTTGGAACCAATGTTTTAACCGCAGACGAAGGCGGCTTGGCCTTATCACGCATTTATGCATTTATGGAAGACATGGCCCGCTTGAAAGCCAAAGGAAAGGAAATTATTGTTATTACCAGCGGGGCAGTGGGTTTGGGGGCCCAGCGTTTGGGCCTGAAAGAAATGCCGGATTTGGTATCCATTAAACAGGCGTGCGCGGCCGTAGGCCAATGCCGGCTGATGAAATTTTACGAAGACGGTTTTGCCGCGTTGGGCCTTACTACGGCACAGGTGTTGCTGACGGAAGACGATTTTTCCATCCGCCCGCGGTATTTAAGTTTGCGCGATACGCTTTCGCGCCTGTTGGAATTAGGCGTAGTGCCGATTATCAACCAAAACGATACCGTTTCCACTAATGAACTGCGCGCCTATAAACAAAACGGGGTAAAAGTTTGTTTTAGCGATAACGACAAACTTTCCGCCTTGGTGGCCGGCGGGCTGGATGCTGATTTGTTAGTTATTCTGTCCGACATTAACGGTTTATACAATGCGGACCCGCGTAAAGATAAAAATGCCAAACTGATTACAGAAGTCAAACAAGTGACGCCGGAAATTGAAGCCGCGGCGGGCGGCGCGTCCAAACGGGGGCGCGGCGGCATGCGCACCAAGCTGGAAGCCGCCAAAGTGGCCACCCATGCCGGTTGCGCCATGGTGATTGCCAACGGTAAAAAGCCGGGGGCGTTGGGCCGGGTGTTCACGGACGAATTTGAAGGCACTTTGTTTAAGCCGGTGGCGGAGCTATCCGGTAAAAAAGTATGGATGGCATATTCTACCAATATGACGGGCGGCGTGACGGTCAATAGCGGTGCTTTTAAGGCCCTTACGCAAAAGGGGGCCAGTTTGCTGGCGGCCGGAATGACCGGAGTAGCCGGAGAATTTAACGTGGGGGATATTATTGGCATTTTTGATGAATCCGGCGTGGAATTTGCCAAAGGTATGGTGAATTATTCCAGCGTGGATTGCGCTAAAATTTTAGGCTGCCAGAGCGAAGAAATTGCCAAAAAACTCGGCGGCAAAAATTATGATGAAGTCGTCCACCGCGATAATATAGTGGTATTGTGAGGGTAAAAATGAATATGCAAGAACTGGCCCGAAAAGCCAAAGCCGCCTCCACGCAACTGGCGTTGTTGACGTCCGCGCAGAAAAACGCGGCACTGGCGGCCATGGCGCGCGCCGTGGAAGCCCGCGCGCAGGAATTGTACGCCGCCAACCGTTTGGATGTGCAAGAGGCGCAAGAAGCCGTCCAGCGCGGTACCTTAAAACCGGCCTTGCTGGCCCGATTAAAACTGGACGAAAACAAATTGCGCGCCGTCACACACGGCATGCAAGAATTAATAACCCTGCCGGACCCTGTGGGGCAGGTGCTGGCGGCTACGGAGCTGGACGACGGCTTAACGCTAAAAAAAATCAGCTGTCCGTTAGGGGTGTTATTGGTTATTTTTGAGGCCCGCCCTGATGTTTTGCCGCAGATTGCCGCTTTGGCGGTTAAATCCGGCAACGCCGTTATTCTAAAAGGCGGGCGGGAAGCCGTGCGAACAAACGAAGCCTTCTTGAAAATTTTACAGGAAGCCTTGTCTGCGTTGGAAGGCGGTTGGCCGGAAAATGCGCTTAATTTTGTCAGCTCGCGCCAAGAAGCGGCTGAGCTTTTGCAACAGGACGGTCTGATTGATTTAGTTATTCCGCGCGGCGGGAATGCGCTGGTTAAATATGTAAAAGAAAATACCAACATTCCGGTATTGGGCCATGCGGACGGCGTATGCCATATTTATATCGCGCCCAGTGCCGCGCCGGATATGGCACTGCGCGTGTGCGTGGATGCCAAAACGCAGTATCCGGCCGCGTGCAACACCGTGGAAACGCTACTGGTGGATGAGGCTTGGCCACAGGAAAACGTCAACCGTTTGTTGGCTGCTTTGCATAGCGCCGGAGTAAAAATACATGCCTTGGAAAGCCAAAAAACGCGCTTTCCCGCTTGCGAATATGCACCGGAATTAAATTGGCATACGGAATACGGCAGTTTAGACGTTTCCGTCTGTTGCGTGTCCGGTGTGCAGCAAGCCGTGCGGCATATCAACCGGTGGGGTTCCCACCACACGGACGCCATTTTAACGCAAGACGAAGCACAGGCACAGTATTTTTTGTCGGCGGTGGATTCCGCCGGCGTGTATTGGAACGCCTCCACCCGTTTTGCGGACGGCTACCGCTACGGTTTTGGGGCGGAAGTGGGCATTAGCACCGCCAAAACGCACGCACGCGGGCCGGTGGGGTTGGTGGGACTAACTATTTATAAATACCGCTTGTGCGGCACAGGGCAGATAGTGGCCGATTATGTAGGCCCCCACGCCAAACCTTTTACACATAAAAACTTATTAAAAGAGGCAAAATAATATGAAAATCGGATTTATCGGCGCCGGAGAAATGGGTGGCGCTATCATTCGCGGGCTAATAAGCAAAGGCTACCCGAAAGAGGATATTTTAGCCGGCGTGCATACGGAACAGTCTGCCGCGCGTTTACAAACAGAGCTGGGCATTGCGGCGGGTACGGATAACGTGCGCGTGATTCGGGAAGCCAACTGGTTGTTTCTGGCGGTAAAACCGGCCCAAATGCCGGCTGTTTTACAGCAAATAGCGGCTTGCGGCACTCCGGCCAAACCGCTTATTTCTATGGCCTTGGGGTGGAGCGTGGAAAAAATCCAGCAAGTGTTGCCTTTGTGGCCTGTTATTCGCATTATGCCCAATACGCCGCTGGCTTTGGGGGAAGGGGTCACCCTGTTCCACTTTGCCCAAGAAACCCCCAAGCGGACCCGTCGGGAAGTAATGGCACTGTTTGACGGTTTGGGCAAAACGTTTGAAATCTCTTTGCCGCTTTTTGATGCCGCCACCGCCGTTTCCGGTTCCGGTCCGGCATTTGTGTATGCGTTTGTGGATGCGTTTGCCAAAGCGGGCGCGGCGCAAGGCTTGCCGGAAGAGCAATCGGCCGCGCTGGCACTGCAAACGGTTATTGGTGCTGCTAAAATGTTGGCAAGTACAGGCCTTCCCGCCGCGCAATTGGCTAAAAAGGTAGCCACTCCCGGCGGATGTACAGCGGCGGGGATGGACGTGATGAGCGCTTCGGACATGCAAAAAATCCTGACCGATACGATTGCCGCCACTGTGAACAAAGCCAAAGCGGTTGCCAAATAAAAAGTTTTTAGGCACTAAAAAACGGGGTCTGCTTTTAGGCAGGCCCCGTTTGGTGTTTGCGGCGGTATTAATGATACAAGAAAAAGCCGATAATAAATAACCCCAGCACAATGCGGTAAATTACAAACACCGCAAAAGAATGGGTTTTTATGTACTTCATCAAAAAGCCAATCACGCAAAGCGCGCCTAAAAACGCGCTGATAAAACCCCAGCACAGTGGCGCATTCAAATCAGCCGGTGTTAAATGGTGGAGTTCCAGTAAAGCCGCCCCGCCGATAACCGGCGTGGAAAGCAAAAAGGAAACTTTAGCACTATAACTGCGCGACAACCCCAAAAACAGGGCCGCCGTAATGGTAATGCCGCTGCGCGATACCCCCGGCAAAATGGCAAGCGCCTGCGCACAACCGATAATGAGCGCGTTTTTCAGCGTGAGGATTTCCGTAGCGTTTTTGCCGGCTTTCCGGTCGGCCCACCATAAAACCACGGCAAATACAATTAAACAGGTGGCAATTAACAGCGGGTTTCTAAATGTATTTTCCGCCCAATCCCCCAAAGCAAGGCCCGCTAGTCCAGCGGGAACGGTAGCCAGCGCCAAATACCAAAGCAGGCGCCCTTGCGGCTCTTTCGGGCGGAACAGGCCGTCTTTTATTAAGCGCAGCCAGTCTTTCCCAAAATATAAAAGCACTGCCAGCAAAGTGGCCGCGTGAAGCATTACATCAAAGGCCAAACCCTGATACTGCTGCCCGCGTAAATACGGCAGCAGCACCAAGTGGGCGGAGCTGGAAATGGGCAAAAATTCGCCCAACGCTTGAACAAGCCCTAATAAAACGGCATCAAAGATAGTCATGGTTATTCCTCAAATTGAACCAATTGCGGGTGGTGGGGGTCGTCAAAATTCAGCACCGCAAAAGAGCCCGGCGCAAAATGTCTGGTTTGTTTGGTGAACAAGTGTAGTACAAACGCAATGTTAGGGTTGTGCCCCACGGCAGCCAAACAAGGGGTCTCTTGCATGCGCTCGGCCAAAAATTCGCACACGTCACGGTCGTCATGCAGACCGTTGAGTTCGGAGCAGGCTTCCAACGTGGCGGGTACGGTTTGCGTAATGATTTGCGCCGTTTGTGTGGCTCTTTTAAGCGGGCTATGTAAAATAAGGCTGGGGGTTAAACCCAAGCGGAGTAGTTTTTGCGCGGTGAGTGCGGCTTTTTGCTCCCCTTGGGGGGATAACGGACGGTCAAAGTCCCTTTGCACGCGGGCTTCCAAGCAGGAAAGCGCGTTGGCGTGGCGGATTAAAATAAGCGTTTTCATGGGGTGTAAAAGTTCCTTAAAAATGCCATAATGTAAATAAATAATAAATCTATTCTATATATTAATATATCATTTTATGCGGCTTAAATTTGCAAACTATCCGGTGTTGGAAGATGCCTTTTTGCGCATGGTGGGGGAGGAACGCTCCTCGGCCACGGAGCGTATTTTGGCGGTTTGTCCGTCTGAACGGGTTTCGGCCCGCTTAAAACATGCGTTGGCTTTGCGTTACGGGGCACAGGGGAACGTGCGTTTTGTTTCTTTCGGGCGGCTCTTAAAAGAGCTGGATGCGGAAGCGGAAACACCGCAAAAAAAATTATTACCCAATGATGATTTGCACGATTTTATTTTGCGCGAACTGCTGGGCCGTGCGGGACTGAACCGTTATGCGGCGGGGCGCGGGTTTATTAAGGCCTTAAAAAATTCGCTGCGGGATTTGGGCGACTCGCTGGCGGAGCCGGACGTGCTGCGGGAGTATGTGTCCACCGCTACGGACCCGCGGGTAGAGGCGGACCGCGCCCACCTGTTGTGGCTGTGCGATATTTACGCCGCTTACCGGCAAGCTATGGAACAGGTGCCCGAGTACCGCTCGTATGCCGATTTTTTTGCTTCTGCCTTGGAGCGGGTGGAAAAATCTTCTTATTTACATACGTTTGGGCAAATTGTTTTTTATGGGTTTTATGATATGACGGGGCGGCAATTAGAACTGTTTACCCACATAGCGCAATATTATCCGGTGACGGTTTTTGCCCCGTACGAAAAAACATCCGGTTTTGCGTTTGCGGAAAAATTTTTTGCAAGCATCTACCAGCCCGCCCAAGATAAACAGGAACTCCCTGCCAAGTCTGGCGCGTTGGGGCCTGTGCAAGAAGCGTTGTTTGTGCCCAATCGTTCGGCCGTATGCCCCGCTTTGCGTATGGTACAGGCCAGCGGGGTGCGCGGGGAAGTGTTTTTTGTGGCCAAGCAAATCTTAAAACTGGTGGAAGAAGACGGCTATAAATTTAGTGATATTGCGGTGTTCACCCGCGCAACGGAAGAATACCGTGATGAAATTTTTTCCGTTTTTGAGCAAAACCAAATTGCGCTGGACGCCGCGGTGGAAATCCCGCTGCTTTCCACCCCGCTGGGTATTTTTTGCTTAAACCTGTTGGGTTTGGCGGCTAATAATTTTGCGCGGGAAACGGTGCTGGCGGTGGTCACTTCGCCTTATTTTAGCCGTAAAAATAATTGGCGCTATTTAATTAATGCCTGTTTGGCCAGCCGTGATTATTCCCAATGGACGGATTTGATTACACCCCAAACCAAGTATTATGACCCCGCTTTTTTAAGCTGGCTGGAAAATTGCAAAAACCGCTTGGAACAGCTGGACCAACCGCTGGATTGGGCCACGCTTTGTGAACAGGCCCAAGCATTTTTACAAGAAAATATCGCCCAAGAAACGCTCACCCCGCAGGAAAACGAAATTTTGCGCCAAGTGTTTGCGTGTGTGGATTGTTTTAAGCGCCGCCGTTGTGTGCGGCAACAGGCCCGCCCGAATGAGTTTACGCCGGATTTAATTTCCGCCCTGAATGAATTGCGCTTGCCCAAAACGGCTCAAGTGGCGGGCGGTGTGGTGTTTACAGATGCATTGGGCGCGCGCGGGTTGCAGTTTAAGGTGGTCTTTTTGTTGGGCCTCAACGAAAAATCCTTCCCGCGGATTGTGCCGGAAGACCCTGTGCTTAAAGATTATTTTCGCGCCCGCTTGCGCGACGGCTTGGGCTATTGGCTCAACCAAACCCGCGCCCGCTTGGAAGAAGAAAAACTGCTTTTTTATGTGCTGGCCACCAGTGCCAGTGAAAAGTTGTTTGTTTGTTGTCAAAATACGGATGATTTCGGCACGCCGAAAATTCCTTCTTTATATTTTGTGGAAATGGCGCGTGCGGCCGGTTTAACACCGGAATCTGCCGCGTGGACGCAAATAAGCGGGCGGGTGGCCAAACGGCTGGCGGAAATTCCTGTGCGTTATTTAACCCCCAAGGAATTATCCACCCGTATTGCACTGGCTGCCGCACCACATAGAAAAGCGTACTACCAAACCAGCGGCCTGCTTACGGCGGCGTTGGAGCGCTCCTTAACTGCAGTAAAAAATTTGGCGGCGTTTGGTATGCCCACCGCCTATGACGGTCAAATTACCAGCGGTGCACAACTGCTGGCGCGCGTGGAGGAAAAGGGGTTTTCGCCCTCCGCGCTCATTACCTTGGCACAATGCCCCATGCGGCACTTTTTGGCCCGCGGAGTGGGGCTTGCCGCGCCGGATGAGGCGCTTTCCCGTCAGGAATGGGCGGCTAATTCCAAAGGGAGTGCTTATCATGCGGTGCTGGCCCGCGTGTATGGGGATTTGTACCAAGAACATATCCGCCCGCAGGATTTGTTTGCTTCCGCATTGGCCGAGCGGGTTGAGCGCGCGGCGCAAGAACTGGTGCCGGCCCATGCGTATAAACAGTTTGGTATTTACCCTGTAGTGTGGGAGCTAATTCGCCAAGAGCTTATCCAAAAAATAACGGATTTTGTGGTAGAGGAAGCCCCCCAATTAGGGGCCTTTGTGCCGGCCGTGTTTGAAACGGAATTTGAGGCCGTTTACACACCGGCGGAAAATACAAAAATAAAAATTCACGGTATTGTGGACCGCGTGGATTTGGACGAAACTTCCCGCCAATATCAGGTGGCGGATTACAAGTCCAGCATTCACACGAAAAAAGATTTGGAACACGCTTTACTGGCGGACAATGTGTTCCAACCGTTTTTATATGCCGTTATGTTGGCGCAGAGCACCCGCTTTGCGGGGTGGAAGTATGCCGGTTCGTGCTTACTGGAATTAAAAAACGGCTACAAACGCAAGGATTTATCCTGTGACGGTTTTAATGAGGTCAAACCGCAGGCGGACGGCTTTTTTGCTTGCCTAATGCGGCTCATTAAAAAAGGAGATTTTTACTTGGAAGCTAACGAGAACTGCGCCTATTGTCCGTTTGGCGGTATTTGCCGCAAAGATGCGTTCAAAACCCGTTTACGCGCGCGGCATAGCGCCGCCGCGGCAGAAGTGGCCGCTTGGAGGAAATTATGAGCCTTATTCAAAAACCGACGCAAGGCGATTACCGCCGCATTTGGCCTTTGGTTCAGGCCGGCCAGTGGGCGCGTGCGGCCCAAGCGTTAAATATGGACCCGCGGGAAGACCGCCTGAAAGTGCAGCTCTTGCTCGGCCAAAATATGGTGGTAGAGGCCGGAGCCGGTACAGGCAAAACCACACTTTTAATTGAACGGTTATGTTTGGCTTTGGTGGCGCAAGGCATAGCGGCCGAAAAGTTGGTCGCACTGACCTTTACGGAAAAAGCCGCCGCGGAAATAAAAAACCGTTTAATTGCCAAATTACAACATTTAATTGCTTGTATTTTGGAACACAAGGAAGACGACTCCGGCACGTTGGCGCTTCTTTGGGCGCACTGCTCGGCAGACCCCCAAGATGAAAACGCCCGCAAAAAAGCGGAGCAGGAAATGCTGGCGCGCATGGAAGATGCGTTGGCCCATTTGGACCGCAGTGCTATTGGTACGATTCATAGCTTTTGCGGGGATATTTTGCGGGCCTATCCGCTGGAGGCGGGGCTGGCCCCCAACGCGCAAATAGACCAAGGCGCGCGGGCAAAACGCTTGTTTGAAGCCAAATGGAATACGTTTTTAGATAAAGAACTGGGCGTACAGGCCCCGCGTGCGAAGGCTTGGAAAACGGTACTGCAAAAAATCTCTTTAGATGATATTAA
Organism: uncultured Elusimicrobiales bacterium; assembly: GCA_934662565.1. Taxonomy (GTDB): domain Bacteria; phylum Elusimicrobiota; class Elusimicrobia; order Elusimicrobiales; family Elusimicrobiaceae; genus Avelusimicrobium. The sequence goes on from CAKUKI010000002.1 coordinate 143,357, forward strand.
AAGTTTTGCTTACGAACTATGCAAAGGCAAAATAGATACGTATGATTATTTTTCCCACGCGGATTTGTTAGCTAAGTATTGTTTGGAAAAAGCGGCACGGGCCGAGGCGCTTTCCACGGCGTTTATGGCGGGGGTCAAAAAGCCGCGCAAAGTGGAAAAAGCGCTAACGTGTGCCGCCGCCCAACTGCGCCGCACGGCGCTTTATTTGCAAGGGAAACCCACCGGTGCAGCGCCGGAAGAATTAACCTCCTTGGGTACCATGCCTAAAGGGTGGGACGAAGACGCTTATGCGGAAGCGGCGGAAATTTGTGCTTTTTCCGCCAAATCCACGCCGGAAGAACAGGATTTGTTCAGAATGGTGGTGGAACTAACGGCGGATTTGGTGCAAGACGTCCGCTCCGGCGCGCAGGAAGCCGGCATTTTAAGTTTTGATGACCTGATTATCAAAACCCGCAATCTGTTGCAAAACAACTTAAAAGTGCGCCGCCAGTTAAAAGAACAGTTTGATGCATTGTTTGTGGACGAATTCCAAGATACGGACCCCGCACAGGGGGAAATGTTTTTGTTTCTGGCGGAAGAAAAACAAGGCGCGGCCACCCGCTGGCAAGACGTGCGCTTGGCCGGCGGCAAATTATTTGTGGTGGGGGACCCCAAGCAATCCATTTACCGTTTCCGCGGGGCGGATATTACGGCCTATGAATTATTTACGGACCTGATTTTGCACCAAGGCGGGCAGAAATGCTTTTTACAGCAGAACTTCCGCAGTGAGGCGGAAATTGTGGACGTAGCCAACGCCGTGTGTGGCAGTGTTATGAAGGCGGAAACTTCTTTCCAGCCGGAATATGTGCCTATTTTTACAGGCAAAACCAACCGCAATAACGCGGTGGAAATTGCCGCTATGATGCCCCCGCAAGAATTGTCCGGCAACCAAAAGCCGGCAGATGTGCTGCGCCATAATCAAGCCCAGTTTGTAGCCGATTGGCTGCGCCGCCAAGTGGGGGTAATGACGCTTCCCAACGGCAAAAAATTAACCTATGGGGATGTGGCCCTTTTGTCCCAAGCGTCCACCGCGCAGGATTATTATATGAATGCGTTGCTCCGCGCGGGAATTGCGTTTAATGTAGAAGCAGATAAAAATTTTAACACCAATCAAGAAATTCACGACTTCTTAAACTTCTTGCGCGTGGTGGAGGACCCCACGGATAAAATTGCGTTGAGCGGCGTTTTGCGCGGGCCGTTGGGCGGGTTTACGGACGAAGAACTTTACACATTCGCCCGCCGAAACGAACTATCTCCGTTTGCCACGGTGCAAGACGAGCGGCTGGCTGAATTTTATGCCCTTGTGCGCAAATTTATCAACCGCGCCGGACGAATGCCGCTTAAAGAGCTTTTGCGTGCCGTGCGGGAAGAAACCTTTTTGCCGGAGCTTTGCGCCATGGCCTATGACGGCGAGCGGAGCCTTTCTAACTTAACTAAACTGTGTGCGCTGGCGGAGGGGTACGCCGCCGAGGCGCCTTCCACCTTGGGGCAGTTTTTGTCCGTTGCCCAGCAATTAATGGAAGAACAACCCGATTTATTAAAAGGAACCGTTAGCGAAGAATCCTTAAATGCCGTTTCCGTCATGACGGTGCATAAATCCAAGGGGTTGGAATTTCCCGTAGTGATTTTTACGGATATTTCCCGCGAATCACGGGAAAATCCGGATAAGCGCCCCCAGCATATTTATTCTTGGCAATACAATATGCACGGCTTGCGTATCGGCAAGGTGTGTGACGTAAAACTGGCCTTTTTGGAAGACGAACAAAAAAAGCATGCCCGTTGCGAAGAACTGCGCATTTTGTATGTGGCTCTGACGCGCGCCAAGGCTAAATTATTGGTGGTGGGCAATTTGGGTAAAAATAAAAAAACATTGGCGGAATCTTTTATAACGGCGGGGCTGTATCCGCCCTTGCCCGAAGCAGATGCTCTCCCGCAAACCTTGCCCCAAAAAATTGTAAAAGGGGATTTAACGGTGCCGTTGCATTATGTACAATATCGGGACCCGTCCTCTTTTATTTACACCACCGTTCCTTCCCCCGTGCAAGAACAGGACAATATGGAGCTGGCGGATTGGCAGCCTGTTTTTGCCGCCCGTCAGGCGCGTTATCAGGCGGCTTTGAATACGCCGGTGCTTACGCCCAGCACTCCGGCACCGCAAAGCTCCGGCCCAGAGCGCGCGCAAGCGTTGGCCTTGGGCACGTTGGTACACAAGGCGCTGGAACTGTATTTGGCGGACGAATCCCGCAGTTTACCCCGCGCCTTAAACCGCGCTTTTGCGTTGGAACAAGCGGACGAATCTTTGCGGCAGCAAGCCACCCAACTGGCCCAAAGTTTTGTGCAGAGCAAAACCTTTGCGCCGTTTTTGCAGGCTAAATTACTGGCGTGCGAAATGCCGTTTTCGCTGGTGGCGGAAAACGGACAGGTGGTATCGGGCGAAATAGACGCCGTGGCCCAAACCCCGCAAGGGCTTTGGATTGCCGATTACAAGACCGACCGCTTGGAGGGGGAAACACCGGCACAGGCGGCGGAAAAATACCGCGCCCAACTGGACGTGTACCGTCAGGCCGCCCAAAAGATTTTTGGCGTAAAAAATGTGCGTTGCAGCGTGTTTTTTGTGCGGGAGTTTGCGGCGGTGGATTTATAAAAGCTAAAATATACTTAAATTTTGTGGAGGTTGTACCATGTTTGAAAAATTAGGACAATTAAAAGATTTATGGAAACTCAAAAGCCAAATGGAAGAATTAAAAAAACGTTTGGACGGTATGGTGGTTAAGGTGGAAGGCCCTAAACACTGGGTGGAAATTACCATTTCCGGCTCGCAGGAAATCAAAGAAGTAAAAATTTTTGATATTGCCAAAGAGGCCACCGCGGCCGAATTGGGCGAAGAAATTAAAGCCGCCGTTAATAAAGCCGTGCGCGATTCCCAAGCTATGGCGGCCCAAGCTATGGGCGGTATGGCCGGCTTGAATATGCCGCAGGCGTAAAGCCCATGCGCCCCGCTTTGGGAAAGGAAACCTCCTTGTGACTTTAACAGATACCCCGCTTTGCGCGGGGTTTATGCGTCTATCCCGCTTGGGGCTGGGTACTTGGGCTTTTGGCGGGGGGACTGATTGGGGGCCCGCAGAGGACGGGGACTCTTTGTCTGCCGTGTCCGCCGCGTTAGACGGCGGAATAAATTGGTTTGACTCCGCCCCTGTTTATGGGGACGGCCACGCCGAAGAAGTGCTGGGCCGCGCCTTACAAGGCCGGCGGGATAAAGCCTTTATTGCCACCAAATGCGGGTTGGTGCGTTTTGCCAAAGGGATTAACCACTGGCTCAAGCCGGCTTCCGTCCGGCAAGAGTTGGAAAACTCCCTGCGCCGTTTGCGTACGGATTATATTGATTTGTACCAAATCCACTGGCCGGACCCGTCCACTCCATTGGCCGATACCTTAAAAGAGCTGGTGCGTTTGCGGCAAGAGGGAAAAATCCGCTTTATCGGGGTGTGTAATTTTCCTTTGGAACTTTTGCGGGAAGCCTGTTCTTTGGCTCCCATTACCACTGTGCAAGGGCCGTATAGCCTGTTGGATACGGCCAAAGCCAAGGCCGTGTTGCCGTTCTGCCAAGCCGAAAAGCTGTTTTTTATAGCGTATGGAGCGCTGGCGGGGGGAATTTTAACCGGCAAATACAAAAAAATGCCCAATATCCGCAGGGCCGATGCGCGCAGTTATTTTTACCGTTTTTATAAAGGGGAAACTTTTACCGATTATTCTTGCCCTGTGGTGGAGCGGGTGCGCCAAGTGGCCGCGCAACAGGGGGTTTGTCCGTCCGCGGTGGCACTGGCGTATGTGCTGGCCCAAGCGGGGGTAAAAAGCGTACTTTGCGGGGCGCGCGGGGCAGCCCAAATGGCGGAAAATTTAACCGCGCTACAGGTGCGGCTCACCCCGCAGGATATTGCATATTTGGAGGGCGTATGCCGTTAAACACCATAGAAACTTACTTACAGCAGCTTTTGCCCGCTTTGGGCGTGAATAAAATGCGGGAAATCACCCGCCTGGTTTATGAAATTACCAAGCGCGACGGCATAACGCCCGCGCAGTTATTTCCGGCGGGAAAGAAATGGAATTTTGAAAATGCCAAAACTTTTTTATTAAAAAAACGCTATCCGGTCAATTTTGCCACCGCCGCGCGCAGCCAGTTTTATTTGCCTAAACTGGAACTGGACCCCGCCCAGCGGGCCGATTTAACCCCGCGGCCGTTTTATCCCAAAACGGTGTATATAGAAGACAGCGTAAAAGAAAGCGAGCTGGCCGCGCGGGTGCGGGCCTTGTTCCCGCAGGCGCAGTTTAAGGCGACCGACGGCAAAACGCATGTCGGAAGCCCGAATTTTTCCAAACGGCTGGAAACACTGCTTATCCACCGCGAAAAGTATGATTTTCTAAAGCCTTGCCCGTGCAGTTGTGCGGCGGCAGGGTGCGGATATAATTTAATCAATTTGGGTTTTGGCTGCCGCTTTGAATGTGAGTATTGTTTTTTACAACAGTACCAAAATTTGCACGCGGTGCTGCTGCCGGCCAATGTGGACGAGTTTTTGGCTAAAATAGATACGGCGCATTTTAATAAGGGGCCGTTTGACCGCCCGCGCATAGGCAGTGGGGAATTTACGGATTCTTTAGTGTTTGACTCCATTACCCAATATAGCCAAAAAATTGTGCCGTTTTTCCGCGCGCGGCCGCATTTGCAGTTTGAGTTCAAAACCAAAAGCGTTTGTATAGACGGTTTGTTGAATGCGGGCGGGGCGGAAAATGTGGTGGTTTCGTGGTCGGTCAATTCGTCCAAAATTACGGGGGAAGCGGAACATTTTACGCCGGATTTATTCGCGCGTTTGCAAGCCGCCTGCCAAGTGGCGCGGGCCGGATACCGCTTGGGGTTTCACTTTGACCCTGTGATTATTTACGACGGCTATCAGGCCGATTATGCCCGCACCGTACAGGAAATGGCGGACACACTTCCGCACGAAAAAATTGCTTGGATTAGCGTGGGTACGTTGCGTTTTAGTCGGGAGCTTAAAAAAATGATAGAAACCCGCTTTGTAAACAACACCATTTTGGACGGGGAATTTTTGCTGGATTTTGACGGCAAAATGCGCTATGCGGATGCACAGCGGTTGGAAGTGTACCGCTTTTTGGTGCCTTTACTGCGTAAGGCGTTCCCAAAAACAGTAGTGTATTTGTGTATGGAGGACCCGCAAATAGTAAAAGCTATTCAATAACGGCATTTGGTAAGCTGGGTTTTTAATGCGCGGGGAACAAAATAACATTTTGTTCCCCGTTCGCATTTCATGGGCATACCATTTTCCAAATTTAAGCCCTTTTGTGCCGCCTTTAGGCTTGGAGCCCTTGCAGGCTACCGCGCCTAAACTAGCGGCGCAAAATCATCTTAAATTTGAAAAATCATGCTACAAACAATAATTCTTGTACTAGCACGAACGGCAACGCTAAGGAAGAACAGCAACGACAAACGGCGAACAACAACGGCAAGACGACAATAACAAAACAACAAAAAACAAACGGAAAAAGCACAAAATACACACTGTTTAATTGGTTGGCTCGGCGGGGAAATGTAAAAATAAGTAAAAATCAATAAAAAATAAACATCCGCGGAAAAAGTTTTTTAGGAAAAATTATCCTTAAAATATGGGGGCTTTGCCTGCCGTGGTTTAATAGGGGTTGTTTTGTTTTTTTTTTTTGATAAATTTTGTTATAAGCAAAATTTATCAAAAAATGAGGTTTTACATGAAAAACGCAAATGTGAGCCGTTTAGGCGGCTTTACGCTGATTGAATTATTAGTCGTCGTACTCATTATCGGCATTTTGGCCGCTATGGCTATGCCGCAATATTTTAAGGCCGTGGAACGCTCCCGCATGACAGAAGCCATTACAATAATGGATAGCGTTGCTAAAGCCCAACGCCGTAAGTTTTTGCAAACAAATCACTATGCAAGTAAATTTGAGGGTTTAGATGTTTCCCCCAAGGGAGCAAAGGGGAACCGATATTTTACCAAAGGGGACCCTCAAACCGGGGCCGGCGGAAATGGGTTTAGGATATCGATTGGTGGTCCCAGAATTTTTAATCTCGCTAATGTGTCGGCGGGTCGTGTGTTTGATGGAAACGAGAACCACCGTTCATTGCAATACCAATATCGGTTGAGCCGCAAGTATCAGAGTGATAATGTCGATTGCTATGGATGGAATGCCGCCGGGCGCGAATTATGTGCGGAATTTTGCGGAATTGATACGCCTGTGACGCAGTGTTGTGATGACGGCACGAAGAGCTATTGCCCTTTTCCCACTAACAACTAATCTGTCCGCGTTCCGCGCGCGTTATCATGCCGTTTAGCACACTTTTACACCCCGCCCAAGGCGGGGGTTTTTATGGGGTTGCACCCCTTACCCGCCTTACTTTTTTTCATTGCAAAAAAAGTAAGCAAAAAAGCTAGCACCCCGCGAAGCCATAAAATTTATTTTTATACGGGCATTTTACAACTCCCTACGGTCGGACAAGTAAAATGCCTTTATAACTCCGTTAAAAATAAATTTTATAGACGGCTTCAAAGGGGCGCGAAAACAACAACGGCAAACAACCAGAGTAAAAAGGAAGAAAGGCGTTTGGCGCGCACGGAGGAAAAATCCGCACGAAAGCGGGGGGATTTTGAAAATTAATTTTTCGGTTCGGTGGGTTGCGTTTGGGGCGCGGGTAAGTCCGGCGCTTTTTGGGCGGTTGTTTCGGCCGCTTGGTTGGCATTTTCTTGCCGAGTGGCAGTTTCGGCCGTTTGGGGGGTATTCCCTTGCTGGGCGGCTATTGTGTTTTGTGCGGTCGTTTCGTCCGAGGCTTGCGGGGCCGTTTCGGCGGGAGTTTCCGGGGTGCTGTTAGCAAGGGGCGCTTTGTCCGTTTCGGCCTTAGCTTGCTCCGTTTCTTGCGCCGTAGCGGTTTGCGGTTTTTCGGCATCTTTCGGCGCATTTACTGCGGCGGTTTTTAACTTGGGCGTGGCGGCGGTTTCCGTTGCTACAGACTCTTGCGCCGTTTTTGCCGTGGGCGCGTCCGATAGGGGTTCGGCAGAAGTTTCTGCCTGAGTTTCTACTGTGCTATTCGTAGGAACGGCTTTTGTAGTTTCTGCCGTGGCTTGCTCCATATTTTGCAAAACGGCATCTTGCGGCGTTTCCGCGGGGGCGGCTTTCGGTTCAGCCGGCAAGGCCGTTTGGGTTGCGACTGCTTGCGCCTGTTGCGCCTTTTTAGCGGGTGCTTTTTCCGCCGCTTGTTTGGGCGCGGCCGTTTTGGCCGGGGCTATATTTTTAGCGGGAATTTCAGCCTGTTTGGCGGGGGGTTCCGCCGGTTTAGTGGGTTTCTCAGCTACTTTTTCTTCCTGCGGTTGCGGGAAGTAATCTTGCGCCATTTTTTCCACCCGTTTGAGCGCGGCGGAATAATCCGCACTGGCTTGCGCAAAGCGGGAAGTGACTGCGGTTCCGGGGGTGTTTTTGGCTATTTCCAACTCATAGCGGGCTTTTTTAAGGTCAAAATCTTGGCGGGCCCAAAATAAATCAATTTGGTGAATTAAGCGTTCTTTTTCCTCTCCTACCACTACCGGACAGGAGTTGAGGGCGTCATTCAAAATGCGCAAATTGCGTTGGGCAACATCTAGGGTGGCGGCGGCAATAGCCGGATGGGCGGACTGTGCATCCGGTACGGAAATAGCGGCCGCTACGCTGGAATTGCGTTCGGGCAGATAAATGTTGCCCACCAGCATGCCGCCCACAAATACTAAAGCCAATGTAAATAAATATAAAATATAGCGCATAAGAACCCTTGTGTATATTTTAGCAAAAAGCAGGCAAGGGGAACGGATAAAGTTTTACCGTTTTGGCGGGAGAGCTTTGCTGTACCCGTTAAAATGTTTTTTCCGGCGGGTAAAATAAAAACGCCGCCTTGCGGGCGGCGTTCAAAATAGTTGGCGCAACTTACCTCTGCCAGTTGTATTTATTTTTGTAATAGAAGTAATTTTTCATGGCGCGCAGATATTCAATATAGCCGTAGGCACCTTCGTTTAAGTTGCTGTTGTACCAAAGGTAGCCGTCCATGCCGGAGGCAAATAATCCTTCGGCGGGCTCTTCCCCGCGGTCATATTTGCTGGAGGCAATTACCGTCACATTTTGGTCCAGTTGGCGCAGTTCGGGCATCATGGCTAACCCGCCGTGGGGAACCAGTAAGTCCGTAATGACTAAATCATAACGGGCACCGTCCTGCACATTTTGTAAAAATTTACTGCCGTCTGCAAATACTTCTACTTTGGCATTTTTGCCTAGGAAGCCTTTTTCGCCCCATTTGCTAAAGTTTATACGGGGGAGGGCATCATCATTAATTACGGCAATATGCATATTTTCCGGAAGGTGTTTTAATAATTCTTCACGCTCTATTTCCGCAGCTTCCTGCGTGATGGGCGGGTTTGCGTATTTCATACGCACATAGGCATAAGATTCCATTTCTTCCAGCTCGTCGGGGTCTAAAATCAGTGTGGAAGAACGCGGGAGCAGGTAATCGGTTCCGTTCGGATTTTGCATGTAAAATTCTTTTAATTCCAAGCGGCGGTTGTCTCTACGGACGGCAACCATTTTTTTAAGGCCCAATTTTCCTTTCAGTAAGGGGTTTAATTCTTCTATTACACGCACCCAGTATGTTTCTTGCGCCAGCAAGTAAGGGTCATTGGGAATAGAAGTTAATGCCGTGCGCACGGCATATAGTGCGTGGTCGGCTTGCTCGGTCAACCAACCCAGTTCGGTAGGGGTAGGAATACGCCCTTCATTGGGGATAGAATTGTAGTAAACAGTGGGCATAACCTCGGCCTTTGCCTGAGCAATTTTTTGTTGGACTTCGGCATATTGTTTGGTCAAATATGCCATGGTTTCCGCCGGAACTTCATGGCGCATATATTGGGCAAAGTTTTCCGGTTCGGTCGGTTTGACCAAGCTTAATTCGGCCAGTTCGCTTCTTAAATTTACCCAGCGTTGGCGTTCACGGCCTATAATGGCTTTGTCTGAAAGGGTATTTTCTTTAATGATTTTGATTTTTTCGGGCACGGCTTCGGATTTAACAAACGTCAATTTTCCAGACGGATATACCGAATGTTTGGGAGACTTTTTGGCCGGCGCCGTTTTGGCGGGGGCGGAAGCCTTGACTGCCTTGTGCGTGCTGGCTTGGGTGGCTTTTTTGTCTGCCGCGTGTTTGGGGGCAACTTTAACGGCATGGCTGGTGGAGGCTTTGGCGGCTTTGTGCGCAGAGACTTGGCCGGCGGCGGTCAAGCTTTTTGCTACGGCGCCCGTTTCGGCGGCTTTCGCGTCCCGCGCCACGGTTTTGGCAAGCGTTTTGATAATGTTTTTTTGCGGTTGCGCCCACGCGGTGGACCCGCAAAGCAGCAGTACGGCAAACCCTACCCAAGTTTTATGTAGCATAAAATCTCCTTAATAATATATTTACTTATAGTGTAGTATATGCACGGACAAAACGCCATGGGCCTAAAGCCCCAGACCCTTTATAGGTCCTAATCAATTTTTAGGGTCGTAATGGGCTTCATCCTCTTGTTCTTCTTCCTCTTCTTCAAAATCTTCTTCTTCCGCGCGGATGTCTTGCGCAAAGCGGGCCCAATCTTTGGCGGGGGCTTCAAAATTAATGTTTAGACCGGTGTTGGAGTAGGGGCCGAAAACTTTGTCTTCTCCGGCTAAAATGTTTTGCTCCAGCGTCACTTGCATAAAAAAGTTATCCGGCCGGTTGAACGCACTGCAACAGGCTTGCGGCGGCTCGCAGGGGCGCATATAAAAAGAGGCTTTTGGCTCCAGCATAGTCCAGTTGCTTTCCTGCCGTTTGGCTAAAACTTCGGCAATAAAATCAGACAAATAAATGGTTTCTTCGTCTTTTACGGCTACCAGCTTTTCCGCCAGCGCAGGGTTGAAAACGCTTTCACCCTGACAGTATAAGCCTATTTGGTATTCCATAAATTCCCCTTCACTGTGGGGGGTGGACCAAATAGTGAGCGGGGTGATTTCCAATTCCAAGTGGCCGTGTTCGCCAAATTTTATTTTAGCCATAGTTTCTCCTTGTGCAACAACGGTAAAAGGTATTTCTTTTATTATAGTAAATCAAGCGGAAAAATCCGCGCGCGTTTTGCTACAATAAAAGGAAGGGAGATTTTTGTTTTATGAAGAAAATTTTATGGCCGTTTTGGGCGGCCCTTTGCTTGTGTGCCTGCCAAAAAGAGGCGGTGCAACCCATAGAAGTTTCCCGTTCTCCCGCGCCTGTGCCCACGCAAGCGGGTCCGGCGGTGTGCGCGGCGCAATATGCGGAAAAACTGCGCAAGTGCGAACCTTTTACTTGTGTGGAAAACATAGACGTAAACGGCCCCAAAAAGCTGACCCGCACGGTGGTGGGCAAACAAGACGGCCTATGTGTGGAAACAACCGCTTGGAAAAGCATGGCGGAGGAATCTGCCGCACCAGATAAGTGGCCTGCCCAATGGGAGCAAACCTGCCGTTTCCCCATGGACGCCCAGCAACAACAGGCGGATTATTTGGCGCGGTATTTTTCTATGGAAAAGAAGATAACGCCGCAGGCCCAACTGCTGCTTCCCCCACAAGGCATAGACGCGGCGGATAACCCGCTGGCAGATTTTTTGCAACAACAAATTTGTGTGCGTCCGGCATTGGCTGAAGAAACCACCGCCTCTCCGGTTAGCTGTACGGGGACGGAGTCCATTACCGTTATTTGGCCGAACAAAAACGGCATGCCGTCGGCTCAAACCGTGCGGTGTGAAGATTAGGAGAATATATGTTCAAAAAAACACTTTTGTTTGTATTTACTTTGTGTGTGGCGGCCTGTTCCAATCCCCCACAGGAAGATGTGATACCGGAAAGCGTATCCGCTCCGGCCGCAACCCTACAAAAAGGGAATTGCAACGCAATGTATGCGGCGCGTTTGGGCCGGTGTGAACCTTACACTTGTACGGAAGGCGCGCCGAACGGATTGGAAATTGTCCGTTCCGTCAAAGGGTACGAGGGCGAGTGGTGTGTGGAAAGCGTGGTGACGAAATCCGCCCTAAAAACGCCCGCAGTAGAGGACGAATTTTTGGAAGAAGATGACTCCGCCCAAGAACAAATTTGCGCCTATCAGGCGCAGCAGTTGCCCGTGGCAGCAACCTATTTAAGCCAGTATTACGCACAAAACGGTAATTTTTGGGTTCATTCGGATGTGCCGGCTTCTTTAACCGCCGCCGAAGACGAAAACCCGTTTGTGCAGTTTGTGCAAGACGGCACTTGCGCATGGGCCGTGGCGGATGCCGCCGATGCGGACCAGTTTGATTTTTAATTTTGCGCTTTTGGAAGATACAAAAAATCCCCAATTTGAATTGGGGATTTTTTAGGTATGTCCGGTTGTAAATTATTTGGTCAGCTTGGTCAGTTCTTCCTTAAATTGGGCTTCCAAATCCGGCGAATAGCCGTTCCAAGCGCGCACCAAACGGTGTTTTTTATCAAATAACATAATGTGCGGGAAACCTTGCACGCCCATTTCCGCCCCTGCTTGGCGGGCATTATACAGGGCTTTGGTTTGCATATCGTGCTGTTTGATAACTTCTAATACAGCCTCTTTGTCCGCATCCGCAAAGGCTCCCACCACTTCGGCTTTGCCCGCAAAAGCGGCGCTGGCGGCATCTAAGGCCGGTAAGGAGCGTTTGCACCACGGGCACCAAGAACCCATAAACGCAATCAGAATGGGTTTGCCTTGGTAGTCCGCGGCGGACCAAGAAATTTCTTCTGCGCCGGCTACGGGTAAAGAAATATCCAGCTTGGGGGCTTGCGGCAACGGCGCAATACAGGCCGCTGCCAAACAGGCTAAAACTACGGTAAAAAGAATTTTTTTCATATATTTCCTCGTTTTATTTATTTTGGAGCGCCAACAGACGCTCCGTATATGATAGAATACAAAAGATGGATAAATTAATCAATTCGTTGGAACGGTGGCTGGGCGAACGGGTGGACATATTAATTATGCCCCGTTTTGGCTCTTCCAAAAAAATTAAAGTGCGCGTGCTGACCGTGGTGGTGGTTTTAGCCTTGTGGCTGGCCGTGACGGTAGCCGGACTTTATTTTTGTATCCGCGCGTACGATTACCATATTACCAAAGCGGATAACCGCTTAATGCACGTAAAAATGCAGCTAATTTCCGACGAGTTGGAGCGCGGACGCAAGTATTTGGATTTATCCCGCACTACGGAAATGCAAATGCGCCAAATGTTAGGCATGCCGGGCGGAAAATTTGTTAATATGCCTAAAGGGTGGGAAGAACAACAAGAAAAGGCAGACGCGCGCGCTAAAGCCTTGTTTGGCAAAGATTTGAAAGATTTTGATACAGATGAATTTGAAAAATATATAGATGCCCTGCAAGATACCGCCCAAACGCGCTTGGCTGCGTATCAGGAAATTGCTTGGTACTATGCCAACGCACGCGAAGGTTTGCACTCTACGCCGTCTATCCGTCCGTCTACCGCGCGGATTAGCTCCGGCTTTGGGTACCGGTTGGACCCGTTCGGCCGCCGTTCTTCCAAACGGCACTCCGGATTGGATTTTGCCGGCAAGCCCGACAGCCCCATTATGGCTACGGCCGACGGGGTGGTGCGCCATACGGGTTGGGTAAACGGTTATGGGCAGGCGGTGCTGGTGGACCATGGGTTTGGGTATTCCACCTTATACGGGCATACAACGGGCATCCGTGTAAAAGCGGGCGAAGTGGTTAAAAGAGGGCAAATTATTGCCACCATGGGGTCTTCGGGCCGCTCCACCGGTACCCACCTGCATTACGAGGTTTGGAAAGACGGTCAGCCCGTCAACCCGCGCAACTATTTTAAGTGATTTTTTAGGAGGAAGTTTATGGGATTTTTGAAGAAGGATTCGGATTTTGAGTCCGGCGAACATTTTTCTATCGTCAGTGCCGAATGTTATTTTCAAGGCACTTTAAGCGTGCAAGGTTCCTTGCGCGTGGACGGCCGCTTGGAGGGCGCTGTAGATAATGCCCGCCATATTATTATTGGCGACGGCGGCCACATTACCGGAGATGTGACGGCGGAAGTAGTGGTATGCGGCGGCGAAATTGAAGGAAATGTATGCGCCGAAATGCTGGAAGTTTTGGCCAAGGCCCGCATTAAGGGCGATATCCGCGCCAAAAAAATGGTGGTGGAAGAGGGCGGCCGGATTGAAGGGCATTGTTCTATCGGCGGGGCGGAAGAAGACGCCGCGCAAGAAGACGGATTAACTAAATAAATTAGGGAGCATAGAAAAGTATGATATCGTTTCTCATCAAACACAAAAAAAGTATTTTAATTATCACGTTGGCGTTTTTTATTGGCAGTATTGTGTATTTGGGGTTGGATTCTTACAACCGCGGTACTTTTAGCACCACCGCCGCTACGGTGGGGGGAACGGATATTTCCTACCGCCAGTTGTATAAAGTGTCCGAAGACCGCGCCCGCGCTATCCGCAATCAAGGGATTGATGTGGATGAAGAAATGACCAAATTTATCAACCAGCAAGTATTGGCCGCGTTGATTAGCGAGGAAGTCCTCAACCAAGCGGCCCACAAAATCGGCCTGAATGTAGCGGATTATGAAATTGCTTACGACATCCAAACCGCGCCCCAATTTAACGATAACGGCCGCTTTAACCGCCAAGCGTATGCGTATGCCCTGAAACATTCTTTGGGTATGACGACGGCCGAATTTGAAGAACAACTGCGCAAAACCAAACTGGCGGACCGTTTCCGCGGCGTGTTGTATTCCCACTATAAATTAACGCCGGAAGAAATTAAATATTCCTACAAAGTGCAAAACGGCAACATGAAAGATTTTGAAAAGAACAAAGCCACTTTTGCCGCTAATTTGTTGGATACCAAAATGGAAACCGCGCAAAAAGCCTTTTTTGACCAGTTCAATAACGAAGTAAACATTAAAACATATTTGAAATAGGATTTGACCGTGAATAATAATGTGGTAGTAGTAGGTTCCGTAGCTTTTGATACGATTGAAAACGCCAACGGCAGTGTAAAACAGGTGCTGGGCGGCGCGGCGAGTTATTCGTCCATTTGTGCCAGTTATTTTGCAAAACCTTCCGTAGTGGCGGTGGTAGGGACGGATTTTTCCGCCGATTACCGCGCCCCGTTTGTAAAACGCAAGGTGGATTTATCCGGCCTGCAAGTGCGCGAAGGGCTTACTTTCCACTGGGGCGGCCAGTATGATAAAGATTTTAATACGGCCGTCACTAAATTTACGGATTTGAACGTGTTTCAAAACTTTCAGCCGGTTTTAACCAAAGAACAGCAAAACGCCTCTGCCGTGTTTTTGGCAAATATAGACCCGGAATTGCAACTTTCCGTATTAAAACAAGTCAAGCACCCGCGCTTTGTGGCGTGCGACACCATGAACTATTGGATTTCTTCCAAAAAAGAGGCCTTGTTAAAAGTAGTAAAAAAGATTGATATCCTCTTTTTGAACGAAACAGAAGCCCGCCAATTAACCGGCGAATATAATTTAATTAAGGCCGGCAAATGGTTGTTAAAACAGGGCGTTAAATATGTAGTGATTAAGCTGGGGTCCAACGGGTCTATGTTGGTTAGCAAAAAAGGCATAGTCCAGCTGCCGCCTTTTGTGCTGGAACATGTACACGATACCACCGGCGCCGGAGATACGTTCGGCGGTGGATTTACCGGCTATTTGGCCAGTGTAAAAAAGTGGGATAGCCCGCAGGAAATCAAACGCGCGATGATGATTGGCAATGTGATGGCCTCGTTTACCATAGAATCTTTTAGCGTGGAGCGGTTGGCCTCGCTCACCCAGCGGGACATAAAAAAACGCTTGAACGAATATATTAAAATGCTTACGTTTTAAGCCAAATCCGCCCCAGCACCACTGGGGCGGCCGTATATAAGGGGTAGAATATGTCACGGTGGAATAATGAAGCCAATGTGCGCCTGACTTTAGGGTTTGTGGTGTTTTTTTGGGTGGCGCTCATATACGCGCTGATTGCGTTTATAAAGCGCTGTTTCCAAGCGGACCCGTTTACCTGTTGGACGGTCACTGTGATTATCTTTTTATACTTATACAACCGTTGGCGCAGTTAAACGCCAATTACTTTTGAACGCGTTTGCTTTTTTTGTCCTCGGGCATAGCCTCGGGGCTTTTTTATGCCCCAGTATTAAGGTTGCTCCGCTTGCGTGCGTTGAATGAGCCGTTGCAACGCATTTAATAACAGTTGTTGGGTGTAGGCGGAAAAATCACTGCCGGATTGGGCTGGCTCGTTGGGGATAACCCATTCTGTAGCGTCGGATAAAATGGGGGCCGCTTGCCATAAATTAAGAGGATAGTTGGCATAGAGTGCCGTTAGTTTTTTATGATAGGCGCATGCAATATGTACAGAAGCGGTATCAATAGAAAATACGGCATCTGCAAAAAATACATTTGCTAAAAAATCTTCCACGGTATGGCTGGCTATGTTTTGTATGCAAGCGTGCGGGGGGGGGGTATATTGGTTGAGTGCCGCTAAATAGGGACTATCCGGTGGCAGATTCAAAAACCGGAAAACAAGGTTCCCGTTATCCGCTTTGGCAATTGCTTGAGCAAGAGCAACGGGGTTTAGGGCCCGCGTGCTCCCTTGCGGACAAACTAAAATACAGGTCTTGTTGTCTGGCAACGGGTGTTTATTCACTTCCGGTGGATTGAGCTGATATTGGGCTGGAAATTGAGCCGCAAATTGGTAAGGCGTTAATTCAAGCCAATTTCTAAAATGTATTTTCGGGTTAATCGGGCAATACAGGTCAAAACTGTGTACGGAGGCCATGGTGTAGGAGCCTTTCGGCGGTTTTTCTACAGTAATGGCCATTTTAGGGTCTAATAATTCGGCAAATAAAATGCGGCGGGTGGAAAAAGTGGTGGAAAAATCTAAAAAAACATCCCATTGGTGGCGGTTTTTCCAAGCAGATAGGAGCGAATCTGTTATTAAATGGGTCTTGAATGGGGTGTTGGCAAATAAATCTTTGTTTCTAGCTTCTATTACAATGCCTATTTTAGCGTGTGGCAAGGCCTGCTTGAGCTGGGATAAATAACCGGTGGCCATCACGGCATCCCCCAGCGCCGGCCCCACTGGGCGGATTAAAATAGAGGAGGCTGTTTTACAGTCAGCAAGATTTAGTACTCTTTTGGCTTTGCATGCGGCCATTACCAGTTTTTGATTCAACATTATAAATATAATAACAAAAAAACCTGCTTTTGAGCAGGTTTCTAAATATTTTACCGGAGGTGGACTTGCCTTCCGGTAAAATTCCTGACGGAATTTTCCTGCAGGCCGGGCTCGCGGTTTTTGCCTTGCGCGAAAGGTGCCCTTTTATACGCGCAAACAAAAACATCGCTCCGCCTTTCAAGTCCCTTACGCGCATAAAGCAGTTTATGCGCTCCCCTGTAAAATAAAAAAACCGCCTAAATGGCGGTTTTATATTTTACCGGGGAAGGGACTTGAACCCTTAAGCCCGAAAGGGCAATGGTTTTTGAGACCATCCTGTATACCAATTCCAGCACCCCGGCGTAAATCTTTTGTACTTCGTAAATCTTATATATTTATTCTAGCAAATTTTATGTTAAAAAGGAAATCTTTTTTGTGAATAAAAATTTCTGTTTATTTTTTAACGGCTTTTGGCGTTTTGGGCGGTGGTCACAAAACGCAAAATGCCGCGCGGTTTTGCCCAAAGCGGGCGGTTTAGGTAAATTATATCATAATAAGCGGCCGAGACAGGCCCAGCCTTCAGATAGGCCCAAAGACCCTAGTTTTTTGGCCTTTCAAAACCTATAATATAAGTATGAAAAAATATACCTTACTCACCCTGCTTTTTTTGTTGGCGGGCGGATTAAATGCCACCACGCTTAATGTGCTTGTGGGCCGCGGGCAACGCATCGCGGAGCTTTCGTTTTCTGCCCCGTATGCCGTGGCGAACGCGGGGGAGGTATATGGCCCTATTGCGGCTGAAAATAAGTTGAAGTTGGAAAACACCGCGCCGGACCGCTTGCTGGTAAGCGTGCGGGATAGTAAAACCGGCAAATATAAAAGTTTAGGCTCTATGAAGGGACGCGTAGATGTGGTGCGTCGGGTGGCGGGCCTTAATATGTCCTCTCCGCGTCCGCTTGCCCAATTAAAAGCGCATAAAATAGGGCAAAGTGCTTTGCGTTTGGAAGAAGAAGCCGTCCGCGGCGGGCGTTTTATTACCTATAAGCACCCCAGTTATGGTGGAAATATTGTGTACGAGGGGCCCTTTTCCGCCTATGGTAAACAGGGGGTGGAACTGGTAGAAACCGTAGAACTGGAACGCTATGTCACCCAAGTAGTTTCGTGTGAATTGGGCGGAGAAAAAGCGGTGGAAGCGCTAAAAACGCAAAGCGTGCTGGTGCGTTCCTATGCGTTGGCAACGGTAAAAAGCCGTTTGGATTCGTTGGCCAACGGCGGGCCGAACTGGCATCATTTCCAACTATTTGCTACCCCCAAGGACCAAGCCTATAATTGTAAAAAACGGGTGGACGACAGAGAGCCGCCCTCCGATTTGGTAGTGCGTGCCGTAAAGGCCACCCATGGGCAAGTTTTGCTGCGCGGTGGGGAACCGGTGCCCGCCCAATATAACTCCGGCACCGTCAACGGTAAAGACAGCATTTCCCAAAAACATATTCAAAAATTAGCCAATAGCGGGCATTCCTATCGGGCTATTTTGGTGCGCTATTTTAAGGGTGTAAAAATAGCGCCGTATCAGATAGATTTGGTGCGTGAACTGGCCAAAAGCAGTTTGGCGGCAGAGCTTAAAAAAGGGAAAAAGTAAATCCGTTTTGTGCCACTAAAAAAGACCTTGTCCGCTGGGGCAAGGCTTTTTTATTATGGGCAAACAAGGCGGCTAATTCGGGCGGTTTTAACGGGGGAAAGAGCGTGCCGTTTGGTTCATCCGGCGTTTAGAGGTTTGTTTTATCCGTTTGGCACGGTATTTGCCGCGGCGGGCTTTTTTATTGGCTTTGGGCGGTGCGGGTTTTACTCCGTAAAAATCCAAAATGCCTTCGTAAATGGCAGTAGCAAATAGTTTGCGTTTGGCGGGGTCTTTGGCCATTTCTTCCTGTTCGGGCATAATAATATAGGCATTTTCCACCAAAATACTGGGCATTTGCGGAATACGCGGAATAAATAAAATATCGTTGGCAATCATGCCGTTATCCGGCAGCGGGACAAGGCGGGTAAATGCGTTATAAACCGCTTGGGCCAAACCAAAGCTATGCGGATAATTATAATAAACCGAATACCCCCGCGGACGCGCGAGCGGGTTGGCGGTTTCCGGCAGCGCGTTGTAATGTAAACTGACAAAAATTTGCGGGTTAGTTTTTAAGGCTAAATTATACCGCCCTTGCAAGCTCAAGTGGTTGTTGCCTTGGCGGGTCATAATTACTTCCGCACCGGCACTTTCTAAAAGTTTTTGCGTGTCTTGCGCCAAGGCCAAATTGGCCTCGTACTCCAAATATCCGGTCGGGCCGACGGCGCCGTCGTACGGAACGGTGCGTTTAGGGCTGTGTCCGGCGTCTAGTAAAATGCGGGCGCCGGCTAAGGGTTTTTGCGGGGTGGATGCAATTTGCGGTTTGTGCATAAGGTCCAGTAGCAGTGTGCCGTTTTCAAAATCGTATGCGTGCCCCCACGGGCCGGTGCCTTGCTTAAAAGAAATAACAAATTTAACCGTGTCGCTGGCGGGGTAGCTCCAAGTGATGTTTTCCACCAAGGGGCTGGTAGTATCTAAGCTAAAGTTTTCCCCAAAGCCGGAGGTATAATAAAGGGTCAATTCAAAACGGTCATTAAATTCCTGTACTTGAATGGGCACTTGCCTTAGGCCGCTAAAGGTTAGGCGGGTTTTACTGTCCGAAACGGCAGTGGTAAGCCGCTCAATATAATTGGGCGTATATCCGGCAAAGGGGTGTAATTTTAGGCGGTTGGCCTCCAGCCAGACGGATTCGTTTTCGTTCAGTGCAATACGGTAGAGCCCGTTGGAAAGGCCGTTAATTTGCACACGGCCGTAGGCACGGTAAAAGGGGTACAGGTTTTCTTTATGCACGGGGATTTTGCGCACTTTTACGCCGGATAAAGTAATTTCCGCCGTAGTAAACGGGTTTTTGGCATCTAAAATTTTAATTTTTCCGGCGGCCGTTATTTTGGCTTTGGTGTAGGCGGGGGCATTTTGCATTTGGTACGTCACTTTAACGGTGCGCGGTTTTTGGTCTTCCCCCAATAAGTATTTGGCCCGATAAATACCGGGGTGGGCGGAATCTTCTTTCATGGGGATGTTTTTGGCGCCTTTAATTCCGCTTAATGTGTAGGAAACTTCCGTGCGAGGGGTACCGCGGACGGAAAGCTCCAATAAATCCCCCGGCAGGAGTTCCACCGGCGTTTTGGGGTACACTTCTTCTGGGTCAAATTCTGCCCGCTCAAATAATTTTTTAAGGGGAAGCCCCGGCACAATAACGGTGCGTTTGGCCTGATAAATTTGCTCGGCGGTGGTGGCGGTTAAAATAAAATCAAATTCTCCGTTTTCCACCGGCAAATACGCCAAAAAAGCACCGTTGGTATGCAACGGCACGGCTTGCCCGTTAATATCCAACGTGGCATTGGGAATGTTTACTTGCCCGAAGATAAAAATATTTTTTGCCCCCTTGGAAACGCTCATTTTTTCGTGCGGATATTGCACGGTGATGGGGGCTTTGGCGGCCTGCGGCCCTTCCTGTGCGGGCAGATAGGGGGCGGCGGGGAGCGTTTGTCCGTGTGCGGTTAAAATGGGAAAAAGGGTTAAAAATAAGAAAAAAACTATTCTTTTCATCCTTATAAAATGATAACATAAAACTATGACGGCTTGCGATGAAATAATTGCGTTCTTAAATTCTTATTTGAACGCGGCCCAAATACCGGATGCCAGCCAAAACGGTTTGCAGGTACAGGGCCCTCAGGAAGTGCATAAAGTGGCGTTTGGTGTTTCGGCCGGATTGGAGCTTTTCCGCGCGGCCAAACAGGCAGGCGCCCAGCTGATTATTACGCACCACGGCCTTTTATGGGGCAAGGAAGAACGCCTTACGGGTACTTTTGGTGCGCGGGTGGCGTATTTGTGTAAAAATGATTTAGCCTTGGCGGCGTATCATTTACCGTTGGATATGCACCCTGTGATTGGGCATAATGCGTGTTTGATTAAAAAATTAGGCGCGCAAGACCCGCAGCCTTTTGGGCGCTATCACGGCCAAAACATTGGTTTTAAGGGGCAGATAGATTTGCCGCTGGCGGAAACCTGTGCCGTGTTGGAGCAATTTTGCGGCGCGCAAGGGCGGCTGTTTGCTTTTGGGCCGGAACACATCCGCACCGTAGGTATTGTAAGCGGCGGCGGGTGGAGTATGCTGCCGCAAGCCGTGGAAGAAAAACTGGATTTGTATGTGACGGGGGTAGTGGATGAACCCGTGCAAGAATGGTGCCGTGAAGGCAAAATAAACTGTCTGGCGCTGGGGCATTATAATTCCGAAAAGGCCGGCGTGCTGGCTATGATGGATTTAGTAAAAAGGGAATTTGGCGTAGAAACCGAATTTATTGATATAGCAAACCCTATCTAGTAAAAAGCGAGGTTAAATTATGGAAGATACGAAAAAGATATTCGCTAAAATAGACTCTTACAAGGATTTTGTGGTGGACGTGCAAACCAAAATGATTGCCTGTCCGGCCGTTTCTCCGCACGCCGGAGGCGACGGCGAAACCGCTAAGGCGGAATATTTACTGGCCTTGCTGAAAACCATGAAATTTGACGAAGTTTTTGTAATCAACGCCAAAGACCCTAAATCTAAAACCGGGGTGCGCCCCAACATTGTGGCCAAATACTACGGCCAAAACAAACAGAAAACCTTGTGGGTAATGGCCCACATGGATATTGTGCCCCCCGGGGATTTGAAATTGTGGAAAACGGACCCATTTAAGGCCGTTGTAAAAGGGGATAAAATTTACGGGCGCGGCTCGGAAGACAACCAACAAGGGTTGGTGTCCGGCCTGCTGACCGTAAAAGCATTTATGGATTTGGGCATCCGCCCGCCGGTCAACTATGCGCTTTTGTTAAACGCGGACGAAGAAATCGGCAGCACTTACGGCATTGTGGATATTTTGAAACGCCACGGTAAAACTTTTTCCAAAGAGGATTCTTTCTTAGTGCCGGACGGCGGCAACCCGCAAGGGACTATGGTGGAAATTGCCGAAAAAAATATGCTGTGGGTCAAATTTACCGTACAGGGCAAGCAGACGCACGCTTCTATGCCCAAAGCGGGTATCAACGCCAACCGCGTGGCTTCCCACTTAATTGTACGGTTGGAAGAGCTTACCAAAATTTTCAACAAGAAAAATACCTTGTTCGCGCCGGAATCTGCCAGCACCTTTGAGCCGACCAAACGCGAAGCCAACGTGCCTAACGTAAACACCATCCCCGGTACGGACGTGTTTTATTTGGATTGCCGCGTTCTGCCCTGCTATAATAACGAAGACGTATTAAAAGAAATTACCCGCATTGTAAAAGGGGTGGAAAAACAATTTAAGGTAAAAGTGAAAATTGAGCTGGAACAATGTGAGTCCTCCAAACCGACGGATAAAAAAGCGCCGCTGGTGGGGGCGGTGATTAAAGCGGCCAAAGCCGTCTATAAAAACCAACCCAAAGCCATGGGCGTGGGCGGCGGTACGGTGGCGGCGTATTTGCGCAATAAAGGCTACAGCGCGGTGGTGTTTTCCAAGCTGGACGATATGGCCCACCAACCCAACGAATACAGCAGCATTAAAAACACGTTGGGGGATGCCAAAGTATTTGCGTTGGTAGCATTGGAGCTGAAATAAATGTTTACAAAAGGCTTTACCAAATTGGAAGTTTTAATTACGGTATTGGTGTTCGCTTTCTTGTTGGGTTGCACCGTTCCGCGCGTCATGCACCTAGTACACAAAGCTAAAGAAGGCAGCACCAAGCACCGTTTGGTTAAAATGCGCAGTGCTATTGCCGCTTACTATGGGGAACACCAAGGCACTTATCCGACGGATGATTTGTCCTGTCTGGTACCTAAATATATTGAAGGTATCCCCATGGTGACCATCCCCGGTTTCCGGCCCTCGCACCATGTAAGCACCGGCTCGTATGAGCAGGCGTTCACCAACCAAGGCGGTTGGGCTTATGTAAGCGACCCGACCGACCCGCGCTACGGTGACGTATTTGTAAATACTAGTAAAGAAGACAGCTACGGCACCGCTTGGAACCTGCATTAATTTTATCCCCGTCCGTTTTGGCGGACGGGGTTTTTCTGTGTATATAAGAGAGTGATTATGGATACTTTAATTTTAGTGTTTTCCGCCCTGTTCGGGCTGATTATGGGCAGTTTTTTGAACGTGTGTATTTACCGTATTCCAAACGGTAAATCCATTGTGTGGCCGCCGTCTTTCTGCCCCAAATGCGGCGCGCGTATTAAGCCGTATGATAATATTCCGGTATTAAGCTATATTTTTCTGTTAGGCAAATGCCGCAAATGTAAAGCGCCTATTAGTGTGCAGTATCCGCTGGTGGAGTTTTTTACCGGTGCGCTGACCACGCTTTTTGTGTGGCATTATGGGCTAACCCTGTGGACGTTTGTGGTGTTGGCGGCGGCGTACGCGCTGATTATTTTATCGGTCATTGATATGGAACTGATGATTATTCCGGACCGCTTTTCATTGGGGTTAATTGTATGGGGCCTGTTATTTGCGTGGGGCAACCCGTATTTTGAAGGCGTGTGGTGGCAGAAGGAGCTTTACAGCTTGCTGGGCGCCAGTGTGGGGTTCTTTGGCGTACTAGCTATTGCGCTGATTGGCACTTGGCTGTTTAAGAAAGAAGCCATGGGCGGCGGCGATGTAAAATTAATGGGCGGCGTAGGCGCGTTAATCGGCTGGCAAGGGGTAATTACCACGGTTATTTTTGCCTCTTTTATCGGGCTCGTCTATTCTATTTTCCTGATGATTTTTAAGGGGAAGAAAGGCGGGGACGCTATTCCGTTTGGCCCGTTTTTAAGTATGGGCGCGCTTATCAATCTGTTTGTTTTGGTAAAATTTACGGATTTATCCGCCGGTTCCGATTGGCTGATACAAAAACTCTTGTCTATGTAGTTTTTACAATCTCAAAAAAATCCCGAAGTTTATTTACTTCGGGATTTTTCCTTTCTAATAGATTTAAGCGCAAACATTTGCGGTATTAGCGGCAGTTGTTTTTTTGCGCACCCATAACGCGCACACGCCGGAGCCAATAGCGCAAAGCACCAGCACAAGGCCGGTGGTAAATAGCATATTCCCCATACCCACCAGCGGGGAAACAATACTGCCGAACAGAAATCCGCACGCCCCCAATAAGGCCGAGCCGGTGCCGGCCTGTTGGCGTACGCTATCCATGGCTAAGGTGGTGGCGGCGGTTAAGGAAAGCCCCATCATAAATAATAAGGCAAACAGCAATCCTTCAAACAGCCAGATGTTGGCTCCGCCCAATAATGCGCCCCATACCAATACACTGCCTATAAACATGCCAACGCAGCTGGTTAAAACGCAGTTTTCCTGCCGTTTGAATTTTACGGACAGGCCGGCCCCAATGCCAATAGCCACGGCATTTATCCCAAAAAATAAGCTAAATGCCAGCGGGCTAAAGCCGTAGTGCTGTTGGATGATAAACGGCGAGGCGGCAATATACGCAAACAAAACTCCCAGCGCGCAGGACATTTGCAGCGTGTAGCCCATAAAGGTTTTGTTGGTGCAGACTCCCTTAAATAAAGAGAATGTTTTAAGGAGCGGGGTGCGGGAGCGTTTGGCGTGGGATAAAGATTCGTTAAAATGAATACACGCGCCTAACAGTATAATGCCCAGTACAAACAGTACCGCAAATACGCCGCGCCAATCGGTCCATTTTAATACGGCGCCGCCAATAATGGGGGCCGATACCGGGGCAATCCCGTTAATAGCACCGACAATCGCCAACGCTTTGGCTAGGCTAGCGCCCTTAAATTTATCCGTGGCAATAGAGCGGGAAATAACAATTCCGCCCGCCGCCGCGCAACCTTGAACAAAGCGCAATAGGACAAAAAGCCAAATGTCCGGCGCCCAAATGCACCCTAACGTGGCCCCTAAAAAGAGCCATAAAGAAATCAGGAGCGGCAAGCGGCGGCCGTACTTATCACTAAGCGGGCCGAACAGAATTTGCCCCGCGGCTAGGCCCAACATGGAAAAAGTCAGCCCCAACTGCACTTGCGGGGTGCTGGCATTAAAAAATGCCGTCATAGCCGGAAGGCTGGGCAAATACATATCCGTCACGAACGGACCGAAGGCGGTTAGCATGCCCAAAAATACAAATAAAAAAAAGGCCGAATTGCGCCTTTTTGTGGAGTTTACCTGCCAGTTTTTTTTGGTATTACTCATATATAAATATAGTATCTTTTTTAGGAGCAAATTTTCAAATTTCCGTCTATTGTAAAAAAGGGGGAAAAAGGTTATTTTGATGTCCGGCGGCGCGTATAATTGGTAAAATATAAATAGGTCACGCGTGAAGTCACATCACGCAAATTCAAAACCGAAGGAAAAACTATGTTGCCTAAAGCTTATGAACCGCAAGAAGTAGAAAAAAAACTTGCCGATAAATGGCAAAATGCTAAATTGTTCGCCGCCAAGGCGGATAAAACCAAAAAACCGTTTGTTATTGTAATTCCGCCGCCCAATATCACGGGCGCTTTACACATGGGGCACGCCTCTACCAATACTTTACAGGATGTTTTAATCCGTGCCCACCGTATGTTTGGGGAAGACGCCTACTGGGTTCCGGGGACGGACCACGGCGGTATTGCCACCCAAAACGTCATTGAAAAGAAACTTTCCAAAGAAGAACATAAATCCCGCCACGACCTCGGCCGCGAAGCCTTTGTGCAAACCGTTTGGCAGTGGTATAACGAATGTGGCAACGCTATTTTTAACCAATTCCGCAAAATGGGTTGGGCGTTGGACCTTTCCGATATCCGCTTTACCATGGACGAAAAACGCGCCAAAGCCGTTTACGAATGTTTCCGCCAATGGTGGGAAAAGAAATATATTTACCGCGGTAAACGCTTAATCAACTGGTGCGTGCGGTGTTCTACGGCGCTTTCCGATATTGAAGTGGAACACGAACAACACGCCGGTAAATTGTGGTATTTGCGCTATAAAGGGGAAGACGGCTCCGACGGCGTGGTGATTGCCACCACCCGCCCCGAAACCATTTATGCCGATGCCGCTATTGCCGTAAACCCGAAGGACGAGCGCTACAAAAATTTAGTGGGCAAAAAAGTAATTATTCCGCTGGCAAACCGCGCTATTCCTGTTATTGCCGACGAAGCCGTGGAAATGGAATTTGGTACCGGCGCCCTAAAAATTACTCCGGCGCATGACGCTACCGACTACGAAGTCGGCCAACGCCACAACTTGCCTATTATGACGGTGATTAACGATAAAGGCAAAATGGTCAACTGTCCGGAAAAATACTTGGGCATGGACCGCGAACTCTGCCGCAAAGAAACCGTGAAAGATTTGGATGCCGCCGGCTTGTTGGTAAAAGAAGAAAAATACAACAATGCGGTTTCCACCTGCTACCGTTGCCACAACCCCATTGAGCCGTTTATGAGCGAACAATGGTTTGTAAAAATGGATAAATTGGCCCAGCCCGCTATTGAAGCGGCGGAATCCGGCGCTTTGCAATTCCACCCGGCCAACTGGAAAAACCCGTTTTTGAACTGGCTGAAAAACATTCAAGATTGGTGCATCTCCCGCCAAATTTGGTGGGGGCACCGTATTCCGGTGTGGTATTGCCGCCAATGCAGCGCGAACGGCTTAACTTTTGCTACGGATAAACAAGGCCACGAACAACTGACGAAAGTGTCCTTTGAAGACGGCGCCCAGCCGATTGTATCTTTCGGCAAGCCGGAAAAATGCCCCCATTGCGGCGGGCATGATTTAGTGCAAGACCCGGATGTGTTGGATACTTGGTTTTCTTCCGCGTTGTGGCCTATGTCTGTTTTTGGCTGGCCGGAAAAAACGCCCGAAATGGAACATTTCTATCCTACCAGCGTGATGGTGACCGGATACGAAATTTTGTACCTGTGGGTGGCGCGTATGGTAATGACCGGCCTTGAATTTACCGGCAAATTGCCGTTCAAAGATGTTTACCTCAACGGGATTATCCGCGATAAAAGCGGCAAAAAAATGTCCAAATCGTTGGGCAACGTCATTGACCCCTTGGATATGACCGCCAAATACGGTACGGATGCGGTGCGGTTCTCCCTACTCATGCAGGCCGTGCCCAGTAAGGATATTCCGTATTCCGAAGACAGCATTACGGGCGCGCGGAACTTCTGCAATAAAATTTACAATGCTTCCCGCTTTATCTTAATGAATATGGAAGGCATTCAAGGCCCGCTAACTATGCCCGAAAAAGTGACGGAACTGGCCGACCAATGGATTTTGGACCGCTATGCTAATGCCATCAAAACGGCGCGCGAGGGCATTGAACATTATAACTTGGCCCAAACCGCCAACGCTTTATACCACTTTTTGTGGGGCGATTTTTGCGATTGGTATATTGAGCTGGCCAAGCAGCGCTTCCAAACGCAGGAAAAAGAACACGTTATGGCGCTGTGCGTAAACATTTTGTACGGCACCTTAAAAGCGCTTCATCCGTTAATCCCGTTTATTACGGAAGAAATTGCCGCTTCGTTGCGCCCGTATGTAAACGAAACGGAAGAATTTTTGCTCAATCAGGCTTATCCGCAATTTAATGCCGCGTGGGTAAACGAAGACGCCGTACGCAAAATGAATGTGTTGCAAGGTGTCACGCGGGCCATCCGCACGATTCGTTCCCAATTCAACGTGCCGCCGGCCTTAAAAATTACCACGGTGCTTTCCGGCAACACGCAGGAAGAACTGGCGGTATTAAAAGCCTATGAAGGCTACATTACTTTAATGGCTAAAATTGACAACTTGCAAATCGGCGTAAATATGCCTAAACCCAAACAAACGGCTACCGCTATGTTTGAGGGGATTGCTATTTATGTGCCGCTTACGGGCTTGATTGATTTTGATAAAGAACGCAAACGCTTGGAAAAGGATTTGGCCCTTGCTAAAGCCAATATCGCTTCCCGCCAAGCGCGTTTAGCGCAGGAAAACTTTATCAAGCACGCGCCCAAAGAGCAAGTGGAAAAAACGCGCGAAGAATTAGCCGCCGCCCAACAGGCGCTTGCCCAAGTGACGGCCTCTTTAGAGGATTTGGCCTAATGCTCCGCGCCGCGTATGTGCTGACGATGGTTTTATGCCTGCTCACCGCGCCCGTTATGGGCGCGGCGCAGGATTGGAAGGCGCTTACCCGCTATGATAAAAAGGCGGTAAAAACCCAACTGACGGACCGCCTTGTAAAATACGCGCAGATTGACACGCAAGGTAATCCGTCGGTGGCGTATGTGCCCAGCTCCAAGGGGCAGAAAGTATTAGCCAAACAACTGGCCAAAGAATTAAAAAAATACGGTGCCCAAAATGTAAAAGTGGGCGAAAATGCCCTCGTGACGGCGGATATTGCGGCCTCGTCCAAAAATCCGGCTCCGGCGGTGGCTTTTCTGGCTCATTTGGATACGGCACCGGCGCTTTCTTCCCACGCAGTTAAACCGCGCGTAATTCAACATTATGACGGCAAAGATATTGTGCTGGATGCCGCCCGCCAATTAACGCTTAATTCCTATACGGCCCCCAAATTAACGGCGGCCCACGGGCACGACTTAATTGTGGCGAGCGGCGGAACTGCGCTGGGGGCGGACGATAAAGCGGGCATTTCTGTTATTATGACGTTGGTACAATACTTGTATGACCATCCGGAAATTGCCCACGGCCCTGTAAAAATTATTTTTACTTCGGACGCTTCCTCCGGTGCCGGTATTGCCAAATTAAATCCGGCGGATTTGGGCGTGCAATATGCCTATAGCGTATCCGGCGGCGATACAGGCGAACTGATGACGGAAAATTTTAACGCCCAATCCTTTGTGATTACTTTTACCGGCTATCGGGGCGGCTTTGTGGGGGCGGCGCAAAACTCCGCTTTTGCGGATAATGTGTTAATGGCGTCCGATTTCCACACCCTGCTCCCCCGCTACCAACGCCCCGAAACCACCGCAGACAGACGCGGTTTTATTTATGTGAATGATATTTCCACCCAAGGCGATACCACCACGGTGCGGGGGCTTATCCGCGCGTTTAGTGACGAAGAAACCGCCCAGTTGGTTTCTACCGTGCAAAATGCGTTTAATACGGTTAAAAGTATGCACTCCCGCGCCAAAGGGGCCACGCTGGCTTTTCAAGATGAATATAAAAATATGAAGGCCGCTTTGCCGCCCGCTATGCTTCAACTGACCAAAACCGCTATGCAGGCGGAAGAAATCACCCCGAAAGAGGTGGCCTTGCGCGGGCGAACGGACGGCGCCGTTTTGAGCGCGTCCGGCATCCCCACGCCGGATATTTTTGCCGGCATATATAACGCACGGACCGAATGGGAATATGCCGATGCGGACGTTATGGAAGCCTCTTTGCGTACCCTTATCAGGCTTTTAACGTTGTGGGAAACCCAAAAAACACTATAATTCAGCCCCGCTTTAAGGCGGGGTTTTTCTTTTAGCAAAAGACCCACGCGGATATGGGCCTTTTGGCCCTTGCGTTTATTTCCGTTTATTAATTAGAATAATAGAAACCTTTTATGTATAGGAGATGCAATGACTACCCATAGAATGATGTGTCTGTTGGTTGCTGTACTATTTGCCGCGCCTGCTGTATTTGCGCAAAACACGAACAAATTTATCACTCCTGCGGATGTGGCCCAGCTGCAAGCCCAGCAGGAAAATCTAAAACAACAACGCGCCGTTGGGCAGTATGCTACCGTGGAAGATTCTTACCGTTCCGCGTTATTGGACCGTTTTTTAGGCTATACCCGCATTAATAGCCAAAGTCAGGATGACCCCACCCAAGCGTTTCCTATGAATGATGATTTGCGCCGTATGGCGGCTTTACTTTATCAGGAAATTAATTTATTTGCCAAACCGGCCGGTTGGAAAACGCACTTGAGCGAAAACCAATATATTTATATTCATATTCCTTCTACCGTGGATAAAGCCGTACCTGTGCTGGGCCTCAGCGCGCATTATGATTCCACGCCCGATATCCCCGGTGCCAACATTAAAGCCCGCGTTATTAAAAATTATGACGGCGGCGAAGTGATTATTAATAAAGCCAAAAATTTAGTCATTAACCCGCAGACGGACCCGTATTTAGCCAAATTAAAAGGCGAAACGATTGTAGTTTCCGACGGAACCACCATGCTCTCTGCCGACGATAAAGCCGGTGTGGCCGCGGTGGTGACGGCCTTGCAAACGCTGGCCGATAATCCGTCCATCAAACACGGTCCTATCCAAGTGGTTCTTACCCCCAACGAAGATATCGGCATGGCGGGCGAAGGGTTGGATATGGATTTGTATTATCCGGAAATTCCCTTTGATTTTGACGCCGGCGTGAATGGGGAAATTATTGTAGCTAACTTTTCCGCCTATGGCGCTTTGGTGACGGTACACGGCGTGAATGGCCACCAATCTTATGCCGCCACCAACGGCTACCGCAACGCCAGCGCCGCCGCGGCGTACATTGTGCAAAAAGCGGCCCCCAAACGCACGTTGCCCAATTACAGTACCGGTATGGACGGTTATGTGGAACCCCACCATATTAGCTATGATGCCAAAAATAACACTGTGACGGTGGACTTCCGCTACCGCTTTTTCAACCCCAAACAAGGTAAAAAATGGTTTGCCCGCTTGGATAAAGCCGTGGCAGATGCGGCCCAAAAATTTGATGTAAAAATTGACAAAAAGATTGCTAAACAATATACCAACGTGGCTGACGGTATGCACCCCGCCGCCGCCAACTTGGCGGGTCAGGCCCTCAAAAAAGCGGGTATGGAACCGCGCTACTTAAAAGAACGCGCCGGAACCGGACCGGCCATGTTTGCCAAGCGGGATATTTGCTTGGGTGCGCCTTGCTTGCCCACGGGGCAAAATAATCCGCACAATTACAAAGAATGGTTGAGTGAAAAGGATTTGTTTGTTGCCTATAAAGCCATTTTGAATTTAGTGCAAGATGTACAGGCTGTGCCGTCGGTTGCGTCGCGCGCCCAACAAGTGCAGGAACGCGCCGCCAAAGCAAAAGCCAAACTTTTGCAAGCGTTGCAGCAAGACCCGCAAGTGCAAAAAAGCATGCAGGGTAAGTAATTAAAACGATATGAAAATTTTAATTGCTACCGGTAATCCACATAAGTTTAAGGAGCTTTCCGCCATTTTGCCTAAAAAGCAGAATAGTGGGGAGGAAATAGAGTACGTTAGTTTGGCTGATTTTAAGGGGTTGCACCTCCCGCCGGAAACAGGTTCCACCTTAGAAGAAAACGCCGCTATTAAGGCGGTGTACGCGGCCAAACAAACAGGGCTGCCCGCCGTGGCGGACGATACCGGCTTGGAAGTGGCCCCCTTGGACGGCCGCCCCGGTGTTCATACTGCCCGCTATGCCGGCGAACATGCCGATACGGACGAAAATAACCGCAAGTTATTGGCCGAGCTGGACGGACTTTTATTGCACCAGCGCAAGGCCACTTTCCATACGGTAGCGTGTTTGGCCTTGCCTTCCGGCCAACACCTTACTTTTGACGGACGGCTGGACGGCTACATTGGGTTTGGCTACCGTGGCGAAAACGGCTTTGGGTACGACCCGCTATTTATCGTTAAAGATACCACCCAAACATTGGCAGAGCTGAGCGATAAAGAAAAAAACGCAATCAGCCACCGCGCCAAAGCGTTCGGGCAACTGTCCGAAAAATTAAAAATCTTAAAATAAGCGGTAAAATACCACACACCCCGGGCCAAGCACCCGGGGTTTTTGGTGTGCAAAAAACAGAAAATTTACAGACGGTAAAACGCTTTTTTCTTTCGGACCCCTTGACTTAAAGTCAACTCCAAGTAATATAATATTTTATGTAAGGAGGTGCTGAATGACCATTTCCGAAGTGAGCCAAAAGTACGGCCTGCCGGCCGATACGTTGCGCTATTATGAAAAAGTGGGCCTTATCCCGCCGGTAAACCGCAAGGAAAGCGGCGTGCGGGATTACACCGAAACCGATTGCGGGTGGGTGGAATTTATCAAATGTATGCGCGGGGCGGGGCTTTCTATTGAAACATTAATAGAGTATGTTTCGCTTTTCCGCCGCGGAAACCGCACGTTGCAAAAGCGCAAACAACTGCTTATTAAAGAGCGCGATGCCTTGCAACAGCGCGTGGAGCAAATGCAACAAACGCTCAGCCGCTTAAACCATAAAATAGAAGTGTACGAAGAAAAAATTGTAGCTTGTGAGAAAAAACTATTGAAATAGAGGTTGTTTATAATATGGCAAAAAATGTTTTAATTATTTCCGCCAGCCCACGCCGGGGCGGCAATTCGGATTTATTGTGTGAGCAATTTTCCGCCGGGGCGCAAACCGCCGGAAACAGCGTAGAAAAAGTATTTTTGAAAGATTATCATATTGCGTATTGTTTGGGGTGCGGTGCGTGTAATACGTCCCACCTGTGCGTACAAAAAGACGATATGAAACCGCTGTTAGATAAACTGGTGGCGGCGGACGTGATTGTGCTGGCAACCCCGGTTTATTTTTACTGTATGGACGGACAGCTGAAAACCTTTATAGACCGCACTGTTCCGCGCTATACGGAAATTTCCAATAAAGATTTTTATTTTATTCTTTCCGCCGCGGATACCAACCGCCAAAATATGCAACGCACCGTGGAAGCGTTGCGCGGGTTTACGCAAGATTGTTTGGAAGGCACCCGCGAAAAAGGCATTTTGTACGGTACCGGGGCGTGGCAGAAAGGGGAAGTAAAAAACAAGCCTGTTTTTAAGCAAGCGTACGAAATGGGCCAAAATTGTTAAACGCAGTAAATATATATAGGAGAAGTAATAAAGTATGACGCAAATTTTAGACAAAGTAAACGAGCCGCAAGATTTGAAAGGTTTATCTATGGAGGAGTTGGATACGCTATCGGCGGAAATCCGCGCCTTGCTGATTAAAAAAATAAACGCCACGGGGGGACATTTCGGCCCGAATTTGGGTTTTATTGAGCCGACGGTGGCCCTGCACTATGTGTTTAATACGCCGCAGGATAAGTTTGTGTTTGATGTTTCCCACCAATGTTATACGCATAAAATTTTAACGGGCCGCAAACAGTATTTTACAAATCCTGCCAAATACCACGAAATTTCCGGCTATACCAACCCGCAGGAAAGCGCGCACGATACGTTTGTTATCGGTCACACGTCCACCGCGCCCAGTTTGGCGGTGGGGTTGGCCAAAGCGCGTGATTTACAGGGCAAAACCGGCAACGTAATTGCCATTATCGGGGACGGCTCTTTAAGCGGCGGGGAAGCGTTAGAAGGGTTAGACGCGGCGGCCGAACTCAACAGTAATTTAATTATTTTGGTAAACGATAACGAAATGTGTATCGCGCCGGACCACGGCGGCTTATACAAAAACCTGGCGTTGCTCCGCCAAACCCGCGGGCAAGCGGAATGTAATTTTTTTAAGGCCCTGGGGTTAGATTATAAATATGTGGAAAACGGCAACGACGTGCGCAGTTTAATTGCCGCGTTCCAACAAGTAAAAGATGTCACGCACCCGACGGTGGTGCATATCCACACCTTAAAAGGCAAAGGGTGCCCGCAGGCCGAGGCCAATAAAGAGGCGTTCCATTGGGTTATGCCCCACGCCTTGGACGAAAAGAAAAACCCCGCTCCGGCGGCGGAAACGTATGCTTCGCTGACCCAGCGGCATTTGATTGAAAAACGCAAACAGGACCCGTCGGTCATAGTGATTAGCCCCGCCACCCCGGGGGCGTACGGCCTTACGCCGGACGTGCGCGCCCAGTTGGGGGCCGGCTATACGGATGTGGGCATTGCCGAGGAACACGCCGTAGCGTATGCTTCCGGCTTGGCGGCCGGCGGGGCCAAACCGGTGCTGCAAGTTTTAAGCTCTTTTGTCCAACGCACGTACGACCAACTGTCGCAAGATTTGGCGCTCAACAAAAAACCGGCCACCCTGCTTATTCATTGGGGGGGAATTAGCGCCGGGGATGCCACCCACTTGGGGATTTTTGATATTCCCTTGATAAGCAATATTCCCAATATGGTTTATTTGGCCCCCACGGGCCGCGCGGAATATTTGGCTATGCTGGATTGGGCCATGGCGCAAAAACAGTACCCGGTGGCTATCCGCGTGCCGTTTACGGACGTGGCCGAAACGGGCCTGCCGGTGGATAAAGACTACGCTGTATTGAACAAATACCAGGTGGCCGAACAAGGGCGCGAAATTGCCGTGTTGGGGTTGGGCAACTTCTTTGGCCTGGGTAAGGCCGTATGCGGGGAAATCCGCCGTACGCTGGGCATTACGCCTACGCTGATTAACCCGC
The DNA here is from genome assembly GCA_934662565.1 of uncultured Elusimicrobiales bacterium. Lineage (GTDB taxonomy): Bacteria > Elusimicrobiota > Elusimicrobia > Elusimicrobiales > Elusimicrobiaceae > Avelusimicrobium. Next base: position 177,088 of record CAKUKI010000002.1, read on the forward strand.
GCTATATGACGGGCTTGGATAAGCCGCTATTGGAAGAATTAAAGAAAACGCACCGTTTAGTCATTACGTTGGAAGACGGCGTATTAGACGGCGGTTTTGGGGAAAAGGTGGCCGCTTTCTACGGCAACAGCACGATGAAAGTGCTTACTTACGGCGCGCACAAGGAATTTACGGACCGCGTGCCCTTGGAAGAATTGTACCGCCGTTTCCGCCTGACCAAAGAGCAAATTGCGCAAGATGTGCACGACTGCTTAAAATAGCGGTTTCGGGTTGTTCCGTCGGCCGCCCCCAGGTAGCGGGGCGGCCGGTTTGGTGTGAGCAAACAGAAAAGCTATAATAAAACTATGGCCGAAACTCCCATTATTTTAACGGATGAATTTAAGGATGCCCTGCGCTTGTTGGAATCCACCCCCGCTATAAAACCGCTTATTTTTATAACCGGTCGGGCCGGCACGGGCAAAACCACCCTGCTTAAATACTTTATCCAACATTCTACGCATAGTGCCGTGGTGCTGGCCACCACAGGCTTAGCGGCTATTAACGTACACGGGCAGACGGTCCATTCTTTTTTCCACTTAAAACCGGGCAATTTGTTGGATACGGAAAACTTAAAACGCCTGCCGCGCAAAACGGTGGACGCGCTGGACGTGCTGATTATTGACGAAGCCTCTATGCTCCGGGCGGATTTGTTGGACGCCATGGACCATATTTTGCGCCTTTCCACGCACACAGACTTACCGTTTGGCGGCAAGCAGGTGGTGCTGTTTGGGGATTTATACCAACTGCCCCCGGTGGAGGAAAAGCCTTCCGGCGGGTTGTTTGATTATTTCCATTCCCTGTATAAAAGCCCGTACTTTTTTGAAGCCCGCGTGTGCCGCCGCCTGCCGCTGGAAGTGTTTGAGTTAAAGCGCATTTTCCGCCAGCAAACGGACCCGGCATTTATGCAGTTATTAAACCAAATCCGCGAGGAAACCATTACCCAGCCGGAATTGGATGCCCAATTAAATGTGCGCAAAACCTTTGAACTGCCGGAAGATTTTGCGGACAGTATTATTTTGTCGCCCACCAACCGGGAGGCGGCCTACCGCAACAATATGTATTTGGCAGAGCTAGCCGGACAAGAATTTGTGTATGAGGCGCAAATTGTGGATGCGTTCAAAAGTAAAACCACGCCGGCCGAGCAAACCCTGCGGCTCAAAAAAGGCGCCAAAATAATGATGTTGGTTAATGATGACAACTGGGTAAATGGGGATATTGGCACCGTGTACGATTTAGGGCCGGACTTTATTAAAGTGGCCCTGAAGGGGGAAGTGTACACCGTGGAGCCGCACATTTGGGAAGATGTAAAGTACGAATTTAACCCCTTAACCCAAAAATTAGCGCCCAAAGTGCAGGGGTTTTTTAAGCAATATCCGCTAAAACTGGCGTGGGCTATTACCATTCACAAATCCCAAGGGCTTACGTTTGACAGTATTTATTTGGATATTGGCCGCGGGGCCTTTGCGCCGGGGCAAACGTATGTGGCACTGAGCCGTTGCCGCACCTTAAACGGGGTACACTTAAAAAAGGATATTACCGTGCGGGATGTGTATTGTGACCCGCGCGTGAAAGCCTTTTTTGAGTATGTGCGCGGCAATAAAGTGCTGGCTTAAAATAACCGGTAAATTCCCGCGGCGGTTAGCCCTGCGCCTATTATTATTGCCACATATTCCATAAAACAACTGTCCTCACACATGGCTTCTTTAGGATTGGCGGGGTTAAAAGCAATTTTCTTGATGTCGCCTAATTTCGGCCGGCCGGTTGTCCACACGTTGCTTTGCACTTGGTGGGGTATTCCGTCAACTTCATACGATACTACGGCCGAATACATCCTAGCGCCTTTTTCCTGCTGGGAACGGTACGTCGTAATAATACCTTGGGTGACAATGTTTTTCTTAAAAAATCTTTTTTGCCGGATAACAGACCATAAACCAGGAATCCAAAAGGCCATTCCTGTAATTATAAAAATGAGGCTGTCTTTCATAATGCTCCTTTTTTATTTAGTATAGCAAAAAAAGCCCCCGCCTAAGCAGGGGCTTTTTACTAAGCAAGATAAGGCTATTTGTTGTACGGCGTTAAAGATTCCGCATAAATAGCGCGTACGGCTTCTTTGGTGGCTTTGGTGGGGGCAATCGCCAGGAGTCCGTCCAAAGACGGCGTATTGAATGTCAGTTCCACCAGTTTATCCACGTCTTCGGCCTTAAATCCTTCGTCCGCCAATTTGTGCGTGGAACCCACGGAGAACAGCCATTTTTCCACCCCTTTAGCAACGGTTTCTGCCTCGCACCCGCACCCTTTCAAGCCGGGCACAATGGGGGCCAACACGTCTGCCAACGTGGCCGGGCGTGCCGGGTAAATGTTTTTGAGTACCGCCGGCAATAACATAGCCAGCCCCAGGCCGTGGGTCAAGTTGGGGTTCACGCCGGAAAGCGGATGTTCCAGCGCGTGCGTGTAGTGCAACATCCCGTTATCAAACGCAATACCCGCAATTAACGCCGCATAGGCCAAAAAGTAGCGGGCGGTTAAATCTTTCGGGTCTTTGAGGGCCACCGGCAGGTATTCTTTAACCAGTTGCACGACGGAAATGGCCAAGTCAATCGCGTAGGGGGAAGTGAGCGTAGTGGTGGCCGCTTCTACCACATGGTTGACGGCATCAATAGACACATAGCGCGTCTGGTTTTCCGAAAGGCCCGCCATGAGGGCCGGGTCGTCAATGGAATAGAGCGGATAGAGGCAATCGTACGCGATGGCCGGTTTGAAGTTCTTTTCTTCAATGCTTACCACCGCAAAGCGGTTCGCTTCCGAGCCGGTCCCGTGCGTTAAGTTGATGGCAATAATCGGGGCGGCTTCGGCCGGAGTAAATTGGAACGTATACAAATCTTCGGCGGTTTTGCCCGGATATTTCATCAAAATAGCCACGCTTTTGCCGGCATCAATAGCGGAACCGCCGCCGATAGCCAACATGGCTTTGGCCCCAAAATCGTGCGCCATTTTGGCGGCTTCGTTTACATGGTGCGTGTTGGGGTTCGGTGTCACTTTGTCATAATGCACATACGTAATGCCGTGTGCGGCAAATGCTTTGGTGACGTAATCCCACGCGCCGGTTTTTTTATAGGCCCCGTGTCCGGTGACGACAATAAGCTTATCTAGGCCGCGGGCTTTTAGGTCTTTGCAAATATCATCAATTTTGGCAATAGCGCCCACCCCAAAAAATACCGTGGTGCGGCTGCGTATTTCCCGTACTTCGTGAATGTTAATATCTTTTTCCCACATAATAACCCTCCTAAAATATGCAACTGCCTTCCCCATTACTATAACATTTTCCGCCGACAGAAAAAAGCCCCTTTTTTAACTAAATTTTACCCCTTTGCAAATGCCTCTAATTATGCCAAAATATATAAGATGACAAGCCATAAAGATACCGGCGTAATAGAACCGGAAGTATTGGACGAAAACGGGCGCGTAATCAGCCGCCCGCATGAGGAGCCGCGCGCCCAAGACCACGCCCGCCCCAAAGGGGACAGTGGCGGATTTTTCGGCGGGCTTTTGGTGTTGGCTTTTGGTTTTTTTATGACGTTATTGGTGGCGGTTTTTACCGTTTGCGTGCTGCTGCCGCTGATGTTAATAGGGCGGTTGTTCGGGTTTCAGGTGCGTGCGTTTAAGCGTTAGCGTTTTGCTTACTTAAAAATTTCTGCACGCCGCCGGATAATTTGCTATAATAACTAGGTACTTAATACAATTTGCTTTGGAGAGGTGGCCGAGTGGTTTAAGGCACAGTCCTGGAAAGACTGCATACGGGAAACCGTATCGAGAGTTCGAATCTCTCCCTCTCCGCCAGTTTTCTTACTAAAAAGCCCTACTTCTTTGTTGCTTACTTGCTCGAATACCTCGGCGCTACCGCGTCGCTACGCACAGTATACTTCGCAAGTTCGCGCCTAGAATTAGGGCTTTTTATTTTGAAAACTCGCTCTCTTTTGTTGGGAGCAAAACCGGGGGCACTTTTGGGTGCTATGCGGTTTCTCTCCCTCTCCGTTTTTTTCTTCCCAAAATCCGTTTATTCGTTGTTGTTCGGTCGGTCGGATACCTCCGCGCTACCGCGCGTGTATGGCAGTATTCCTCCCTCCGCTCACGCCTAGAATAAACGGATTTTTGTTTGAAAAATTCCCCAACTTGCGGTTGATAGAGAGTTTTTGAATGATTGGCAGCAACACCAACTGCTTGGTGTTGCGTGAGAGTGAGAAGCCCGGAGCGATGTTTTTGCCGGAATATCCCGCGCCTTTATAAGGCAGAAATCCTATTTTATAAAAAGTCCTTTTTCGTACTGCTTCCCTTTGAACGGGACGTTGTGTTTCTTTAATTCTTCTATAAATACCGTTTGGTCTTGGGGGGATAAGTCGTCTTGCAGAAAAAGGTATTTTTCACCAAACATTAATTGCAACTTAAAATAAGGTTTCCGGCTTGTGCCCACGGCGCCCGGGGTGTGTTTGTAAAAAACCGCCACATAGGCAATTTGGGCATACAAAAATTTTTTGTTTGCCGCATTAAATACTAATTGGTCAGGTAAAAATGTGCAGAGTATTTTTGATTTACAGAACAACCTTATAAGCCCAAACAAACTGCACCCTATACCCAAAAACAGGCCGATAATTTGAATGGGAGAATTCCCGGTATAACTGAACCCCGCTATAAATAAACCGGCCAGCAATAAGGCTATCGGGCGGGCGTAAGGGCAAGCTTCGTAAAGGACGAGCGGCTTTTCTTTTTGGGGGGATTTTTTAGGCATAGCTTTTTCTTCCTTTTTAGTGCAAGTAGGCAGGCGCTTTCGGCCGAGGCCTTTCTAAAACAACCAAGGTGCAATATAAAAGGAAATCATCATTCCCAGTGAATAACTGGTCACGTTAGCGGCTAAACCTAAATAGCCGGCTTCTTTCCAAGATAAAACTTTGCGGTTGCATAGCCAAATAAAGACGGATTCAAACACAAAGCAAAATATCCACAAAAAGGCCGTTTCACTGATATAAGCGGCTAAAAACCGCCAAGAAACAAACATGGTAATAATGTTGGAAACCGCCACAGCATATAGCACGCGGTAGGGTTTATCCGTATAGGTTAAAAAGGCCCACGCGGCCGCCAATTCCAACACTAAAATAATAATAAAAGAGCTCCACGCATCCCGCCGCATTAAAATACTGGACGGATTTTCCAGCGGTGCGGGCTCTACGGTAAGGGCATTGTCGTCCACATATACCTTAAATCCGCTACGCAGCGTGTCCGGCGTTTTGAAAATATTGCTTTCGCGTTTGGAGCCGTCTTCAAACCCAATGATTAATTTTTGGTAATGGTCGTATTCATACGCAATAGAAAAACAACTTTCCGGCGAACAATACAGTTTTTGTAAGCCGTATGTCCCCAAGGGTTGCGCTTGGATGCATTGGTTATCTTTGCATTGGATTTGCTCGCTGGCGTCCGGCAAAATGCGCGGCGTTTGGGCCGTGCGGTAAACAAATGTAAACTCCATTTCCGGCTTGGGGGAAACATCCGCCCATAAGGGAAAAGCAGTAAAAACAACTAGAATAAGCAGCAAAATCTTTTTCATTTTTTATTTCCGTACCTTTTTTTGTATTATAACATTATAAGACAGAAGGGGGAAACCAAAATGTTTTTAACCAAAACACAAACCGCAAAATATGCAGATGTTATGCTCTGGGCCTTAAAATCCGCCCGTCACGGCACGGCTTTTAAGCCCTATGACGTTATTTTACTGCGCTACGAGCCTTTGGCCCTGCCATTGGCCGAAGTGCTTTATGCCAAATTAACCGAGCAAAAATTTAATGTTATCGCCCGCCAAACCAATCCGGATTCTTTTTCCCGCGCGTTTTATAAGCAGGCGGATGACACGCAACTGGCATTTATTGCCGCCGGAGAAAAAGAATTACAAGCCGGATTAAACGGGTTGATTTCTCTGCGCGCTCCGGCGGATTTGACCAGCCTGAAAGATGTGAATCCGGCCCGCATTGCACAAGCGGCGCTGGCGCATAAACCGTTGCGGGAAATTTTAGACGAGCGCGAACAGGCCGGCCAATTCGCGTGGACCTTGTGCAATTACCCGACGGAAGAACTGGCCAAGCGCGCGGGGTTGAGCGTAAAGGAATATGCCGCACAAATTGCCCGCGCCTGCTACTTAAATGAAAAGGACCCCGTCAAAAAATGGGAGGAAGTGACGGCCCAAATGGAAGAAATCGGCCGCTGGCTTTCTGCCTTGCCGGTGGAGCGCTTCCGCGTGCAATCCGCCAATATGGATTTTGAAGTCCTCTTGGGGCAGGAGCGCCGCTTTGTGTCCGGCGGCGGGTGCAATATCCCGTCTTTTGAAATTTTTACCTCGCCGGACTGGCGCGGCACGCGCGGAGTGTATTTTGCGGATTTATCCTCCTACCGCAGTGGAAACTATGTAAAAGGAATTCGCTTGGAATTTAAGGACGGGCGCGTGGTAAAAGCCACGGCTGAGCAAGGCCAAAACTTTGTGCGTAAAATGCTGGCTATGGACGAAGGCGCCGCCCAAATTGGGGAATTTTCTTTAACGGATAGGCGTTTTTCCAAAATTACCAAATTTATGGCGGATATTTTGTACGACGAAAACTTTGGCGGCAAGTACGGCAACTGCCATGTGGCGGTGGGGGCCAGCTATGCAGACACCTACACCGGTGATGTGAGCCGTTTGGACAGTAAATTAAAAAAACAGCTGGGCTTTAATTCTTCCGCCTTACATTGGGATTTGATTAATACGGAAAATAAAACCGTCACCGCTATCCTAAAAAACGGACAAACCCAACTGGTGTACGAAAACGGACAATTTAAGTATTAATTCCCGTTTGTTTTAGGCCCCTGCGGGGGCCTTTTTTATGGGGAAATATGCGCCAATGCCGTTAAAAACCGTACTGGTGTCGGGCGAAAAATCAGCCTGAAAAAAGCGCACCGCACACAAAGGACCTAGAAGATTTTTAGGTCTAAAGACTCTGGTTTTGGAAACAAAAAATATTTATTCTATAAATAAGAAGTACAAAATATATAGGAGAATACCTCATGAAAAAAGTATTTTTGTATACCCTTTTAACTGTTTTTTGTGCCGGTGCAGTACATGCGTTTCCGGACGCGGCGGCTTTCCCGCAAGTAAACGGATTGGACGGTAAAATCCAAAAAACAAAAATGGAGCGCCAGCAAAGCGTGGCCGTATTACAGAAACAGGTGCTTAGTGCCACTGTAAGCGCCAAGAACGAAATTGCCCGCTTGCAAGAGCCTAATTTTTCCATGGCGTTGCAATCCATTGTAAAAGTGATGGATGCATACAATGCGTTGCGCCGCGTTTCCGCTTCTGCGGCGGCGGCAACCAGTTTTGAAATTAATGCCCCGTTCAAAGCCGGTTGGGGCGCCCAATTAAAAATGGCCGAATTTGTACTGCGTGAAGATATTGTGCTGCCGGAAAGTATGCAGGTGGAATTTGATGCGTGGGCCCATCAGGTCTTGCAGGATGTAGCCAGCGCGGCCAATGCTCCTGCCGCTAAAGAAACCTTGGAAAGATTAACCGCTGCCCGCCGCACCATTAACACCATGAAAACCTATAACGCGGGTTATGTGTTGCAGTCTTTAGCGCCGGTTATGGACGCACATAACGCTTTACGCAAAGCGGACCCTGCTTTAGCGGCTTTAGTCAGTCGGGAAATCAACAAACCTATTACGGCCGGATTTGGCGGAAACCGCGTAATTGTTTCCCGCTTTGTGCAAATGGAAAGCGTGATGGTAAGCGGCAACTTGCAATATGAACTGGATGCTTGGGGTGCTGCACTGGAACGGGATTTGAAATAAGTTTTTGACGTCCTCCTTGGAACCGCCGGTTTAAGCGGGCGGTTCCTTTTTTATTGTACGGCCGAAAAGGACCTAGAAAAAAAGACCCAAAAGACCCTTGACGCAATTAGTTGTATTTCTTAGACTAATAGTAAGGTGAAACTTTTGTAAAGGAGAAAACTATGAATAAGTTTTTGGTAATGTCACTGGCTGTATTGACGAGCGGTGTGGCTTTTGCGGCTAACACTTGGCCGGATAACCAAGATAACAAAACGCAGAAAAAAGCCAATGCCCAAGATGTTGTAAATAACCCAATTCAAGAGTCCATGGCGGGCTCGTCCACTCGTGTGGCGGGCGAACGCTTAGATATTCCGGACATTGAAAACTTGAAAAAACGGGAAGAATTGGCAAAACGGAACAGAAAAAATAATCCCGCGCCCATTAAAGAAGCTATGGCGGGCACGCCCACTCGTGTGGCGGGCGAACGCTTGGATATTCCGGACATTGAAAACTTGAAAAAACGCGAAGAATTGGCGAAACGGAACAGAAAAAATAATCCCGCGCCCATTAAAGAAGCCATGGCGGGCACGTCCGCTCGTGTGGCGGGCGAACGCTTGGATATTCCGGACATTGAAAACTTGCACTCCGCGTTGGAAAAACGCAGTTCCGCGAAACGGAGTGCGGCGGACAATATGTCTGATGCCCAGCTGACTTTTGCCAGAGCGTTGGTAGATTTTACCTCCGCCACAAAAACGCGGGCTTATTATGATTTTGATTACAACTTCCAATTAATGGACCCTGTGCGCCAAGCCTTTATGAACCTTTCCCAAAAAGAACAGGAACGCATGGCAAGCATGGCCAGCCAGCCGGTTGTATTTAAGAACGGCAAAAAGACCACCTTGGAAGCGTATATCCGTATGGAATCCGTTAATTTAACGCAAAGAGAACAGGAAACCTTTGATGCGTTCGGCGCGGCATTAGCTAATGCCCAAGCGGGGGCGGCTATCCGCACTGTATCGGCGGCCTTGCCTAAAGCGTATGCGGAGGCGGTAGTATCCTTCCGCAAGACGGTAAGCCGTACGCAAGATGTAAATACTGTTTTGCAAGCGGTTATGGCTCCCATGGACGAATTTTACGCCCAGTTGGAGGCTAAACCGGCATTGGGGCCGGCCATGGCTAAAGAGTTTGTAAAACCGATTAAAACCTCTGCTGGTACGGTCAAACCGGCCGAATTTATTAATGCCCACGCCATTGAGGTTTTGAGCCAATCTACGCAAGACAAATTGTTTGAGTTTGCCAAAGACTTGAACCGCTTGTCCCGCTAAGCCGTTTGAATTTATAAGGGTACCGTCCGGAACTTTGGTTTCGGGCGGTATTTTTTTGTTTATTGGTACCAATTTTTTGCAAAAACACCACATGGGGCGCGGGGCTCAAACGGAAAAAGGGGGAAATCCCGAAAATAAAAAAATCGGGCGGCGGCGGACGAGAGGAAAACGCGCCCAGCCGGTTAAAACGGCAAAATTGCGGGGGCGGTGCTCGGGGTTTGGACAGGCAACAAAAAACGCGCCTTAACGGCGCGTTTTTGGCCTAAAAAGCGGGTTTATATTTCATCGTGCATCACTTTTAAGGTAGCTTTGGTTTTGGCTACCGGTAAACATTCCTGTACGCGGTAATGGGAGCCGTCCGTCAGTGCGCGGATCGCGTCAATATCACTGTCCGTCAGTACGGTTTTGTCGTAAGTGGTGCGGAACTCATACGGTACGCCCGATTGAACGATTAACTGCATGGATTCTTTCAAAATAGCCGGATTAAAATCCACCCCTGTAATGAGCGAGTATTTTTCCAGCGGGGCTTTGAGGTCCATGGCTACATAATCCACTAGTTTGCGGGCGTAGGCTTCGCGCAAGACTTCCGGACGGGTGCCGTTGGTGTCTAATTTCAAAGCAAAGCCCATGGCTTTAATTTGGGCCATAAAATCCAATAAATCTGCATGAATAGTAGGTTCGCCGCCTGTCACAACAACGCCTTCCAGCGTGCCTTGGCGGCGCGTAAGGAAGGCGAAAAGTTCTTCTTGTGGCATGGGTTCCATGTATAAATGCGGGTAGACTAATTCCGGATTGTGGCAATAGCGGCAACGGAAGTTGCATCCTTGCGTAAAAACCACTGCCGCCGGACGGCCGGGAAAGTCTATGAGTGTAAACTTAATAAGTCCGCCGATTTTCATAATGAAACCAGAGTGAATTTACAGGCTTATTTGTCGCAACCGCAGCCAACATGCATGGTTTTGCGCAGGGCAAATTCTTCTTTTTTGCCTTTGTTCCAGTTTTGTACCGGACGCAAATAGCCCACTACGCGGGAGTAAACTTCACATTTAGAGCCGTGTACGTCGGACAATTCTTGTTTAAGTTCGGAAATTTTGTTTTCTACTACTTTCTTTTCTTGAGCGGTCATTTGGGTCTTTCTCCTAAAATACTTCTTGTTGTCCGCACGCGGCGGCCCTACCTGTATAGGATAGCGCTTTTGCGCGTGCGGAAACAACTGCTTTTTTAGATTATGCTTAACCTAAAAAGGATATAATTATTTGCTGTAAAGCTGTTCTTCCAGCAATTTAATCTGGTGTTCCAGTTCTTGCACCCGTTCGGCTTTGCATTTAGGGCATTCAAAATGTTCGCCTTCAATGTAGCCGCATTTGGGGCAGACGCTGAAAGTAGGTGTAATGGAAAAGTACGGTAAAGTATATTTTTCACACACCGTTTTGATGAATTTCTTCATCGCTTCCAAATCTTTAATTCTTTCCCCCGTAAAGATGTGCTGTACGGTGCCGCCTGTGTATTTGGATTGGATAGTGCTTTGCAAGTCCAACATTTCAAATACGTCGTCTGTATAGTTGACGGGCAGCTGGGAAGAGTTGGTATAGAACGGCGGATGGCCTTGTTTGTACATGGCTTCGTTGGCGCAGATGATTTCCGGATAGCGTTCTTTATCCAACTTGGCCAAACGGTAGGAGGTACCTTCGGCCGGAGTGGCTTCCAAGTTATAATTGTTGCCGGTTTCTTCTTGGAATTTAACCAGCGTTTCACGCATAAAAGTAAGCGTTTTTTCGGCAAATTTTTTGCCTTTTTCCGTGCCGATATCTTCCCCAATCAGGTTGAGGGCGGCTTCGTTTAAGCCAACCAGCCCAATGGTGGAAAAGTGGTTTTTCCAGTATTCGTTAAAACGCTGTTTTACGGAGCGCAGGTAGAAGCTCATATACGGGTACAAATTCCCCGCCGTAAAACGTTCAATAATTTTGCGTTTAATTTCCAAGCTGGTTTTGGCTACTTCCATGCGGTCTTTCAAATTTTTGAAAAATTCGTCTTCCGTTTTGGATAAATACCCCAAACGCGGCAAGTTGATAGTCACTACCCCAATAGAACCCGTGAGGGGGGCGGAACCAAACAACCCGCCGCCGCGTTTGCGCAGTTCGCGGTTATCAATACGCAAGCGGCAGCACATGGAGCGCGCATCTTCCGGATTCATATCGGAATTAATAAAGTTGGCAAAGTACGGAATACCGTATTTGGCCGTCATTTCCCACAGCGGGGTCAGTTTGGGGTTATCCCAATCAAAATCTTTGGTGATGTTGTACGTCGGAATCGGGAACGTAAACACGCGGCCTTTGGCATCTCCGGCCAGCATTACTTCGCAGAAGGCGCGGTTGAGCATATCCATTTCCGGCTGGAATTCCCCATACGTTTTATCTTGCAGTTTACCGCCGATAATAACCGGTTGGTCCTTGTAATAGGAAGGAACGGTTAAATCCAGCGTCAGGTTGGTAAACGGCGTTTGGAAACCCACGCGGGTGGGCACGTTTACGTTAAATAAAAATTCTTGCAACGCCTGTTTGACGTCATCGTAAGAAAGTTCGTCGTAGCGGATAAACGGGGCAAGCAGGGTATCAAAGTTGCTAAAAGCCTGCGCACCGGCGCTTTCGCCCTGTAAGGTATAGAAAAAGTTGACCACTTGCCCCAGTGCGGTGCGTAAGTGTTTGGCGGGTTTGCTTTCCGCTTTGCCTACCACACCCTTAAAACCGTTGAGCAGTAAATCTTGCAAATCCCAACCCACGCAATAAGCGCCCAAAAGGCCCAAATCGTGCAAGTGAAAATCCCCTTCCGAGTGCATACGGCGCACGTTTTCCGGATAGATTTTGTTTAGCCAGTACACTTTGCTGATTTCGGAGGAAATATAGTTATTTAACCCCTGCAAAGAATACCCCATGTTGCTGTTTTCGTTTACTTGCCAGTCTATTTTTTGCAAATACTGGTCTACTAAATCCACATTAAATTTGGACGAAATTTCGCGCATGCGGGCGTGTTGGTCCCGATACAAAATATAGGCTTTGGCGGTTTTGTGGTAGTTAGAAGTTAATAAAACGTCTTCCACAATATCCTGCACGTTTTCCACATTGGGGATAGTATCCGCATATAATTGTTGGATGATGTTAATGGCGCGAATCGTTAATTTTTTGGCGGTTTCGGCATCAAATTCTCCCGTAGCTTCCGCCGCTTTGGCAATAGCTCTGGTGATTTTTTTGGGGTCAAAAGATTGGGTAGTTCCGTCTCTTTTTACAATGCTGGTAATCACTTCTGTATTTTCCATAAATAACTTTCCTAGAATAATATTGTACCGCGGTAGTAAAACGGCATGTTTAATTATTGTTGCAAAAAATATACTTTCTATGCAAATAACGGGCCGATTGGTTTATCCGGCTTGCCGGTTTATTGCTGGTTCCGGCCAAACAGGTACAAAAAACATTATTGTTTATATGGAGCGTAAAGTCAAAATTTTTTTTGACTAGGTTTTTTAATGCTTTGTTTTAGCTTAAAAAATAGCAAAAATCTGTTTACCGCTTGGTAGGCATGGCGGGTTTGTGCGGAGCGCCCCAAAAACGCGGTTTTTGGTTTTACCGTCGGGAAAATTTTTGGATGGGTGGAGGGCCTAGGGGTTAATATGGGTCCTTTTTGCGTATTTGGGCGGGGCTTGACGGGCGCGCGCTAAACTGGTTTAATTAAAAAAAAGAAAAGGGGGTTAATATGGACTTTTACCAATGGTGTGTTTTAGTGGCCGTAGTGGCCTTTGTGGTGTTGGTGGTTTTTATTGTGCGTACGATGCTCCAACTGTACCGCACGGCCGAAAGCGTGGAGTATTTGGCTATGGTATCCGCGGAAAATGTGGAAAAAACCCGCCCCGCATTTGATTTTGTGGAAAATGTATCTACGTTATTAGATAGCACTTTTTATAAAACCATGAAGCTGGGGTTTGATTTGCTTAACCGCTACCGCCAGCGCAAATAAAACGATTCTTTAGGTAAACGCCCCTCGGCTTGTTTTTTACGGGCCGAGGGGTGTTTTTTTGTTAAGTGTTTAACCACCAGAAACCCGCATTTAAGTAGCAGGCAAACAATAGCCACGCGCCGTAGGGCCATAACAAGCGGCTTGCCCATGGGCTTAACCGGTGGAAGGCCCGCATCAGGAAAACCAGTTCCGCCACCATGAGCCCCAGTAATAGTAGCGCCAGCCCCAGCTGGTGCTGCCCAAAAAACAGCGGCGTCCAACACGCATTAAAAAGCAGTTGTGCTAAAAACAGGCCCAGCGCTTTACGCGGTATTTGGGTGCGAAAGGCAATCCCCGCGCTAATCCCTATTAGTATATATAAGAGGCCCCACGCTATACCAAACAGACGGTCCGGCGGGGTAAAAGGCGGCGGGGTGAGTGTGTGGTACCACGCCAAGGACTCCGGCACAGAACGGGCACCCGCCAGCGCGGGCAGTTGGCAAACTAACAGCCAAAAAAACAGCTTTAACAGACTTTTTAATGTTTTCATATAGCCACCTTATCATTTTGCCCAAACCTTTACCTGCGCAAAAAAGGATTAGTACTCTGTAAAAAAATGATAAAATAAAACAAAGAGTTTTTAATTATCAACCAGAGGAAAACCATGGATACAAAGTTGATTAAAGAAGTGACTGATTGGCTCAAAACTACCGATTTGGCCGAATTTTGCTACGAAAAAGACGGCGATTGCATAGAAGTAAAAACCGCCGAGGCCCTGCCTGAACCTGCCAAATTTACCTGCTCCCTTTCTGCCGTGTGTGCGCCGGCTATCGGCATTTATAAGACGGCCGCTAAAGGCAAAAATGTGCTTCTTAAAGAAGGCGCCCAAGTAAAAGAAGGCGAAACTTTAGGCGTTGTGGAAACGGTTTCCAAACAGCATAACATTACGGCCCCGGTGGCGGGCATCTTGCGCGTGATTGCGGCCGAAGACGGCAAGCCGGTGGAATATAACCAACCGTTATTTTTTATTGAACCCTAGGAGCGCGGAATGTCTACCAAGGTAAAAATTACTCCTTTTAAGAAAGTTCTTATTGCCAACCGCGGCGAAATTGCCCTGCGTGTCATCCGCACGCTGAAAGAAATGGGCATTCGGTCCGTGGCCGTGTATTCCGAGGCGGACCGCAGTTCTCTGCACGTTCGCATGGCGGACGAAGCCGTTTGTATCGGTGCGGCGCCCTCTCCCTTGAGCTATTTGGATATAGATGCCATTGTGACCGCGGCCAAAATTACCGGGGCTGATGCCGTTCACCCGGGGTATGGGTTTTTGTCTGAAAATGCCGATTTCGCCCGCGCCGTCACCAAGGCCGGCATTACGTTTATCGGACCGACCGCAGAAGCGATTGAAATGTTGGGTGTCAAATCCACCGCGCGCGAAATTGCCTTAAAAGGCGGCGTGCCGATAACCCCCGGCTCTAACGGCGTGGTAGGCAAGAACTATCACGAAGTGGCCCGCAAAATCGGCTTTCCTATTATGATTAAAGCCGCGTTGGGCGGTGGTGGCAAAGGGATGCGCGAATGTTTGAAAGAAGAAGATTTGGATAGAATGATGAAAACCGCGCAAGGGGAAGCCAAAGCCAACTTTGGTGACGACCGGATGTATTTTGAAAAATTGGTCTTAAACCCCCGCCATATTGAAGTGCAAATGGCTGCCGATAACTACGGCAACGTGGTAGCCTTTGCGGAGCGCGATTGCAGTATGCAGCGCCGCCACCAAAAACTGGTGGAGGAATCTCCGTCCCCGTTTGTGGACGCTGCCACCCGCGCCAAATTGCAAGAAGCCGCCTGTAAACTGGCCAAAGCCGCCCATTACCGCGGGGTCGGCACGGTGGAATTTTTAATGGCGCAAAATAAAGAATTTTATTTTATGGAAGTAAACACCCGCTTGCAGGTGGAACATCCGGTCACGGAAGCCGTCTGCGGGTTTGACTTGGTTAAACTTCAAATTGAAATTGCCCAAGGCGAGCCGTTGCACGTTTCCCAAAAAGAAGCGGGCGCCGTGCGCTGCCACGCCATTGAACACCGTATTAACGCGGAAAATAGCGAAATGAACTTCACTCCCTGCCCCGGTTCCATTACGGAATGGATACCCGCCGGCGGTTTGGGTGTGCGTGTGGACAGCCATGTATATACGGGCTATACCATTCCCAGCTATTACGACAGCTTGATTGCCAAACTAATTGTCACCGCGCCGGACCGCGAACACCTGTTGGCCCGCTGCCGCCGTTGTTTGGGCGAGTTCCAAATCGGCGGGATTTGCACCACCATTCCGTTCCACCAAAAAATTGTGAATAATCCGGATTTTATTGCCGGAAATATGGATACGGGCTTAATTGAACGCATGATGCGTGAAGAAAAAAAAGCAGATGAAAGCAAAAAATAAAATTATGGGCCGCCGCGCCTTGAAAAAATTTGTAGAGGCCGCGCGCGCCGCCGGACAGAAAATAGTATTTACCAACGGTTGTTTTGATATTCTGCACGCGGGGCATGTAAGCGTGTT
Organism: uncultured Elusimicrobiales bacterium; assembly: GCA_934662565.1. Classification (GTDB taxonomy): domain Bacteria; phylum Elusimicrobiota; class Elusimicrobia; order Elusimicrobiales; family Elusimicrobiaceae; genus Avelusimicrobium. Next base: position 192,835 of record CAKUKI010000002.1, read on the forward strand.
GGAATTTTCCCGCGCGAAAGGGGACGTGCTGGTGGTGGGGGTCAATTCGGACGACTCCGTCCGCCGCTTAAAAGGCCCCACCCGGCCCGTAAACGCGCAAGGGGATAGGGCGTTAGTCTTGGGCGCGTTGGAAAGCGTCAGCGCCGTATGTATTTTTGAAGAAGACACCCCGTATAATTTAATAAAACTGGTCCGGCCGGATGTACTGGTAAAAGGGGGGGATTATAAACCTTCCGAAATCGTGGGCCGAGAATTTGCAAAAAAGGTGGTCCGTTTTGCCTTATTGAAGGGCCGCTCCACCACAAATATTATAAAAAAAGTAAGTAAATAACCCGCTTTGCGGCTTTTGGGCCGCGGTGCGGTGTTGCGTCAAGAGGATAAAAACATGGCTGATATTTTTGAGAAATGCAAAAACTATAAAGACGCCAAACTGGCCATGCGTATGGGCATTTACGGCTATTTCCAGCCGATTGAGTCCGCGCAAGGGCCGGAGGTAATGTTGGGCGGCAAAAAGTATATTATGGCAGGTTCCAATAACTACTTGGGCCTAGCCGACGACCCCGAAATGAAAAAAGCCGCCGCCGAAGCCGCCCTTAAATACGGTACCGGTTGTGCGGGTTCCCGCTTTTTGAACGGCAACACCAAAGCAGCCGATGCGTTGGAAGAACGCTTGGCAAAATTCAAACGCAAAGAAGCCGGATTGATTTTTTCTACCGGATATCAAATGAATTTAGGGGTAGTTTCCTGCCTGATTAAAAAAGGGGACTACGCCATTGTGGATAAGCTGGACCACGCCAGCATTTTGGACGGCGTGAAACTTTCCGACGGGGAAATGGTGCGTTTTAAGCACAACGAACCCGGGGATTTGGACCGCGTTTTATCCAAACTGCCGCCGGAAGCGGGCAAGCTGATTATTGTAGACGGCGTTTTTAGTATGGAAGGGGACATTTGCCCCTTGCCGGACATTGTAAAAATTGCCAAAAAATACGGCGCCCGCATCATGGTGGACGACGCCCACGCTACGGGGATTATCGGTAAAACCGGCCGCGGCACTTGCGAATACTTCGGCTTGGAAAACGGCGAAGTGGATTTAGTGGTGGGTACCTGCTCTAAAACGTTTGCCACAGTGGGCGGTTTTGTGGTGGGGGATGCGGATATTATCCACTACATTCGCCACAATGCGCGCAGCCAGATTTTTTCCGCCGCGTTGCCGCCGGCTTGTGTGGCCTCTATTACCAAAGCGTTGGAACTGATTGAAAACGACACTTCCCGCCGCGATAATTTGTTCCGCCTGACTGCTAAACTCAAAAAAGGGTTGGAAGATTTAGGCTACGATTTAGGCACCAGCACCACCCCCATTTTGCCGGTACACGTCGGCAGTAATGAAAACTGCTTCAAAATGTGGCGCTCTTTGCACGAACTGGGCATTTTCTCTAACCCGGTAATTAGCCCTGCCGTGCCCCCCGGCCATGCGCTGATGCGTTTGACCTTAATGGCCACGCATACGGACGAACACGTTGCAAAAATTATTGACGCCTTCGCCCAAGCGGGCCGCGCCGTAGGCATTATTAAATAAGTTTTACACTTACAAAAACCCCGCTCAGGCGGGGTTTTGTTTAGGAGCGTTATGATTACCGTTTGCGAAGTGACGGATAAAAATTTATCCCAATTTATTCATTTCCCGTTTGATTTATATAAAAAATCGCCGTATTGGGTGGGGGAGTTAAAGGCCGATACGCGGCGTTTGCTTTCCCCTAAAAACCCGTTTTGGGCGCACGCCGTCAACAAGATGTTTCTGGCCTATAAAGACGGGGTATTGGCGGGGCGTATTATGGCACTGGTCAACCATGCGCACAATGCGTACCACCACGAAAATATCGGCTTTTTCGGCTTTTTTGACGTTATCCAAGATGCGGAGGTTTCCCACGCTTTGTTTAACGCGGGGGAAGCATGGCTCCGCGCACAAGGGGTGCAGGCGGTGCGCGGGCCGGCCAATCCGTCCAGCAACCATGTGTACGGGTTGCTGGTCAATAAGTTTGATACGATGCCCGCAATTATGATGCCGTACAATTTCCCGTATTATGCGGAGCTGATAGAAAAAGAGGGCTTTACCAAAATAAAAGATGTGTTGGCATTCCACCGCACTAAAAACGAGCAGATTTCCCCGCGGTTCCTAAAAGTGTGCGAGCGTTGTATGCGTGCCAAAGGGATTACGTTGCGGCGCTTAAACCTAAAACATATTGAGCAAGAGGCGGAAATTATCCGCCGTATTTATAACAGCGCGTGGGCGGAAAACTGGGGTTTTGTGCCCATGACAAAAGAAGAAATGGCCGACGTGGTGCAAGAACTGAAAATGGTGGTACGCCCCGAAGGGACTTGCGTGTTGGAAGTGGACGGCGAGCCGGCCGGATTTTATATTGCCATACCCAATATGAACCATGCACTCAAAGAGCTGAAAGGCTCGTTATGTAATCCGTGGCGCGTGTGGAAAGCCGTGCGCGCGTGGCGGAAAATTAAAGATGCTCGCCTAATTATGTTGGGCGTGGCGCCGCAGTTCCGCCAACGCGGGATTGATTTGGTGCTGATAAAGCATATTATTGACCATGGGGTAGCCGTTTGGAACGAGGCGGAGCTTTCTTGGGTGTTGGAAGACAACCAAGGGATTATCAGGGGGATTGTGGAGTGTGGGTGTTGGGAGGATAAGCGGTATAGGCTTTATCAGAAGAGTTTATAACGGCTGTTGGTAAGCGGGAATTTTTAACGCACAAGGGGAAAAATAACATTTTTCCCCTTGTTTGCGTTTGATGGGCCACATTTTTCCACATTTGGCCGTCTGGTCGGTCCCTAGGGGCTAGAGTGAAAGTCCTTGGGGCGGCGCCCCAAACCCGCCCTTCTTTTTTCATTGCAAAAAAGACCCTGCGGGCCGCCTTTGCAAAAAGCTAGCACCCCGAGCCGCCGTCCGCAGGACAAATTTATTTTTATACGGGCATTTTACAACTCCCTACGGTCGGACAAGTAAAATGCCTTTATAACTCCGTTAAAAATAAATTTTATAGACGGCTTCAAAGGGGTGCGCTAAACGGCAACGACAACAACAAAAGCAAACAGCAACGGCAAAACGGCAAAAACGAGGGGAAAAAGCACAAAAAAAGCATAAAAATACACACCGCTTAATGGGGCGGCTTATCAGTAAAAAATATAAAATAAGTAAAAACCAATAAAAATTAAACGCATGCGGAAAAAGGCTACTCAAAAAATATCCTTAAAAAATAAAAAAGGGCTCCGCGGTGTGCGGAGCCCTTACGCAAAAAGAAAATATTAGTTTGTCCCCTGTGATTAAGCTGATATTTCCTTTTTACATATCCCCCTGTTTTGTCAGCGGACATATCCCCATATCTCCGCTTCCCCCCTTGGTACTGCTTAATTAAAGGATACTCTTTCTCCGCGCATCCGTCCACCTTAAAAAATAGTTATTTTGAGCTATCCGTTCGTCGGTGGAATTTGGCGCATAAAAAACCGCACTTTTCAGCGCGGTTTAGATTTTAGTGTTTAGCGGTGCTTACCCGTTCCCACGCGGCCGTAAAATCCGGCGGAACAGGCGCTTCAAACGCTAAAGGCTCCCCCGTATAGGGGTGGGCAAACTCTACCCGACGGGAATGCAGCATCAGCCTGTCGGCCGTGGCCCCTTTATACAGCCAGTCCCCCAGTACCGGGTAGCCCAGCCAACTTAAATGCACGCGCAACTGGTTGGTGCGCCCGGTGACGGGGTGCAACTGCACGCGGGTAAAACCGTTTTTGCGTTCTAATACTTTATATTCCGTAATGGCTTCGCGTCCCATATCGGAGGCTTTAATTTTTCCGCCCGCCACGCGCCCGATAGGCACATTAATCACGCCTTCGTCGTCCGGAATTTCCCCGCAGGCAATAGAATAATATGTTTTGCGGATTTGGCGGTTGGCAAAAAGTTCCGTCATACAGTTTTGAAAAATTGCATTTTTGGCAATAACCATTACTCCGCTGGTTTCGCGGTCCAAGCGGTGCACCAGTCCGGCGCGGGGGGTAGACGGGTCAAACCCAGCGGGGGGAGTAGCCAAAATGACGGATACCAATGTTTCTTCAAACGAAAAGACCGCCTGCGGGTTGGTTTCCCATACCGGACTTTGCGGGTGGACCAACAGGCCGGCCGGTTTGGCAATTACAAAGAAATCTTCGTCATCATGAATGAGCAAATCTTTCAGTTGAATTTGAGTTTTGGCGGCGGAGGGCATTTCAATTTCCACTTTTTCGCCGGAAGTAAGCGGCCAAGAGGGTTTTACGGGTTTGCCGTTTACGGTCACTTTGCCGTCCTTAATCATACGTTGCACCAAGGCGCGGGGGAAAGTTTCCAGCTCGTCGCACACATAAATATCCAAGCGGCGGGAATATCCGTCAAAAATGAGAGTCTTTTTTTCAGCCATGTTTGGTTTCCTTAATAAATAGGGCATATACCGCCACGGCAAGCACCACGGCGCAAACCGCTAATGCCTGTGACGGAGACATCCCCAAGATAAATGCACCGCGGTAATCCCCGCGGAAAAATTCTATTACAAAACGGATGGCGCTGTATCCGATAATGTAGCGGATTAAAATACTGCCCGCCGTATGTTTTTTTTGATACGCCTTATGCAGGTAAAAGAATAAAAGCAAATTGCACGCCGTTTCATACAGTTGGGTAGGATGAAGCGGCACCCCCTGTAATTGAACGGGAACCAGCGTGTCCGGATTAGTGAATGCCACGCCCCACGGCAGCGTGGTGGGTTTGCCGTAGCAGCAGCCGGCCAAAAAACAGCCAATGCGCCCTAGGGCATGCCCCAGCGGCAAGGCCGTAATTAGAAAGTCCGCCGTCGGCAAAATGGGCAGATGTTTCTTTTTCAGGTACGCATATAAAGACGCCACGGACAAAATCATCCCGCCGAAAAACACAAACCCATAGCGGAAATTTTGGAAGATATTGGCTATTTTAGCGGTAAACGTATCGCCCAGCAGCGGCCACGAAAGAATAATGTAAAGCAGTTTACTGCCGATTAACGCCCCTAAAAAGGCGATAAAAATAATGTTCCAAAAAGTGTCTTTATCCAACTTAACCGCTTGTAAACGGCGTACCAAATACCACGAGGCCGCCGCATAGCCCAGCGCGGTCATCACACCGTAGCTGGCCAGTTCAAAAGAGCCTATTTTCAGTAATATGGGGTGCATTATAAAATATCCTTGTCTTTAATGGCATTACGCATAAAGGGGTTTGTTTGGCGTTCATAGCTGATGAACGAGCCCGATTTGCCCCCGTAGCTGTGCCCGGCAAAAATTTGGGTATCGTCTGGCAGTTGGGAAAGCCGGTACAAACTTTTGCGCATTTCGCGTGGGTCAGAAGACGGCAAGTCCACCCGTCCGCACGCCCCCGGAAAGAGCGTATCTCCGGTAAAAAGGGCATCCCCGATTAAAATGCACACGCCGCCTGCCGTATGGCCCGGCGTGGGAATAATATGCACCTTAAACGGCCCAATTTGCAGGTTTTGCTCCCCTTTATAGGGTTGCAGTACCTCTCCGGGCAAGCCGCTTAACAGTACGTCGTTTTCTTCTATATAAGCGCGCAAACCGTGGGCCTTTAGTAAAGTTTCAGCGGTTTTGACGTGGTCAAAGTGTCCGTGGGTAAACAATACGGCCAGCAGGTTTAGCTTTTTGGCTTTTAAGGTTTGCTCCAGGGCGTTCATATCCCAGGCGGGGTCAATCAGCAGGGCGTTTTCGTCTTGCGTCACCAGATAGGTGCAGTTAGCCATGGGGCCTAAATGGATTACTTCTATATTCATAAAATCCTCATTTTTCCGGTTGAAAACGGAATTCCGTTTCTCCGGTTTTTGTCATGTGGTAGCGGGTGCGGGCCAATTTTTCTAAATAAACGGGGTCTTGTTTTTGCAACAGTTCCAACTCCGCCGAGAGCGCCTGAAAGTCTTTTTCCAGTTGGACGGTTTGTTTGTTAAGCTTTTTTAATTCCAGTTTATTGTGTACTAAATTGAAAAAACTTCCGCCGAAAATAACCAAAACCACTGCTGTAATGCTGATGCACCACAGCAGTAGTTTCTTTTTTTGTTGTTGGATAGGTGTTTTAGTGCGGCGGGAAATCATTTCTTAAACACTTTATCCTTGGCGTAAACCGCTTTGGCGCCCAATTCCGCCTCTATTTGCAGTAAGCGGTTGTATTTGGCGGTCCGTTCCGCGCGGGCCGGTGCGCCGGTTTTAATAGCACCCGCGTTGGTGGCTACGGCCAAATCGGCAATAAAGCTGTCTTCCGTTTCACCGGAGCGGTGGGAAACAATGGTGGAGTAGCCGGCTTGATGGGCCTTTAATATCACGTCCACCGTTTCCGAAACCGTACCGATTTGGTTGAGCTTAATTAAAATAGAATTGGCCGCTTTTTGCTCAATCCCTTTTTGCAAGCGCGTTGGGTTGGTGACAAACAAGTCATCCCCTACCAGATTTATTTTCCGCCCCAGTTGTTGCGTGATGTGCTGCCAACCGGTCCAGTCGTCCTCTTGCAAGGGGTCTTCTATGGATACAATCGGATAGTTTTGGCACCAATGGGCATAAATATCCGTCATTTGGGCGGAAGTATAGGCGGATTTTTCAAAATGGTATTGCCCGTCTTTGTAAAATTCGCTGGCGGCGCAATCCGTGGCTAAGGCCATGTCCGGATGACCCGCTTTTTGGGCGGCGCTCAAAATGGTTTTGAAAACGTCCTCGTGCTTGGCAATTTTCGGCGCAAATCCGCCCTCGTCCCCCACGGCAATAACCATGCCTTGTTCTTTCAGCAGATTTTTTAAGGTGTGGTACGTTTCGCACGCGGCGCGCAAGGCCTCGCTAAAGTTGGGCGCGTGCTGGGGTACAATCATAAATTCCTGCACGTCTAGGCCGGAATCCGCATGTTTGCCGCCGTTAATAATGTTGAGCATAGGGGTAGGCAACAAATAGCCCTCAGTGGGCAGTTCATACACGCGGCGCAGGTGTTCGTAAAGCGGCAGTTTGGCTTGGTGGCACCCGGCCCGCAAAACCGCCATGGAAACCGCCAACATGGCATTGGCACCCAAGTTGCTTTTGTTTTCCGTGCCGTCCATGGCAATCAGGCTGTCGTCAATTAGGCGGATGTCAAACGGGTTCATACCGGCCAAATGCTGGGAAATTTTATCCACATTGGCCACGGCTTTTAATACGCCTTTGCCGTTGTAGCGCGCGCCGCCGTCACGCAGTTCCAACGCTTCGTGCGAGCCGGTGGAGGCGCCGCTGGGCACGGCCGCGGTACCTACGGTGCCGTCATCTAAATACACATCTGCCGCAACCGTGGGGAAGCCGCGGGAATCTAAAATTTCTCTGGCTGTAATTTTTTTTATACGAGTCATTTTCACCCCCTCCGGTTGCTTAGGAACAACCGGGGTTATATAATGCTGTCTATAATTCTTTTGCCTTCTTTAATCAAAGCGGCGGGTATTTTTTCATCCGGGGATTCTGCATACAAACGGATGAGCCGCTCGGTACTGGACGGACGGATGGCCAACCAACTGCCACCTTTCAGAATAAACTTAAATCCGTCCGTGGAGTCAATACGCCAAACGGAAGTTTTATTAATGGAAAGCGGCGGTTTTATATCCAAACGCTCCATAATACGGTTGATTTCCGTTTCCGTTTTAGGCATACTTACTTTTTGGTCATACAACGGTTTGTATTTTTTATAAAAAGCGTTGCGCAACTGTTTTAAGGTTTTGCCTTCCACCGCCAGCATATCCACAATTAAAAAGCAGGCGAGCAGACCGTCTTTGTCGGGTATATGGTTTGCAAGCGCAATCCCGCCGGATTCTTCCATACCCATTAAATACTGTCCGGTGGTCATCAGTTCCGTAATGTACTTAAACCCAACCGGTGTTTCGCGCAGCATTAGCCCGTGGGCTTTGGCTACTTGGTCAAACAGGTTAGACGTAATTACACTGCGGCACACGCGGCCCTTTTTTTGTTTGTTGCGTACAATGTGGTCTAAGAGCATGGGGATAATTTCGTTGGGGGAAACCCAAGTGCCGTCGGCATCAATAATGCCGAATTTATCACAATCCGGATTGCAGGCAATCCCCAAGTGCATTTTTTTGGAAGTCACCAGTTTTTTAAGCTCTTCCAAGCTGACCGGACCGGCGTTGGGCACTTTACCACCGAATAAAACATCCGTATTTTCGTGGATGCCTTCCACGGTAATGCCGTATTTTTCCAGCACCGGACGGAAATAGTTTTTAGCCGTACCGAATAACGGGTCCACCGCAATTTTAAGTTTGGATTTTTTTAACGCCTTTACGTCCAGCAGTTTTTCCAAGTGGGCAATATATTCTTTGCGTAAATCCTTGGTAATGCAGGCGGCGGCGTTGATGTAATCAAACTCCGTGGAGGAGGCTTTCAAAATTTGGGCAGAGGGGGAGGGAATGCGGCGTTCAATATCACTGACGATTTCGTTATTGGCAATACCGCCGTAATAAGAAATCCATTTAATCCCGTTTACATAGTATTCACTTTCACTGCCGGTGACTACGATGGCCCCGACGGCACATTCATTTAATACGGTCCATTCCGCTACTGGGGTAGGCAGGGGCAGTTCCGCCAGATGAACGGTAATCCCGCTTTGCACAAGGGCATTGGCCGCTACGGCCGCAAACTGGCGGGATAAAAAGCGGGTATCGTGCCCGATAAATACGAGCGGTTTTTTGGGCTTTTTGCCCCGTTCCTGACAGTGTTTTTTATAACCTGTACCTTCAAATCCGTAAAAAGGATGTTCCAAAATATGTTCGGAAATCCCGTAAGCTAAACGCTGGACGGACTGGGCTGTCATGCCGTCCGCGGTAATGGTTCTAAAACCGGCTGTGCTAAATTTAATTTCTTGGGTCATCGTGCTGGTATTATACTAAAATAAAGCAATTTTTTCATCTTTCCGGTAAAACTAATATAAAATAAAGGCTTATAAACTGATTTTACGGTTCTAAAATGCTAAAATAGATAAAAACCCTATAATAGGAAAGAAAACCATGAATTTTGAATCTGTCAAAGAATATATTAAATCGGCCGGATTGCCGAATTTCCGTATCGCCCAAGTAAGAGATGCCGTTTATAAACACGGTATTACGTCTTGGGAGGAGGCAACCTCTCTGCCGGCGCAAATCCGTCAGGATTTGGCAAAAAAATATCCCATTTTAAGTTTCAAAGTAAGCAAAATGGTTTTTTCCAAGGCGGATAAGGCCGCCAAAGCCTTGCTCACCCTGCAAGACGGCCGCCAAATAGAAACCGTACTGCTTAAACCGCAAGACACTTGGAGTGTGTGTGTTTCCAGCCAAGTAGGTTGCCCGCTACATTGTTCTTTTTGCAGTACGGGCAAAATGGGGTTCCGGCGGGATTTGACGGACGAAGAAATTGCCGACCAAGTTTTAATGTGGTACCAATATGTACGCAAAGAAAAACTGGGCGAGCGGATTTCCAGCGTGGTATTTATGGGTATGGGGGAGCCGCTGCTCAATTACTTAAATGTGGTTAAAGCGGCGCAGACGTTGTCCAATCCGGATTATCTGAATATCGGCGCGCGGCATATTTCTGTTTCTACCGCCGGTATTGCCGACAAACTGCACAAGCTGGCGGTGGATTTGCCGCAAGCCAATTTGGCGGTTTCTTTGCATAATGCCGACGACGCAGAACGCAGCAAACTAATGCCCGTCAACCGCCGTTTTAATTTGGAAGAACTGCAAAAAGCGGTGGAAGAATATATCGCCATGACGGGCCGCCAAGTATTTTTGGAATATGCCGTTTTGGAAAACGTCAACAGCCGGCCGGAGCATATCCGTAAATTGGCCAAATGGATTTACGGCATTAAAGACAATTACTTAATCCACGTCAATTTAATTGCCTGTAATTTGGGCCGCGGTATGAAGACGGACGATAAAGTAGTAAAAGATTTTGCCGCCGCCGTAAAGGCCATGGGCATTGGGGTCACTATCCGCAAAAGTATGGGCAACGACGTTCTGGCCGCGTGCGGGCAGTTGGCCGCTAACAAATAAAAGGGGAAAGTGTATGAAAAGAAATCTGTTTTTGCTTACCGCCGCCGTATTGTTGTGCGGTTGCGCCACGTTAGACAACCATGTAAATATGGATTGGATACCCATAGGGCCGGATTTTCCGGCTAATAAAGCCCAAAAAGTGGAAGTGGTTTCCGGTCGGGAGCAAATTACCCGCCCGTATGGCAACTTGGGCTTACTGCGCATTAAAAATGTGGACCCTGACCGCGATTCTCTGCGCCGCGGCATAGAGCGGGGCAGAAAGTTTGTAGCTTCCAAAGGGGCAGATGCCATGTTTTTGGGCCAGTATAACAGCGCGGAAGACGGCGCTTCCGTGCCGAAAGTGACGTTAATTATTTACGCCATTAAATATGTGGATAATTTAACTCCGCAAGACCAAAAGGCCATTGAAGATTTTGAAGTATTGGGGATTTTGAATGAACGTACTAATAGCTAAAACGAAAGAAGAATGTAAAGTTTGGACGGATAACCTTGTGGTAGTGGACGTACTGCGCAGTGCTACCACCATTTGCCAACTGTTGCAGGGTGGCAACCGTAATGTGCGGGTGTTTGAAGAAGTAGCTAAAGCCGTAGCATTTAAGGAGCAAAACCCGCAGTTTACCGTGTATTCTGAATTGGAATTTCCGCAAGGTTTTGCCCACGAAGATAACTCCCCGTATGCGGCTTCCAAGGCGGATGCCAAAACACCGGCTTTGGTCGTGACGACCGCCGGCACTAAGGCATTGTTTGGGGCGCGCCAAGCCAACCAAATTTTTATGGGCGGTTTTTGCAACTTTTATGAATTGGCCGCCATGCTAAAAGGGTTGGGGCGGGATGTGCTTTTAGTTCCCAGTGCCTTGTTTGCCAATAAAGACGACGCCGAAGACTTTTTGTGTGTAAGCGCCTTAAAAGATTTTTTACAGGGCTTTGGTAATGCGGAAATGGCCGTAAATGATGTTAGAAATACGTTGCGGTATGTGGAATTTATCAAACACGGCCCCAAAACCGCCCAAGAAGACGCCGCGATTGCTTTGCATGTAAACGGCCTGCCGGTAGTGCCCACTTTTAAGTTTGCCGACGGAAAAGACTATGCGGAGTGCTACCCTTATGGGGAGCCGGAACCGGTGGCCGCGGCCCAAGGGCCCGCACAGCAAGAGGCGGTAGTTATGCCGTCTTTGGCGGATATTGCCCCCGCGCCGGCCCCGCAGGAAGACACCCGCGCCAAGACGCACACCCATACCGGACAAAAACTGAAAGGTTTTTTTAGTGGTTTTTTGAAAGCCGTAAAAGAGGAAGAAAAAGAGTTGTTAGAAACCTTCCGTAAAGAAGATAAACCTATCCGTCCGGCGGAGTCTTTGGCAAAACCCGCGCCGTTTTTGGACCCCGTGGAACATATTTTACAGGAAACTACCGCTCCTGCGGAGCAAAAAACCGTTGAGCCGGAACCTGTTTCCGCCACGAACCCTTCTACGGATAAGGCAAAAATTTCACTTACAGGTTCCCGCAAAAAGAAAGCCATTGTGCTTTTTTCCGGCGGGTTGGATTCTACCACCTGTTTGTATTGGGCGTTAGATAAAGGCTACGAATGTGAAGCCTTGACCGTTTCTTACGGGCAACGCCACGATAGAGAAGTATTAGCCGCACAGATGATTACCCGTAATTTGGGTGTTAAACACCATTTGATTACGCTGGATTTGCCGTGGCTTTCCTGTTGCTCTTTGGTGGATAAAAACCAAAAACTGCCGGATGTGGCTTTGGAAGATATCCCCAAAGAGGGGATTCCATCCACCTATGTACCGGGGCGCAACCTGATGTTTTTGTCTATTGCGGGTTCTTTGTTGGACGCCGTGGAAGCCGATGCCATTATTGCCGGCCCCAACGCGGTAGATTTTTCCGGCTATCCGGATTGCACCCCCGCTTTTTTTAAGGCGGCGGGCGAGGCATTAAACAGGGGGACCAAGCGCGGCGTGCGCGAAGGCATAGAAGTTTTGGCCCCGCTGATGGAATTATCTAAAACGGATATTGTGCGTTTGGGGGCAAAATTAAAAGTGCCGTTTGAACTGACTTGGAGCTGCTATGCCGGCGGTAAAAAACCGTGCGGTCATTGTGATTCCTGCAAGTTGCGCGCCAAAGGCTTTGCCGAAGCGGGCGTGCATGATACGTCTTTAGATTAGGAGCGGTTTTATGAAGAACGCTTTTTTGGCGGTGGTTTTGTTGGGGCTTACAGGCACGCTGTTTGCCCAAGAATTAAAAGAGGTTGACGGCGTAGCACCGGCCGAATGCAGTTTGCCGGCGGACAGTGCGCCCAAGGCCCAGCCTTCCGCCGCGGCCCCGCAAGTGGTGTTTGAAAGCCGCCGCCAAGCCAAAAAAGCGTTCAAAAAGCGGCGCAAGCAAATCCGCAAATTAGTCAAAAAATACCGCAAGGCATCCGCCCAAGAAAAGCCGGCCATTAAAGCGCAGTTGTATGCGGTGGTGAGTGAGGGCATGGATAAGGGATTGGCCGGTATGAAAGCGCGGTTGGCACAGGAACAGGCCAATTTGGACCGCTGGAACCAAAAGCTGGCACAGGAAGAAGCGCGTTGGCCGGAGATAAAAGCCCAGCAGGTGGAAGATTTACTTTCCGGCGCAGCGGAGCGCAAACATAAACTGGCGCGCAAAGCGTGGAAGCAAGAGCTGAAGGCCGCCCGTCTAAGGCTGCGTTAAGTAATTTGATAAGAAAAGCCCCGCAAAATGCGGGGCTTTCCCTTGCTGGATTAACAAAAATTAATTGAACAGTCCGCTGGATTCCAAGGCGTTTAGCGCTTTAGTAATATCGCTGACTACCACAATCCAACGGCTCATGCCTTTTTCAATAGAAGCCCCGTAAATGGTGGTAATGTTAATGCCTTGTTTGCATAATACTGCCCCAATATCACGGGCAAGGCCTTCCCTGTCGGGGGTTTCCAAACAGATGGCGTCCGTTTTTACGCTGGTAAATCCGGCCTTGGTAAGCGCGTGGCTGATTTCTTCGTTATATTTTACGGCAATACGCACAACGGCGGCATCATAACGGACATCTTGCGAAATGGCAATAATGTTTACCTTTTCCTGCACAAAAAGTTCAGCAAATTTTTCAAGTGCACCCGGTTCGTTCATCAAAAATACGCTGTATTGTTTTATTACTTTAATAGCCATGGTGTAAACCCCTTTATCCTAGTGTGCAAAAACATCAGCTAACAATAAATTATATCACACATTCTATGTCGTTGGGAAATAAAAAAAGACCGCCTGTTTGCGGGCGGTCTTTTTACTGGTTTTAGCCTTGCAAATGGCTTAATAATTCTTTTTGAATGGCCCCGTTGGAGGCGGCTATGGTGCGGCCGAAGTCTTCCATTTTGGCATATTTCTTGCCGGAAAAATCGGTCACTTTGCCGCCTGCCTCGGTTAAAATCAGCGTTCCGGCGGCTACATCCCACGGGTTTAGGTTTTGTTCCCAATACCCGTCCAAACGGCCGGCCGCCACCCAACATAAATCTAGCGCCGCGGAGCCCAAGCGGCGCACGTCGTGGCACGCGCATAAAAAGCGTTCAAAGCGGGCTAAAAGTTCCGGCATAATTTCTTTACGGTTGTACGGAAACCCAGTCACTAGCAGGGCCTCGTGCAATTTTTTTACTTTGGAAACGTGAATTTTTTTACCGTTTAAGGTGGCCCCTTTGCCTTTGGCGGCAAGGAACATTTCGTCCGTAATAGCATTATACACGCCGCCGGCTACCACTTGGTTTTTATAAAAAAGCGCAATAGAAATACTGCACTGCGGGAAGGTGTGCGCAAAATTGGTGGTTCCGTCAATGGGGTCCACTACCCAAGTATAGGGGGAACCTGTTTTTTTGCGGGCGTTTTCTTCGCCCCAAAAATCATGCTCCGGAAAAGCCTTTTTTATAACACCGAAAACGGCTTTTTGGCTGGCAAGGTCCGCATCTGTGACCAAGTTGGCTTCCCCTTTCAGGCGGTAGCCCACTTTGCCAAAGCGCCGCCGTACCGCGCGTCCGGCGGTTTCTAACGCCAATTTAAGCGTTTGGAGTTCTTTTTTCATGCTTAAAATCCAATACTTCTGCTGTTTTTAGTTTGTCTTCCAAATACAACATGGCAATACAATCGTCTTCGTTGTACATGAGAACCTTTTTGAGCAGGTCGTCGTTGCCGGTTTTGAGCCAGTTGGTAAAATAAACCATACTGTCCATGGCGCCGCAGTCGTCCTGCCGCCAGTGAAAACCAAACGCCGGAGCCGCCGCTTTTAAGGAGAAGCTGGGCGCCGGCAAATAAAACTGTTTATTGACGGCTACTTTTAAGTCATAGCAGATGCGGCATAAAGCGTTTAGCTTTTCGGCATCTTTGGGGTTGGCGGCCGCCAAATTGCGCATTTTTTTCACTTCGTATTCCGTCCAATGGTACAGGGCGGTGTTTTCAAAATCTTTTACATAATCGTAAAATTGTTCAAAAATTTTTATTTCTTCTTCCGGCGTTTTGGCTACAAAGCTGACGTATTTATTTTCTTCTTTATCCCAAATGCCAATTAAGTAAACAAACGAAACACTGTTTTTGGTAAAAGTTTCCGTGGCCTCAAAATCAAAATACAAGTTGCGCTTTTTAAGGGGGGGCGGAAAGTGCCCCGCTTCGCGCAAAACGGGTTTGTTGTGCAGGTACGCTAACGAGTTGTAATAAGCGTCCGAGGCGTAAGGCTCGTCTAAAAAAGTTTTTAAGAAGTCCAAATCCGCATGGGCGACGTCGTCGGTCGTGAACAGACCGTTTATTTTAAGGGCTTGGCGCATTTCCGCGCTGAGGGCCGGCAACATCAGCAGGTTTTTTTCGGCCGCCACGGTTTTGTTGGCATATACCCGCCAAGGGGAGTTGGCCGCTTTGGGCGGTTTGTGCGCTTCCGGACGGGCCTTTCCGTCGCGGATTAAGCGCCAGAATGCCAGCTCCTGCCCAAGGCGTTCTTCGTGGTCGCGGTAGTCCACATCCACCGTTTTATCTTTTAGAAAAACGCGCGTATTGTACGGCGTGAACCCTTGCACGCAACCCAAAATGCGGTTTAATAAACTAACTTGCAGAGCGTAGTGTTCTTTGAGGTCATGGGCGCGCTTAAATTGAAAAATATGATAATAATAATGCCCCAGTTTGCTTTTGGCGCCGCCGTCTTTTACCAGTAGGTTAATACTGCCGTATACGTTATCGGGCAAGTTCCACAAAACGGCGTTGGCAATAGCATTTTTGCCTTCCAACATGGCTTTTAAGGTGTTTTTGAAGCGCTCCGCGTCGGTTTCACCGCTTATAAATACCACATCCGGAAATTCTTCTTTAATCCAAGCGTCGCGCGCGTTGCGGTCCGTGCGGACTTTTAAGTTTTCGTAACGGTTGATTTCGTTGACGGATTCTTCTTTAGGCGCGTGGAAAAAGCACCAAATTCCAAAAGGGTCTTCCAATAAAGAAAACATTTTGGAGGCGTTAAAATCTTGCTTGCTGGGCGTGCGCCCCGCGGATAGGGTATTATATAAAGTATCTAACATCTTATTTTTATTTTATATCTTTTTGAAGGGTATAGGAAACGCTTTTTGCCCGGCTTGCCAATGCGGGGGCATATTTGGTAGCATTAAATTTCAATAATATGCCAGCAAAAAAAACGAATACATTTGATTTAACAACCTTGCTATCGCCCGCGCAAATATGTATTGTGCCGTCGGGGCAGACCAAACAGGCGGTTATCCGCCGGTTGGTGGAACTTATTTGCCACGCAGAACCGGCGCTGGGGGCGGAAGACGTTTTGCGGGAAGTGTTGCGGCGGGAAGAAGGAATCAGCACAACGCTGGATACCGGCCTGTCCATTCCGCACGCGCGGCTAGAGGAAATTGCGGATTTTAAGGCCGCTCTGGCGGTGTTTCCGGCTCCGGTGCCGGAACCGCACAATCCGCACCACGCTATCAAAGCGATGTTTTTGTTTTTATCCCCGTCCAAGCCGGAGTTTTTCCAGCGGCATTTGCAAATTTTAGCCGCGTTGGCCCAAACTTTCAAGCCGGAATTTATGGACGAACTGGCCCAACTCCAAACGCCGCAAGATGTTTTGGCGCATTTTAAGCCGCAGCCTTAAACGGGCCTTCCCCAATATGATAAAATAGAAGTATGGCAATACTTAAAATTGTAAAATACGGCGACGATATTTTGCGCCAAAAATTAAAACCGGTTGATTACAACCAGCTGGCCCCGCAGTTGCCGGAGCTGTTAAAGGATATGGAAGAAACCTGTCTGGCCGTGCGCGGGGTGGGTTTGGCGGCCAACCAAATCGGCCTGCCGTACCGTTTGGCGGTTATTTTACTGCCCGCTCCTACCAAAAAAGACGAAAACGCCTACAAACGCTACGTTATTATCAACCCGCAAATTATTGCCAAACAGGGCAGTAAGTTGGAAGAAGAAGGCTGCCTTTCTCTGCCCGGTTTATGGGCGGAAGTGGTGCGCGCCACGGACGTGACTATTACTTGCTTGGACGAAAACGGGCAAGAAAAAACCATTCGCGGGCGCGGCCTGTTAGCCAAGGCGTTCCAGCACGAGGTGGACCATTTAGACGGCAAATTGTTTATTGATTTAGTGGAACCCGCCTTAAAACCGGAACTTAAAAAAGCCATTAAAAAATTGCGCAAAGATTGGAATTAAGTTTTTTACGGATACATAAAAATTGCGCCGCCGGAAAAATGTCCGGCGGCGTTTTGATGTATGATGTGCGTACTAATTATTTGGCTTTGGCTTGGTCTGCCACTGCTTGCGCGCGGCGGGCAATTTCGTTCGGGTCCCCTAGGTAATAATCTTTTAGCAGGTTTAAGTCTTCATCCAGCTCAAACACATAGGGCGCACCGGTGGGGATATTCAGCCCCACGATTTTGTCGTCCGGAATGTTTTTGAGTATTTTGACAATGCCCCGCAGACTGTTGCCGTGTGCGGCTATTAAAATGCGGTCGTTTTGCGTTAAGGCGGGCACAATGGTATTTTCCCAATACGGGATTAACCGCCCAATGCAGTCTTTCAGGGATTCCGTTGCCGGAAGCACCCCAGCCTCAATACCGTGGTAGCGCGCTTCAAAACGCGGGTGGCGCGGGTCGTCCGCCGTCAATGCGGGCGGGCGCACGTCATAGGCGCGGCGCCATAAAAGCACTTGTTCGGCACCGTATTTGGCGGCCGTATCGGCCTTGTTTAAGCCTTGCAAGGCGCCGTAATGTTTTTCATTTAAGCGCCATGTTTTTTCTACCGGGAGCCATAACTGGTCCATGGCTTCCAACGCTAAATTTAAGGTTTTAATCGCGCGGGTTAAGTAAGAAGTAAACGCCTTGTCAAACACTAAGCCGGATTTCAACATCAGTTTTCCGGCGGCAAAGGCTTCCTGCCGTCCTTGGGCGGTTAAGTCCACATCCGTCCACCCGGTAAAGCGGTTTTCCAAATTCCATTCGCTTTGTCCGTGGCGTAAAAGAACTAATTTTTTTACCATAAAACCTCCTGCTGAAATAAATCATAACTCTTTGAAAAGCGGGTGTAAAGGTGCTAACCCCAAAAAAGTCCGTCCGTTCGGGCGGCTTTTACTTTGCTATAATAAAAAAAGGATTTTTTTATGCACCATATTTGTATTATGAAATTCGGCGGCAATACGCTTGCCAATAAAGAAAAACTGCTTCAAGCCGCTAGCTTAATTAAGGCCCGCTACGCGGCGGGGTTTATTCCGGTGGTGGTGGCTTCCGCCAACGGCAATTTGACGGATGTGCTGTTGGACCATGCCTATAGCATTACCCCCAATCCGGAAAAGCGCGAATTGGATATGCTGATTACCACCGGCGAGCGCGTAAGTGTGGCGCTTTTGTCTATTGCATTAAGGGCCGTGGGCGTTCCGGCGGTATCTTTAACGGGCAGCCAAATCGGCCTGATTACCACTTGCACGCACACCGGAGCCGATATTTTAACATTGCGCGGGGATAGGCTCGCCCGCGAAATTGAACACGGCAACGTGCCCATTGTGGCGGGGTTCCAAGGCATTGGGGAAAATAAGGAAATTACCACCTTAAAACGCGGGGGGAGTGATGTGTCCGCCGTGTTTTTGGCCTCCCAGTTGGGGGCCGACCATGTGGAAATGGTAAAAGATGTGGACGGCGTTTATTCGGCCGACCCCAATAAAGATGTAAAAGCGCAACGCTATGAGGTGCTGGATTTTGACGAAATGTATAAACTGGCCTTAAACGGGGCCAGTGTATTGCACCCAGACGCGGTGCGGTTGGCTAAAGCCAAAAATGTGGAAATCCGCATTGTGTATTATCAAACCGGACAAACAGGTACGGTTATTAAATAAGGATAAATAATGAGATTAAAATTCAGCCTGATAAATGTGTTGGCTTTTTTGCTGTTGGCGGGCGCAGTGTTTGTGTGGGGGCCCAGTTTTAACGGGCTTGTGCGCAGCAGTGCCTCGGTTGCGTTGTATGCGCTTGTTTTTGCGGCCTGTTTTGTGGTGCTGCGTAAATAAAAAAGACTCAAAGCAACCGGTAAAATATGATATGATATATGTACTTATGGAAAATATGTTAATTTTATGGTCTGCCGGATTTGTGGTTTGCTTTGTTTTGCTGTTTTGGTTTACGGCAAAATACCGCGCCGCTTTGGCTAATGAAACGGATTTTGATTCCCCCGTGGAAGATTTAACCATGATGACGGTTTCCAAACCGTCGGCTTTTTCCCCGCGGGCCTCTATTTTAAGCTCTTTGCAAAATACTTCCGCCTTGGAAGTAGCAGACTTAAAAGAAAAAGTCAAAGACCTGCATTACCGTTTGGAAGAAATGAACACCGCGGACGAAAAAAATATGGCCGAAATGGCCAAGCAAATGGCCCGCTTGGAACAGCGTTTGGCTACGTTTGAACAAGAATATGTGACCAAGCTGCAACCCACTTTGTTAAGCCTGATTGAAGAATTGGAAAATATGAAAGTGGACGAAGAAAAGAAAGCCTAACGGCAACTGTTTTTATAAAAGCCCCGCCTTTTCCAGCGGGGTTTCTTTTTGGATAAAAAACTGTTTCGGGCGGCTTAGTAAGTGCGTCCCAGCAACAAAACGCGCGTACATTTTGCTCTTTTGAAAACGCAAATTTTAATGCGGCAAGTTAGATTTTGCCGCACAATGGTTGCAAAAAACGGCTCTTAATTTGTTTTGGACCCCCAAAATTTAATATCATATACCTATATAGTATTTTGTGGGAACCATTGATTAGGAGACCAAATGAAAAATAAAAAATTAGAACCTATCGCCATTATCGGCCTAGGCGCCATTATGCCCGGAGCGTTGAACAAAGACGAATTCTGGACAAACATTAAAGAAGGAAAAAACTGCATTACCGAAATCCCCAAGTCCTACTGGGACTATAACCTTTTTTACAGCCCTGACCACAAAGCCGAAGACAAGACGTATTCCAAAATCGGCGGTTTTATTCCCCAGACTTTCAAATTTAACTCCATTAAATACCGTATTCCTCCGCAAATTGCCAAGCAGATGGATACCGTGCAACATCTGGCCATAGAAACAACCCGCATGGCGTTGGAAGATGCCGGCTACGATAAAAAAGCCTATGACCATAACCGCACGGCGGTCATTATCGGCAACTCTATGGGTGGTATGAAGAACGAAATGTCCAACACCCGCCTGAACCGTCCGTTCTTGTATGAAATTTTGAAAAATACACCCACTTACAAACATTTAGCACCGGCGGATGCCCAAAAAATGATTGACGAAATGGACGAAGGCGTGCGGGAACATTTCACCCCGATTAACGAAGACTCCATGCCGGGCGAATTGGCCAACGTCATTCCGGGCCGTGTAGCCAACGTGTTTGATTTGCACGGTACCAACTTTGCGGTGGACGCCGCTTGCGCCACCTCTTTGGCCGCTATTGACCAAGCCGTCAACGGGCTGCGCATGGGCAATTTTGATATGGCGATTGCCGGCGGTGTGGACCAGATGATGTCCCCGTCCGCGTTTATCAAATTCTGCAAAATCGGTGCGCTGTCGGAAACGGGCTCTTATCCGTTTGATGCCCGCGCCAACGGTTTCGTTATGGCGGAAGGCGCCGGTATGGTTATTTTGAAACGCCTGTCCGATGCCGTAAAAGACGGCGACCGCATTTATGCCGTTATCCGCGCCGTGGGTGCATCTTCCGACGGTAAAGGCAAAGGCATTACCGCCCCCAACCCCAAAGGCCAAAAATTAGCCGTAGAAAAAGCCTTTGAACAAGTGGATTACACCCCCGGTGACGTAGGTTTGTTGGAAGCCCACGGTACGGGTACCCGCGTGGGGGATGCCACGGAGCTGAACGCCTTAAACGAAATTTTCGCCCCGTATGCCAAACCGGCTACCATTGGTTTAGGCAGTGTAAAAAGCCAAATCGGCCATGCCAAAGCGGCGGCCGGTATTGCGGCATTAATTAAAACCTCGTTAGCCTTATATAATAAGGTATTGCCGCCGTCTATCAATTTTGAAACCCCGAACCCGATTGTGGATTGGGCCACCTGCCCTTTCCGCGTAATTACCAAAACGCAAGACTGGCCGGACGGCAAAATCCGCCGCGCCAATGTTTCCGCGTTCGGTTTCGGCGGGACGAACTTCCATGTGGCTATGGAAGAAATGAACGATTCTTTAATTCAACCCGCGCAGCCCGAAGTTTGTGCGGCCAGCGCAACCCCTACTAAACAGGAGCAAGTAAATATGACTAGCAGTAATTCTTACACCCTACATGTGTCGGGCGAAAAAATTCAAGGCGACGTTTTAACCTTCTCCGCCCCCACCAAACAGGAACTTTCGGATATTTTGGACAAAGCCGTTATGGCCATTCAGTATGACCCGGCCTACTTGCCCAGCATTTCTTATAAAAACCATATAGCCAAACCGCAAAGATTTGCCGTAACGATTAACGTGGAAACCCCTGAAAAATTAAAAGAAAAAATTGAATTTTTCAAAAAAATCTCTGCCACGCAAGACGTATGGGAAAAAGAATCTTTATACCTTAGAATGAAAGGTATTTATCCGTTTACCCCTACCGAAATTAAACCCAAAGTTTGCTTTATGTTTCCGGGGCAAGGCTCCCAATATGTGGATATGATGAAAGACTTGGCCGCCAAATATAAAGTGGTGCAAGATACTTTTGACGAAGCCGACCGCTTATTAACCCACATTATCGGCCAAACGCTGACGGAAACCCTGTGGAGCAAAGCGGGCGAAAGCAAAGAACAAATTGCCCAGCGCGAAGCCGCTATTAAAAAGACGGAAATGACCCAACCCGCCGTATTGACGGCCGATATCGCCATGATGCGCTTACTATCCTCCTTTGGCATTAAGCCGGATGTAGTTATGGGGCATAGCTTGGGTGAATACGCCGCCGCGGTGGCCGCCGGTATTTTTGATTTTGAAAACGGCTTAAAAGCCGTCTGCACGCGCGGGAAAGTAATGTCTGAAATTAAAGTGGAAGACAACGGCAAAATGGCCTCTATCGCCGCGCCTGTGGAACGGGTGGAGCCGGAATTGGCCCGCATTAACGGCTATGTAGCCGTAGCCAACAAAAACTGCCCCACGCAAACGGTTATTGCGGGTGCCAGCAAATCTATTGATGATGCCATTAAGATGTTTAACGATATGGGTATTCAAGCGGTGCAAATTCCTGTTTCCCATGCGTTCCACTCTGCCATTGTGCGTCCGGCTATGCCGCAGTACCGCGCCTTCTTGGATACGCTTACGTTCCATGCGCCCACCATGCCTATTACCACTAACGTGACGGCGGAATTCTATCCGTCCGACCCGGAAAAGATTAAAGACTTAATGGTGACGCAAATTTCCCACTCTGTGGAATGGATTAAACAACTTAAAACCACTTACGATTCCGGCGTGCGCTTGTTTGTGGAATGTGGCCCGAAACGGGTCCTTTCCGCCTTGGCCGCCAATACGTTGTCGGATAAAAAAGATATTAAAGTGTTGGCTTCCAACCACCCCAAAAAAGGCGGCATTAGCGAATTTAACGACCTGTTCGCCAATTTGATTTCTTCCGGTATCCACTTGGATTGGACCGGTACCGATATGTACGGCAACCACTCCACCTATAATCCGGCTTTTGTAAACTGGGTGACCGGAACGGCAACCCCGGTTGAAAAAGAATTGGGTGCTTCTTCTTGCACGGCTACTTGCGCGGCGGCCGCTCCGGCCTTGGCCGAAGCCAAAAACTGCTGTGATAAAGACATTGTCATCAGCGGTATTGCCGCCGGCGGCCCCGGCAGCTGGGACCGCATTTTCCGCGACGGCGTATTGGACGAAATTTTGTCCGGCCGCAACTTAATTGAGCCGGTGTCTGCGGAAATCCAACAAAAACAAATTGATAAACATGTAGAATTTGTGATTAAATCCAAAGACGGCAACCACCGTTTTGAACGCTTAACCTCCCCCAGCCAAGCCATTAAATTGGCGGCGCGCGGCGGTGCGTTTGATGCGGAAAAAGAATTCGGCCTGCCGGCCAAATGGGTGCGCTCTATGGACCGCTCCTTCCAGTTGGCTATTGCCGCCGGTATTTTAGCCCTTAAAGATGCGGGCATTCCGTTGGTACTTTATTATAAACCTACCTCTACGGGCGGTTATCTGCCGGACCGCTGGGGTCTGCCTGCCGATATGATTGACGACACCGGTGTTATTTTTACCTCTGCGTTTCCGGTGGCCAACAGCATGATGGGCGATTTGTCCAAACGCGTGGCGGGGCTGCTCAACAACAAAACCGCTAAAGAAGTGCGCGCATTCTGCGATAAATTTATTGCCCAAATTACGGACCCCGCCCTCAAGGCGGAAATTGAAGCATGGTATAACGAAAACTTCAAAGATAAAGAAGTGGAACCCATGGCTTTTACGTCTGAATTTATCTTAAAAACCATTATTATTGCCCACTCTCATTTCTGCCAGTGGATTCGTGCCCGCGGGCCGGCAACTTCCATGAGTGCGGCCTGTGCCTCCACCGCGCAGGCTATTGCCGTGGCGCAGGACTGGATTAAATTGGGCCGCGCCAAGAGAGTTATTGTCATCAGCGCGGACGATATTACCAATGATAATGTGTCCGAATGGATTTTAACCGCTTTCTTAGCCTCCGGCGCCGCTACTACGGAAGCCGACGTGACGAAAGCCGCCTTGCCGTTTGACCGCCGCCGCAACGGTATGATTGTGGGTATGGGTGCGGTCTCTTTGGTGGTGGAAGAAGCCGGCGAAGTGGCCAAACGCGGTATGAAACCGTTGGCCAAAGTGTTGGCGGCCGAAATCCGCAACAGCGGCTTCCACGTCACCCGCTTGGATGTGGGCCATGTGGCGCAAGTGATGAACGACCTTGTTAGCGAAGGCGAACGCAAGAGCGGTGTTTCCCGTGCGGATATTGCCAAACAGTTGGTGTTTATCTCTCACGAAACCTACACGCCTGCGCGCGGCGGCTCTGCCAGTGCGGAAGCCTATGCGCTTAAATCCACCTTCGGGGCGGATGTAAGCAAGGTAATTGTCAGCAATACCAAAGGTTTTACGGGCCACTCCATGGGTGCCGGCTTGGAAGATGCCATTGCCGTACACTGCCTGAATACGGGCCTCGTCCCGCCGATTGCCAACTTTAAGGAAGCCGACCCCGAACTGGAAGGCATTACGCTTAGCAAAGGCGGCCACTATAACTTCAAATATGCGTTGCGCTTGGCGGCCGGTTTCGGCTCCCAGCTGGGCATGACGCTGTTAGAAAAAGTGTGGGATGTAAACGAACCCCGCATTATTGATGCGGCCCGCCATGATGCGTGGCTGAAAGAAATTTCCGGCCAGCAAGCTCCGGTGTTGGAAGTGGTGCAAAACACGTTGCGCGTGAAAGATAACTATAAACACGGCGTAAAACCCTCTTTAGTGATGGAAGGTTCTCAAGCGTTTGTGGATAAAGTAAAAACCATGCACCATACGGCCCCTGTACAGGCGGCAGCCCCCGCGGCGCAAGTAGCTCCGGCGGTGGAAACTGCCCCTGCGGCGGCTCCGGCTCCTGTGGCTCCTAAAGCGGCGGTTTCTTTGAACGAAGAAGACGTCAAAACGAACATCTTAAATATCGTTTCCGAAAAAACCGGCTATCCGCAAGATATGTTGGATTTAGATTTGGATATGGAAGCCGATTTGGGTATTGACACCGTCAAACAAGCCGAATTGTTTGCCATTATGCGCGAAACGTACCATATCGCCAAACAGGAAGGCGTGCAGTTGAAAGACTACCCGACGATTCGTTCCATTATTAAGTATGCCATGGCCAACGCCAATACGGAAAACGGCTCGGCCCCTGCGGTGGAACCTGCCTCTGCGGCTCAAGTAGCTCCGGCGGTGGAAACCGTGGCGGCTCCGGCCCCTGTGGCGGCTGCTCCTAAAGCGGCGGTTTCGTTGAATGAAGAAGACGTCAAAACGAACATCTTAAATATCGTTTCCGAAAAAACCGGCTATCCGCAAGATATGTTGGATTTAGATTTGGATATGGAAGCCGATTTGGGTATTGACACCGTCAAACAAGCCGAATTGTTTGCCATTATGCGCGAAACGTACCATATTGCCAAACAAGAAGGCGTGCAGTTGAAAGACTACCCGACCATTCGCTCCATTATTAAGTATGCCATGGCCAATGCCAATACAGAAAACGGTGCGGCTCCTGTACAAGCGGCCCCGGCGGCGCAAGTAGCCCCGGCGGTGGAAACTGTTGCGGCTCCTGCGGCTCCTAAAGCGGCGGTTTCGTTGAACGAAGAAGATGTTAAAAAGAACATCTTAAATATCGTTTCCGAAAAGACCGGCTATCCGCAAGATATGTTGGATTTAGACTTGGATATGGAAGCCGATTTGGGTATTGATACCGTCAAACAAGCTGAATTGTTTGCCATTATGCGCGAAACGTACCATATCGCCAAACAAGAAGGCGTACAGTTGAAAGACTACCCGACCATTCGCTCCATTATTAAGTATGCCATGGCTAACGCCAATACGGAAAACGGCGCGGCCCCTGCGGTGGAACCTGCCTCTGCGGCTCAAGTAGCTCCGGCGGTGGAAACCGTAGCGGCTCCTGTGGCCCAGCCCGCCCCTGTAGCTGCTCCCGCGGTAGAAGCGGCAGCGGCTCCTGTGGCAAAGCCGGCTCAAGCGGCCCCGTCTTTGAATGAAGAAGACGTGACGAAAAACGTCCGCGCGATTATTGCCGAAAAGACCGGCTATCCGGAAGATATGCTGGATTTAGATTTGGATATGGAAGCCGATTTGGGTATTGATACCGTCAAACAAGCCGAACTGTTTGCCATTATGCGCGAAACGTATAACATTGCCAAACAAGAAGGCGTGCAGTTGAAAGACTACCCGACGATTCGCTCCATTATTAAATATGCCATGACGAACGCCAATACGGCGGACGGCGCGGCTCAAGCGGCCCCTGCTCCGGCGGCGACCCCTGCGGCGCAAGTAGCTCCGGCGGTAGAACCCGTTGTGGCTGCGGCTCCTGTGGCCCAAGTTGCCCCTGTGGTGGCTCCGGCGGCCCAGCCCGCACCCAAAGCGGCGGGCAAGCTGGACGCGGCCCAAGTGAGTGATGAAGTAGTGGCTATGGTGGCCGAAAAGACCGGCTATCCGAAAGATATGTTGGATTTAGATTTGGATATGGAAGCCGATTTGGGCATTGACACCGTCAAACAAGCCGAACTGTTTGCCGCTATGCGCGAACATTACGGTATTGCCCAGCAGGACGGCATCCAGCTGAAAGATTATCCTACTATCCGCCATTGCATTAACTTTGTGCTTAATTCCGTAAACCATGCAGCTCCGGCGGTGCAAACCGTGGTGGCTCCGGCGGTGGAAACGGCCCCTGCGGCGCAAGCAGCTCCGGCAGTAGAAACCGCGGCGGTTCAGCCTGCCCCTGTGCAAGCGGCCCCTGCTAAACCGGCGTTTGTAAGCAAACCGACGGCGGAACATATTGGTAAACCGGCCGAGGATGCGTTGACGACCAACCCGACCGCGCCCATTGAACGCCATGAATCTTTGGCGGAACGCCCCGAAGCCCCCGGCTACAAGGGTGAACACTGCCACGAAAAGAAACTGCGCTATGTGACCATGGTGGCGGATGCTCCGTTGACGGAACGCGAAAACCGCCGCTTATCCAAGGACCGCACGGTACTCATTTTTGCCGATAATTCCGCGCTGATTAAAGCCTATCAGGAAGAATTCAAAGAATTAGGCGTTAAAACCCATGTGTTTACCACGCTTAAAACCCGCAGCAAAAACACCACCATTGTAAATTGGGAATCTTACGAAGAAACCGAAAAACAATTAAAAGAATACGCGGCGGAAGATTCCAACATCCAAGGTATTGTGTACTTGCTGGGTGCTACCGTTAAAAAGTTTGATAAAAAAGTAAGCCCGCATAACGAACTGACCAAATACGTCATGCCGTTGTTTATTGCGTTGCGCGTATTTGAAAAAGGTTTGTCTAACCGTACGGATGCGGATACTTTCTTTGCGGTTAATACCAAAATTGACGGTAATTTCGGCTATACCACCAAGGACGAATTTAACCCCATTGTGGGCGCCCTTACCGGCGGTACTACCTGCTACCGCAAAGACGTGTACGAACGCACGGGTGCTATTTCTAAATTAATGGACTTTGAACCCGAAACCACTCCGGACGACATGGCCCAAATGACCATGGACGAAGTACTCCATGGCGATATGCGCCTGATGATTGGTACGCGCCAAAAAGTGCGCTCCACCATTCTGTCCGTGCCGATGCGTTTGGACCGCAGTGTCAAACATTTTGACCTTGCCGGCAAAACCATTATCTTTACGGGCTCCGGCCGCGGGATTGGGGCCATGCTTGCGCAAAAAATTGCCGCCCAGTACCACAGCAAAATCATCATCTTGGATATTATTGAAATCCAAGAAAAGACCCCCGTGTGGGCCACGATGAACGAAGCCGAACTGGCCGCGCTCAAAAAACAAATGTGGGAAGAAATGCGCGCGGACCACACCCAAAAAGCTACACCGGTAATGCTGGAACGCGCTTTCGGGCGTGTGAAAGATTCTGTCACGCTGTACAACAATATGCAAAAACTGCGTGATTTGGGTAGCGAAGTGGAATACTACCACTGCGACGTGATGAACTCCTCCATGATGAAAGAAGTTTGCACCAAAATCAAGGCTAAAAACAGCCGCGTGGACGGGTTGATTCACTTTGCCGGTTTGGAACGCTCCAAACTGATTTACGATAAAGACCCCATGGAATACTACCGCATTTTTGACGTGAAGGCCACCAGCTTTGCTTCCTTCTTAGCCAACAATGTGGTAAAAGATAAAGGCTTCTTTGCGTTTGCTTCTTCCATTGCGGGTAAATACGGCAACTTGGGCCAGAGCGACTATGCCAGCGCCAACGACTATTTGGCTAAATCGGCCCTGTCGCTTTCCAACCAAGGCTACCGCGCCATCAGCATTGCCATGAGTGCTTACAAAAATGTAGGTATGGGCGTGCGTGCCGGCGTGGAAACCTTCCTGCGCTCCAACGGGGTGGACTTTGTAGACCCCGAAGACGGTATGCAGATTTTCTTGGACGAAATTGTCTACGGCCGCGTGCCGGAAATCGTGCTGACCGGCTCTTTGGGCCGCTTGGACTGGGACCATCAGTTGTTGTTTGAAATGGACGAAATCGGTGCGGACCAAAAGTTCAGCAGCGACGAATCCGATAACGGTTCTGACGACGGTTCTCAAAACGGCGGGGGGCAAACTCCCGCCGCCGAACCGGCCGCCGCTAAAGATGCCACCCATTTTTTAGGCAACGTACAAAAAATGGAAGCGGGGCATGAACTGCGCGGAGAAAAAGAATTTAACTTGAAAGCGGACCCGTATTTGGCGGACCACGCCATTGAAGGCACGCCGTATGTGCCGGGCGTCATGGGCATTGAAACCTTTATGGAAACCGCCAACGCCTTAATGGGCAAAGCGCCGCAAGGGTTGGAAGATGTGCATTTCTTCTTGCCTATTAAACTGTTGCGCAACCGCCCGCAGGCTGTTCGTATTATCGGCACGTCCGACGGCGCGCAAGCCACTATGGAAATTGAGTCCGATTTTATCAACAGCAAAGGCGTTAAAATGGGCAACACCCGCCGCCACTTTACGGCCAAAACGTTAAACGCTTTTACCTCTACTTGGGACGAAGTGAAAAATGAGATTCATTTGGACGTAAACGCCGCGCCGGTGGTGACGAAGGAAGAAATTTACAAAAAATACTTCCACGGACCCAGCTTTCAGGTATTGGGCGGTATTTTGCGCGTAAACGAAAAAGAATCTTTAGCCGTTTACCACACCACGCCCAAACCCCAATGGCCGGAAGCCAAAACCTTGTTAGCCAACCCCATGCTTATTGAGGCGGCTTTCCAGTGCTGCGGATTTCAGGATATGTCCGTAGCCAACAAAATGACGTTGCCGGACGGCATTAAAGAAGTGGCCGTTTTCAAGCGTGAAGTCCCGCCGCAAACGCTGTATTTGTACGGCGTGAACAAAGGGCTTACGGCGGACGGCAAAACCTTGCATGATGCCTATGTGTTTGACGAAAAAGGCAACGTGTGGGTGGAAATCCATGGTTATCAGGCCATTGGCCAATAATAACCTTGGGGTTTCATGTTGTATCAAGTAAAGTTTGTTGATTTGTCCTGTCTGCCTCCGGCCGACCGTGTTTTGAGCGAAAAGGAGTTGGCGTTTTTCCAAACGTTACAATTCCCCAAGCGCAGAACCGAATGGCTCGGGGGCAGACTTGCGTTAAAAACATTGGCGGCCCAAGCGGCGCGGGTGTCTTTAACGCAAGTGGAAGTCCTCCCGCAAGAAACCAGCGGCAAACCGCAGCTTTTGGTGCGGGGGGAAAACAGTAAATTGGCGTACAGCATTACGCATAGCCACGGTTGGGCGGCGGCGGCCATCAGCCAAGAGTGCCGCTTTTTAGGGATTGATTTAGAAAAAATCCAGCACCGTATCCACGCGTGGGCGGAAGATTTTTTCCACCCGCAAGAGCTTACGGCCATGGATGACGCTTTTTTAACCGCTTTATGGACCCGCAAAGAAGCCGTGGTAAAACTGTTGGGCACCGGACTTACCCTAAATAGCTTTGATTTGCGTTGTGCGGGCCAACAAATTGTTTTTTATGGCAAAGCCTTGCAGGTGTACCAAAGTTTAGGCGCGCCGCAAATTACCCTGCAAACGCACGAAGAACCCGCCGGATTTATGTTCTCCGCCGCGTATGCGCGCTGATACAACGCCGCAGATTTGGTAAAATATATACATAACAGTTTTTGGAGGGCACATGATTGAACTATTTGAAGACCCCAGAGAGGATAAAAAATCAGACCGGCCCGCTCCGGCCAGTTTGGTTAAATTCCGCCAGATTTCTCAAGACGCGCTGAAAGGTGCGGGCGAGGCCCGTATCAAAGCCCAAAAAGATAAGGGCAAGTTTACCGCGCGGGAACGTATTTCTTATTTGTTGGACCAAGACAGCTTTTTTGAAATCCGCAGTTTGATGGAAAGCTCCTGCAGTGATTTTGGTGTAAAAGACAAACACATTAAGGGCGACGGCGTAATTACCGGTTTCGGCCGCATTAACGGGCGCGAAGTAGCCGTTTACGCGCAGGATTTTACGCAGTTGGGCGGTTCGTTGGGGCTGGCGCACGCGCGCAAAATTGCCGATTTAATGGACCGCGCCTTGGAAGCCAAAGTGCCGGTTATCGGCCTGTTGGATTCCGGCGGTGCCCGTATTCAGGAAGGGGTGGACAGCTTAAACGGTTATGGCGAAATTTTCTACCGCAACGTCAAAGCCTCGGGCGTAATCCCGCAGATTTCCGTTATTTTAGGGCCGTGCGCGGGCGGCGCGGTATATTCACCGGCGCTGACCGATTTTATTTTTATGGTGGAAGGCATTAGCCACATGTTCGTCACGGGGCCGAGCGTGGTAAAAGCGGCCACCGGCGAAGAAGTGGATTTTGACACGTTGGGCGGCTCCCGCCCGCATAGCGAAAAAAGCGGCGTGTGCCAATTTGTAGCCAAGTCCGAGCAGGACTGCTTCCGCCAAGTGCGCGAACTGCTTACTTTCCTGCCCCAAAACTGCTATGAAAAAGCCCCGCTGGAATCTACGTCCGATATTATGGACCGGCCGGTACACGTTTTGGAACGCGTGTGCGAAATGGACCCCAAAAAGGCATTTCGTATCCATCATGTCATTTGGCGGTTGGCGGACGACTTCGGCTTTTTTGAAATCCACCAGAATTTTGCCAAAAACGTCGTCACCGGGTTTATCCGCATGGGTGGCGAAGTCGTGGGCGTGGTAGCCAACAACCCGGCCTGTTTGGGCGGCGCGTTGGATTGCGACGCCAGCGACAAAGCGGCCCGCTTTATCCGCTTCTTAAATGCGTTTAATATCCCGCTGTTGACGTTGGTGGACATTGGCGGTTATTTGCCCGGTGTGCAGCAGGAACACGGCGGTATTATCCGCCACGGCGCCAAACTGCTTTATGCGTATTCGGAAGCATCTATCCCCAAAGTGACACTCGTTTTGCGCAAAGCGTACGGCGGCGCGTATATTGCTATGGGTTCCAAGTATTTGCGCGGGGATTTCAACTTTGCGTTCCCCAGTGCGGAAATTGCCGTTATGGGCCCGCGCGGCGCGGTGGAAATTTTGTATTCGCGCGATTTGAAAGCGGAAACCGACCCGCAGAAAAAAGAGCTTTTGAAGGAAAAACTAACCACGGAATATTCCAACAAGTTTGCCTCTCCGTATCAGGCGGCCTCCAACGGCTCTATTGACGAGATTATTGAACCGGCGGAAGCGCGCGGAAAAATTATCCGCGCTTTCCAAGTGTTGCGCCACAAACGCACGCCGTCTAAAAATCCGTTAAAAGGCAATATCCCGCTGTAAGCCGCAAGACGGTCAATTTGCAAACAGGGCTCCCCAAGGGCCCTGTTTTTGTATGCGGAAAATAGGTTATAATATTCAATATGAAAATACATACTTTATTAGCTGTATTAGGGTTTTGCGTGTGCGTAGGCGGGTGTGCCGGCCGCACCGCCTTAAAACCGCAGGAAGAACTTGCCAAAGCGCAAGAGGCCGCCACCCTGTTGGAAGAAGTTTCGGCCCGTATGCACCGTTATTATCACAATACGGACAAGGTACTTTTTGAAACCTCCGCCGAGCATGTGCTGGATTTGATTGATATGCAACTGCCCAACTATGCGTTTGCCGGTTCGGATGCGTATACGATGGATTATATTTTAAGCTTGAATATGCAAACGGACAGCGGCAATTTGGTGGGGGGAACTACCGCTACTTTATGGCGCAGAAATTCCCAAAAAGCGGCCCAAGGCGCGGCGGCGGAATTGTATTCTTTGGGGATTCAAACCGTACACCAACCGCACATTGTGTATAAATACTGCCACCCTGCCAGCGCCGTCGGGCGCCAAGTGTGCGACGCCTTAAAAGCGCGCGGATTTGAATATAAAGAGTAAATTTTAAGCGCTCCCAAAAAGGCCCCAGCTAAGGGGCCTTCTTTTATCTGGGATTTTTTTTGTCTGGCGGACCTTGCTGCGCTAAAAAATGCCTTTGCTTTTGGGGTGTAAAATTATAAAACGGCCGGAACGCGCGCTAATTGCCCGCTTGCGCCGCGTAAATTTAAGTTAGGTAAAATGATGGGCAGCACGCAAATAACTCGCCCAAAGCCCCCATAAGCGCGCTACTTTCGGGCCTTACAAAAACAAAACAATTAGGCAAATTAGGGTTTTACAAAAAATGGTGGTGCGCATTTTACGTTTTTATTTTGAGCCTTGCGCCAAAGTATGATATGATTTAATATATGGAAAACGAATCTCTGGATAGCGTAAACGAATATTTCAAGCATTTGGGCCAAGTGACCCAAGAGCTGAACCGCGAAGAAATTGCCGCATTGTGGAAACGCATTAAACAAGGCGATAAAGAAGCCAAAAATAAAATGATGGAATTAAATTTGCGGCTGGTTATCCCCACGGCAAAACGCTTCCAGCGCCCCGGTATGGATTTAATGGACTTGATAGAAGAAGGCAATTTGGGCCTTTTGCAAGCCATTGATAAATTTGAGCCGGAAAAAGGCTACCGTTTTTCCACCTATGCCGTGTATTGGATTGAGCAGTACATCCGCAAATATATAGAGGAACAATCCGGCTCTATCAAAATACCGTCGCACGCGTGGGGAAATTTGAAAAAATGGTTCCGCGCGTGGAACAACCTAAAAGAGGCCAACGGGCGGGACCCGTCCTTGAACGAAATGGCCCAAGAGCTTAATTTAACGGCGCGGCAGGTTAAGTCCATCATGGATACTTTAAGCGCGGCCAAAGGGGTGGATTCTTTAACGTCTTTGGTACATGACGAAGAAGAACTGACTTTGGAAGATATGATTTCCGACGACGGAAAAGGCAACCCGCATGATGTGTTTTTGCAAACGGAAAATCAAGAAACTATCAAAAAAAGTATGGAACTTTTGAACCCGCGCGATAGAGAAATTTTAATTATGCGCTATGGCCTAGCGGATAACGAGCCTAAAACCTTGGGCGAAGTAGCCGAAAAGCTGGGATTGTCGCGCGAGCGGGTGCGCCAAATAGAGGAGCGCGCCGTAATGACGTTGCGCCGCGCGGCCCAAAAAGCGGGCATTTTGGAAATGACCGCAACGGATTTCCGCACGCGCAAACTGCATAGCGCTATGCACACGCACCACCAAAAAACCAATATTTTGGGCGAAGTAATTGACCGCAGCCCCTTGGCGCGGCTGATTAGAAAGCGCATGGCCGAGGCTGCCCGCGCCGCCCAACAAAAAAGTGCGCCTCTTAAAAAATCCGCTCCGGCTAAAAAGACCGGTGCGCAGGCAGAAAAAGGCGCGGCAAGCACTCCGGCTAAAAAAGCAAGCGCGCAGGCCCAAAAAGGCAAGGTAAGCACTCCTGCTAAAAAGGCAAGTACTCCGGCGGGAAAAAACAAATCCGCCCGCGCCGCCGGAAAAGAACCGGCCCCCAAAGCCGTTAAGTCCGCCCCAAAAAGCGGCGCCAAAAAAGCCGTTAAAAAGACGGCTAAAAAAGCGGCCAAAACGCCGGCCCAAAAGACACTTAAAAAGTAAACCCTTTACGCCCCCGTAGCTCAAATGGATAGAGCGGCTCCGTCCTAAGGAGAAGGTTGCGAGTTCAACTCCCGCCGGGGGTATTTCTTCCTAATTTTTTCCATTTCGTTGTTGTTCCTCCGGTCGGATACCTCCGCGCTGCCGCGCGTGTGCCCACGGTATCCCTCCCGTCGTCACGCCTAGAACTGAAAAAAATTAGTTTGAAAACCCATTCGCAGTTGTAAAATTATGCGTGCCGCGTTGGCGGAAAAAGCATTGTTTGGTGGAAAATTCATTCTTCTGTCGGGGGTATTTCTTCCTAATTTCTTTCATTTCGTTGTTGTTCCTTCGGTCGAATACCTCCGCGCTGGCGCGCGTGTGCCCACGGTATACCGCATAAGTGCATTACCCTTTTCCTTTGAAAAACAATGTACCGAACGGAAAAAGAAAGTCAATATCCCAGAAAATAGTTTTGCCATAAGGTTTTTTGGGTGGGAAAATTAGAAAGGGGTTGTTTTGTTTTTTTTTTGATAAATTTTGTTTATGAACAAAATTTATCAAAAGAAGACTAAGACTAATAAAAATGCCGCTAACGGGCTGTTTGGCGGGTTTACTTTAATTGAATTGTTGGTTGTGGTTTTGATTATTGGCATTTTGGCGGGAATTGCTATTCCCCAATATGAAGTAGCAGTAGGCAAAACCCGTCTATCCAATATGCAACAAATGTGCCGCAGTATGAAAGATGCGGCCGAGGCCTATTATTTGGCAAACGGAAACTATGGGTGGACTTATGGTTGGACTGTGGGTGAGCAACTGGATATTGCTTTTCCTAATAATTGTACTCCACATACAGACGGCGGCCTGCAGTGTGGAAATATCCGCTATATTTTATTTCAATCCAATACGGAACAGAATTGTACTGCCATGTATCAAGGCGGACGGGTATGGATTACTTATAAGCAGTATTTTGATTATAGTCCGTCTAATGCGGGTAAGCGGACCTGCCAAGCCGTGGCGGGCGGGTTTTATCCGCTTTCTAATCGGGTATGCAAAAGTGCTGGCGGGGTGGAAGAATCCAGTAATCTTTTTGTTTTACCGTAAATTTTATCTTTTTCTCTATTATAAAAGCATTTAAGGCGGAAGGTGGCCGGCTGGCATATATCCTATGGTTTAGCGGGAGTATTGACCAACAGTTGACTAAGGTAATTCATTCCATATCCTTGGCCTTTGAAAAACAATGCGCAAAATGAAAAAAAGCAAATCAGCTTCTTGTGTAAAAATAGGGGGGAGCAATAATAATCACAAGGGCGAAAAGAAAACGCTTGGTGTGCTTGCGTAAAAAATGGGGGGAAATAAAAACAGTAGACAATCAGAAAAAAAGCATACCCGCTACTTGTTGCCGCGTTCACAGGCGGGGGAAAAACAATAAACAATAAAAATTTAGATAAAAAATACCGCCAAACGTATGTTTGGCGGTATTCCCAGTTTGTAGATGGTTTCCGGACTAGGATTCGAACCTAGAATAACTGGACCAAAACCAGTGGTGATACCGTTTCACTATCCGGAATTAAAACTTTTTCATAACCGTTTGGGGCCGTGCCCTAAACTGCTCTGAAAACCCTTTTTCAGTTCTCGTTGCTACCCGTGTTGTCTTTCACTTTTGCTTGTTCAAGAATGTTTTTATCTTGGTCAGCCTCGGCGGGATGCTTAATCAGTTCGGCGTTATAGGCTTTCAAAACATTCTCTTCCAAGTATTTCCTGAATTGCTGGTTAATAGGATGGACCATATCTTTATGGGTGCCGTCGGGTAATTTGCGGGATGGCATACACAGAAATACGCCTTTTGTGCCCTCCACTACCTTCATGTTCCTTACGACGAATGAATCGTCAAAAGTGACACTGGCAAACGCTTTAAGACGGTCCTCCCCCATAAGATGTATCCGTATTTCCGTTATTTTCATCCGTCTCCCTCCGAAATGCCGAAAAGAATACTAATCTTTCTGTATTTCTTATATTATTTACCAAATCCTTGGCTTTCGTTTCGGAGTCTACCAGTGCAAAAACGGTAGAACCAGAGCCGGACATTAACACAGAGTCCGCATTTAATTTACAAAGAGCTTCTTTCGTATTCCTGACGGAATGAACACACGGAAACACACACTCTTCCAGCCTGTTAAAGAGTAAATCTTTCCAAACCGTTAGTGGCTTCCCACATCCTATGTCTTTAATTAGTTTATTTAATTTTGAAATATTTGTCAAGCATTCTTTTTGTTCCGGCAATTTCAGCCGCGCAAAAACCCCTTTGGTGGCTACTGCCGTGCAGGGGTAAACCAATACTACAAACGGCATTTTGCCCGGGGCGTGAACCGGGGTTAAAACCTCGCCGATTCCTTCCCCTTTCATAAATGTTTCCTCGTACATAAATACAGGCACATCCGCCCCCAATTTGGCGGCCAATGCCATTACGCTTTGGCGCGGTTTTTGGTAAATTTCACACAACGCGCGCAACACGCCGGCGCCGTCGGAACTGCCGCCGCCTAGGCCTGCCCCCATGGGAATGCGCTTAACCAGCGTAATGTGGCAGCGGGCCGTTAAGCCGAACTGCTCCAAAAACCGTTGGGCCGCTTTGTAGGCAATGTTGGTGCTGTCGCCGGATAAGTGCTGCCCCAGCGGGCCGGAAATATCCAGCGTAATGGAGGTTCCTTCGGCGGGAGAAACTTCCACCGTTAAATCGTCGCCCAAGGTTAGTTTGCCAAACAGCATAGCCAAATTGTGGTAGCCGTTGGGGCGTTTGCCGGTCACTTCCAAAAACAAATTTATTTTTGCCGGACAGAATTGTTTGCTGAGTTTAGCCATGGTGCCGCTCCGTATTATGTACTAAAGCGCCCCAGTGGTATTCTTCGCTGGTTAGCAGTTCGCCGCTTTCGGCATATACTTTGCGGATGCCTTCCATCATGCCGTCTACATAAAATTCTTCCAACCGTTTTACCCCATTCGGGAAAAACGCCGTCCGGTCGCCTTCCAGCCGTCCGGCTTTGTAATTTTCTGTATACCACAAATTTCCGTCCGGAAAGTACAACGTCCGCTCTCCGGTCAGCTTGCCGTCGGTGTAGTTTTCACGCAGTTCTGCCTTACCGCTACTGTAATAAGTGGTTTTTATGCCGCATAATTTACCGTGGCGGTAATTTTCTTCCTGTTTTAAGGTTCCGTCCGGATAATACACCGTTCTGTTTCCGTGCAACAGGGAATTATCATAACTGCAATCGGCCCAAAATTTTTCGTCATTACGGTATTGGTAATAATGCGCTTCCCCTTGCAACATACCGTTTACATAGTTTTCGCGCGAGATAATCTCGCCGGATTCGTCATATTGCACCATTTCACCGTTTAATTGGTTGTTTTGATAAACGGCTTCCATAACCACTTGGCCGTTTTCGTTAAATTCTTTGGCGTCCCCGTCCGGAATTTGCCCCAATAACTCCACGGTGGTTCCGTTGGAAGAAAGGGTTTCTTCGGCCACTTCTTTGCCTTGCACATAAAACGAGCGGCTGCCCTTGCTGCTTTTGATGACCGTGCCTGGATATAACGAGGCTTTAGGCGCCAACTGTGCCGGCTTAATATGGCGGCCGTGTTCGGTGCGGTCTTTTACATCAATTAATTGGCCGTCTTGGTAAAGTTCGCTGAAAGTGACGGCGTTTTCCGCCAGATTAATAACTTCCAGCACGCCGTCAATTTTCCCGTTTTTTAAGGTTTTGACGGTTTTGTTGGTCACCTCAATTTGTTCCAGTTGGCCGTCGGGCAGTTTACCGGCGGTGTTGATGACGTTATGGTCTTTATCCAAATATTCTTTAGCCAGCGGCACAGCGCGGTAATAGGTGCGGCTGTCCGGCGTGACAATGCAAATCGTTTTTTCTTTCATAACGGTTCCTTTAGGTTGTTTGAATCATTTTACATAATTAGCGGGCGCGGTGGCATAATCTGTTTTATAAGTTGACAGGGTGGTCTGTTTTTTATGTACACTATATAATAAGTATTTATTTAAGGGGGAAGTATGAGCGAAGTGATTTTAACGGATGCAAATTTTGAACAAGAAGTTTTACAGCACAAAGGCCCCGTGATGGTGGACTTTTGGGCTACTTGGTGCGGCCCGTGCCGCATGCTGGCACCGGTGGTGGAAGAACTGGCTAAAGAATATGAAGGCAAAGTGAAAGTATGCAAATTGAATACCGACGACGGCGCCGATACCAGCACCAAATATCGCATTACTTCCATTCCTACCATTATTTTCTTTAAGGATGGCGAAGTAAAAGGCCAAAGCGTGGGGTTGCAATCCAAAGCGGCCTTGCAGGAAAAACTCAACGCGCTTTTATAAGCGTTTAGCATAGTCTGTTTTGATTCCGCCCGCCGCAAAAAGCGGGCGGATAAATAAAAAATCTTCCTAATTTTTCATTCCCATAAAATGATACCCGCACAAACCTTATTTTTAATTGATGCCCACGGCTTTTTGCACCGCAATTATCATGCGTTGCCTAAGCTCACAACAACTTCCGGCCAAGAGGTTGGCGCGTTGTACGGGTTTGTGCGTTGGTTAACCAAATTTCTGCACGAAAAACATCCGCAATACGCGGCGGTTTGTTTTGATTCCGCGGGCGGTTGTGCCCGCCGCAAGGCGTTGCTGCCTTCTTATAAAGGCACACGCAAAAAGCCGGATGACGCACTTGTCAGCCAGTTAAATTTGGCGCGCGGGTTGGTGAAAGAAATGGGTTTTGCCGTGGTGGCCCAAGACGGCATTGAGGCGGATGATTTAATGGCATTTATTGCCCAAAGTGCCGCCAAGCAGAACTTACATAGCGTGCTGGTCACGTCCGACAAAGACGTTTACCAATTTTTGAGTGATAAAATAAGCATTTGGCCATCGGGCGGAAAGGACGGTTTTAAGGGGCCGGAAGCCGCTGTGGAAAAATTTGGGGTGGAAACAAAATTCCTGCCGGATTATTTTGCCATTGTGGGCGACGCAGCGGATAACATCCCCGGCATTATGGGGGTCGGCCCCAAAAGCGCAGTGGAGCTGATTAAAAAATTCGGCCACTTACAGGATATTATCCGCGCCGCACAAAATGATGACCCGTCCTTAAAACCGTCTGTGGCGGCTAAAATTCGGGCGCATGTGGAGGAGGCCCTCCTTTCCAAACAACTGGTGGTGTTGGATAGCAACCTTTCCATGCCGTTTGATTTGCTGGATTACCGCATTTGCACGCCGGAGCCGCGGCAGTTGGCGGATTTGTTTTCCCGCTATGAATTTAAGAATTTATTAACGTCTTTTGAGCCGGCCCAACCGCAGGAAACGCTTTTCCAAACCCAAACGCCGCTGGGCACGCTGGACGAAGTTTTAGCCAAAGTGCCTTCGGCCGGGCGGCTCTTTTTGCATGTGGAAGACGAACTGTTGCTCTGCGCTACGGACGAAACTTCCTGCGCCTTAACGCCGCTTGCGGAAGTGTCTTCCTCCCAACAAGCGGCTTTGCAAAAAATCGTTTTAGATGATACTGTTTTGAAAGTGGGCTACGACTTAAAATTAACACTGCGCGAGGCCGGCCTGTTGCTCAGCGGTCAATACTTGCACTGTTTTGACGGCCGTTTGGCCCGCTATTTGTTGGACCCGTCCGGCGATTTAAGTTTTTCTGCTGCGTGCGCGCATTATTTTTCCGTATTAATTGCGGGGGAAAACGCACAGGCCCGCTTGCCGCTTTATAATCAATATATTTGGAAAATGCAAACCAAACTGACGGACGATTTGCAAAAAAGCGCAATGTATGATTTATTTGTAAATATGGAGCTGCCGCTCCTTTCCGTTTTGGCGGATATGGAACACCAAGGTTTGCGCGTAAACCCTGTTTGGCTGAAGGAATTTCAAGCCGCTTTGTTGCAGGAAATGAACACGCTTCAGGCGCAGATAGATGCGCGGGCCGGATATCCGGTTAATGTCAATTCGCCCAAACAATTAGGCGTGCTGTTATTTGAACAATTAAAAATTCCGCCGGTCAAAAAGACCAAAACCGGTTATTCTACCGACGAAGAAGTATTGGCGGAAATTGCCCATGTACACCCCATCGCACAGGAAATTTTGGATTTCCGCGCCAGCAGTAAATTAAAAACAACGTATGTGGATAATTTATTATTGTTGGCGGACGAACAAAACAAAGTGCACGCTTATTTAGACCAAACCGGCACGGTCACGGGGCGTTTGTCCTGTTCCGGCCCCAATTTGCAAAATATCCCTGTCCGCACCGCCAAAGGCCGCCAACTGCGCACCGCTTTTTGCGCCGGAGAAGGCAATATGCTGTTAAGTGTGGACTATTCCCAAATTGATTTGCGGGTGTTGGCGCACGAAAGCCAAGACCCCGTTTTAACGCAGGCGTTTATAGACGGTGGAGACATCCACACGCAAACGGCGGCGCAAGTGTTTGGCGTAATGCCGCTGATGGTGACGGACCAAATGCGCTCTAGTGCAAAAGCAATTAATTTTGGTATTATTTATGGACAGGGCCCCATGGGGCTTTCTCAGGCGCTTTCTATTTCCATGCGCGAAGCCAAAGAATATATAGATAATTATTTTAAGACGTATCAGGGCGTGCGCCGGTGGATTGACGAAAATGTGGCCGCCGCCCGCGCAAACGGTTATGTAAAAACCATGTTGGGGCATATCCGTTATCTGCCCGAGTTTAATATGGGCGTTGGCGCGATGAGTTCTTTTGCCCAACGGGCCGCCATTAATACCATTGTGCAGGGCGGCTCGGCGGATATTATTAAAAAAGCCATGTTAGATATTTTCCAAGAAGTCCGTAATACTCCCGTTAAAATGGTTATGCAGGTGCATGACGAACTGATTTTTGAGGTACCCGCCGACACCTTGAAAGAAACGGCTTTATTTGTAAAAAATAAAATGCAAAATGCCGTTAAACTGCGGGTGCCGCTCTTGGCCAGTGCCAAAGCGGGTAAAAACTGGTACGAACTGGAAAAACTTGCTTTATGATACATACGGCAAAACCTTATGTAGTGGGGTTGACGGGCGGTATGGCCAGTGGCAAAAGCACCGTACTGGCCGCTTTTAAGGCGTGCGGCGTGTTTACCGTCAGCGCGGACGATTTGGCCCGCCAAGTGCGCGCCCAAGCGCCCGTACAGGAATTTTTGCGGCAGGAATTTGGCAGTGCGGACCCCGCGGCTATCGCCCAACAAGTTTTTTCCCACCCGCAAAAGCGCCAAGTGTTGCAAGCGCATATTCACCCGCTGGTATGGCAAGAGGCCCAAAAGCAACTGGACGCAAGCGGCGCGCGTTGGGCCGTGTTTGAAGTGCCCCTCTTGTTTGAAAGCGGTTGGGATAAATATATGGATTTGACCCTGCTTATTTTGGCGGGGGAGGAAAACTTATCCGCGCGCCTGAAAGAACGGGGGCTGACGCGGGAAGATTACCTAAGCCGCTTAAAAACCCAATGGAGCCCGGCCCAAAAGGCCGCCCGCGCGGATGTGATTTTGACGAACCGTTCTACTAAAACAGATTTGGAGCAAAAAGTGTGCCGGCTTGCCCGCGCACTGGATACTATTTATGGTTAAACAAAAAGAAGGAGTACCCATGGAAGAAAAAACAACGCCGGAAAAACCGGCCAAACCCGCCCGCGAATATACCCGCACCAAGCGGGAAGATGTAAAGCCGTCCGAAGCGGCCCGTCCGGCGGAAGTGCGCCGCGTTATGCACAAAACTTCTAACATTAACGCCCCGTATGCCCCCGCGCCCGAAAAACGCCAACCCAACGGTGCCAAACCGATGGATGCGCGCGAATTAAACAAATTAAGCGTGGCCGAACTTACCAAATTAGCCGTTAATTATAATATAGAAGAAACCTCCGGCCTGCGCAAACAGGCGCTTATTGGCAAAATTGTGGCCATGCAAGCCAAGCAAAACGGTTCTGTTTACGGCGGTGGCGTGTTGGAAATTTTGCCCGACGGTTTTGGTTTTTTGCGTTCCGAAGAAAATAACTATTTGGCCGGACCGGAAGATATTTATGTTTCGCCTTCCCAAATTAAACGCTTTGGCCTGCGCAAAGGCGATACCATTGAAGGCCTGATTCGCCCGCCCAAAGACAGCGAACGCTATTTTGCCATGCTGCAAGTGCAAAAGGTAAACGGGGTGGAATCTGCACAGGTTTACAACCGCCCTCTTTTTGAAAATTTAACCCCGCTCCACCCCAACAAGCGTTTCACGTTGGAAATTGACCGCACCTCTTACACCCAGCGTGTAATAGATATGATTGCGCCTATCGGCAAAGGCCAGCGCGCGCTGATTGTAGCCGCCCCCAAAACGGGTAAAACCATGATTATGCAAGCCATTGCCAATTCCATTACCACCAACCATAAAGACGCCGTGTTAATGGTTTTGCTGATTGACGAACGCCCCGAAGAAGTGACCGATATGGCCCGCAGTGTAAAAGGGGAAGTGATTGCCTCTACCTTTGATGAAGCGCCGGAGCGCCATATTCAAGTGGCCGAAATGGTGATTGAAAAAGCCAAACGCTTGGCCGAACAAGGTAAAGATGTGGTTATTTTGCTGGATTCCATTACCCGCTTGGCCCGCGCGTATAACACGGTGGCGCCGTCCTCCGGCCGTGTGCTTACCGGCGGGTTGGAAGCTACCTCTCTGCAAAAGCCCAAACGCTTTTTGGGCGCCGCCCGCAATTTGGAAGAAGGCGGCTCTTTAACCATTATTGCCAGCGCGCTGGTGGAAACCGGCAGTAAAATGGACGAAGTGATTTTTGAAGAATTCAAAGGTACCGGCAACAGCGAGCTGTGCTTGGACCGCAAATTGGCCGAGCGCCGCATTTTTCCGGCGGTGGATATCAACCGCAGTTCCACCCGTAAGGAAAACTTACTGCTTAGCGAAGACGAACTGAATAAAGTTTGGATTATGCGCAAAGTGCTTGCGCCGTTAAGCTCCGTGGACGCCATGACCTTACTGCTGGAAAAATTGTCGGCCACTAAATCCAATAAGGATTTCTTCAAACAAATGGAAGTAAACGCTTTTTAGCGTTTGCTCAGGCGGCGGGAAGATTTTTGTTTCCCAAAATGCCGCAATATATGGTAAAATAAACTATAAGATTTTGAAAGGAAGATAAAAAATGAAAGAAAAAATACACCCCAAATATGACTTTGTGGAAGTCACTTGCGCCTGCGGCAACAAATTTTTGACCCGCTCCACCACCAATAATTTGAAACTGGATATTTGCTCTGCCTGCCACCCGTTCTTTACCGGCAAGCAGAAACTGCTGGATACGGAAGGCCGCGTGGATAAATTCAACAAACGCTTTGCCGCTACCGCCGGTAAAACGGTAGTCCGCAAACCGAAAACGGAAGTTAAAGCCAAAGCCAAATTGGTAAAAAAAGTAGTTAAAAAAGCCGCTGCTCCTAAAAAAGCCGCTGCTAAAAAGGCCGAAACTGCCGAAGCAAAATAGCCGGATAATTTGAAAAGAGCAGACTTCCAAACAGGGGGTCTGCTCTTTTGTTTATCCGGCTTTTTCCGGTAGGGAGAGGCGGGATAAACTTTTTATAAATACAGGAATTTTATGGATACTTCTAAATATATTGCCGAATTTAAGCAACTGGAGGCCGATTTGTCCAGCGGCTCCCTTTCCAGCACGGAGCTGGCGCAAAAATCCAAACGCCACGCTTTTTTACGCCCGATTATTGAAAAAGAGCAGGAACTCAACGCCGTGGAAAAAGCCATAGCGGACGACCGCGCCATGATTGAAGCCGGCGAAGACAAAGAACTGGTTAAAATGGCCGCCGACGAACTGGCCGAACTGGAAGCCAAACTGCCGGTATTGCAAAAAGAGTTGCGCGTGTTGGTTATTCCGCCGGACCCGAATGACTCTAAAAATATTTATTTGGAAATCCGCCCCGGTGCCGGCGGGGACGAATCGGCCCTGTTCGCCAACGAATTGCTGCGCGTTTACCAGCACTTTGCGCAAACTAAAGGCTGGACGACCGAAATTTTGGAATTTACGCCCACCGGCTTAAAAGGGTGCAAATATGTAAGTATGTTTATTAAAGGGGACGGCGCGTACTCGTGGTTAAGGGACGAGGCTGGCACCCACCGCGTACAGCGCGTACCGGATACGGAAACGGCCGGCCGCGTGCATACCTCTACCGTCACGGTAGCCATTATGCCGGAAGCCGAAGAAATTGA
Source organism: uncultured Elusimicrobiales bacterium (assembly GCA_934662565.1). Taxonomy (GTDB): domain Bacteria; phylum Elusimicrobiota; class Elusimicrobia; order Elusimicrobiales; family Elusimicrobiaceae; genus Avelusimicrobium. Next base: position 236,363 of record CAKUKI010000002.1, read on the forward strand.
TATTGAAATCCGCCCCGAAGATTTAATTATGGAAACCTGCCGCTCCGGCGGGGCCGGCGGCCAAAACGTCAACAAGGTGGAAACCGCCGTGCGTATTATCCATAAACCCACCGGCGTCGTAGTGGCCTGCCGCGAAGAACGCCACCAAGGCAAAAACCGCGAAAAAGCCATGGCCATGTTGCGCGCCAAACTGTACCAAATGGAAGAAGACAAGCGCAATAAAGAAATTTATGATGAGCGCAAATCTCAAGTAGGCACAGGGGACCGCTCGGAAAAAATCCGTACTTATAACTTCCCGCAAAGCCGCGTGACGGACCACCGCACCGATAAATCTTACCATAACTTATTGGAAATTATGCAGGGCAATATTGAGCCTATTTTGGAAGATTTGCGCGCGTGGCGTGTGGACCAAAAACTTAAAAATTTACAAATTTAGCGGTATTCTCCATGAAATTTATTCCTAATATCCGTTTGCTGAAAAACATTCTCGTCTTGCGCGGGGAAGGTTCCTTGGGTGATGCGTTAATTTCGTCTTGTTGCTATCGGGAAATCAAACGCACGAACCCCAAAATAAAAATCAGCGTGGCGTGTTTCGGCTCGGCATACGGGTATTTGAAAGAATTGCCGTATATTGATAAAATTTACCGCCTGCCCATTCCGCGGGTTTTGCGCCCCAACCAGCGTTGGCTTACCCTGCTGTGGTATGCGCTTAAACTGCGCCGGAAACACTTTGATTTAGTGTTGGATACTTCCTTAAAACCGTTTGCCAACTGGACGCTTTTTAAGCATATTATCGGCGGGGATAACGTGTTGGATTATTACACCAGCCCCATTCCGTTTGGGCAAGTGCCCGGGCGGTGCGTGGACCACGAACAAGCCGTTTTGGCCCAGCTGGGGGTAGTAAAACCGAATAAATCGTACGAAATTCCGCTCCAACCCGCCAAACTGGCCAAAAGAGATGCGTTCTTAAAACAGCATATTGCCGATTATAAAGGGAACGGCTATATTTTGCTTAATCCGTTCGGCTCCATAGCGGCGCGCTCGCTGGATAAAATGAATATTCACCGCATTTTGAAGGAGTTGGCCTCCCGCACGCATTTGCCGGCCATTATCCCTTGTATGCCTTCCCAAAAAGAGCGGGCACAGGCCTATTTACAAGGGGTGCGCCAAGGGGTGTTGTTGTACGAAACAGACAGCGTGTTTGATTTGTTTGCGTTAGTGGCCGGAGCCAAAGTGGTCATCACGCCGGATACGGCGGTGGTGCATATTGCCAGCGGTTTGCATAAACCTACGGTGGCATTTTATAATTCTTATTCCATCGCCAACGACCCAGATAACCTGTTGGCCCGCATTATCCACACGGCGCCGGCCTCGGTCAATTTGTTTGAGTTTTCCGCTTTTGAAACGGCACTGGCAGGCTTATTATGAGCCTGACCGTGCGGGACTCTTTAGCGCGGGCGGAACAGGTTTTAACCCAATCCGGCTGTACGGAACCCCGCGCCAATGCGGAATTTCTGCTTGCCCACCTGTTGCACACTTCCCGCACTTGGCTTACGGCCTTTGGGCAGGAGCTTTTTCCTAAGGACAAGCAACAGGCGTATGAGCGGCTGGTGGCGCGCCATGCCGCCGGGGAGCCGCTAGCGTATATTACGGGGTTTCAGCCTTTTTGCAATTTGGAAATTTCCGTCACGCCGGACGTATTAATCCCGCGCCCGGAAACCGAAGAACTGGTGGAGTGGGCCGCCCATTTTTTTAACCCCGCGGCTCCGCTGAAGATTTTAGATTTATGCACGGGTAGCGGCTGTATTGCACTGGCGTTGGCGGCGCAACTGCCCCATGCGTGCGTGACGGCGGCGGATATTTCGCCCCGCGCCTTACAAGTGGCCCGCCACAATGCCGAACGCTTAAAACTGCAAGAAAAAATCACGTTTATAGAAAGCGATTTGTGGGAAAACGTGCAAGGGGACTTTGATATTATTGTGTCTAACCCGCCGTATATCCCGTCGGGGGATTTGCCCGGGCTCATGCGGGAAGTACAGGCGGAACCCGCTTTGGCGTTGGACGGCGGCCCGGACGGATTGCAACTTACCCGCCAAATTATCCGCCGCGCGGGCCGTTTTACGCACGCGGGGAGTATTTTGGGGTTGGAGCTTTGCCAAGGTCAGCCGGCCGGAGTAGCCGCCTCATTAAACGCTTTGGGGTGGCGGGCCACCGTAAAAAAAGATATATTTGGAATAGAGCGTTTTGTTTTAGCCCAAAAAATTTAATTTTTATCAGGAGTTTTTTCTTATGGACAGATTTATTATTCAGGGCGGTAAAAAATTACACGGGGTGGTGCAAACCAGCGGGAGCAAAAATGCCTCGTTGCCTATTTTGGTGGCCACTTTGCTGACGGACGAGCCTTGCACCATTCACCGCGTACCCAACTTGCGCGACGTGCGCACCACGCTTAAAATTTTGGAATATCTGGGCAAAAAAGTGGAATATAAAAACGGGACCGCGTTGATTAGTGCCAACGGGCCGCTCAAAAACAGCCTGCCTTATGAACTGGTTAAGCAAATGCGCGCCAGTTTTTGGGTGGCGGGGCCGCTGCTTGCCCGTTTTAAGACGGCGGAAATCCCCTTACCCGGTGGGTGTGCTATTGGCGTGCGCCCGGTGGACATCCACTTAAAAGGCTTTGAAAAATTGGGGGCGCAGGCCGTCACCGCCAACGGAAACGTGGTTTTATCGGCGGATAAATTACAACCGGCCAAAATTGTGTTGCGCTTCCCCAGTGTGGGGGCCACCCAAAACCTGCTGATGTGCGCCTGTTTGATAGCCGGCGAAACCGTGTTGGAAAACGTGGCTAAAGAGCCGGAAGTGGACGACGTGATTGCGTTCCTCAATAAAATGGGGGCGGATATTACGGCGGACGCCAAAGGTAATTTAACGGTGCGCGGGAAAAGTTCCTTGCACGGGGCGGAACACAGCGTAGTGGCGGATAGGATTGAATCCGGCTCTTATATGATTGCCGCCGCCGCCACACGCGGGGATGTGGTGGTCAATCAGTGTGTGCCGGAACACAACTCTATTTTACTGGAAGATTTGCAGGAGGCGGGCGTTCCTTTGGAAATTTCCGCCGACAGTGTACACGTTTTACCGTACGAAGGGCGCGTCAAGCCGTTGCGGATGCGTACGGCACCATACCCGGGTTTTGCAACGGACTTGCAAGCCCCGTGGATGACCCTGATGGCCCTTTGCGGCGGCGCGGCGGAAATAGACGAAGATATTTTTGAAAACCGCTTTATGCATGCGCCGGAACTGGTGCGCATGGGGGCGGATATTTTAACCGAAAAAAGTATCGCCCGCATAAACGGGGTGGAAAGTTTGTCCGGCGCGCATGTGATGGCGTCCGACCTGCGGGGCGGCATGGCCCTAGTAATTGCCGGTCTGGCGGCCCGCGGCACGACGGAAATTGAGCGCGTGTATCACATAGACCGCGGGTATGAAGATTTGGAGCAAAAATTAACGGCGCTGGGGGCGGATATCCGCCGTTATAATCCGGATAAAAATGAGTTTTAAGATTGTATTTGATTACATTTTAACGCGCACCGGCGTGGGGTGCGGGGCCGGAGTGGACGGTTTGAAGGCCCTTTTGGAGCGTTTGGGCAACCCGCAGGAGCGGTTCAAAGTTATTCATATTGCGGGCACCAACGGCAAAGGCTCCGTGGCCGCGCTGACGGCCGAAACGCTCCGTCAGGCCGGATATAAAACAGGACTGTTTGTTTCCCCGCATTTGTGCGACCCGTGCGAGCGCATCCAAGTCAATGCCAAAAACATTTCTAAGGCGGATTTTGCCTCCGCCGTTTTGCAGGTTTTTCAGGAAGAAGAACAAGAACTGAATTTTTTTGAAATTTTAACCGCCGCCGCCCTCTGCCATTTTGCGCGTGCGGGGGTGGATTATGCCGTGTTGGAAACAGGCCTCGGCGGGCGCAAAGACCCCACCAATGTTTGCACCCCGGCGGCGTGTGTGATAACTTCTATCGGGCTGGACCACATGCAGTTGTTGGGTTCGTCCTTGGCGCAAATCGCGCGGGAAAAGGCCGGTATTATCAAAACAGGCGTGCCGTGTTTTTCCGGCGCGGTCAATCCGTCCGCGCGGGAAGAAATTAAAAAAATCGCTAAAGAAAAAAACGCCCCGCTTACGTTTGTGGAAGAAGGCCAACCGTTTTTTACTTATGCGTTTGATTACCCCAATAACCAAACCATTTTACACACGGCGGACGGACAAGAGTGGACGCTACATGCGTTGGGCCGCCGCCAAGGGCTTAATGCGTGTGTGGTGTATCAGCTGGCACAATGTTTGCATATCCCGCAAGAAGCCGTGCGCCGCGCGTTTGAAACGGTGCATTTGCAAGGGCGCTTTGAGGTGCTGCACCGCTCCGGCCAAACCCTTATTTTGGACGGCGCCCACAATCCCCAAGCCATAGAATTGTTTTTGGAATTTTTTAAGGCCACCCCGTACGCCGGCAAGGCCACCTTGCTCTGCGGGTTTATGAAAGACAAAGACTATAAAAAAATGCTTGCTTTGCTCGCGCCGCATTTTAAGCAAATAGTCGTCACGGTGCCTTCGCCCACCCGCGGGGCCGAGAAAGCAGAAATTTTAGAGGCTTTGCCCAAAGGGGTAAAAGTCCGCTTTTTCAAAAATCCTTCCCGCGCGCTTACGGCGGTAAAACAGGAGCCGTATGTGGTGTGTGTGGGCTCTTTTTATTTGGTGGGCTTTGTGCGCCGCAAGTGGTTGCAAACGCTCCGGCCGCAGGCGGGCAAAAGCGCGCAGAAATAGCGGCGTTGTTTTGCTTGACATCTCCGTCGTATTGTGGTTAAATTTAGTATATATATTTTTTACCTTGTAGGATAACCCCATGGCATTTGAAACAGAATTTGACGGTCAAACAGATTTTTCGGATTTTTTGGAACGTTTCCGTATGCAGGAAATCCCAGCATCGGACGGCGCTTCTGCCAAAAGTTCTTACGACGGTAAAAAACAATTAAATGCCGTTTCCCGCCAAGCCCAGTATGATAAATCTTTTGAAAAACTGGAAGCCAAAATACATGAGCTGGAAGAACGCTTTGAAGCCTCTTCCGCCCAAAATGACAAAATTTTAAGTGAGCTTGCCTTAACCCGCCAAGCCATGGAAAAGCAAAAAGATAAAGATGCTTTTGTGGCCGGACTGGCGGAAACCATTAACAATCTAAAAGCCAGTGTGGAAACGCTTTCCCGCGCGCAAACGGCCCGTGTGCTGGGCTTTGACCAAGCGCCGCAAGTCAACCGCGGCTTTGACGATAAAGCACCGGCTTTTGTGCCGGCCCAAGCGCCGCAAGCCGCGGCACAGGCGGACGAAAAGGCCCGCTTGGAACGCGAAGAAAAAGAACGCCTGATTAGCAGCTTGCACCAAAAGGCTTCCCAATTAAAAGCCGTCAACAGCGCGTTAGACCGCGAAATTAAAAAAGTCCAACAAGAAAAAATGGAAGCGCTCAAAAAATCGGCCGAGCAAGCCAAAGAAATCCTTTCTTTGCGCGAACAGTTAACCGCCGCCGAAGAACGCTTCAAATCGTTTGATTTTGAAGGCCGCATTATTTCCATTAAACAGCAATACCAGCAAAAGGTAAGCAGCTTGGAAACCCAACTGCATGAAATTTCCAACGTGTGCATGAAACAAGTGGAGGAAATTGAATCCTTAAAGGCGGAAAACTTAAAACTGCACAATATCGCTACCGAAAAGGCAGAACTGACCGCTCAGTACGAAGCCAAAACCAAAGAGCTGGAAGATTTGCGTGCCTCTATGGCCAGTTTGGAAGAATCCCATGCGGATGCGTCCAAAAAACAACTGTCTGTTTTTGGGGCGCGTATTCAGGCCGTGGAAGAAGAACGCGACGCGTTGGCTGCCCAGCTGGCTGATGTGCAGCAGCGTTTGGAAACGGTCTTGCAAGAAAAGCAGACCTTGGAAGCGAACTTTAAGGAACTGTTAGAAAAAATCAACCGTAATGATGCCGTCATTGAAGAACTCAAACAGAAAATTGAGGTATTGACGGCTGAAAACGCCCACCTGACGGATGAACGCACCGCCTTGCAGACGGCCAATGCGGATTTGGCCCGCCGTGCAGATGCGCTCAGTGAAAATAACGAAGCCTTGCTTAAAAACCAAGCCGCGCTGGCCAGTGTAAACGAAGAATTGGCCCGCAAAACACAGGAATTAAACCAAGCCAACGAGGCCCTATTACGGGAACAGGCGGCGTTATCGCGTGAAAAAGATTCTTTATCCCGCCAGAAAGAAAACTGGGGCAAAGAGCGCGAACTGTTAGAGCACCAAAAACAAACCTTGGTGCAAGAAAAAGATTTGCTGGTTAAACAAAAAGGGGAGTTGGAACAGGAAAAAGAATCGTTAGCGCGGGAAAACCAATCCTTGCGTGCCCGCCCTGCCCAAAAGCCGGCGGCTCCGGCGGCGCCTGTAGCGCCGGTGGTGCAGTTGCCTAAAAAACCAGCTCCCGCCAAACCGGCGGCCCCGTCTGTGCCGTTAAACGAAGCTCCGGTGGAAGTAAACGACACCTTAAAACCTAAAGTGCGCAGTGAAGAAGACCTGCCGGAAATTAAAGTGGCCAAACCCATGGCGCAAGATGATTTTGGCCCCGATGAAAATTTTTTGGAAAAGACAGACAGTTTTATAGGCCGTATGAAATGGTCTATCTTTCGGGAAGACAAATAACCGTTTTTGTATAAAAGCCTGATGATAAATCAGGCTTTTTATAAGGAGTTTTTAGTATGCAAGTTTTGAAAGTAGCCGTGCTATACGGCGGAAAATCTACCGAGCATGAAGTTTCCGTACATAGTGCGCAAACCGTATGCCGTTTGCTGGCCGCCCAGCCGGAAAAATATACCGTTTATCCCATTTTTATCAGCCGTTGCGGCCAGTGGTTTTTGCAAAAATCCTGCAGTGAACAAACCCCGCAAGATACTCCCATTACGCCAGTCATCCGGCCGGATGCGCATTTTGCCGCGTTGGACGGTTCCACCCGCTGGAAAGTAGACGCGGTTTTTCCGGTATTGCACGGCTCTAATGGGGAAGACGGTGTCTTGCAAGGCCTTTTGGAAAGTATGGACGTGCCCTATGTGGGGTGCGGCGTGTTGGCCTCTGCCATGGGCATGGATAAAGAAATTGCCAAATTGGTAGCGACGCATTACGGGGTGCCCACCTTGCCGTACCGCATTTTAACCCGCGCGCAAGATTATGATAAGGCCGAGCTGGAAGCGTGGGCCGCCCAACAGGGTTATCCGGTATTTGTAAAACCGTTGTGTTTGGGGTCCTCTGTTGGCGTTAGTAAAGTGACGGACGGCGCGCAACTGCACAAAGCCGTGGCCTTTGCTTTGGAATTTGACACCCGTATTATGGTGGAAAAAGGGGTGGACCGCGCACGGGAAATTTTCTGCGCGTTGTACGGCCGCGGGAGTGCGGTGGAGTCTTCCGCCTGTGGGGAGCTAAAAATGCTCACCCATGAATTTTTTGATTATGAGGCTAAATATCTGGTGCAAGGCGGGTGCGAAACCCGCGTACCGGCGGAAATCCCACCCGCTACGCAGGCGGCCATGAAAAAAGATGCCCAAACCGTATTTGCGGCGCTACGCGGGAGCGGACTTGCCAGAGTGGATTTTTTGCTCGCTAAAGACGGCAAGTATTATTTTTCCGAAATTAACACCCTCCCCGGTATGAGTGAAACCAGCCTTTTCCCGCAGCTTTTTGAAGCCAGCGGCCGCGTGTATGCGGATATATTAGACGGGTTGATTCAGCAAGCGTTGGAAATCCGTCAGGAAAAAGACTCGTTGGCCTTAAAACGGTAATTATGCGCAAATTAAAAGATGCTTTTTTGAACTTGCACCCTTGGCTGAAGTTTATTTTAATCTTCTGCCTGTTGGGGGCCTTGGTAAACGCGTTTTTGTTGGCTGGAGATGTGCGTTCCGGCGGGCTTTTACTGCGTTTGCATTTGGGCTTTTTTATTTTATATGTGGCGCAAATAGTATTTATTTTGTGGGGGGAACGCATGGTGGGGGTACTATCCCTGTTGCAAGCACTTTTGGCCCTGTGCAGCAATGCAGATTATACGTTTTCCCTTTTAGTGCGTTTTGTGGGTAGGATGTATTATACTTCCCACGTTTTAACCGTGCAGGAAATCAGCGTATATAAATATGTGTTTGTGTCGGCCTGTTTTACGCTGGAGCTATTCAAAACTTATCTGATGTTTGCCCTGTTGCCGGCCCCCAAAAAGGCAACCGCGGACCCTAAAACAATACAACCTTAATTTTCCGGCGGTCCGTCCGGTAGGAGCCTGTTATGGTTGAGAAAATCAAAATCCGCGGTGCGCGGGTGCATAATCTCAAAAATATAGATGTAGATATCCCCTTAAATAAAATAGTGGGTATTGCCGGTGTTTCTGGCTCCGGCAAATCCTCTTTGGCGTTAGGCGTGTTGTATGCGGAAGGCTCACGGCGGTATTTGGAGGCGCTTTCCACCTATACCCGCCGCCGCATGACCCAAGCCGCCCGCCCGCAAGTGGACGAAGTTTTATATGTGCCCGCCGCGTTGGCCTTGCACCAGCGCCCTGCCGTGGCCGGCTTGCGCAGCACTTTTGGCACGGGTACGGAACTGCTAAACAGTTTGCGGTTGATGTTTTCCCGCTTAGCCAGCCACCGCTGCCCCAACGGGCATTATGTGGCGCCTTCACTGGCGGTGGCAGCCGGAAAAATGCTCCGCTGCCCAACATGCGGCGCGGAGTTTTATGCCCCCAGTGCCGAAGAACTGGCTTTTAACAGCCAAGGCGCCTGCCCTACTTGCGACGGCACCGGTACCGTGTGGAACGTGGATATGGCCACCTTAGTGCCGGATGAAAATTTAACCATAGACCAAGGCGCCGTGGCTCCGTGGAACAGCCTAATGTGGTCTTTAATGACGGACGTTTGCCGCGCCATGGGTGTGCGGACGGATGTGCCGTTTAAGGATTTATCCCCACGGGAAAAAGAAATTGTGTATCACGGGCCGGCGGAAAAAAAGCGCATTTTTTATAAAGCCAAAAAAACAAACCAAGCGGGCGAGTTGGATTTTACCTTTTACAATGCCGTTTATACGGTAAAAAATGCGTTGGCAAAGGTAAAGGACGAGCAAGGCATGAAACGGGTGGAAAAGTTTTTGAAACAGGAGCCTTGTCCGGATTGCGGCGGTTCGCGCTTGAGTGCTGCGGCCCGCGCTCCGCGTGTAGGCGGCCTAAACTTGGCGGATGTTTGCCAAAAAACATTGGTGGATTTAACCGCGTGGGTGGCGGCCGTTCCCGCTACTATGCCCGCTGAAATGCGCGAAATGGCGCAAAACATTACGGATGCCTTTTTGTCCGCCTCCCGCCGGCTAATGGATTTGGGCCTAGGGTATTTGACTCTAGACCGCGCCTCCGCCACCTTGTCCACCGGAGAACGCCAGCGTATGCAGTTGGCGCGGGCGGTGCGCAACCGCACCACCGGTGTTTTGTATGTACTGGATGAGCCGTCTATCGGCTTACACCCGTCTAATATCGTGGGCTTAAAAGGGGTTATGCGGGATTTAATTGCGGACGGAAACTCCGTCGTGCTGGTGGACCACGATACCCAAATTTTATCCGCGGCCGATTGGTTTGTGGAAATGGGTCCCCAAGCCGGCGCCAACGGCGGCTATGTAATTGCCCAAGGCACATTGGCGGATATCAGTTGCAATAAAAATTCCAAAATCGGGCCGTTTTTAACCGGAAAAATGCCGGAAAATGTATGGAAAAAAGTGCCGGCGGAACAGTTGTTTGCGCAAGGCAAAATCCGTTTATCTACGGGGCCCATTCATACGGTAAAACCGTTGGAAATAGAAATACCCAAAGGGCGGCTTACGGCGGTAAGCGGTGTGTCCGGCTCCGGCAAAACCACGCTGGTGTTGGAAAGTTTAGTGCCCGCTTTAGAGGCGCATGTGCGCCATGCGCCGCTTCCTCCCCATGTGCGTGCCGTACAAGCGCAAGGTATTGAACAGGTAAAGCTGATTGATGCCACCCCCATTGGGATTAATGTGCGTTCCACCGTGGCAACGTATGCCAATGTGCATGACGAACTGCGCAAACTGTTTGCCCGCTTGCCGGATGCCAAACAGCGGGGGTATAAAGCTGGGGATTTTTCCTACAATACCGGCCGTTTGCGTTGTGCGGAGTGTGACGGAACCGGAGAAATCAGTTTGGATGTGCAATTTTTGCCGGATGTGGACGTGCCTTGCCCCACTTGCCGCGGGGCGCGCTATGCACGGGAAGCGTTTGATGTAAAATATACCAACCAACGCGGGGAAAGTTTTTCACTGCCGGAGCTGATGGCTATGGACGTTTCCACCGCGTTGAAAGCGTGCGCGGATTGGAAATTGGTGCACCAACGCTTGCAAATCTTGCAAGATTTGGGGTTGGGATATTTAACATTGGGCGAAGCAACCCCCAGCCTTTCCGGCGGGGAGGCCCAGCGCTTAAAATTGGCTAGTGAAATGGGCAAGCCGCAACATTCCACCGTATTTGTGTTTGACGAGCCTACCATCGGCCTGCACCCGTTAGATGTGCGCACGCTGTTGGGGGTGTTCCAAATGCTCATTCAAAACGGCGCAACGGTGATAGTGATTGAACACGATTTGGACGTTTTACGCCACGCGGATTATCTGATTGATATGGGGCCGTCCGGTGGCAATGCGGGGGGAACTGTAGTGGCGTGCGGCCCTGTGGAAGTGATTAAACAATGCCCGCAGAGCCTAACGGGACGGTATTTATAAAGGAAGGCTTTTTGTGATGCTACCATTACCGCAAGAATTTATCGCCTATACTTCCGCCCTGTTTGGGGCGGAGCGTTGGGCCAAATATGAACAGGCATTCACGCAGGACGCGGCCGTCAGTGTGCGTTTCAACCCGTGGAAATATACGGGGGAAATGCTTTTCCAGCAGGCCGAGCCGGTGCCGTGGTGCCAACAGGGGTTCTGGCTTTCCGAGCGCCCCCGCTTTACGCTGGACCCGCTTTTCCATGCCGGAGTGTATTATGTGCAAGAGGCCGGTTCTTTATTTTTAGATACGGTGGTGCGCGCTTTGGTGAAAGAGCCGGTCAGTGCGCTTGATTTGTGTGCCGCCCCCGGCGGGAAATCCACCCTGTTGCGTGCGGCACTGCCGGAAAAATCCGTATTAGTCAGCAACGAGATTGACCGCCGCCGCGCCAATATCCTGTTGGAAAATATGCTCAAACAAGGCCATCCGGATGTGTTAGTCACCCATAACCCGCCCAAAGATTTTGCTAAAACAAATTTGGTTTTTGATGTTATTTTAGCGGACGTGCCCTGTTCGGGCGAGGGGCTGTTCCGGCGTGACGAGGGCGCCATAAAAGAATGGAGCGTGCAAAATGTGCATTTTTGCCAAGAACGCCAACGGCAAATTTTACAGGATATTTGGCCTTGTTTGCGTATGGGCGGCCTGCTGATTTACAGCACTTGTACATTCAACACGCACGAAAACGAAGAAAACGTCCGTTGGATAACAGAAAATTTAGGGGCGGAAATAGTGCCGGTGCCCGTCCGGCCGGAGTGGCAGATTACAGGCAGTTTGTTGGGTAGCTGGAGCGGGCCGGTTTACCGTTTTATTTCCGGCATAACGCAAAGCGAGGGCCTGTTTATAGCGGCACTGCGTAAAAAAAGTGACGGCGCGGGAAGGGCCGTTCTTGCGTCTTCTTTGCGGGAACAAATCAAAAAATATCCGTTTATTCACTTATTGTCCGACGGATTCCCCCAGCCGGAAATAAAAGGCAAAGACAAAATACCGTCTATCGGGCAGGCGCTTTCGCTGGCTACCAAGGCAGCGGACTTCCCGCGGGTGGAACTCCCGTTAGATTTAGCCCGGCGGTATTTGCACAGGGAAAGTATGGTGCTGGGCCCGCATGTGCCGCGCGGGTTTGTGTTGGTCACTTATCAAAACCAGCCGCTTGGGTTTATGAAAAACTTGGGCGAGCGCGCCAATAATCTCTATCCAAAACCGTGGGCTATCCGCAGTTTATAGATGGACATAACGATACTTTGCCATTTGTTTATGGCTGCTTAAAATAGAATATTTGGAACCCCTGTTGTTTTTGATACAGGGGTTTCTTTTTTTTAGTTTTTTACAATACAAATAAGAATTATTACTATTAAGGCAAAAAATAAGCTATAATAAAAGTACGGATTTTAATAATTAAATTTTTAGGAGAACACTGTATATGACCGCACAAGAAAAAAAAGTAATTGAAAATAAACTTTCCGATATGAAACAGGAATTGGAAACCGTAAAAGGTTCTAAATGCGAAGTTTACAGCCGCGTGGTGGGCTATTTGCGTCCGGTGCAAAACTGGAACAAAGGTAAAAAAGAAGAATACGAAATGCGTAAAACGTACGCGGTGGAAAACGCCAAAAGACCTTGTGAAGCGTGCAAATAAACGGATGATTTGATGTGTCCGCGTTTTATTGAACGCGCGCCCCAACCTTGCAAAGTGTGCAAATAAGTTTATTGTTTTTTTATAAAACATTCCCGAGCGGCCCCACTATAAATGGTCCCTCGGGAATTTTTTTAGCCTCTCATCTATACCGGTGGAAACACAACAAAAAAAGGAACCGCTTAAAAGCAGTTCCTTTTTCTAAATGGTCGGGCACGGAGTAGTGACTGTGAGTGCATCTTAGAACGCGTATGGAGGGTACCCTGTTTATCAGGCAAAAAACAGGGAATTTTGCCCATTTTGGGACAGTTTTGCGGATTATGGAGACACATCTCTATAAAATGCTTCGTCGGAGGAATTTAGATAAAAACACTCCAAATTCCCTAAAATGGATAACAGGGAAAAAACAGGGGATAGTAGGGAAAATCCAGTAATTGAGCTTAAAGTAAAGTACAATGAAGATACAGATAGAGGAAATCCAAAAATGCAAACACCTAATATCCTTATTTATAGTGCGCCCAATGGTTCGGTTGAACTAAAAGCTAAGATACTTTGTGGCTTACGCAGGAAGAAATAGCTCGTTTGTTTGAGGTGCAACGTCCGGCAATTACAAAACACATTAAAAATATTTTTGCTACCAAAGAATTACAGGAAGATTCAGTATGTTCCATTTTGGAACTAACTGCGCGTGATGGTAAAAAATATAAGACTAAATTGTATAACTTAGATTTGATTTTATCGGTAGGATATCGCGTAAATTCTAAATCTGCTACCCAGTTCCGCATTTGGGCCACCAATGTCTTAAAACAGTATCTGACGCAAGGCTATGCCGGGGGTGCTACTCAGGTTTACCGTTGGGAAATAAAAGCTCCTTGTGTTAAACTTAAATTACCTGCTGCAACAGGTAATTTAATACACAAGGAGGTCATTGTTATGGTCAATGACATCAATAATCTATCACATACCACTTGGAACTGCAAGTATCATATCATATTTGCGCCGAAATATAGAAGACGAATATTTTATTGCTGGATAATTTCGTCTGCTTATTCTTTCTCGTCAATACGTTCTATCTTAAAGATAACAGGTCGTGTACCGTCGGAGCAACAGGCAATCATGGTGTTTTCTTCCTTCATCCAGCCTTTCATGATAGACCCGCCTTGCAACCCTGTATAAATATAACGGGCAATGGCATCCCACGCTTCCGAACAATGCGGCATTTTGGGGCCGCCTGCAACTGTATTAGGGTCCGCAGTAGTCTTCACTAATGTATTAATGCCCCCATGCCAAAAGTCATCCTTGCCACCGTCGCGCTCAAAGATAAATTCATCTCCCACGTTATAGCAGGGGCAAGCACCGGAATTTGGGTCCATACAATATTGCTTTTGTAATTCCGGATAGAGTTTTTTATCAATTACAGTGACTTTTATTTTATGTTTCATACACATATTGTAGAAAATTTACGGATTTTTTTCGTCATAAAGAGGACAAATGCGTCTTTTTCTCATAAAAACTCCTTATTCCCCTTGGTGTAGATAGGTCATTACCGCGTAAACATTTTTTATTCGCTCGGCGGTGTCATCTATCCCGTACAGACTTCCCATAATAAGGTTTCGTTCCGAGGTATCAATGCCTTCCTGTGCGTCTTTTACACGTTCGGTGAGGTCTTTTATTAACCCTTGCAACACTTCGTAGGAATGTTTTATTACTTCTAACCGTTCTTTTTCGGTCATATTATGCTCCTTGTTAATCCTGTATCTTGTGGCAAATATCTGCTCCTAAAACAACCCCTAAATGGCTCCCGTTGTCCCAATGAACCATTATGGTTCCTAAATCGTCCACGCCTTGTACGGTTCCTTGTGTGCCAAGGGGCGGGGCCTGTATATCGTCCATTTGAACAAGCACCACGCGCGAGCCTTTGGGGTAGGCGGCGCGGAGGATTTTTACTAATTCTGCGAGGGGTTTTTCTTGGCGGCCCATTCTGCTATCTCCTTGTAGAAAAATACATAACCCGATATGGGGTACTCCGTAATGGCCATAGCTAGGCCGGAAAGGGATTTGTAGCATTTCCCTTCCCAATACAAGCCGTCTGATTTTACTTCTATCAGCAGGTCTTTGCCCTTAAACTTTTTAATGAAGGTGGTCCCAATGGTGGGTAATCTGGGGGTATTGGGCTTTTTAAGTATGGTAGGGTTGGCGATTACACTCTCTAAAGTGGCCTTAATGGGCGTGGCTTTGGTGGCGCAACTGACGCTTTGTTGTTCTTTTTTAGAAACCCTAACTTTACATGCGCAAACCGCAGTCTTTTTAGGGGCCTGCTTAAACCAAATATCCCTTTGCGCTTCTACCTTGTCCACGCAAACCGCTGTCTTTTTAGGGGTTTTAGTGACTTTTTTCTTCATAATTCTCTCCTATAAGTTTTATGTTTTACCGAGGATATTTTCCTCGTATGTACATATACGCTCTTATAGGGGATAGAAGTCAAGAGAGAAATGTGAGGTGTATTATAAATGTAAAATACAAAAATAATATTAAAGTTATATAATCTATAAATAAAATATGTTAGCGCCTTTAGGAGGAAACTATGAATAAATATAAAAACGTTTTAGATTTATCTGCCAAAGAAGCTAAAGATTTCTTCCTGCAATCTGAAAATTATTGCACATTAATGCTACCTCAATATATTCAATTCCAACCATTACTTAACGCTTTAGACAAATTCTTAAAAGATAAAAAACAAGGAGATTATATCGGGAAATTCAAGCCAAGGGAAGTAGAAAATTTAAATAATATAATTTATCACAGCAAAGATGGACAGTATCAATGGAGACCGCTTCAAATTATTCATCCGGTATTATATTTAGAGTTGCTCAATATTATTTGTGAAGATTCTAATTGGAACATAATTAAGCAACGGTTCTCTTTATTTCAAGATAATCACAAAATATTCTGCACGAGTATTCCGATTCAAAATAATTCTTCTAAAACGAGTACAGCTTCAGTAATCTTAAATTGGTGGGAACAGATGGAACAGAATATTATTGCTGACTCTTTAAATTTTTCTTATATCTACACAACTGATATTACCGATTTCTATCCTTCTATTTATACGCATACAATTTCTTGGGCTTTACATGGAAAATAGAAAAGTAAACAGGAAAGACTTAATAACACATTATTGGGGAATAAAATAGATTGTCTTATGCAAGATATGCATAATGCACAAACAAATGGGATTCCTCAAGGCAGTGCCTTAATGGATTTTATCGCTGAAATGGTTTTAGGATATGCAGATTTGTTGCTTTCGAAAAAACTGGAAGAAAATGGAATTACCAAATATAAAATATTTCGCTATAGAGATGATTATAAAATTTTAGTTGATAATCCAAAAGAGGGCGAAATGATATTAAAATTCTTAACGGAAATTTTGTTAGACCTCAACCTTAAATTAAATACTTCAAAAACAAAAAAGAATGCCGATATCATTTCTTCTACGATTAAACAAGACAAATTAGCTTGGATTGCGCAATCCAACTTCATGGGTCTGTTGAATCCCTCGTACAGATGCCGACTAGAGAACAAAGAGTGGCAATTTATAAATCGTCAAAAAACTCTATTAGGTATATATCAATTCGCTAATCAATATCCGAATTCTGGGACGATTGCTAAGCTATTGTTGGCGTATTGCCAAAAATTACAATTAACAAAATTAGACAATATTCCGGTATTAATTAGTATTTTAATCTCAATTATGATGAATAGTCCAAGATGGTATCCACAAGAGAGTGAAGTGCTAAGTCTGCTTTTAATGGAAATTCCACAATCCAAAAGAATGGATATTTTAGTGAGTATTAGACACAAATTAGATGAGAAACCTCATACGGATTTATTGGATATCTGGCTCCAACGTATTAGTTGGAAAATTAATCCAGTTTTTAAATATAGCCCCAAAATTTGCCAACTAGTAGCTAATCCAAAAGAAGTTTTATGGGATATAAGTTGGTTAAGCAACGAAACAAAACAAATCTTTAGTAAAAATAGTATTGTAAACACTCAAGTTCTTGATAAAATGCCTTTCTATATTGAGGATAAAGAGGTTAATGCCTTTAGGGAGTATTCGTACTAATTCACGCTTCTTATAGGGATAGAAGTCAAGGATAATATTGGGCAAAATTGGGAAAAAAGTTATAACATTGTTCTCTCGTCTCTCTATTTGATATAGTGTAAGTATACTCCTTTTAAATCGGGATTTTTTATGAACAACGCAACTAAACAAAAATTTTGGAAAACTGCCGATCAGCTCCGCTCGGATGTGGATATAAAGGAGGTGGATTAATGGTACATAAGTGTTATATTTCGTTTAAGACTGAAGACAAAGATTATAAAGAATATATGCAGGAGTCTTTGCATATTGATATGATTGATAAGTCTTTGAATGAACCTATTGAATCACAAGATCCCGATTATATTATGCGACGGATTCGCGAAGGATACATTCAAGATTCTACAGTAACCATTTTTTTAATTGGGGAAAAAAGCAACGAAAATTTAGGATGGAAAGAGCAACAATTTATTAAACGTGAATTGCAGGCTACATTGTTTAATTCTGATGATAATCCTAGAGGTGGAATTTTAGGTGTTGTATTGCCTGCCATGATTCCCATTATTTATCAAGGAACGCAATTATGTTTACATTGTAACAATCATCATAACATCGTGAAAATTAACGATGCTACCGTTATAAAAGAATTCTCATACAATTATTATATCCCTCACAATAAATGTGCATGGGCAGAAGAAGATAGATATTGTGTTTTGGTCCCATGGAATGAGTTTAAAGATAATCCTGAAAAATATATTGAACAAGCTTTTCAAAAACGAGAATTTAGCATTGCAGAGAAAACAAAAGTATATGTGTAAAAAGATGGGACATTTGAACAATATATTGTGCTAACACCCAAGAAATGACGTTCTATTATGGTTCATTTTAATGGTAAAAGTATGAATTGACATTCATAATAATTCATATTATTTAGAAAATACATAAAAGGACAGAGTGCTAATGAAAATTCCAGTTTTTGTTGTTATGCCATTTGGTAAAAAGCCAAATAAAACTCATAGTTATATCATTGATTTCGATGAGATATACAATTCAGCGATTTTACCTGCATTAAATTCGGTCAATGATATCGTGTCCATTCGAGAAGACGCAGAATTGTTTGGTGGAATTATTCATCGCACCATGTATGAAAAACTAGTTTGTACAGATATTGTATTGGCAGATTTATCCAATGAGAATCCAAATGTTTTCTATGAATTAGGAATACGCCATGCGGCTCGTCCTTATTCCAATATTTTAATATGCAATAAAGACATCGAACATAGAATTCCTTTTGATATTTCTCCATTAAGAATTGTGTTCTACCAATTGGTTGATGGCAAATTATTATCCCAGGAACAACAATACCTTTCTGAACAAATAAAGAAACGTCTTCAAATGCTTTTAAAGGAAACTCCTGTAACAGATAGTCCATTGTATGAATTGATTCCGGAATTCCCCAATATAGATCAGACAAAAACTCAACTCTTTCGTGAGTATTTTGAAAAATGTAGTGCTCTTTATAGGCAGATTGAAAGCAGCAGTACTGCTACTGATTTGAAACAATTAGAGCAACACATAGAAAATCTGCCCGGAGCAAAAGAAGATTTAATTAATATTTTACGTTTGTTTATTGAAAAATTACGTTCGCTAGAAGAATTTAGTGAAATTGTGAATTTAATAGAGAAATATAGAGAACAAAAATGTATTCAGAATGAATTTTTGGGGCAGCAATATGCTTTGGCATTAAATAGGATAGGACAAGTTGAAAAAGCTGTAAACGAAATACAAAGGGTTATGATCACCTATGGGGCGTCTCCTGAAAGTTATGGTATTTTGGGACGTATCTATAAAGATAAGTATACGCAGACATCTCAAATTGGATACTTAGATAAAGCTATTGAATCATATGAAAAAGGTTTCAATTTAGATATACGCGATTTCTATCCCGGGGTTAATTTGGCCACGTTATTACTGCAAAAAGGAGATGCAAACTCTATCTCTAAAATGAAAAATATTATCACAATTTTGCAATACACTCTATCTCAAAATCAAATTAATTCCGACATCTGGCAACAGTGTTCATTCATTGAAATTTTATGTTTACAACAAGATTGGGAAAAAGCTGTCTCAAAAGAGGACGCCTTGCTGGCAATGCTTCCCAAACCCGCACCTTTTGTTCTAAATACGCTTAAAAACAACTTATCTTTAATCAAACAGGCATTTAACAAGCAAGGAATCTTTGCTCAACAATTACAAGAAATTATTGAACGATTGTAAACTTAATGTGAGTAGATTTGCCTACTTGGCTTCGTTTCAAGAATTGTTACCGTTTAAGTCTTCGCATTTTTTGGCGCATCGAACTAGTACCAAAGTAGGGCTTATTTTTACACAATAGAAGAAAAGAACTCATAGGGTTGTTTAACAGATTCTTGAGGCCTCCCATATTGTGGCTCGTAATTTAGTATGATGATATTATAAGTTCCGATTTTGACTCATAGGGTATTTTGGGGAGAAGATAATGGCAAAAACAGTCTCTTCGTTTGTTAAATCTAAATTGATTCCTCTGCTTGAAAGCATGGATTTCAATGCGACAAAGCATGTGTATTCGAAAACGATTAATGGAAATAATATATCTATATCTCTTGATAAAGAAAAAATCAATTACCCAAAAGAGATTAAAATCCACGACGAAACAACCTGCAACTTTTCCCATGAAGAAAATTTTGTTGTATTAGAATGCGTGTGCCAATTGCTCCGAAAAGGATACAACCCCAGGCATATAGAATTAGAACCGAGATGGAAGCTCGGCCACCAAGCAAAAGGTGGTAAAGCGGACATCTTGATAAGAGACAACTCTAACAACCCCCTTATTATCATCGAGTGCAAAACTACTGGGAAGGAATTTCAGGATGCATGGCGTGATACTTTAGAAGATGGAGCACAACTTTTTTCCTATTTTCAACAAGAGAAAAAGATATCTTTTTTATGCCTTTACACATCAGGCATTACCGATTCTAACATTAGAAGAGAATATTTCTTGATTAATGTCAAGGACAATGAGGAATACTTAAAAGCCCATCCATCACTTAAGAGTTACAAATCCGCCACCAACAATAAGGAGTTATTTGAAGTTTGGAGTGCCACATACCAAAAATCATTTAGTCGTGTAGGTCTTTTGGAAGAAGATATATCGGCGTATAGCATCGGGAAAAACAACTATACGGTCGAAGATCTTAAGGAGATAGACTCTATAACGATAGGTAAAAAATATAACGAATTCGCGACGATTTTAAGACAGCACAATGTAAGCGGCCATGAAAATGCATTTGATAAGTTGGTAAACCTCTTTTTGGCGAAGGTGGTTGATGAAAAACATAATCCCAAAAATCTAAGTTTTTATTGGAAAGGGATAGCATATGATGACATTAAGAGCCTGACCGATAGATTGCAGAAATTGTATCAAATGGGTATGAAAGAGTTTTTACAGGAGGATGTCACATACATTGAGAAAAAGCAGATCGAAAAGGCCTTTAGATTGTTCAAGAAAGATCCGGATGCAACAAAAACTACTATCCTAGACTATTTTGACCAACTCAAATATTACACAAATAACGATTTTGCCTTCATTGATGTTCATAATAAACGACTATTTTATCAAAATGCTGAAATTTTGCTAAAAATTGTACAAATGTTGCAGGATATTAAACTGCAGACACAGCATCAGAATCAATTTCTAGGGGATCTTTTTGAGGGATTCTTGGATAAAGGCGTCAAACAAAGTGAAGGCCAATTTTTCACACCGCTTCCCATTGTAAAATTCTTGGTATCATCTTTGCCAATAGAAGAGATTAAAGATTACGATGGAAAACCCTCTAATGTAATCGATTACGCTTGTGGTGCCGGCCATTTCCTTAATGAATATGCACATCAGGTCGCCCCCTTAGTCAAAGACCCCACAACGTATTATAAACATATTTATGGAGTGGAAAAGGAGTATCGCCTTTCGAAAGTCGCCAAAGTTTCTGCCTTCATGTATGGACAGGATGACATTAATATTATTTACAACGATGCTTTATCAAATATCCCAGAAATTAAGGATGGCTCCTTCAGAGTTCTAATTGCGAACCCACCTTTTAGTGTAAAGGGGTTTTTGGGAACATTAAATAAATCTGATCGAGCTCATTATACTCTTTCTCAACATGTCTCGGATGTTATTAAAAATGGCTCAATTGAATGTTTTTTTGTGGAAAGAGCTCAGCAATTATTACAAGAGGATGGGGTAGCGGCTATCATCCTACCTTCGCCCGTTCTAACAACGAACAATGATGTATACATAGTTATGCGTGAATTGTTATTAAAAAACTTTGATATTATCGCAATTGCTCGCTTTGGAAAGGGAACTTTTGGGGCAACCAATACAGAAACCATTACCCTTTTTATGCGCCGAAAAGGAAAAGAACCTAATCTCGCAGAACATGTAAGAAATCGGGTTAATGCCTGGATGAATAACGACTTCGGTGAAAAAGATGAAGTCTTTGAAGATAAAAATTTATTGGAAGAGTATTGCCGTAAACAAAAAATATCATTTGATGATTATATGACATTACTACAAGGAAATCCTAGTGGAGATTTACTAGATGTAGAAATGTTCCAAGAATACAGAGAGGCATTTGAAAAGACGGCAGAATACAAAAAGGCAAAGAATGATGTGGAAAAAGAGACCACCGCTTGGGTTCGGTACCTACAAGAAATTGAATCGGATAAATTATTCTACTTCATCATAACGAAGATGAATCCACAACAGGTGCTAATCATCCGGTCTCCCCAAGAAACGGATGAAATGAAGCAATTTTTAGGATATGAATGGAGCAATAGGAAAGGTGGAGAAGGTATCAAAGACTTCGCAACTGGCGATGCGTTAGATATTAAGAAGATAAAAACCCCGTTATTTAATCCCGAAGATTATGATGATAAAACAAAAATTAATACTCTCATAAGGTGCAATTTTCAGGGAAACCCTCTGGAAATAGATACGTCGTTGCAGTCGTATGTATCATATGCAAATTTAGAAGATATGTTAGACTTTGATAGGGTTAGCTTTGATAAGGAAATTAAGCTCAATCCACCCATAACTATCAAAAGTTCTTATCCCCTCATATTATTCAAAACTTTAGTGAAATCTAATCCTAAGTCCTCTATTCAAGTGGGACAGGTAACCGGTTCTGGCAAGTATAAATTCTTTACAAGTGGCGAAGATGTGTTGTCGCATAATGAAAAACTAGTCGATGGGGAGAATATTTACATGGCGACGGGTGGGGTCGCGAATGTATTCTATTACAATGGAGATGCCTCATACTCAACCGATACCTTTTGTTTTACGACAAATGCTAAAGTGAAGACCTATTTCATGTATCTATTATTACAAGTTTTTATAGAAGAAATTAACAACAGTTATTTTGCTGGGAAAGGACTAAAGCATTTACAAAAGGATGATTTGGCATACCTTAAGTTGCCGATCCCAGCAAATAAAGAAATCCAGGAAAAAGTTTGTTCGGCCGCTTTACCGTTGGAAAAGAAGTATGCGGAAGCCATACAAAAAGTTCAAACTCTGCGGCAGGAAATAGACAAGCTTCTTTTATCGAATTCGAAAAAAACGAAGTATAACTTGTCCGATAAAACAAAGTTTGATTTACAAATAGGACGGCGGATATTAAAAAGAGAACTTAGCGCGGATGGGGAAGGAATGCCCGTATATAGTGCTAATGTTTACGTTCCCTTTGGTCACATCAACAAGAGTTTTCTTAAAGACTTTGACAACCCGTCAATTATATGGGGCATCGATGGGAATTGGATGGTCAACTATATACCGGAAAATATAAAGTTTTGCCCCACTGATCATTGTGGAGTATTGCGAGTCCTCACAAAAGAAATTTCACCGAGATATCTAGTAGAAATTTTGAAGAATCTAGGCAAGGAAGTAGGTTTTACGCGGACCTTTAGGGCTTCTTTGGACGATATTTCTAAATTATCTGTTCATTTACCTTCTCTTAAAGAACAATTAGAAACTGTCAAAAAGCTTGAAGTCATTGAGAAAGAGATTCAAAAAGAAGAAGAAATTCTTTCCTCAATTAGGGCAAAGCAGCGAAAGATATTAATTGATAATAAGATAATCATGGAATAGATGCTTTGATATATAGTCGGAGGATGTTTATGATACTAGATGAAAAAGCAGTATTTACTGACTCGAAAGATTTTCCTCTCTCTACATTGAAGGATATGTTGGATGATGGAGATATTGTCCCCAACCCAGACTATCAAAGGGATTATGTTTATGACAGTAATAGAGCTTCCAAACTTATCGAGTCGCTATTAATGAATATTCCGATTCCTACGATATATTTCTGCCAAGAGAATGATGAAACTTATAGTGTCATCGATGGGCAACAAAGGATTACATCTCTTGTTAATTATCTTAAAAATCAGTTTCCTTTAATCGGATTACAGGAATTACCTTTCCTAAATGGAAAATACTACAGAGATTTAGAAAAAGCGGTGCAAAAAAGGCTTAAATCGTCCTCTCTCAGAGCAATTGTTATTTTGAAAGAATCTCAAGAAATCAAATATGAGATCTTCGCACGTTTAAATCAGGGGTCAGTTTCTCTTAAACCTCAAGAATTGCGGAATTGCTTATACAGGGGTAGTTTTAATGCAATGTTAGAAAATCTATCGCATAACAAGTATTTGCCTATTTTATTTCATGATGAAAACAAACGGAAAGTATATCAAGAACGTATTCTTCGTTTTTTCGCTCTGCGTAATTACACGGAGTATAAATCATCTATCAAAAAAACAATGAACGCATTCATGCGAGAGCATCAAAACGATGAAACTGAGAAGATAGAAAATTTTGAGACACTTTTTAATCAGAGTATCGATATTATAAAACAAATTCTCGGAAATGATGCTTTTTTTGCTATAGATAGGGATAAAAATTCAATTATTGAAAAATTTAGTGGTTCTGTTTATGATTCAATTATTATTCCTTTTTCCTTCTTTGATGCGCATGACTTGATGGCTCATGCTGATAAAATACGTGAACAACTGAATGATTTAAAACGTCGCAATGAACAGTATCGGGAAGATACTTATGCCGCAACTGGGTCAAAAAAAAGAGTTATCGGACGCATTCTGCAAGTATATAATTTGATAGGACAAACCGTTGGCTTAAATCGGAAAAGTGAATCTCGAATTTTTTCGGAGGAAGTCAAGAAAACATTATTTCATAAAGGATATATCTGCAACTACTGCAAAAATGAAATTCTAAATATCGAAGATGCAGAAGTAGACCATGTTGTACCTTTTTCTTTAGGGGGTAACACCGATATCAGCAACGCTCAGCTTTTACACCGACATTGCAATAGGGAAAAGAATAATTCCATAGATATCCCAGGACATGAATTCGAGGGAGATGAAACTGAATGAGGATTATTCTTTCACGATATCAGTTAGAATTAATATTGGGGTTAAGCAAAACCGCTTTCTAACGGGGCGGTTCTTTTCTGCCATTTTTCTGTCGAGCGCTTGTATAGCTTTGTATGCATAAGTTGTCAAAGTTAACCAAAATAATCGTGGTTTTATAGTGCCCAAAGTATGTAGGTTGGCATAATAAGAAGAGGCCATTTTCTCGTATAATCGCGGATGTTTCGATATACGTTATAGTGTCCAAACTGTGCCAAGTATATTCATAGTTTTGCAAGATTTTTTTACAACTTTTTATTATTCTGCGACGAGAAGGTGAGAAAATAAAGGCGTTTACTGTACACCATAAAGGGTCCACTAACAATATATACTTTTTGTTCTAATTTTGCTTAGTTTGCTCCCGAAACACCGTCGGAAAAGCATAAAAAAGAACCACTCTCGTCTGAGAATGGCTCTTTTTCTAAAAGTGCGCCCAACAGGAATCGAACTTGTAGATAGTCCTAACATTCATTTACTTGACTTATCTCCCGATAGTAAGCGGTAATAGAAATGGGCCAAAAGCCCACTAAACCAATATACTATCGGGAGTTTTTATGAAGAAAAAATCTAAACAAGTAGTTGTAAAAGTTGCCAAGCAAAAAGTCGCAGATGTAGCTGAACCGACACCCAAAGAACGGGATGGCCGCTTACCTGCCGTCGGCACAGTTATCACTAAAACTTACCGCGGTAAAACCATAGAAGTAAAAATGTTGGAAAACGGCTGTGAATATGAAGGCAAAACCTACAAAAGCATATCCCGTGTGGCTATGGAAATAGTCAAGCGGCCTATCAGCGGGTATGTGTTTTTCGGGTTATTCAAATGACACCGCGTATATTACCACCCATTAAAAACCGGTTTGTAAAGGGGCGTTCTGGTAATCCGCTTGGGCGGCCCAAGAAAATGCGCGAAGCGGAACTTTTACAAACTGCCATTAAGTTTTTTGATGAATTAGCCAAGGCCTACTATTTCAAAGGAAACTCGGCCCATAAGATAAACCGCATTCGGAAGGTGCTAAATGAGAAATAAATGCTATCTTCCTAAAAGTTTTGAGGAGTTAAAAGCCTTGCCCGACGAAAAACTCCAATTTTATTGGGATATATTCTATCGGTATCAATTACGGGGGCGAAAAGGTAAATATAGACCTTTGTGGTATGCCATTCAATGCGAATTGTTTAGTTGTAAACTGTCTGAAAAGTATATAACTCGTCTTGATAAGTACGCCAATAATCCGGAAAAATATATCCAACGGGCCCATAAATGTAAATATAATTTAGCGATAGGAACTATCCTAACCAAAAAATACAAAGGGCAAATCTATCAAGTAATAGTGAAAAATGAGAAAGAATACGAGTGGGAAAACGCCATATATCCTAATTTAACCGTTATAGCGCAGAAGATAACTCGGGGTCACGTTAGTGGCCCCAAGTTTTTTGGTTTGATTCGAACTTAAATCTTTTTCTTACATTCCGTATTTACGGGACAGGAACTACAATTTGGTTTTGTGGGATGACAAAACTCCCGTCCGATTTCCCAGCAAGAAAAATCAATAATTCCCGGGAAAGGTGGATATATTTCTCTAGCTTTGTATATTACCATATTGGTATCTGACGGATCTGATATATATCCCATCCTATGCATTACCCGTCGCACGTGCGTATCTGGGGATATATCAATGCAGTAAAAGTCAGAAAAAGGAATTTTGAACTGTCTTGCTAAAATATTAGCTGCCATTGTGGCGATTTTAATTCCACAACCGTTGAATTCTAAAAATCGGCATACGACAGCGGCACTGCTGGGGTTGTTTTTCCAAATAATAGAGGCATCCATTTTATATTTTGTAGCAATATCCTGTATTGCATTATAGAATACTTTGGCCATTGGTGTTATAAAGCGGTGTAGTTTTTTTGTTTTAAAAATATTTTGAAAAGTAGCTAAGGAAAATTTACTTAGTTTTTTAATATTGAAAGTGCCTAATTCTATGCAAACCTGATAAGGAATGCCCCAAGCTTTTTTAGCAGGGATTTGCCTATCCATTAAGCAAGCTAATACAAATATGTGTGGATGTTTGGTTATGTCGTTTAATATTTTATCCTGTTTGGCATCTCCAGTGAAATGGACTTGTTTGGATTCTGCTTGTCCAAAGCGTGTTTTAGCTATTTGTAAAATTAAAGGTTCTTTTTGCATTTGACTTCGCCCCTTATAGTAAGCATTACTGTGTATAGGAGAATTATAACAAATATGCCAAAAGTTAATTGTGCTATATATACCCGTAAATCTACAGAACACGGCCTAGATATGGAGTTTAACTCGCTCCAAAACCAAGAAGAAGCCTGCAAAGCGTATATTCTATCCCAATCATTCAATAACTGGGAATATTATAAAACATATTCGGATGGCGGGATTAGTGGCGGTACCATGGAACGCCCCGGATTACAGGCCCTTTTAGAAGAAGTTCGCGCCCGCAATATACAGGTAGTCGTCGTTTATAAAGTGGACCGCCTTTCGCGCTCTATTATAGACTTCCACAAAATGATGCAAGAGTTTGATAAATACGGGTGTAATTTTGTGTCCATTACCCAATCCTTTGATACGAGTAATTCTATGGGAAAACTAACGCTCAATATGCTCTTGTCCTTTGCCCAGTTTGAGCGGGAAGTATCAGCTGAGCGCGTGCGTGATAAAATCGCCGCTAGCAAGGCCAAGGGACTATGGATGGGGGGAACTCCGCCGTTGGGGTATGACCTTAAAGACAAGCAGTTAGTGCCTAACGCGCAGGAAAAAACACTCGTCAACTTAATTTTTACCAAGTATCTGGAATTGGGCAATATACAAGCTACAGCCGATTGGATGAATCAGCAAGGCTACCGCAGTAAATGCTGGCAAACGGTGTCGGGGGCTATGCGGGGCGGACATTTATTTCGGCACGGGTCTATACAACGAATTCTTGGAAATCCGGTCTATATAGGCAAAATGCCGCATTTGGCGGCTAATAAGGTCTATGTCGGCAAACAAGCGGCGCTTGTACCTTGTGAAATTTTTGAACAGGTGCAATCCAAAATAGGGAATTCTAAGAACGGATTACGGGAATATCGCTCATATATCCGTCAAAAGGCTTTATTGGCGGATAAATTGTTTGATGATAAAGGAAATCCTTATAAATTGACCAGTACGACTAAAAAAGGGCAGAAATTCCAATATTATTTTATTAGAAATGGGATTCATATTCCGGTGGTGCAACTGGACGGTTTTGTATTGGATACAATTTGCCGAACTGATTTGAGCAGTTTAGATTTACAGACGGATAGCAGCCAGATTGGCGTTAATGAGGCTAAAACGTGCCTAAAACGAGCCGTTTGTATAAAAACGGGTATAGACTGCCATTTACAACTTGAATTGGACAAGAACGCGTTTTTGGATGTTTGCCGGAAGAATCCAATGCAGGAACAGCGGCAAAATGATTTACTTATGCCGGATATAGGGAAAAATACAATCACCTTGCGGGCCACTTTTTATATAGATAATGTATCCTCTACGCGGCTACAAAATGGCACTGCCAATAATATTTTGACGGTACGGCAATTAAACGAAAGTTTGGTGCGTGGGCTCGCGCGCGCATGGCAGTGTAAGAAGATGATAGGAAGCGGCATGACTTCCCGCGAATGGGAAAAGGCAAGTGGAATGAATAAGCGCACTTTTGCCCGGTATTTGAATTTGTGCTATTTGTCCCCGCGTATAGTGGCGGATATTTTAGAGTATAGAAACCAGCGAAATATGAGTTTGAAAGAACTGATGAACTTGGCTGAGGGGAAAACAGGGTTTAGTGAACAGGAGCAGTCTTGGAATCAGTAGGGCGGCTGATATTTAATTTCGTAACAGAAATATCTTCGCCGTCCCAATACAGTAAGAAAATATTAGGAAAGTGCGATTGAAAAGGGAATTCTGTTTCCGAAAAAATAGGGTTTCCTGTATGGTAATTGGGGTAAATGATTAATAAATCACAGTATTTGCAGTTGGATAGATAGGAGTCGTATTTGGTATTTTTACAATTTATAATTTCCTGTAATGCTGTTGTAGGATTTGTCCAATACATACTATTATTGTTAATATGAAATTCAGGAAAATTAAACCAAGATTTGGAGAATGTAAGTTTAAAATATTGCCCTTTAACTTCTACTTGTTCGGTTGTGAAATATTCAGTAATATCTCCACTATTCAATATCTTGTCTGAAAATACTTTTTTGATAGTTTTTGTATTTGCTTGCAGTTTCTTTACCCCTGGATTGTAAACATAATCAAGAAATTCTTTTCGGGTACGATATCCCCACTTTTTAGGGTCATAAATATCAATAGTTAGACTTAAATTGATATGTTTTGTTTTTTGTACTTCAATACAAATATCCCGAGCAATATCCGTTAATATTTGGTTTACACGGCATTGTTTGGTATTATTAACCCAATCAGTAAGTTCTAATCCTCTTTGTTGCCCATTTTCATCTAAAAATAAAAAATCAGGACGTTCTTGTTTTGGCAGGTCTAACAATTTGCTAGAACCTTTCCATATTGTTCCTTCGTGGGTTTGTAAGAATAAATCAAGGTAAAAAGCCTCACGAGCCTTCTTCCTTTCTGGAATAGGGGTTTCTATTAGGGTTTTAAAATACTTAATGCGGTTCTTGTCAGTAAAGTACATAAATTGTGTTTATATTTTAACAGTTTTGGATCCTCCCAATTTGCCCACCGGAGAAAAAGGCCCCAAAAGGGCCTTTTTTGCGGGCCTTATAAACTACTCTAAGACCCGAATGGATAAAAATCAGACCCAAACGCCGACGAGAGAGGGGAAAATTAGACAACAAAAAAGCCGCTTACTTAAAAGCGGCTTTCTAAATGGTCGGGGCGGCGGGATTCGAACCCACGACCTCACGGTCCCGAACCGTGCGCGCTACCATCTGCGCTACGCCCCGTAATAAATATTTCAAATGGTCGGGAAGGCGGGACTCGAACCCGCGATCTCTCGCACCCCAAGCGAGCGCTCTACCTCTGAGCCACTCCCCGTTTTTGTAGCCTTATTTTTGACTACCCATATATTTTAGCATTCTTTTAGCAATTCTTCCAGTGTTTCTTTAATTTCCTCTAAAATTTTTACATTTGTGCGGGTTTTCGGTTCATCCGCAGACGGAAATTGGTATTTGGAAAGTTGCTTTTTGGCGCCTTCCAGCGTCAGTTTATGCTTGTAAATTAAATCTTTAATTTTAAGAATGGTGTACACGTCGTTTTTAGTATAACGGCGGTGCCCGCTTTCTTTGCGTATGGGTTTAATCAGGCCGAATTCCGCTTCCCAGTAGCGCACGGAATACTCCGGCACGCCGGTAATGCGTTTCACATCCCCGATGGAAAAATACTCTTTTTGTTCAATTTCTTCCAAGCCCATATTTCTATTATATCAAATTGCGCCGCTCGGCTTGCGGCGGGTGAACGCACCAAAAAATCCAACCGTAAATCCGCGGATAAAAAACGCATGGCAAAAATCCGCGGGAAAATACAAGGCATAAGTCCAAAGCACAAAACCGCGCGTAAAAAAGCGGCAAAACATCTTCGCGCAAAACCGCAGGGCAAAACCACGCATAAAAATTCCCCGCAAAAAAGCACCCCGCGTTTGGCGGGGTGCTTCACTATTTCAGGCGGTTAAAATTAGTCCGCTTTGTGTTTGACGGGTTCGCCGTAATACGCTTTCAGGTACAAGTCTTTAATTTCGCTGATGAGCGGATAGCGCGCGTTGCCGCCGGTGCATTGGTCGTCAAAGGCCAATTCGGAAAGTTTATCCAAGTTATCCAAGAATTCCTTTTCCGGAATGCCGTATTCTTTGAGCGATTTGGGGATGTCCAATCTGTTTTTGAGGTCCGTAATCATCTCAATTAATTTTTCCACTTTGGCATCTTTATCGTCGCCCAAGTTGTTGTGGGGCAGTAAAAAGTCCACAATCTTGGCGTAGCGGCCTTTTACAAACGGGTATTTGTACTGCGGGAACAAGCCCTGTTTGGTCGGTTTATCCGTGGCGTTAAACTCAATGACATAGGTGAGTAAAAGCGCGTTGGCCAAACCGTGCGGAACGTGGTACATAGCACCCAATTTGTGCGCCATGGAGTGGCACAAACCGAGGAACGCGTTAGCAAACGCCATACCGGCAATGGTGGCGGCGTAGTGCATTTTTTCGCGGGCGTTGATGTCTTTGGCTCCCAAGGAGTAGGATTTTTCCAAATATTTGAACACCAAGCGGGCGGCTTCCAAGGCTTGCCCTTCCGTAAAGTTGGTGGAATAGACGGAGGTGTAGGCTTCAATGGCGTGGGTCAGCACGTCCAAGCCGGACCAAGCCGTCAGTTTTTTAGGCATACCCAACACAAATTCCGGGTCAATAATGGCCATATCAGGGGTTAAGGCATAGTCCGTAATGGCGTATTTGGTGCCGGTTTTTTCGTCGGTGATGATGGTAAACGGCGTCACTTCGGAACCGGTGCCGGAGGTGGTGGGGATGGCTACCATGGTAGCTTTTTTGCCCAAGGGCGGCGCGGCGTAAATGCGTTTGCGGATATCCATAAAGCGCATGGCAATATCTTCAAAGCTGGTGTCCGGATTTTCGTACAAGAGCCATACCATTTTGGCTTCGTCCATGGCGGAACCGCCACCGAGGCCGATAATGATGTCCGGCTGCCAAGAGTTCGCAATCGCCAGCGCTTCCTGCACGTTGGAGATGTTCGGGTCCGGCAGTACGTTGGAAAACACGCGGAATTTAATGTTCAGGCCTTCTAATACATCCGCTACGGCGCGCACATGGCCCAGTTGTTCCATGGTTTTATCCGTAATAATGTAAGCGCGTTGTTTGCCGGAAAGTTCCGCCAACGCTTGGGACAGCGCACCGCGTTTGAAATAAATTTTTTGCGGCACTTTGTACCAATACATATTTTCGCGGCGTTCCGCTACGGATTTTACGTTCATAAGATGTTTTACTCCAATGTTTTCGCTTACGGAGTTGCCGCCCCAAGAGCCGCAACCCAGCGTCAAAGACGGCGCCAATTTGAAGTTGTACACGTCGCCGATTGCACCTTGGGAAGACGGAATGTTAATCAGCGTGCGCGCGGTGGGCATATCCTTAAAAATGTCAATGTGTTCTTCGTTGGATTCGTCCGTATACAAGACGGAAGTATGGCCGGCACCGCCGTATAAAATCAGGCTGCGGGCCAGTTCAACCGCTTGGTCAAAATCTTTCGCGCGGTAGAACGCCAACACCGGGGAGAGTTTTTCGCGGGCGAAGACTTCTTCGTCGTTTACTTCGCTGGCTTCGGCAATTAAAATTTTGGTACCGGCGGGTACTTTAATGCCGGCCATTTCCGCAATTTTGCAAGCGCTTTGGCCCACAATGCCGGAGTTTAATTTGCCGTTTACCACAATGGTTTCGGCCAATTTTTTGCGGTCTTTCCCGGTGACGAAGTGGCACCCGCGGGCGATAAATTCCGCCTTTACTTTTTCATAAACGGGTTCTTCCACAATAACGGATTGTTCGCTGGCGCAAATCATACCGTTATCAAAGGTTTTGCTCATAATAATAGAGCTGACGGCCATTTTAACATCGGCGGTAGCGTCAATGACGGCAGGGGTATTGCCCGCGCCCACGCCCAACGCCGGTTTGCCGGAGGAGTAGGCTGCTTTTACCATGCCCGGGCCGCCGGTGGCCAAAATAAGGTTAATGTGCGGGTGGTGCATAAGCGCGTTGGAAAGCGGCATGGTCGGGTTTTCAATCCAGCCGATAATGCCTTCCGGCGCGCCGGCGGCTACGGCCGCATCCAACACAATTTTAGCCGCGGCAATGGTGCATTTTTTAGCGCGCGGGTGGGGGGAAAACACAATCCCGTTGCGGGTTTTAAGGGCCAGCAAGCTCTTAAAAATAGCGGTAGCGGTGGGGTTGGTGGTAGGCACAACACCCGCAATCACGCCGATAGGTTCCGCCACTTTGCGGTAGCCGAAGGCGTCGTCGTCGGACAAAACACCGCAAGTTTTAGTGTCTTTGTATTTGTTGTAAATGTATTCGGACGCGAACTGGTTTTTAATTACTTTATCTTCCATTACGCCCATGCCCGATTCTTCCACCGCCATTTTGGCCAACGGAATACGGTTTTGCGCAGCAGCAATAGCCGCCGCACGGAAAATTTTATCTACTTGTTCTTGCGTATACGTCGCATACAAGCGCTGGGCCGCTTTTACTTTGTCTACCACTTTGGTAAGCAAAGCCATTTCTTCGGCCGAGGCTTCTTGTACCGGCGCGGGTTGTTTCTTATCCGCCATAGTGTTTGCGTTCTCCTTATTAATTCATATCCTTAAAACAGCTTGTGGATATTTTTATATCTATATTTTATATTTTGCTTAAACTAAAGTCAATAATATAAGGGAAGTCTTTATTTTTTACTTGACAAAAACGGGCCTAAAAATTGTATGATAGATATTGTAATATCCACAAAAGACACTGTTTTTTAAGAGGTTTTATGGGTTTCTTTCAACGTCATAACGAAATCAGCGTGCAAACCATCCGCCGCCTGCCGCAGTATTTGCGCATTTTATACAATTTGCATGGCTACGGGCGGGAGTTAGTGTCTTCCACGGCGCTTGCGCAGGAAACACAGCTGTTGCCCATTGTTATTAAAAAAGATTTGCAAGCCATTGGCGCGCCCAGCAAACTGCGGGCCGGGTTTAAGGTGGCGGGCACGATTGCCGCCATAGAAAAATTTTTAGGCTGGAACAACCTAAACAAGGCTTTTTTGGTGGGGGCCGGGCATTTGGGCTCTGCCTTGCTCGGGTTCCAGGGGTTCAAAAACCATGGGCTGGAAATTGTGGCCGCGTTTGATACCCGCTCCGAAGTGGTGGGCAGTTTTTTGCATGGGATTCGCGTGTATCACACCGCGCAACTGGCCGGTATTATAGAAAAGGAAAATTTGAAGATTGCTATTTTAGCCGTTCCGGCCGAGGCGGCCCAAGGCATTACGGATACGCTGGTGGCGGCGGGGATTAAGGCTATTTGGAATTTTGCCCCGGTTAATTTGACGGTGCCGGAAGGGGTGAGGGTGCAGAAGGAGGATTTGTCGGCGGGGTTGGCGGAGTTGTGTGCCAAACTGCGGTAAATTATAACGGCATTTGGTAAGCTAGGATTTTAATGCGCGGGGAACAAAATAACATTTTGTTCCCCGTTCGCATTTAACGGGCAAACCATTCTTTTTTAACAGGGGTTGCACCCCAAACCCGCCTTACTTTTTTTCATTGCAAAAAAAGTAAGCAAAAAAGCTAGCCCCCTGGGAACCTATAAAACCTATTTTGAGCCGGGCGTTTTACAACTCCCTACGGTCGGACAAATAAAACGCCTTTATAATTCCGTTCAAAATAGGTTTTATAAGCAGGTTCAAAAGGGGGCATTTAACGGCAAACGGCCACGGAAAAAAACACAAAATAAGTAAAAACTGCTTAAAAATAAAAGAGCGCGGGAAAAGTTTTTTAGGGAAAATTATCCTTAAAATATAGGGAACTTTTCCTGCCGTTTTTTAATAGGGTTGTTTTGTTTTTTTTTTTTGATAAATTTTGTTTATAGCAAAATTTATCAAAAAAAGAGGTTTTACATGAAAAACGCAAATTTAAGCCGTTTAGGTGGCTTTACGCTGATTGAATTGTTAGTCGTGGTACTCATTATCGGTATTTTAGCAGGCGTGGCGTTGCCGCAATATGAGGTAGCCGTAAAGAAGAGCCGCTTGGCGGCCGTTATTCCGCTGGTTAAAACTTTGTCGGATGCGGAAGAAGTTTACTATAACGCCAATGGCGTGTATACAGGGAACGTATCCAGCTTGGACGTATCTATGCCCTCGGGGGCTACCTTGTATGGGGGTTCAACCGACGATGGTTATGTGCAACTTTCTAACGGAATAATTATTGATTTATTGTCTGGTACAGGGGACATGGTGGGAGGAACTGAGTCATTATTTGTGGAGGCCCGTCTACCGGACGGCACCAATAATATTTATTACCGTCAGTATTTGCAAAATTCCTCCAAACGGGGGGAGCGCTATTGTTTAGGGCATGAAAAAGTGTGTAAGTCCATGGGGGGAACTTTAATTAGCGGCACCACCTACAAATTGCCGTAAATGTTGCGCGTGTTATCAAAAAATCTCGGGTCCAAGAAGGCCCGAGATTTTGCATATAAAAATTGCGCATTATTTCCGCTCCCCGTTAATAAACACGGCTTTTAGGTGGAAATCCTTGTCAAACAGGGTTAAATCGGCCCGCATGTCGGGGGCCACTTGCCCGCGCGTGTTCAGCCCCAGTAAACGCGCCGGAACGGCCGCCGCGCACGCCGCCGCTTGCGCCAGCGTAAACCCAAAGCGCACCAAATTTTGCACGCCTTTTAGCATGGTCAGGGCGGAGCCAGCAATCACTTTATCCGCCTTGCGTTTCCAAACGCCGCCGTCCAAAATAACTTCTTCCCCATTGGCATAAAAAGGGCCCTTTTCTTGCCCGGTGGGTTTGAGGGCGTCCGTCACCAAGGCAATTTGTTGGGGCGGTTTTATGCGGCCTAAAAAGCGCACTACGTCCGGGTGAACATGTACGCCGTCGGCAATAATTTCGCACGAAATTTGCGGGTGCAACAGCACCGCTCCGGCGGCCCCCGGTGCGCGGTGGTTAAACGGACTCATGGCGTTAAACAAATGGGTGGCGTGCGTAATGCCTTGGCGGGTGGCGGCTAAAAATTCTTCATAAGTGGCGTTGGTGTGGCCGGCTTGCATTAAAATATGGTGTTTCCGGCAGAACGCAATAACAGGCTCCATGCCGGCGCGTTCGGGCGCCAGAGTCATACTGCAAATTTTGCCTTGCGCGGCCTCGTACAAGCGGGCCAATACGTCAACGGACGGAGCCAAAATATCCTGCGGTTTCATTACACCGGCTTTTTTGGGGGATATAAACGGCCCCTCCAAGTGATAGCCGAGCAGCCGGGCGCCTGTTTCCCGCCCGAACGCCCCCACGGTGGCGCGCAAAATAGAGGTCATTTCTTCTTCCGTGCCACAATATAGCGTGGGGCAAAACGCGCAAACGCCCTGTTTGGCCAGCGCGGCGGACATAGCCAGTAAATCGTCTGCGCTGGCGTTTTCCGGCCCGTGCCCGGCGCATCCGTGAATGTGTAAATCTATAAACCCCGCGGCGGCATACGCCCCGCACGCATCAAAAATTTCCACATCTGCGGGCAGTTCGTGTACGTCTTCATTCGGCAGAACGGCCGTAATGCGCCCGTTCTGGATTTGGATGGTGTGGTTCGGCTGTAAACCGCGCGGGGTAATGGCCGTCACGTTAAGTAAAAAAAGTGTTTTCATGGGAGTTCCAGTTGCGCGTCTTGCGCCGGATGGGCGGCGGCTTGCGCGCATAGTTCGCGTTGCAAGTTTTCGGGCAATAAGTGTGCCGCGGCGCGGTCCGCCAATAAGGTGGCGCGCGGGTGCAATTTTAAGGCGGAAATGGGGCAACTTTCGTTGGGCGCTTGTACGGCTAATTGGCGCAGAACAGGCGCTTTGCTTTCCCCGGTGGCTAAAATAAGCACTTCTTGCGCATCGGACACGGTGCCAATGCCCACCGTCAGCGCGTGCGTGGGCACGGCTTGCCAATTATGGTTAAAAAAGCGCGCGTTGGCTTGCCGGGTGCCGGGGGTCAGTTCCACTAGCCGCGTGCGGGAAGAAAAGGCCGAGCCCGGCTCGTTAAACGCGATATGTCCGTTTCTTCCTACCCCGCCGACAAACAACCGTATGCCGCCCGCCTGACGGATAGCGCTTTCGTACGCGGCACATTCGGCGTGCGGGTCCGGCGCCATGCCGTTTAGCAGGTGAATTTCTTGGGCCGGGATGTTGACGGTATCAAACAACCGGGCGCGCATATACGCGTGGTAGCTTTGGGGATTGTCCGGCGGCAGTTGGGCGTATTCGTCCATATTAAATGTGGTGAATCGGGCAAAGTCCAGCTGGCCGGTTTGGTAGAGTTGGCACAAACAGGCGTACATTTCTTCCACCGTTCCGCCGGTGGGGAGCCCCAGCGTAAAGCGTTGGGTCGGGTGGCTCTTAAAAAATGCTAGGGCCGTTTTTTGAATGTAGCGGGCAGCCCACTGGCCCGGGGAACAAGCCGGAATAATTAGGCGCATGGGGTGTCCTGTTGCAAATGGTGTTGGATTTCCGAACTGATTAATTCTACTTCCGGCCCAATCACTACCTGTACCATGCCGCCGGCCGCTTTTACAACACCGCGCGCCCCTAATTGTTTGAGGGCGGCGGTATCTACTAAATCACTGTTAAGCACTTCCAAGCGCAGGCGCGTGGCGCAGGAATCCAAGGTTTTGATGTTGGCTTTGCCGCCCAACGCCGCAATATACTTTGTCGCGCGGGAAAGCGGTTGCGTTTCGGCGGTTTGGGCTTGCGGGGCGGCTTGCGGCGGCTCTTGTTGCGGGTGCGTGCCTAAAGCGGCGGCTGTCTGCGGCTCGGCGCTTTCTTCCCGTCCGGCGGTGGGCAGATTCCATTTTTTTATAGCCCATACAAACAGTGCGTAATACAGCACCCCGTATGCAAGCCCCACCGGCAGTAAATAAAGCCCGTTGCGGCCAAGGCCATAGCTTAACAGATAATCAAACAATCCGGCCGAAAAGGTAAACCCCAGCTTTACCTGTAATACATTCATGATAACCATGGAAAGTCCGGTCAGCACCGCGTGGAGAATATAGAGCGGAAAGGCCAAAAACATAAACGAAAATTCTATCGGCTCCGTAATGCCTGTTAAAAAAGAGGTCAGGGCGATAGATAACAGCAGGCCCGCCGTGGCTTTTTTAGCGGTGGTTTTGGCGGTGGTAAGCATGGCTAAACACGCGGCAGGCAGGCCAAACATCATAATAGGGAAGAACCCCGCCATAAACGCTCCGGCGGTGGGGTCGGCGGCAAAAAAGCGGGTCAAATCCCCATGAACAACGGTTTGCACGCCGTTTTGCAGGGTGGCAAAATCCCCAAATTGGAACCAAACCAAATTATTCAAAATGTGGTGCAATCCGAGCGGAATTAACAGGCGGTTGGCTACCCCATAGCAGAATAACCCAATATTGCCGGACGAAATCGTCCAGTTGCCAAACGCGCCAATCAGCCGTCCGGCAAACGGCCATATAAAATACGCCAGTACGGCTACCAACAAACACGCCGCGCCGGTAATAATGGGCACAAAGCGCCGCCCGCCGAAAAAGGCCAAATACGGGGGGAGTTGAATATCGTGGTAGCGGTTATATAAGGCGCCCGCCAAAACACCGGCAATAATGCCGCCTAAAACGCCCATATCTCCGGCGGGGTCCAACGCCTTAAAAGCCGCCGTTTGAATCACATACCCTACAAACGCCGCCAAGGCGGCCGCGCCGTGGTGTTCGCGCGCAAAACTGGTAGCCACGCCCAACGCAAAAATAACGGGTAAATTGCTAAATACCGCATTTCCGGCCGAGGCCAAACAGGCAATATTGAGTAAATCCGGCTGGCCTAAACGCAGTAGCAGCCCCGCTACCGGCAGTACCGCAATAGGCAGCATAAGCGCCTTGCCCAGCTGAACAAGCCCGCGCCCGACGGCAGAAAAAAATGTTTTTAGCAGTGTCATAAAAGTTTCTCCTATTTACTTAAATGGCGGCGCACCAGTTCCCGTACGGCTTGTGCATCCGGCAAGGCCAGCGCCTGTTGGGCTAATAGGCGGCAATCCGCCGCGTTTAAGCGCCGCACCAGCGCTTTTATTTTGCCAATCGCTCCGGCAGAAACAGCCAGCTCCGTTATTCCTAGCCCCACAAGCAAGGGGACTGCGTCCGTATCGCCCGCCATGGCCCCGCAAACGGCGGCGGGAATGTGGGCGGCTTGGGCCGCTTGCCCGGTGCGTGCAATTAAATGCAGTACGGCCGGGTGCAGGTGGTCGGCGCGGGCGGCTAATAGCGGGTGGCCGCGGTCTATGGCCAGTGTATATTGGGTTAAATCGTTCGTGCCCAGTGAGAAAAAATCCGCCGTTTGGGCAAACTGTTCGGCCAGCAAAGCGGCAGACGGTACT
Source organism: uncultured Elusimicrobiales bacterium (assembly GCA_934662565.1). GTDB lineage: Bacteria > Elusimicrobiota > Elusimicrobia > Elusimicrobiales > Elusimicrobiaceae > Avelusimicrobium. The sequence goes on from CAKUKI010000002.1 coordinate 274,613, forward strand.
TCTACCATAATGCCGGTTTCCACTTTGGCCTGTATGCCGAGGGCCTGTTTTTCCTGTTCTATTAAATGGCGGCAGGCTTGGGCCTCGCTTACAAAACCCACCATGGGAATCATAATGCGCACTTGTCCGGCGGGTTGCACGCGCAACATGGCGCGCAGTTGGGATAAGAAAACCTCTTTATTGGTGCCGTAGGCGCGCACCCCGCGTATGCCCAGTACGGGGTTTTCTTCTGGCGGTAAGGTAAGGTACGGCGCCGGCTTATCTCCGCCAATATCCAGCGTGCGTAAAGTGACGGGCCGCCCGTGCATGGCGTTTACAATGCCTTGATACTGCCGCAGTTGTTCGTCCTCACTAGGGGCATGGGTCTGGTTTTGCAAAAATAAAAGTTCTGTGCGCACTAACCCCAGCGCATCCGCCCCGTTTTGATAGGCTTGCCGGGCTTCTTTTTCATTACAGATGTTTCCGCCTACGGTGATGTGTACGCCGTCTACTGTTAAGGCGGGGGCTTGGCCGGCTTGTATGTCTTGCTCCAGTTGCAGGCGGGCAGAGTCCATTTCCGTTAACAGGCGGGCGCGGTCCGGCGCGGAGGGGTTAATGTATAAAGTGCCTTGCGTGGCATCTATAAATGTGTCACTTCCGTTAGGGATTTGCAATACTTCTTTGCCGGCACAAGCCAGTGCGGGCAGCCCCATATTGCGCAGCATAATGCACACATGGGCGGTGGGCGAGCCGGCGGCTAACACTACCCCGCTTACGCGGCCTTCCAAAAAGGCCAAGTCCGAGGGGAGTAAATCTTCGGCAAAAATCACGCATCCGGCCGGAAAAGCCGGCAGGGCCGCGCTTTGCCCGTTGAGCGCCAAAAGCACGCGCTTGCGTAAGTCTTTCAGGTCCGCAATGCGCTCCATTAAAAAGCGGTTTTTTGTTTTTTTAAGGAGCTCCACACTGGCGCGGATAGCCTCGTTAAACGCAAAAGCGGCTGTTTTGCCTTGTTCCATTATTTTTTGTGCGTGGGAAAGCAAAAACGGGTCTTTCAGTAAGCCTAAATGCGCTTGCAAAATGTCCTGCGCGGCGGCGGAAGAAGCGTGGGAAATTTCTTGCTGTAAAGTTTTTTCCAACAGGGCAATCGTTTCGTCTAAGCGGGTTTGTTCCAAAGCGGGGTCTTGGGCGTTTTCTTCAAACGGAATTTCCCCGGCCGTATAGACGTATGCCGGACCGTGGGCAAAACCGCCCCCGCACGATAAGGCTTTTAGCGTAAGTGATTGGGAAAAATCCAACGCGGGTTTGGGGGTGCATTTGCAAGGGGTTTCCCCTAGTCCCTCCGCCAGTGCTTGCGTAAGCGCGGCAAGCGCATGTTGGGCGGCGGTTTTATCTGCCGTGCGGGCGCGCAGTTGGATAGCGGAGCCCCTTTCCAAGGCTAACGCCATAATGCTGACGGTGCTTTTGGCATTGGTTTCTGTTTGGTTATAAACAATGAAAATAGGAAAATCATATTGAGCGGCTAATCGGGCCAATACCCCCGCCGGACGCGCATGTAAACCGTTGGGGTTGGTAATGGTAATGGGGGCACTGTCAAAAGCGGGGGCATTTTCCGGCGTTTCTGGGACGGCGGTAAAGGCTTGCGCTCCGGCTACGGCTACTTTTTCCCCAACTTGTACGGCGCGCGGTGCGCTTACTGCCACCGGTGCGGCTTCCGGCGCGGTGACGGTGCACATAATCCAATAACAAGGTACCGCGTTTTTTAGGGCGGCAAGGTCAAAGCGGATAAGCTCCTGCCCGCAAGATACACGTTGCCCCTCTTGTACCAATACTTCAAAACCTTGGCCTTTAAGGGCCACCGTTTCCAAGCCAATGTGCAGGAGTATTTCAAAGCCGTTTTGGGTGAGTACCAGCGCGTGGGCATTTTTATTAATATTGCTGACGGTTCCCTCAAAAGGGGCATACAAAACGCCTTCGGTCGGTTCTATGGCAAAGCCGCTACCTAGCATGTGTTCACTAAATACAGGGTCCGGCACTTGTTCTAACGGTCTTAAAAATCCCTGCGCGGGGGACATTAAATCCAAAACGGATGGCATAAAAACTCCTTACTGTTTATTTTCTCTATTATAGTATATTCTGGACGCGAAAAAAGCAATAAAAAAGCCCCGCCGCAACGGACGGGGCTTTGGAAAAACCGCTTTAATTTACATGTAGTATTTCGGCCGCACTGTGGGCGCCAAATTCCGGCGCGTACATGGATTGCACCTGCGCGGCGGGTACCCGATATTCTCCGGCGGTGGCGGGGCGCAATACATAAGTGAGTGTAAAGGTACCCGCAGGCACGCGGTTCAAATAAAAACGGGTGGAAGCCTCTTTATTTTCCTGATACATAGGCAGCGGCTCTGCCGTCCAGCCGGAGAGCAGAGAATCACTTTCAAATCCGGCGGGTTTGGGGTCCGAGAGTAGCACATAGTCAAAGGCGCTGTCCGCGGTGAGGGTTAAATGTACTTCCACTTCGTCGCCCGCCTGTACCGGTGTTAAGTCTTCCAAACGGCGCAATTTGGGCTCTCCCTCTTGCGTATATTTTAAGAAGTATTCCCGCGTGACCTGAAGAACCCCTTTGGGCGAGACCGCGGCCTTGGGGGTGGAATACACCACAGACAGAGAGGCAAAATCTTCCGCCCCGCCCTGTTTGGTAATTTGGGCCGTGTATAACTCTTTGGTGAGCCCGCTGCGGCGCGTGTAGCGCGGGTCCGCCGTAAAGTCTAACGGTTGGAGCGTAAGGGTTTCCTGTACCGGCCCCCAACGTAATGTATAGCGGCTGGGTTCGCTTAAAAAGCCTTTTTGGTTCATATAATTTAATAACGCAAATACGGCTTGTGCGGCCGAGCGGGGGCTTTCCCATACGCTAGCTTTACCGTTAAACAAAATCCAGCGGGCCATAGCCGCCGTTTGCGGGGCTTGCGGGCGGATTTCTAGTAGCGTTTGCAAGGTGGCCGTTTGGGTGGAAAGTGTGTCACGGTACCAGACCCAGCTTTGGGGTTCCGGCGCAAAGTGCGCACCGGTCAGCGGGTCTTCTTGCAAGCGGGAAAGGACCAAGTCCAAATACTTTTGGGCTTTGGCTTCCTGCCCTAAACGGTGGAATACCGCCGCCGCATACGTCTGGCCCAGCGGGGTCATAAAGCGGGCGTATTTATCGGCATACGCCGCCCAGTTTTGCACGTCTTCCCGCGCGGTTTTTACTTCGTTCCACTCGGCATCAAACGCAGTAAGCACATACGCGGCATACAAGGCATAGGCTACATCCGCTTCGTTGGGGGTTTTGGTTTGGCTTAAACGGCGGTTGACGGCGGCCACCGCAAAGGTATAGGCTTTTTTAACCATAGCTTGCGGAAGTTGCGCCTGCGCCCGCGCGGCTTGCGCAAAGTTATCTAAGGCGTAGAGGGTTAAGTATTCGTCGTCATTTCCGTTGGGCAGCCAAGTAAATGCGCCGTCCGCATTTTGATATTTTTTAAGGGCGGCCACGGTTTTGGCCTGTTGGCGGGCCACGGTTTCCGGCTCAAACAAACTGATGAGGTTGCTTTCCTGCACCGGGCGGCCTTGGGAAATAGCCAGCCACGGCGTTTGCTCTAACAGCGTTAAACGCAAGGGGTCGGTTTCGTCCCATGCCGGAGTGAGCGTATTGCGTTTGGGCAGTTTGTCCGCCGCTTGCCGGAGTGCCGGATATTGCTGGTAAAAGCTGTGCGTGACTGCAAGCGGCACATAGCGGTTGAGCAGGCTGAGCAAGTCTTGCCGTTGGGAAGACAAGAGCTGCGGTACGCGGTTAAATACGCTGAGTGCCAAACTGGGGTTGATTTGCAAGACGGCGGTTTCGGGTTTGGCTTGCGGTTGGTGGATTAGCTCCGTCAGTTCCAAGGTATTGGTGCCGTTTTTTAAGGCTTTGCTAACGGTAGCCAGCAAACGCTCTTTACTGGGCAGTACGGGGAGGGTTTTGGACTCTGCGTCCATTTGCCGTCCGGCGCGGGCCGTCACGGTAATATCCGTCATTTCCGGCGCACAATCCACCGCGCTTTCCCACGCGGCAAAAACGGTCTGCCCCGCCGGAATAGTGACGGTTTTAATCGCTTTTTTAATGCCGAAAATTGCTTTAGCGTCAATGCCGTTTTGCTGAATGTTCAGCTCCACTTGCGCGGTTATTTTCCGCTTGGTTAAGTTGGTTAGCGCCGCTTGCAGCGTGGTTTTGTCCCCTTCGCGCAAAAAGCGGGGCAGTTGCAAGCGGACCATAAAGTCTTTGCGGGTGACGGTGCTGGCTGTAAATGCGCCAAAGTTGGCAGAGCGCGTCAGCACAAAGCCGCGTACGTTCCATTGGGTTAAACTTTGCGGCAAGGTAAAGTGAATTTGCGCCTGCCCGCCGTTTACCGCAAGAGTGGGGTTAAAATAGGCCGTTTCGTTAAAATCCGTACGCACGGCGGGGGCCGCTTCTTGCGGCTGGGGGGCGGCTTCCAGTGCGGCGGTGTCTGCCGTATCTAACGCGACAGATTCCGCCTTTTCTTCGGCCATCATAGGAGCCGCAGAGCGGGCCATAAGCATATTTCCGGCCGCGGCCAGTTTGGCCCCTGCGCGCATAAAGTTGCGGTAGGAGCGGAAAACCGGCTGTAAATTAAGCTGCGGTAAGGGCAGCGCGGAATTATCTTCAAACGGCGGTTTAACAAACGCGCTTTCCTCCGCCAATGTGTTGGCCGCGGTATTAAACAAACTGCCGCCGGCGTTGCCCATGGGCATGATAGGCGCAAACAAGGCTTTTAGGGTTAGGCGGTCTTCCGGCTTGGCGTAATAATCTAATGCGCTGTCGTACACCGTCACACTGGCTTGGCCTTGTACACCCGCACCGCTAGCGTCCTTGGCGGTAAGGCTCCAACGGGTCTGTTGGGCCGGTTGTTGGGCGGGGGGAACCGTTAAGTTTACCTTGAGTTGTTTTTGGTCAAACGGAACGTCTATAAAGGCGGTCTGTTGGTACATTTGGTATTGGGAAACCCCAAACCAACGCAGGCCCAGCCCGCCGCGGTGTTCTGGCTGAACGGGCACAGAAAGAACACTTACTCCGCCGGAAAGCGTTTGACGGCCGAGCAAAAAGTTTTTATCCCCATATAATTCTATGTGTTTACTGCCGCCCAGCGCTCCGGCACCGATTAAAAATTTGGCGCTGGTTCCGGCATAATACTGCGCGTGTTGGGCGAGAGCCACCGCCGGCAAATTAAGCGCGGGAGTTTCGCCCGCCACCACAAACACTAAAGACACCGCTTGCGCTTTGGCAGAGGTAAGCGTTAAGCGGTAAATCCCTTCCGGCAAGGCGGGGATAGAGAGCGTTTTTTCGTCCGCTTGGCGCAAGTCTATTTCCTGTTTAAGCACTTGGCGCACGGTTTTGGTGTGGGCAAAAGCGCGTTCCAGTGCGGAGTCCTGTTCCGGAGCATACTTTTTATGGCTCTGGGCGGAAAGGTCCGGCGCGTTTTCCAACAAATCAATGACGGCCGTTGCTTTGCCGTGCGCGGCGCGGCCGTTAATGTCGGCCAGTTGCACGGTGGCAAGCGGGGCGGATTGCCCCGCATCATAAAAGCCTTGGGTAAAGTGCACGTTAAAAAATTGGGCTTGTGCGGCGGCTTTATAGGTGTTTTGGGCGGTAATGACGCGGCCGCTGGGGTCATATACATCCGCCTTGATTTGGTAGCGCACAGGAGTGTTTTTGTCCTCGCCCGCGCGGGGGGTAAATTCTATTTTGAAATTTCCTTTGTCGTCGGTCTGGGTTTGGCCGGTAGCCAGCAGTTTTTCCGGACGGTTAAAATACGCGTGCGGGAACCACCAGAAAAACGGCGGGATAAATTCCTGTTGGTAAATGGTGTATTTGACCGGTGCATTTTGCAAGGGCGCGCCGAAATAATAGCGGGCGGAACCTTGCACAAAGACCGTTTTGCCAAATTCCAGTAAGGCGGGGGCGTTATCGTCAAATTCCACTTTGTAATCGGGGCGTTTGTATTCTTCCACCTGAAAATGCGCATACGTGCGGAACGTGCGTTTGCCGGCGGAAAGGGTGGCTTCCAAGGTAAACGAGCCTAAAAGCGCGTCTTGAGGCAATGTAAACGCGCCGGCCGCCGTACCGAACGCATTGGTGTCTAACGTGGCGGAATAAATTTTGTTGTAGTTGGCATCCCGCAACAGGACATTTATCGGTCGTCCGGTTAAGGTTTGCAGCCCGCGCACCACTTGTTCAAACGCCTGTACGGAAAACTGCACCTTTTGGGCGGGGCGGTAAATGGCGCGGTCCGTCTGCGCAAACAGGCGCACCGGTTCCTGCGCGTTAAAATGGAAATATACCGGAGCATTGGTAAAAGCAGTATCGGCCCCTTTAACGGCCAGCGGGTTTACAAAATAAGAATTATTGGCCCGCGCGGAGTTTACCGTCACTTTGCGGGCCAGTTCAAATACGCCGTCCGCATTGGTTTGGCCTTGTATGCGGGTGCCTTTCCACTCCGTAAAAATATCCAAATCGGCCTGTGGGACGCTTTCACCTGTTTTTAAGTTTAACGCATAAATGCGGAAAATATTAGGCGTGTAAACGGAGGCTTTGGCATTTAAGAGCGCGGTGTATTTGTCCGGGTTGTCTTCGGCCGCCGCGCTGACAAACAGGGCCAAATCCGTCACGTTCAGTACCAGCGCTTCCACCGGAGCTTGCGCCGGATTAAAAGCGGCTTCCTGCGCCAAAAGTACCGCATAAAAGCCGTGTTCCAACGCGGGCAATTTTACCTGTGTTTCTTTATAGGCGTACGGTTTTTCGTATTCCACCGCGCCGGACAATGTTTTGAGCGGGGTTTTGTCTGCCAAAATCGCGCGGATAGCGTTGTCGTTCAAGTGGGTTAAATAATTCCAAGAGTTTAAGGTGCGGTTCCAGCGGTCCGTCTTGGCATAAGTTTTTAATTCGGCCCGCGTAAGAGGATAAATCCGCACATAGACGGTGGAAATGTTGCGCGCCGTAAACGCTAATTTAAGCGCTTGCGGGTTTTGGTTCATGGGCGCAGCTTGCACCTGTAAAGAGGGCGCCTGAATTTCTGCCGCCAAATTGGCGCATTCTTTGGCATAATAATTGCCCGCCAGTTGTTGGGTGGCATATTGGCATGTTTTTACGGCGGACTCGTATTCCTGTGCCGCATTTTGCAGTTGTGCCGCGCGGTAGGCCGCATAAGCGCGGGCATACAGCGCTTTTTCCGGCGCTACAAAGCCTTTTATGCGCCCGAACCAACCCTTTGGCGCCGGTTTGGAGCCGGCAATTTCTTCCAAGCGGGCGGCAACTTGCAGTTGTGCCGCGCGGGCGTCCGTCATTTCAAAGCGGTGTGCATAATCAAACGGGAGCGTTAAGCGGTCCGCGCGCCAGAAAATTTTGGCATTTTGGCGGTTTTTTCCGTCCAAGCGGGCGGCTTCGTCTAGCAGAGCGGCCAGTTTTTCCATCGCGTTTTGGGCGTTGGGCTCCGGCTTGAAAGAGGCCGACACAAATTGTTCGGCCCGCGGTAAGGGGGCCGGCATGTCCGCTTGCGTTAGGCGTTCTTTCCATAAGTTTAAGGCAAAATCAAACAAGGTGGGAATGCGTTTTTCGTCCGTATCTTTAACGGATAAAATAAGCGTTTCGTCTTTAATCGGGGCGTTAATCAGCACGGTGCGCAGGTTCCAAAGCGCTTGAAAATCCGCATCCAATGCGTTATCCCACTGGGCGGCGGTCCACTTTTCCAAATTGCCGGAAACATTTTCTTCTTCCGCTTGGGGTAGGGTGACGGCGTAAGTATTTTTTACCCGTTGGCCGGTGTGAATCCGGTAAAGCAAAAAACGCGCTTTCCAAAGGTCCTCTTGCGGCAGTTCATAGCTATACATGGTTTTGGCGGCTTGCAGATATTGCCCCAGCATATATTGGCAGGCGGTAATGCGCAGTTGGGTTTTATAGCGCGCCGCTTTGGAATCCGCCGCCGGAAGCGCTTGCTGGTACGCTTTTAAGGCGGCCGCAAAGTTGCCTTCCTCAAAGGCGGTGTCGGCCTCGGAGGGGGCCGCAAAAGCTCCCGTAGCCAGCCATAAAGCCGCAGTTAAAAAATAAAGTTTTTTCATCAGAGGACCTCTCTTAACCGATATAGACAGGAAAATCTCTTACCTTGGGTAAGGCAAAGAGATTTTCCGTAATATAAATACTGTTTGAAGCGCCCGTTTTACATCTGTTCCGGCGCGCTTACACCAATAAATTCCAAGCCTTTTTTAATCCGCTCCGCAACGCGGTGGCAGATAAACAGGCGGGAACCCGTGGTTTGCAAATCGTTTTCGTCCAATACCCGACAGGTATCATAAAACGCATGGAACAAACCGGCCAGTTCCGTTAGATACGTAGTCAGGTGGTGGGGGCTTAAATCCCGCACGCAGTTGTGTAAAACTTCCTTAAACCAAATCAGTTTTAACAAGAGGGCGCGTTCTTGCGGGGCAAGCGGGGTGCGTACGCCGTCGGCCATGGGAATATTCTTTTCGGCCGCCGCACGGAAAATGGAGTGAATCCGCGCGTGCACATACTGCACATAAAAAACAGGGTTTTCGTTGGATTGCGTTTTGGCAAGGTCCAAATCAAACAGCATGTGGGCATTGGGGGTGCGGCTGGCAAAGAAGAAGCGGCACACGTCCGTGCCTACATCATTCATCAGTTCGCGCAAGGTGACAAAGTGCCCCGCCCGTTTGGACATTTTTACCTGTTCGCCTTTTTGCGTCAAATGCACCAGTTGGTGAATGATGGGTACAAAGGAGTTTTCTTCGTGCCCTAAGGCGTGTACGGCGGCTTTCATACGCGGTACATAACCGTGGTGGTCCGCCCCTAAAATATCAATTAATTCGTCGTAGCCGCGGTCATATTTATTTTTATGGTAGGCAATATCCGCCATAAAATAAGTGGGGCGGCCGTCTTTGCGTACCAGCACGCGGTCTTTATCGTCTTGCGCTTCGTCGTCTTTGGTGGAGCCGAACCAAACGGCGCCTTCCTTTTCGTAAGTATAACCTTTGGCGGTTAAAAATTCCAACGCTTTTTGCGGGGCGTGTTCTTTATGCAAGTCGGATTCGCGGAACCAGCGGGTAAAATCCACATGAAAATCTTTCATGTCCTGCTGTTGGGTTTTAATCAGCGTTTCCATGGCCCAGCGGCCGTATTCGCTTTCCGGCAAATCGGCCGGGATTTGGTTGGCTAAATCTATAATGTACGAACCGTGATAGCCGTTTTCCGGCGGTTCTTTGCCTTCTTTGCGTGCTTTAACGGAAGCCGCCAACAGTTCGGCCTGATTGCCGGCATCATTCACATAGTATTCGCTATCGCAAGAGTAGCCTAATGCGCGGTGGATTTTAACCAAGCTGTCGCCCAAGCTGGCCCCGCGCCCGCTGGCCACATGCAGGGGGCCCGTCGGGTTAGCGGAAACAAATTCTATTAAAATATGGTGTTTGCTGTCTTCGGCATCGCGGGATTTGATGCGGCGGTCCCGCGCGGTATTGATGATAAAGTTGTCGTCCAGCGTAATGTTAATGAATCCGGGGGCAACCGCCACGGCGTCCGTCACGGCGTTGACTTCGCGGATGACTTTACACGCTTCTTTGGCAATTTCTAACGGGCTTTTGCGCAGAATTTTAGCGCAAGACATAGCCCAAGAAAGTGATATATCCGCCCCAGTGTGGGCGGGTGCGGCGGCAAACTCCACGGACGGCAAAGCCTGCCCTTGGAAGAATGCGGCGCTGGTAAGTTTTAAGTTAATTTCGTTTTTTAATTTATCTAGCATGGTAATTGGTTTTATTTGGCGGTCTTTTTAGTAGTTTTTTTGACCGTCTTTTTGGCGGTAGTTTTTTTAGCGGCGGCTTTGGGAGTGGCTGTCGTCTTTTTAACGGTTTTTTTAGCGGTGCTCTTTTTGGCAGCCGTCTTTTTAGTGGCGGCTTTTTTGGCCGGAGCCTTTTTGGAGGCAGTAGCTTTTTTTACGGTTTTTTTTGCGGCCGCTTTTTTGGGTTTTGGCAAGGCGAAGTCTATCTCCTTGCCAAAGCTGAAAATTTTATCCAAGGCATAAAATTCCCGCGCTTCGGGCGTCATAAGGTGTACTAAAAAGCTGCCGTAGTCGCTCACGCGCCAGACGTTGCTTTCCACCCCGTCACGGTTGATTTTGTAAATGCCTTCTTGTTTTAATTTGGTGCTGATTTCTTCTTCCACGGCTTCCAAATGCGGTTTGGAGGTGACCGTGGCTATTACAATGTAATCGCACAGAGAGGACAGACCGCCCAAATCTATTACTTTAATTTGTTCTGCTTTTTTATCGTCCGCATAACGCGCGGCCAAGCACACGATTTCTTTTGTGTTCATTTTCCACCTCTGTAATAATATAAATTAGTCTAGCATTTTTTGCGTATATATGGGAGATTAGGGCATTTCAAAATCTTGCCCCAGAATAATGCGCGTATCGCAAATGGCGGTTCCGCGCGGCTCGGTAGTAATTTCCCGCCGTACGCCAATGGCATTACTTAACTGCTTTACCTGAATCCTCCGCCCGCTGTAATCCACCACACGGGTTTCTTTCAATTTTCCGTTGGGGTAATTGTCATATTGCAACACATCCACCCGCAATAGCCCCTTGCTGTTTTGTTCCCGTAAATACTGGGTAAGCAACAACGCTAACCCCTTTTTGCCGGACGCGTTTAAGATTTCCACCACGATTGGGCGGTCTTCCACCGCTAACGGGGCTTTATCTTCCACCGGCGGGAGAATAGCGTCCGGCTCCGGTGCTTTTTTGCGTTTGGTAAAAGGCGTAATTTTTACGGTAAAATCGTTTATTTCCAGTTTGGTTATTTCCAGTGCGGCTAAGGCGGCTTCCGACGGGGATAAATCCGTCCGGCCGGATAGGTACGCCGCTAAATAATGGTACGGGAGCGGCACCAGTAAAAACGGATTGTAGCGCCAGTTTTCCAACCGGTATTTGAAGCGTTCCCACACTACGTCTTTATCAAACTGAAAGGGCGCATAGCGGCGCACAACGGCGGTGGCGGGCAAGTGCAAATCCGGCGCGGTGGCGCGGTCACAGTGTTTACAGGGGGCCTCTTTGACTAATGCCTTTTTGGCGCGCGGGTTGTATTGGATAAGTACATTGGGTTTAGCCAGTACCAATAAATACACATTGGCATTGGGGCGGCGCGCTAAAATTTGGGCAAAAGGGGAAGACAACTGCCCCCAAGCCGCCAGCCCCACCGCAGCTAAAAAGAAAACCATTAGCCAGCGTGCCATTATCGGGCGTTTTCTACCAGATGATTCCATAAGCGGGTACCTAACGGACAAAGCCATTTTTGCGAATCTATGGTAAACAGCAGTTTACGGTTGGCCGCATATAAAAGGGCGCGGTCTAAATCTTGCAGGGCCATGTTGCGTATAACAAACGCGTCTTTATATTTGCGGTCTTTGGAGGAAATATCCGCCACGAACAGAATTTTGGAAAGCGTGCTCATGCGTAAACTTCCCAAGGTGTGTTCGGCAATAGCGTTTAGAATGTCTTTATCTTTTACATTAAAAACATTGCGGGCCAGCCAGCGGGAAACGTAGCTGTGCAACAGGCTGGGTTCTTGGGCGCAGATAGATTCAAAAAACGGCGCTTTGATTTGGTGTTCTTTGCAAAAGCGGATAAGCTGTTTGCCGGACATACTTTTACCGGCATCATGCAAAATGCCGCATTTTACGGCGCTTTCCACATTTACGTTATAAATATCGCTTAGGACGGCCGCCAGTTCCGCCACACTTTTGGAGTGAATATAGCGGTTTGTTTTGAGGTGGCTTTTTAACCAAGCATGAATGGATAAACCGTACAGCTGGTGTTGTTCTATCAGCGGGCGGACGGCCGCGGGAACGGTGTTGGGTATTTCCCCAGAGGCTAAAATATGGGCGCGTACCCGACTGGACGAGAGTTTTGGGAAGAACCCCGGCAAAAAAATATGCTTAAAAGCGGCGGGGTTTTCATCGTACCCTTTGCGCTTGCCGGCTACCACTACGGCATTGTTAAAGATGATTTCCGGATTTTTCCAGTTGTGTACGTCGTTTAGGCAATCCGTACCCACTAATAAATAAATTTCCGGCTTTTTATAGCGTTTTTGCAGGTATTCAATCAGCTGGCAAGTGTAGGTTTTTCCGCCGCGTTTGAGTTCGTAATCGTCAAAAATAATGTTTTTGCCCAGCCCCGCAAACGCTTTTTTGAGCATTTGCATACGCAATTTGAACGGCGTGGGCGATTTGGCCTTAAACGGAGAATGATATGCCGGCACAATGTGTGCCACGTCGGGCGAAACGGCCTTTAACGCTTTTTTGAACAGGGCCACATGGCCTTGGTGTACAGGGTCAAAACTACCCCCGAAAACAAGTATCTTCATGCTAAATCCTTTAATAAATCTAGTGCCGCCTGTCGCCCTTGCAGGAACCCCCGTTCCATAAAGGAATACTCCCACAAACCGTATCTGCCGGTCACAAGCGCGCCCAAGCCGTTCAAGTGGCGGACGGCCTGTTGTACGGCCGGAGTGCGGGCAAAATCGTACAGCGCGTAAGCGTGTGGTAAATACTGCCAAAAAGTAAACAAAACGGCTTCTTTTTTTATTATACCTTTTTGGGCAAGCGCGCTCAAAATGCGGTTTTCTTCCTGCGGGTGCGGCGGCGTGCGGCCGGATAGTTCCACATAAAAAGAGGCACAGCCGTCCGGTGCATTGGCGGGGGAAAACGCGCTTTGCACCCCTACCCGATAGAACGGCACGTCTTCGTCCGGAAAGTACGCCCAGTGAAAGCGGTTAAACGGATGTTTGACAGCCACATTTAGCACGCGGATAGGCGCGGCAGAAAGCGGCTTTGCCAGTGTATCAAGCCCGCCCAAACGCAAAAAATCCGGCAGGGGTGCGGTGGATAAAACCCGCTCAAAAGCCACCGGCCCGCGTGCCGTGCGGGCGGTTTTGGTGGCCCAGTTTATCGTATGCACGGCCGTATGGGTTTGTAAATTTTTTACGCGGGCCGCCAACGCGCGGATAACGGCCTCTGCCCCGCCTTTTACAGGATAATAAAAATGGGCGTTATAGCCTAATTTCTGGCCGCTTTTGGCTTGGGCGGGGGGGATAAACTCTCCGCACCATTCCGCCGTCATGCGGGAGGGATTTATTCCCCACAGTTTGGTGTTGTACGGTTTCAAAAAGTATTGGTAAACGCCGGAGCCGAACGCGCCCAACCCCCAATCTTGCAAGGTTTTGGGGTTTTTTATAGCGGGCGGATTTTCAAGCCCGCTTTGGCAAACTGCGCGCGCGGGTTGTGGCAACAAAGCCGTATGGGCCTGAAACGGAAACGGAATTTGCACCCCTTGTGTATAAACAACGGCGTTGCGCTCTAAACGGTATAGTGGCAAAAGGTTGCGGAAAAAATCCAAGGCGTACGGGTCGCGCAGGTGGAGCAAATGGCCGCTTTTATCAAAGGTAAAACCTTGCCTTTCTATGCTTTTACATAAACCGCCGGGCGTGGGGGCGGCTTCCAACAGAAGGTAATCGTAAAATCCGGCCTGTTCCAAGTGGTAAGCCGCGCTGAGTCCGGTAAGCCCCGCACCGATAATAAGCACTTTAGTTTTCATGCGTCGGGTTTCCTGTATGTAGTAGAAATAAGCAAGCCGCCAGCATATATACGGCGCTAAAGATAATTAAGGCAAGCGCGCAATAGGCGTTCCAGCGGGTGAGTGCAAAAGCCAGTAAATTGTTAAATAAGGCCCATAAAATGTAAAGGGTTAATACCGTACGGGTGGAAAAGTGAAACGCGCGTTTAAGGCGTTGGACAATATGGTCGGGGCTTCCCGCCAAGGGGTTTTTGCCTTTTAACGCGCGGGCCAGCATAACAAATAACGTATCAAACAGCGGTACCGCCAAAATAAAAAACGGCGCCAAAAAGCCCAAGTTGGTGTGCTGGCTGTATCCGGTACCCATACACAAGGCGGCCAGTAAAAAGCCAAGCAGCATACTGCCGCTGTCGCCCAAAAAAGTTTTTAAGCGTTTGGCGTGGTTGTACGGCCAAAAACCGATACACGCCCCCAAGAGTGCCAAGGCCGCAAAGTTGACATAAACGGCTTCGCCGGGCAAGGCAATCCACGCGAGCCCCAAGGCGCTCACGGCCGCTTGAGAGGTACAAAGACCGTCGGAAATATCCAACAAATTAAATGCGTTGGTAATGCCAATCACCCAAAAAAAGGAGAGGGGATAATCCAACCACGGGCAATCAAAAACCTGAATATGCACCCCATACGCCATTAAAATAATGGCCGCCGCCCCTTGCGCCGCCAGCTTGACCCAAGATTTTACCCCTTCCGGCTTGCGCATATCATCCGCTACTCCGGTAATAAAAACAATTCCGGCCCCCCATAAAATGCCCCGCAGTGCATGCAGCGTGCCGGTGGGGAAAGCGGTAATCAGCCGGATACATACCAAGGCGGCCGCTATGCCCAGCATAACGCAAATGCCCCCTAAAACAGGGGTTGGAGTGGCGTGGTGTTTTAGCCCGCCGGGGGCGTCCATAAACCATGTGGATAACCAGCGGCGCACTAGGGGCAGGCTCCCCGCCGTGACGGCACACGCCAACGCCAAGCAAAGCAGGTACAGGACAAAAGAGTTCATAATATCTATAATATCATTAATAGGGGGAAAAAGGATATGTATAAAAAAATATTTTTAATGTTTGCCGCTTGCCTGTTGGCGGCGTGCAGTACGGTGGGAGTAAAAAACATCCCGTCCGGCGCGCGCGGACACAAGCGGGTAGATTATTTTGCCGGAGGACGGCAACAGGTGGCGTTTAAGGTGGTGGCGCAACTTTCGGACGGTTATTTGCAAGGCGTGTTGCGGGTCAAAAAAGTAGGGCCGGACGATTATGATGTGCTTTTGTTGGGCGAGGGCGCGTATAAATATATGGAAGCCGTAGTGTCGTCTTCCGGCGTGGCGTATAAACATTTGTTTAAGGATGCCGATACCCCTTTTGCCCGCGGGCGCATTAACCAATTTTTGCAACTTTTGCTGGCGGACGCGGGTACTTTTAGCGGATACCGCGTAAAAAACGGGGAAGAAATTTTGACCTATAAAAATAAAGAGGGCAAAACCCGCCTGTTGTATAAAGAAGGTGCTACCTATCCAACGGCGGCCGAATCTTCCACCTTGCTTAGCAAGGCCGAACTGACTTATGACGAATATGCCCCCGTGGATGCGGACGGCGCGTTGGAAATCCCGCATGTGGCCGTATATCGGGTGGGGGGAATTACGTTAGATTTAACGCTCATCAGCGTGCGGTAAAGATTTGGAAAAAACATCCTAAAAAAAGCCCGCCCGAAAGGCCGGCTTTTTTGTTTGCTTGAAAAACGGATAAGAACTATGCTTTTTTAAGAATAAGCCCCATCCATGCGGGGTAGAGCGTAAGCAAAATTACTTCCGCCCATACCGCATGGTGCCAGTAGCACGCTATCAGTACGGTGGCTACGCAAACGGCGCTCATCAACATTAGTTTTTTATATTCGTATCCAATGGGGTATACTTTTTGCGTAAACGCAAATAACGCGCTGGCCATGGCCGCATAGCTTAGCGCCACCGCCCAGCCTGCCCCTATAATGCCCCAGCGTGGTACCAAACACAAATTGGTGGTAATGCTCACCACGGCCCCTAACAGGGTAATCCACATCAAAACGCGGGTTTTTTTGGTCAGCACCGGCCCTACCATAAAATTGATGTACAGCCCATAGAAAAAATAACCTGTCACAATAAGCGGTATAATTTTTAAGCCGCCCCAGTAGTTCGGGTTAATCAGGTGGAAAGAGCCAAACAGGTTGCTTTGGATAATATCCGGCATTAAAAAGGAAATCCCCAGTAAAAACCAACTACCCAGTGCAAAGAAAAAAGACAGCACTTTGGCAAAGGTATCTTTAGCGTCACTGTCTTTGGCGTGGGCCAAAAAGAACGGCCGCCATGCTTGGTCAAACATAGACACCAAAAGCATCATAAATACACCTATTTTGAAGTTGGCCTGATAAACCCCCACTTGTTCTACCCCCACCAAATGCACCAAAATCGGCTTGTCTATCACACTGACGAGCAAACTGGCTACTCCGGCCGGTACAAAGGGCCACGCAAAATGCCACATTTCTTTTTGCAATTTCCAATCAAAACAAAACGGATTGTGGCTTTTTAATTCCGGCACCCATACAGGTATTAATAACGCCAAAGAAGCCAAGGACGCCCCGATATTGGCCCATAAAATGGATTTTGGCCCATGGTGCAGTACCGCCAGAAAAATTACATTCAGCGCCACATTGACTACAATGGAAAACGCCCTCACACCCGCAAAATACCACGCTCTGCGTTCCAAGCGCAGTTTGGTAAATGCAATCATATTGAGGACGTCTAAAAACAAAATAGCGGCGGCCAGTTGAAAAAGCCCAAAGTCTTCTCCTAATCCCCATACGCGCGCGGCTTGCGGGGCCAATACATACAAAAGCCCGCCCAAGGCTAGCGCATTGGCCAGTACGCCGTAAAAACATTGGCGGAAAACTTTATGTTTGTCTTCGGCATCACTGGCAAAACGCAAATAGCTTTGGTCTAAACCAAACAGAAATACAACGCTTAAAAGTGCAATAGCGGCAAACACGGTGGCAATCGCCCCGTATTGCTGCGGAAGCAGATAATAAGTATAAAACGGAACTAAACAAAAATTGAGCAGCCGCGCCAGCACGGTAGACGTGCCGTAAACTAATGTTTCTTTGCCTAGGCGCTTGATATCTTTTGCCATAAATAAAAAAAGCCCGCACGGGCGTAAAAACCCGTGCGGAGCGGAATATCCTTATAATTTTACAAACAAAATTTCCAGCAATTTTTTGAATTTGCCTTCAATTTTTTTGGTTTCGCTGATGGTTTGCGCATGGGAGAGCGGTTCTTTGGCAATCCCGCAACCCATGTTGCTTACCCACGCTAGGCCCAGTACGCTAATGCCGCATTGGCGGGCCACTAACACTTCCGGCACGACGGACATACCCACCACGGTAGCACCCCATTTTTTGAACATTTGGATTTCGGCCGGCGTTTCAAAGTTGGGGCCGGTGGCGGCCAAATAAACACCTTCGCCCGCTACCACGCCCGCTTTTTTGGCGGCGGCCATGGCTACTTTACGCATGGCTTTATCGTACGCTTCGGACAAGTCAAAAAACATGGGGCCGAAGGATTCGTCGTGGTTGCCGATTAAGGGGTTGTTGCACATAAAGTTGATGTGGTCTTTCAGTACGCACAGGGAGCCGGGTTTGAGTTTCATATCCAGCGAGCCTACCGCCGCAGACACCAACAGTTTTTGCACGCCGAGCATTTTTAAGGTGCGGATAGAAATGGCCAAATCCTTCATGGGGTGGCCTTCGTAATAGTGGAATCTGCCTTGCATGACCACAAGTTTACGGCCTTTATATACGCCAAAAATCAAATTGCCGCTATGGCCGGGGACAGTGCTTTGTAAGAACCCGGGGATGGTAGAATACGGAATTTTAATTTCCTTTTCCAAGGGCGGAATGGAGCCTGCTAAACCGGAGCCGGTAATTAGGGCAATTTCCGGTTGGAAATTTTTAGTTTTCTTGTTGATATAAGCGGCTGCTTTTTTTACTTGCGCTAATTGGGTCATAGTTCCTCCACATTTAATTTATAGCGTAGTTCTGGACGGGATAAACGCATGGGAAATAAGTTCCGTTTTATCCGGCAGAATACACACCACATCAAATCTAATACTATCAAATTTTAAGCGTTTACCGGCTACATATAACGCGGCCGTTTGGGCAATGCGCCGTTGTTTGGCCGGTGTGACGGCCGCCAACGGCCCGCCAAACGCGCTATATGCCCGCGCTTTTACTTCCACAAAAACCAAGGTTTTGCCGTCTAACGCAATTAAATCAATTTCCCCACAGGGCGCCGCGTAATTTTTTTCTAAAATACGCCACCCGCGTGCGGTTAAAAATCGGGCGGCTTGTTCTTCGCCCGCGCGGCCTTGTGCGTTCATGGCAATAAAGACGGTTGCAACACCGCCCTCACCGGCCCGAACGAACGGCGGTGCTGCGGGCAGGGGCCGTATTTGCGTAAGGCTTCCAAATGGGCGGCCGTGCCGTAGCCTTTGTGTGCGGCAAAGCCGTACTGCGGGTAGAGTTTATCCAAGGTTTCCATATATTTATCCCGCGCTACTTTGGCCACAATGCTGGCCGCCGCAATATTTAAGGATTTGGCATCTCCGTCCACCACCGCTATTTGGCGTAAATTGAGCCCTTTTACCAAGTGGGGGCCGTCCACCAGTACTAACGGGGACGGAACCTCCATAAACTTGGCACAGGCGCGGCGCATGGCTAAAAAAGTGGCTTGTAAAATGTTCAGGCGGTCAATTTCCCGCGCGGAGGCAAACCCCACCCCATACAATACGCCCAAGTGGCGCATACGGGCTAAAAGTTCTTCGCGTTTTTTGGCGGAAATTTTTTTACTGTCGTTGACGTCCGAAAAATACATACTTAAAGAGGGGGGAACATAACACGCGCAAGCCACCACCGGCCCCGCCAGCGGCCCGCGCCCAGCTTCGTCTATACCAATGAGTATATCCGTTTCGTATTGGAATGCAGTGTTTTTGTCAAAATCTTGCAGGGGCGTCTTCATAATAAACGTTCTTTTATTATAGCAGTTTTAGAAGATAGACCCGATAATTACATTTACTTCCGGCATTTTTTTGAGTTCTTCCACCGGCGCAAGAACCATTTTTTGGTAAAAAACTTCCGCTTTTCCGTGCCGCATGCCGCTAGTGGACATGGGGGATATTGGCACAAAGAAATTAAACATAACCTGCTGCGTAGCGGTTTGGCCGTGGGTGGTCAGGCTGATGTTTTTTATTTCGTTTACATGAACATGCAAACGGTTGACGGAAGAATATTCATGCGGGGTCACGCGGAGCCAAACGCTTTTATCTTTGGAATATAACGCCATTTGTTTGGTTTTAGGGTCAAAAATAGCGGTTATTCCTTCCGGCGAGCTCTTTTTATCCAGCAAAAATTTATAAAGTTCCAGTATATCGTCCAAACTGCCGTTAAAATCCGCCACCGGATATTTATTGCGCCCAATACGCAGGACGGAGTTGGGTTTAATGTGACGGATAGAAACCATATTGTAAGAATCCGTCAGTTTTTGTTCGTAAGAAAAAATTAACGCTTTGGGGTCAAAGGCTTCTCCGTTGACGGATTCCAAATTTTTTAAGTAGCGCAGGCGCAAACGGCCTTCTTGCCCGTTGGGAAATACCTGTGCCATTAAATCACGCTGTTGGGCAAACAACTCTTTCATACGGGCCAGCACTTCTTTTTCCAAACGGGGGGAACGGGCCTTGGCTACTTGCCCAAAAAACTGGTACATGTGCGGGGTAAGCGTGCGCAGGTTATCTTTATAATAAATGGTGGCAAATTGTTGGAAATAATCCGGATTATTAGCCGCACCCCGTTTAATGCGCATGGCGTTCATTTGCGCCCAAGCGGACATCACATCATTCGGGTTGCGCATTACAATATTCATAAGGGCTTCTTTTAAGCTAAAATTGACATTCTTATCCGGCGCGTTTACTTTTTTAGCATGTGCCACCTGTTTGGCGGTGCGTTGTTTGACCACCCGTTGCGTGACCCGCACGCCTAAATCTTCAGACAGGCGGTTTAATTCCGCTTCTTCCCGCCGGCGGTTGATGCGTTCCAGCACGGCATTTTTAACGTGGGCTTTTTTACCTTTGGCTTGCGCGGCAACCGCTTTGTGGTTTTGGGCGGCTTTGGGGGTGGAGGACGGGGCTGCTTGAGCCGCGGGTGCGGGTTGTGTTTGTGCAGAAACGCGATTAGCGGATTTTTGCATAGAGGCCTGCGCGGCTTTTTTGGCTTTGGTGGCCTCGGCATATTTGAAAGCGGCCGAGTGGTTTTTGCCGGATTTTTGAACGAAAACGCGCGCGGCTTTGCCGGCACTTTTTAACACGCTGTTTTGTGCGCGGGCAAAAACGGGGAGTAAAAACAATAAACAAACCAAAAGTGTTATTTTTCTGTTCATATTAGTAGCCTATCCTTTTTGTTGCAAGAATAAAAGGGCCAAAAGGCCTAGCGTGTTATGGGCCTTGCCTGTTTTTATAAAAGAACTGCCACCCTTAAATGGGGATAACCCCAGTATAGCAAAAAAATAAAAATAGCGTGAAATAATATACACCAAATAAAAAACATCCCGACGCTACTAGTAGGCGTCGGGATGTTGAATCGGAGTAGGTGAAACCTTGCGGATTACCTATTTAGCCTCTTCCGTTTTGGCCGCTTCAGCGGCTACCGGAGCGGCAGCGTTAGCGGTGGGTTTTTTTACTTCTTGCAAGCGGGCAGCTTTACCGGAGAGCTTCTTTAAGTAGTTCAGTTTAGCTCTTCTTACTTTACCGATTTTTAATACTTCAATGCTGTCCACGCGGGGGGAGTGAATCGGGAAAATGCGTTCCACACCCACGCCAAAGGAGATTTTGCGGACCGTGAAAGTTTCGCCAATGCCGCTGCCTTTGCGCGCTACAACAACGCCGTCAAAAGCCTGCAGTCTTTCGTTGTCGCCTTCAACAACTTTCACTTTTACTCTTACGGTATCGCCCGCTTTGAAGACCGGTACGTTGGTCTTGAGATTGTGTTTAATTTGGTTAATGTTCATAAAACAACTTCCTCCGAATTCGGTTATTTCTTAATTGACGTCTTTTTTACACTGCTGCGCCTTTTTTGCTTTGGAGAGGCTTTACAAAGCAAATCCGGCCTCATTTTTTTGGTTAAAGCCAAGGCTTGTTCGTACTTCCACTTTTCAATTTCCTTGTGGTTTCCGCCCAATAATACTGCCGGTACCCGTTGCCCGCGCCAAACTTCCGGCCGCGTGTATTGCGGGGCTTCCAGCAAGTTTTCTTCAAACGACTCAGACGACGTGACGTCGTCTTTCTTAAAAGTTCCGGGCCGTAAACGTGTGAGTGCATCTATCATCACGCAAGTGGCCAGTTCTCCGCCGGTGAGGATAAAATCCCCCAGCGACACTTCCAAATCCACCTCTGGGTAAATTCGGGCATCTATGCCTTCATAATGCCCGCACACAAAAATCAGGTGGCGTTTTTTTGCCAACTTTTTAGCCAATTTCTGGTTAAAAGTTTGGCCGCGCGGGCTGGTTAATATAACGAAAGACGTTTTTTTGCGTACTTTTTGTATGGCCTGATGGAGCGGTTCCGCCATCATTAACATACCGGGGCCGCCGCCGTAAGGCCTGTCGTCAATCGTTTTGTGCTTATCTGTGGTAAAGTCTCTCGGGTTTACAAACCCCAACTTTAGGATTCCCGCCTTACGCGCCCGTCCCACAATGCTGGTACCCAAGGTATGGTCCACCATGTCCGGAAATGCGGTAATCACATCCACTTTAAGCATTTAGTCTTCCAATTTCAAGGTGACTTTTTTGTTCTGCTTAGCGGCTGCCGCGCTTAAAACCGTGCGCACTGCTTTAATAATGCAGCCGTCTTTGCCAATCACTTTGCCTTTGTCCGCCGCGTCTACCTTTGTGGTCAGGTAGATTTTGTTATCTTCCTCGGTTTCTTCCACTACCACGTTTTCCGGCGCGGAAGAAAGAGATTTAAGAAGAAGCGTCGCCAATTCTTTCATACGGTTTCCCCGTTATTTGGCGGCCGCGTTGGTTTTTTTAATCAAGTTGGCTACGGTTTTGGACGGTACGGCACCTACTTTCATCCAATATTCCACGCGGGGCATATTCAGTTTAATCTGAGCGGCCGCGTCCGGATTGCAAGGATGATACTGGCCCAATACTTCTTTGGCTTCGCTGCCGACGGCCGATTTCTTTTCCATCGCTACAACTCTGTACTGAGGCTGGGATTTTTTACCCACCCGTTGTAATCTAATTACTACTGCCATTATGACTTCTCCTTTGTACCCCTAATGGGGTTAATGTTAAATGTCCGAGGCCGCCTGTCTGATTTGCTTGAGGGCCAATACAGGGTCCGCGGCTTTGAAAATTGCACTCCCCGCTACCAGTGCGTCTGCTCCGGCACGGGCGGCCAATGCGGCCGTATCTTTATTAATTCCGCCGTCTACTTCCAGCCATACGGGCCGTCCGCTTTGGCGGATTACTTCGCGCACCCCTTGTATTTGCTTCGGGCTGTCCGGCAGAAACGCCTGCCCGCCGAAACCGGGGTACACGCTCATGACTAAAACTAAATCCAATAAATCCATATACGGGGTTAATGCCTGCGGTTTGGTATCCGGCTTAATGGATACTCCGGCAAATACCCCGAGCGCTTTTATTTTTTCCAAGGTGGCACGCACATTATCGCGGGCTTCCAAATGAATGGTAATTACGTCCGCTCCTGCTTTGGCAAAAGATTCCACAAAGCGGGCCGGTTCCTGTACCATTAAATGCACATCCAAAGGTAATTGGGTGCGGCCGTTTAAGCTGGCCACCAATGCGGGGCCAAAACTTAAATTAGGCACAAAATTCCCGTCCATTACGTCTACATGCAACCAATCGGCGCCGGCTTCTTCCACGCGGCAGATGTCTTGTTTCAAATCAAACAAATCCGCCGATAACAAAGAGGGCGCAATAGATATTTTACCATTTGCGGGCACCATTTTGGAAGAGGGCATTTTATTGTACCTCCCGTTCGCGCACCAGTACACCGTCTACACTTATCCGTACGGTGGCTTTGCCGGAATACGGAATTTCCACATCAATTTTACTGCCGGGCTGCTGCATATCGTTCATCATTTCGCGTTCGCCCAGTTCGTCTATCAGCAATATGCGCACCCGACTGGCATTTTTGCCTTGGGGCATTTCGTAATGTAAGTGATACACTTTTTCTTCCCCTTCCACTTGGCGGCGGCTGACGGTCACTTCCAAGTTAGAACCGGGGGTCATTTGGCTGTCCCCTTCCGGATTTTGTGCGGCAATCGTGCCGTTGGGGAATACGGAAGACGGGTCTTCTTTAATGATTAAATCTATGTTTTGGGCACTGGCCCAGAGGGTGGCGTCCGCCAATTTTTTATTTTTGAAATTCGGTACCAACACTACGCTGGACGGCGGCTGCCCGTTGGATATGACTAAATCAATGCCTTGGCCTTTTTCCACCATGCTGTCCGCTTTTAAGGATTGGGAAACAATCAGGCCTTTTTCATGGGTAAGCGAATAGGCATTTTCCACTTTGTTTACCAATAAACCCGCTTGGCGCACGGCCAGTTGGGCGGCGCGTAAGTCACTGCCTACCACGTTGGGAACAAACGCCATTTCGTCGCCTTGGCTAATCCACACGCGGATAATGCGCCCTTCGCGCACGGTGCTTCCGGCGGCCGGGAGTTGACGCAAGACGGAACCGGACGGTACATCTTGGGCAAATTCCACACCGGCCTGTTTAAGCGCCAAATTGTTGGCGGCCAACGCATTTAAGGCGGCTGTGACGGGTTTTTGGGTAATATCCGGCACCTGCACTTCTTTGCGGGTATGCACTAACGCGCCGAATACCCAATCAATAGAAATAAAAATGAGCACGAGGAAGAAAACGGCAATCACCCCCGCAATAATCCACGCTTTGCGGCGGGCACGGAGGGGCCGTTTGAAAAAATCTTCAAAACTTTGTTCTTTTTGTGCGGACATATTAATCAAACACCTTTTCACCCGCTTTTAAGGCATGTCCCATGGCGTAATCATACGCGGGCATGGGCCGCTTTCCGGCGGGGTGCAGTTCGTTTATCCACAAACTGCCTTCTTTACATTGTACTAAAATCCCGTTTTCCTTTTCAACGCGCAGTATTTGGCCCGCCGTACCGGTTGCGGTGGGGCTTTCCACGCGGGTACGCACCAGTTGCAACGGCTCCGTCTTGCCATGTAGGGTGATGGTGGCTTTGGGTTTGGGTCCGCACGCTAAACCGCGCACACGGTTAAATAGCGCCGTGGCCGCACCGGCCGCAAAAGAGATTTGGGCATCTTGCTTAGTCAGCATGGGGGCTAACGTCGGCTCGCCCGTTTGCGGCGTTTGGATAATTTTTCCTTCCTGTACGCCCAACACCGTTTCTTGCATGGCCTCTAACCCCAAAGCAATTAGTTTTTCAAATAGCGTTTGTGCGTTGTCTTGCGGGGTAATGGTGTATTCTTTTTGGGTGTAAAGCGGGCCGTCGTCCATGCCTTCGCGAATCCAAAAAGTGCTGACCCCTGTTTTTTGGTAGCCTTGTATTAATGCCTGTTGGACCGGCGCCGCCCCGCGCAACTGCGGCAGTAATGAAAAATGCACATTAATCAGCCCGTATTTGGGTAAGGCCAAAAAATTCGGACGGAAAATTTTGCCGTACGCTACCACAATGCCCAAGTCAAAAGGAACGCGGGAAAGGTCTTCGTAATGGGTTTTTAAGATTTCGGGCGATAACACCGGCAGGTTTAATTCCAGCGCGCGTTTTTTGACCGGACAGGGGGAAATTTCCATGCCGCGCCCGCGCGGTTTATCGGCTTGCGTGACGACCAACCGCACATCCGTCAGTTGGTTTAATAATTCCAAAAACGGTACGGCCACATCCGGCGTACCAAAAAAAACGGTTTTTAATTTATTCATAATGCTCTTTATATTTTAGCAAATAAGGCCGCGGGGGTGGTTTGTGGAGTGGGCCTTAAAATCGTATAATAATAAAAAGATTTTATATATAGGAAGGTTTTTGATTATGGCAAAAATTATTTTGACGGGGGACCGCCCTACCGGACGTTTACATGTGGGGCATTATGTAGGCTCCTTAAAAGGCCGCGTGGAATTGCAAAACAGCGGAAAGTTTGACAAAATTTTTATTATGATTGCCGACGCACAGGCACTAACCGACAACGCCCACCAACCGCAAAAAGTGCGGGAAAATATTATCCAAGTGGCGCTGGATTATTTATCGTGCGGGATTGACCCCCAAAAAGCCACCATTTTTATCCAATCCATGATACCGGAACTGACGGAGCTGACATTTTATTATATGAACTTGGTGACGGTGGCCCGCGTGGGCAGAAACCCGACGGTTAAATCGGAAATTAAAATGCGCGGCTTTCAGGCCAGTATCCCGCTGGGTTTTTTTGCGTATCCCGTCAGCCAGACGGCCGATATTACCGCTTTTGCCGCCACGGACGTACCCGTGGGGGAAGACCAACTGCCTATGTTGGAACAATGCCGTGAAATTGTGCACAGCTTTAACTCCACCTATGGGGAAACGCTGGTAGAGCCACGCATTATTCTGCCGGAAAACAAAGCCTGCCTGCGCCTACCGGGGACGGACGGCAAAGCCAAGATGAGCAAATCCTTGGGCAACTGCATTTATTTATCGGACGACGAAGAAACGGTGCGCAAGAAAGTGATGTCTATGTTTACGGACCCCAACCACTTGCGCGTGGAGGACCCCGGAACTGTGGAGGGCAACCCAGTGTTTGTGTATTTGGATGCGTTCTGCCGCCCGGAACATTTTGCTAAGTTTTGGCCCGAATACAAGAATTTGGACGAAGTAAAAGCGCACTATCAGCGCGGCGGTTTGGGGGATGTAAAAATTAAAAAATTCCTCAACCAAGTGTTGCAGGCGGAACTGGCCCCCATCCGCGCACGGCGTAAAGAATGGGAAGCCAAACTGCCCGAAGTGTATGAAATTTTGAAAGCGGGTACAAAAAAAGCCCGTGCGGCCGCCGCCGAAACGCTGCACGCCGTCCGCGCCGCCATGCAAATCAACTATTTTGAAGATAAGTAAAAAATAGGTCTAAGGACCCATGGTTTTTGGTGCGCGTTTGGGTTATACTATAGGTATAAGGAGAATTTTTATGAACACACGCATATTACTTTTTGTGTTGTCCGTCGGAATGGTTTTGTCGGCCGCGTCCGGCCCGCTAATGGCACAAGGCGTTCAAGGGGCCAAAAAAGCGGTGGCCACGTTGAGTAAAAAAGCCACCCAAAAAGCGGCCCGTTCCCCTTGGGAAGGCGTAGCCGTTAAAACGGTTAAATCCAGTGCCGCCACGGAGCATAAAGCCGCACAGGCTTCCGCCAAAAATATCAAAGCCAAAATAGCTGCCAAACATCCTAAAGCGGTTGTTTGGTATGAACAACGGGTAAACGGTAAAAGCGTGCAACAGGCGTTAAGACGCGCGGTAGAATTGCGCGGGCCGCGTCCGGCTACTCCGTGGCCCAAAACCCAGCCGCAAGCCTCCATTACGGTATCTACCATGAAAGGCCTTACTTTGGACGGTTATACCGGTAGTGTTGGCCGTGCGCCCGTGCCGAAAAACAACATTTATTTTTATCGGGGTATGGGGTTGGACGAAAATGCGTTGCGTAATGTGCTCAAAAACGGTTTACGGGTGCGTGATACCGGTTCTGAAGCCAACGCGGTGGAATTTCAAACCCGTTTGGTACAAGGCGGAACCATGCCGCTTACCTCTGACCTGTTAAAGGATATGCGCCGTCAGCAGACGAACTTAACCACGGACCCGCAAGGTACACTCCACTATGTTTATTTGCATAGCTTTACCAAAGGCAAAGTGCCCGTGATTGTGACGGTACGCAACTGGCGCCCGAAAGGTTTTAAAGGTTATTTTGTGACGGGCGAAGATATTCCGGTTTCTGATTTTGTGGAAGTTTCCGCCTTTGTGCAAGGCCCTAACAATACGCCGCTTTGGTGCCGTGTCAGTTTGGCCGAAGACGGACACTCGTTAGTATTTGCGCCGTATATGCCGTTTGAGCGCTAATTTTTGAAACACATAAAAACGCCCCGAGTTTAGAACTTACTCGGGGCGTTGCTTTTTTACTAGAAAAGACGGACGGATTAAAGGCCGTAAAAGCGGGGGGATTAAAAGTACAAATCCCGCTTGCCGGCTTTAATTTTTTGCAGGTTTTCGTCAATCATTTTGCGTATGGGGGAACCCTCGGCAAAGTTGGTTTGGGTGGTTTCTTCAATAAGTTTAAGGCCCTTATTTTTCAACCCTTCCGGTGCAAAATCGTACAGATATTCTGCAAACGTAAACATGGCATTGGGCAAACAATGGGTTTTAATTAACCCCGGTTTGGCCATATCCATAAAGTCTTTGCCCACGCGGCCCAAGCGGTAGCAACCGGTGCAGAACGACGGCATGTGTTTGGCGTCCACAATCGCTTCAATCACTTGGTCTGTGGAGCGTTCGTCCGTCAGCGTGAACTGGCTTCCGTTCTGTTTATCGTAGGAATATCCGCCCGGGTTGACGCGGGAAGCGGCGGAAATTTGCGATACGCCCAACTCCAAACATTCGTTGCGGGTTTGGGGAGTTTCGCGCGTGCTTAAAATAATGCCCGTGTACGGCACGGCCAAACGCAATACCGCCACGCAGGTTTTGAATTCTTCGGTGCTTAGCACGTCGTTAGGGTGTTGGCTGAAGTCCGAGCCGTCCGCCGGTTCAATGCGCGGAATGGAAATGGTGTGCGGGCCGACGCCGTAGGTTTTATCTAAATAAGCGGCGTGTTCCAAGGTGGCTAAAATTTCGTACTTATGGTCATAGAGCCCCAAGAGCGGCCCGATACCCACATCGTTAATGCCGGCCTGTAAGGCACGGTCCATGGCGTCTAAGCGGAACTGGTAATCTTTTTTGGCTCCGGCAATATGCAGTTTTTCGTATGTTTCCTTGTGGTATGTTTCCTGAAAAAGCTGGTAGGTGCCAATGTGGCATTTTTTTAATTCTTCAAATTCGGGCTCCGTTAAAGGTGCAATATTTACGTTGACGCGGCGGATGTTTTGCCCGTTCCAGCGGGTATCGTAAATGGCTTTAATGGAATCATACACATACTGTAAACCGCCGCCGGGGTAGGCTTCTCCGGCCACCATTAAAATCCGTTTATGGCCCTGCTTTAGCAGTGCCGTCACCTCTTGGTTTATTTCGTCCATGGTGCTGGCGTGGCGTTTTAAGTGCGTGTTGGAACGGCGGAACGCGCAGTAAACACATTCGTTGGTACAAATGTTGGAAATATACAGCGGGGCAAATAATACAATGCGGTTGCCGTAAATGGCTTCTTTTACATATTTGGCCGCATCAAAAATCTTTTGCAGGAGGTTTTTATCCGTCACGTTTAGCAAAACGGCGGCTTCCTCCAGCGTAATGCCTTTTAATTGTTTGGCTTTTTCTAAAATTCCCGTCACCTCGTCATCCGTGTGAGATTTGGCACGTTCCAAGGTTCGTTGCAGTTTTTCGTCATCAATAATCATATCTCTTATATTACTATTTTTGGGGCGCTTTCGTAAGCGGGGGTGCTTTTGTTTTTGGTATCATATAAATAAGATGTTTTTAATACTGGAGGCCGTATGAAAAAAGTGGTTGTTCCCCGCTGGATAAAGTCTTACGCAGCTTTTATTCTGGCAAACTGGTTGTTTTTTACGCTCATGCGCTTGATTTTTTTGTTTGTTTTCCGTGCGGCGCTTGTGCCGCAGGCGTACCATGAACTTTGGAAAACCTTTTATTTGGGGGCGAAATTTGACGCCCGCTTGGCTTGTGCGTTGGCTATTCCGCTGGGGTTGTATTTAACCGTTTGTGCATTTTGGAAAGGCGCGCGCTATATTAAAAAAGGGGTCAGCGCCCTGTATGGCCTGTTGGAAGCCGCCGTTTTGCTAGTGTACTTTGCCGATTTCGCCCACTATGCGTATATTTCCATGCGCATTAACTATTCCATTTTTAAGTATTCCGAAAACCCGCTGATTTCTTTGCAAATGGCGTGGGAAACGTACCCGTTGGTGTGGGCCGTTTTGGGGCTCCTTTTATGGGGCATATTGGCTTACTTTTTTGTTAAAAAATTGTGCGTGCGCGCCTTCGCGCAGGAAGAATCTTTCCGTTGGAAAGGCAAATTGGGTTGGTTCTTTATCGGGCTTATTGCCACCGGCGTGCTTATGTTCGGGCAGGTTAGCCAGTATCCGTTGCGGTGGAGTAATGCGTACCATTCCACCAATAACTTTATTTGCAATTTAACGCTCAACCCGGGAATGAACTTGTTTGATACGGCGCGGTTTGCTAAAAATGTATCGTTTGACCGCGAAAAAACGCAAAATTATTACGACGAAGTTGCCAAGTTTTTAGGGGTGGATAATCCGGATAAAGAAAACCTCAACTTTATGCGTACGGTTCCGGCAAAACCCAAGGCCCAGCAAAAAGATTATAACGTAATTGTTATTTTTATGGAGTCTTTGGCGTGGAATAAAACCTCTATGACCAATCCGGACATTGACCCGACCCCGTTTATTAATGCGTTATCCAAACGTTCTGTTTTGTTTAACCATTTCTTTACGCCTACTTCCGCCACGGCGCGTGCGGTGTTTGCCACCGTCACCAGTATTCCGGACGTCACGTCTTTCAAAACCAGTTCACGCAACCCGCTGATTGTAGACCAACACGTTATTGCCAACGCGCTGACGGATTATGAAAAATACTACTTTATCGGCGGCAGCTCCAGCTGGGGCAACATCCGCGGTATTTTGGAACATAACATTACCGATATTAATATGTACGAAGAAGGCAAGTTCAAAAACGAACACCGCAACGACGTGTGGGGTATTTCGGACTTAGACTTGTTCCGCGAAGCGGACCGCATTTTGACCGAGGACCAACAAAAGCATAAAAAGCCGTTCTTTGCTTTTGTGCAAACGGCCGGATATCACCGCCCGTATACCATTCCCAAAGATAATGCCGGTTTCCAATTAAAAGACATCGGCGAAGATTTGGCCCATAAACGCAGTTTTGTAAGCGTGGCGGAATACAATTCTTTGCGTTTTTCTGACCATGCCTTGCAGGAGTTTTTCAAACTGGCCGAAAAAGAGCCGTGGTGGGATAATACGTTGGTGGTAATTTTTGGGGACCATGGGCTTTCGGCCCCGCAATCCGAAAATATGCCCCGCGGGTATGTGGAACATAATTTAATCAACCACCAAGTACCGCTTATTTTGGCGGGCGGGGCCATTAAAGAGCCTAAAGTAATTACCCGCACGGCCAGCCAAGTGGACGTTTTGCCGATTATTATGGGCATTTTGGGCCGCCCGTATTTTACGCGGGCTATCGGGCGCGACGTACTGGGCCATAACGAATACCCGCAAGGCGCGCTGATTTACGGCTGGGCCAACGAGCCGCACCCCATCGGGTTTGTGGAGGGGGAATATTTCTACAATAACAAGGGCGGGCAGGAAGGTCTTTACAAGTATGCCCAAGATACTTATAATGAAGATATTTCCAAAAAAGAGCCGGCCCGCTTTGAGCGTATGAAAAAATTGGCGTTGGGGTTGTATGAAACGTCACAATATTTGGAATATAATAATAAAAAAAGAGATGAAAAAGACGACTAGGAGGGTTTGTAAATGAGCACAGGATTAATTGTTTTAATTATAGTAATTGTTGTAGCTGTATACTTTGGTATGGCGTATAACGCGTTTATTACGCTTAAAAACCGCGTGAAAGAGGCGTGGAGCGATATTGAAGTGCAAATGAAACGCCGCTATGACTTAATCCCCAATTTGGTGGAAACGGTAAAAGGCTATGCCGCGCACGAAAGCGGCACGCTGGAAAAAGTGATTCAAGCGCGCAATATGGCTATGGCCCAGCACGGCTCTATGAAGGAAGTGGCCCAGAGCGAAAATATCCTTTCTGGGGCGTTAAAATCTCTGTTTGCCTTAAAAGAAAGCTATCCGGATTTGAAAGCCAACCAAAACTTTTTGGAACTCCAACGCGAACTGCGCGATACGGAAGACAAACTGCAAGCGGCCCGCCGTTTTTATAACGGGAATGTAATGAACTTAAATAATAAAGTGGAAATGTTCCCCAGCAACATAATTGCCAACATCTTCCATTTTGAAAAAGCGGAATTTTTTGAATTGGCCGAAGGCGAGCAGGAAGCCCGCCAAGCGGTAAAAGTAAAATTCTAACGGGGTGTAAATGACCACCTACGAATATATTGCACAAAACAAGCGGCGCACGTGGCTGCTTGTTTTGTTGTTTCCGCTGACATTTGCACTGCTTACCTACGGGGTGTTGTGGTTGGGGGAATATTTTTTATTTGGCAACGTAAGCGTGGCGTGTGATGCTATGGGCCGGTGCGCCTATACGCACCAGACGGACATAAACGGCATTAACTCCTTATTTTTGTGGCTGGCGCCCATTTTGTGGGGGGCGGCTATGTTGTGGGCACTGGGAGCTTACTTTTTTGGGGACCAGCTTATTTTACATTCTGCCCATGCCATTGAAATCCATCGGGAGGACCAGCCGGAGCTGTTCCGCTTGGTGGAAAATGTTGCCATTACCCGCGGGTTGCCTACCCCGCGCGTGTATATTATGAATGACCGCGGCTTAAACGCTTTTGCTACCGGACGGGACCCGCAGCATGCTTCCGTGGCACTTACGCTGGGCCTTGCGGAAAAGCTGGACCGTGCGGAGTTGGAGGGCGTGATTGCGCACGAAATGGCCCATGTGGAAAACCGCGATATCCGCCTGATGCTCATTACCATAGCGGGGATTTCCTTTTTTACATTACTGGCGGAAATTTGTTTCCGTGCCGCTTTGGCCCCTAGGCGTTCTTCCGGTAAGGATGGCGATAAGGGCGCCTTGATTTTGCTGGCCATAGGGATTATTTTTATGCTGTACGGCTATATTGTGGCGCCGCTTATCCGCTTGGCGGTTTCCCGCCAGCGCGAATATCTGGCCGATTCTACCGCCGCATTAACTACCCGCAATCCGGCGGCCTTGGCCAGTGCTTTGCGTAAAATCTCTGGCCATGCCAGTACGGAAGACCTCAAAGACCATGCCAGTATGGCCGCCATGTGCATAGAAAACCCTTGTGTAAAACAGGGTATATTTGCGTGGCTTTCTAACTTGACGGCTACGCACCCGCCCATTGAGGACCGCATCCGCCGTTTAGAAGCCATGGACGGGAGAATTTAATGGCCAGCGCGTACGATTTCAAAGCCTCCAATAACCGCCGTATTTTTATGCTTTCGGCGGTTTTTATGGTGCTGGTTTTAGTGGCCGCGTGGTGGGTGTCTTATGCGTTTGCCTTGGGGGCTTTCGTGTCGGACCCGCTAAACGGGGAGGAATCCTATACCGCCAAAGTCCGCCATACGCTTATTAACCATGTGATAGATAACGCCGTAGACGGGCGTATGGATGCGTATTTCCTGCCGGATGCCGTGGCGCTGAAGACCAAAGCGCGGGGGCTGGCAAACAGGGTCACGCTGGTTGTCTTTTTATTAGGTATTTTTTGGGTCTTAAAAGGGTATAAGTATGGGGAATGGTTGGTGCTGAATGCCGCCCATGCCGTGCGCTTAAACGAGCCGGAGCACCGTGAGTTATACCGTTTGGCCACTACCGCTTGCAAAACGGCGGGGGTGGCGGCGCCCCGATTATATGTGATTATGGATGAGAGCCTGAATGCTTTTACTGCCGGCGCGGACCCGCAACGGCCGGCCATTGTGGTGACGAGCGGACTGTTGGAAAAATTGTCCAAACAGGAATTAGAAGCCGTTTTGAGCCACGAGGCCGCCCATATTCAGTTTGGGGATGTTAAACTCATTATGACGGGGTTGGTGACGTCTTTGCTGTTTGTGTTAATGGGGGAAGCGTGTTTTGCCAGTATTGTATTGAACCGCAAGGCGGGGCTTTTGGGTTTTTTAGCCAATGGAATTGCCGGAATTTTTTGTTGGATAATTGGGATTATTGTGTGCCCGCTGATGAATTTGGCGGTTTCGCGCGAGTGTGAATTGCGGGCGGATGCCCAAGCGGTGCTTTTGTGCCGCAATACGGGCGCGCTTATCAGCGCGTTGGAAAAAATTGCCAAAGACAGCCGTGTTGAAATTTTGGATTTGCACCCCAGCATGGTGGGGCTTTGTATTGCCAGCCCGCGCGCACAGAGCAGTTTACTGCTGGAGCTATCCGGCTTGGCGGCTACGCACCCGCCGATGGCAATGCGCATAGCCGCGCTAAAAGAAATGGACGGGCGGGCATAGGTTTTGAATAATTTACAAAAGGAGAGATTTGGAAAAATATGTGGCTGGATTTACTGATTTTAGGTGCGGTGGGGTATGTTTTGTACGCTAAATTATGGAAACCCACGCGGGAAAAACAACTCCAATTACAGGTGGAAATGACTGCCGCTTGGACGGGCATTTGTGCCCAAATCCGCGCGCGGCAAAATGCGGCGGATTGTTTGTTGAAAAAAGCATTTGCGTTGGGGCCGCAGGAGCCGTTTGTAAAAGCCTTGGCCGCGGTGCTGGATGAACAAACCGTGCGGTTGGATGATGTGCAACAGGTGGCTTCGCGCGAAGAAACCTTTGTGGGGGTGCTGGCCTCAGCAGAGCGTATGGAAGAGGCGGCCCCTGCCTTAAAAACGGATGCCAACTGGCAGCAGGCCCGTCAGGAAGTGGCCGCGGCAAACCAAAAAATAGCCGTTTTGCGCAGCCAATATAACGGTGCGGCACTGGCTTATAATAAACTGGCGGAGCGGTTTCCGGCCAATATCGTTTGTGCCGCGTGTAAAACCGTTCCGGCGGTGTTGTTTGATTCTGTCCCACTCACGCCGGAAGATTTAAATTTCTAACCGTTTATAGCTTGTTCAATAAAAAGCTCCGGTGTTTTGCGCCGGAGCTTTTTACCTGTTTGGCAATGAATGGCTTTTGGGCAGGCTTACATTAAAATCAAAATATTCTTGGGGGGCTAATTCAAACATAGCCGCCAGCAGATTAAGCGGAATGGTATGGGCCAGCGTATTAAAATCCCGCACGGCGTTATTGTAGCGGCGTTTGGCCCTTTCGGCATGGTGTTCCGCCAAAATAAGGGCGCGTTGCAGTTTGATAAATTGCGGGTCTTGCTGTAAAGCGGTATCGGCTTGTACAGCCGTAAAGATTTTTTTTAGTTTGCAGGTCATTTCTTTTTCGCACGCAATCCGGCGCGGCAGCGTATTGGCTTGGCGGCAGTCTTCCCGTAAATTTTTGAGTGTATAAATAAAAGTGCGGTCCACTTCCGGCCAAGAAGCGGCGTTCAGGGCAAGCAGGGGGATTAATTCGCACCGGTTTTTTAGGCGGCTGTCCAGCTTTAGCCATGCGGTTTGGGTGGCTTTGTATAAGGCGGCCAGTTTGCGGTATGCCAGTGCCAATATCCCTACCAGCGCCAGCATAAACCCAATAAAAAATCCAACGAGCATACATACCTCCTTAAACCAGTTGACGAGCCTTTTTTTTAATTTTACAATGTTTGGTAGAGGGGTCCGCTTGCGGATACCCGCTATAAATTAGAGTATATCCGTTCCTAAACGATTTATCAAGGTTTTTTAGCCGTGTCTGGTGCCGGCCTTGGATAAATCGGTTTGACTCCGGCGCCGGACAAAAAACTATTCAAACGTTTGTGGAGAAAACTATGCTGCTAACAGTATCTTCCTTTGTAGGATTTACCGCGTTGGTGTTGGGGCTTTCCTATTATCTGACGCGCAAAAATGATACCTCCTCCTCAGAAGGCTATTTTTTAGCCGGCAGAGGACTGACCGGTTGGGTGATTGCCGCATCCCTCCTGCTTACTAACCTGTCTACCGAGCAAATGGTAGGGTTAAACGGGCAGGGGTATATGTTTAATATGTCCGGCATGGGGTACGAGGTCGGCGCGTCGCTGGCGCTGATTATCGTGGCGTTTTTCTTTTTGCCGCGCTACTTAAAAAAAGGCTATGCCACTATACCGGATTTTATCGGCGAGCGCTATGACGCCGTCACCAAACAGTTTGTAAACTTCCTGTTTTTGGCCGGCTATGTGCTTATTTTGCTCCCCACGGTGTTGTATTCCGGCGCGATTGGTATGGGCGGTATTTTTAACATTATGGATACCTTCCAAATTTCGGCCATGCAATCTATTGTGGTGGTGGTAGTAGCCATTGGGGTTTTGGGGTGCTTGTATACCATTTTCGGCGGGCTTCGCATTATGGCGGTGGCCGATACGCTTAACGGTATCGGATTGATTTTCGGCGGGCTGATGGTGCCTGTTTTCGCCCTGATGTATGTGGGGGACGGCAATATGCTTACCGGTATTACTACCGTGGTGCAGGCACATCCGGAAAAATTCAACGCCATTGGCGGCGCGGGGGACCCGGTGCCCTTTGCTACCATGTTTACGGGGATGTTTTTGGTCAACCTGTTTTATTGGGGCTGCAACCAAACCATTATCCAGCGTGCATTGGCCGCCAAAAACTTAAAAGAAGGCCAAAAAGGGCTTTTGTTAGCCGCCACGTTTAAGCTGATTGGCCCCTTGTATTTGATTATTCCGGGCATTGTGGCGTTTCATATTTTCCAAAATAAACCGTTGGCGGTGGGGGATATGGCGTACCCCATGTTGGTAAATACCGTATTGCCCACGTACTTAATCGGCTTTTTTGCGGCGGTGTTGTTCGGGGCTATTTTAAGCTCGTTTAATGCGGCTTTGAACTCTACTTCCACCCTGTTTATGCTCAACGTCTACAAACCGTTCCGCCCCCAAGCCACGGACGAAGAACTTGTGCGCAAAGGCAAATGGGTGGGCATTGGGTTGGCGGTGTTTTCTATGTGTGTGGCCCCGCTGATTGCCAAAGCGCCGTCCGGCCTGTTTAACTATTTGCAAATGGTAAACGGCTTTTACAATGTGCCTATTTTCACCCTGATTATTTTTGGTATGCTCAATAAAAAAGCGCCCGCGTGGGCCGCTAAAGCAACACTGGGCTTTTTTATTGTAGTGTACGGCATTACGCAGTTGCCGTCCAGTTTGGGCTTTATGGCGTGGAAGGACAGTATCGGCTGGCTATCGGCTTTTTCCGGCTGGCACTTCCTGCATATTATGGCGGTGTTGTTTGTTATCAGCGTAGTGTTTATGTATGTGACGGGCATTTTCTGGCCGGCTGCCAATAAATACGACGATTCCAAAGATTTGCAAGTGGTGGACATTACCCCGTGGAAATTGGGCGTCACCATGAGCATTGGCATTGTGGTTTGTGTATTTTTGGTCTATGTGCTGTTTTCTTCGTTAGGGATAGCCGCCTGACGGATTTTAAGATAAGCCGGGGCTCCCAAAATGGGAGCCCTTTTTGTTTTGTATCGGGAAAAGTTGTTATAATAAAATAGTAAACAGGAGATTTAATTTATGCCCGAAAATATGCCCGAAACCCGAATTAATGTGTTTAATGATGCGCCGGCCCGCGTGCAAGCACCGGCGCAGCAGGCCCCGCAGGTGGAGTATGCCTCGTTAATGGAACGCTTTGTGGCCCTGCTGATTGATTACGGCCTGATTATGATTCCCGGCCAAGTGATTTTGATGTTGGCTACGCGCAATATGGAGTTGGAAATGGTCCATATTTACGCCTTAACGGGTTTATTAAATGCGGTTTTTGTGCTATATATGGCGGTGTTTTCTTGCGGGGGGAGAGTGCCTTTAGGCAAAAAATTGGTGGGGATTGCCGTTGCCTCTGCCGACGACCCGCAAGCCCCCATCGGCTTTATGCGGGCACTACTGCGCAGCATAGGGTATTATTTTAGTGCGGCCTTGCTTATGTGTGGGTTTTTAATGGCGTTTTTTGAAGAACGCAAACGCGCTTTGGAAGATTTTATGGGTCACTCCGTCGTGGTGCGCTTGCGCCCGAAAGGCATTATGGAAACCGTGGCCATTACGCTGACGGGCTTGGCCATTATTGCCGCTTATGCGGGTGTGTTTTATTCGCAAACGTTTGCCAAAGGCTCTGCCGTGCAGCTAGCGTATATTGACCGCGCCCAAAAAACGTTGGAAGATTTATCCCTGTTGCAGGAAATCCACCGTTCCCAATACGGCTATTTTACCAACGATTTACAACGTCTGGTGTTATTATCCGGTGACCCTGTGCAATTCCAGCGGGATATCCAGCGCACGTTGGATAGGCGCGGGTTCAAGTTGGGGGTATCGCGCAATACTTATAAAATTATTGCCCGCGCAAAAGATACCCGCCATACGCAGGTGGTGTTTATCCCGTATCGGGACCGATAACGCACTGTTTTACTTGTTCATAAAAAGCCCCGCTTTCTGGCGGGGTTTTTTATAACGGTGTTTGAATGTAGTTTTGCGCGGATATTAGTGCATGTGGTGCGCTTCTGTGGTGTGTTGGCAGCTGATGCAGTAGCGCGCAAAAGGCAAGGCTTTAATGCGTTTTTTAGGAATAGGCTGGCGGCAGTATTCACAAATGCCGTAAATGCCTTTGTCTATTTTGCGTAAAGCGGCTTCAATTTGGTCCAGCGTTTTGTGGGCGTTGCCGGAAAGTTCAAATAAAATTTCTTTATCTAAACTTTTGGATGCGTCGTCAATGGGGTCCCCCACCTCATTATCCGGCATATCCATATTTTTTTTGTCTTTCAGGCGCGCGGCCGCATCATCCCGCAACTCCAAGAGATGTGCCTTAATTGTTTTTAATTCCGTGGCGGTAAGCGCGTCTTTATTTGCTTTTTTAGTC
Organism: uncultured Elusimicrobiales bacterium; assembly: GCA_934662565.1. Lineage (GTDB taxonomy): Bacteria > Elusimicrobiota > Elusimicrobia > Elusimicrobiales > Elusimicrobiaceae > Avelusimicrobium. Next base: position 312,174 of record CAKUKI010000002.1, read on the forward strand.
ACCATAACGTCCCCTTGTTGAATGTATATTAAATTTTAGGCCAGATAAACGCGGGTTGCGTTTCTGGGCCGTTTGATTAGTTTAGCAAAGTACGCCTTATTTTTCAACCCCTCCAAAAACAGGACAAAGCGAACCGTAATTGTTATAATCTAAAATATACCCATTTCTGGAGTTTATTTCCTATGAAAAGCAATTTATTAAAACTGTCGGTACGGGATTTGTTGTTCAAGAACCCACTGGTGGTAAATTATAAAAAAATGTGGCCGTTTATCAAGCCGTATTGGTTCCGCGCGGTGTTGGGGCTGGTGCTGGCACTGCCGGTGGGCGCGCTGGATGCCACCGTGGCTATGTTTATGAAGTATTACACGGACGACGTTTTAGTTAAAAAAGATGCCTTTTTTGCCGCGTGGATACCGCTTTTAATTATTGCCTTTGTGTTGGTGCAAAGCATACTGACTTATGTGGTCAAGTATCTTAATACTTGGGTGGGCAATAAAATTACGCTGGGGGTGCGCAAAAAACTGTTTGAAAAACTGCTCTCTATGCACAGCGGTTATTTTGATAAAGTGGACTCCGGCTTTGTCATGATGCGCTTTAACGGCGACGCCGACACCGCCTGCAACGGATTAATTAACAACCTGCGTATGATTGTGACCCGTGTGTTTTCGTCCGTCACTTTGGTTGGGGTGCTGCTTTATAACTCTTGGCAGCTTACCTTTATTGCCATTGGTGCTTTTGCGGTAGCGGGCGGACTTATTTTTGTTGTACGCAAAAAATTGGAAGAATTGGTGCATGATTCCGTGGTTATCGGCTCTATTGCCATGCGCGCTTATAACGAAGCCTACAACGGCAACCGCACCATTGCCGCCTATAACTTGCAGCAAGACCAAGAAAGCCGTTTTAATCACTTAATGGACGAGGCTTTTAGCCTGAATATGGGTATGATTAAGCATACGGGGTGGCTCTCTCCGGTGATGCACTTTATTGTGTCTTTGGGGTTGGCGCTCGTGTTCTGGCAGAGTAGTGCTATGATTGTAAAAGGCACTATTACCAGCGGTAATTTTACCTCTTTTGTCACGGCGCTTTTAATGCTTTATACTCCGGTTAAAACCATGGGGGATAACTATGTGGATATTAAAAAAGCATTTTTGGCGATTGACCGTATTTTTGAAATTTTCTCCCTTAAAACCAAAATTTCGGATAAACCCGCCGCCCGTAAGCTGGCCGGTATTCAAAAAGAAATTGCTTTTGAAAATGTTTCCTTTGAATATAAAACCGGTGTGCCGGTGCTTAAAAACATCAACTTAAAAACCGCCGTAGGTAAGACGGTGGCGTTTGTGGGAAACTCCGGCGGCGGAAAGTCCACCATTGTCAGCTTGCTCCCGCGGTTTTATGACCCGCAACAAGGCCGCGTGACGGTGGACGGCGTGGACGTGCGGGATGTGGAACTGTCCTCTCTGCGTGACCAAATAGCCGTGGTGTTTCAGGATAACTTCCTTTTTAGCGGCACTATCCGCGATAACATTTTAATTGGCCGTCCCTCCGCCACCGAGGCAGATTTGAAAGAAGCCGTAAAACACGCCCACTTGGACGATTTTATTGCCTCTTTGAAAGACGGCTTAAATACAGTACTGGGCGAACGCGGCATTACGCTTTCCGGCGGGCAACGCCAGCGGGTAGCTATTGCGCGCGCATTTATTAAAAATGCTCCGGTTATTGTGTTGGACGAAGCCACCAGTGCGTTGGATAATAAGTCCGAGGCGGTAGTGCAAAAAGCGCTGGATAATCTGACCAAAAATAAAACGGTGTTTGTGATTGCGCACCGCTTATCTACCGTAGTGAATGCGGATACGATTGTAGTGCTGAACCAAGGCGAAATTGTAGAACGCGGTACCCACGAAGAGTTGCTAAAAATTCCCAATGGGGCGTATGCCGCTTTATACAACGCGCAATTTAAGCATAAACAATAATGTGCCGTACGTTTTTAGGGTGCGCCCCGTTGCCAAAACAGCGGGGCGTTTTTTGTGCCCCTAAACAGAGGGGGAATTTGTTATAATTTGTATATGAGAAAATACGCAATTTCCGCCGCCCTGCCGCTGGTGTTTACCGCGGTAGCTTGGGGCTCTATTTTTGATGCGGTCCCGCCGGCCGCCCACCAACCGCTTTCCGCTCCTGCGGACACTGCTGCCGCCGGAGAGGCCCCCGTGCGCGTCACAACGACGACCTCGCTCACGGCGGTAAAAATGCAATCTAAATTGAGTGACCCCGCTTTGTTTAAGAGCGTGCTGGATTACTCGTTCCCGCAGGAACTTTCCGGCGCGGCGGAAAAATGCCGCCAAGGGGAAACGGACGAATGTTATTTTTCTTACAAAGGTTTTGAGCAGGACCCCAACGCGGCCGTTGCATCTGCCGCCAACAGGGAACTGGCGGTTCTTTCCGTCCAGCGCGGGTTATTAAAACAAGCCTTAAAACACGCCCGCCAAGCGGCTAAATTACTGCCGGACGACCCGTACCCCGTTTTGCAAAGCGGTTGGATTTTGTTGGAAATGGGCAAATATAAAAAAGCCCGCCAAGCCTTTGCGGATGTGATGTATCTGACGGCAGATTTTGAGTATGTTTCTTCCGCCAAGTTGGGCAGTGCCGTTAGTTTTTATTTAGCCAAAGATTACAAAAAAGCGGCCGAGGCCTTGCAGTATTTATACACGGCGGACCCGTACTCTATTTCTTTAACGGCCTATTTATTGGGCGCGTCTGCCGTGCATATTAAAGGCTCCGCTCGGCTGGCGCCGGTGTTTTTACAGCAGGCCTTGGAGCATGATTCCAACAATTACGCCGCTGTAAAATTATTGGCCTTGCTGGCGGAAAAAAATAAAAACACGTTGCAATCGTGGCAGTATTACGCCACGTTGCACGCATTAGACCCGCAAAACGAGCGGTTGGCCCAAAAAACCGCCAAATATCAAAAAGAATTGGGTACAAAGGCGGAAGATTATTTGTATTATTTGCGCTTGGAAACCCCTATTGCCGCGCGGGTGGAATCGGTAGAGTCCCCCACGGTGCGCATGGCGTTGTACGGCTTGCGCGGGCAGACGGCTCCGGCGGTTTTACAGGCGGTTAAATTGGTGGCTTCCGGTCCGGCCCGCGTACAGGACGAGAAGCTCGGCACCGTAAAAAATGTGTCCGCTTTCCAACTGCGCCAGTTAGTGTATAACCCGCAGACGAATGCGGTGGATATTATGGACGGCAAAGGGCAGGTGGAATTTTCGGCCAAGCGTCCGTTTACTTTTGTGCTGGAGCAAGACGACCGCACGTTGCTGGTGCGGGATGCACAGACGCAAGACCTGTTCGCCGCGGATTTGAGCGATAAAGAGCTGAAAGGCTCCTTGACCGTGATTCCGCAAGCGGGCGGTATGACGTTGATTAACACCGTGCGCGCGGAAGATTTGCTGCCCGCTTTATTGGCGGCCCGCGCACAAGACGTGCGGGAAGAAGAAGCCTTGCGCGCTTTAGCGGTGGTGTTGCGTTCGGCCCTGCTAGCAGAGGTAGAAACCAACCCGCAAGCCGCGTACCACATTACGGATAACGGCGAGGTTTTCAAATTCAACGGGATTAATTTGGTATTTCCTAAATTGTTGGAAGCTGCCCGCCAAAGTGCCGGAGTGCGTTTATTAAATGCCGCTTCCGGCGTGTATGCGGATTGCGGCCCGCTGGGGGCGGATACCATTACCAATACGCAAACCAAACCCGCGTATGTGTTTTCTCCGGCTAATGCGGCTAAATATATGCTGGCCAATCCGCCGGCGGATTTAGTTTCCAAGCCGCAGGATTCTACCCAATGGTCCGGCGTTAAATGGGCCTATTGGATAGATGCCAAAGATGTGGAAGAACGCTTGTCCCAAAAAACAAAATTTGGCCGTTTGCGCGCCATAGAACCGCTAAAACGCACTGCCAACGGGCGGGTTTTAACCTTGCGTTTTACAGGCAGTAAGGGCGAATATGTGGCCCAAACCCCGCAGGAAATTTCTTTCCTTTTGGGGGCGGGGTCTTTGCGGTCCAACTTTTTTGATGTGTCCCCTTTTTATAAAGGCAAAAATATCCGCGCGTTGCTTATCCGCGGGTATGATACCGGCCTAGGTGCCGGACTCTGCCTGCAAGGGGCGCAAGGGCTTGCCAAGCAAGGGCTCAATTATTTGGGCATTATTAAATATTACTTTCCCGAGGCACGCCTGTTAGATACCAAAACAGGAAAAATAAATTAATATGGAAAAGACAAAAATACTCTATTTTATTACGCGTTTGGATTTGGGCGGCGCCCAAGCCAGTGTGCTTACTACCTTAAAAGGGCTGAATAAACAGCAATTTGAGCCTTATTTAGCCGCCGGACAAGGCGGGCGTTTAGATGGAAAAATCAAAAACGAAGTCAAAAACCTGTTTTTTATTTCCGCGCTGCGCCATGACGTGTGCCTGAAATGGCTATTGCATGACGTGCTGGCTACCGTGCAAATGGGGTTATTAATGCGCCGCGTAAAGCCGGATATTATCCACACCAACGCCCCTAAAGCGGGTATTTTGGGGCGTATTGCCGCGCGTATTTTTTGGCGCAAAGCCAAAGTGGTGCATACCTTCCACGGGTTGGGTTTTGCCAAAGAACAGGGCGAAAAGCGTTTTAAGGCGTTTGTCAGTGTAGAAAAATTCTGCGCCCGCCTGACGGATGTGTTAGTGTTTGTGTCGCGCCGGAATGCGGCAGAGGCCAAAAAATTAGGGATTGGCAAAGGCGTACGCAGTGAGCTTATCCGCGCTGGAGTCAACTTCCGCCCCGTTTTGCCAATTCATTTTGACCCAGCCGCCAAACGCGCTTCCTTGCGTATTCCGCCCAAAGCTAAAGTGGTACTGGCTATTGCCAATTTCAAACCGCTTAAAAACCCGCTCCATTTTGTGTTGGCGGCCCATAAAGTGCTAATGCAAATGAAAAACGTATATTTTATCTATACGGGTGACGGCGAATTAAAAGAAACGACCGAAAAATTGGTGCGCAGTTTGGGCATAGAAAAACAAGTGATTCTGACCGGTTGGCGCAGTGATGTGCTGGAACTTTTAGCCATTAGTGATGTATATGTAAGCGTGTCTTTGCGCGAGGGTTTGCCCATGTCTTTACTGGAGGCTATGTCTATGCGCGTGCCCGCCGTATGCTACGACGTGGACGGCATTGGCGAAGTGATTACCAACAATAAAACAGGCTTTTTAGTGCGCCCCAGCGATATTAGCGGACTGGCGGAAAAAATAAAAGTACTCTTGCGCCATAAAGCGTTGCGGGAGCGTTTTGAAGCCGCTATTGATAAGCGGGACTTTTCGGAATTTGCCATTCCGGCTATGATTAAAAAGCAGGAACATTTGTACCGCAGTTTGGTGCCGCCTTCCAAGAAAATGGCGGGCCGCCGGCGCTTTTTCCGCTCCGGCAAAAAACATTTCAAACATTTCAAATCTGGAGAGAATCATGGATTACGCAATGAACGAGCTGGAACAAGAGGTGCTTAACGCCACCCGCGAACTGGCCCAAAAAAAATTAAAACCGCTCCGTGCGGAAATGGACGCCAAAGAAGAATTTAGCCATGAAATGCTGGAAGAATACCGCAAATCGGGTATGTTCGGCCTGTGGCTGCCGGAAAAATACGGCGGTCTGGGCGGGGGGATTACCTGCCTAGCCATGGCATTTGAAGAACTTTCCCGCGTGTGTGCGGGGTTGGCGCTTACGCCGGGGACTACGGCGCTGGGCGCTATCCCCATGTTTTTGGCCGCTACGGCCGAACAGCGCGAACGCTGGTGCTATGATTTGGCTACCGGCAAAAAGCTGTGGGCCTTTGCCTTAACGGAGCCGGAAGCCGGCTCGGACGCTACCGCCCTTAAAACCACCGCCACGAAAGACGGCGATTATTATGTGGTCAACGGCACCAAACATTTTATTTCTACCGGCAAAGAGGCCGATTTTTACACCGTAGCCGTCAATACCAATCCGTCCCGCGGGGCGCGCGGTATTTCCCTTTTAGTCATTGAAAAGGGCACCCCCGGCTTTACGTTTGGTAAAAAAGAGCAAAAAATGGGGATTCGCACCAACCCGACGTACGAGCTGATTTTTGAAAATGTGCGCGTACCCAAAGCCAATTTGCTGGGCAGCGAGGGCCGCGGCCTTTTGTATTTGCAGGAAACGCTGGACTATTCCCGCCCCGGTGTAGCCGCACAGGCCGTGGGTATTGCACAAGGTGCGTTGGACGAAACCATCCCGTATTTGCGCACCCGCAAGCAATTCGGCCAGCCGATTATTACCTTTCAGGCATTGGCGCACAAAGTGGCCGAGTTGGCCGCCAAGACGGAAGCCGGACGCGCGCTGGTGTATACCATTACGCACAAAATGGATAGCGAGTTTTTGCCCGCGGTAGCCGCCGCATTGGAAAACGGTACTCCGGTGCATGACGAGCTTAAAAAGCTCAAAGGCGCCCGCTGGACCAAATACAGTGCCGAGGCCAAACTTTTCTGCGCCAATACGGCTATGGAAGTGGCGGACGAATGTGTCACGCTGTGCGGCGGGATTGCCTATACGCGCGAATTCCCGCTGGAAAAATATATGCGTGATGCTAAAATTACCCAAATTTACGAAGGTACGGTGCATATCCAAAAGAACGAAATTGCCACCGCGCTGATTAAAGAATACGCCTCCCAAGGCGAATAAGGAGATTTTTTGTATGCATATTGTAGCCTGTGTAAAGCAGACCCCTAAATCCGACAATGTAAAAGTGGACCCGCAAACGGGTTGTTTAATCCGCTCCGGCGCCGCCAGTGATATGAACCCCTTTGACGAATACGCGCTGGAAGAAGCCGTCACGTTAAAAGAGCAGGTGGGGGGGCAAGTATCCGTAATTACCATGGGGCCGCCGCAAGCGGAGGCCGTGTTGCGTGATTCTATCGCCCGCGGGGCCGATAAAGCCTACCAACTGGGGGATATGGCGTTTGCCGGTTCCGATACTTGGTCCACCAGCTATGCGCTTGCTAAAGGGATTGAAAAAATCAATGCCGTGACTCCGGTGGATTTAGTTATCTGCGGTAAACAAACCAATGATAGCGATACCGGCCATATCGGCCCGCAAATTTCCGCGTGGCTTAACTGGCCCAATGCGGCGTTTGTAAAAAAAGTATTGCACCTCAACGCCCACTCCGTGACGGTGGAACGCCTGACGGAAGACGGTACGGACGTATTGGAAATTCCCTTTCCGTGCGTGTTAAGCGTGGTAAAAGAAATCAACAAACCCCGCGTAAAAAGCCCCAAAGGCCGTATTTTGGCTAAACGGGCGGAAATTACCAAATGGACCGCGGACGACGTGCAGGCCGACAAAACAAAACTGGGTATGAAAAACTGCCCCACGCGGGTGGTAAAATCTTTCGTGCCCAAGCGGGATGTATGCGCCGTAGCGGTGCCCGGTGCCAACGGCAAGGAAAAAGCCGCCAATCTGGTGGCCTTGTTGAAAGAAAACAACTATATTTAAGCGGGGATTTTACAAATGAACGATTGGAAAAATGTTTGGATTTTAGCGGAAGTAAACCACGGCAAATTAAGCGCCACCGCGTTGGAATTGCTCCGCGCCGGACGCCAACTGGCCGACGCGTTGGGCGAAAAATTATGCGCAGTTATGCTGGGGTATCAGGTGGAAAAATTTATCCCGGAACTGTTTGAATACGGCGCCGATACCGTGTATGTGTGCGACGACGCCCACCTGCAAAATTATGTGGATGACGTGTACGCCAAAACTTTGGCCGCTATGGTGCGGGAATACAAACCCAACAAATTTTTGTTGCCCGCAACCAATATGGGGCGTTCGCTTTCGGCCAAAACGGCGGTGTTTGTGGGCACCGGGCTAACGGCGGATGCCACGGACGTAAAAATCAATGCGGAAGACGGCCAACTCCACGCCACCCGCCCCACTTTCGGCGGCAACTTAATGGCCACCATTACTTGCAAAAATACCCGCCCGGAGATGTGTTCCCTGCGCCCCATGGCGTATGAAAAAGCCTCGCGTGTATCCGGCCGCCGGGGCGAAGTGGTAAACTTCCCTTTTCAGGCGGATAAATACACGTCTTTAGCCAAGTTTGTGGAGTTCATTAAAAATGACGGCGACGGTTTGGATTTATCGGAAGCGGAAGTGATTGTAGCCGGCGGGCGCGGGCTTGGAAAGGCGGAAGGATTTACCTTGCTTAAAAAATTGGCCCAGCGTTTGGGCGGTGCGGTGGCGGCCAGCCGTGCGCCGGTGGATAGCGGCTGGATTGATTACCGCTACCAGATTGGTTTGACGGGCCGCACGGTAAAACCCAAAGTATATATTGCGTGCGGGATTTCCGGCCAGATACAGCACATGGCGGGGATGAGCGGCGCGGATGTGATTGTGGCGATTAACAAGGACCCGCAAGCGCCGATTATGAAGGTGGCGAATTATGCGGTGGAGGGGGATCTATACGAGGTTATCCCCGCCATGTTAGAAGCCTTACATTAATAACAACTGGTGGTAAGTTGGGATTTTAATGCGCGGGGAACAAAATAACATTTTGTTCCCCGTTCGCATTTAGTGGGCATACCATTTTCCAAATTTAAGCCCTTTTGTGCCGCCTTTAGGCTTATGTAGCTAGCGCTACACCGCGCCTAAACTAGCGGCGCAAAATCATCTTAAATTTGAAAAATCATGCTGCGAACACTAACTCTTGTACTAGCACGAACGACAACGCCAAGGAAGAACGGCGGACGGCATTTGGTAGGATTTAGAGATTAACGCACAGAAAGCAAAATAACATTTTGCTTTCTGTTTGCGTTTTATGGGCATACCATTTTCCAAATTTAAGCCCTTTTGCGCCCCCTTTGGGCTTGGAGCCCTTGCAGGCTACCGCGCCTAAACTTGCGGCGCAAAATCTTCTTAAATTTGAAAAATCATGCTACCAACACTTACTCTTGTACTAGCACGGACAACAACGGCAACGACAAAAAATATAAAAATAAGTAAAAACTACTGAAAAATAAAAGGGCGCGGAAAAGTTTTTTAGGAAAAATTATCCTTAAAATATGGGGGCTTTGCCTGCCGTTATTTAATAGGGGTTGTTTGGGTTTCTTTTTTTTGATAAATTTTGTTATAAGCAAAACAAAAAAAGAGGTTTTACATGAAAAACGCAAATATAAGCCGTTTAGGCGGCTTCACGCTGATTGAATTATTAGTCGTGGTACTGATTATCGGCATTTTAGCTGCTGTGGCACTGCCTGAGTATGGTAAGGCGGTGGAACGCTCCCGCATGACGGAAGCCATTACACTCATGGACAGCGTTGTTAAAGCCCAACGCCTCCAACTTATGCAAACCAACCGCTATGCGAGAGATTTTGAGGAGTTAGATGTTGCTCCCAAGGGAGCCACGGGGAGGGAATATTACACCAAAGGGGACCCGCGGACCGGTAGAGGTGGAAATGGGGTCCGGATACGCCTGTATAGTGATGGAGTAGGTGCTGTGCGTGACTATGATGCAATGTCCAATCCATTGAAATATGCATATCAGTTGGAACGCTATTATCAGAGTGATAACGTCACTTGCGTAGGAAACAACCAAGCCGGGGAAGAATTATGTGCGGACTTTTGCGGGATTGATACTCCGATTTTAGTGTGTTGTAATAACGGCACCCGTGGGATGTGCCCACGCCCCGCTAACAACTAATCCATTCCTCAAATCCACTTCCCTTAAAACGGCATAACTAGGCTTAAAACAGCTTAAAACAACATAAAACAGCTTTAACCCCTTAAAACGGCAAAAAAAGGCCCCTCGCGCGATGAAAAACGCGAGGGGTTATCTAGCCAGGCATTCCATGGTTTTCTCTTTCCTAAAGGCCAAATTGTGCCCATATTCGCCAGTTGAAAGGATTTAAGCCAACGGTCGCAGCCCCCTGTTTGATGCCCCGTCCCATCTCTCCGGGGTTCTCCAGCCTTCCTCAAAAGGCCAGTCCAGAGCTTGTGCAACGGATAACCGGCACCAACGCAAGACCACCACGCCGCCGAAACTTAAAAGAACTCTCTTTTTCTATGTTGAAATCCCCTCCGCGCGCACCGCAAAACCGGTTTCACGCGGAACAAACTTCAAATAGTTGCCGCGGCTCCCGCCATACATCATACGGCATAGCTGAAAACCGCCTGCTTTTTCTGTCAAACACTACGCACTGCCATTAGGTTATACTAAGAGTATAATGGAAGAATGGCTAAAATCAAGGGGTAAATCCTATTTATTTTACTTTTTTTAATATTCCCCGAGCAGAACCTTAAACACAATAACCCCTTTTGCCTGCTCTAATGGGTCTGCGGGGCGTTTTTGGCCCTCTATATCCAGCCAAATTTGTCCGTCTTGCCGGAACACCCGCGCCGCCAATAACCCAAGCGGAGTGCGGATTAACTGCTCCTGTTCCGGGGCCCATTCGGTGGTTGGTTTTACGGCGGCTATCAGGCGGGGGGAAAGTTGGAGCATAAATTGCGCCCCCCGCGTGCGCAAACGCGGCAACGTCCACCATTCCAGTACATCACTGTCCTCAAAAATCGGTGCGCCGTCCGGCGGCAGTTGCCCTAGTAGCGGCAGGGCCGCGCTGTTGCTTTGCGCGCTGAGTACAGGGCGGGCGGTGTAGGGCGTTTCACTTTCGCGCAAACAGTGGCGGGGCGTGTTTTCCGCCGCCAGCGGGTAGGCCACGCGGGAAGAATCTTCAAACAAGCGGGTGACCCCGTATAAATCCAGCCCGAACAGCGCCGCCATTTGTTGGGCATACCCTTTGGACGGGTGGCGTTTGCCGGTGGTCCAGAGGGCAACGGTGGCGGTGGAAACTTTTAATATTTTAGCTAACTTTGCTTGCGCGCCGCGCAGTACGCCGCCGTTCCATTTTTCTAATTGTTTTTCAAATTTATTCATGGGAACCTCCTAAAAACACACGGCAAAAATGCCCTTGTATAAAACCCTTGACAAATACTAACAAAATTTACTACACTAGCATTATTAAACCAGTGGACGCTGGTTTAATAAAATAAAGAAGTTGCGTTGCTGCACTTATTTACTAACCTGTCTTGTCGGGTGGTCCGTCTGCCGGACCGGTACTTTGCCTAAAAGTATGTTTACGCGGCAAGGCGCGGTTGTAGGCTCTGCTAGGAGCTACAACTATTATAACAAATAATAAGTGCATTTGGTTAGTAAAGTTATGTTAGTTTGTAAAGACGGACCCAACATAAAAGGGCACCCCGGGCTTCCTCGGCTGCATAACTTTACTGGCCTTTAGAATGAGCCGTAGAGTTTTTAATAATGGGCTTTTGTGCGCCTTAATGCCAACCGAAAATAAACGGCGGTATCAGCAAGATGATAGACAGCACCGCCAGTATAATTTGCAACGGTACGTTCCACTTGGCCCATTTCAGCCACGGTATGCCCGCCATGCCGATAGCGGCCATGGTCACCGGAGCGGTGGGGATAATGGCATTCGTCCACCCTTCGCCAAACTGGTAGGCCAAAATGGCCGTTTGCGGGGCGATACCGATAATGTCCGCCAGCGGAATCATTACCGGCATAGTCAGCACGGCCTGACCGGAGCCGGACGCCACAAAAAAGTTAATAAACGAGTGTGCCACAAACATTCCCTCGGCGGCCATCAGCGGGTGCATTTGCCCAATTACTTGGGTAATGCCGTATAGTACGGTATCCAAAATGCGTCCGTCGGCGGCAATAACCACAATGGCCCGCGCCAACGCTAACATAATAGACACGCTAACCATACTGCGCGCGCCGTCTATAATAGCGTCCGTCGTTTGGTTGAGGGATAATTTGCCCACCACCGCGCAGACGAGCCCCACGCCTAAAAACAGGCCGGAAATTTCCACAATATACCAGTGATAAAACGCCACTCCGGCCACTAAGGCACCCATTCCGGCGGCAAAAATAAGCATAACCAAAATATGGCGGGCGGTAAATTTGGGTTTTTCCAATACATTTAATTGTAAATTTTTGCGTTTTTCAAGGTCTATTTCATAGGTGATACTTTTTTTAGGGTTTTTGCGCACGCGCTCGCCATACCAAGTGACAAAGCCAATCACCGTGGCCGTGCAAATGCCCCACACCAGAAAGCGGTACCCCATGCCGGAATAAAGCGGCAGTTGGGCAATCCCTTGAGAAATTCCCACCGTAAACGGGTTCATAAAGGCGGAGTCAAACCCCACCCACGCACCTAGGAACGGAATACTGACCCCAACCACCGTATCATACCCCAAAGACAGCGCCAGCGGGATAAAGAGGGGGATAAAAATAAGCGTTTCTTCCTCCATACCAAACACGGCACCGCCCAGTGAAAATAAAATCATACTGGCGGGGATAAAAAACTTTTTGAGCAGCTCCTTTTTGGAAAACAAATAACTGGTGCCCAAAATAACGGCGTTGACGGTTCCGGTGCGTTCAATAATGGTAAAAATGGCCCCGGTAATAAAGATAAATACAATAATATCGGCGCAATCGCCAAAGGCTTTGGCGGGGGCGGTCAGCACGGCCCCAATGCCTTGCGGGGCGGAGTCTACCCGGTGGTAGGAGCCGGCAACCGTATAGGTGCGGCCGTCTTTTTGAACGGTGTTATATTGCCCGGCGGGCAGAAAATAAGTCAGTGCGGCCACCACAATCATAATGGCAAAAATCAGGCCGTAAATATTGATAGAGAAAGTTTTTTTCATTTGTATATTATAGTTTATTTCTGTCAGTACACACCAAAAAATATGGATAAATTAACGCTGGAAAATTTAATTTTTGCCCACGCGGCCCGGTTGGAAAGCCCGGTTTGGGCGCACCGCGGGCGGCTGTTCGCGCCGGAGAAAAAACCGTTGTTGCGGGCGCTTATCCGGGTGTATAACCGTTTTTTTGCGCGGGAAAACGCGCGCTTTTTGCGGGGAGATGTGGGCGAAAACCGCCGGGCCCGCTTTTGGGGCGGCACTTGGGCGGAAACGCCGCCCGCCCTGTGTGAGCGGCTCCCGCGGCTGTATTTGCGGCGCGAGGTGGAAGAATTTTACAAAACCTGTCGCGCCGCCCGCGTGCCTGCTTACAAAACCTGCCACGCCGCCCGCGTGCCTGCTTATAAAACCTGCCGCGCCGCCTGCGTGCCTACTTATAAAGCCTGCCGCACCGCCCGCGTATCTGCCAAAAATAAATTTGACAAAACAAAATTTATTTGATATAATTTATTTACAAATTACAAATGCGCAAGTGTTTGTAATTTTCTTTTCTTTTTGGAAATTCCACACGCGCCCGCCGGGCGCACCGGGGGCTTTTCGGGCTCCCGATGGGGGTTTCCATGGTTCAACATTCAACTAAAACACTAAAAAAACCGCGCGAAAAAGCCTTGCCGTATGCGGAAGATTTTGCCGCGCAACTGCTTGCCTTTTTTGATGTGCCGCCTTTTAAGGTGACGGAAGTGCTAAAAAAAGACGGTTCTGTTTCTCTGGTAGAAACGGCGTGCGAACTGCCCACCTTTGAGGCTTTTGCCAAAGTGTTGGGCACCACCAAAGCCACCTTGGTTAAGTGGGAAAATGCACACCCGGCCTTTGCCGAGGCCGCCGCCAAAGCGCGGGATTTGCAAAGCAACATTCTTATCCAAAACAGTTTGCGGGGGAATTATTCGTCCTCTTTTGCGGTGCTGACCGCCAAAAATTTATTGGGGTGGAAAGACGGCAAGGACGACGCCCATGGTGTGCAAAAGCCGCTGGTGGTGCGGTGGGGGGAACCGTGCCCGGAAAAATAAAAAATGCCGTCCAAACGGCGGTCATTCCCTATCAGCCGCGCTACCCGCAAACGCTTATCCACCCGCAGTTGGAAACGCACCGCTTTTGCGTGCTGGTCACGCACCGCCAAATGGGCAAAACCGTTTGCGCGGTCAACCATTTGTTAAAAAGCGCGCTCATCAATACCCGCCCGGCCCCGCGCTATTTTTATGTGGCGCCGCTACTCAAACAGGCTAAAATGATTGCTTGGGATTATTTTAAGCGTTATTCGGCCCCCATTCCGGATGTGAAAATAAACGAAGCGGAACTTTGCATTACACTGCCGACGGGGGCCAAAATTTGGGTAGCCGGAGCCGATAATCCAGACGCCTTGCGCGGAACGTATGCCGACGGCGTGGCACTGGACGAATACGCCCAAATTAAACCCGGCGTATTTGACGAAATTATCCGCCCTATGCTGCTTTCGCGCTGCGGGTGGACCCTGTTTACCGGCACCCCAAAAGGGCAAAATGCGTTTTATGATTTGTTTACTTTTGCCCAAAAAGCCGCGCGCCAACAACCGCAGTTGTGGTGGTGCGGCGTGTATCCGGCCGATACCACGGGCGTGATTGCGCCCGACGAATTAGAGCGCATCCGCCAAGCCACTCCGGCCAATGTGTTCAGGCAGGAATATCTGTGCGATTTTGCCGCTTCGTGTGATAATGTGTTAATTCCGGCGGACGAAGTCAGTGCGGCTTTTCAGCGGCATTACGGCGCGGCGGAAGTAGCCGGCGCCCCGCGCGTAATGGGGGTGGACCCCGCCCGCTTTGGTAATGACCGCAGTGTTATTTTCTGCCGCCAAGGGTTGCAGGCATTCGCCCCGCGTGTATTTAGAAAACTGGATAATATGGCCTTGGCCGCCCGCGTGGCGGTGGAAATACAGCACTTCCGTCCGGACGCGGTATTTATAGACGCGGGCTGTGGCGGCGGTGTGATAGACCGCGTGCGCCAACTGGGGTTTTGTGTGACGGAAGTGCCGTTCGGCTCCGCCCCGTTAAAAGCCGGACAATATGCCAATAAGCGGGCCGAAATGTGGGGCGAAATGGCCGCGTGGCTCAAAGCCGGCGGGGCCTTGCCGCCCGAAAGTGACTTGCGGGCGGATTTGTGCGCGCCCATGTATGATTTTGATGTGGCCGGACGGTTAAGGTTAGAGGCCAAAGAAAAAATGAAGGAACGCACTGGCCGCTCGCCGGATTTGGGGGATGCGCTGGCGCTGACGTTTGCTTTTCCGGTGCGGCGCGGTGCGTTTACGGCGGAGTTTGCCCGTTGCGAATACGGCGTATTATAGGCCTAGGTGCGTTCTGGGCCTAAACAAAACTTTTTGTGGGCCCTTTTGCCCTTGTCTTGGGGGTAGAAAAAGGCTACATTATTTAATATGAGGATTTTACGGATTTTATTTATTTTTTTAGGGTTTGTGTTAAGCACGGCGGCGGCAGGCGCCCAGCCTTTGGTCGGTGCGTCTAAAATGTGGATAAAATCCGCGGGGAAAAATACCGCGCAGTCTGTTCAAAAAGCAGCGGCCGCCCCCCGCACACCGGTGGAAGTTGCCCGCCAAGTGGTGACCCGCCAAAAGCAAATCTACGCAGATAAAAAATTATTAAATAAGTCCATAGATAAATCGTTGGAAGGTTTTGGGTTGGATAAGGCGGTGTACCGCTCTTTGGCAAAACGGAATGCCCACCGGATTGCGGTTTCCAAAACCATGCTCCGCCGCCAAATTGAAACATACAATAAAAACCGCGCGCAAATTAAAGCCCAGCTGGCTATTACTTCTGCCGTTCATCAAATTAACTATGCCAAATTGCTGGATGCAAACGCGCAATTAATTTTTTTGGGGGAAGTACATTACAGGCCGTCTATCCGTCAGGAAGTATACAGTGCCATAGAACAATACCGCAAAGCCCATCCCCATAAAAAAGTATATTTATTGACGGAATTTATGGAGGCGGAATACCCCAACGAACGGCCGATGGGCTTTTACCGTAATTTATATTTACGGGGTAAAACCGTAGTGCCGGAGCAACTGCCGCTTTTGCAAAAACTGGCCAAACAAGGGGTGCGGGTACGCGGGTTGGAGCCGTTGCGCGGGTTGGAATTTTTAGCCAAAGAATTTGGCGTGGCAGATAAAACTTTTATGCAGGGGTCGGTATCTTTGGTGGGGCAGGAAATCCGCAACCGCGCATGGGCGGAAAAAATCCGCCAGTATGTGCAGCAAGACCCCAATGCCGTATTTTTTGTTTACACCGGTTGGAGTCATTCTTCGTATAAATATTTGGATAATGTACCCATGATGTTAAAAGATATTCCTTCCCAAGTGGTGCAGTTTAATTTGTGGTGGAAAGACACTTTAACACCGGCTTTTGAAGATTTGTTTATGCCCGATTTTTTACTAGACCCCGCCGCTAAAACGGTGGCCGTCCTAAAAGCGCCGCGCTACCGCCGTTTATTGGGCGCGGATGTGTTAATTAACTTGCATGAATAGGGTGATAAAATGAAATATTTACTGTTAGCGGTGCTTGTAATTTTATATTTTCCGACGGCTATTTACGGCCAAGCCTTGCCTAAACGCGCCGCACAGGCGGCCCGCAAAAGCGTTAAGGCGCAGCGTGCAAAAATAGTCTATTTGAAAGACTTTAAGGCGGCCCGCGCCGCTTCGTCGGCGGCCCAAAAAGCGCGTGCCGCACAACTGAAACGCTTTAGGCAGCTGCAAGGCCGCCCCTTTGCGGTGGACCCCGCCGTCCCTGTATATAGCAACCGGCCGGCTTATCGGTTTTCGGCCGACGATTTATTTAAGGGGGCAGATAAAGCGCTGGTGCAAACCCACATGTATTTTGAAGATGCCACCGTTCCGCTTAAAAAGAAAATCACTCCGTTGGAACAATATTTTGTAGCCAGACAAAACCATATTAATACGTTGGAAAAAATCGTTTGGCGCGGGCGCTTGAATTATTTTAAGGCCCATGCGGATGAAATGCTGGCAAGCATAGAAGACGGCCTGCGCTTTGCGCCGATAGACTATACCCGCTATATCCCCGCCGGAACCAAGACGGTTTATATTGGCGAAGTGCACGAACAACCCATGGTACAGCGGGAAGTGCTGTCTGTATTGCGGGCGGTGCGGAAACAAAACCCCACCCAAACTATTCTTTTATTAACGGAATTTTTGCCGGATACTTTTTTGGTTCCGCCGGAAGCGGCTTTTCCGGTTAAAAAATTTCCGGATTTATACGGTATAGAAGTGTTTAAGGAGGCTTCCGCCTTAAAAATGGGCGTGGCCGGATTGGAAGATTTTGATTTTATTGATTCGTTGGAGGACCTGTCCGTTTTGAGCAAAGAGTATTCCGCCACGACGGACGGCGCCGCCCGCCGCAATATGTATTTTGTGCGGCGCATGCGCCAGTTGCGCAAAGAATATCCGGACGCGGTTTTTGTGGTATATGCCGGCGGCGCACATGTGGATAAATCCTATTACCGTTCTGTGCCTACCCTGATGGGGGACCACAAAAATACGTATATTATCCAGCTGGACGTGCCCGACGTAAAAGCCGACGTGACCCCGCTGTTTAACTATCTGCGGCCGGATGACGCGATGGAAGAAACCGTACGCAAAAACCCCAAAGCCCGCCTGATTTTACACTCCAAAAACCCGAAATATACCCATATCCTCGGTTTTGATTTATCTGTGACGGTTCATCAGACAAAACCTTTTAGCAAATAAAAGAAACCCGCGGTTCTGGGCCGCGGGATTTTCAAAAAACACTTGACAAAAATAATTATATTTTATATAATCGTTTTATAGTAGTTTTCTAGCAGTAAATTCCTACCGAAGTTTTCTTTTGAAGTTCACTTTATCAAAACTGTTTTATGCGCGCTTGCGCGGCCGTCTGCTTGGTTTATGCCAGCGGCGTTGTAGTTAATAAATACACCAGAAGCCCTGCCAAAGCGGCTGTCAACAAGGCACAAAGCCATGCGGTTTTAGCTTTGCTTGTGCGGGGAAAAATCTTGCGGGTAATAATATAAAACCCCATAAACCCAATCATCACAACAAAAACAATTAAAATTACAAGTCCTGCCATAATTATTCCCTCCGTTTCCTCTATGGTAGTAAATTTCCCGCCTGTTGTGGAGTCCCTCTTTTTAATTATTCAGGTGAGTTATGAACAAACACAAACAAAATTATAGCCGTATCTATGACGACTTGGCCCGTCAGGCCGCTTCTTGGCGGAGCGCTTGGAAAGAGTTGGGCGCGTATTTGGCCCCTACCCGCGGTTTTTTTGAGGAAAATTTTTCCAACCGCGGCCAAAAAATAGACCACCGCACCTTGATTGATTCCGACCCGCTGCTAGCGGTAGAGGTGCTTGCCGCGGGGATGATTTCCGGTTTGACGAGTCCGTCGCGCAGTTGGTTTGCGCTGGAAATTACTCCGGCCTCCGCGCGGGAAGTGTCCGGCGCGCGCGAATGGACGCACCGCGTAAAAGAACGCTTGGAAGAAGCGTTTGCGGGGTCTAATATTTATGCGGCCTTGCATGGGTTTTATCAGGAAATTGCGGTTTTCGGTACGGCGGCCATGCTACTGGAAGAAGACGGCAAGGAGCTGCTCCGCGCCCGCTTGTTTACCGCCGGGGAATATGTGCTTGGGTGCGACGAAAACGGCCGCATAGACCGCTTTGGGCGGGAGTTCTTTTTAACGCCCAACCAAATGGCGGCTAAATTCGGCCTGGAAAATTTACCCCCGCAGTTGCTCCGCGCCGTGCAAGACGGCAAAGACACCTCTTGGCACCGCGTGCGGCATTTGATTTTGCCCAATCCGGCGTGTGATGTGCGCTATAAAAATGCTGCCAAAATGCCGTATTTATCCGTTTATTTTACCCCGCAGGGTGAGGTATTAAAAAAAGGCGGATATTGGGAATTCCCCGTCATAGCGGCGCGTTGGGAAGTAAAAACCGCTAATGATGTGTACGGCAAAGGCCCCGGGTGGAAATGTTTGGGGGATGTAAAAATGCTCCAAAAAATGCAAAAAAATAAACTGGTGGCCTTGGATAAAATTACCAACCCGCCCATGATGGTTTCCAGCGGCGTGCAGGGGGAAGTAAATTTACTGCCGGGCGGGTTGACCCGGTATAGCGGCGCGGCGGACGGCGCCGTAAAGCCCGCGTACCAGGTAAATGTGGATTTATCCGCCCTGGAAAGCAGTATAGAAAAAGTGAAAGCTACCATAAAAGCCCAATTTTTTGCAGACGTTTTTTTAATGCTCAGTACGCAAAATTTTGCCAATATGACGGCGGCCGAGGTGGCGGAAAGACACCAGGAAAAAATGTTGGTGTTGGGCCCCGTGTTGGAACGGCTTAAAAACGAACTGTTAGACCCGTTGGTGGAGCGCTCCTACGCCATTTTAACCCGGCGCGGCGTGTTGCCCCCGGCTCCGCAGGCGTTGCAGGGGTTGTCTATCGGGGTCAGTTATATCAGCCTGATTGCACAGGCCCAAAAAGCCACCGGGCTTGCCGCCTTAACGCAAGGGATTGATTTTGCCTCCCGCTTGGCGGCGGTCCGCCCGGACGTATTAAACCGGGTGGATTTTGAAAACGCCCTGGAGCAAGGGCTTACCATGCTGGGGGTTCCTCCCGGCGTATTAAAAAGCCGCGCGGAAGTATCTGCCGAAGGATACACCGCCGCGGCCGAATAAACCTTCCAAAAAGAAAAGAAAAACCGTGTGTGGGGGCGCGTCTTAAATTACCGAACGGCCCCCCGCGGACAAGTGCTTGCGGCGCCTGCGCCGCCCGGGCATTTGCTATCTGTTAAAAAAACCAAACAGCCCCCGGCCGCGCCTTAAATTACCGAGCGGGCCGCGCGGGCAACCACCGGCGGACGGCGCAGGCGTTTTGCCGGGCGGATTTTATGATAAATACCCAAGAACAGAACGACCGGGATTTGCGGGCAGTATTAAAAACTGCCGCCGGGCGCAGAACAGTGTGGCGTGTTTTGCGCATGGCCCGGGCGGGGGAAAACGGCTTTGTGCCGCGGGACCCGTATGCCACGGCGTATTTTTGCGGCCAACAGAGTATTGCTGTGTGGTTGCAGGAAGAATTATGGCGGGCCGACCCCGCCGCTTATATGGGGCTGCGCCGCGAAAGCGAGCCAAATATTCCTGCCCCAAAGGAGGAAGAAGATGTCTGAAACATTTACGGATACACCGCCCGAACAAAGGGACTTGGACGCACCGGCTCCGGCGGAAACACAGCCGCAAGCCCCCTTGGATTATACCCAATTAAAATGGCCCGAGGGAACCCAAAGCGACGCACAAGAAGCCTTTTTGGGGGCCGCGCAAGAGATGAAACTGCCGCCAGAAATGGCCCAAAAATTGGTGGATTGGAACACCCAACAAGCGGCCCGACAGGAAGAAACGCAAGAAAAAATGCGTCAGGAAATGTTGCAGCGGTGGGCGGATAAAACCAAAGCCGTTCTCGGCCCGCAGTACGAGGAAAATTTGGCACTGGCGGTGCGTGCGGCGCGCACTTACGGCGGGGAAGAATTGCAAACCCTGCTGGAAGAAACCGGACTGGGCAATCATCCGGTCATTGTAAAAACATTTTATGCAATCGGACGTGCCACAAGCGAAGATGCCAGCACGGGCGGCCCGTCGGCTGCCCAGACGGATAAAACCTTCGCCCAAGCATTGTACGGTGCTAATTAACACAAGGAGAGTATATGGCAATTATTGCAGACAAAAATTACGGTTTGGTGGATTACGCCAAACAGTTTGACCCGTCCGGCCAAGAACTGGCTATTGCGGAAGTATTAAGCAAATCCAACGAGATTATCGGCGACGCGTTGGTGCGTGAATCCAGCTTAGATTCCGGCCACGAATACGCCGTACGCACCGGTATTCCAGAAGGCACTTGGCGCCGCGCCTATCAAGGCATTGAGCCTGCTAAAGCCACTACCAAAGTGGTGGTGGAAACCTACGGTACCCTTTCCGCTTATAGTGTGGTGGATAAACTGGTGGCTGAAAAGGGGGGAAATGTACAAGCTGTGCGTGAGGGACAATCCAAGGCAATTATTGCCGGAATGTCCAACTCCATGGCGGCCAACTTGATTTACGGCAACGCCGGAGAACATCCGGAACGCTTTACCGGACTTGCCGCCCGCTACAGTGAGCTTTCCGGCGCGGAAAGTGCCCGCAACGTGATTGACGGCGGCAGTGAAACGGAAGGGAAAAATTCGTCCATCTATTTAGTGGTATGGGATACGGATAAGATTTTTACCTTCTTCCCCAAAGGCAGCCGCGCGGGCATACAGCGTGTGGACCACGGGTTAGTCAACCATATTGACGCCGACGGAAACGAATACCCCGCCTACAAAGAGTATTTTGAATGGAAACTGGGCTTGGCCGTGCAAGATTGGCGCTATGCGGGCCGCTTGTGCAATATTGATGTGACAAATCCCGCCGCGGACCTGATTGACAAAATGTGCGAACTGGAAGAACGCATACAAAGTTTGGCGCTTGGTAAACCGGTTTGGTATATGAACCGCACCGTAAAAGCCGCGTTGAGAAAACTGACCAGCAACCGCACAAACGTACAGTACACGCCGGACCAAATTACGTCCCGCCCGCTCATGACGTTTAACGAAATCCCCGTGCATGTATGTGATGCCATTACGGACAACGAAAGTTTGGTGAAATAGGAGGTTTTATGTTGTTAGATAACCATGCAGTATTTTCAGAAAAACAACCCCTTACGGCCAGTGCCGCTTCCACCCATACGGTGGACCAAGGCGCGGCGGGGGATGCCCGCACCGGCTTGTATGCCGTTGTGCGTGTAGCCGAAACCTTTTCCGGCGCGACTCAGTTGACTGCCACGTTGCAAACGTGTGCACAGGCCGATTTTTCCGGCGGGGTAAAAACCTTGGCGGAAGTAAGCGCTCCGGCGGCGGATTTGGAAAAAAACGCCGTACTGATGAAGTTGGCTATGCCTGCCGGCACCTTGCGCTACTTGCGTATGAACTATACTGTGGCGGGTACGGCCACGGCCGGTAAAGTATCCGCCTTTTTGACGGATATGGTGGACCTGTAAAAAAAGGGCCCGCGCCGCTTTTGGGGGCGGCGCGGGTCTAAAAGCAACCGCCAGAAGAAAACAGTTGTTTTTTATAAAGTTGGCGGAGCGTAAAAGCGTTTGGGTATATACAGATGAGATAAACCGCATAAAAACGCCAAATTGGGCCATTTTTGCTAAAAACTGGGGCATTTTAATGGAAAATAGCTCATTTTAAGTTTAACATCAGCCTAAAACAGGTAAAAACGGGGTGGCAAGTCTTGCTAAAAGCAAAAAATAATTTTGGCGGTGGCGTACAGGAGCGTAAGATAGCGTGGTCGGGGGGAAACAATCTGTCCTCTTTTTATTAAAAAAATTTTATAGAAGTTGGTTTTTGTTTGGATTTTATTGTATCTACAAATATTAATGCTATTTTATAAATGCTTAAATAATAAGCATTTATAAAATTAGATATAAAAATGCTTTCACGCAAGCCGCGCTATTTTTAATAAAAAATATCTTTCAAAAATATATGTAAAAATAAAAATACTTAAATAATAATATAAATTAAAATCGTGTACAAAATTAATAAATGCTGAAAATAAATTTATTTTGCAAAATTAACATCAAATTTGCGTTTTTGTGAATTTGTTGTGTGTCACAAATAATATATCAAAAATAAAAATCATTAAAATTTAATAAAAATTAAAATCGGAGGAAAATTATGGTTTCAAAAATTGATATTTGTAATTTGGCCTTGGCGCATTTAGGGCAAGAGCCTATCAGCTCTTTAACGCAGCAAGATGACCGCGCCCGCCGCTTAAATTTGTTTTATGAGCCGGTCAAAGCAGAGGTTCTGCGTACCCATAATTGGGCATTTGCCACCGTTAAAGAGCCGCTTATCCGCTTGGAAGACCCTTCCGCCGCGCCTTATCCTTACCTGTACCAATATCCGGTAGAGGCACTTTTTGTGCGCCAAATTACGGACCCCGCTTTTCCGGATAAAAAATATCCGTTTCGGGAGGTTTTCCGCCGCCGCCTCAATCAACGCGCGGTGGAAACAACGGCTTCGCAAGCGGTGGCGGAATATACCCGCCATGTAAAGGACGAAACCCAGCTGGACCCCGCCTTTGTAAAAGCGTTTGCGCTGGCGCTAGCGTCCGACTTGGCCTTGGCTTTGACGGGGGATAATGCATTAGCAAAACTGCTATTAAACCGCTATGCAGCCAGTTTGGACGAAGCGCGCCGCAGTAATATGTGCGAGGAACTCTCCTTACCCGGCCGGCGGGAAGAAAGCGCGTTTTTGGAGGTGCGGTAATGGTGTATCATCATTTGCAACCGTCGTTTTCCGGCGGGGAAGTAAGCCCCCATACGGCGGCACGCGCGGAAGCGGGCAGTTTTTCGCGCTGGCTGAAAACGGCTCAAAATTTTATTTTGCACGCGCAGGGGGGCGCGTCTAACCGTTGCGGTACTTGGCTGGTAGCTCAGGCAAAATATGCCGATAAAGACGTGCGGCTCATTCCGTTTATTTGCGGGGATGAAGAAGCCTATGTGCTGGAGCTGGGGGATAAATATGTGCGTTTGCATACGTCTGCCGGTCCCGTATTGGGGGAAAACGCCCAACCGGCCGAGTGGGCCACCCCATATTCGGCCCGCGAGGTGGCGCGCGTTAATTATGTGCAGTATAACCAAGTGCTGTATTTGGTGCATCCGGCGTATGCGCCGCAGCGTTTTGTGCGGGCCGAGGACGGCTCGTTTAGCTGGGAAGAATTTTTGCCCCAGTACGGCCCGTTTCAAACCCTCAATACAGATGCTTCCCAACGTATGCGGCTTACGCAAGAGGGGGGCGAAATTACCGTAGCGGGGGTAAAAGCCAGCGTCACCTTTCAGCCGCTTGTATATCCGCAATATGCACTCATGGCGGATTTTAACGGCCAATGGTTTTATTTGGACGAAAACTTCGGCTGTAATATTGCGGCTATGGTCCATAAATTCAACCAAACTTTCGGCGCGCAGGGGTTTGCGGCCGTATATAAAAACGGGGTGGTGACGGTAAGCTCCGCCACGGCTAACGGCGGGGACGCCAACGGTATGGAACTAAAACTCCGCTACCACGAAGACCCGGTTGAATCCCCGCGCGAAGTGGCCGTTTACACCCTTAGCGGCGGAACCAATGCCGGTACCGTGCCGGATTCGGGTAGTAAAAAGCAAATTTTGGAAAGTGACTTTGATTATTTCCGCCCCGCCCAGCTGGGAGGGCTTATCAGCCTGACGCACGAAATGGAGGGCCAATATGTGGCGGGCTCCGTGGGATATGACGGCATTTCCCAAACGCTTAAAAGCGGCGGGGATTGGCGGTTGAAAACGTCCGGAAATTGGACGGGAAATGCCGTATTGGAAAAATCCGGCGACGGCGGCACCACGTGGCAAGTATTAAAGCGTTTTGCGCGTGCCGGCGGTACGGAAAACATTAGCGATTACGGCACGTTGGAAGAAACCTCGCAAATGTATTTAATCCGTTTGCGCGGGGAAAATGTGACGGGCGAAATGGGGTACGAACTTTGGAGTGATGCGTTTGTGCAAGAAGGTATGGTGCGCTTGAAAAATTATTTGGGGCCGCGCAAAATGGAAGTGGAAATTGTGCAAGCGGTGGCCTCGGACGCGTGGAGTTCGCGTTGGGCAAGCGGCAGTTTTAGTCCGGCGGTGGGGTTTCCCGCGTGCGTGTTTTTCCACCAAGACCGCTTGGGGCTGGCTTGCACCGCTACAGAGCCGCAAACCGTGTGGTTTTCCAAAATTGGGCAATATCAGGATTTTGGCCACCAACGCACCTTGCAGGCGTCTGATTCGTTCGGCCTAAATTTAAGTGCCAAAAGTTTGCAATCTATCCGTTCCGTGGTGGCCGCCGGCGGCAAGCTGTTTGTATTTACTTCCGGCGGGGAGTGGACGCTAGAGGCGGACGGCGCATTTACCGCATACACCGTGCGGGCCCGCCAACAGGGCGAGCGCGGCTCAAGCCGTGTACCGGCCTTGGCAGCCGGCGGGCGGGTGCTTTTTGTACAGGCGCGCGGCGGAGTACTGCGGGATTTAGTGTACGATTATACTTGCGCCGCGTATTTGGGGGCGGATTTAACCCGTTTGGCGCGTCATTTGTTTTTTAATAGAGAAATCCGAGAGTTGGCCTTGCAGCAAGAGCCGGACGAGCTACTTTGGTGCGTGATGAGTGACGGCGGCTTGTTAACGCTTACGTATCAGCCCCAGCTGGATTTATGCGCGTGGGCGCGTCATATTACGGCGGGCACGGTGTGCGGGGTTTGTACGGTTCCGGCAGTGGGGTATGATGAACTGTGGCTTTGTGTGCGGCGCGCCAACGGAATGTGCATAGAGCGCATGAGCAAGCGGCTGGCCAGTAAAGCGCCGTCCCAGCAGTTGTTTTTGGATAGCGCAATAGCGTTTAACTTGGCGGAACCTTCCACGCAGATTGGCGGCCTTGCACACTTGGAGGGCCAAACAGTGTACGCGCTGGCGGACGGTAATCCGGCGGGGCCGTTTATGGTGCAGGGTGGGAAAATCCGTTTGCCTATTCCCGCAGAGCGGGTACTGGTGGGTTTGGCTTATGAAGCCATACTGGGCAGCTTGCCCATTCAGCCGCCGTTGGCCGACGGCACCCCGCGCGACAGAAAACACCGTTTGAGCGGGATTAGCGTAAGCGTGCTGGATAGCCGCGGCGGATATGTGGGGGTGGAAGGCGGCCTTTTGGACGAGCTGGTTTATGCCCCGCAAACGCAGTACAATCAAGCGCCCGAATTGCAAACATGCGTCTGCCATAAAGTTTTGGCCGGCGTTCACACTTTGCGTCCGGCGGTAGTGTTTAAGCAGACGGAGCCGCTGCCGGTGACGGTACTGGATTTAACGGTGGAAGTAGTATAAATAAAAACGGGCCTTTGCGTTTGGCAAAGGCCCGTGTAAAAAAGCCGTGTTAGCGGGTGGAAGAAAGGCGCTGGCCTATTTCCACCGGCAAGATGTAAGGCACTTGCACGGGGGCCGGTGCTACACCGGACGGGCGGAAACTGCGTACTTCTTGCTGTAATTGTTGTTCATACCATTGCGGACCGAATGCCATACCGACCACCAAAAAGTTGCGGCCCTGTTGGCTGGAAACCGTCATATAAACTTGGGCGCTTTTGCCTGTG
This sequence comes from uncultured Elusimicrobiales bacterium, assembly GCA_934662565.1. Classification (GTDB taxonomy): domain Bacteria; phylum Elusimicrobiota; class Elusimicrobia; order Elusimicrobiales; family Elusimicrobiaceae; genus Avelusimicrobium. The sequence goes on from CAKUKI010000002.1 coordinate 338,232, forward strand.
TTGCTGGTACCTATACCCGCTAAATAGACGGTATTTTCGGCCAGTAATTCCGGCTCGTGGGTCAGTTCAAATTGACCGTTTTGGTTGCCTTGCAGGGTTTCCAGTAGTTCGTCAATTTCTTCCTGCGGTGCTTTTTGGGCTTTCCAAGTGATGACCGCAAAGATGGAAAAGGGCGCTTGAGCCTCTTGGTTTTGGGCTTGCAAAGCGTTTCTCATGGGGGTTGCGTTGGTATCAATCCCCAACAAGAATCCGCTATCTTTTCCGGCCCAATCGGAAACTTCCGTTCCGCCAAACAGGTTCATGGTAAAACCGTATTTGGCATCTTTATACGGGTGGTTGCCGGATACAATTTGCGTGTTGTTTTGCACCTTGTTTACTAAACCCATCAGCGGTTTAACATAGGTGTTTACCCCGCACCAAATACTGGCTATAGCCGCTAGGAACAACAACACCGTGGCGGCGCCTGCCAGCAGTAAAGGCCATTTGTTGCGGTTTTTACCCGCAATCACCCAAACCAGCTTAAAAATCAAGAAGAACACGCCGTAAGTGACGGCGGCTATCAACAACACCAGCAGCGATAAAATTACGAATGCCATGTTAAAAACTCCTTATCTAAAAATTAAAGCGAGGTATTTTTTAGTATGCCATCACTTCCTATAACAAATGATATTAGTTTGCGTCCGGCTTGTAAAGCGGATTTTTACATAATTGCACAAAATTTGCGTCCGGCAGATAAGGCGGAGTTGCAACGCACGCACGGGCGGGCAGACGGTGATTTGCTGGCGTATTTTGCCCAATACAGCACGGTATGCGGGGTGGTGGCGGCGCGCGGCAAGACGGTTGCTTTGTGGGGGTTAGTGCCGGACGGCGCGCCGTCTTGCCGCGCTTGCGTGTGGCTTTTAACGGCGCGCGGGGTGGAAAAATTCCCGTTGGGTTTTTGTAAAGCCGCGCGGGTGCTTATGAGCGGATTTTTAAGGCTATATCCGGAAATTTACAACTATATAGACGCCCGCTATCCGGCGGCTGTGCGTTTTGCGCAGTGGCTGGGGGCGCGGTTAAAGCCGGCCCGTTTGAACGGGGCGGACTTTTGGTACGGTACATGGAGGACTTATGGGTGGAGCAGTAAATCTGGGCGCACAGGTAGTGTCGTCCGCCGCCGAAGTGGCGGGCAAAAATAAAAGTGAGCGCCGGTATTATCGGGCATTGGCTCAGGCGGCCGATAAACAGGCGGCCTTAACGCAAGCGGCATCTTCCCGCAAGGCGGAATATATATTCCGTTCCGGCGCGCAGGAGTACAACCGCTTGAATGAGGAGTACAACCAAACGCGCGCGGCGCAAAAAAGCGCGTGGGCCGCTAATGGGAGCGGCAATTCGTACACCTTACAGCAAATGTTGCAAAACAGCCGTTGGAATTATTTGACGGACCGTCAAACTGCCAAACAAAATACGGCGGATGCACTGTACGAAAATAATTTGGCCGCCTTGTTAGGAACGCAAACCTTACAGGATGAGGCGGCCCAATACCGTTCGGCGGCGCGGCGTTCGTCCGGCACGTTTGCCAAGCAGTTTATGCAAAAAATGATTGGCCTGTTCGGCTAAAGGAGGTTTTTTATGAAAGTTCCCGTTTATCAAAAACAAACCGCTCCCGCGGTGCCAGCCGTAGCGCAGGGAAGGGTGGCCCGTCCGGCGGCGCAAGATTTTGCGCAAAACAACTATAACCGTTTGGCACAATGGAGTAGTACGCTTACCCGCTTACCCAAAGCCGCAGATACCTTTGCGGATAAATTTTTGCGTGCGTTGGTGCCGCAAGGCGCTAAGGGCAAAACCCCAAAGAACCCTTCGCGCGAAGAAGAAACACTCTCACAGGCAGTGCAAAGTGCCAAACAAGAGGCCCTACAAAAAGAGCGGCTGGAAGAACAAACACTTCAGGATAATGCCACCGTAGCGCTGGCGGCCTTGGTGCAAGAGCCGCAGCAGTTGCAAGCGTTGCTGGCGGAGCGGACCCAACGCCTGCCGCAACCACGCCGAGAGGCCGTCTGCTTACAGGCCCAACAGGCCAATGTTTCCGCCGCACTGATGCAAGGGGAAGAACCGCAAGCGGCGGCCATGTTGCGGGCTTTTGGGGCGCAGTGGCCGCAAGCGGCGCGGCAAGGGGCCTTAAACCGGTTGGTTTTTCAGGCGGCGGAAAAATCCGCAAGCGCTTTGTATGAACAAGCCCAACAAGCCGGAGAAAATCCCTCCGGCTGGCAAGCGCAAGAGGCTCAAAGACGGGTGGATGAATTTACCCAACAGTTGCCCGAAGCGGTGCGCCAACAAGCGCAAAGCGCGTGGCAAGGGGTTGTCCAAAAGCAAAAAGCGGCCTCGGCCCGAGCACAGGCCGGAGCGTTGGACACATTATTAAAAGCGGTATCAAGCGGAGATGAAAAATCCGCCCGCGGTGCGTTATTTTCTTTGGCGCAAGCGGCCCCGCAGTATGCGGGTACGGTTTCCCGCGCGGCACAGGCGGCATTAGGGGCCGCACCCACCCAAAGCCGTGCGGAAGTTTTTAATGCCCTGTATAAACAAACCGTTCAGCAGCCGCTTGAACATAAAAAACTGGAACAGGCTTTTCAGGAGGGGCAAATCAGCGGGCGGGATTATTTGTTATTAGCGCGCCAACAGGCGCAAAATGCCGGCGGGGCGGATCGGGTGGCCCAGCGGCTTGTATGCGGGGCGGTGCAGCGCCTTTGCCGCAAAAACGGCTTGCCGGAAAAGGAAGCGCAAGACTTCCAATATGCGCTTTTTTCACAGGATTTAACGCCGGACGCTCAAGCCCAAATGCTTAAAAAAATGAAGGAATTTTATTTTATGTAAGGAGTTTTTTATGACGGTTTGCAACTTAAAAACAAAACAAATTTATTCGGGCGACGGGGTGCGCCGCGTGTGGGAAATACCGTTTCCGTTTGTTCAGGCGGCGCATATACGCCTGTGGCGGGTGGACGCGCACGGCCGCGCAGTGGAAAAAACGGACGGTTTTACGGTGGACGAGCTGGAAAAAGAAATTACTTATCCGCTGGAAGACAGTTTGGAATTGCCTTTGCAAGCGGGGGAACTTTTGGTGCTGGAGCGCCAAACACCGCTTACGCAGGAAACGGACCTCAAACGGCAGGCCGCATTGGACGCGCAAGGGTTGGAAGATGCACTGGATGCCGGCGTGCTGCGGGCGCAAGAATTGGCAGAGGGACTTTCGCGGGCGATTAAATTTCCCGTGCAAACCCAAGGGGCAGAAACCGATGCTTCCGCTTATATCACGCAGTTAATGGATGTAAAGCAAAAAGCCCTCTCCGCCTGTACCCAAGCACAGCAAGCGGCCCAACAGGCGGCGCAAGAATCGTCCCTTTGTGCGCAAACGGCGCAGGATTCTACCCAATTAGCCTTAGCGGCTAAAGCACAAGCGGCGGAAGTCCAACCCCAAATTGAAAGTGCCAAAAACGCCGCCTTACAGGCACAAACCGCCAGCGAAAGCGCCCAAGCAATGTGTGAACAGGCCCGCCAACAATGCGGGAATTTTGCGCAAGTGTGCGCGGCGGCACAGGAGAAAGCGGAGTCCGCCCAAGCGGAAGTTTCCGCCAACGCGCAACGCGTAAACACCCAAAGTGCACAGGCTGCGCAAGCGGCAGAGCTAGCGCAAAATTGGGCCAGTAAAACAGACGGGCCTGTAGAGGGGGAAATCTTTTCGGCCAAAAAATACGCGCAAGAGGCCGCCCAAAGCGCGCAAAGCGTAAACGGCAAAGCCAATGCGGACCTTTCCAACTGCCCTTCCCATTATGACTATGTGGTAGAGCACTATAACGACGGAGCCGGAAACTGGTACCGCAAATACAAAAGCGGTTGGCTGGAACAAGGGGGTACTTATACAACCGATAGCGACAAAGTAGGAACTATCACTTACTTAAAACCATTTTCTGCGGTGCCCAGCTTGCTTATTAATGTATCAAAACTTACAGACGGGGCAACTTTTAGCGGAAATGCAAACTGGGATTATCTGGTCCCTTACTATCAAACCGCCACAAATTTTACGATTAAAATTTCCATTTGGGGCGGACGCTGGGAAGCCAAAGGGCAAGGAGCCGCATAATGAGTGACGGACAAGCGGGAAAGTTTGACGCGTTAAAAGGCTGGTTTTGGATACTGGGCCTGTTGGGTACGGCCGCTTTTTGGGGTTTTACCATTTACGGCTTGCCGCCGCGGGTGGATAAATTGGAGCGCACCGTAGCCGAACACGAACGCAAAATGACGGAAACCGGCGTTAAAGTAGATATTATTTTAGACGACGTAAAAACCATTAAAGGTTTTATTTTAACCCGTTCGGCCCGTTAAGACCGCGGGAAAAGGAGGAGTGTATGGAACACATCAATACAGCCGTCAACTGGCTGAAAGAAAACTGGGGCAGTATTTTAACGCTCTGGACGTGCCTAATCGGCGCGGCGGAAATTATCGTTAAATGGTGCGACAGCGCGCGTGCTATTGCGGTGGTGGAAAAAATCCGCACCGTAGCCGTCAAGCTGATTAGCTGGCTGACGAAGTTCGGCTTTGAAGCCAAGAAGGCCCTATGAGCCTGTTTTTTGCGGGAGCCTTTGGGCTTATATTGTTTGGCGCGGCGTGCTATTGCGCAGGGGCCTATCGGGCGGAAAAAACGGCCCTTAAAAAAAGCGCCGTCCGGCAACGGCGGGAGGAAAAACGCTATGAAAAAATTAAAATGGGTGTTTCTGTTTTGCCCAGTGATGATTTGCGCAAGCGCTTGCGCCAGTTATCCGGCAAGTAATGCTACTGCTTGCCGTGTGGCGTTTGACTATGCGGACCCCGCAGTGCCGTTGCTGAACGGACAAAATGCGCGCGCCCTACTTACTTTACACTGTGTGTGCAAGCCGGATAGCACCGCATGTAAACCCCGCTGAACCTTGTTTGACGGACAAGAACAAGCCCCGCTTTCCGGCGGGGCTTTTGGTGTATAAAAGCGTGGCGCAAAGGCGGCGCGCGTGCCAGTGCATGACGGCCCACGCAAAACGGAAAAACCATTAAAACGGTAAAAAAGTGGTCTGGAAGAAAAAGTTTTGCGTGTAAATTATCTTGCTCCGGCCCAAATTAAAAAACCCCGCACAAGGCGGGGTTTTCAAATTTGCGCTCGGCGGGAGTCCCCTGCGGTATTTTTACTGACGTAAAAATCCTTCGGGCCGGTCCTCGCGGTTTTTGCCTTGCGCGAGAGGTTTGCCCTTATTTTATGCGCGCAAACAAAAACATCGCTCCGGACCTAGGCAAGCAACCGGGGCTGTTTGCCTTTGCGCCGTTTTGATTTTTAGTTTAGAGGGGGCTTTCTTTTTGAGGCGGGTGGTTGTTCCACCTGCCGATAAAAAAAGGCGGTTATAAACAAAAATCAAACGGCCCTTCGGGTTTGTCCATTTTGCCACCCCGGCTTTGTTAAAAAAGTTTATCAACACTACGGTGTTGTCTGCACTTTTTTGCCGCGCCGGAGCCGTCAAAATGGGGCAAACGCAATAGAGCAAATAGTCCCGGTTGATTGCCTTGCCTCCCGACGTACACCAAGCAGTTGGTGTACTCCGAGCAATATATAAAAAACCCCGCACAAGGCGGGGCTTTTTATAAATTTGCGCTCGGCGTTGGAGCCCCCTGCGGTATTTTTACTGACGTAAAAATCCTCCGGGCCGGGCCTCGCGGTTTTTGCCTTGCGCGAGAGGTTTACCCTTTTTTATGCGCGCAAACAAAAACATCGCTCCGGCCTTCGACTCCCGACGTACACCAAGCAGTTGGTGTACTCCGAGCAATATATAAAAAACCCCGCACAAGGCGGGGCTTTTTATAAATTTGCGCTCGGCGTTGGAGCCCCCTGCGGTATTTTTACTGACGTAAAAATCCTCCGGGCCGGGCCTCGCGGTTTTTGCCTTGCGCGAGAGGTTTACCCTTTTTTATGCGCGCAAACAAAAACATCGCTCCGGCCTTCGACTCCCGACGTACACCAAGCAGTTGGTGTACTCCGAGCAATATATAAAAAACCCCGCACAAGGCGGGGCTTTTTATAAATTTGCGCTCGGCGTTGGAGCCCCCTGCGGTATTTTTACTGACGTAAAAATCCTCCGGGCCGGGCCTCGCGGTTTTT
>CAKUKI010000003.1 GCA_934662565.1 uncultured Elusimicrobiales bacterium
AAGCAGTTTGCCTGCTTTCCCACAAAATTAAAACCCCGCTTGCGCGGGGTCTTAAATTTTGGTAGGAATAGGATTCGCCTTCCGGTAAAATTCCTGACGGAATTTTCCTGCAGGCCGGGCTCGCGGTTTTTGCCTTTCGGGGTGGTGCCCCTCAAACAAAAACAACGCTCCGCCTTTCTCATCCTAACGCAGGCAAAGCAGTTTGCCTGCTTTCCCACAAAATTAAAACCCCGCTTGCGCGGGGTCTTAAATTTTGGTAGGAATAGGATTCGAACCTATGTAGGGCGTAGCCCGACGGTTTTACAGACCGTTGCTTTTGACCGCTCAGCCATCCTACCGAACAAATTATTACTTTACTTAAACAACTAGGTAAATATATTATAGCAAAAAAAATTAAAAGTGTCTGCTTCGGTTTGATATTTTTTCTTCCTAGAGGGGATGAACCTATAAATGCGGTTTATCCCCGCGCCGGAAATTGCTAAAATAGGGGTATGCAAAATCCGGCAACTACCCCACTCATGAAGCAATATACCGAGATTAAACAAAAAAATCCGGGCGTTATTTTATTTTTCCGCCTAGGGGATTTTTATGAAATGTTCGGTGATGAAGCGCGCGAAGTAAGCGCATTACTGGGCCTTACGCTTACGGCCCGCCACGGCGTGCCTATGTGCGGTATCCCGTATCATGCGGCCAATAACTACATTGTGCGCTTATTAAAAGCCGGTAAAAAAATTGCCATTTGCGAACAAGTAGGCACCCCCAGTGCCAATAATACCAAACTTTTTGAACGCAAAGTCATCCGCGTGATTACGCCGGGGACCGTAATGGAAGACACCCTGTTGGACGCAAACCAATCCAACTATTTGGTGTTTGTAATGGTACACAAAAAAGGCTGGGCCTTGGCGTGTGTGGACGTTTCTACCGGCGAGTTTTGGGTGACTCAAAACGACAAAGACCCCGCTTTAATGAATTTAGCCGCGGCCTTGGCTTCTATTAATCCGGCCGAAATTGCGGGGGATGCGGCTTCCTTAAAAGATTTACAGGCTAAAGTAGTTATTCCCAGCGGTTTTGGGCTTACCGTGCGCCCCGCGTTTGACGGGGATTATACATTGCCGGAAAATTGGCCGGCCCTCGGCGCGTGGGAAGGCAAGCGCGCGGCGCTGGCCTGTGCGTTGCAAATTATGCGCTATGTCAATGTGACGGAGCCTAGTTTTAAGCAAACGCTCGTTCCCAGCTATCGGGAACTGAAAGATAATTTAATTATAGACGAAAACGCCGTCACCGCGCTAGAGCTGGTCAAAAGTCAGGAAGGCACCCGCAAAGGCAGTTTATGGGATTTGTTGGACCGTACTCAAACTTCCGGCGGCAGCCGCACCTTAAAAGAATGGATTTTGCACCCGCTGATGGACGTGGCGGATATTACCCGCCGCCAAGACTGCGTGGAAGGTTTTGTAAAAGGGCAGGAGGCCAGCGCGGGATTACTGGCTATTCTTAAAAATATATCCGACGTGGAGCGCATAGCCACCCGCACGGCCACCGGCACGGCTTCCCCGCGGGATTTATCCGGCTTGCGCCGCTCTTTACTGAACGCAGAGCCGCTTAAAAACTGGTTTGAAAAATTCCCCGCCGTGGCCCCGCATTTAACACACCGTTTTGCAACTTTATATACGGATTTGGAAGCTATGTCCCGCTTGTTATACAGCGCCATTAACGAGGACCCGCCCCTGCGTATTTCCGACGGAAACATCATCCGCGAAGGCTACAACGCGGAACTGGACGAGCTGCGTTCTTTGCGCCACAACGGCGGCAAAACTATGGAAGAAATCTGCGCCCGCGAACGCGAAAAAACGGGTATTTCGTCCATGAAAGTAGGCTTTAATTCCGTTTTTGGTTATTATTTTGAAGTGACCAAAATGCATATAGCCAAAGTGCCGTATAATTATGTGCGCAAACAAACTTTAACCAATGCGGAACGCTACATTACCGAAGAATTAAAAGCCTTAGAAAATAAAATTTTGAACGCGGAGCAAAAAATCCTGCGCTTGGAATCGGCCCTGTTTGACGAAGTACGCAAAACCTTGGCCCTCAAGACGGACGCGCTCAAACAATTTGCCCGCTTGGTGGCTGAACTGGATGTTTACCTTTCTTTGGCGCAAAGTGCTATTGCATACCGCTATGTCCGGCCGGTGGTGGACCAATCTTCCCGCCTGTTTTATAAAGGGGGGCGTCACCCTATGGTGGAACACCGTTTGCCGTCCGGCAGTTTTGTGCCGAACGATTTGGACGCGGATTCCACCCAAACCCAAATTATGCTCATTACCGGCCCCAATATGGGCGGCAAGAGTGTGTTTCTCAAACAAACCGCCATTTTGGTTATTTTGGCCCAAATGGGGGCGTTTGTGCCGGCGCAGGAAGCTACCGTGGGGATTGTGGACCGTATTATGACCCGCATTGGCGCGCATGACGCGCTTTCCCGCGGCAACTCTACCTTTATGGTGGAAATGAACGAAACGGCACATATTTTGGCCTCTATGACTCCGCGCAGTTTGATTTTATTGGACGAAGTCGGCCGCGGAACATCCACTTTTGACGGTATTTCTATTGCGTGGGCCATTGTGGAGTATTTGTATAAGCCCAGCGGCGGCCCCAAGGTGCTGTTTGCCACGCATTATTTTGAACTGACCGATTTAGCCAATAAATACCCGGCGGTTCAAAATTACCATGTGCAGGCGCAGGAGTATAAAGACGAATCCGGCCAAAGCAAACTGGCGTTTTTGTACCGCATATTGCCCGGCGCGGCAGACCAATCGTACGGGATTCACGTGGCCGAAATTGCGGGGTTGCCGGCGGCTTGCACGTTGCGGGCGCGTAAAGTGCTAAAAGATTTGGAAGCCAAAAAAGGCGGCACCAAAATTTCCGTCAAAGAAAAAGATATGGTCAAAGATTTGTTTTCTTCCCCCATTGTGGAAGAAATCAAAATGGCGGATACGGACCAACTGACCCCGTTGGCCGCTTTACAGTTAATTTGCGAATGGAAAAAGAGGATTAATGAGTAAAATTACCGTTTTAGACCCGTCCACCGCCAGTAAAATAGCCGCGGGGGAAGTAATAGAGCGCCCCGCCGGTGTGCTTAAAGAGCTGCTGGAAAACGCCGTAGATGCCGGCGCCACCGCCATTAATATAGATATTGAGGGCGCAGGTAAAGAACTCATCCGCATTAACGATAACGGCTGCGGTATGGACGAACAGGATTTGGAATTAAGCGTGCGCCGCCATGCCACCAGTAAAATCTGCTCGTTTGAAGATTTATCCCATTTGCACACGTTCGGCTTTCGCGGGGAAGCGTTGTTTTCCGTGGCGGCGGTATCACGCATGAGTATTAGCAGTTGTACCGCGGATGGACAAGGGCACCGCTTGGAACTTGCCGGCGGGGAAATTATTTGCCGCGCTCCGGCTCCGGCCGTGCAGGGCACCACAGTAGAAATACGCGATTTATTTTTTAACACCCCCGCGCGGCGCAAATTCTTAAAAAGTGATTCGTACGAGCGCGCTTGCCTGTTAAAAGTAGTGGAAGAAAGCGCCCTAGCCAACTGGCAAGTGGGCTATCGGGTGCGTATAGGCGGGCGGGAAGTGTATAATTTACCGGCCCAAACAGGCCCGCAAGAAGCGGCCGTACGCGCCCGCGCACGGGAAATTTTAGGCGGACCGGTGACGGAAAGTCTGGTTTATAAAAAATTTGATGATAGTGGCTTACAGTTGTTTCTTACCCCGCCGGATAAATTGGTGGCGGTGCGGGATTTCCAAATGATATTTATTAACCGCCGCCCGATAGAATCCAAAACCATTCAGCAGGCTATTTACAAGGCGTTGCAAAACGTCCGCCCCAAAGACCGCCACCCGGCGTTTTTGGTGTACCTGACGTTGGAGCCGGGGGAATTTGATGTAAACATTCATCCGCAAAAGCGGGAAGTGCGGTTTGTGGATGAAAGTAAGGTTTTCGGGTTGATTCTAAACAGCGCGGGGGAAACCGCCTTCGGCAACGCGCGCCCTGTGGTGGCGGCTCCGGTAGTGCCTCCGGTGGATTTATCGTTATCTGCGCAACCGGCCGCCCAACGGCTCTTTCAGCCCAAATTGGCTCCGGCCACTCCGCCCGTTGCGCCGCAACCCCCGCAAGAGCCGCAGGCAACCAATGTGCAGGATATTTTTAAGCCGGCCGAACCCCCGCGCTTTATGGTGCGGGAAACCGAAGACCCCGTGGCCTATGAGGCCCGCCGCCCGGAGCCGGAACCGCTCCCCGTGCCCGCAGAACCGGCTTGGTATGTGGGGCCGTACCATTATTTTGGCCAGCTCCAACGCAGTTATTTACTGTTTGAAAACCCCGAAGGCTTGGTGCTGATAGACCAGCATGCCGCCCAAGAGCGTGTTTTGTTTGAAAAATATATGGACGCTTTTGAAAAACGCGACGTTAAAGTGCAGGAGCTGCTGTTCCCTATTCAGGTGGACTTAACCCCCAGTAATGCCGAAAGCCTGATGAGCTGGGCCCCCTGGCTCAAAACGGCCGGATTTGAAATTTCCCGCTTTGCCCCGCGCACGGTGCAAGTTAAAACCATGCCTTATGTGGTGCGGTTTAAGGAAGACGATATGAAGCGTTTTGTGGAATCACTGGCGGCCATAGTGGGGGACCCTGCCAAATCTACCGAAACCCTCAAACGCAAAATGGTAGCCATGTTGGCCTGTAAAAAAGCGGTCAAAGCGCATGATGCCATGACGGCAGCCGAGGCCGAGGCGCTGCTTGAAAATATGAAAAAATGCAAAGACGGTATGCACTGCCCGCACGGGCGCGCATGCGTGGCCCAATTGCATATCCGTGATATCGGCAAGCTGTTTGGCCGTTAAACGCTATTTTACCGCCCCAAAGCCCAACGGGGCTTTTTTAAGTCCGGCTACTTTATTTTCTGCCTAAAAAAAGGTATCCTTTTATATATATTCCTATTGGAGGGACTATGTCTGATATTCCGGTTTTGGAACGTGTTTTATTTTCGCAGGAACAATTAACTAAAAGAGCAGAAGAATTGGGCCGTCAAATCTCGGCCGATTACCGCGGCAAACAACCGTTGTTTGTGGGTATTTTGCGCGGGTGCATTCTGTTTTATTCCGATTTAATGAAAAATATTAGCGTAGATTGCAATATGGATTTTATGTGCCTGTCTTCTTATGCGGGCGGCACCGCCACCACCGGCCAAGTGCGCACCATGTTGGATTTGCGCGAAAGCATTAAAGGCCGCCATGTGGTAATTGTGGAAGATATTGTAGATACGGGCCTGACGCTGGATTATTTGTTGGGCAACTTGAAAAACCGCGGCGCGGCCAGTATAGAAATTTGCTGCTTACTGGATAAGCCTTGCAACCGCAGAGCGGAAGTACACCCCAAATATGTGGGGTTCACCGTCGGTGATGAGTTTGTTATCGGCTACGGGTTGGATTATAACGAACTGTACCGCAACTTGCCGTATATTGGAGTATTTAAGAAACAATGAAGAACAAAAACGTGAGCAACCGCAGGATAGTGTCCGTCGGCCAAATTTTGGTATGGGTGGTTATTTTTGCCGCGGCGGTTTTCTTTTTTAATAATCCGGATTCTAAACCGGCTGTGTTGGATTATTCCGACTTTAAGCAAAAGGTGTCCGTGGGCGAAGTGTCCGATTTGACTGTTGCCTCCGGCGTGATTAGCGGGTTATATAAAAACGACAAAGGCGAATTTGCCAAATTCAAAACCGTACGCATGGAAGACCCTAAACTGGTGGAAGAACTTTCCGCCGGAAAAATAAAATTTAAGGCGGAGCAGGACAACAGCTGGATAGGAAATATCCTGTTTAATCTCATGTGGATTGTGTTGCTCATTGGTTTTTGGTGGTTTGTGTTTATCCGCCCGCAGCGCAGTGACGGCAAAAGTGCCATGAACTTTGCGCGCAGCAAAGCCAAAATGCAGGACCCGTCCAAGCAATCCGTCACGTTTAAGGATGTGGCCGGATGCGAAGAAGCCAAAGAAGAATTGGAAGACGTTATCAAATTCTTAAAAAACCCTAAAAAATTCCAAAAATTAGGCGGTAAATTGCCCAAAGGCGTGCTTTTATACGGCGCACCGGGGACGGGTAAAACCCTGCTGGCTAAAGCCGTGGCGGGGGAAGCGGGCGTGGCGTTCTTTTCCGCCTCTGCCTCTGAATTTGTGGAAATGTTTGTCGGTGTCGGCGCGGCGCGTGTGCGTGATTTGTTTGACCAAGCCAAAAAGAACTCTCCGGCTATTATTTTTATTGATGAATTGGATGCCGTGGGCCGCCGCCGCTTTGCCGGTATCGGCGGGGGGCATGACGAACGCGAACAAACCCTCAACCAATTGTTAATTGAACTGGACGGTTTTGAAAGCAAACAAGGCATTATTTTAATGGCTTCCACCAACCGTCCGGATGTGTTGGACCCCGCGTTAATCCGCCCCGGCCGTTTTGACCGCCACATTTCCGTACCTGCGCCGGACTTGAAAGGGCGCGAAGAAATTTTGGCCGTTCACGCTAAAAAAGTAAAATTAGCGCCGGAAGTAGATTTGAAAACGGTAGCCAAAGGCACCCCCGGTTTTGTAGGGGCCGATTTGGCTAACGTCATTAACGAGGCCGCCATTTTGGCCGCCCGCGCCGATAAAGAGGCCGTAAGCACGGCCGATTTGGACGAAGCCGTGGAGCGCGTAATTGCGGGGCCGCAAAAAAAGAGCCGCATTATCTCCCAAAAAGAACAGCACATTATTGCCGCGCACGAATGCGGGCATACCATTGTGGCGCGTTTAACCAATCATTCCGACCCGGTGCATAAAGTGACCATTATTCCCCGCGGGCAAGCGTTGGGGTATACGCTACAACTGCCGTTGGAAGATAAATTTTTAACCAGCAAATCCGAAATTTTAGATAAGATTTGCATTTTACTGGCCGGCCGCGCCGCGGAACAAATTGTATTTGGGGAAATTACCTCCGGCGCCAGTGACGACCTGAACAAAGCCACGGCCTATGCGCGCAAAATGGTGGTGGAACTGGGTATGAGTGACAAAATCGGCCCGATTGCCTTGCCCAACGGAGATGATAGCGAAGTATTCTTGGGGCGTGATTTATCCCGCCATAAAACCTATTCCGAGGAATTAGCGCGCAACATTGATGCGGAAATTGTGGATTTAATGAAATCTTCTTACGAACGGGCGCAGGAAATTATTTTAACCAACCGCGCCGCGTTTGATGTACTGGTGAAAACCCTGCTTGAAAAAGAAGTGGTGGAAGCCAACGAAATTGATGCTATTTTGGGCTTGAAACCCGCCGCGCAAGAAACCCCCGCCCCTACGGGTGCGGAGGGCGCGCCCAAGCCCGCGCAAGAAGCCGCCCAAGAACAACAACCGAAGGCGCCGAAGGCCGAACGGCCGGAGGCTAAACAGGCGGAATTGTTCTAGTTCTGGCAACCTGCGCAAGCGGGGCAATTACGCAGCGGACGCCGTTGTTTTAGCCTCCGCGCGAAGGACTTATATTCTATGGGAAAATACTTCGGAACAGACGGAATACGCGCCGTTGCGGGCACGTTTCCGTTGACGGACGAGTTTATTGAAAAATTGGGTTGGTGCGCTTTGGACGAGCTTAAAAAAAGCGCACAAGCCCACGGACTTAAAAACCAAGTAATTATCGCGCAGGACTCGCGCGCTTCCGGCCCGGCCATTTTGGCGGCCTTGCAAAAAGGGATTCGCGCCGCGGGCGTAAATGTGGTTAGTATCGGGGTGGCTCCCACTCCGGCCGTGGCCAACATTGTGCGCCAAACGGGCAGTTTGTGCGGTATAGTTATTTCCGCCAGCCATAATCCGGCGGAATTTAACGGTATTAAATTTTTTACCAATCACGGCTCCAAACTGCCGGAAACCATGGAAGCCGCCATTGAAACCCGCATAGACGGCTGCTCTGCCGTGCCTGCCCCCTGTGCGGACTATTGCGAAGACTTATCTTTGGTGGAACTCTATAAAAATTTCTTAAAATCCACGGTAGATGCCGCACTCCTCAAAGGCACTAAAGTAGTGCTGGACTGCGCCAACGGGGCCAGTTCCCAAATTGCGGTAGATGTTTTTAGCGCACTGGGAATGGAATTAACCGTCACCGGTGCCAAGCCGGACGGCACCAACATCAATCGGGGCGTGGGGGCCTTACACACCCAGTTTATGCAGAATTTAACCAAGCGCGAGGGCGCATTTGCCGGATTTAGCTTTGACGGCGATGCCGACCGCGTGATTGCCTCCGACGAACAAGGCCGCCAATTAGACGGGGATAACATTATTGCCTCTTCCGCCCTGTGCCTTAAACAAGAAGGCCGCCTGCACGCCAACAAAGCGGTGCTAACCATTATGGCCAATTTGGGTTGCATTAATTACCTCAAAGAACACGGCGTGGACGTGGTGCTGACCAAGGTGGGGGACAAATATGTGTCCGAAGCCATGGAAAAAGAGGACTTGTCTATCGGCGGGGAAACTTCCGGCCATATTATTTTTAGGGAATTTTCCAACACGGGGGACGGGATATTGTCCGCCTTGCAATTTTTACAATGTGTTAAAAAATCGGGCAAACCGATGAGCTGGTTTTTAGACCAGTGGAAAAAATATCCCAGCCTACTGCGGGCCGTACAGGTAGCCAGCAAGCCGGCCTTGGAAACGCTGGACGGATTTTTGGCCGGCGTGGCCGCACTGGAAAAGCAAATGAACGGCCGCGGCCGCGTAATTGTGCGCTACAGTGGTACGGAGCCGAAATTCCGCATTTTGGTAGAAGGGGAAGACGCCACTTTGGTAAGCCATATTGCCGACGAAGTGGAAAAACTCTACCGCGCAAAAACGGAGGTGCTGGCATGAGTTTGGCTTTAGGGGTAAACATAGACCATATTGCAACGTTGCGCCAAGCGCGTCGGGCCGCTTTTCCGGACCCGTTGGCTTTTGCCACATTGGCGCTGGCATGCGGGGCGGATTACATTGTGGCGCACCTGCGCCGTGACCGCCGCCATATTCAAGAAGAAGACTTGAAACGGCTATGTAAAAAATTTCGTAATAAAATTCACTTGGAATGTTCTTACACGCCCGAAATGCAAAAAGCGGCCTTATCTTTGCGGCCGTATTCCGTATGTATTGTGCCGGAACTGCCGGGCGAAGTGACCACCACCGGCGGGTTGAAGTTTACGCCTGCCGTACAAAAGCGCGTGAGAGAAATGACCGCCGCCCTGCAAAAAAAGGGCGTTAAAGTCAGTTTGTTTGTCAGTCCGGCGGCGGAGGACATCCGCACGGCGGCTAAACTGGGGGCGGATATTGTGGAACTCTGCACGCGTGATTACAGCGAAGCCACCACCCAAAAACAAGCGCAAAAGCTCTTGCAGGATTTAGCCCTTTCTACGCTACTGGCTAAAGAATTGGGGCTTGAGGTCCACGCCGGACACGGGTTGGATTATGCCAACGTGCTGGCGGTGGCGGATATTGGCGGCATGGCCTGTATGAACATTGGTTTTGCCATTATTGCTCGCGCGTTGGAAGTGGGTTTACCTTCTGCCGTGGCGGAAATGAAAGAACTGCTTTAATCAGCACCGAGAGGATTTTTTATGTGTGGAATTATCGGCTACGTTGGCAAAAAAAACAGCGTGCCTTATATTATTGACGGATTAAAAAAACTGGAGTACCGCGGGTATGATTCTGCCGGTATTTCCATTTTGCAAGACGGCCATTTAATTACCGTGCGCGCCGTGGGCAAAGTGGCCGAGCTGGAAAAAGCCACCTTGCTGGCAAACCCCCAAGGGCAAAGCGGTATCGGTCACACCCGTTGGGCTACGCACGGTAAACCGTGTGAAGAAAATTCCCACCCGCATAGGGATTGCTCCGGCGATTTGGTGGTAGTTCACAACGGGATTATTGAAAACTTTTTAACCTTGCGCGAAAAACTTTCCGCGCTTGGGCACCAATTCAAAAGCGAAACCGACACAGAAGTAATTGCCCACCTGATAGAAGAAAACCTAAAAACTGCCGTCGGACAAACCAATCAAGAGCGCTTGCTGAATGCCGTACGCAAAACCAATGGGGAAATTTCCGGCGCGTATGCGTATGGGGTGTTGTGGGCCCAAACGCCCGATTTTTTAATCGGCGTGAAAAACCAAAGCCCTATGGTGGTTGGGTTAGGTAAAAATGAAAACTTTTTAGCTTCGGATGTGCCCGCTTTCCTAAAGCATACCAACAAAGTTTTGTTTTTGGAAGACGGCGAAATGGTGACATTAACCGCCAAAGGGGTCACATTGTTTGGCAAAGACGGGCAGGAAAAACCGTTCAAACCTACCAAAATAACATGGGACCAAAAAACGGCCGAAAAGGGCGGTTATGAGCATTTTATGCTCAAAGAAATTTATGACCAACCCCAAGCCATAGAGGACACCTTGCGCACCGCCCAGACGGATTTTGGCAAACTGGTGGGGCTTAAAACGGGCGATTTGCGCGCTTTGCAAAATGTGCATATTGTGGCGTGCGGCACGGCTTATCATGCCGGACTGGTGGCTAAATATTATATAGAAAACTTTGCCGGCATTCCCGTAACGGTGGATTTAGCCAGTGAATACAAATACCGCACCGTGCCCCGCACCCCGCATACGCTGGCGGTGGCGGTCAGCCAATCCGGCGAAACCGCCGATACCATCGGCGCCGTGCGCAAAGCACAAGAATTAGGGTTCAAAACCTTAGCTATTTGCAACGTGTTAGGCTCTACCCTTACGCGCGTGTGTGACGGCACTTTTTATACACATTGCGGGCCGGAAATCAGCGTAGCTTCCACCAAGGCGTTTACCAGTCAGCTAACTTCGCTATATGTGTTGTCGCTCTTTTTGGGCAAAGCCAACGGCAACATCAGCACCACGGTTTTTAATAAACTGTATAAAGAGTTATTAACGCTTTCCAAATATATGGCGGAAACGGTTAAAATTGAATATGCCGTGCGCCATATTACCAAAAAAGTATACAAAGCCCCGCACTTTTTATTTTTGGGGCGGAATGTGAACTTCCCGATAGCGTTGGAAGGGGCCTTAAAATTAAAAGAAGTTTCCTACCGCAGCGCGGAAGGTTTTGCCGCGGGGGAAATTAAACACGGGCCGATTTCCATTATTGAAAAGGGTACCCCCACCCTTGTACTGATGCCGCCGGATGAGCTTTTTGAAAAAATGCTTTCCGCCTGTCAGGAATGCCGTGCGCGGGGCGCGTTTGTAATTGCCGTCACTACCCAAGAAGGTGCGCAAAAAGCCAAAGATTGCATAGATAAA
Source organism: uncultured Elusimicrobiales bacterium (assembly GCA_934662565.1). Taxonomy (GTDB): domain Bacteria; phylum Elusimicrobiota; class Elusimicrobia; order Elusimicrobiales; family Elusimicrobiaceae; genus Avelusimicrobium. Next base: position 11,344 of record CAKUKI010000003.1, read on the forward strand.
GCCATTATAGTTCCCTATGTGGGTGAATTTTTACAGCCCATTTTGAATGTGGTGGCGTTGCAATTTTTTGCCTACTGGACGGCCAAACGGTTGGGGTGCGATATTGACCAACCCCGCAATTTAGCTAAAAGTGTGACGGTGGAATAATGAAAAAAATAACCCGTAAAGAAATCAGAAAATGCTTTCCTGTCCGCCCGCTGACGGCCAATAAAGGCTCGTTCGGGCGGGTGTTGGTGGTGGCCGGCTCCGCTTCTATGACGGGGGCCGCCGTACTATGCGCCAAAAGTGCCTTAAAAGCCGGCGCAGGTCTGGTCACTTTGGCCCTGCCGGAAAGCCGCCAACCCATAGCCGCGGCTTCCGCGCCGGAAGTAATTACAGTGCCTTTGCCGGAAACGGACGGCTTAATCAATTTGCATGCCTTACCGGTATTGGATGCCTATATTAAAACCAGTAGACCTTCGTTAGCGGTAATAGGCTCTGGGTTAGGGGCGTCTTCTGCCGCGGTGCCTTTTATAAAACAATGCGGTTTGCCGCTGGTTATGGACGCAGACGCGCTGAACCGTCTGGCGGCTAGCGGGTTGGATACCGTTTTTCCGCGTCGGGAACCGGGGATTTTGACCCCGCACCCCGCCGAAATGGCGCGCCTGCTTAAAGAGCCGGTGGCTTTGGAAGAGCCGGCCCGCCAGTATCAGGTGCAAACGTTGTTTGAACGAACGGGGGCCGTCAGCCTGATAAAAGGCTACGGCACGTTGGTCTATGCCGGCGAAGATATTTGGCAAAACACCACCGGCGGCCCTGCCTTGGCTAAAGCCGGCACCGGCGACGTATTATGCGGCTTGATTGCCGGTTTGTGGGCGCAGCTAGGCATGGCCAACGGGTTTGATACGCAAAGCGCTTTTCAGGCCACCTTGTGCGGGGTTTATTTGCACGGACTATGCGGGGATTTGGCCGCTAAAGATTTAACGGATACCTGCGTGTTGGCCGGAGAGTTATTAAATTATCTTCCGGCTGCCATTAAAAAAACTGTTAAATAAGGATTAATATGGTTTGGTGGCAATGGATATTGGCGGTGTTGGCGGCCTTGGGCATACTGGCGGTAGGGCTTATGGAATTGTGCGCCTATACGGCGCGGAAAGTCCTGCATCCGGTTTCCAAGCGTAAGCCCCTCTACCTGTGGCCGGACCAATATAAAATGCCTTATGAAGATGTTTCCTTTTTAACGGAAGACAAAGTACAGCTGAAAGGGTGGTTTATCCCGTGTGACAATTCCGAAAAAACCATTATTTTAATGCACGGTTGGGGGATGAACCGCTCGGACATTTTGAAAAATACCTATTATCTGCATGATTTAGGTTTTAACTTGTTGTATTTTGATTTCCGCGCGTTGGGGGAAAGCGGCGGCAAGGTAAGTTCTATTGGCTATTTGGAAACGCGCGACGCACAGGCCGCTATCCGTTTTTTGCAGCAAACCCGCCCTGAAAGTTGTAAAAAAATAGGTTTGTACGGGCTTTCTATGGGGGCCATGGTGGCCGTGTGCGAGGGGGCCCGTAATCCGGCCGTAAATTGCGTGGTGGCGGAAGCGTGTTATTATTCGTTCCGGCGGGTAGTGGCGCGGTGGGCGTGGGTGCACCACAAGGTGCCGTCTTTCCCCATGATTCCTATGGTGTTGCACTATATACGGCGGTATTTGCGCGTCAATCCGGAGCGCTTCAGCCCCAAATATAACGTGGCTAAAATTGCCCCGCGCCCTGTATTTATTATTCATGGGCGGTATGATAACATTGTGCCGCCCGCCCAAGCCAAATTGTTGTTTAAGCACGCCGGCGCGCCGAAAGAGATTTGGCTGGTCCCCGGTGCTAAACATAATAAATGTGCGGAGCTGGGCGGCTTTGAATATAAACAGCGGCTCAGTAATTTTTTCCGCCGGTATTTATAAATTTTAAGCAGGCCGCCCCAAGGGCGGCTTTAATATGTGTAGGAGCAGAAAGTGAATACAAAACTGGTTATTTTTGATTTAGACGGTACTTTATTAAATACCATAGCGGATTTAGCCGCTTCGGCCAATTATGCGTTGGAAAAGCTGGGCTATCCGCGCCGCAGTGAAGCCCAATGCCGCGCTTTTGTAGGCAATGGCGTGACAAAACTGTTGGAGCGCGCCTTGCCGGACGGCGCCAAAACGCCCGAAAATGTGGCCCGTATGCGTGCCGTTTTTCAAGCGCATTACGACGCGCATAATGCGGATGCCACTTTTGCTTATGCGGGCATGGCGGAGCTGCTAGATACACTGGCGCAAAAAGGGATAAAGCTGGCGGTGGCCTCCAATAAATACCAAAGCGCTACGGAAAAATTAGTGCGGTTGTATTTCCCGCAGGTGGAGTTTTGCGCGGTTTTTGGCGCGCGGGAAAAGGTGCCCGTCAAGCCGGACCCGCAAATCGTGCGCGACATTTTGCAAGCGGCCGGCGTAGCCAAAGAAAACGTGTTGTATGTGGGGGATAGTGATGTGGATATGCAGACGGCGCAAAATGCGCAAGTCAAAGCGTGCGCCGTCACATGGGGGTTCCGCACGCGGGAACAACTGTTGCCGTATGCGCCGGCGGCATGGGCCGATAAAGCAACGGATATTTTGAACGCATTATAAATAAAGAATAGTAAAAATAATACAGGCGGGAGTGAAGTTCCCGCCTTTTTTATGGGGTTATAAACTTTTGCAAAGTTGCGCCAGATATTTGGCAGTATGGGTGCGGCTTTGCGCTAGGTTGGGGGCAAAATCCGCCAGAACGGCTATTTGTTGGGGGGCTAGCGGATTATGGCGCAAGCAAGTTTCGTCCAAAACCCCGCAGATAAATAAAACGGGTTTTTTGTATTTTCGGGCCAATTTTAGTACGGCCAGCGGTGCTTTGCCGCCGAAAGTTTGGTCGTCCAATTTGCCTTCTGTGGTAATAATCAAATCGGCTTGGCGGGCGTATTTTTCAAATCCCGCTTTCTTAAATAAATAGTCCGCCCCCAGTAAAATGCGGGTATTAAAACAGCCGTATAGCCCTGCACAAATGGCTCCGGCCGCGGCGGTGGACGGGGTGTGGGCAATTTCTTTTCCGGTAGCCTTTTTTAATACGCGGGCATACACCCCCAGTGCCTTATCTAAAATTTTTACTTGGGCGGGCGTGGCCCCTTTTTGCGGACCGAACACTTTGGCAGAACTGCGGGGGCCTAACAGCGGGTTGGTGACGTCCGCCACGGCGTAGATTTTTACCCCGCGGAAGTTTTGTTTGAGGGTGGACACACGGACTTGGGCCAATTTTAATAAGGCTTGTGCGCCCAGTGCAATCGGTGAGCCCTGTTTGTCTAACAGTTGGGCCCCGCACGCGGCGGCGGCTCCGGCTCCCCCGTCATTACACGCCACCCCGCCCAAACCGACATAAATGGTTTTTGCCCCGTGTTTGACGGCATGCAGTAATACTTCGCCCACCCCGTAAGAGGTGGCGTTCAGCGGGTCTAGCTCGTGCGGCTTGGCGGAGCCTAACCCACAAATGCGGGCGGTTTCCAAAATGGCGGTTTTGCCGTCCGGCAGCACTAAATAAGCCGTTTTTTGGGGATGGTTGAACGCGTTGCGTGCCGTCAGCCGCCGCAATTTTGCTGCCGGATAGAGCATTTTGAAAAAATCAATAAACCCGTCCCCACCGTCGGACACCGCAAACGCCGCTACCTGATGGCGCGGGGACAAGTTTTTTTGCAAAAGAAGCGCGGCCGAAGCCGCGCTTAAAGAGCCCTTAAAGGCATTAGGTAAAGCTAGTATTTTCATTGGAATTTCCAGCTTACTTGGGCGGTAAAAACCGTGTTGGACGCGGCGGAGTCCTTCAGTTCGTTAGCACGGGTGGAAAACTGTTGCCGCACTTCCGCCCCCAACATTAAATCGTCCACGCGGGTTTCCACCCCTAGGCCGCCGCCGGCCACAAAACCGTTGGATTTAATACTATCGCTTTTCATTTCTCCGCGGTAGTTGAGGGTAAGCATTTCGTATCCGGCGTTTCCGGTCAGATAAAAAACCACGCGGCTTTTGGGGTTCAAATAATAATTAGCACTGAGCCCCAAACTTAAAAATTGCCCGCTCGTTTTGATTTTGGGGTCTGGGTACAACGGGGCACCTGTGGAGTCCGTCGCGGCCAGTGTGTCAGGGTCCAAATCGTCAAACGTGTTGTTGGCAATATTGGCAATAGACAAATTAGGCCCCAGCCATAAATTGCTGTCCAACAGGCGCCATAAAAACTTGCCGGAAGCCACTACGCTGGTGCCGCCCACGTCTTTGGGGTCTTTTTCGGCAGAAAAGCCGGCGCGCTCGGACACGTTTAATTTTAAGTCTAACGGCATGGCCCCTAACTGGATGGCCAAATAAGTGCGGAAGTCTTTTTCTTTGGCTTGCGGTTTGTTTTCTTTTTTAGCGGTGGGCTTTTGGGCGGAAAGCGAGTCCTTGGCTTGGGCCGCGTATTGCTGTTGGGAAACGGCCCCCGTTTTAACCCCTTTCAGGAAGGCTTCTTCGTCCGTCAGCGGGCGCGAGGGCGCGGGCGCGGCAGAAACAGTGGGCACCGCGCTTACGGCTTGGCCGTTGACTACGGTTGCTTTTTGGGTGTCAAAAACTTTGTCAATGTCCGAATCAAACGCAAGGCCGCCGGCCGCCTGAACGGCCCCCGTTTGGGCCACTTGTGCTTGACGGGCTTTTTCTTCCTGTGCGGTTTCTATTTTTTGTTCCACATAGGTTTGTTGGGTTTTGGGGGCTTGGTCGTAATCGTACACTTCAATATTGGCAATTTGCGGCATATCAATATTTACAATGCCGTCGTCCGTTTGTAATTTAAGGTTAAATTCGTCCAAGTCTACAATCACGCCCACCAGTTGCGTGCCGCCCTTTAATAAAATGCGGTGCTTATCGGGCAAAATTTGTTCAATTTCTTTTTGGTTGAGCGTGACCGTACCAAAAGAGGTGGCTAAATTAAGGGTATATTGGGTTTGTTCCAAAATGGAACCGCTGATGATGGTGCCGTCTTTCATTTTAATGCTTTCGGCTTGCAAAACGGCGGCGCCCAACAGGGTCAAGAGGCAAAGAATTAGGCTTCTTTTCATGTTGTAAAACTCTACTTAAATAAAAAACGCGGCGGAGCTTTGTGGCCCCGCCGCATAAGGTTTATTTGGATTCTTCTTCCACTACTTCTTCGGCGGTCACTTCGTGTTCCGCTTCGCAGGCGCACGGGGTGAGCGCGTGTTTCATAAAGCGCAAAACTTTAATCATTTTGGCAATCGTCAAGCTCATAATCGTACCCAGCAAAATAGGCGTGACGGTGTTCAAAATAAAGAACCATTTGTTCTGACCGGCATTTTCAAACACTCCGGCGGGAACCAACATGGCACTGATTAAAAAGTACACGGCGGACACCAGTGTTAAATAGAACAGGGCAATAAATACCCAATACAGGCTTTTCAAGCACAGCCAGTTATGCGGCCACCATTTACCGCATTTGCAGCAATTAGACATAGTTTCTCCTCCTAACAAGTTTATAAAGGCCGCCGCGCACACTTCCGGCGGAACCTTCTATACATATTGTATCAAATCAAGCGGACCTGTAAAGGGTAAGAAACGGTTATTTTGCGTCCGCGCTCCGCCCAGCCTCGGCCAGCAATTCCTGCGCGTGGATATAGGCGGCGGATTTGGGGTCCGCGTGGCCGCCCAGCATGCGGGCAATCTCTGCCGTTAAGGCCGTTCCTGTAAGCGGGGTGATGGAAACTTCCGTAGAGTCCTTGCGGGCGGATTTGGCTACATGGAAGTTTTCATCCGCCTGTGCGGCTACTTGCGCCAAATGGGTGACGCACAACACTTGACGCCCGTGGGAAACCCCTTTTAATTTTTCACCCACCAAAACGGCGGTTTCCCCGCCAATGCCGGCATCTACTTCGTCAAACACCATAACGGGCACAGTGGAGGCCAGTACGGTTTTTAAGCCCAACATCACGCGGGAAATTTCCCCGCCGGAGGCTATGTTTTTAAGCGGGCGCAAGGCTTGGCCGGGGTTGGGGGAAAATAAAAATTCCACTTTATCCGCGCCGGTGGGTCCTAGGTTTTCTTCGTCCATTTCCACACAGGCGCGGAAGCGCACCGCATTAAACCCAAGCGGACGGATTTGCTCCGTCAAAAGTGCGGATAATTTTTCGGCCGCTTCTAAACGCTTGTCGTGCAATTCCAGCGCCAATTTTAAGAGGTTTTTGCGCTCTTTTTCCAATTCTTCCCGCAGGGCCTGTTCGGCTTCGTCACTATGCTCCAGTGCGTGCAGACGGGCTTTTAAGTCGTCCGCGGTTTTTAATACATCTTGCAGCGTGGGGCCGTATTTACCCTTGAGGCGTTTAAGTTTTTCGTGGCGGGCAAGCATATCGTCCAGCGTTTGGGGGTCTATGCTAATGTCGTCTTTATAAGTAGCCAACGTGTTGGCGGCGTCTTCCAACGCGGCTAAGGCGGAATTTAAGTTTTGGGAAAGCTCCGCCAAAGAGTCGTCCAACTCCGCCATATCTTCCAAACAGCGGGCCGCTTTTCCGGCGCGCTCCGTGGCGGAGCCTTCGGCCTCGTATAAATCGTTATAAGCGGTTTCGGCCAGTTCCAACAGTTTGCCGGAGTGCTTCATTTTGGGCAAGGTTTGTTCCAGCTGGTCGTCTTCTTCTTGCGTGGGGCGCACGTCTTCTATCTCTTTTAATTGGTACGCGCACATATCCCGCAGGCGGGCTTTTTCCTGTTCCGAAAGGGCCGCCTCGTTTAAGCGGGTTTGTACGGCTTGTATTTTGTCGTAAGAGGCACGCACTTTTTGCACAAGTGCATCCTGTTTGGCAAATTTATCTAACAAGGCCAAATGTACGGAGGAATGGAGTAAACTTTGGTGTTCGTGCTGCCCGTGGAAATCTACCAAATACCGCCCCAGTTGTGCCAAGGCGGATACTGTAGCCGGTTTGCCGTTGATGAATGCCTTGCCCTTGCCTTTGCGGTCCAATTCCCGCATAAGGGTAAATTCCGGCGCGGTAAAACCGTGGGCGGCGCGCACCTCCTGCGGCAACATATCTGCTGAGAAAACGGCGCTGACGCACATTTTTTGCGCGCCGTCTTTGATGGTGTCGGCATCTCCGCGTGCGCCCAGCACAAAACCTAACGCTTCAATCACAATGGATTTGCCGGCCCCGGTTTCGCCTGAAAAAACATTTAACCCCGGGCCGAACGAAAGCTCCAAACGGGAAATAATGGCAAAGTTTTGTATGGAAAGTTTTGTTAGCATGTGCTATTGCCCCACTTTAATTTTTTGCTTAAAACGGTAAAAAAATCGCGTGTTGGTAAAGTAATCAATTTGGCCCGCGTTTTACTGCGGGATAAGAGGACTTTATCCCCTTTAGAAAGCGGAAAATTGGTTTGCCCGTCTAAACTGACGGTGGCTTGTTCGCCCGCGTATTTGAAAATTGGCTCAAAAGTTAAATGTCCGTCCGCGGGTAAAATAAGCGGGCGTTGGCCCAAAGAGTGCGGGCAAATGGGTGTAAGCAAAAAAACGTCTACTTCCGGCGCCACAATCGGCCCGCCCGCCGCCAAAGAATACGCCGTGGAGCCGGTGGGGGTGGAAACGATAATGCCGTCTCCATAATACGGCTGAAGCCGGCGGCCGTTAAAGCACGCCTGCAAGCTAAAAGCGCGGGCCTGTGCGCAACGCAAGACGCAATCGTTAAAGGCCAGTGCCTGTTCTTGTGTGCCGTCCGCGCGGACAATGGCGGCTTGCAACATAAAGCGTTCGTTGGATAGACCTTCCCCATTTAATACGCGGGGGAAGGCGGCCTCGGCGTCGGCTGCTTCACAGCCGGATAAAAAACCCAAGGTGCCGCAGTTAATACTGAAAACCGGCAAGTTTAAGGCGGCCGCTTGGCGTGCCGCGTGCAAGGTGGTACCGTCCCCGCCCAAACAGACCACCAAATCCGCCCCGCGCATTTGTGGGAGTTGGGTTAAATCGGTTATTAACCGTGCTTGCGCGCCCATGGCGGCTGCCAGTGCCAATAACTTTTGGGAAGTTTCTTGCGCGCCGGACTTAAAAGCATTATAAAAAATGACGGGTCGGGTAAATTTCATGGTTCTTCTATTTTAGCAAATATTGCTCCCGCCGCAGAGGGGGAAAATATAACCCTTTTCTCTGCGGGGTTGGCACAAATCGGGCGGGTTCAAAATGATATAATATAAATAAGAAAAAAGAGAGGTTTTGATATGTGGGATTATACCGATAAAGTAATGGACCATTTTAAGAATCCGCGCAACGTGGGTTCTATTCCTAATGCAGACGGCACCGGACAGGTAGGCAGTTTGGTGTGCGGGGATGCACTTAAATTAACAATTAAAGTAAATAAACAGACCGACGTGATTGAAGATGCCAAGTTTGAAACTTTCGGCTGCGCCAGCGCGATTGCGTCTTCTTCTATGTTGACGGAACTGGTAAAAGGAAAGACCATTGCCGAAGCCTCCAAAATTACCAATCAGGATATTGCGGACGCGCTGGGCACGCTTCCGGCCGAAAAAATGCACTGCTCCGTAATGGGTATGGAGGCCTTGGAAGCGGCTGTAAAAAGCTACCGCCAAGGCGGTGCGCCCGTCACGTTTGAACAACAGGAAGAAAAAATCGTCTGCCATTGTTTTAACGTGTCCGAAGAAACCATTATTAAAGCCATCCGCCAAAACCACTTAACCACGGTGGAAGACGTCACCCACTTTACCAAAGCGGGCGGCGGTTGCGGACGGTGCAAAGGGGAAATCCAAAAGATTTTGGATAAAGTAAACGCGTGCCAAATTCCCGCGGCCGCGCCGGAAGAAAAAGAATTTGCCAAAATGACTTTGGTTGAAAAAATCCGCCGCATTGAAAAAGTGTTGGAAGAAGACGTGCGCCCGAAATTAAATATGGACGGCGGCTCGGTAGAACTGGTGGATTTAGCCGGCACGGTGGTAAAGGTGCGCCTGCTGGGGATGTGCAGCGGTTGCATGGGCGCGGCCGGTACGCTTAAACACTTGGTGGAAAAAGCCTTGCAAGAAAAAGTGGACCCGTCTTTAACGGTGGAGCAAAACTAGAGAAACTTTTATGAAAACCGTTTATTTGGATAACAATGCCACCACCCAGTGCTTGCCGGAAGTTGTAAATGCCATGCTGCCGTATTTTAGCGAACGCTACGGCAACGCTTCCAGCATGCACACGTTTGGCGGCTCCAACCGCAAGGCCATTGATATTGCCCGCCAGCAAGTGGCCGATTTTATCGGTGCGGAATATGCCGACGAAATTATTTTTACCTCTTGCGCCACGGAAAGCGATAACACGGCTATTTTTTCCGCCGTGCGCACGCGGCCGGAAAAGAAACATTTAATTACTTCCGCCGTGGAACATCCGGCCATTATGGCCCCGTATAAATATTTGGAAAGCCAAGGCTATCGGGTGGATTATATCGGCGTGGACGAACACGGTAATTTGGATATGGCCCGCTATAAACAAGTGTTGGATGACGACACCGCGCTGGTTTCTTTTATGTGGGCCAATAGCGAAACCGGCACCCTTTTCCCTATTGAAGAATGTGCGGCGTTAGCCAAAGCGCGCGGTGCTTTATTTCATACGGATGCCGTACAGGTGGGGGGCAAAATTGCGCTGGATATAAAGAATACGGCGGTGGATATGCTTTCACTGTCCGGCCATAAATTCCACGCGCCCAAAGGCATTGGCGTTTTGTATGTGCGCCGCGGAACCCGTTTTATGCCGTTTATGATGGGCGGACATCAGGAAAAACACCGCCGCGCCGGAACGGAAAACGTCCCACTGATTGTAGGGCTGGGTACGGCGGCGGTACTAGCCCAAGCCCGCCTGAAAAACGGCACCATGCAGCGTGTGGCTGCGTTGCGTGATAAGCTGGAAAAGGGCCTTACTTCGTCTATTGCGGACACCAAAATTAACGGCAACCCCGCTGCCCGCGTGCCCAATACCACCAATATCAGCTTTGGCTATATTGAGGGCGAATCTATTTTGATGTTTTTGAACGATTACGGCATTTGCGCTTCGTCCGGCTCGGCCTGTACGTCCGGCTCGTTGGAGCCTTCGCACGTATTGCGGGCGATGGGCGTGCCGTTTCAGTTTGCACACGGGTCTATCCGGTTTTCTCTTTCCGAGCAAACCACCGAAGAAGACATAGACCTTGTGTTAAAAGTAATGCCCGATATTGTGGAGCGGTTGCGTAAAATATCGCCGTTTCGCAAATTGGCCGCTTAATTTACAGACCGCGGAATTGGCGTTCCGCGGCTTTTTTTGTTAGGATAAAATATCTTGGTTAAGGAGATTACGCATGAAAAAGACAGCACTTTTTGCAGTATTGGCGGCCTTGTTGTTTCCGCTTGCCTTGCAGGCCAAAACAACGGTTATTTATCACACCAGTGATTCCCACGGCTTTTATTATGCCAAAGACGGCCGCGGCGGTTTTGCCGCGTTGGCGGGGCTTCTCAAGCAGGAAAAACTCCCGTATATTTTGTTGGATTCCGGCGATTTTGCCAACGGCACCGTGGAGGCCAAAAACTCCAAAGGCATTAAAAGCGTACTGATGATGAACGCCGTGGGCTACGCCGCCAGCACGCTGGGCAACCATGAATTTGATTTTAAGGACCCCGCCGTAGAACCCATGCTCCGCGCGGCGCAATTCCCCATTTTGGCGGCTAATTTTGTGGACCGCAAAACCGGCAAGCAACCGGAATATTTGAAATCCTACCAACTGTTTAATGTGGACGGCGTAAAATATGCGGTAATTGGTTTAGGGCACGAATATCCCACCAATGAAACGCAAAAATTTAAGATTTTGAAATCCTCCAAAGTGTTGGATAGTGTGCTAACGGAAGTGGAGGCCCAAAATCCGGACGTGATTGTGCTGGTGGACCATAACTCTATTGCCGACGATAAACACGGCCGTGAATCCACCTTGTTAAAAATGGTGACCAAACACAACGGTAAAATTCATGTGGTGTTGGGCGGGCACGCGCACAAAATTATCCAAAATGAGGTCCATAACGGCACCCTGTTTGTGGAAAGCGGTTGCTATTTGAAAAATGTAAGCCGCATTACCGTAGAAACGGACGACAAAACCGGCAAGTTTGTATCGGCCACTTCCCAAATCATTCCGTTATATACCCAAAAAACAGGCGAATATGAGCCGGTGGCCGCACTTGCGAACGCCTTGATGGAGCCGGGCATGGATAAAGTGTTGGGGTCTGCCAGCGTAAAACTCAGCCGGATGCCGGTAAAAGGCAACCAAGGCGATAGCCCGCTTAATAACTGGGTGGCGGACGTCTGCCGTGCGTACAGCGGCGCGGATGTTTTCATCCACAACAACGGCGGTACTCGCGTGGATTTGGAACAAGGCACCATTACCAAGCGGGATTTGGTCAATATGCACCCGTTCGGCAATAAAATTTCGCAAGTAAAAGTAAGCGGTAAATTTTTGGAAAAATTTGTAAAATACGGCCTTGCCCCGCGGAATTTGTTTTCTTATTCCGGTTTGCAAATTGAATACAAACTGCGCAAAGGCAAAGTGCAGGACCTTAAAATTTGGGTCAACGGACAGGCTTTAGACAAAAATAAAACCTATGTAGTAGCTACCAATACTTATATTGCCGAGGGCGGCAGTGAGGGGTGGCCTTTCAAACAAATTCCGGCTGCGGATAAAAAGCAAGTGGGGGATTTGTCCATTCAGGAAATTATGGAAAAAGCCATAGAAACCACCAGCCCGTTAGGTGCGGTGGAAACGGGGCGTATTCTTATTAAATAACTATGAAAAAACGGCTTTTAGTTTTTGCGCTGCTGGGAATGGCCTGCCTGTGCGGTTGCCAAAAAGAGGTTAAAACATTGGATGTTTTTTATACTTCGGACGTGCAAGGCTTTTTTTGGACCCGTCCGGAGCCGCGGTTTGGCAATCGGGAAGTGGGCGGCTATGCGGTGCTTAAAAATTTTCTGGAAGCGCAAAAACAGCCGTATATTTTATTAGACGGCGGCAACTGGTTCAGCCAAACGCCGGAGGGGTTGCTTTCCAAGGGCGGTTTTTTGCCGCAGCTGGCGGGTTCTGTGCCGTATACGGCGGCGTCTATTGCGGATAAAGATTTAGCTTTTGGTTGGCCTTCTTTGCGGCAGATTTTACAGCAAATGCCGTACCCGTATGTGATTTCTAACTTAACGATTGACGGCAAAAATCCGTGGCCCACGCACGATTATTTAATCCGTGAGGTCAACGGCATTAAAATCGGCCTGTTTGCTTTATTGGACCCGAAACCGGTTAATTCCACACACCGCTTAACCGGCATGCGCGCCACGGACCCGATATCCACCGCCAAAGAAATGAGCGAACGCCTGAAAGAAAAAGGCGTGCAGATTGTTATTTTGCTCAGCTCCGTAGGCTCGCCGGAAAAAGAGGGTATCAGCGATTCTACCATCGCGGAAGAAGCCCCAAATATAGACCTGATTTTAAGCTCCAATATGGACCGCGAAAATGCCGAAACGGACAAAATTAACAAAACATTTATCGTTTACCCCGGTTCTAAGTTGGATTCTTTGGCCCGCGTGCGCCTTACTTTTGATAAGAACAACCAACTGACAGATATTAATTTTAAGGACGTGCTGCTCTCCCGTGACGATTACGGCGAAGACCGCGAAATTGCCGCCGCCACGGAGGCGTTGCGCAAGGAAACCCAACGCAAAATGAATGCCCGCGTGACGACGGCCGAAACTGCTGTGAGCGGGGCGTGGAATAAAGAATCGGCCTTGGGAAATTTATTAACGGATTGTTTGCATAAATGGTCCCGCTTGGACGGCGCCGTATTAAATTCGGACTCTATCCGCCAAAGCCTTCCTTCCGGTCGCGTGACGGAATATGACGTCTATAAAATGTATCCGTATAGCGACGCCGTCACTTTTGTCACGCTCAAGGGGCGTGCTTTACAACGCGCGTTGGAAGCCTCGCTGGCGGTAAAAGACAACTTCCCGCAAATTGCCGGAATGACGGTGGAATATAGTGCCAAAACAGGGGAGCTGCCCCGCATTAAACGCATTGTGTTTGACGGCGGGCGCGTACTCCGCCCACAGGAAACTTACCGTATTGCCATGACGGACCATGTAATGGCGGGTGGCTTTGGACATGACGAATTTATTAACGCACTGGAATTTAAGAACACCTTTGTAGAGGCGCGCCAAATTATGCGTACCTGCCTGTTAAAATACAAACAGTTGGAAGCCCCGCAAACGGGCCGTTGGAAAAAAGTACAATGAGCGCCCTAATTCATCCTTTACAAATCGGCACGGTGACTTGCGCCAACAATTTGGTGCTGGCCCCCATGGCCGGCATTACAGATTCTCCGTTCCGCGTGCTTTGTTTGCGCGGCGGAGCGGGGCTGGTATGTGCGGAAATGGTTTCCGCCCATGCGTTGCATTACGGCAACCCGCGCAGTGGGCGGATGTTGCAGGTAAACGCCAAGGAACACCCTGTTTCTATGCAAATTTTCGGTTCAGACGAAGAAACCATCGCCCAAGCAGCCCGCAACGCGCAAGAAGCCGGCGCGGATATAGTGGACTTAAATGCCGGCTGCCCCGTAAAAAAAATAAATAAAGCGGGGGCGGGGTGCGTGTTGATGAAAGAGCCGGCCAAATTGGCCCGCCTGATAGAAGCCGCCGTAAAAAGCGTTAAAATACCCGTCACGCTTAAAACGCGCATAGCCTTAAACCATAAAGAATTTTTAGGGGCCAAATTAGCCCAATTAGCCGAAAGCGCCGGTGCGGCGGCCGTCACCATGCACGCGCGCGCAGCGGTAGATGTGCATAGCGGCGCGCCGGACGTGGAGGCCTTGGCCCGCGTGTGTGCGGCGGTAAAAATACCCGTAATCGGCAACGGCGGTGTATTAACCGCGCAAGATGCGGTGCGCTTTTTGCAAGCCGGCTGCGCGGGGGTAATGATTGGGCGCGGTGCGGTGGGAAACCCACTTATTTTTGGCGATATTCGGGCAGAACTCAGCGGGCAGGCTCCGGCGGCCCATACCCCTAAAGAGCGTCTGAAAACGTATTTGGCCCTGATAGAAGAAAATGTATCTTTTTATGGGGAGCGAATCGGCATCAACCGCAGCCGCAAAACCGCCGGATATTGGATAAAAGACTTTCCCAACGCGGCCGAGGTGCGCGGGCAATTTGTGCGCATAGATACTTGGGGCGGGGTGCGGGAACTTTTCGCCCGCGTGCTGGAAACACTGTAAATATCTGTTGTAAATTGTAAAAAACGCGCCAGATTTTGCTATAATATATAGGAAACCACGAGTCATTAAAGACAGCGGCCACCACTCCGCTGCGCATTAATTACAAAAGGTAGAATAAACATGACAAAAACTTTTTTGCCTTCCGTCAAGGAAGTTGAAACCTCCCGCAAATGGCACCATATTGATGCCAGCGGCCAGACCTTAGGCAGATTGGCTACTCAAATTGCCGTCTTGCTGATGGGTAAACACAAAAGAACCTACACTCCTAGCATGGATTGCGGTGACTTTGTTGTAGTGACCAATGCGGCTAAAGTAGCTTTTACCGGCAACAAGCTGGAACAAAAAGTATACTTTTCCCACTCCGGTTATGCTAAAGGCGGTAAAGAAACCCCGCTTAAAAGACAGATGGAAAAAGACCCCACCCGCGTTATTGAATTGGCGGTAAAGAGAATGTTGGACGTCAACAGACTCCGCGCCCCCAGAATGAAACGCCTTAGACTGTTCGCCGGCGAAGAACATGCGTTTGGTCATCGCTTTGGCAAATAAGAGGGAAATGATTTATGAACAATACGAAAGAGCTTAAAACCGGAAGAAGAAAAACCTCCGTCGCCCAAGTTGAATTGTTAAAAGGCAAGGGTGATATTACCATTAACGCCAAATCTTTGGAAGATTACTTCGGCGGTTGCGAACGCTATAAAGCGACTGTAAAAGCCCCGCTGGTGTTGACCAATTTGGATAAAGAATATGATGTAAAAGCTAAAGTAGTAGGCGGTGGGGTATCCTCCCAAGCCGGCGCCGTGCGCCACGCGATTGCCCGCTCTTTGGCTAACATTAGCGAAGATATTAAAAAGGCCGTCAAAAAGGCTGGCTTCCTTACGCGTGACCCGCGTATGGTGGAAAGAAAGAAACCCGGTCAGCCGGGGGCCCGCAAACGCTTCCAATTCTCTAAACGTTAATTGGGAAAGAGATTTGCAATACGAGGGAAAGGGTTTTTTATCCTTTCCCTCTTTTTTTATGTACGGCATTTGGTAGGATTTAGATATTAACGCACAAGGGGAAAAATGTTATTTTTCCCCTTGTTTGCGTTTAACGGGCCACATTTTTCCATATTTGGCCGTCTGAGTGGTCCCTTTGGGCTTGAGTGGCGTTCAGCCACACTGCGCCCAAACTAAGGCCCGCCCATACGGCGCAAATCTGAAAAAACAGCCTGTAAACAATAACTCTTGTACTAGCACAAAACGGCAACGCCAAGGAAGAAAGGCAACGGCGGGCGGCGGTTGGTAAGTGGGGATTTCAATGCGCGGGGGACAAAATAACATTTTGTTCCCCGTTCGCATTTAACGGGCATACCATTTTCCAAATTTAAGCCCTTTTGCACCGCCTTTAGGCTTATGTAGCAGTTCTTGGGGCGGCGCCCCAAACCTGCCCTTCTTTTTCTCATTGCAGAAAAAGAAGGCAAAAAGGCTAGCACCCCGGGAAGCCATAAAATTTATTTTTATCCGGGCATTTTACAACTCCCTACGGTCGGACAAGTAAAATGCCTTTATAACTCCGTTAAAAATAAATTTTATAGACGGCTTCAAAGGGGTGCATTAAACGGCGAACGGCAACGGCGAACGGCAAACAACAATGGCAAAACAACGAAAAAACGGAAAAGCTGCGGAATATAACAACAAAAACAAAAAGGAAAAATCACAAAAACACTCGCCGCCTAATTAATTGACTCATCAGCAAAAACACAAAATAAGTAAAAACTACTGAAAAATAAAAGGGCACGGGAAAAGTTTTTTAGGAAAAATTATCCTTAAAATATGGGGGCTTTGCCTGCCGTTATTGAATAGGGGTTGTTTTGTTTTTTTTTTTTGATAAATTTTGTTATAAGCAAAATTTATCAAAAAAAGAGGTTTTACATGAAAAACGCAAATATGAGCCGTTTAGGCGGCTTTACGCTGATTGAGTTGTTGGTCGTCGTACTCATTATCGGCATTTTGGCCGCTATGGCACTGCCGCAATATTTTAAGGCCGTGGAGCGCTCCCGCATGGCGGAAGCCATTACACTCATGGACAGCGTTGTTAAAGCCCAACGCCGCAAGTTTATGCAAACCAACCGCTATGTGCTAAATTTTGAGGGGTTAGATGTGGCCCCCAAGGGGCAACGGGGAGGAGCTATTTCACTAAAGGGGACCCTGTGACTGGGGCGGGCGGAAATGGGTTTGAGGTAGAGATCTATAACGACTTTGGTATTGGCTTCGTAGTGCTTGCGCGTCGTATAGTTGACGGAAACAGGAGTTCCCCTTCATTGCAATACCGATATATCTTGTACCGCTATTTTCAGAGTGATAATGTCACTTGCTCTGGAAACAACCAAGCCGAGCAAGAATTATGTGCGGATTTTTGCGGAATAGATACGCCTGTGCCATACTGTTGTGATAACGGCACCAGTGGCGAGTGCCCTTACCACTAACAACTAATCTGTCCGCGTTTTGCTCGTTTACTCCCTGCCGAAATGATACCCGGCAGGGATGTTTTTTGAGTTTGCCCCAAAAGCCGCTTTTTTACTATAAAAATCTGTTTGCAGGCGGCCTGCAAGGTGCGGCCTGTAAACTATGGCCCGCAGGCGGCGTAAGGCGCGGAGCGCACGCAAAAAAACACCCCGGTTTGTTTAACCGGGGTGTTGGGTTTCAATACGGCTTATTTAGATGTTTCTTATTTTTCGTCCGGTTTGCTTTCGGGCAATACGGCGGGTTTCACTTTGGGGCTTTGGGCCACTAAATCCTTAATGGGTTTAATCACTTGCGCCTGTTTTTTTAAGGTGCAAGGCCCGCCAATGCAGCCGCCTTTGCAGCTCATTACTTCTAATAACTGAAAGTCCCCCACGCCGCGCGCATACGCTTGGAGCATAAGCATCGCTTTTTTATCCAAGCCGTTAATCGCCATTTTTTTAATGGGGTGGCCGGGCAGGGCGTTTTCTACCGCTTGGGCCACGCCGCCGGTCACGCCGTAATAGCGGCTTTCGCCGGAAATGGACGGGTCAAGCGGGGTTTCTTCACATTCGGCCGGATTAATGTTTTTGGCATCTAACAAAGCACCCAGTTCTTCGTACGTCATTACATAATCCACGTTGGCGTTTTCGGTCGCTTCCACCCGTTTGGAAACACACGGCCCCACAAACACGGTGGCAAAACCGTTTTTCTTTTCAATTTCGGCGGTATAAGCCATGGGGGTCAGCGTGCTGGATACAAACGGTTTCAAGGCCGGTAAATGTTTTTTTACGGCCTGAATCCACGCGGAGCAGCAAGAAGTGGTCATAAACTTATCGCCGCGTTCCAAGCGTTCAATCAGCTCGGCCGCTTCGTGTGCGGTGGTGACGTCCGCCCCCAAGGCAACTTCGGTGGCTTTGGTGAACCCTGCTTTTTTAATAGCCGTCAGCAGTTGCGGCAAGGTGCAGTCAAACTGCCCCACAATAGACGGAGCCACCATGGCGCAGATTTTTTTACCGCTTTTAATGGTGCTTAAAATATCTACTAATTGGCTGCGTTCCATAATGGCGCCAAAGGGGCAGGCGTCCATGCAGTGCCCGCAGGAAATACATTTATCAAAATCAATTTCCGCAAAGCCGTTTTCGCCCTTGTGAATGGCATTGACCGGACAGGATTGTTCGCACGGTACCGGTACATAGGTAATGGCGTTGTAGGGGCAGGCTTCTTTGCATTGGCCGCAGTTTTTGCATTTTTCGGGGTCAATTTTAGAGTGTCCGTCTTCAAACGAAATAGCCCCAAAGCGGCACGCTTGTTGGCACGGGCGCGCCAAACAACCTTGGCAGGCTTCCGTCACCAAATGGCGGGCCTTTACGCAGCCTTTGCAGGCAATATCCATAACCGTCAGCGGGGTAGATGGAACGTCTTTGCGCAACAGGGCTTGTTTGGCGTATTCGTTGAGCGAGGTGGCTTCGTCGTCCTGCTCCACACTGCCACCCAAAGCGGCCAACGTGCGCGCGCGGAAAACCGCCCGTTCTTTATAAATACAGCAACGTACCGTGGATTTAGATTCTTTGGGAATCACGGTAAAAGGAATACGGAAAGCGGCAGTTTCCAACTCTCCGCGGTCAAAGGCCGCAATAACCTCTTTTAAGGCGCGGCGTTTGAAAAATACGGCTTTATTATCAGATGTGTTCATAAATTTATAAAAAAGTGAATTTTCTTATATTTTAGCATATTTGGGGCACTATTCTATTGACAAACAGGCCCATAAGGGGTGATGGTCGGACGCGGCAGTCTGTTCCACCCATGCCCGTTTGGTTTGCAGGCCGCGGGTAAATATAAAATCTACCGGTTGGCCCCAAAAGTGTTTGCGGGTGTCCGGCTGAAAAATAACCTCTTGCAAGTGTAAAGCACGGGCCGCTTGCCTAAGCGCCGTTAAGCGCCCGCGGCTCCATGTATTAAAATCGCCCGCTACCAACACCGCGCCTGTAAAATTTTCCAATAGCTCCGCCGCCTTGGCTAAATAGAGCTTAAACGCGCTTAACCCCTTAAAATTAATAGCGTGAATGTTTAACACCAGTAAAGGGCCCTTTTCCGTATCGTACACGGTGGCAAGGGCCATTTTGGGCATATTGAAAAACGGCTCCCGCACATGGGCGCGGTATTGGGCTTGCAACGCGGGTGCTTTGCAACCGGTGGCTACCCCTACCGGAGCATGCCGGCGGGGGGATAAAAAACTAACGGCCCCCGCCCACTCTAAACCGTGGGCGAAAAATGTTTCTTCGGTTTGCGGACGGAAAACAGCCTCTTGCGTTAAAAATAAATCCGTTCGGGCGCAATAAGCCGCAAAAGCCGTTGCAAACCCTGCGTCTTTGCATTTATGTAAGTTCCACACGCACGCGGTAAAGCACACAGGTAATTTGCGCCGCCGCGGCGTGCCTTTATAAAATAAAACATGGTTGGGGGACGGTATTTTATAAAACATAATTAATAGTAGGGGGTTAATAACTTAAACGCGCGGTTGCGCAACTGTTTGAGCCACGGCGTTTTGGCGTGCGTGCTGAAAGTTTCCGGCTGGGCGGCGGCTTTTTTGGCGTGAATAATTTTTAATACCTGTTCTGCCAGTGCTTTGCTGAAACATTCTATATTACACTCAAAATTTAGTTTGAGGCTCCGTACGTCCCAATTGGCCGAGCCGGCAAACACCCAAGCGTTATCTACCACCATTAATTTGCTATGGTCAAACGGGGCCGGTGTGCGGTAAATTTTTATGCCGCGTTTGAGTAAGCGCGCAAAGTTGGCCTGCATGGCCCAGTCCATACCAAAAATGTTGCTTTTGGCGGGGAGGATAATTTCCACATTTACGCCGCGCAAGCTGGCCAGTTCCAGCGCGTTTAATACGTCTTCTTCCGGCAGGAAATACGGGGTCACAATGTGTGCACTGTGTTGGGCGCAATTTAAGGCGCCGCAAAGCATAAGTTGCAGCTTGCCGTAATCGCTATCCGGCCCGTCCGGAATAATCCGTGCGGGCATATCCCCCGCTGGGGGTTGTTCGTGCGGATAGGCCACCGGAACGAACGGCTTTTTGCCGGTAAAAATCCAATCTTCCGTAAACACGCGGGCCATTTGCTCCACCACGGGGCCTTCTACCAAAAAAGTGACATCTTGCACCGGATGTTTGGGGGTGGTTTCCAGCAAATCGTCCTGTGCGATATTCATGCCGCCAAAGACGGCTTTTTGTCCGTCCACCACTAAAATTTTGCGGTGGTTGCGCAAGTTTACAAACGGTAAATTAATGGGGCTTTTGGACGGCAAAAAGACGGAGGTTTCTATCCCTTTTATTTTGCGCGCGGCGGCCATAATGTTGGGTTTAGAGTAATTGAGCCCCACGCCGTCTACCAGCATTTTTACTCGGGCACCGTTTTGAGCGGCTGTTTTTAAGGCGGCTAAAAACATCTGTCCGGCTTTATCGTTATTCAAAATGTAGCTGGCTAAAAGCACCTCTTTTTTGGCTTGTGCAATGAAGCGGCACATTTCGGGGTAGGCGTTATCTCCGTTGATGAGCGGCGTAAGGCGATTGCCGCGGGCAAAAAGCTGCGGGTGCACCTTGTAGCCCAGCCGGATTAACTGCCAAAAAGAGGGCGGGAATAATTTTTCCGCTTCTTGGGCCTCGCGCGCGGAAAGTTTATACAGGGCCGGCCCGCTGTTGCGCAAATCCAACGCTTTGCGGTGGATACGGTTAATACCCAAAATAACATAAATAACCGTGCCCAATAGCGGGGTAAGCCACACCAGCCCAATCCAACCGATAGTGCTATGCACGTCTTCTTTATGTAAAAGGATATGGACGGTCACGCAAATTTGCAAAATCAGGTATAGCGCACCCGCAATACCCAAAGAAGATAAATAACTCATTTTCCCTCCTGCGCGGCGGTTTTTTTGTCGTTTGTTTTGCGGGGGGAGTTTTTATCCATGGGAAAGTGCCCCTTAATCAGCCGCGGGCCATATAAATACTGGTTGAGCGTGCCCCCGTAAGACAAGGCTTTGGGCCGCTCTGGCGGCGCGGGGCGGGCTTTGCGGGCTTGTTCTTCTTTCCGGCGTTGTTGTGCGGCAAAGGCTTTGTTGTCTGCCTCAATTTGGGCGGTAAAGGCATCATAAGACGCGCTGTCCTTAAACACTTGTTTTAGGCTGTTCTGTTCAAAAACATAATAATAGGTAAACGGTTTTTTAGCGTGTGTGCCTTCCTGTTTGAATAGGTCTAAGGTTTGGCCGGTTTTTAAATTTTTTACGGTGGAAAGGGTGGCTTGCGGAAATGCTTTTTCAAACGCGCGGCGGCTGATAGGCATTTCCACCCCGTAGGAATCACGCCAGCGCAAAAGGCCGGAAAGGCTGTCCGCCGCCGCTACAAAGGTTTGCGGTTCTTGGGCGTAAAATAAAAGTTGGCGGAAGTCGGTTTCGTCCCCGTAGCGCAAGGTGGTAAAGGTTTGGCGGTGCTTGCCTGTAAAATTTTCCTGACGGGTGGGCGCACTGGTAGCGGCGGATAATACCGCAGATAAGGTTTTACCTTTGAATTTTTTAGCCAGTTCCCGCGCGGAATATTGCCCCACCCAAACAGACGGGCCCGCCGTGGCGGGGCCGTCCATTTCTATCACTATATCCGCTTTTTCTTGGGCAGCGAGGGAAATCCCCAACACCGCCGGCAAGAAAAGCATTACGAATAATTTTTTCATGCGTTTTCGTCAAATTCCCAAGTGCTTAAATACCGCTCCCCGCTATCCGGCAGAATAACTACTATGTTTTGGGCGGCGTTTTGCGGTTTGCGGGCTTCTTGCAAGGCGGCCCAAAGGGCGGCCCCGCCGCTGATGCCCGCCAGCAAGCCTTCTTTTTTAGCCAATTCGCGGGCGGTTTTTCCGGCATTTTCCGCGGTCACTGGCACAACTTCATCTATTAACTGGGTATCTAAAATGGACGGAATGAACCCCGCCCCAATGCCTTGCAATTTGTGCGGCCCCGCCTTGCCACCGGATAACACCGGCGAATCGGACGGCTCCACCGCCACTATGCGCAAATGCGGGTGCATTTGTTTGAGGGTGCGTCCGGCGCCGGTTAAAGTTCCGCCGGTACCCACTCCGCAGACCAGCATATCTACCTTGCCATGTAAATCTTGGTCAATTTCCCGCGCCGTTTGGCGGTGTGCGGCGGGATTATTAAGGTTGGTAAATTGGGACGGCATAAAAGCGCCTGTCCGGCGGCAGATGTTTTCCGCTTCTTGGATAGCGCCGTTCATACCGAGGGTCGGGTCTGTCAGTACGACGTTGGCCCCCAGTGCTTTTAAGATTTTAATGCGCTCCGGACTCATGCTGGCGGGCATAGTGAGGGTAATGGTGTAGCCTTTGGCGGCGGCTAAAAACGCAAGCGCTATCCCCGTGTTGCCGCTGGTGGGTTCCACCAAAGCACCCCCCGCTTTTAACTGCCCTGCCTGTTCGGCCGCGTGCAACATGGCGGCGGCCGGACGGTCTTTAATGCTATACGGGTTGAACATTTCCAATTTGGCATACACCGCCGCCGGACCGTTGTGTAAACGGTTCAGGCGTAAAAGCGGAGTATTGCCGATTAGTTCTTCTAAATTATTGACTAGTGCCATAATAAAAACCTCTATTTCCAGTATACCCCTTTAGTGCCCTTTTTGCCGTGCGGAAAAAAGGCTAGGGCCGCTACACCAAAAAACGGCGGATTACTTTAGCCGGACTGCCCGCCACTACCGTGCCGGCTCCCACGTCCCGCGTGACGACGGCCCCCGCCGCCACAATGGCGTTATCGTCAATCCATACACCGGGTAAAATAATGCTCCCGCCGCCCAGCCAAACATTTTTGCCGATACGTACTTTTTTGGCAGATTCTAACCCTTCCAAGCGTTTTTGCGGCAAAAGCGGGTGGGTGGCCGTATAAATTTGTACGTTAGGGCCTATGAGTGTGTTGTCGCCAATTTCCACTTCGGCGCAATCTAAAATGGTGCAGTTAAAGTTGATAAAAACATTTTTTCCGGCGCGGATGTGGGTGCCGTAATCACAAAAAAACGGCGGCTCCAAATGTAAATCCTTCGCGCAGTGGGGGAGTAGTTCCTGCACAATTTGGGTGCGTTTGGCTTCGTCTTCGGGAGACGATTGGTTAAGCTGCCACAGCAGTTTGCGCGCGCGGAGGCGTTCTTGTTTTAATTCAGTGTCGGCCGCGTTGTAGGGGCGGCTTTCCAACATATTTTGTTTTTCGCTCATAGTATTATTATTGTAGCAATTCCTAGCAAATTTGCCTTTCTAATTAATTTTTGTTTACCGGTCGGTAGGTTTTTATGTATAAAATATGCTATGATTTGAGTATATCTTAATTTAATAAGGGGAATAAATCTAATGAACAACGCAGTAAAAATTGTTTGTTTAACCCTGTTGGGTGCGGCCGTATTAAGCAGCAGCGCCTGCAAAGGTAAACAAGCCGGCGGGCAAATGCCTGCCCAAGCGGTAAACGCTATTGAAGTGGTGCAGGCGGATTTGCCGTGGGATATTGAATATCCGGCCCAAGTGGCTGGGTCTTTACAGGTAAATGTGCGCGCGCAAGTGGGGGGCATTTTGCAATCCCGCCTGTTTGATGAAGGCGCGTATGTAAAAGAAGGTACACAACTTTTTCAAATTGATGATAAAGAATATAAAGCCGCGTTGGAACGCGCGCGCGGTTCTTTAGCGCAAGCGGAGGCGCAGGAACGCAGCACCCAGCGCGAATATAACCGCATGAAAAAATTATTGGCGGATAAAGCCGTCAGCCAAAAAAATTATGATGATGCCCTTTCCGCTTATGAAACGGCCCAAGCCAATGTGCAAGTAGCCAAAGCGGGCGTCACCACCGCTAAAATTAATTTTGATTACACCAAAGTAAAAGCGCCTATTTCCGGCATTATGGGTAAAGAAGCGCAATCCGTGGGCAGCTTGGTTTCTCCAACGGGGGAATCGGGCTTGCTGACCACCATGGTACAGGCCAACCCGTTGTGGGTGAATTTTTCTATGCCCAGCAGCCAGTTTGCTAAATTGGTTAGCGGTTATATGTCCGGCCAGATTGTGCTGGGGAACGAAAAGAACTCCTCCATGGACCCGACCGAATACCGCAAAATGGCGGCCGAAAAAGCTCCCTTATATGTAGAGGCCATTTTGGCCAACGGAAAAGTATATCCGCAAAAAGGCAAAATTATTTTCTTTGACAGCACAGAAAACACCCAAACTTCCAGCTTGGCGATGCGTGCTGAATTTGCCAACCCCAAAAATGACCGCCAGTTAATGCCCGGCCAGTTTGTGCGCGTGCGTTTGGTGGGGGCCGTATATAAAAATGCTATTTTGGTGCCGTCTTCCGCCGTACTCAACACGCCGGAAGGGTTATTGACCTATGTAGTAGACGGCAACAACACGGTGGCGGCCCGTCCGGTAAAAGGGGAACTGCAAAATAATATGTATATTATTTCCGACGGCTTAAAACACGGCGAAAAAATTGTTTCCAACGGGCTCATTAAATTGAAACCCAATATGCAAGTGACGGTCAACTTGCAAAAATTTGATATCCCCGCTTTGGCCCAAACGGTGCAACCTGCCAGCCAAGACGGGCGCAGTGTAGCTTCTTTGGAAGCCACCATTGATAAGTCCGTTGCGCCGGATGCGCAAACCTTGCCGAACGACCAGCAAGGTAAATAAGAGGGGCGTATGTTTTCTAAATTTTTTATTAACCGCCCTATTTTTTCAACGGTAATATCGCTCTTAATCGTGCTGTTTGGTATTGTATCTATTACCATGCTGCCTATTGAGCAATATCCGGACCTTACCCCGCCTACAGTGCAGGTATCTGCCAAGTATCCGGGTGCCAGCCCGGAAGTAATTGCCGAAACCGTAGCCGCCCCTATTGAACAACAAGTAAACGGGGTGGAGGATATGTTGTATATGAACTCCACTTCTGCCTCCAACGGGGATATGAACCTGATTGTTTCTTTTAAGGTGGGTACGGATCCGGACCAAGCCATGATTAACGTGAACAACCGCGTGCAGACCGCCACCAATACGTTGCCGGATGTGGTGCGCCAGTACGGGGTGACGGTGGAAAAGAAATCTTCTTCCATTTTGCAGTTAATCGCTTTTTATTCCCCGAACGGATATTCGGACACGACCACCATTGGGAACTACGCCTTATTAAACATTGTAGATGACTTAAAACGTATTGAGGGCGTGGGGGATTCCCAAGTAATGGCCGCTAACGACTATTCCATCCGTATTTGGATTAAGCCGGACGTGCTTTCCCAGCGCGGCTTGTCCGTCAGTGATGTTATTTCCGCCGTCAAAGCGCAAAACGTACAGCGTTCGGCGGGTAAAATCGGCCAGCCGCCGCTGGCGGTGTCGGTGGACCGGATGTACACGATAGTGGCCCCCGGCCGCTTTACCAAACCGGAAGAGTTTGGCGAGATTATTTTGCGCGCCAATGCGGACGGTACTTCGCTTAGACTTAAAGATGTGGCCCGCATTGAACTGGGCAGCCAGACGTATGAATTTAACGGCCGCTTTAACGGCAAGCCGGCGGTGCCGGTGGCGGTGTTCTTGTCACCGGGGGCTAACGCGGTGGCTACGGCCAAAGCCGTACAGGCCCGTTTGAAAGAACTATCTGTCAACTTCCCGCCGGATATGGATATTGACTATACGGTAGCGTATGATACTACACTGTTCGTGTCCGCTTCTATTAAAGAAGTGTTGCATACGTTAGCGGAAGCTATGATTTTGGTGTTCTTGGTGGTGTACTTGTTCTTGAAAGACTGGCGCGCCACGCTGATTCCGTGCTTGGCGGTGCCGGTGTCCGTTATCGGTGCGTTTGCCGGTATGCTTTTGTTTGGGTTCTCTATTAATACGCTTACATTGTTCGGGCTGGTGTTGGCTATCGGTATTGTGGTAGACGACGCCATTGTGGTCATTGAAAACGTGGAACGTATTATGCACGACGAACATCTGCCCGTCAAAGAAGCTACCATTAAAGCCATGGACGAAGTGTCCGGCCCTGTGGTGGCGATTGTACTGGTGCTTTGTTCCGTATTCGTTCCGGTGGCGTTTATGGGCGGTTTAACCGGTGTAATGTACCAGCAGTTTGCTATTACGATTGCGGTGTCTGTGGTTATTTCCGGTTTGGTGGCCCTTACGCTGACGCCTGCACTGTGTGCGTTGCTTTTGAAACATCAGGAAGCCCCCACCAAAGGTTTTTTCTATAAGTTTGACCGCTTTTTTGAAAAAATCACCAATAAATATACTGGGGTGGTAGGCTTTTTTGTCCGCCGGATTCCGGTGGCTATTCTTTGCGTGGCGCTTTTATTTTGCGGAGCTTTCGGCCTGTTTAAGATTGTGCCCGAAAGCTTATTGCCGGATGAAGACCAAGGGATGATTATGATTGGTACCCAGTTGGATCCGGCCACCTCGCTTTCCGGTAGTGAAGCGGTCGCCTCCGACTTGGAAAAAATCATTTTAGCCCAACCGGCCGTCAAAGAAGAATTAACCTTTGCCGGATATGACTTGCTCAGCAGCACCATGAAAAGCAACGGTATTGCTTCCTTCGTGCAGTTGAAACCGTGGGATGACCGTAAAGCCAAAAATATGTCCTCTACCTCTTTGGTGGGCACTATTTATATGCTTTCCAGAGTCAAAATACCGGGAGCGCTGGTTATGCCGTTCAACCCGCCCGCCATTATGGGTATGAGCACCACCGGCGGTTTGGAAGGCTATGTGCAGAACCGCGGTTCCGGCGGCAGCCGTGCCTTACAAGAACAGGCCAATAAATTAATTGCCGCCGCCCAAAAGCGTAAAGAAATTGCCAGCGCCAGCACGACGTTTACTTCCGCTGTGCCGCAATATACGCTGGAAGTGGACGAAATTAAAGCGCAGAGTATGGGGGTTTCGCTTACGGAACTCTACACCACCTTACAGGCTACTTTCGGTACCACTTATATTAACGACTTTACCTACTCCGGCCGCAGTTTTAAGGTTATGATGCAGGCCGATAGTGAATACCGCGCCCGTCCAGAACAAATTTCCGGCATTTACGCGCGCTCCACTACTGGTGCCATGGTGCCGCTTTCCGCCTTGGTGACGCTTACGCCGTCTTTAGGGCCGGATATGGTGGAACGGTTTAACGTGTTCCAAGCCGCCAAAATTATTGCTAATCCGGCCAGCGGGTACAGCACCGGTGAAGCCATTAGCGCGTTGGAAGAAACCGCCAAAGAAGTATTGGACCCCAGCTTTACCTTGTCTTGGACGGGTACGACGTATCAGGAAAAAATTTCCGGTTCGTCTTCTACCTCGGCCCTGTTATTAGGTATGCTGGTCGTGTTCTTAATTTTGGCCGCCCAGTATGAAAAATGGAGCCTGCCGCTTGCCGTATTGTTAGCCGTGCCGTTTGCAATATTCGGCGCATTGGCGGGTACGTATATGCGCGGGCTTTCTAACGATATTTACTTTCAAATCGCGCTGGTGGCCTTGGTGGGGTTGGCCGCTAAAAACGCTATTTTGATTGTAGAGTTCGCGGTCTTGTTAAAAGAACAAGGCTTGCCGGCTGCCCAAGCCGCCGTACAAGCGGCGCGGCTGCGTTTCCGCCCGATTATTATGACGTCTTTGGCGTTCATTTTGGGCTGCGTGCCGCTGGCTATCAGCACGGGGGCCGGTGCGGCCAGCCGCCACTCTATCGGTACGGCTGTGGTGTTCGGTATGTTAGCCGCCACGTTAATTGCACCGCTGTTTATCCCGTTGTTCTTTGTGCTGTTAGGCGGGCGCAGTGCTTCCCGTACAGATGCCGGCGTGACTACGCAGCAGGATGATTTATCCTTGCCGGAAGAAAAAACGGCGCAAGAGGAGGAAAAAAATGAAATTTAATAAAATTTCTGCCCTGTTGGCGGCGTGTGCGCTGGCCGGCGGGTGTATGATGGGCCCCAATTACCGCAAACCGCAAGTAGAATTGCCGGAAGAAACCGCTGCGGCCGATTACAGCGTGTTTACCACGGTAAAATGGTGGGAAGCCTTCAACGACCCTATTTTGAACCAAATGGAAGAAGAAGCCTTGCAATACAACAAGGACCTTCGCGTTGCCATGGCCCGCGTGGACGAAGCCCGCGCCAATGTGGGTGTAGCGGTGGCGGACCAGCTGCCCAGTTTAAGTGTGGCGGGGGAAACAGGCCGCGCCGGTAATGCGCGCGGTTCCGGCCAAACCCAAAGCACGGCTGGGGCGGTAGTATCCTTTGAACTGGACTTGTGGGGCAAATACCGCCGCTTGAGCGAAGCGGCCCGTGCCCAGTTGCTCGCCAGCGAAGCCAATCGCGATAACGTGCGTCTGGCGCTTACGGCCAATGTGGCGCGGGGGTATTTTTCCTTGCGTGCGTTGGACGAACAGCTGAATATCGCCACCCGCACGTTGCAAACCCGTCAGGAAAGCGTGCGCGTGTACCAAAGCCGTTATGAAAACGGCTACTGCACGGAAGTTGACTTGCGCCGCATTGAAGCCAGCATGGCCAGTGTACAGGCCCAACAACAGGAATTAAAACTTTCCATAGAAAAAGCCGAAACCGCGCTTAGTGTGCTGCTCGGCCGCAGTCCCCGCGCTATGGTGCAAGACGGCGTGGAACGCGGGCAAAGTTTAGCGGCTATGACGTTGGTGCCGGACGTGCCGGAAGGGTTGCCTTCGGACTTATTGGCCCGCCGGCCGGATGTGCGGCAGGCGGAAGGGCAATTAATGGCCGCCAATGCCAATATCGGCGCGGCGCGGGCGGCGTACTTTCCGTCTATTCCGCTGACGGCCTCGGCCGGATATGCCAGCGCGGCGCTTAACCAGTTGTTTACGGGCGGCCAGCAAGGTGTATGGGAACTTACCGCTAAAGTGACCGGCCCTATCTTTGCGGGCGGCAAAATCCGCGCCCAAAATAAGGCGGTAAAAGCCAAATATGTGCAAATGCTGGCTACCTATGAAAAAACCGTCCAAGGTGCTTTTAAGGAAGCTCTGGACGCCATTGCCGCCAACAAGATTAATCGGGACGTGTTTGATTCGTATCAACAGCAAACACAGGCCATGCGCCGCAGTTATGAGCTAACTAAAAAGCAAGAAGAAGCGGGACTTATTGATGTGACGGATTTGCTGAATGTGGAAAGCACACTACTTTCTGCCGAAATGAGCGAATCTTCCGCGCGGCTTAATGAGTTAAATTCCGTAGTCACCTTATGCCAAACATTAGGTGGCGGCTGGAACCAGAACGACGGGTTTTCCGCCCAAGAAAAAACCAAATAAGTTTATTTTCGGTTTATGGCCTCGGGGTTTTTCAACCGCCCCGAGGTTTTTTATTGCCCTAGAGAGGGCGCGTTATTTGCTACAATACCAATATGCAGAGCCCTATACTTTGCCCGCTGGACGGGCGCTATGCACAAACCGTCAAAACCTTGGCCCTTTGTATGGGCGAAGATGCCCTGACGCGCGCCCGCGTGCGTGCGGAGTGTATTTGGCTGGAAGTTTTGTGCGGGCTGAATTTGCCGCAGTTGCCTCCGCTTTCCGCACCGGAAAAGCAACAGTTGGCGCGTTTGGCGGAACTGAGCGCGGAGGATTTGCAAGCTATCCGCGCGTATGAGCAAACGGGGCGCAACGGCATCAAAGCCACCCGCCATGACGTAAAAGCCATAGAATATTTTTTGAAAGAAAAACTGGCGGATACTCCGTTGCAAAACCGCGCGGAGTGGCTCCACTTTGCGCTGACGAGCGAAGACATTAACAGCGCCGCCTATGCCGTTTTACTGGCAGACGGACTGGAACAAGTTTTGCTGCCCGCGTTGGAAGATTTGCGCCGCCAACTGGCCGTTTTGGCGCGGCGGGAAGCCGCTGCCTTTATGTTGGCGCGCACGCACGGCCAAGCGGCCGTTCCCACTACATTCGGTAAAGAAGTGCGCGTGTTTGAAAGCCGCCTTGCGGAACAGTTAAAACAATTAAAAAAACAGCAAATATCGTTTAAGTTCAGCGGCGCGGTGGGTAATTATAACGCCCATTATGCGGCTTTTAGCCAAATAAATTGGCCGCGTGTTTCCGCCCGCGTGGCCGCCGCCTTAAACCGCGGGCGCAAAATTAAATTGTATTTGAGTCCGCTTTCCACCCAAATAGATAACCGTGATTCTTATGCGGAACTGTTTGATAATCTGCGCCGGATTCACATTATTTTACTGGGCCTGTGCCAAGATTTTTGGCGCTACATCAGCGACGGCCTTTTGCGGCAGAAAGCCGTAGCGGGCGAAGTGGGGTCGTCCACCATGCCGCAAAAAATTAATCCCATTCATTTTGAAAATGCCGAGGGCAATTTGCAGTTATCGGACGCGCTTTTTACGTTTTTTTCCGCCAAGCTGCCGCTTTCCCGCTTGCAGCGGGATTTGTCCGATTCCACCGTTCTGCGCAATATGGGCATAGCGTTTGGTTATGCGCTGGTGGCGTATCACTCTCTGGCGGCGGGATTGGAAAGAGTGTCTTTTAACCGTACGTTGGCTAAAGCGCAGCTGGCCCAACATCCGGAAATTTTGGCGGAAGGCATCCAAACCATTTTGCGCGCGGCGGGGCAGGAAAAACCGTATGAGCAACTAAAAGCGTTTACCCGCGGGCGCGCCATAACGCAGGAAGATTTGCAGGTATTTATAGAAAATTTACAAGTAGAACCCGTTATCAAAAATAAATTGCGGGCGCTTACCGTATTTAATTATACGGGGATTGCCGCCCAACGGGCAAGGGGGAAATAAATATGATAGATATTGTGTGCGGCGGACAAGCCGGTGATGAAGGCAAGGGCAAAATTTCGGCCTATTTATCCTATAAAGGCTCTTACGCCTATTGTGTGCGCGTAGGCGGCCCGAATGCGGGGCATACCGTGGTGCAAAACGGCACTTCTTACACGTTAAAAAATATTCCGTCCGGTTTCTTAAATCCGGCTACTAAATTAGTGCTGGGCGCCGGTGCATATACCAAAACGGAGTGGTTATTAAAAGAGCTGGAGCTGACCGGCACGGCGGAGCGGTTGATTATTGACCCGCACGCCGTGTTGATTACCGAGGAAGAAACCGCCCGAGAGCAAGGCGCCGCCCATTTTATGAACCATATTGGCAGCGTGGGCACCGGGTTGGGGCAGGCGGTGAAAGACCGCATTGAACGGCGCAGCGTAAAATTTGCCAAAGACGAACCGCTATTAAAAGATTTTATCCAAGACGTGCCGGAACTGCTTAATAAAGCATTAGACCGCGGGGAAGATATCTTGCTGGAAGGCACACAGGGGATTAAACTTTCTTTGTTGCATGGGGAATATCCGTTCGTCACCTCGCGCGATACCACCGCCGCAACTTTTTTGGGCGAAGCCGGATTAGGCCCCAAAAGCGTGCGGGATGTGTATGTGGTGTTTAAGCCCTACATTACCCGCGTGGGCCCCGGCCCGCTGGAGTGTGAAATGACCGACGAAAAAGAGCTGGAACTTTACCACACCAAAGGGCATGAAATCGGCAGTGTTTCCAAGCGGTTGCGGCGTATCGGCGCGTTTGAAAAAACGTCCGCTTCCCGCGCTATTATGATTAACAACTGTACCAAAATTGCCATTACGCATATAGATATGTTTGCGGGAAATGACCGCGTGAAAAAGTACGAAGATTTCACTCCCGAGGCTAAAGCATTCTTGGAAAGTTTGAAAGCGCTTTCCAAAGAGGTTTACCCGCATCCGGAAATTGCCCTTATTTCCACCGGACCGGATATGGAAGATACTTTAGTGCTGTAATAAAAAGGCCGGAGCCGTAAGCTCCGGCCCTTTCATATAAAAGCGGCATTGAAAAAATTTTGCGCTAAAGTTATAATAAAATCAGCAAGTGTTGTTAGGGGGGATTTTATGAAAAATATAGTGTTTGATTTGGGCGGCGTGCTGATAGATTGGAACCCGCGGTATTTGTACCGTAAAATTTTTTCTTCCACGGAAGAAATGGATTGGTTCTTAAACCACATTTGCACGAGCGAATGGAACTCCCGTCAGGATGCGGGGCGTCCGTTTGCAGAGGGGCTGGCGGAATTAAAAGCCAAATACCCGCGTTATTCGGCCCAAATTGATGATTATTTTTTGCGGTGGGAAGAAATGTTGGGCGGGCTGATTAAAGGCTCGGTGGAAATCTTAAAAGAACTGTACGATAAAGGCTACCGCCTGTATGCGCTTTCCAACTGGTCAGCCGAAACACTGCCGCTGGCGCAGGAGCGGTATAATTTTTTCCCGCTGTTTAGCGGTATGGTTATTTCCGGACAAGAAAAAACCATCAAGCCAGACCCCAATTTGTATAAAATTTTACTCTCCCGCTACCAACTGGAACCGTCCGAAACGTTGTTTATAGACGACCATTCCGAAAATACCATTGCCGCCGCCAAACTGGGTATGAAAACGATAGATTTTGTTTCCCCGCTCCAGTTGCGCGAAGAACTAACCAAACGCGGCATTTTATAAAACCCATACACATAAAAACGGCCCCAAATTTTAGTTTGGGGCCGTTTTATAGTATAGATTATGCGGTTAAACTATATCCGCCTTGGTTATGACGGTTTCCATAACGCGGTGTCGGCGGAATTTGCGCGGTGTCACGCATAGGCCGTCGGTCATAATTTTATCTTCTTTTTGTATGGGGCGGCCCAACTTTTGTTCCGTCCATTTTTCTACGGAAATTTTAGCCAACTGCACCGGTACCGGCATATTGAGCGCGCTGTAAACATCCGCCATATTGGCGGCGGCACTGGCAATTACGCCGTTGCCAAACGGGCGGATATAGGCGGTGAAAAAATCGTATTCGTCTTCAATCTCGCCCACCATTTCTTCAAAGATATCTTCCAGCGTAAGAATCCCCGTAATTTGGTTTTTATCCGTCACCAAACAAATATGCTGGTGGGTTTTAATCAGTTTTTCAAGCGCGGTGGAAATAAGCGTATCGGCCGATAAGCTGATAATGGGCCGCACAATGGAGCGCGCACTGGTGGGTTTGCCGGCGGATACTTTGGTCGCTTGGAAGATATCCTTAAAATTAAGATACCCGATAATGCTTTGCACGTTATTGGGGTCTTCGCACACGGGGAAGCGGGTGTGCATATCCATGTGTGCTTTTATGTAAGTATCGGCAATAGAATCGTTGGCGTATAAAATATATACTTGCTCCAGCGGTACTTGTATTTCGCGTATGCTGCGTATGCAAAATAGCGCGCTGGACATTACTATTTTTTCTTCCGCCTTGCCAAATAAGCGCGAGGACGACGCAATAGCTACCGCGGTGCGCAAATCGGCAATGGCGGCTTTTTGGGCTTCGCGCGGGTCTTGTTCTTGTTGGAAAGATTTTTTAGTGAAAAATTTTACAATCGCCTCCATAATGCGCACAATGGGGAACAACACCGCATACATTACGCGCATGGCGGGGGAAAGCTGAAGCACTACCCATTCTTTATTTTTAATGGCAAAGGTTTTGGGGGTCAGCTCCGCAAATACAATGGTAATAAAACTAAGCGGCAGCACTACAAACGCCATGGATAATGCGTCCGCCAAGCGTTTGGGCAAGGCAAACCACTCCTGTAATTTTGGGGCGAAGGCTTCGTCCGCGCTGGCCCCGCCGCAGGCCGCCGCAATCGCACCCACTAGCGTTATTCCAATTTGCACCACGGCCAAACTGCCTTCCATGTGGTCTTTCATAAACAGGGCGGAATCGGCCCCTGCTTTTTTTTCTTGTGCTAAAATGGAAAGTTTCGTGCGCGAAACGGACGCTAACGCCATTTCATACGCGGCTAACAGCGCGTTTAAGGCTAACATTAAAAGAATAATCAGTATCGTCATACTTATAGTCTAGCAAAAAGAATTTTGCTAGACAAAATAACCTCTTATCCCGTTTGACCGGCGGCGCAGATAAATTATACAGTATATACTACACCCCCGAGGGGTATTAATTATGAACCAAAAACAAAAATTTTTTATTACTGGTATGACATGCGCCGCCTGTGCCGCCCATGTGGAGCATGCGGCCCTTTCTGTGTCGGGCGTAAAAACGGCGGCAGTGAATTTGTTGCAAAACCAATTAACATTAACGGTAGCGGCGGGCTTTGACGCACAAGCCTTAAACCTTGCCATAGCGGCCGCCGGATATGGCGTAGCGGCTCCGGCAAAGCAGGCGGACCGGCAGGAAGAGTTCGCCCTCAAAAAGCGTTTTTGGTTTAGCGTGGCTTTTTTACTGCCGCTTTTATATGTTTCTATGGGTTCCATGCTGGGTTGGGTGCCCGAAAAAATAGTGCAAAATCCCGCTGTTTTTGCCGGAATACAAGGTATGCTTGCGCTCCCGGTGCTGTGGCTCAACCGCGCTTTTTTTACGCGCGGGGGAAAACTTTTACTAGCGGGTGCGCCCAATATGGATAGTTTAGTGGCCTTGGGCTCCGGCGCGGCGTTTATTTCCGGCGTGTGGGCGTTGGTGCAAATCTTGCAAAGCGGGCAATCCTTGCAAGCGTTATATTTTGAGTCTTCCGCCATGATTTTAACGCTGGTCACTTTGGGCAAATGGTTGGAAGCACGCGCCAAAGGCAAAACAACGGCGGCGGTGGCGGCATTGGTGGCGCTCGTGCCGCAAGAAGCTGTGCGGCTTGAAAACGGGAGAGAAGTGCGTATTGCGGCAGAAAAAGTCCGGTCGGGAGACACGCTTGTAGTGCGTGCCGGCAGCCGTATAGCGGCGGACGGAATGGTGATAAGCGGTTCCGGCGCGGTGGACGAATCCGCCTTGACGGGGGAAAGTGTGCCCGTGGAAAAAGTGTCCGGTGCGCGGGTGGCGGCGGGTACTATCAATACGGAAGGTTATTTTGAAATGCGCGCTTTGCATACAGGGGCAGATACCGCATTAGCCGCCATTATTAAACTGGTGGAAGATGCTAACGCTTCCAAAGCGCCCATTGCCCGCTTGGCAGATAAAGTGAGTGCGGTTTTTGTGCCGGTGGTATTGGGGGTGGCCCTTTGCACGTTGGCCGGGTGGTTGGTAGCCGGAGCCTCGTTTGAGGTGGCTTTACAGCGTTTTATTGCGGTACTGGTGATTGCTTGCCCGTGTGCGCTGGGCCTAGCCACTCCAACGGCTATTATGGTGGGTACGGGCGTGGGGGCGCGGCGCGGCATTTTAATCAAATCGGCGGCGGCTTTGGAGCGCGCCGGTCGGGTTTCTTGTGTGGTGTTGGATAAAACCGGCACGTTGACGGAAAATGCCCCGCAAGTGGCTGCTTTTGCCTTGGCGGAAGGGGAAGATACAAGCCATTTTTGGCAGGTATGCGCAAGTGTGGAAAAACCTTCCCAGCATCCGTTTGCGCAAGCGGTTGTAAAAGCGGCGGCCCAACAAGGGCAAACCCCTTTCCCTGTAGAACAATTTGAAGTGATTGCCGGCGGCGGGGTGCGTGCGCGGCGGAGAGGCCGTTGGATTTTTGGCGCTAGTGAGGCGTTTGCGGCCCGTCAGGCAACGCTTCCCGCTGGGCTTAAAACGCAGGCGGCTCACTGGGCGGAACAAGGCAAAACGCCTTTTTGGATAGGGGAAGAAATGCGCATTTTGGGGGTGCTTGCCTTGTCTGCTCCGTTGCGCCCGTCCGCCTGTCCGGCAGTGCAAACTTTGCAAAAAATGGGCTTAAAAGTTTGTTTGCTGACGGGGGATAACGCGCGGACGGCTCACGCGGTGGCCCAACAAGCCGGTATTCAAACGGTTTATGCCGGAGTCTTGCCGCAAGGAAAGGAAGAAATCCTGCGCCGTTTGCAAAGCCAAGGGGAAACGGTGGCTATGGTGGGCGACGGCATAAATGATGCCCCAGCGCTGGCGCGGGCTGATGTGGGTTTGGCCATAGGGGCCGGAACGGACGTTGCGTTGGAATCGGCCGATATTGTGCTGGTGCGTGGGGATTTGCGCACGGTGCCCGCCGCGTTGCAATTAAGTCGTGCGGTGCTAGGCAACATCCGGCAAAATTTATTTTGGGCGTTTTTTTATAACGTGCTAGGTATTCCGCTGGCCGCCGGAGTGTTTTACCCGTTGTTCGGCTGGCAGTTAAACCCCATGTTTGCGGCGGCGGCCATGAGTGCCAGCTCCGTATTTGTACTTTCAAACGCGTTGCGTTTGCGGTTTTTTAAGCCGGTTTTTTATCCGGCGGGAGAAAAAAATATGCAGAAAATAATGAAAGTAAACGGTATGATGTGTATGCACTGCGCCGGACGGGTGGAAAGCGCCTTGACGGCTTTAGACGGTGTAAAAACGGCAAAAGTAAATTTGCCCACCCAACAAGTGACTATTACCCTCGTGCACGCAGTGCCGGATGATACCTTAAAAGCGGCGGTGGAAAAAGCCGGCTACCGCGTGGACGAAATTGCATAAGGAGCCTGTATGCAAGCGGACCCTAAAAAAATTACACGTTTATTAAAAACCGCCCGCGGGCAGGTGGACGGCGTATTAAAAATGGTGGAAGAAAACCGCTATTGTGTGGATATTGTCAACCAACTCTTAGCGGCAGAGGCGGTTTTGCGCCGTGCCCATTGTGAGGTTTTACGCGCACACTTGGCGCATTGTGTGGCGGATTCTCTCGGCCCCGCCGCGCAAGAAAAAACGGCCGAAATGATTGCTATAATTGATAAAATATCCAAGTAAGGGGTACTCCCCAAGGATTTGAATATGCAAAATTACGGTTTTATCAAGGTGGCGGCGGCTATTCCCGCCGTAAAAGTGGCCAACTGCGCATATAACGCGCAGGAAATGGAAAAATTAATCCGCCAAGCGGCCGGAGCCGGTGCGCGGGTGGTGGTGTTTCCGGAGCTAAGTTTAACGGGATACACCTGTGGGGATTTGTTTTTGCAACCGGCATTAATCCGTGCGGCAGAGGCGGCGTTGGCAGATTTGCTCCGGCGCACCGCCACAGAGGACATTGTTTTTATTGCCGGTTGTCCGGTTGCCGCGGGCAGTGCGCTCCTTAACGCAGCCGTAGTTTGCTACCAAGGGAAAATTTGCGGCGTGGTGCCTAAAACCTATCTGCCCAATTATAAAGAATTTTACGAAAAACGCTGGTTTGTATCTGCCGAAGATTGGACGGGCGGAGAGGTCACTTTGTGCGGGCAGTGCGTGCGTGCGGGGGCGGATTTGTTGTTTCAAGCGTCCGGCGCCGTGTTTGGGGTAGAAGTGTGCGAAGATTTATGGTCTTGCATACCGCCCAGTTCACAAGCCGCGTTGCAAGGGGCCGAAATTATTTTTAATTTGTCCGCGTCTGATTCTTTAGCGGGCAAAAGCCGTTATTTACGCAGTTTGGTGGCCCAGCAATCGGCCCGCGGGTTGTGCGCGTATGTTTACACCTCCGGCGGGTTTGGGGAATCCTCTACCGATTTAACCTTTGGCGGCAACGCCCTTATTTACGAAGACGGCACCTTACTGGCCGAGGCCCAGCCGTACAGCCTTTCCCCCCAACTGATTATGAGTGAAATAGATGTGGAGGCGTTGCGCACGGAGCGCCGCGCCAACACGACCTTCGCCACGGATAGCGCCCACGCCACCCTAGAGCCGTATGCGGTACTGGATTGCGGGCAAGCGCCTGCGGCGGGGGTGACGCTGACGCGCCCTGTATCTTGCACTCCGTTTATCCCGCAAGGAGCGGCATTGGACGAAAACTGCCAAGAGGTGTTGGAAATCCAATCTTTAGGGTTAGCCAAACGCCTGAGCCATACCGGCGCCCAAAAAGCGGTCATTGGGGTTTCCGGCGGGTTGGACTCCACACTGGCACTGTTGGTTTGCGTGCGCGCTTTTGATAAACTAGGCCTTGCCCATAGTGGCATTATCGGGGTGACTATGCCCGGTTTTGGCACCACGGGCCGCACCTATCAAAACGCGCTGGCCCTCATGAACGCATTAAAAATAACCGTGCGGGAAATTTCCATTAAAGCAGCGTGTTTGCAACATTTTAAGGATATTTCCCACCCGACGGATAAGCACGACACTACTTACGAAAACGCCCAAGCGCGCGAGCGCACCCAAGTATTAATGGACGTTGCCAACCAGACCGGCGGGCTGGTAATTGGCACGGGGGATTTATCGGAACTGGCTTTGGGGTGGGCGACCTATAATGGGGACCAGATGTCTATGTACGGGGTGAATGCCAGCGTGCCTAAAACACTGGTCAAGCATTTGGTAAAATGGGTGGCCGCGCGGGAAGAAGAAAGCGTGCGCAAACTGCTTTTAGATATTGCCGATACGCCTATCAGCCCGGAGTTGTTGCCCGCGGACGCTAAAGGCCAAATTGTCCAAAAGACGGAAGATTTAGTCGGCCCGTATGAACTGCATGATTTTTATTTGTACCACTTCTTGCGGCGCGGGTTTAGTCCGGCTAAAATTTATTTTTTGGCTTGCTATGCGTTCCGGGGGGAGTATACGCCGGAGGTTATCAAAAAATGGCTGGTCACCTTTATCCGGCGCTTTTTTGCCCAGCAGTTTAAGCGCTCCTGTATGCCGGACGGCCCGAAAGTGGGCTCTGTATCCCTCTCCCCGCGGGGGGATTGGCGTATGCCCAGTGATGCGTGTAGCCAAGTGTGGCTGCAAGAGGCAGAAAACTTATAATAACCCAAAGGCCGCCCCCAAAGCGGCCTTTTTTATGGTGTATTTTGAAAAACCCCGAGGCCTTGTAAAAAGCCTCGGGGTGGATAGCGTTTTTAGCGGTTAGTCTTTTAAGAAACTCTTGCCGTATTTCAGCGGTTCCAAACCAAAGAAGTCCGCCGCCGTTTGGCCTAGGTCCGCATACGTCTCGCGCCCACCCAAAAAAGCGGGTTTTACTTGCGGGCCGAACATAATTACGGGCACGTGTTCGCGGGTGTGGTCGGTGCCTTTGTAAGTCGGGTCGCAACCGTGGTCGGCCGTAATAAATACAATATCGTTGGGCCCCAACAGGGCGGCCAGTTCCGGCAGGCGGGTGTCAAAGTATTCCAGCCCGCTTGCGTAGCCTTCCACGTCGCGGCGGTGGCCCCACGCCATATCAAAATCCACAAAGTTGGTAAAAATCAAACTGCCGGGCGCGGCATTTTTTACTTCTTCCAACGTGGTGTCCCACAGTTCGGTGAGTCCGCTTGCTTTTACCGCGCGCGTAATGCCTTGTTTGGCAAAAATGTCCGAAATTTTCCCCACGGAAATAACCTGCCCGCCCGCATTTTTGATGGCATCTAACAAGGTGGGCATAGGCGGCGTGACGGAATAGTCGTGCCGGTTTTTGGTGCGCTTAAATTCTCCCACTTTTTCGCCTTCAAACGGGCGCGCAATCACGCGGGCGATATTGTAAGGCTTTACATATTTGAAAGCAATTTCGCACACTTTGTATAAGCGCTCCAACCCAAAATGTTTTTCGTGCGCGGCAATTTGAAAAACGCTGTCGGCGGAGGTGTAGCAAATCGGTTTTCCGGTTTTGATGTGTTCTTCGCCCAGTTCATCTATAATAGCGGTGCCGGAGGCGGCTTTGTCCCCCAGAATGCCGGATAGGCCGGCTTCTTTGCAAATTTTTTCTATCAGTTCCGGCGGGAAAGAGGGATAATCCGGCTTGAAATAACCCCAATCAAACTGCACAGGGCAGCCGGCCATTTCCCAGTGGCCGGAGGAGGTGTCTTTGCCGTGGCTGATTTCCCGCATGAAACCGTATTTGGACGGCAAGCTTACAAGTGCCGGCCCTTGGGCTCCGGCGGCGGGTACTTTGCCGGTGGAGGCCTCGGCCGCTTTGAATAACCCCAGAACAGCTAAATTGGGCAAATTTAAGTGCCCGCGCGCGGCGGCAATGTGGCCCAGCGTGTCGGCCCCTTGGTCGTCAAACTTGGCGGCATCTTCCGCCCCGCCGATACCAAAGGAATCCATCATTAAAATAACGGCTTTACCTTGTTTGTTCATGCAACGCCTCCCAATGATAAAAGTTTTCTTTATTATAGCTTTATTTGCGGGCAAAAACATCTAGTATATATTGCCTTTTGAAAGGAGCGTATTATTAATGATATGATTTGAAAAAGGGGGCCGATTATGAATAAAGCTTACGAAAATATGCGTAATTTTTGGTTAGACGTAAAAAATTTGGAAAACCGCAAAGGCATTATGGAACTGGGCGCGGATAAAATTTCCGTAGCCGGAGTGGAAATGCCGGTGCCGGACGGAAACCAAACCAAATATTTGTTGGTGGCTACCAACTCGCTGGGGGATTGCAGTTTATATTTTGAAAATAACAGCAAAAGCGGTTTAGGCGGAATGATTGGCGGCCACGGGGACGAAAAAATGCAAACCGTTGCCGCGCACATGTTGGCGCACGCCAGCAAATTAACCGCACAGATGAGCGTGGACGAAAAATTGCCTGTTCCGGCGGCGGGGTGCGTGCGGTTGTTTGCCGTAGCCAAAAATAAAATTTTTCACATAGAACTACCGGAAGCGGAGGCGCGCAACGCGCAAAATCCGTTCTATCCTATGTTTGCCTATTCTCAACAGTTGATTGGCTCTTTCCGCGCACAGGCACAGGAACACCCCGCCCATTGTTAGGAGGTTTTTTATGAAACCGGCAAAATGGCAAGAATACAAGCGGCGTTATCCGTGGCTCGGCGGAGCGGCGGTAGCGGTATTAAGCCTGTTGTTTTTGGCGGCGGCGGGTGCGTTTTATATAGCCAATTTGCATGCGGTTTTGAAAAAAGAAATCCGCGCCGGCCTTGTGGAAGTGGCCCGCCAAGGGGTCAAAATTTTGCAAACGCAAATAGCGGGGGACGGCAACTCGCTTAAATCCATGGCTACGGCTATTGCGGAGTACCGCACGCTGGACGAAAAGCGCATCTTGCGCCTTGTGCAAGAAGAAGCCGCCAATAACTCTTTTAAGCGTTTGGCGTTTGTGCGCCCCAACGGCATAGCCGTTATGAGTGACGAGCGCATTATGGATATTTCGCAAGAAGATACGTTTAAGGCCTCCATGCAGGGGCAAAAAGCGCTTTCTAACCGGTTTCAAGACGCGGCCGACGGCAAAGATATTATCGTGCAAACGGTGCCGATTTTCAAAAAAGGCAAAGTGGTGGCGGTGCTGGCGGCGTCGCGCACCTTGGCGGAATATGCGCAAATGCTATCCGTTTCCAGCTTTGGCGGCATGGGGTACAATGTGATTGTGCGCGCCAATGGGGATAGAGTCATTAACTCCACCAACCAAACGGCGGTGCAATCGTTAGAAAATATATTTGAAAATTCCACCGATATTTTTTGGGGCAAGGGGATTCGGCCGCAACAAGTCCGTGCGGATATGCAGGCCGGAAAAACCTTTGTGGTGGCGGTTTCCACCCGTCAGGGCGGGCCGCTTTATGCCAGTTTTGCTCCGGTGGGGATTAACGATTGGTATATGGTTTCTTTAGTTCCCGCACGGTTTGTGCATGCCACGGCGGCCCGCTTGCTGCGCCTTACGCTGGCTTATGGGGTGTTTGGGTTGGCGCTGGTAGCCGCCTTGTTTTACTATATGTTGCGGGTGCGCCAAACCGGACGCAAAGCGCTGGACCGTGTGGCCCACCGGGACCCGATTACAGGCTTTGATAATTGGGCCAAAAAATCGGCACAGGTGCAAGCGCTTTTGCAACAAAACCCCACGCAAGCGTATGCTATGGTAAGTTTGGATGTGGACCGCTTTCAGGTAATTACGCATTTGTATGGGGTGCAAGCGGGGGATGAACTGCTGCGGAAAATTGCGCATATTTTGGCGGGCCATGTGCAAGAGGGGGAGGAATTTTCCCGCGTGGATGCGGACCGTTTCCAACTGTTGCTTAAATATACGGGTGACGGCCAAATGCGCAACCGTTTACAGCTGATAAACGAAGAAATTACCGCCGTGCCCGCGGGCCAAAAAGAACCGTACAGCGTGATGCTTTCCTTTGGGGTTTATGTAATTACGGATAAAACCTTGCCGCTGGCGGAAATGCTCAACCGTTCTTTAATGGC
The DNA here is from genome assembly GCA_934662565.1 of uncultured Elusimicrobiales bacterium. Taxonomy (GTDB): domain Bacteria; phylum Elusimicrobiota; class Elusimicrobia; order Elusimicrobiales; family Elusimicrobiaceae; genus Avelusimicrobium. The sequence continues at coordinate 53,163 of CAKUKI010000003.1, forward strand.
CTGCTACACGGTAAAAAACAGTGTGGAAGCGGTAGCCTTTTTTACAGAGACCATGTTGGAGCAAATTAATTTTGAAAAGAAATTGGAAGACGGCATGGAGCGGGCTTTCAAACAGGGCGAGCTGGTGGCGCGTTTCTTGCCCGTAAAAGATTTGCAAACCGGTAAAATGGTGTGTGCTTGCGCGCGCGTATTTTGGAATCACCCGGAATACGGCGTTTTACCCGGTTATGCGTTCCGCGCTATTTTTGAACGCACGGGTTTTGCGCGGCGGGTGGATAAATTTCTGTTGGAAGAATCGTTTAAGTTGTTAGCACAAACGGAAAAAATAAAAACGGTGTCTATGGTGCTTTCCCCGTTGCATGCATACAACCCTTATTACGCGGCGGAACTGAAAAAAGCGGCTCAAAAATATAAGGTGGCGCCTGAACGGTTGGAATTGGATATGGCCTTGGAAATTACCGGACACAAACCGCATTTTTTTATCACGCTGGCCCAAGCCTTAAAAAAGGAAGGCTTTTTGGTGGGCGTCCACCGTTTTGGGGAAGGCAACGGCATATTTGAATTTCTTTCCCGCGTGCAGACCGATTGGCTGAAAGTGTGGTTTGGCTCTGCCGCGGCGGGCCATGGGTACGAGCGGGAAAACCGCCTGCTGGCCTCGCTACCGCAGTTGGCGCAAACTTTACAGGCGGAAATAGAAATGGACGGCGTACAAACGCCACAGCAAGTGGCCCGCTTGCAAGCGGCCGGATTTAGGTTTATTTCCGGTCCGGTCAACGGCCCGTTCTTATCTGCCGAAGAATTACTGGCTTTGTTGGCTAAATAACGCGCTTTATTTTGCATACAAAAACGATAGGTTGTTTTACCGCAAACAAATACGGTTATTATAGGCCCGTTTGGGCCGCATATAATAGCCGTTTTTTGTTGGGGCGGCTTGGCCGATTCAAAAGGGGTTGTTTTGTTTTTTTTTTTGATAAATTTTGTTTATAACAAAATTTATCAAAAAATGAGGTTTTTTATGAAAAATGCAAATTTAAGCCGATTAGGCGGCTTCACATTGATTGAACTATTAGTGGTTGTGCTGATTATTGGTATATTAGCCGGAGTGGCTTTGCCGCAGTATCAAAAAGCGGTGACAAAAACCCGTTTTATGCGGCTGCTCCCGCTTACAAAAGCCATTTCGGACGCGGAAAATGTTTATTATATGGCCAACGGCGCGTATACCTTAAATTTTGATGATTTGGATATTGCTTTGCCGGCCGGTGCTACCCATGCTACTTCTTCCCGTTTGGATTATGACAATTATTATTGTTATTTGCGTTGGGATGGGGCGGCTATGGAATCTTCTTCCGTTTACTGCAACGATAAAAGCCCCAATGCCCCCGCCTTAGAAAAATATTTTGTGGATACAGACTATATTTGCTGGGGTATCAGTGACTTTACACAAGGGGTGTGTAAAAGTATTTCTGGGGGTGCTACTCCGGAAGAACATGCTACTGGCGGGTTTGGCTACCGCTTTTAACTGCTAACCCAAAGCGTATGGGATTAAAAACGGGGGACAAACCTTTGTCCCCCGTGCGTTATAAATAGCGGCTTATGGCAAGCTATACAATAATCAAGCGGATAGCCATAATTACCAGTATCAGCCCTGCAATAAATTCAAAGCGTTTGCTGGTAATGACCTGTGTATTTTTGCTGCCCAAGTGGAAGCCCAGCAAGGTAAACCCAAAGGTAAGAGCCATTAAAATTAAAATTTGCATGAACCAGCCTTGTTGCATGGTATCTAATGAAAAACCCACAAAAAATGCGTTCATGCCAATCAAGGCGGATACTTTTACCAATTTGCGGTTGTTGTTGGTGTCCAAATCCGTAAAGCTGGGGGATTTTTCAATAGATTCCAACATAAACTTAATGCCCAACAGCAAAATAAAGGCAAATGCCACCCAATTTTGCGCCAGATACAGAAAGTCGTTAAAAAACAGAACGCTTAGCAAATAGCCAAACCCAAATAACAGCGCGTTAAACGCCGTAAAAAAGAGGGCTACTTTGATGGAAAACACATTTTTGTTTTCCGGTTTCATCTTCATGGCGGACATATTGGCCGACACCATATTGTCCACGCAAATGCACAAAAAAATAATTGTCACGGCGATAATGCCCATGCTACGCTCCTTACTACTGTATTAACTGCCAAATTCTACCAAATGCCCAGCCCGCCCAGCAAGAGTTTTGTTCCAATCCCCGCTAAGGCAACGCCACCCAGCGCTTCCATTATTTTACCAAAACGGCGCCCCAACTGCGCCCCCAGCCAAAACCCGGTGCAACTGGTACCGAATACGCACAGGGTTAGCGTAAGAATCGTCAGCCAAAACGGCGTTTCACTTAAAGAAAGGGCCACGCCCACAAGCAACGCATCTAAACTGGTGGCTATGGCCAGTGCCAAAATGGTTTTTGCGGTGTTCAGGCGGCAAAGGGCGGAGGCTTCTTCCTCGTCTTGCTTTCCAAAAGCACCGCGCACCATACGCGCCCCGATAAACACCAGTACGCCAAAAGCTACCCAATGGTCAAAGCGGTCTATCCACCGCCCCAGCTGTTCCCCGCAGAACCACCCCGCGGCAAACATTACAAAATGCGCCGCCGCAAAGGCCGCGCTTACGCCCCATACCGTGCGGGCGCGCAGGCGGCAATGTTCGGCACAGCCCGCCGCAATGGTGACGGCAAAATTATCCATAGATAGGCTCAACGCTACTAACAGGCCGGATAATATTAGCATATACATTATCATAACATTTTTTATAAGATAGAATGATATAGGAACCAACGCTATGGAAACATTAAAAGAACTGTATAAAATTGGTATGGGTCCTTCCAGCAGCCACACCATGGGCCCCCGCAAGGCGGCGGATGCGTTTAATAAGCAACACCCCGAAGCCTGTGCGTTTCGGGCCGTCTTGTACGGCTCTTTGGCGGCCACCGGCAAGGGCCACCTGACCGATTTTACTATTAAAGAAGCTTTTGACCCTAAACCTGTAGAAATTGTATGGGAAGAAAAAAACTTTTTGCCCCGCCACCCCAACGCCTTGCGCTTGCAAGCGTTGGACCAAGCCAACCATATTATTGCGGAACATTTGGTATATAGTGTGGGTGGGGGCGCTATCCGTGATGATGAGGACTTTAACCACCCGCCCAAAAGTGTTTATCCGCATAAATCTATGGCGGAAATTTTGGATTATACCGCCGATAAAGGCATGCTGCTTTGGGAATATGTGGAAGAATTTGAAGGGCCTGAAGTGTGGGATTATCTGGCCCAAATTTGGCAGACCATGCAAAACACCATGCAAAGCGGCCTAGCCAAACGCGGCGTTTTGCCGGGGGCCCTTAATTTGGAACGCAAAGCCCGCCGTTATTTATACAAGGCGGAAAATTCCCCGCAATATTTGCGCCGGATGAATAATTTATTTGCGTATGCGCTCGCGTGTTCCGAAGAAAACGCCGCCGGCGGGCAAGTGGTCACCGCGCCTACTTGCGGCTCTTGCGGGGTACTGCCGGCTGTGTTGCGGCTGATTAAAGAAATTTGCGCCTTTGAAGACATTACCATTTTACACGCATTAGCTACGGCCAGCCTGTTTGGCAATATGGCTAAAATGAATGCTTCTATTTCCGGTGCGGAAGTGGGGTGTCAGGGGGAAATTGGTGTGGCTTGTGCCATGGCCGCCGCCGCCACCTGCCAGCTGGAAGGGGGCGACAACCAACGCATCGCCTACGCCGCCGAAATGGGGCTGGAGCACCATTTGGGCCTGACGTGTGACCCAGTGGACGGATTGGTGCAAATCCCTTGTATAGAGCGTAATGCGCTGGCGGCTTCCCGCGCGCTGGATTGTGCCACTTATGCGTTAATGTCAGACGGCCACCACCGCGTTTCTTACGACGACGTTTTGGCTACTATGATGCAAACCGGACACGATATGAAAACCGAATACCGCGAAACGGCACATGGGGGGCTGGCTCGTTTTTTCAAAAAAAAGTATTATACTTTAAAAGAGAAGGCCACTAAACACCCCAAAGAGGGGGATAAGTAGCCGGGGGGTAAAATGAAAGTATTGGAAGCTATTTTTAAGCGGCGCAGTGTGCGCCGTTATACCAACCAAGCTATCCGTGCGGAGGACATTACGCAGTTGTTGCAAGCGGCTATGGCCGCACCAACCGCGCGTAATTGCCAAGAATGGGAGTTTGTGGTGGTGCGGGATAAAGCCATGTTCCAAAAAATTATGGCGGTTCATCCGTATGCTAAAATGCTGGCGCAAGCGGATTGTGCTATTGTGGTTTGCGGCAATACAAAGCGGGAAATGGCCCCCAATTATTGGCCGGCCGATTGTGGCGCCGCTACCCAAAACATATTGCTGGCTGCCACTGCATTGGGAATAGGCAGTGTGTGGTTGGGGGTGTACCCCAACGAAGAACGCATGGCGGCGGTTTCTCGCCTGCTTAATTTGCCGCAACATATTAAACCGCTTAATATAATCTCGCTGGGAATGCCGGACGAAAAATTGGCGGAAGTAAACCGTTTTGATCCGGCTAAAATACATTACGAATTATGGTAAAAGCTAACTTGAACAAACAACTTGTAGTAGGTGTATTATTAGGGTGCGCGGCTGTGGTGGGGCTGGGAGTGCAGAGTGTTCGCTCCTCAGACACGCAGAACATGGCCCGTGCCGAAGAAGCCCGTTTTGCTGCGGTAGAGTCGTGCAGGAACGCGCCGGAGGCCGTGAATGTGCAGGCTTTCCGCGCGGCTTACAGAGCGGTGGAAGATAAACAGGATTGGCTGATATTGGTGGATACGGAATATTCCTTGCCGGCTAATTACAAACCGCACGATTTGGTTGGCTATGGGCGCGTTTTGCTGCGCAAAGAAGCTATGGCCCAAATGGAAAAAATGCAGGAGGCTGCCCGCAAAGACGGCATCACCCTGCGGCCCATTTCCACTTATCGCTCTTATGAATATCAGGCGGGGCTTTTGCGCCGGACCAGAAATCCGGCCTATGTGGCAGAGCCGGGGCATTCCCAACACCAATTAGGTACCGCCATTGATTTTAACACCGTGGACCCAGCGGACGAAGATATCCCCGCGTTAAAGTGGTTGCGTAAACACGCCGGAGAATTTGGCTTTAGCTTGTCTTTCCCAAAAGGGGAAGAAGCGGAAACCGGATACCCGTATGAGGCATGGCATTACCGCTACATTACCAAAGAGGGGGTTTATCTGCAAGACACCTTTTTTGGCGGTAGCCAACACAAAATGCTGAGGTTTTTACAAATGTGCTTGTGGCCGGCGGAAGAACGGGTACTGGCACAAAATCAGGTGCGCCAAAGCCTGCGGCATTTATCCGCACCGCAACCGAAGGCCCCGTCTAAATAATGGGGCAAAAAGCTAGCGTGGCGCGCACGGCGGGATAGCGTGTGCGCCCTGTTGCGGCAAAATCCATAAAATGTTATTTTTGGGCCGGCCGTGTTTGCAAAAGTGCGGCAGAAAGTTTTTTTGGCAGAACCGCCCGAAAATTAGTATAATAACTATACTGAGTTTATGGTGGATGTAGCTCAGCTGGTTAGAGCGCCGGTCTGTGGAACCGGAGGTCGCGGGTTCAAATCTCGTCATCCACCCCATTTATTTTCCCGTCGAACCCTCGGCGGGATTTTTTAATGCTTAATTTAGGGTTTTCTCCTCTTTCGTCGTCGGTGAAAAAAGCCTAATTCCCCTGCGATATCCAATAGATAGATTTTCCTTATCCCGTCTTTTCTCCCTTTCAACTACTTTTTTGCTATCTTTCTATCTATTTTGCAAAATTTAACACTAAAAACTTAATTTTCTTTTAAGAGTTGGCTAACCCGAGCCGCCGTAAGTCCCAAAGCCCGCGCACATGCGGCCTGGCTAAGGCCGTTTAGGCGCATATATTCGCGGATTTGTAGCGCCAAGGTCTGCTTGTACAAGGCTTTATCCACCTTGGGTTGTTTGGCCTCTTTTCGGGCCGCCAATTCGGACCGTTTCCAAGGGCCAGAGCTCTACTGGCTTAAAGGCCAACACCTCTTGCATACTCATTTAAGGTGTCCCAATCGTCCACCCAACGCTAAGGGACCCAACATCCTTTAGAATAATTAGGAGCCTCTTTGGCTATAAATTTTATACGAAGCATATACGATTCTCCCTTGTTAGAAATATCTTCTATTCTAACAAAAGAAAAAGGCCGACTTTTGAAGTCGGCCAAATAGAGAAAGAGAGAATTTTCGTTACTGATATTTTTATCTTTTGCAAAACAATAACGAAAATATCTATTTTCATATATTTTTGTTTTCCTCACAATTAGAAGCAGGTTTAGGAGCCCCCTCGTTATTCACAACCACCTTAATTTCCGGTTGGGCGGGCTTATCCTTTTTCTTAGGAGCGCGGAAGCCGCGTATGTTTTCGGGCAAATTTGGGCATAATTCGCGAATTTTAGCTTCCAAGGTATCCATATCTACCCTCACGCCGACTTTACGCTTAAAAACGCCGCTAATAGCCTTTAATACCTCATCGCTAAGTAAGACGCGAGCAATATTTTCTGTAGATAACGCACGTTTTTCCTCTAAAATAGACTCTTTTAAGCGTTTGGAAATGGCTTCGCGGCACAACGGAAGTAATACTTCTCGGTGGGCCGCTTGGCGGTGGCTTAGTTCCAAAACGTCAAAATCCCATACAAGAGTAGCCGTCACGGGCTGGGCCTTTACATCTACATAGTATAACTGCCAGTAAATCCCATTGGAAAGGATACCCCAAGGAACATTTAGCGTGGAACAATACTCTATTACCTGCCGGACGTGTTTATTGAATTCTTTCTTTTCCGTCCCAACGCGCTTACATTCAAACACATAAAAAACCTTTTTATCGTCTTTAATGACCGCATCACAAGCACGCCCGTTATTGTTGCCGTATTGTCCAAAGACATGTTCCAAATCATAACCGAACAAATCACATAGCATATCCATTGCAACCTTTTCTGTTGGCGGTTCTTTGGCATTTAACTCTTTTAAGCGCAGTAATTGCGTTTGGTATTTTTTGAGGTTTTCTTTTATGCGGGTGTCTACCCGTACTCCGAGATTCATTGAGCATCTCCTTGTTATGAAATAATCTGCACAACAGAACCAGAAAGACGGGCCGGATATAAAAATGGCGGCTGCTATATCCGAGCCAGCTAGACTAACCCAAATATAAACAGCCGCAGTTCCCTGCCCAAAGGGCAGGAAACACTCAACACAGGGCAAACGGGTAATTAGGCCGTTCACTCTGTGTTTAAAATTCGGCTGTTTTTGGAGTCTAGCTGTGCCTTTGGTATCCCAAAAGCGCACCGTATTCCCTATACGGTTCCAAAAACAGATTGAAATTGTGTCTAAGCCTCAAAAGGCTTAGGGTACTGCCAAAATTCTCCTTATTTACGAATAAATAAAAACAAAGTAAAAAGCAAATATAAACATATACTTTTACTATAAATAATATACCATTTTAGCCCTCAAATAGGGGAACTTGTCATATGATAGGGAATGGACAAAAGGTACACATATTTCAGAATTATATATATACGTTGTATATTATAAATTCGCTTATTATATAATACAAGAAAAGAAGTATTAAATATTTTAAAAGAGTTATTTTATGCCTTTTGAACAAGAAAATCAAATTATAAACGCGTTTATGGAAAATAAATTGCAAGAATTTGGATGCGACACTAGTAATAAATTCTTTACGCTGTATTCACATGTTAAGAATGAAAAATTAAAATTATTATTTTCATCTTTACATGCGGCATTAAATGAGCTAATAAAGAAAATGAATACTCGCATTCCAGGGGGACATTTTTGGGCAAATGAAAGCCGATATTTATTATGGGTAATTCAAACAATTTATGAATTACATACCAACTTAGCCAATACTCAATACGCCTTTGATATAGATACATATTATCAGCAATTTTTTACCAAAAGCCAGTCTTTTCTTCGCAGTTCAAATGGCAGTCAAATCCCCGATGATTTTGAAAAGGTACAATTATATTATATTCAACCTATTTTCCGTCCTTTACAACATTTCAACAATATAAGGAATGATTTTTCTCAAGCCCTTACATTGATAGGAGAAGGGTCTTATGCTCAAGTATATAAGTATAACGATACGCTATATGACAAAACTTTTGTCCTCAAACGGGCCAAAAGAAATCTCTCTTCTAAGGAAATTGAGCGTTTTAAACTTGAGTTTACACAAATGAAAAAACTAAAATCGCCATATATTGTAGAAGTATATTCATATGACGAAGAAAATAATCAGTATATTATGGAGTTTATGGATTGCACCTTATTGGATTTTATGAGATACAATAATGCGAACTTGAATCTTAACCAACGCAAAAATATTATTAACCAAATTTTAAAAGGATTTTCCTATATCCGTGCTAAGAAGTTATTTCATCGCGATATTAGCCCTTGTAACATCTTAATCAAAAAATATGAGTATGATGTCAATGTCGTAAAAATATCGGATTTTGGATTAGTTAAATACCCCGAAAGCACTTTAACAACCGCAGAAACAGATTTTAAAGGAGTGTGCAATGACCCGGCTCTTCGGTTATGTGGTTTTAAAAATTACAATATGGCCCATGAAATTTATGCTTTAACCCATATTGTAATGTTTGTATTGACGGGAAAACAGAATTTCCAAGATATTAAGAATAAAGATTTGAGAGCATTTTTAGAAAAGGGCCAAAATCCAGATGCTTCCAAACGATTTAGAACTATTACGGAACTTAGAGAAAAAATTCCGTTTAATGTCTCATAAAAGAAAGGAATTATCTTACTATGCTTTTTTATCCTGATTTTATAAATAAAAATAACTGTTAGTTTTATAGAACATTGCACGGAAAGTCTAGACTAAATATATTTTTTACAAATTTTCTCAACTTGTTCAATATTGCGTATTATCTGACTGGAAATTTCATCAACTTCCCTTTTAGTAGGTGTCTCCCAAATAACTTGTTCTGCTTTTCTTACTTCTACCAAGCTTACAGACCGATAGTCACGAAATAGCCATAAACTATTGACAGAAATTTGGTGCAGAATTTCATTAATCTCATTAAATTTGTCCAACAATTTCGCGTCCAATTTTATCATCGCTATATATTTCATCGCAGAGAAGGAAGAAATTAAATCTTTTGCTTTTTGAATTCTTAATTTTGGTGCTAAATAATATATGGGACATTTTTTATTATCTGAACTAGCTGTCTTCAATTGTTGTTCTAACTCTGATTCTTCATAATCCAACAGCACAGGACTTCTAATCCACGAAATAGTTTCCTTCATTTTATAAAACATTATCAAAATCTCTTCCGCAAGTTCAACTCTTCTCTTATATACATATTCTCTCCGCCAAGAGTGCAAACCATACATCGCGATAAGTAAAAGTCCTAAATCAGACATAGAACTCATTTCTTTTAAAATTACTACAATAGTTTCCCAAATATTCATTAAATTTTCCTTACAAATATATTCGTTTTTATATTTTATCACAAAACTACTGTATCAAAAAATTATAATACTCATTGAAGACAGTACCCCAATAATTTTCCCGTCGAAGCTAAGACGGAAATTTTTAATTGTATTTTGGCGCATTTATCCCCGACTCTCGTCGGGGATTTGTTGTTTAGGGGAAAAAGAAACTCGTCATATACTGATTGGGTTAGGGCTAAACAGGCAAAAGAAAAGGCCTAAAAAGTATAAAAGTATCTTTTCGACCAAAACTTAACTACGGAAATTTAATTTTAAAAACTTGATTTAAAAATTGCTAGAATACAAGAAGATTATGGGACAGTTACAAAATACAAATAATATCGTTGGTTATTTAAAATATGAGGGGAACGCCGTCCAAGAGGGGATTATGGGCGCGGAGGATATCATTTCTTCTCTTAGTGGATTTCATAATGCCATTAAATTTTATTTAAAGAAGGAAGATCCCAGATATGAAAACTTGCACTTTGATCTTCCTGTAAAAGTTCAACAGGGATGTCTAGAGTTTGTTGTTCCTCTACTGAAATGGGGAACAATAGTTTATGCTGCGGCAGCAATAGGACAAATAGCTCAAAATGATTTTAAGGATGTTACTTCAAAAGATATTTTCTCATATTCATTAAAATGCATCAAAAATGTAATAAAAATCGCCAAACATTTAGGAAGTTTCAATAACAAAAATTTCAAAATGAGAAGTTCTTTAGGAAATGCTTTTATTACAATATATAATGATGCCGGGAAAGAACTTCTTGTCCACAAAGAGATGCTTGATATGTATTTACAAACTCCACCCAGTTTACTAGAAAAGATGGCAAGTCCCATTGCCGCAGAAAGGGAATTAGAACTTGGATATGTTGATGAGGACAACAACCTACAAAAAGAAACCATTTCTCTTACGGAAAAATATATATTTGCCAGTACTGAAGATGAAGAAGATATCCTACCAGAATTGATCCACGCAGAAAGTGTCGAACTCGTTGGAGAAGTAACTCGTGGAAATTCTTCTACAAATAAGCTGGGCATTAAATATAAAGAAAAAATTCTAACTTGTATTCCAGAAAAAGGTGATATTAAACAATATAAAGATTGCATATTTAGAAAATGCAAAATTTATGGCGTTGTAAACCGAGAAGATGAATTCGGTAATATTACCGAAAAGAAACCAAAAATAATCTTTTATAAACTCATTCCTATAGACGACGTCCCTCAGACTTTAGATTTATTTAGTTTGCATTAAAAATTTGATTCACTTGAACTTGCCCTCGATCAAGGGCTTGGTTACAAACATTAACACTCCTACCTATTTTCGGGCCACCAATTCCGACCGTTTCCGAGGGCCGAAATTATGTTGGCTTAAAAGCTAGATAAAGTCCAGCTCATCTTCATTAGTACAAATAACTATATCCTGACAATATTGGAGAATAGTCATTGTCTCATATTATAGTAAGATTTAAAATACTAGCAATAATTACCATACTACAAAAGAGATCTCCTCTTATTCACCCTAGATTTTATTATTTTTACATTTTGTACATCGTTCGCACTTAAAAGAGTTTGAATTTCTTGAATAAAGCCTTCCCGTGAAGTTGGAGAAACAATAATTTCTTCAAAAAATTCCCGCAAATCCAATGGGGCTTCGAAAGCTTGTTTATCGGGAACTGCATCATAATCAAAATCTTTGATTCCCAACAGAGTCATTACCCCGTCTCTATACCACTGTGTCGTATTTGACATCATATTATCAGTCATTACGCGGATCTCGTGATCATCTTCATAGCATAAATCTTTTAAACCGAGCATATACCTACCTGTGGCCCATAACCCTTGCGCGACTTCAGCAACAGAATTTAGTTTAACCGTATCTAAATCTACATATTTAATTCTACGAATACTAAACATTCCAGTACAATATTGAAGCGCAATTTTTAATTTTCCAATAGTTGTTTTGATAGCAACACTTCTCTCTCTTTTCTTGCTATCAGGTATGTAAGCACGCCACATATTATCTTGGTCAACATTCCGTTCAGTCCAACACGATATAAAAAATCGTTTGATATTATGTTTGTAAATTTGGCGCCATCTGGCTTTCATTTTTGGCAAATCAATACTTTTTTCCCAAGATAAAGGAAACCCTTCTATGAACCCTCCACTTTCTTTTAAGCGTGGAATATAGGCTTCATATGTGTGTTCACAAATGGAATCATAATATTTCCCCACTTCTGGGATTAAATAACCTTCACTTGTGTCTTGCAAGAAATAAATAGGAGCTGGCATATATAGAACTGCTTTTTGTACTAAATATTGAAATTTATCATAATCCATATATCGCAAAATCACAGTATCATCTTCAAGGTCTTTCTCCATGACAAAAGACAATTGATCAGGTAATACTGTTACGGGAATAGTAATATTATTAGCTTCATTAATTTTCTTTTCCCGCATTAATTGTGCTTTTGTCACACGAGCTTCCTCTTCATAATGCTTATAATTGTACATTTCAATGAGATCCTTTTCTACATTAGGTATTATTTCTTTGCCTATTATAACAAACAATGTTGCAATTAGGAGAATTTCTCTACAAAGTTTTAATTCAAAATTTCCAAATGACATTAAAGGAAAATCCTCCTTATGTAATAGATAAAGCAATAAGTCGTACCTCTTAACTTTTGGCGGGATTTTTTAATGCCTAATTTAGGGCTTTCCCCTCTTTCGTCGTCGGTAAAAAAGGCCAAATTCCCCTGCGATATCAAATAGATAGATTTTCCTTATCCCGTCTTTTCGCCCTTTCAACTACTTTTTTGCTATCTTTCTATCTATTTTGCAAAATTTAACACTAAAAACTTAATTTTCCTTTAAGAGTTGGCTAACCCGGGCTGCCGTAAGCCCCAAAGCCCGCGCGCACGCGGCTTGGCTAAGGCCGTTTAGGCGCATATATTCGCGGATTTGTAGCGCCAAGGTCTGCTTGTACAAGGCTTTATCCACCTTGGGTTGTTTGGCCTCTTTTCGGGCCGCCAATTCGGACCGTTTCCAAGGGCCGGAGTGTGGCTTCACATTGGCACAGAACGAAAATTCGGTTCCACTGCGCAATACAACCTTAATTTTGCTTTCTTGGTATTCGTACCCAATACGGCAGATAATAGATTTAAGGGTTTCTTCTTGCTCGTATTCGGATAATTGCTCAAATAGGGCCCGACTGAGAACCCCATTTTTATCCAATTCTGCAATAAGCGCCAAATGGAACTCTCGTTGTCGTACCGTCCGTGTGGGACAGGACTTATAACCCTCTTCTCGGCACTTCCGACAAATGTAATAAAAATGTTTCGTATTTTTCTTTTTCCCATAAATAGGAACCATTGGACTGCCACAGACTTCGCAAAACAATAAACCACGCAAAATGCCAGGCGTTGCTTTCCTTACCGTTTCATACATTTTTCGTCCATTATTTAACAGTTCTTGCACCGCCTCAAAGGTTTCTATGGACACAATTCCATCGTGTTCACCATCATAAATTTTCTTTTTGTAAAGAACCTTCCCAATATACAGAGGATTATGAATAATATGATAAAGTTGCGCACGCGAAATAGGGCGTGCCGGTAAAACCCGCCCATTTTTGCATTTCCGCTCCCGAAGAACAATTCCCCGCTTTTCTAGTTGCGCAAGTACCGGGACAACACTTTTTTCTTCCAGTACGCTATTAAAAATGAATCGTACTTCTTCGGCGGTTTCTGGGTGTGGTACCAACTTATGGGCTTTTTCATCTAACTGGTATCCAAAGGGGATTCCTCCACCTAAAAACTTTCCTTTCATACGGGAGGCCGCCATTTTATCCCGCGTGCGTTCGCTAATAATTTCGCGCTCAAATTGAGCAAACGATAACAAGATATTAAGCGTTAGCCGTCCCATAGAGGTTTTGGTATTAAAATTCTGCGTGACAGATACAAACGACACCTCACGCTTATCAAAAAATTCTAGTAACTGGGAGAAATCGAGCAAAGAGCGTGATAATCTATCCACCTTGTACACGACCACGCAATTTACCTTACCCAGTTTGATGTCCTCTATCAAGCGCTGCAAACCGGGGCGATCGGTATTCGCCCCGGTATAGCCACCGTCATCATAAGAGGTTTCTAGCGCCTGCCAGCCTTCCCCACGCTGGCTTTTAATAAATGCCATACAAGCCTCACGCTGGGCATCCAGCGAGTTGAAATCCTGTTCCAATCCCTCACTGGTAGATTTGCGGGTATAAACCGCACAGTTCATCGGTTTTATAATGTCACTCATAAGCCAAAGAAATAATACCCGCTTAAATGTTGCCCCGTGATGGCACACGCCACGGCGGAAAGGGTTTTGAAATATTTATTATTGTATTCAAAACCGTGTTCCAACACTTTGACCACAACAAGATGCCCTTTGTACTTTTTCTCCAATATAGAGCCAGGCAGCGGGATACGGATATCCCGCAGTTTTTGATTCTTATTGTTGTATTTTTCGGTCTGCTGCTTATTTTTAGAAATTAATTGGGCCAGTGGATTAATCTGTGTGGCCACTTCCCGCAGTTTGGCTAATTCTGTGGGGCCAGATATGGGTTTGGAGGATTGTAGGTTATTCCCAGTCGATTTAGCAGTAATCGCTACTTGCGCCTTTTTGTCTCCGTTCCCCACCTGTTGAGACTTGTCGCTTAATTTATTTCCAGCATTTAATGTCGCAGTTTTTTTCTTCATAAAAACTCCCGATAGTTAAGTTTAATGGGCTATCTTTTGCCCATCTCTATTACCGCTTACTATCGGGAGCGAAGTCAAATTATGTTTATGCATAAAATCTGCCAATGTTAATCGGTGAACTCCTAACATCCTGGCAATTTTATTTTTTGATATTTTAAGTTGTAAATACTTTTCTATTTCTGCTTCTTTACCTTTGAGTTTTGTTCGCTGAGAAGTTGCCCCAATAGGGCGACCTAATTTTTTTCCTTCTGCTTTGACTCGGGCTAGCGCTTCTCTCGTGCGCTGTGAAATCAGATTTCTTTCTATTTCAGCAGAAAGGCCGAAAGCAAACGCAAGAACTTTTGCATTGATATTATCCCCCAATTCATAATGTTCCTTTGTTGTGATGATCTTAACTTGGTTAGTCATACAATGGTTTAAAATGCCCATAATTTGCATCAAATTTCGTCCTAGCCGAGATAATTCTGTTGTAATGATGACATCCCCCGGCTGTAATTTCTCAAGCAATTTACCGAATTTTCGCTTTTTTAACTCTTTTGTCGAGCTAATGGTTTCTTCAATCCATAAATCTATCTTGATTTTATGCTCTCTTGCGAATTTCCCAATCTCAAATTCCTGATTTTTGACAGTTTGTTTATCTGAACTTACACGAATATAACCGTATATCATTGTTTTCTCCTAAAAAATAAGATGTATCTAAATTATAGGAACCTATACGCGTCCCACCCTAGCACATGTATTGCATGGGAATAATAAGCAAATTACTATTCCAACTGAACAATGGCTCCAAAATACCTTTGACAGTAACTCTTGGGTTATCTTATCTGCTATTGAACAGAGTATTAAAGCAAAAATTGAAAAATATGGCACACCTCTCAAGGACTGGGACGTTCAAATTAATTACGGTATTAAAACAGGCTGCAACGAAGCCTTTATAATTACTACTGCAAAGCGTGAAGAGATTTTAGCCAATTGTAAAACAAAAGATGAGCGCAAAAGAACTGACGAAATTATACGGCCTATTTTGCGCGGGAGAGATATTAAACGGTACAAATACGATTGGAAAGGTCTATGGTTGATAGGGTTATTTCCGTCGCGCCATTATGATATAGATACCCTTCCTGCTATAAAAAAATATCTTCTAGATTTCGGGTTTGATAGATTAAAACAGACTGGCGAACCTGGCGCCAGAAAGAAAACATCCAACAAGTGGTTCGAAACGCAGGATACCATCGCATATTTGGAGGATTTTAAGCAACCGAAACTATTATATCGAGAAATTTCCACTTCTATGGACGCCGTGTATGTTAACTCGGATATGTTTATCAACAATAAAGCATACTTAATTACAGGAAAAAAGACTAAATATTTATCTATATTTTTCAATTCACAGTTTTTTACTAAAATTTTTCTTTCAGCGGCAAATACAACTGGTGGAAAAGGCCCAGACTTCTTATTGCCTCTAAGAATTTTTAATCCACCAGAAAATATTGAAAAACAATTGATTGTTTTGGCAGAAAAAGCTGAATATGAAAAAGCGGAATTACTAATTTGCCAATGTTATCAATTGAGTGAAAAAGAAATTAATTATATTCTGTAAAGGGAGGATTTTTCTAAACCGAAAATTATATGGAAGAGAGTTGGTTCTATCATCAGATTTTGCTACACGGAAAAGTCATTTTTTGCTTTAGATAGTACATGTTTCGCAATGGGGAAATATGTTAAATTTTTAACTTTCGTGTTAAATTCTCCGCTAGGACATTTCCTGTTGAAGGATTCTCCTAAAACCGGGACTGGAGACCTTCTAATTAGTGTTCAGGCCATTGCACCTCTTCGAATTCCATTGCCAAAGGATTTCAATGTTTTAGAACAAGATTCGATTAACGAAGAGAGTGAATTCTTTTGGATGAACTATACATACAAAAAATACCATTTGACCGTAGAAGAAAGAAACTATATTAACAAACTCTATAAGTGATTTAGAAATAGAATTTCCTCCGCTGTTAATTGATATTGCTTGTAGACAAAAGCGTTAACTTGTTCGTCGTCAATAGGGCGTTTTCTTAAAAGATTTTCTAGAATCGAAATTTCGCCTTGAGTGAGTTTTTTAATTGGTAATAATTCTACAAATTGTTTAAAATAACGCGATCCTTCTCCCAAATCAGATGCTATTTTGGGAAAGAACCACTTAATCAGTTTAGAATTTAGAATTCCTAACAGATACAAAGGGGCGGGAGATAACATATAACAAGTATTGTTAAAAAAGAACTTCTCTGATACCTCTACAAAAGATGGTTCGGTGCTAATATCTGCCCATGCGATTTTCGGTTTAGAAAAATCCTCCAAATATGCGCAATTACGCAGATTGTAAGGAGTGTCTCCCTTGTCAGCGCGTTTCTCTATGTCTTTATAGCCATGATATATTTTCCCATTATAGGCCTCACCGCCTTTATCTAACCATTGTTTAATCGCAGGGTAATCTTTAATGTCAATCCTTGGGAATCTTCCCTTTACTCCATTATGGGTATTGATTAGCCACAAGCCTTTCCAATCGTATTTGTACCGTTTAATATCTCTCCCGCGCAAAATAGGCCGTATAATTTCGTCAGTTCTTTTGCGCTCATCTTTTGTTTTACAATTGGCTAAAATCTCTTCACGCTTTGCAGTAGTAATTATAAAGGCTTCGTTGCAGCCTGTTAAAACACCTCTATTAATCTTAATATCCCAATCTCTGAGCGGTGTTCCATATTTTTCTATCTTGGCCCTGATACTCTGCTCAACTGGAGACAAAATTACCCAGGAATTGCTATCAAAAGTATTTTCTAACCATTGTTTCCCCGAGATGTTGATTTGCTTATTATTCCCATGCAATACATGGGCTAGGGTGGGACGCGTATAGGTTCCTTTTTTCATGACCAAAATATTGGTGTCCACAGTAGCATTTTCAAATACTCCTGCGCCTAAATCAATCAAATACAGGGGTTGATATTTAGACAAGAATAAACGCAACTCCTCGCCATATCCAGCTCGCATCCATTTATTGCTTGTAATATAAGTCAAAATACCACCTTGTTTTAGCAGATCCATCCCT
This sequence comes from uncultured Elusimicrobiales bacterium, assembly GCA_934662565.1. Classification (GTDB taxonomy): domain Bacteria; phylum Elusimicrobiota; class Elusimicrobia; order Elusimicrobiales; family Elusimicrobiaceae; genus Avelusimicrobium. Next base: position 70,548 of record CAKUKI010000003.1, read on the forward strand.
TTTTCATAGAACAAACAATAAATATCGCCCATACTATTAAATGTTTTGAAGTTGTAGGACTTATACATTTTACCAAGTACCCCTTTGTTGGCTTGTAACGCAATATAAGGGGGATTGGCAATAACTATATCAAATCCGTCTTCAACGCCAAACATCCACATTGGATCGAACCAAGGGGTGGATTTATTTATAAAAGGATTCCAATATGTGTCACTTAATAAGTCATTTAGCTCTAATTGAACTGATTTGTTCTTTTTGTATTGCTCAATCTCTCCATTAAAAAGGGCTGTTTGTTTGGCATTAAATGTTTGAAAACTCATTAATTCTTGTATACGTCTAAATTCTGCCTTTATCTGTTCCTTTCTCTCTGCCGATGTCGAAAAGAATTCTTTTCGCAAATTTTTAAGTGATTCAATTAAGTTGGCTCTTGAAAACAAGTCATCTTCTGCTTCTGGTAATGGAATCAATGTATTAGCACAGGCGAATTTGAAATCAAGGTTTGGTAAAGGTTGTGGATTATCAGCTTCTTCATCCACAATAAGTGTTAGAAAAAAGCGCAGGCGGGCAATTTCTATAGCCATTTCTTGTATATCTACCCCGAAAATACAATCACGAATAATTTTGTATTTGTTACCGTAGTTGCGTTGGAGTAATGAAGTATTTGGGAGCAGGTTTATCTCTTCATATATGTTCCCATCGGGGTCTATCTCATTAAGAATAAACATGATTTTCTGTAATAAGCCCATAGGAAAAGCGCCAGACCCTACAGCGGGATCCAACGCTTTTAAGGTAGTTAGAGATTTAAAAATATCTAGTTTTTGCTGTTTCGTTAATTCAGGCGTTTTTGTAACATCAAACAATTCATCTAAAATTTGATCATTTAAGTCGGTTTTGTCTTTTAGATAGGTTCGTAGACTTGTAGTGACCATATAATCCACTATTTCACGTGGAGTGTAAAATGACCCTGTCATATTACGGGCGGACTGTTGCGTTTCAGGGTTAATACTTGCTAATAGGTTTTCAAAAATGCGCCCTAAAATTTCTGGATCGACAGATAGGTCCATATCTACGGACGTGTTTTCGTCAATTGTAAAGTTATATGTTTCAAAAACCTCAAATAAGTCATGAAACCATTTATTAGGAATAGTCAGAGTGTTAAAATACCTGGACTGGTCAAATTCTCCAAGCTCATAGCAATCATCATCATGCGGCTCAAACAAGCCACCGTTCAAAAAGGGAATATCTTTAAATAACCCTGTAGCACATTTTTCAATTCGGACATCTCTTTTCTTGTTTAATGTTTCAAAGAATAATGGCTCCAATTTATCATGATAATATGAGGTTGTTCCATCCAACGCCTTTAAAGAGAGTAGTTCCTCCGGGATAAGAGAAGAGTTATCTTTACGAGTTTTCTTCTTTAGGAACCAACAGAATATCAATCTGCCAATTAACCGAACGGCAAAATGTTCTTTAATCTGGTTATTATCGGATGCCTTAGGATGCTTTAGGTCCGTTGATACAAGTTGCTCAAATAAACGATAAATTTGGGCATAAAATTCTTTATTTACAACTTCCAAAGAAAAGCGACTAATCAAATCTTGTGTATAATTTAGCTCTTTGCCATTTTCTGAACGCTGTTTTATTGGGCCTTTCGCAAAGAGCATAGTTTCTGGAGTGTGCTTCTTGCAGTCTTTTCCTAAAAGGAAAGAATAGCGATGAGGATTGGAATATAGATACGAAATCTTCCCATTTTTTATTTCTACATCGGTGGTAATAAGGGATAAACGCCATTGGTCAGAGTTCGGGTAGTAAAAAGCTACCAGAGCGTTAGATTTACTATCATACTTCTTCATCAGTGCCACAACTTCCTTCGTGATAGTGACACGCGGATCGTGACTGCTGTTTACGATAAATTCAAAAACCGATAAATCCATGTCATCTGCTTCACCTAGATTATATCCCTTGGCTATATTTTTGAAATTGAAATACAATTCTTCTTCGTTAGGGATAAAATCTTCGGTCAGAAAATCTTGTAAAAATCTTTTAAAGTCATTACGATTATAGGCCGCTTGGATGTTAAATGTTTTCATGAATTTAATCTCCTAATAATTCTTCAGATAATAAGATGGTTTCTGGCTCGCTTTCAATTTTGGAGTCTTTATTTAATAGCGTTCCCAGATACTCTAGGGGTAGAAATAAGCACAAATCTTTAAGGGCGTCCTTATTAGTTGTGCCAATTTCCTTGATTTTCTTCAAATAAAAAGCAGGCATCGTTTCTAATTCGATGACTTTTTTCAACTCTTCCAAATATTCTTTATCCAACGTACTATCAATCTGTTTCTGTAAGATTTTGATTATGCTTAGGGCATCTTGTACAGAACGGCTTTTGGGTGCAGCATGTTTGACCAAGCCACTAGCTAGTTTGGCGTTCTGATAAAGGCCATAGAAAACATCTGACACGGGTGCTGATTTCTCATCTTTGGCAGCTCTGAATAAAGCCAGAGCCTCCGGAGGTGGTAATAAATGCGTTTCACCATTAGCGGTAGCAAGAGTAAAGCGGAATGAGTCCCCTTTTTTGGAAAACAAAAGCACGCCATTGGATACCTGTAAAGTGAATAAATCGGAATCTTTTTCCATTTTTTCAAGCCAATTGCCTTTTCTTCCAATCCTACAACGTGGAGGAAGTGAAATCGCCTTGTTGTATGTCTCTATATCAGTGGTTTTAATGCTATTTAATTCATTTCTATAGAATACATCCCAAGATTCCTTTTCCATTTTATTGGCTTCTTCTTGTATTTTTGCGCCTAGATAACCCTCTAATGTCTCATTGTCCGTTAGAATTTGGGTGTCCGCCCCTAAAATCGCTTGAAAGAGCTTCATTTTGAATGTACTTATTTCGTGAGTGTGACTCACTCTTTCTCCAGTTGCTGTCGGGAAAAAGTTATAAATGTACAATTCGTCAAAAACTTTCTTGTTGATACGATTGATACGTCCGAATCTCTGGATGACTCTAGTCGGATTGTACGGAATATCGTAGTTGTATATCGCTCCGGCTCTATGCAAACTGAACCCTTCGGAAATTGCATCGGTAGCAATCAAGACATCGTAATCATCTTTTTGATATCTCGTGGGATATCCTGCGTCGAAATTTGTTCTTATTATTTCACGATTAGCAAGACTGGACATAGAGGAATCGTATGCTAAAACCCGCAGTCCGGCATCTCTCATTTTTCTATACAAATATGTTTCCGTATCAGAAAACTCTGTAAAGATGATAATTTTCCTTTTCGGTTCCATCTTCAAAGAATCCTTAATTTGGTTTAAAATCATGTCGAATTTCGGATCACTTTTAACTTTGTCCCACTCTTTTATAATGTCGGATAAAAGTTCCATGTCCTTATTTAGCTCTTTCAAGAAGGATTTACTCAAATATTTAGTAGGAACAAGCATTAGCCCTTTATCTATGTCTTTAGACAACATGGACTTTAGGAATTCATCTTCTTCGAACAGGGAGTTTTCTTCAATGATATCTTCCAAATCATCAATGTCGGGCAAATTGCCTTTCTTGCCGAGAGGAATCTGATGGCCCTTTTCGTACCATTCCTTTAAGAATTCCATGGAATTTAACACGCTATGCAAAGTCTTCAAAAAGGCCTCTTTAGAGCTTTCGAAACGCCGGACCAATAATTGTTGCATGAATTTGGCCATGTTGCGTTGGCCTTGCTGGAAATCTCTTCCATCGAAGTATTTTTTAATATCTGTGGGTTCGCCTTCAAGATAAGTTAATGGTTTGTAGCGGGCTCCAATAAAACCGGCATCACCAACTAGCCGCTGTAACGTTCTTTTGTATAAGTCGGACAATTCCCCCAAGTTATAAACCTGGGATTTTGGTGGTTTAACGTTCGAGAAGTGAATATTTTGCTTTGCTAAATCTTCTTTATAACAAGTAAGGTTTTCCAAATCCACTCTAGTTCTACGAATGACAACCGGATCTAAAATGTCCCTTATCTTGGCTGCAAGTCTTCTGGATTCAGCATCAAACTCTGACTCATTTGTTGTTTTGGCACGATGACTCTTCTTTAGTTTTTTATAGTCACTGACTAAAGCTGCCATCTGATTTCCCAAGTCACTTACAGTTTGAATAGTAGAGTGTGCAGGGATCTGGAACAGCTTTATTAAGGAAAAAATATCTTCTGGTCTATTGTTAAATGGGGTAGCTGACAATAAAAGCACTTTATTTCCGGCGCAGAGTCTGTGTAAGAACCCATATGCTTCCGTGTTTTCATTTCTATAACGATGGGCCTCATCGATAATAATCAATAGATTGTTCTCTCCTTCGTGGTCTTTTACAGCTTGCTCTAATTTGCCAGGGGTATATGTACAGCAACCTCTCAATCCGAAATCAATTCCATAGGCCTTCCATTGTTCTTCCAGGTGTGGAGGTGTAATAATTATTGTAGGTATATCAAGGTTGGCAGCAATTGTAGATGCAATAATACTTTTCCCTAAACCTACCACGTCTGCAATAATACATCCGGAGTGCTTCTTAACTTTTGCCAAGCCCTCTCTAATAGCATCAATTTGATAGGACACGTCGAAGAACTGATTCATGTGGTCACGAGTCAGTTCTTTAGGAGTTTTAATGTAATCCTGATTTAACTTAAAAAATTCATCCAATACCTTTATGTACAGCAGGAAAGGATCGGGGTTTTGTTCCAACCACGTTTTAGATAGGACTTCCTTCTTAAATTCATCTTTGTTAAATTCTCCTACCAACGGTATAGAATCTTCCCAGAGCTGTTCAAAAATCTTTTGTGCATCTTTAAAGTCATTAGCATCTTGCAAATATACATTAATTTCATTTCGTGCACTAAGCCCTTGATAGGATAAATTACTTGAGCCAATAATTACTTTGCTATCATCTTGTCCGCTGCTCCCATTTTCCGGTGGAATATAGAACAAATACATTTTTGCATGGTTGGGGTCCCGTGTTTTTCTTACCTCTAGCGTGCCATCTTCCAATTTGTGCAAAAATAGCCTATATGACTTCTGAAATTCCTGATTATCAAATAAATCAGAGTTATTAATACTATCTTTGATATTTCGAAAATATTTTTCCCGAATAGACGCTATAGCTGGCATTCGAGAAGGCAAACTGGTTTCTAAACTGAATTCTCGTATGCAATTATTGAGATCCAGTTCGACATCCATTCCAACTAATATTCGAATTTTTTGTTTTGCAATATAGTTATAAATTGAATAGAACCCAGAAAAGAAAAAATAGCCCACTAGGAAGTCTAATTTTATAGATTTTTTAGACAAGTATTCTAATCTTTCTCTTAAAGTCTGTTGCCCAGCACTATTTGTAATAAATTTTGAGGCCATTTTTCGTCCTTATAACTATAATCATTGGTCTAGCATTAAACCAATATTAAGCCCCAAATGAGACAAAAAAACGGCTGTCATATTTGGGGCAACGAGACTGGGCCCAAATATAAACAGCCGCGGCCTTCTGCCATATTATTAATATGGCAGAAAGCACTCGGCACAGCGTATTGGAAGGATCAGTTCCGATACATTGTGCCTAAAACGACTGTTTTTGGAGTCTCGTTGCACTACTTTTGCAGTCCACCGTATTCCACATACGGTTCCAAAAACAGAATAAATTTTTAATAAGCCAGATTAAGGCTTATATCTATAATAAAAATCCTCCATTCATTCTTTGTTTTATTGTATACATTTATTGCTGCCCCGGCAATATTTTTTTACTTTCTATGTACTAGAACCATTGTTTCGTATATGTTTTTTATGTGTTCGGCGGTGGTGGATAGACCGTAAAGACTACCCATTATTTGGTTCAAAGATTTTTCTTTTGCACCGTCTTGGGCGGAGGCTATTTGCTCCTGCAAATCCGCTGCCAATTCTGCTAATAATTGTAAATGATTGGTTAGTATTGTTAATTTATCCATAACTTTTGCTCTTTTTGATTTTGAGCGGAGTCCCTGTCTGGCTCCGCCCTTATAGTACGCATTACTAATGCGGGCCAAGTCAAGTATCCCGGGCTTTTGCCCGGGGAATTCTATGAAGAGACAACTAAATAAAATCAAAGCGTTTTTTGGCCTTAAAATTAAGAAGTTGTGTCAAAGCATCTACTTGGTCATCGTGCTTTGTATTGGGGAAGCCTAAAACTTCGTGCCTAAAATTATCAAACCACTGTTCCTCGGTATCCGGCAATAGGCAACCGCCCTGCTCTAAGAGGGGTGTAATATTTAGGCAACGCGTCTTTTTGTCCTCCGTGGGGTGTATAAAATCTACCTTATACCCCAATGGTTTAAGGGCCTGCTGGAAGCCGATTCCACACCCAACATCTTCTACTAGCACCCTAGTTTCTAGCATTTTACCAGGGTACATTATTAGTTTGCCCAAGCGTTCCTTCTGCTGGGTCATATATTCTTTGGCTGCTTTTACCAAATCTGGCAGTTCCAGTCTCCAACGCTTGATATCTAATATGTAATACTTATTATGGGAACGCATTGCACAAACGCATACACTATAATCATTTGTCGCTCCCGTTTTTGTGGCAATATCCCAACTAAACACCAACTGCCAAAGTTCTATTTGCCCCAACCAATGCTTGTGGATTATTTCCTTTACGTTATATCGTGGGAACCAGTCCCAATGGATGATATTTCCCCCTTGGGCCAAAGGATCCTGTTGGCATTGGCACGCAAAGGCCATTGCGCCCAAGGATTGTTTGGTTTCTTCAATCCTATCCAGCCCTTCTCGCACCGGATGCAACGCTTCGCCTACTTTACGGATATAATGATGCGTAATGACTTTATTCTCAAGATATTTCTTCCATTGCCAATGTTCTTCGCGTACCGCAACAAGAGGTATTACTATCTGCTTAAACCCGGCTTTGCTCTCCAATAAATAGCCCGTTAAGTCCTGCTCGTGCGTGCGCTGCATAATAAGTAGGATTTTGCCCTTATTTTTATCATTTAAGCGGCTATACAGCGTATTTCCATACCACTCGTTTACTTTATTACGCAGTAAGTCTGAATTGGCATCCGCTGGTTTAATCGGGTCATCAATAATCAGCCAATTACCACCCCGCCCTGTTAGGGTGCCACCCACCGTTGTAGAATAGCGCCCACCGCCCTGTGTGGTTTCAAAATCCATCAGTTCGCGGCGATTGAGTGCTAAACGAGTTCCTGGGAACGCCCGCTTATACCAAGGCGTTTCCAAAATGCGCCGGCAGTCGGCCGCCAGTTTTTTGGCCAGTTCATCAGCATAACTTACGCATACAACCGTTTCCTTGGGGAATTTCCCCAATATATAGGCAGGAAGCGCCACCGAGCAAATAATGGATTTCATATACCGGGGCGGGATATTAATGATTAAGCGGGTATTTTCCCCATACAGCATTTTCTCTAATTCCCCACAAATCACATCTATATGCCAATTATCTAAGTATTTCGTCTGCGGGCTAACTTCGGCAAATACTTTTCTTACAAACATCTTAAAGTCGTGCCGCAAGAGAGCATCAAAGCGTTGCGTTTCTTCATTTTGTTGTATTATTGACATTCCCTTCCATGTACTCCTTAATGGTTTCTGCTAATAAAGTTCTATCATCTTCTCGCAATGCCTCTACCCGCTGTGCGAGTTCTTCCTTCCGTCTCTCATTTTTTTCAAAATAGTCCAGCATTATTTTTTGTGCTTTTGCATTACCATTGAGCGCATCCATTCCTGCTTTACGAAGGATGGCTTCTGCCACTGAAATACTTTTTTGTTTCCCATTGCGGACGATGCGCACACGCTCATTTTGCAGTTTTTCAACTGCGGTAAATAGGTTTGCGCTTCCCTTAGGACGGCCCTTTTTATTGCCGCTGTATCCCGGTTTAAATTGAGTATGTTTGGGCGGTTTTCCGTACCCGACTTCATAAGAATTGCTCACTGTATTATTATTTTCCATTTTCATTTCCTCCTCTTTTCTTCTCTAAAAGTAATTCTTGATAAGTCTTCCCTGTGGATAGGTGTATGGCACTATGTCCCTTTCCTAGGCTTTCATAGCGCCTAATGGCCGTATCTATATATCGTGGCTCCAACTCGGCCCCATAACAGATACGCCCAGATTTTTCTGCGGCAATTAAGGTACTGCCAGAACCCAAAAAGGTGTCTAGTATTATTCCGCCCCGGTTAGAGGCGTCCAATATGGCATCTTTTATCATTTCCACTGGTTTTACAGTAGGGTGCATAGCCCGCTTTTCGGCATTTTCCTCACTAGGTGTATTTACACTGGGATAGCACCACACATTGGTACGGTATCTACCGTGTACCCCTAGTTCCACATTGTTAATATGTGGCTCCTTGCCGTGTTTGAACATAAAGATAAGTTCGTGCTGAGAACGATAAAAACTACCCATACCGGCGTTATCTTTCCGCCATACGCATAAATTTTTAAACTGCTCATATACCCCAGCAGCCACTATAATTTCTTTAATATGACGCCAGTCCATACAAATATAGTGCAAAGAGCCGTCTTTACTACACTCACAGAGTCGCTCAAAAGCGGATTGCAAAAACTGAGTAAACTCCTCAGAGCTCATTTCTCCAGAGGCAAATTTAAATTCTTGATGTTGCACATTTCCTGCCCCGCAAACGTGTCCATTTATTTTCACGTTATATGGTGGGTCCGTAAATACCATATCGGCTTTTTTATCTTCCATTAAGGCAGTTAATGTTTCCTTTTTAAGGGAATTTCCGCAAATCAGCCGGTGTTTGTCTAGTTGCCAAATATCGCCCTCTTGGCTGACAAGTTCATTATCTGGGATGAAGGGGATATTATTTGCTTTTGGGTCTATTTTGGTTTCTTTTCCCTCTAAAATAAGGTCAATATCTCCCATATCATATCCCGTAATGGTAAGAGGCATATCTAACTTTAATTCATCTAAAGCTTTAAACTCCATTTGCAATAGTTCTATGCTCCACGTGCCCAATTCGGCTAGTTTGTTATCTGCAATACGATAGGCACGCTTTTGCGCTTCGGACAAATGGCCCAAGCGTATAACTGGCACTTTTTCCATATGGGCCAGTTGTGCCGCCTTTAATCGGGCGTGCCCAGCGATTATTTGCCCTTTTTCATCCACTAAAATAGGATTAATGAACCCAAACGATTCAATAGAGCGTTGGATTTTGATAATTTGCTTGGAATCGTGTTGACGGGGATTATTGGGATATTCCGCCAAAGTATCCAAGGGTATATAGACGACCGCAAGGTCGCTCGGTTTGTTTTGCATTATCATACCTCATTAATTTGAATTTGAAGCGGTTTGCTTCAGGTTTTTATACCAGTTGTCCTTGGTTTGTACATCAGGGCGGAGTCCCCGTTCAGGCTGGGGTTAGCCTAGCAGAGTATTCTACCCCTATGCTGGGGGTGCTAGTAGGGTCCAAGAAATTGACTCCTCCTGTTTCGCCATTAACAGCCCCTGTGGAGCAGTTTTACGTGCTCAATTAAGTAGGTATGTTAGCACAAAATTAGCAGATAAGTCAAATGATTGCTATTTATTTATTATAATAAATAGCATTGAAAAAATAAGGATTTTTACATTTTTACGACTAAAAACTGTTAAAAAAATTCGCGCTCTAAGGCCTTTTATGCAAGCACTTAAAAATTAGGCTCTAAAAAACATATTTTTTAACAAAATTTCTGGTCTTATGGCAAAAAAACGGAGCAAGAACCCAGAAATACTAACGCTTAGAAAATAAAAATTTTGCCCGTACTCCAGGTGGCCATATTTTAATCTATGTCAATGACATCCCCAATTATGGTAATATAAATAAAAAGATTTTTTGAGATTTAACCATGCCCAAAGACACCGACATTATCATTTATCAAACCGAAGATGGAAAAACCAAGATAGAAGTTACCTTGGCCGATGAGACTGTATGGCTTACCCAAGCTCAACTAGTAGAGTTATTTCAGTCAAGCAAAGCTAATATTAGTGAGCATATTAAGCATATTTTTGAAGAAGGGGAGTTGGATGAAACGGCAACTGTTCGGAAATTCCGAACAGTTCAAAAAGAGGGCGCTAGACAAATCGAGCGCGAAGTTACTTATTACAATTTGGATGTAATCTTAGCCGTAGGTTATAGGGTGCGGACTGGGCGAGGCACACAATTTCGTATATGGGCTACCCAAGTATTGAGAGAATATCTTGTTAAAGGATTCACATTAAACGATGATTTCCTAAAAAATATGGGCGGTGGAAAATATTGGCAAGAACTTTTGGCCCGTATCCGTGATATCCGCGCATCAGAAAAGGTTTTTTACCGCCAAATCTTAGATATTTATGCTACTAGCGTAGATTATGACCCACACTCTACGTTGACTCAAGAATTTTTCCGCGTAGTTCAAAATAAAATGCATTTTGCAGCTCACGGGCATACTGCTGCCGAGATTGAATATCTGCGTGCTGATTCCGAAAAAGATTTTATGGGTCTGACATCCTTTCAAGGTGGAAAACCACGCAAAGACGAAGTGTTAGTGGCTAAAAATTATCTAACAGCTGACGAGTTAAATATTTTAAATCGTATCACAACTGCTTATTTAGAGTTTGCTGAGTTACAAGCCTTACGACATCACCACATGTATATGAAGGACTGGATAGCGAAACTGGATGATTTTATCAAAATGTCTGGCAGTGAATTATTACAGCATCCTGGCAAAATAAGTAAGTTGGAAGCAGATAATAAAGCATTAGCAGAGTATGCCAAGTATAAAGAACGCACGAAAACACAATTATCTGCTGTAGAAAAAGATTTTTTGGAAAACTTGGGGAAAGTCCAAAAAAAACTGTCCCAAAAGAAAAAGAAATAGTTTTTTAGTATGGCTGTATCCCTTAATCCGAAACGGCTCCGGATGGAGTAAACACAACTTTTGGAACCTCTATAAAGATTTCATCAATCACTGGGTACTGTATTATAACGGGAGATATGATATTGTGCTGGTTGGCAAGCAAGATAAAGGGCAGCAAGTTGAAATCTTAGCAGAAAACCTTTATACTGTATTTAAGAGAAATTTATGACAGATTTAACAGCTAAATTAACCCGTATCGCGAGCCGTGCTGTACGCAAGGCACAAGAAGAAAACCGCAAGAATGGGGTCCCAAATATGTATGTAATCAACGGCAAGCAAGTATGGCAAATGCTGGACGGGTCGTTTACGGATAAAAACCCCTTCTAAACCGTTTTTTTACGCAAAAAAGGCCCCGCAAACGCGCGGGGCTTTTATGTACATATATAAAATTTCTTGCAATATTTCTGCAAAGGATTCAACACCAAAATCAATATTAAGATGTTTTTGTAACATAGCACACACAGTCAGCCTGCATAACCACACATTTACCAGCTGGGCAATTTTATTTGATATGAACAAACTGTTTGAGGCGTTTGTGCCCCTAACTTTATCTAAAACATTTCCCGGCCAAGTAAAAATCCAACATACGCGCCAAATTATCAAAGATATTGGGGCCTTCCCGGTACTAGTTATACCATATGTCTCGATATTTTGTTCCGAGAAGATACAATCATTGATACCAAGTATAAACGTCTTCTTTGCCCCAAGACACACTTTCCGAAGCCGGCATTTACCAAATGCCGGCCTATAACCGTTTCTCCCACAGAAGAAACATCATTTTGTGTCATCCTATGGCAGGAGAATATTGCCCTAGAACCACTATTTTGGAAACGGGAAATTGACACATCAGCCTTGCTACTGTAAACTTACATCAAAAACTAACGGAACAAAATATCAAGCATATATTTTCCATATTATTTTAATCATTTATAAATTCTTCCATGGTAATTATCTAAAATCGTAGTTAAAAAACACTTTAAATTCAAGGGGATTGATTACTGGTGATACTTCGTTTTTCTTATCCAAAAGAAGCCAAGAATTTTTAGAAAGGGAATCTACATATTTCTCTTTGACCCAACTATTATTCCACAGTATTCCTCCTTTTCCCTGAATTAATTGGCATATCTTATGCTTGTATTTGTAAATATGATCTAACCCTAAAGGAATGGCAATACGTTGGAACCATAATTCCAAATACGCATTATTAATCACATATTGAAATTTATTGTATATTTTAGACACAATACATTCTTTGGCATTATCAGGAATGTATTGAAAAATAATTTTGCTAATTACAGCACTACAAATAGGATAAATTCGAGGATTAGATATCATCATATCTACCAATATCGCTAAAACTACTATAGGATCTTGCATATATTTTTTTGTTTCTTGTTGCATATCTAAATCATTATATATATGTTCAAGCGCAGAAATTAAGCGGCCTGAGTTAGGATATCGTTTAGAGAAAACATATAAATTTAACAGTTCTCCCTGATACGATTGAAAATCTTTATTGTAGGATAACCAAGCCAACTTATCCTCTTTTATTGACGAGGAAATAATGCAGTCTGAACAAATTGTTTTCTTGGCATTTAATTTAAATCCAAACTCAGTTAATAATTCATTAAGCAGAACTAAGATTTTTTCACCTGACAAAGGATTGTTAGTAAAAATTTTATAATCATCTCTATATCGTAAAATATGATATTTTCCAACCTCAGCACAATTGAGAATATTACTTAATCGATTGTCAATATAGCCAAGTAATAACTCGGCCATAAAATCCATTAACACACTACCTTGCGGAATGCCATTTGTTTGCCCATATTGCATCAAACGCAACAATTTATCTATATTATTGCCTAATTGATACCTAGAAGGTTTTTCTATAAATTTTTTTACAAATTCCTTGCCGTGCAAGGCCCAAGCAAATGAATGTGTGTAAATAGAGGGATAACAATTTGTAATATCCGTTTGTAACACATAGGAATATTGTAAGGATAATTTTATGGATTCTTGCTCTATATGTTCCCACCAATTTTTAATTTGTCCGCCTTTATCTTTTCCAGCCGAATTTTCCACTGGCAGCCCAATAGCGTTGATAGAAGGATTCCTTTGATATAAGGCAAACCGATGCTTAATAAACTGCCAATTTTCTTCTTTTGTAATTAAATCAACCAAAGTCAGATAGAAAACAGGGTGGATAAGTTGAAATTTTCGCCATTCATAGTGTCCATCTTTATTCGTAAACAGTGCATAATTGATATCACTTAAAGTTTCCGGTAGGAATCCAGGGGATTTAATAGAATCTAAAGAAATTTGCCCATGTAAAATGTTGTGAAACAAGTTACGAACCATTTTTCCCACATCAATATATTCAGGAAGTTCTAAATTACAATAACTTTCTGATTTTAAAAAGAAAGTCCGTGCCTCTTTTCCACTAAAAGACAAAATATTTTTTATTACTTCCTTTTCCATAACTATTCTAATAATAGGATCAAATTCGCTTCTAACATCTTATTACAAATGAAACTCCACAAACTCACATCCGTGGAATTAAGTAAAGTTCTACTAAACAATAATTATTTTATAATATTAATATAAATATTCACAAAAAGTACTAATGAGACAAAGGAATACTATGAGTACCATATCATCTGCCGATAAACAGTATTTAAATAACGCCCTACGGTTACAAAACAATGGTTGGATTATCCGCTTTACGGAAGAAGATTTTATTCAACTGTTTGAAGAAGAAGGAATTGATATTAATAACAAAAAATATCTAATCTCGGGCACAAGCAAACAAAATAGATTTGATAAATTTCTAGAAATTGAGGACAACAAAACAGTAGCTATCCTCATTTTAAGGTTAGCATCCCGTTTTAGAAATAGGGAGTTAGCAGGCGTATCCTCTATCAAATTTAGTGAAAGTTTAGAAAAAATTGCGAAAACCCTTCTTATACAGCCTCATAAAATATCTTTCTCAACAGATAATACCGCTGTGTCTGTTGATATTCATCCAGACTTATATAGCCATATAAGTTCATACATTGATGCAGAAGACTACTTTAGCGCTATACAAGAGGCCTATAAATTTGTAAGAGAGAAATTAAAATCAATTACAAGAAAAGAGCGGGCAACAGAGGTTTTTGGGGATAATGGTTTAAGGGATGATTTCCACAAAAGTCTATTTGGAACTGAACCCCTAAAAGGAACACCCCGCTATGATTCTCATCGCGGATATGCATATATTTACTTAGCAATTCAATTTTTGAGAAATGAACAAGCACATTCTCTATCTAAAAAAATTGATAGGCATCTTGCTCTCCATTTTATAACATTGGCAAGTTTGGCTTATACGCTCATTTCAACTAAAAATCCTTAAAATTTATACTTGTAATATGTTTTCTATTATGAATTTCCCTGTTATAATCTTAGGGAATTTGGATAGTGTTAATAAGTGCACCACTATACAATGTTGGGCTCCTTTCCTTAGTTAATAGTCTCAAAACGACAAAATTCCCTGTATTTTGCCTGTAAATAGGGAAAATTGAGAGAATGAAACTGTTCTGACTCCCAAACAAAACGGTCAGTGTGCGAAAGGATACTCAATACCTAAGGGAAACCGCGGTCAAACCGCAGTATATCTACGTGTCTATCCTTACATGCGTAAAAATATACAAATAGGCGAAAGGATAGATAAAACTTGCTATCTTCTTCTCGGAAAAAGGCCACATTAAGAAAATAATATGAAAGTTCGACGAACAAAGATATGAAAGAGAGAAAATTGGTAGATAGATGGCCTTTTCAAAAATGTATTTTATCGTCTGGAAATGGATAGCATATAAGGGGCTCCCCAGCGCCTTCACCCCATATTAAATGCTTAGAACTTTTTGGGATTTTTCCCTTAATTTCTAAGCATTTTTTATTTCCTTCCGCAAAAATATTGAAAGGTTCCCTGTATTTCGGCCGGATTTTGTTGTCTTCCAATACGTAATCGCTTGCAATATGGCGCAAAAGTGGCCTTTCCTCCCTGCCGTTTTTTAATAGGGTTGTTTTGTTTTTTTTTTTTGATAAATTTTATTTATATATAAAATTTATCAAAAATGAGGTTTTTTATGAAAAATGCAAATATCAGCCGTTTAGGCGGCTTTACGCTTATTGAATTGTTGGTGGTTGTACTAATTATTGGCATATTGGCGGGGGTAGCTTTGCCGCAGTATCGGGTTGCCGTGGAAAAAAGCCGTTTGGTTCAACAAATAGCGTTGGTAGATTCTATCGTCCGCGGACAGGAACTTTATTATACGGCGAATGGCCGCTTTGCTTTTGATTTGGATGAATTAGATATAGAATATCCCAAGGGGTGTAGTTTTGACGGTGGTGTGCAGGACCATACATGGGTGGGTTGCGGTACATATTCTGTCAATTATGCCCACGGTTCCCAATGTAATGTAATTGGTACAAATGGGAGTGATTGGAACTCCGGCGCGGTCCGTTATGAACGCTACATAGCTGTTGGCGGTTGTACGGGGGGAAGCTTTTGCTACGCACAAGCTAATAATAAAGTAGCGCAAAGTGTTTGTAAAAGTATCGGTGGAACAAATCCCGTGACCAATGTGTTGTTTAGTGGCTTTACCCGGTATGTTTTGCCATAATTTGCTATTGCAAAATAAAGCAACCATTAAAAACCCCCGCGGCGGTGTTGCCGTGGGGGTTGTTTTCTGTTCGGCGGAAAATGAAAACCGGAATGTAAAAATATTCCGGTTTTTTACCAAAAACTATTTGGTTAATTCTTTCCAAGATTTTGCTTCCGCTTTGGCTGCTTTTTTGGCATCTTTCCATTTGGCTTTGGCATCGGCTTGGTCTTGTTTGGATTTTGCTTTTGCTTCCGCGCGTTTGGCTTTAGCATCTTTTTTGGCATTTTTGAGCTTGGCTTCGGCCGCGGTGCGTTTTTCTTTCAAGGCTTTTTTAGCATCTGCGGAGGCAGAGCTGTTCTTTTTATTGGCTTTGACTTGCGCTTTTTTGTCTTGGGCGGCCTTTTTGGCGGCAGCGGTTTTTTCCTTTACGGATTTTTTAGCGGCCGTCACTTTGGCGCGGGCGCAAGCACTGCTGCAAAGCGCATCCCCCTCGGCGCAAGTGCAGGTGTTGGCGGTAGCCGCAAAAGCGGGGTAGGCTAGGCACAACGCTAAAAGCGTAATGATAGTTTTTTTCATCTCTATTTCTCCTGTAAGTAAGATAATTTATTGTAGCAAATCCCAATAAAAAACCGCGCGTTTTGGGCGCGGTTTTTTTGGGTTAGTTCTTTATTTGGCCAAATTTTTCCAAGCAGCTAATTCATCTTTGGCAGATTTTTTAGCGTTTTTGGCATTTTGTTTTGCTTCGGCCTTTTTGGCTTTCAAAGCGGCTTTGGCTTCGGCTACTTTAGCCTCGGCGGCGGATTTTTCGCTATCCGTTTTGGCGGCTTTGGCTTTTGCTTTGGCTTCTTCCACTCTGGCTTTGGCGGTGGCTACTTGTTGTTGCGCGTTTTGTTTGGCGGCGGCAATTTTAGCGTCCGCTTGTTTTTCTTGGTTTTTCAAAGCGGCTTTTTGGTCTTGAGCGGCCTTCTTGGCTTCCGCCTTTTTAGCGGCCAGAGCCTGTTTGGCCTCGGCTTTTTTGGCTTTCAGCGCGGCTTTGGCATCCGTGGTGTTGGTGGCGGTTTTGGCCGCGTTTACTTTTTGGGCCGTGGCTTTGCGCAAGGCGGCGGATTGCTGCTGAATGCAATTCATATAGCAGTCCGCATCTCCCGCGGTGCAGTTGCAAGAAACGGCCGCAAAAGCCGCCGGTGTAAGGGCAAATACAGCTAAAACAACAAACAATTTTTTCATGGGTTTTCTCCTGTAAAGCGGGTGTGATTCCCGTTTAATATATTTTACAAAATCGTGGGGCTAATATAAATTGCGCCCAATATGTAAGCACTTTTTTAGTAAAATAGAGATATGGAAATATCCCTTTTAACTAAAATTTTATTAAGTATTGTGGTCATTAACCTGCTGGTTTGGCCGCTTGCGTCCAAATGGGTGGAAAGCCACTTGGAAATCTTTTTGCTGGGCGTGGGGGCGTTGGCCGTCACTATCAGCGGCGGTTGGAGCGTTAAATTTGTGTACGAAACGCTCAACTTTCCGGTTAATGTAGCGTTTGTGGTGTTGGTGGTCAGCGTTATTTTTGGCAATTACTCGCGCTATATATTTAGGGTGTTGTTTGCTTTTTTTAAGCGGGTGGAACCTAAATACAGTTTTGCCATTTTGGTATTTGTATTGGGGTTATCTTCCAGTTTGGTCAGTGTGACGGTATCCGCCCTGGTGTTGGCGGAAGTGTTAAAAGTTGTTAGCTTAGAGCGCACCACTACCGTGCGGGTGACGGTTTTTGCCTGTTATGCCATTGGCCTAGGGGCCGTGCTTACCCCGCTGGCAGAGCCGCTCAGCCTGACCATTAACAACGCGCTGACGGGGGCCCCGCACTTTGCGGATTTTTTCTTTTTAACGCGGCATTTCTTTTGGTGGATAGTGCCTGCGTTGGCGGGGCTTTCCATAGCGGCGGGTTATTGCGTGCGCAAAACGGGTACCGCGGTGCAAATGCACATTCGGGAAGATAAAGATACTTATGTATCTATGCTCAAACGCACTCTGCATATTTATATGTTCGTGGCCGCGCTGAACTTAATTAGTGCGGGCCTACGCCCATTGGCCCAAAGTACTATTTCACACTTGGGCGGCAAAGTGCTTTTTTTGGCCAATGCCGTGTCGGTTATTATTGATAACGCCACCTTGGCCGCTATTGAAATTGTGCCCGACATCGGTATTAAAGATTTGATGTATATGGTAATTGGTTTGGCCGCGTTTGGCAGTATGTTGGTGCAGGGGAATTTGCCCAACATTGTAGCCGCGGAAAAACTGGGCATTAAAAGCCGTGAATGGGCCCGTGTAGCCGTGCCTACGGGGTTATGGTTGATGGGAACTTACTTTGTTTTGCTTTCCATTGTTTTATAAATTTTACAGAGGCCGCG
Source organism: uncultured Elusimicrobiales bacterium (assembly GCA_934662565.1). Classification (GTDB taxonomy): domain Bacteria; phylum Elusimicrobiota; class Elusimicrobia; order Elusimicrobiales; family Elusimicrobiaceae; genus Avelusimicrobium. The sequence continues at coordinate 88,514 of CAKUKI010000003.1, forward strand.
CCTTTTAGGGCGCAACAAACAATAAAAATGAAACCACTTTTGGCTATTGCCGTTTCCGTTTTATGTGTGGGGTTGGGTAGTGCTGCGGCGCGGGCGCAAGCCCCTGTCAAGCAGGTGGTTCCGGCGGCTCAAAAAATGTTGCAAAAAGGGGCGGCCTCCTCTCAAAAAGAGCAACTAACCCGCGAGCTGCAGCGTAAAGCCTTTCAAGCGCGGCGTGATAAATTAAAACAGACGGTTGCCCCCACAGACCCTCAGCAATTAAAATCCTCCGTTTATACCTTAAGCCCCGTGCAAATGCGTGCGGCGCGGTTGAAGTATTACCGCAATATGCGCGAATACGCCTCCCTAAAAAAGCATATAGAAACCCGCTTGTATTATCAGGCATACCAGTACGATAAACTTTCCACGGTGGAACTGGCAGATTTGAATTTCCGCCTGTCACGCTTGGAGGAAAGTTTGGCTTGGAGCGCGATGGTGTTTCAGGACTCTCCATTAAGTGTAGCGCGCCGGCAATTAGTGGAACTGCGCGGCGCGTTGGACCCGTTTGCCGCACCGAGCGGTATTGCCCTTCCGGCGGCGTTGCAGCGCAGAGACCGCAAATTTAATAAGCAAGAATTTTATTTGTATGGCCAAGACGGTTCCAGCCCGCGGGTGTGGGAGTATTCTTGGTTGTTGCCTTTTGTAAACCGCCGTCGCGCGCGTGAAATAACGGCCCAGCTCCCGCCTAATTTACAAGTAGTTGTTTTGAACGATTCGGAAAATATTTTATCCATTATTACCCAATGGCAAAAAAGTGCCGTGTGGGGTAAAAATTTACAAGTGCGTTGTTTTCAACACAGGGAAGACTTTTTGGCCTTTTTGCGCTCCGGCGGCCATGTGGATATGCTGATTACGGATTTGATTATGCCCAAAGGCGGCGGCTTTTATCTGGCGGCCGAGCTGCGCCAGCAAGGCTATAAAATGCCCATTTTGGCATTGTCTGCGTTTGGGGAGTCCGAAAAGCGCGGCAAGCGGTTGTTTTCTTTAGGATTTGACGGGATGCTTTCTACTCACGCCATGGACGGTGCGTTATTTGGCACGTCCGGCTATCTTACCTTTGTAAATGCCTTACGCAATTACTACGCTTGGAAAAATTTAAGAGGCTGGCACCGTTAGTATTTAGTTGACAGCGGCGGCACAACCAATTATAATGAGAATTATAGGCCCGCTCGGGCCTACTGAATATTGCGCCCTCTGCGCAAAAAAGTATTTATCCGTTCGTACTTGATGTATTACCTTATTAAGGAGCCTTAAAGTATGACAGACAGATTCTCACCAGCCGCAAAAATTCTAAAAGACCATGGGTATGATGCGTCCAAACTCATTCCCATTTTGCAAAAAGTACAAGATGCCTACCGCTATCTGCCCGAAGATATTATGCGCTTTATTGCCGACGAGTTGGAAATTTCTCCCGCTAAAGTATTTGGGGTGGCTACCTTTTTTGCGCATTTTGCTATTACGCCCAAAGGCAAGCATATCATTAAAGTATGCAACGGCACCGCTTGCCATGTAAAGGGTTCTTCTTTTGTAATTAATACCGTAAAAGATAAGCTAAAACTGCGCGCCGGACAAGACACTACCGACGACCAACTATTTACCTTGGAATGTGTTTCCTGTTTAGGTGCGTGCGGGCTGGCACCGGTGATGGTGATTGATGACGTGGTACACGGGCAAATTACACCCGCTAAAGCCGTAGAACTGATAGATGCTATTATAAAGCAGGAGGCCGCCCATGCCCAATAAATCCATAGAACAAATTGCCAAAGATTACCAAAGCGCCTATAAAAAAATTACGGGCCGCGTTGTAATTTGCGGCGGGACCGGCTGTATTGCGGGCGGCTCCTTAAAAGTGTATGAGGCGTTCCAGCAGGAAATGGAAAAACGCCACATTGGCTTTTGTTTGCAAATAACCAAAGATTGCCACGAAAATTATTTAAGCATGAGCGGCTGCCGCGGCTTTTGTGCCATGGGCCCGCTGGTCAGTGTGGGAGATGTTTTTTATACCAAAGTAAAACCGCAGGACGTGGCGGAAATTGTGGAAAAAACCCTCTTAAAAGGGGAAGTGATTGACCGCTTGCTTTACCACAATCCCACCAACAATCAAAAAGCCAAAACGGTGGAAGACATCCCGTTTTATGCCAAACAGGAACGGCTTTTACTGCACGATTGCGGGCGTATCAATCCGGAAGATATCAACGAATATATTGCCCACGGCGGTTATGCACAGGCCAAACGCGCCTATACCCAAATGACGGATGAAGAAGTATGTAAAGAAGTGATTGCCTCCGGCTTGCGCGGGCGCGGCGGCGGGGGATTCCCCACCGGCAAAAAGTGGGATTTAACCCGCGTGGAAGCCGGCCCCAAAAAGTATGTTATTTGTAATGCCGACGAGGGCGACCCCGGCGCTTTTATGGACCGCAGCGTGATGGAAGGCAACCCCCATGCCGTAGTGGAAGGTATGATGATTGCGGCGCGCGCCATTGGGGCGGACGAAGGCTATGTGTATGTGCGTATGGAATATCCGCTGGCTATCCAGCGGGTGCGCAAAGCCATAGAACAGGCGGAAAAATTGGGCATATTGGGTAAAAACTTGTTCGGTTCCGGCAAAGATTTTGTAATTCATGTCATGGAAGGCGCCGGCGCTTTTGTGTGCGGGGAAGAAACCGCGCTGATTGCGTCCGTGGAAGGCAAACGCGGTATGCCCAAAATCAAGCCGCCTTTCCCCAGCCAGAGCGGGTTGTTCGGCAAGCCGACGGTCATTAACAATGTGGAAACATTGGCTACCGTAGCCAAAGTGTTGGAAATGGGGGCGGAGGAATTCCGCAAGATAGGTACCTTGGGCAGCCCCGGTACTAAAACTTTTGCGGTCACGGGGCATATTGCCAATACGGGGCTGGTGGAAGTGCCCATGGGCACCACCCTGCGCCAAGTGATTGACGACGTAGCCGGCGGCACCACGAATGACGACGGCACCGTGAATAAAGACGCCTTTAAGGCCGCGCAAATCGGCGGGCCGTCCGGTGGGTGCTTAACCCGGGAACATTTGGATTTACCCTTGGATTTTGACTCCTTGAAATCGGCCGGTGCTATGGTGGGTTCCGGCGGGTTAGTGGTTATGAATGATAAAACCTGCATGGTCAATGTGGCGCGCTTTTTCTTGGAATTTACGCAACGGGAATCTTGCGGCAAGTGTGTGCCTTGTCGGGAAGGGACAGAGCAAATGCTTACCATGCTCAACGATATTGTAGAAGGACGGGCCACCTTAAAAACCTTGGAAAATTTGGAAGATTTAGCCAAAGCCGTACAAAAATCTTCGTTATGTGCGCTGGGCAAAACGGCCCCCAATCCGGTGCTTTCTACCCTCAAGCATTTTAGGGATGAATACTTGGCACACGTTGTGGAAAAACGCTGTCCGGCCGGAGTATGCAAGGCTTTAGCCCGTTTTGAAATCTCTCCCGCCAAATGCAAAGGTTGCGGTATGTGCAAGCGGGCGTGCCCCGTATCCGCCATCAGCGGGGAAGTGGGCAAGCCGCACCACATTGACCCCAAAAAATGTATCAAGTGCGGGGGCTGTAAATCCACTTGCAAATTTGGCGCGGTTGTCACCGCCTAACTCAGGAGCGTATGTATGGAAAAAGAACAATTTGTGACCATTGAAGGGAAAAGAGTACCCATTGAAGGGGAGAAAAACTTGCTGGAGCTTATCCGCAAAGCGCATTTTAATATCGTCACTTTCTGCTACCATCCGGAGTTAGCCGCCTATGGCGCATGCCGCTTGTGTTTGGTGGAAGTAGAGGGCATGGGCATTGTGGCCTCTTGCACGGTGGCTCCCAAAGACGGAATGAAAGTGCGCGTAAACAGCGACGAAATCCGCAAATTGCGCCGCATTAATTTGGAGCTTTTGTTGTCCTCCGGCAACCACGATTGCACCCTTTGCAGTAAATCCAATAATTGCAAATTGCAAAAACTGGCCAAGGATTTGGACGTGACGGAAATCCGCTTCAAATCTAAAAAGCTGGATAGCCACAAAGACGCAACTTCCCCCGCTTTGGTGCGTGACCATAGCAAATGTATTTTGTGCGGCAACTGCGTGCGTATTTGCAACGAAGTCCAAGGTATCGGCGCGATTGATTTTGCGTTCCGCGGTTTCCGCTCCAAAATTGCCACGGCTTTTAATAAAGAGCTGGGCCAAAGCCACGAATGTGTTTCCTGCGGCCAATGTGCGCGGGTGTGCCCCACCGGCGCGCTGATGCCCAATTCTTCGGAAATTGAAGACGTTTTTAAGGCTATTAATAATCCGGCCAAAAAAGTGGCGGTGCATATTGCACCGGCTGTGCGCGTGGGGTTGGGCGAAATATTCGGCCTGCCGCAAGGGCAAAATGTGGACGGCAAAATTGCTGCGGCCTTGCGTATGCTGGGCTTTGACTATGTGTACGACACCGCCTTCGCGGCCGATTTGACCATTGTGGAAGAAGCCGGCGAATTTTTGGAACGCTTTAAGAAAGGAACCAATTTGCCGCAATTTACCAGCTGTTGCCCCGCATGGGTAAATTATGTGGAAAAATTTGCGCCGGAGTTTATCCCCAATTTGTCCACGGCCCGCTCCCCGATGCAAATGATGGGCCCTATCCTCAAGGCAGATTACGAGGACCGCGGCGGCAAGCGGGAAGATTTAATTGTGGTAGCCGTTATGCCGTGTTCGGCCAAAAAATCGGAAGCTAAACGCGGGGAATTTTATGTGGACGGCAATCCGGATACGGACTATGTAGTCACTACGGTGGGCCTCGCGCGTATGATTAAAGAGGCCGGCATAGACTTTGCCCATTTGGAAAACGAATGGTTTGATATGCCCTTTGGTACCAAAACCGGCGCCGGGGTGATTTTCGGTGCGTCCGGCGGTGTGATGGAGGCCGCTTTGCGTTATGCAGTGGCCGAACTGGACCCGGCCGGTGCGCGCAGTGTAAAGTTTACCAGTTTAAGAGAGCCAAAAGTGTTTAAGGAAAAAACCATTACTATCGGGGATGTAAAAATCCGCACGGCGGTAGTAAGCGGGCTTAAAAACGCGCGTAAACTGTTGGAAGATATCAAAGCGGGCAAAGACCATTATGATTTTATAGAGGTTATGTCCTGCCAAGGCGGGTGTGTAGCCGGTGCGGGCCAACCGCAGTTTGACGGCTGGGCCCCGCGCAAAGTGCGTGCGGACGGCCTGTATCAGGAAGATACAGAGCTGGCTTATAAATCCCAAGATAACAGCGGGGTGCTGGCTTTGTACGGGCGCATTTTGGATAAAGTCGGCGGGCCGGTGGCACACCAACTGCTGCATACGCATTACAAATCCAAAAAAGTACGCATACGGGAAGAAGAATAATTCTCAGCCGTATTTTTTAGCAGCTATTTCGGGGCTTCCGCAAGGGGGCCCCTTTTTTATGCGCGCGGAGGTTTGTGGAAAGGATAAATCGCCCCGCGCCGCAAGGGCATTTTTTAGGGCGGGCGCAGGGCTTTTGTACCTGCTTTTATTTAGCTAAAATATAAGTATGCACTATTGGAACGGACTTTTATGCGGCATACTTACTTCGGCCACGTTTGGCACTATTCCGCTTTTTACCCTGCCGCTTATGCGCGGCGGTATGCAGTTGCCTACCATTCTGTTTTACCGTTTTGCGTTGTCGGCCCTATTGTTGGGCGTGGCGGTGGCCTTAACGCGCAAGACCTTCCGTATTTGCGGCAAGGAATTTTGGACGCTGGGTTATTTGAGTTTGCTGTATATAGGCTCGGCCTTGTTTTTGTTTTGGTCCTATGATTATTTGGCCAGCGGTATTGCCACTACCATTATCTTTTTATATCCGGTATTTGTGGCTGTGTTAATGGCGGTGTTTTTTAAGGAAAAACTATCCGTATTTGTGTATGCCGCTATTGTGATGTCTTTGGTGGGGGTGGCGTTGCTCTCCGGCGCGGGCTCCGCGGGCGGCATACAGGCCACCGGCGTTGTTTTGGGGGTGCTGTCGGCGTTGTCCTACGGGGTGTATATTATTGGGGTGAATAAATCGTGCGTGCAAAATATGTGCGCGTGGAAATTAACCTTTTATGTATTTTTGTTTTCGGCCGTGCTTTTTGGGCTTGCGGCCCTGTGTAAAGGCGGCATACAACCGGTACACGGGTGGAATGCGCACTTCCATTTGCTGATGTTGGCTTTGGTGCCGACGGTAATTTCCAACCTGTCTTTGGTGTATGCTATCAAAAATATCGGGTCCACCCTGTCGGCCGTGTTGGGCGCGTGCGAGCCGCTAACGGCTATGATTATCGGCGTGAGCGTGTTTAAGGAGCCGTTCACGCGCAGTGTGGCGTGCGGACTGGTGCTGATTATTACGGCGGTCACGCTGATTATACTGTCGCCCATGCTGGCCAAAGCCTCCCGCAAAGGTAAATTTTTATATATTACCAAGGTGCGCAAAATTCACCCGCATATTGTGCCGTATCATTAATAAAAGTTTTTGCTACAATATAAAAAATTACAATTAAGGAGAATATCATGCTCGGACAACGCGGTTCTATACACACGATTGTCTTTGGTTTAGTTCTGTTTTTTGGTTTTGTGGCGGCGTTGGGGTGGCCCCAATATGCCAAATATCGGGAAATTTCCCGCGCCAAAGACGCGCTGGAAGCTGCCCGAAATATGGCACAGGCCCAAAGCGCTTATGCGGCAAAACACGACGGAAAATATGCGGAGGATTGGACCTCTTTAGGTTTACCGTTAACGTGCCCGCAAGTGACTCAAGACGGGGTAAATAAGTTGGAATGTGAGTTTTATGATTTTTACCAGCAAGACGGTAAAATCTATGCCAAACATAAACATATTGCCAAGTGGCTTACGGTGGACGCAACTACCGGACAGGCGGATTGCTCGCATGAAGAAAAGTCTATTGCGGGCTCGCACATTTGTGCGCGGCTGGGTGTTTAACAGGAGATAAAAAATGAAAAAATGGATATTTGCTTTGCTAGTGGTGCCGTTTGTATTTGGTTGTGCCCCCAGCATTAAACGGGTGGAAACCAATTTGGTAAAAGACGTTGGCGGCGGTTGGAACGATACGGACGCGCAAATGGTGGCGGCCGAAATGATTAACGATTGTTTGAACGCCGGCTGGTACAATAAAACCTTGCTGAAACTGGGCAAAGAACCGGTGGTAATTGTGGGGACGGTTTCCAATAACAGCATGGAACACATCAATACGGACGTGTTTGTGGAAGAAATCCAGCGCGCGCTGATTAACTCCGGCAAGGTGGAGTTTGTGGCCTCTAAAAACGAACGCGGCGAAGTGCGTACGGAACGCTTGGAACAGGACGAATTTGCTTCCGAAGAAACCCGCAAAGCGTTTGGTAAAGAAATCGGCGCGGATTTTATGTTAAGCGGAACGCTCAATTCCGTGGTGGATAAATCCGGCAAAAAAGCGTTGGTATTTTATCAGGTTAATATGAAACTGATTAATTTGGAAACCAACCAAATTGTATGGAACGGACAAAAACAGATTAAAAAATACGTCAAACGCAGTAAAGTGGCTTGGTAAGGCGGTGTACAGATGAAGGCACCGGCTATTTTAGTTTGTGCGGCGGTGTTGTGTTCGGCGTGTGCCGGCGTGCCTTCTTTACGCTATAAAAAAGCCATTAACCAAACACAGGCTGCGGGCCAGTTTGCCCAAGCGGCCGAAAAGCTGGACAGTGACAAAAAAAAGTTTTACCGTGCCAAGGATGCCGCTTTGTTCCATTTGGACAAAGCGGCCCTTTTGCAATATGCCGGACAGTATGCCGCCAGTGACCAACATCTTGCGTCCGCACAGGAAGAAATGGACCGTTTGTATGCCAAAAGTATCAGCGGCGCCGCCGGAACTTTGCTGATTAATGATTTAACGGCCCCGTATTATGTGCCCCCGTACGAACAGGCACTGGCTTTCTTTTTTAGGGGGATGAATTTTTTACAGCAAAATAATTTGCAAGGTGCACTGGTGGAAGCCCGCAAGGCTGTTTTTTATTTGGATTATTTGCGCGGTTCTAAAAATAAAGGCTATACGGATGATGCTTTTGTGCAATACTTTGCCAGTTTGGTGTTTGAATCGGGCGGGCGGTTAAGTGATGCGCGTATTGCCCGCACCAATGCGCTAAATGCCTACCAAAAAAACGGTTGGAATAAGCCGTCTTTTCCCGTGCCGGCCCAAGCCAACCAACTGGGCGAAGTGCTTGTCTTCCACTATAACGGCCTTGTGCCTTTGCGCAAAAGCCAAACCTTTCAAGTAGGGTGGGATTGGCTGTTGGCGTGGTCGGCGGCGCCCTCGGAGGGGGAAAGCGTCAGTCCGGAAGTGGAAAACGCACTGCGGGCGGGGCTTTCCGGCCGCTCCGTCACGGTGGCGTATCCGGTGTTGGAGGACCAGCCGTATAGGGTGGCATCTTCGTTAGTGACGGTAGATAATCTGGCGGCGGGAAGTACCCAACTGGTGCAAGATACTTCTGATATCATAAAAAAATGGTTGCATGAACAACTGCCGAGCATTTGGTTCCGGCTGGCTACGCGGGCGGTAGTAAAGCAGGTTTTGGCTACGCAGGCGCGCCATGCCGCCGCACAAGCCTCAGACGATGAAACACTGGGCGAACTGGCCGGTATGGTGGTGGATATATTCGGCGCATTGACGGAAAAGGCCGATACCCGCCAATGGTTTACGCTGCCGGCACAGGTACGGCTTGCGCGCTTATTTTTGCCGGCGGGAACCCACCAAATCCGCCTGCTATTGCAAGACGGAAATGGTAATATAATAGGAGAACACGATTTTGGCTCCGTGCGGGTAAAAGCCGGACAACGGGTATTTTTGCAACACCGCACGGCCCAATAAAGGGGAACGGATATGAAAAAATGGTTTATATTAAGCGCGGCAGTACTGTTTGGTGCTTGCGCGCATGTGAATAAAAATACGGTCAATTACCAGACTTCTTTATTTGACCACACCCGCTACTATGTGGTGGCCGGCAGCGGGCCGGATAAGCCCGCCGCCAAAGCGGCGGCGCTGGCCAATATGCGTGCTGCCATGCAAAACGGCGCGCCGGATGCCGCCCAGCTGGCGGTTCTAACGGACCTTTTAGCCAATGCCAAGACGGATAAAGTATGGAAAGAAAAAGGAGCTAAACCGGTCAATTATTTTGCTTTAGCGGTGTTGGACAGAACACTGGCGGAAGGAATGCTGACCCCTAAAATGGATGCGCTGGACGCCAAACTGGCCGGATTTACCCAAAAACTAAACGCGGGGCCGGAGCCGTTTGCCGCCTTAAAAATGGCGCTGAATATGCAACCGCTGGTGCAAGAGCGCAACGCTTATCAGGATTTATATGCTTTTATAAATGCCAACCAAGCGGGCTATAAAGCGGACGATTTTAACGCCTATAAAGCCGCACTTAAAAATGCCATGGGGGCCGTAAAAGTAGCTATTCAAACCCAAGGGCCGCAACATGTGGTACTTACTACGCTGATTACAGACGCGCTGAACCGGTTGGGGCTGGGCGTGGCGGATGACTCCGCTACGGATGCGCCGCTTGTAGTGCGGGTGGAAACCACGGTGGACGGGTACGAATCCGACAAAGTAAAAGGATTGGAATGGTGTTCCAGTGGGGCTTCCGTAAGTATGGTGGACGAAACGCTGGGCGTCACTTTCGCGCGCTTTCATGTGCAAGACAGAGCGGGCACTTCCCGCGCGGCGGATTCCTTGCGGCGCAGTATGCAAGGGGTGGGGGAAAAAGCCGCCCAACAAATTTCGCAAAGAATGTTGACATATTTGAAGATAAGATAGGAGAACACAAATGAAAAAATATTGGATGATAGCCTTATTGCTAATTCCGTGCCTGCTGGGCGCGCAAACGGCGGATACCGCCGCACAAGCGGACCCTGCCGAGCGCAACAAAATGTTGTATTCGTTAGGTTTTTTGTTGGGGGATAACCTGAAAAAACAGTTAATTTTAGATAACGAAGACGACTATAAAGCCTTATCCCAAGGGATGCGCGACAGCTTGCTGAACAAAAAACCGCAGACCCATTTGGAAAATTACAAACCCCAAATTATTGAAAAATACCGTCACGACGCCGAAGTGATAGACCAAAAACGCCAAGCCATGCAACAGGAATATATGGAGAACTTCGCCAAAGAAAAAGGTGTTAAAAAATTGGACAACGGGGCCATGATTAAACTTTCCCGCGCGGGCAAAGGCAAAGCCCCCAAGGCGGATTCTACCGTAAAAGTAAATTACGAAGGCACCCTGATTGACGGAACTAAGTTTGACAGCTCTTACGACCGCGGCGAAGCGGCCAGCTTTGCTTTAACAGACGTAGTGCCTTGCTGGACGAAAGCCATTCAGGCTATGAAACCCAGTGCCAAGGCCAAAATTGTTTGCCCTGCGGACACTGCTTACGGCAACCGCCCGCTGGGGCCTATTCCGCCAAACTCCACGTTGGTTTTTACGGTGGAATTGTTGGAAGTTTTATAAAAAAGAATGTCTAAAACCAGTTATTTTTTAATTGGAATTATGGTAGCCGTGACAGCGCTTATGGGGGCACTGCACGGCTACCGTGCTTTTACGCAGTATCGGGAGCAGCAGGAAGAATTAGCGGCGCCCACTTTTCAGCATGTGCCTGTTTCTATGGCGGCCCCACAGGCAGATTTTACCCCGCCGCCTATCCGCTATGCGCCGGAGGGAACCCAAGACGTGTTTTTAGAGGAAGCGCCACTATCTCCCCAGCAAGAGGCCGAGCAAGCCAGCCTGACCGTGCGTTCCATTTTGGCCGATTATGCGCAATCTTCCGTTATGAAACAATTTAATAGCGAGCTTTCTTCCGCCACGCAAGGACAGGCCAAAGGCCTTGCGGATTTAAGCGGGCCTAAATTGCAAGACCTGATGCAGGACCATCCGCAAGTGGCACAGGTGGTTCAAAAATATATGAAAAATCCGGAGTTTTCCGCCGCGGTGGAACAAATTTTCAGTAATCCCCAATATGTGCAAAGTATCCGTGTTTTGCAAGGGGAAAACCGCTCTCTTGCGCCCAAGGCCGAGCCCGCCCCGTGATAAAAATTTTAACCAAGTGCCCAAAATATTGTATTCTATCTACATAGGAGGCTCTAACGTGTTAAAAATATTTGGTAAAGCCGCCGTATTGGTTTTTATTATTTTAAGTATTTATTTTATTGTGAATCCGAGCGCATGTTCCAACTTGTTGGCGGGCCGTGTGGTAAATACTCCCCGCAACGAACATCCCCAGATTCACCCTTCCATGCCGCCCGCCCGCGGGGAAGTATTGGCTCCGGCCGGAGATAAGCCGGACGCTACCGGTAATGTTGCCCCCGCCGCCAAGGTGACGGACACCAACTCCATGCCGCCGGAATCGTTTACTATTCCGATAGAAGAACCCGAACCGGCTGCGGACGCTGCGTCTACTTATACCCAAGATGATATTGATTATGCCGTTGCCAGCCGTTATGTGGAGCTGGAACGCGAATACATAAAAGAAAACAAACCGCTTGGGAAAGATGCGTCGCGTGAAATTTCTTATATTGTGATGGACGATTTTGAAATGTCCCCGCAAGAATGGGAAAGTTTTTTAACCCGCGCAACCGCCAGCAATTTGTTTAATAAAGTGCGCGAAGAAATGCAGTAAGTTTTTAACCTGTAAAAAACCCCCGCTAAAAAGCGGGGGTTTTTGTGTTCTTCGCTAGCAGAAAATTTTAATGGGGTAGTCTTCCGGCCAGTAATTCCGCCACCGGACGGGTATGTTTTATTTTGCTTAAAATAATTTTTATGGAAGCCGTAATCGGCACGGATAAGAACGCCCCCGGTACCCCCCACACAAGCCCCCAAAAAATTAAAGAAGCAATAATCACTGCCGGATGCAAATCCATACCGTCACCCAAAAAGCGCGGTTCCACTAAATTGCCGATAATAAATTCCGTCGCGGTCAGTAAACCCACAATTAAACATAAATGCCCGCCCAACCCAAATTGTAAAAATAAAACCGGCACGGGTAGCAATACCGCAATAATAGAGCCCACACTTGGGATAAAATTAAGCAGAAACGCAAACAAGGCAAACAGTAGCGCCAGCTTAACCTTGAACGCCAGCAAAATAACGGCAATAATAATGCCCGTTGCCAAAGAGGTAATTGTTTTGACAGACAAATAAACGGAAACATTGTTTAACATTTCTTGAATCGTTTCGTTGGTAATGGGGGGTGTTTTTTTGCCGCCCAGTAAAAAGAAAATGATAAACAGCATAATCAGCGTGCTGTTGGAAATTAAAGAGAATAGTTTGCCGCCAAAGTTTTTCAGCCAGTTAAATACAGGCAGTTCTTTTAAGTAGGAAAGAATGGAGGTTTTGTCTATGTCTATCCCGTGGGCTTGTGCGCGGGAAATTAAATCCGCCGCCGTGCCTAACAGGTTTTCTTTATACAGTTCCGCCCCTTTCAAAAATCCACCCACGGAGTTTACAGTAAATAAAACAATTGCCGCAAAAAATGCCAAAAAAACAATAATGGACACCGCCACCGCCAACCATTTTGGGAAAGAGAGCTTATTGTGCAATAGGCGCGTCATTTGCATTAAAATTGTGTAAAGAAAAATGGAAATTACCAGCGGAATCAGCACCACCTTGGTATAGACCAAAATGGCCGTCACTACGCCGGCGGCAATAATGGTTAAGCAAATGGTGCCCATTTTTTGATAATAGTAAAAAGGTTTTTCTTTACTAAACATAACTACCCCCTAAAACGCTCTGCGTTTTTAGTTATTTCCCGCGCCAAAAATAAAATTTTATCGGTCAGGTTGTTGATATCGTTATTGCAAGCCGTCAGCAGAAACACGTGTAGTTTTTGGGCGGTATAACTGTTATAAATGCGGTAAAAAGTGTAATAGGCGGTTGTAAATTCGTCGCACGCGCGGGAAAAGGTTTTAGCTTTGTTATTAAACCCTTTGGCCGGTAGTGCTAATCCGGCCTGATAATCCGCCGGAGCCCAAGTTCTTACTTCGGCACGGATGGCGGCCCATGCGGTTGCGCGTTGGTCTATGCGGGTGCGTAAATCCTCGCAAAATCCGTTAAATTCTGTGGCGAAGGTGGTATCCCTTACGGGGGTGTTTTTGTGCAGCTGGCTGCATATTTGCTCCAAACGGCGGGTAAATTCCGTAAGCATGGCCCCATCCGCCACCAGTTGGGTGCGGAAGGTTTCTAATTCGCCGGAGGCGTAATGTAAGTAGTCCAGTGCGGTCATTGTATTGGTATTGTAATGGTAAAAATAGAGCCAAGCCCGCGGTCCGATACCACGTTGACGGTTCCACCGTGCAACTCGGCCCCGCGTTTTATCATGGCAAGGCCTAAACCCCACCCGTTGATTTGGCCGGTAAAGTAGTCATCTACCTGATAGAACGGGTCAAAAATATGCGGCACGTCTTGCGGGCGGATGCCGGCGCCGTAATCCCGCACGGAAATAGAAATACTGTCGCCGTGGTTGGCGCCTTGCACCTTAATAATTTTTTCCATTTTATTATTAAATTTAATGGCATTATCCAGCATTTCTTCCAGCATGGCTTTCAAAATTTCTTTATCGGCATTGATGGTTAAACTTTCGGAGCAGTCAATTTCTATATAAGTGCCGCGTTTGGCGGTAGGTTCGGCCGAGGAAACCGCCACGGAGTCGTCATCTTTGGCAATTGCCGCGCCGGCGCATTCTTTAGCCAGTGCTTTTAAGTGAACAGACGTCTTTTTTAAGTCCTTTTCGCTCATGCGGGATACTTTATTGTAGGTAAGCAGTTTATCCACCAGTTCGGACATTTTAAGCCCTTGCTTGTTGATTTCTTCCAAGGCTTTGGAGGCAAAGGGGGAAAATTTTTCTTTTCCGGCTTGGGATAAAATAGCTTCCGAATAGCCGTTAATAATGGAAAGCGGCGTTTTTAATTTGTGTGACACCAACGACAAAATTTTGCCGGAGGGGTCTTTGATAGTTTTATCCTGTTCATTCATAACGTGCCGCCCTAAAAGGAAAAGTTCGCGCTGACGTAAAATACGTCGCGTTTATTTTTATGGCCGGAAGTTTCTAAATGGTTGTAGGCCATATCCACATATACATTTTTAACAATTAAAAAGGAGTTGCCCAACAAGAACGAGTGGTCCGGGTCTGCGGTGTAATTTTCCGTAAAGGAATAACCAAAGTACAGGGCCGAGGGGGTATCCTGCCAAGTGCGCGTAAAACGCCCGCCCACGGAATATTTGCGCAAGTCGCGCGTCACATCCAAGGTTTGCAAGGATACTAAATCCTGCTGGTTCATCACCCCGCGGAACGCATTGACATCTGTAATGCCGTCCGGATATTGGAATGCTGCGCCCATTACGTCAAAGCGGTAGGCCTGAAAGAAACTATGTCTTAAATGTAAAAAGTAGGCCGCTTGCGCGTACGAGGTGTTTTCGCCTGCGTTATTATTTTTGAACAATGTGCCGTCCTGTTTGGCATAGGCCGCCCCTACGCGGGCATGGGTGTAAATATCGTTTACTTGGTCGTCTTCCATCAGGACCGTCAGGGCGAAAGTGGCCCCATAGCCGGAAGCTTTTTGATAGTCGGCGTTCTCGGCGGAGTCGTTTTCAAAATAATAAAAGGGGGTTAATTCTACGTCTAAAAGTTCCAGCTCCAGCCGCATGGGCAGGTAGACGGAGTAAATCGGGTCCTTAAACCGCCCGTAGGCGTAGTCGTTGCGGTCTTTTACATAACGGCCGGAAATGCCTATTTCCGTAAGCATAGACGGCTTAACAGTAAAAGAGGCTATCCCCTGATTAATGCGGTTAGACCACAAATAAGACGCTTTCGCATCCACAGTATCGGCCTGCAAAGCCGGAGCCAGCAAACCTAAAGCAAAAATAGTAAAAAATAATTTTCTCATACTATTAATTTACCAAAATTTAAGCCCTTCTGGCGCGGATTATTTAAGATGCGTGGCGGGTATGCGGTATTGGGGAGCATATTTTAGTAAAATAAAAAGTATGAAGAAACTTTTTTTACCTTTTATTTTATTGGTGTCGGCCGCTTTGCCAAGCGGTGCGGCGCAAATTATCCGCGGGCCTTATTTGGAAGACCCTACCCAAACGACCTTGATTTTGCATTGGCAGACCAGTGACTCCACCCCCGCGTGGTTGGAATACGGCCCCGCCCCGCGCTGTAATCAGCTGATGACGATTACTCCGGCCGGTACGCGCCACAAAGCCGTTTTGTATGGGTTAGTGCCCAACCAGGAGTATTGCTACCGCTTGTATGTGGAAAACTCCGCCCAAGACGGTGTGCAAAACCCGGTAGAGGGCAGTTTCAAAACGCTGTTCTCCCCGGAGCGCAAAGAGGTGCAATTTTTAGCCATTGGCAACACGGGCGCTGCTGAACCCGCCGCCGGGCCGGACGGTCTGCCGGTGCCGGACCCGGCCGAGCAGGCGCGTATGCAGTTGGCGGCCCGCATGAAAGCGCGCACGGCGGATTTTTTAATCCATACCGGCAACCTGACCCATAGCGGGTTGGATAGTGATGCCGACCGCGAATTTTTCACCCCGTTTAAGGATGTTTTGGCCCGCAACCCGCTTTTGGTGGCGTTGGGCCCCAACGAGTACGGCCCCAACCGGGCGGAAAAAAGCAGTAAACCGTTTTTGCGGGCAAATTATACGCAATTCCACAATATGAGTTGGGGGCAGGGAACCCCCAAATACTATTCGTTTGATACGGCCAATGCGCGGTTTATTTTTTTGGACGCCAATACAACTTATGGTGCCGTGTGGGCCCCCAGCTTGGAAGAAAATTCCGCGCAAATCAAGTGGCTTAAAACCAGTTTAACAACCAATGTGGAAGGCAAATGGAAAATTGTGGTAATTAATGCGCCGCTTTATTCCACAGGGGTCACGCCCGCCAATAACGAGGCGTTCGCCAAACTTTCCAAATTGTTTGAAGATTATAAAGTAAATTTGGTGTTGCAAGGCAACGCGGCCGATTATGAGCGCACTTTCCCCATGTGGCGCGGGGAGCCGAACCAACGCGGGGTGGTGTATATGACGTTGGGCGGCGGCGGTGCGCAACCGCAGAAACGGGCCTCCAGTGATGCTTCCACCGCCCGCTATGTGGCGGCGTACCACTATGCACAGGGGAAGATTGTGGATAGGAAGATGACGGTGAAGGTGTATGACCAGGGGGATAAACTGTTAGACACCGTAGAGCTGTATTTGTAGATAACAACTGTTGGTATGCTAGGATTTTAATGCGCGGGGAACAAAATAACATTTTGTTCCCCGTTCGCATTTAACGGGCATACCATTTTCCAAATTTAAGCCCTTTTGCCCCGCCTTTAGGCTTATGTAGCTAGCGCTACACCGCGCCTAAACTAGCGGCGCAAAATCATCTTAAATTTGAAAAATCATGCTATGAACAATTATTCTTGTACTGGCACAAAACGGAAACGCTAAGGAAGAAAGGCGCACGGCTGTTGGTAAGTGGGGATTTTAACGCACAAGGGGAAAAATAACATTTTTCCCCTTGTTTGCGTTTGATGGGCCACATTTTTCCACATTTGGCCGTCTGGTCGGTCCCTTTGGGCTTATGTGGCGTTCAGCCACACTGCGCCCAAACTAAGGCCCGCCCATACGGTGCAAATCTGAAAAAACAGCCTGCGAACACTAACTCTTGTACTAGCACAAAACGGAAACGCCAAGGAAGAACAGCGACGGCGAACAACTGTTGGTAAGTGGGGATTTTAATGCGCGGGGAACAAAATAACATTTTTCCCCTTGTTTGCGTTTAACGGGCATACCATTTTCCAAATTTAAGCCCTTTTGCGCCCCCTTTGGGCTTATGTGGCGTGCGTCCACACTGCGCCCAAACTAATGCCCGCCCATACGGCGCAAATCTGAAAAAACAGCCTGCGAACAATTATTCTTGTACTGGCACAAAACGGCAACGCCAAGGAAGAACGGCAAGCGGCTGGTGGTAAGTTTAGATATTAACGCACAGGACACCTCAGGCTCCCGCATGGGGTCCAGTGTTTTAGGCAAAAAAGGCCCGCGGACGGCGGGCCTTTCTTGGGTAAATTTTCCTTTAATATCCTTTAGTATCTGCTAATATCCGCGTTCGCCGTGTAAGGATTCGTCGTTATCTATCCATTCCTGCACGTCTATTTGGCGGTATTCGTTGTCCGTATCGCGGATGACCACGCGGGAAATGCCCGCATTAATTATCATACGCTTGCACATAGAACAACTGTTGGAGTGGTGAATATAAGTGCCGGAGTCCGCTTCCCGCCCGGACAAATACAGTGTGGCGCCAAGCATTTTATCGCGCGGCGCGCTGATAATGGCGTTGGCTTCCGCGTGTACACTGCGGCAGAGTTCGTAGCGTTCCCCGCGGGGGATATTCATTTGCTGGCGGATACAGTAGCCCAAATCCGTACAGTTTTTGCGCCCGCGCGGCGCGCCTACATAGCCGGTGGAAATCACTTCGTCATTTTTTACAATCACGGCCCCGTAATGGCGGCGTAAACAGGTACAGCGTTTGGAAACAACATCCGCTAAATCCAAATAATAATTTACTTTATCGCGTCTGGGCATAATAAAAAATCTCCGTTTGCGTGGGGTTAAAGGCCGGGTTTCCCTTTTATTATAACTAAAATAGAGCGCAAAACAAACGGTTTTCTCCCGCGCGGCCGGGGGGAGGCACTTTCTAACCTTTTTTACCGGCTTGCCAAATGCGGCCGGAATTATACAATAAGGTATACGCCGGGCATTTTCAGCCATATTCCGGCGCATATACAGGAGGGGTAAATTATGGGAATGAAAGGAAAAGAAATCGTACACAGGGCCGGGTTAAACGTTCGTGAGTTAATCCACGCCTTAAATAAAGCCTATTGTGATGAATGGTTGGCCTATTACCAATATTGGATAGGGGCCAAAGTGGTAAGCGGCATGGCCGCCTCGCGCTTAATTGCGGAAATGGAAGAACACGCCGCCGAAGAATTAGAACACGCCGAAATGCTTGCCAAGCGTATTTTGGAACTCGGGGGAACCCCGGTGCTTTCGCCTAAAGAGTGGTACAAAGAAAGCACCTGCGGCTATTTGGTGCCGGAAGATGATGACTCCAAAGCCATTTTGGCCCAAAATTTACAGGGGGAGCGGTGCGCCATTGAAGTCTATAATAAATTATTGGAAATGGTAAAAGATAAAGATTTGCTTACCGCCCATGTACTGCGTAAAATCTTGCAAGACGAAGTGGAACACGAACAGGATTTGGAAGACATCGGCCTGGATATGAAATACATTACCGCCGATTGCGGTTGCGCCGGCTGACGGCCCGCGTACTGCTTTTGCAACAGGCCCCGCTGGGGGCCTTTTTTATGGGTTTTGTGCCTTTATTACTACGGCAGAAAACGGGAAAGCGGCATAAAAAAGCCCCGAGAGTTTAGGCTCGGGGCGCATTTTTATTTACCGTACAGATAAAACTTATTTTTTTAATTGTACTTTAGCCATCATATCATACATAATGATACTGGCGGCGGCAGAGGCGTTCAAACTTTCCACCCCGCCTTTTTGCGGGATAGAAACAATTTGGTCGCAGTTTTCGGCCGTTTTTTCGCGGATACCAAAACCCTCACTGCCAATAACCAGTACGGCGGGAGAGGCGTAATCGGTTTCGGTAATGGGTTGTCCGTCCATATCCGCCCCGTATACCCAGAAGCCTTCTTCTTTTAGGTCCGTTAAGGCGGTGTTTAAGTTGGCTACTTCCACAATGTTGATGTTTTCAATCGCCCCGCAGGCCACTTTATAGACGGCCGGCGTAATGCCCACCGTGCGCCGTTGCGGTAAAATAATGGTGGAAAACCCCAAACACGCCGCACTGCGGATAATGGCCCCCAAGTTTTGCGGGTCGGTCATTTCGTCCACGGCCAGCCAGAGGTCTTTTTTGTTGCCGTCGGCTTCGTACATGGCGGTAGAGAGCTTCATAAGCTTAATGGGCTGAATTTTTGCCAGTACCCCTTGGTGGTTGGCCCCGTGGGTCAGCTTATCCAGTACGCGCGGTTCAATGCGGTCCACTTTTACATTGTTTCTTTTGGCTAGGCGGATAATTTCTTCCACTTGGCGGTGTCCGGCCTTGCCGTCCGTCACATACAGTTGGGTCACGTTGCGTTTTTTACTGCGCAGTGCCTCCATAACCGGGTGAATACCGTAAATTATATCTAAAGGTTCGTTCATGTTGGCTCCTTAACCGATTTGGGTGGAACCGAAGCTCATGCCTACTTCCAGTGCGGCTTTTACTTCGGGCCCTTGCGGGTCCACACGTTTTAATTGGGCAATAGCATCCGCTATTTTTACTTCTTCCATTTTGAAAGCGTGCAAGCTGGCCATATAGCCAAATTTGCCTTCCAGTACCATATCCATGGCTTTAGCACCGTAAAGGGTGGAAAGCCAGCGGTCAAATGCGGTGGGCGTGCCGCCGCGTTGGGTGTGCCCCAGTACGCACGCGCGGGATTCTATGCCCGTTTTGTCTTCAATCATTTGGCTTAATTTATAAGCAATACCACCCAGACGGATAGGGTCCGTGCTGCCGGCCACCGTGCGGGTGACGGCTTGTTCGCCGGCTTCGTTTTTGGCGCCTTCGGCCGCTACCACAATGCTGAACGTTTTGCCTTTGCGGCGGCGTTCCAAAATGTGGTTTACAATCACTTCATCATTGTACGGGATTTCCGGCACCAGCACAATATCGCCTCCGCCCGCAATGGCGGAACGCAAGGCAATCCACCCCGCATAGCGGCCCATGGTTTCCACAATCATTACACGGTGGTGGCTTTGGGCGGTGGTGTGCAGGCGGTCAATGGCTTCCGTGGCAATGGCCAAGGCGGAGTCAAAGCCGAAGGTCTGGTCCGTGGAGCAGAGGTCGTTATCAATGGTTTTGGGTACGGCCACAATCGGCATACCTAGGTCCACAAATTGTTGGGACATGTGGAGCGTGCCGTCGCCCCCCACGGTAATTAAGGCGTCCAGTTGGTTTTCCTTAAAATTGTGCATAACGACGGAGGACAAATCCTTCGGGTCCTGCGGCGTGCCAAAAGGCGGAAGCGTATATTTGAACGGGTTTGCAATATTACTGCTACCCAAAATAGTGCCGCCCTGCGTTAAAATGTTAGATACGGTTTCGTCGGTAATGTTGATGAATTCGTTGCGTACAAGGCCGTCAAAACCGTTTTTGAAACCCAATACTTCAATTCCGTGTCCCAAGGCGTTTTTGCTTACCGCCCGCACCACGGCGTTCAAACCGGGGCAATCTCCGCCGGCGGTTAAAATACCAATTTTATGAATACTCATTTGCACCCCTCCATTACATATATTTGGACAGATAACTTAAAATCCATAAGATAAAAAATTGTCCGTCAATAAAAGTTTCCTGCCGCACACTGCGCACCGTAAGGTGGCTATAATAATATATTACAATATAAATGGTATACAAATTACCTATTAAAAGCATACCGACCAAGGTGGGCTTCCACGGCATCAGCCATAGCGCCGCCAGTACGCCCGTAAGCGCGGCCAGCATGCAAGCCACGGCCCCTTTGGTAGCCGTAATGCCAAAGGCTTTGTAGAAAGTTTCTTTCCCTACCATTAAATCTTTATTGGCCGACGAAAACCCCAACGTGACGGAGCGCATAAACACCAGCAGCGCCGCATAAAACACCGCCAAACAGGTGGCTTTTTGGAACGGCAACCCATGGGCATACGCCGGTAGCCACGCGCACGCAAAGGCCCAGCCTAAGGCCGTCACTACGTCTTTGGTTCCGGGGAAGGAAAGCAGTTTGGATTTTAACGCATGGCGGAACGGATAGAAAAAACCGGCCGCCAAAAATGCCAGTGCCAATAAGAACGCTTGCCACCCGGCGGTGGCCGCCATTCCCAGAGCCGCGGCGCAAGCGGTTAAGCTGACGGCCAGAGCGGCTTTGCCCGCACGCACGGACGAATTTTCCAACGCCCGGTTTACGGACGTCAGGCTGAAAATAAACAACCACGAGAACGCTAATAACGTCCAATCCGTTTTGGCCCCTTCCAGTTTCATACAAACGTAAGTAAGAGCCATGGCGGCAAATGCGGTATAAAAAGAGGAGCGCACAAAAGCGTTCCATGCGCCTTTTAATCGGGCCGTCCACGCAAAGCGGTTGCGGGTGCGGCGGGTTTCACGCACCCAGTTGGCTACTTTATCAATCACCCAGTTGGGGGTGGAGGCGCCGGCGGTAATAAAAATTTTTTGCGGGCGGAGTACTTGTTCCGGCTGAAGCTCCGCTTCCGTTTCTATATGCAGTACGCGCGGGGCAAGCCCTTGGCACAAAAGCGCCAAACGCGCCGTATTGGCACTGTGTTTGCCGCCTACCACAATTACTAAATCCGCATTTTTGGCAAGCTCCACCGTTTCTTTTTGGCGGTCTTTGGTGGGTTGGCAAATGGTGTTGGAAATTTGGCACACGGCCGCTTTGGCTTTGATAATTTCGGCCGTTTCGTAAAAGACGCTTTCTTTTTGGGTGGTTTGGGAAACCACATTTACTTTATCAAAAGAGGGCAGTTTTTTGGCTTCTACCGGTCCGGACACTACCACGCCTTTGCCTTGCGTGTAGCCTAAAAGGCCAATTACTTCCGCATGGCCGCCGTCCCCCACAATAACGGTTGAGTAGCCTTCTTGCGCGTATTTGGAAATGACGTCATGCGCGCGCTTAACGAGCGGGCAAGTGGCATCCACCACTTCCATACCGCAGGAAGTCACTTCCTGTTGGAATTGGGGCGTAATGCCGTGGGCGCGGATGACCAAAACCCCGTTTTTATCGGCCGCTTCCTGCGGGTGGTTGATGGAAGAAATCTGCTTGGCGGCAAGCATATCCGTCACTTGTTTGTTGTGGATAAGCGGCCCAATGGTATAAATGGGCTTTTTGCCGGCGGCTTCCAATTCCAGCACTTTATCAATAGCGCGTTTTACACCCGGACAGAAACCGGCACTTTTGGCTACAATCACGTCTTGTTCTTTTTCCATATACATATTATAGAAAATTCCGCGTTTGCTAGGGGCCGGAAACGGAAGAATTTTCTATAATAAAATTATGAAAAAATTAATTACTTCTTTGGCGGCGTTGACGCTGCCGTGTGCCGCATTTGCCGGCGCTTACAGCAAAATGTTTGCCAACGGGCATTTACGTTTTGATTACACCCCGCAGGAAATTGCCGCGTTGGAATCTTCCGCCCGGCAGGAATTGGATGCCCACTTAGTGGCTTTGACGGAGGTGGCCGCCGCGGAGCGCACCTTTCAAAATACGGTACTAGCCTTGGAAACGGCCTACACGAATTATTGGTTTGTGCCTAAAAATTTATCGCTTTTGGCGTATTTTCATAAAGATTCTGCCGTGCGGGAAGCCTCCGCGCAGTTGGAAACAGTAGGCAGCCAAACCAAAGCCGCCGTGTTTGCCCGGCGGGATGTGTACCGCGCCTTAAAAGAATATGCGAACCAAAAACAACCCTTGGCGCACGAGGAAGCGCGCCTGTTGGAAAAGTGGCTCCAAAAGTACGAGCGGGCGGGGATGTCTTTGCCGGACAGCAAACTGAAAAAGTATTTGCGCTTAAATGATGCCCGGCTTGAAAAAATCACCCGCTACAATGTAAATTTGAATAATTACAAGGACGAACTGCCCCTGACCAAAGCCCAACTAAAGGGAATGAGCGAAACGTTTATCAACCGTTTGGAAAAAACGGCTGACGGCAAATATATAGTCACCTTAAAATATCCGGACTATAACCCCTTTATGGCTAACGCGCAGGACGAAGATGCCCGCCGCCGCCTGCAATATAAATTTGCCCGCCGCGGAGGGAAGGAAAACGTAAAACTGCTGGAAGATACCTTAGTATTGCGCCGCAAACAGGCGGCCCTGTTGGGGTATGCCGAGTATCCGGACTTTGTACTGCCGGTGCGTATGGCTAAAACGCAGGCGCGGTTAAGAACTTTCTTAAAAGATTTGCAAACGAAAATTACACCGCTTGCAGAGGCGGAAATAGCCCAATACCTCCAACTAAAAAACGATACACTGGGCACCCGTTCCACTGTGTTAAACGCTTGGGAGCTGGGCTATTGGGCCAACCAATATAAAAAGGCGCATTTTCAGGTAGATGACGAAAAAATTAAGGAATACTTCCCGACGGATACCGTAATAAACGGAATGTTTGCCACCTTTGGGCATTTGTTCGGCCTGACGTTTGAAAAAGCCGCTCTGCCCGCGTGGCATCCGGACGTACAAACTTGGCTGATTAAAGATAGCAAAAGCGGGGAAGTAATTTCCCATTTTTATATGGATTTGTTCCCGCGCGACGGCAAATATACGCACGCGGCCACGTGGTCTTTTGTGGACCGTTTCCAACTGCCGGACGGAACGTATCAAACGCCCGGCGTGGTGATTGCGGCGAACTTTTCTCCGGCGGGAAACGGCGTGCCGTCTTTGCTGGGGCATAGCGAGGTGGAAACGCTGTTCCACGAGTTTGGGCATGTTTTGCAAATGTCCTTGGCAACGTCCAAATACGCCAGTTTAACCGGCGATAACGTGGCGTGGGATTATATAGAAGCCCACTCCCAACTGTTGGAAAATTGGGCGTGGAATCCGGCCGTTCTCAAGCAGATTTCCGCCCACTATAAAACCGGGGAAAAACTGCCGGACGAACTGATTAACGCATTGGTGAAATCCCGCCACGCGGGCGAAGCCTCGGCCTTTATCCGCCAGAACTTTTTGGGCCAGTTTGATTTAGAGGCCCATGCCGCCTCCCGTCGGGTAAACACCACCCGCCTGTACCGCAAAATGATGAAAGACATTACGGGTATTCCCATGGCGCGGGGCACTTATCCGCAGGCCAGTTTCGGGCATATTATGTCTTTAACGGACCCGTATGATGTGGGGTATTATGTGTATGCGTGGTCTTTGGTGATTGCGCAGGATATCTTCTCCCGCTTTGAACAAGAGGGGTTGGATAATGCCCAACTGGGGGCCGATTTGCGCAAATACATTTATACGCCCGGCACCGTATGGGACGAAAACGAAATGGTGGAAAAATTTCTCGGCCGTCCGTACAATAACAAGGCGTTTTTGAAAGGATTGGGCATAGCGGAAAAGTAAGCATTTTCAAGCGTTGCCTTACAAAACTCCCCGCGTTTTGCGCGGGGAGTTTTTAATGCGGCAGATTTTTGAGTAGCAGCCACGCCACTATGGGCACCGCTAACACCAGTAAAAGCAGGATAATCCCGCCAGCGCCGGAAAGTTTACTGCGGGCCGGAGCGGGGCCTCCCGCATGCGGGGCAAGCGCATTTAACATACTCTGCGCTTTGATTAAAACGGCATCTTCCGCCTGCGCCTGCGCCGTTTTGGGGGCGGAAACCTGCGGCGTTGAAAGGGGTTGCCATTCGCTAGTTAAGTGCAACACGCGGCTATGCAAGGCGGAACATTCCTGCGGCGTTAAAAGGCGGTTTTCGTGATACACCACCGCATTGCCAAAAGTTTCTAAATACAGGTCCGGCTGGGTTTTTAATAAGCGGATGAGCGCGGGGGTTAATAATTTTCCGGCGGACGGGTCCGGCGTGTATAAAGCATAGGCGCGGTCAATTTCCGCTATGTTCGTTTTGACGGCCGGATACTGGCTGTGGGCAAACAATCCGGTGCGTGGGGTTATTTTTAAGGTAGGGAAGCTCTGCGTGCGGAACTCCGCCGCCAAAACCGTAATGCCGTCCGGTATAAACGCGGGGCCGCCCGGCGCGCCGAAAGCATCTGCCACGCGCATAAAAGCGGCATTGTTGGAAAGGGTACATACGCGGAAAAACCGGGGCGCATGGAAACGGAAAAATTCAAGTTTGTCCGCATTGAGCGCGGTAATTAAGCGTTCGCGGCGGGGTTCAAACAAAGCCTGTTGGTTTTTGCACCACGCGCGCAAGCGGGCCGTGCGGGTGCGGCTATATTTATAATAACCCGCTGCGGCGGCTAACAAGAGGATAAAAAATCCTATTCCCATGTATTTATAGTAGCAAAAAAAACCGGGGCCCTGTATGGGCCCCGGGAAACTTATTTGCGGGAGGTTAAATCCTGCGCCGGCTTTTTGCTGGACAAAATTGCCCAACTCAGCACCGCCAGTAGGAAAATAACCGTCACCCAACCCCACTTACCGAGCGGGGTGAATGTGTTGTGGTAATTGACCACAATGGGGGCCACAATCACAGCCACCATATTGACCACTTTAATCAGCGGGTTGACGGCCGGCCCCGCGGTATCTTTTAAGGGGTCACCTACCGTATCGCCCACCACGCTGGCTTTGTGGCGTTCGGAGCCTTTGCCCGTGTTGGCGGCAAGGTCTGACGGTTCGTCTTCCACTACTTTTTTGGCGTTATCCCACGCGCCGCCCGCGTTGGACATAAACACCGCAAGCAGTTGGCCGGAAACAATAATACCGGCTAAGAATCCGCCCAAGGCTTCCACCCCAAAGGCCAGCCCTACCACAATGGGGGAAACAATGCCCAGTACCGCCAGTACAATCAGCTCTTTCTGGGCGGCCACGGTGGAAATGTTTACTGCGTTTGTGTAATCCGGCTTGGTTTTGCCTTCCAATACCCCGCCCTTAAACTGGCGGCGTACTTCTTCCACAATCAGCGCGGCGGCGCGGCTGACGGCGTTAATGGCAAAGGAAGAAAATAACCACGGCAACGCGCCGCCAATCAGCATACCTACAAATACTGTAGGGTTGGAAACCACAATCCCCACTTGGGAGAGTAGTTCCAACGCCTTGTTTTCTCCGGCGGAGGCCCATGCTTCGTTCAGCAATTTTTGCACATTGCTCACGTCCACCATATAAGAGGCAAACAACGCGACAGCCGCAATAACGGCCGAGCCGATGGCTACCCCTTTGGTAATGGCTTTGGTGGTGTTGCCTACGCCATCCAAGTCGGCCATGATTTGGCGGGCTTTTTGGGTGTCTTTGTCCTCTTTACCGTGCCAAGCCATTTCGCCAATGCCGTTGGCGTTATCGGCAATCGGGCCGAACGAGTCCATCGCCACATTGTTGCCAGTTAAGGTGAGCATCCCAATACCCGTCATTGCCACGCCGTACAGGATAAATGTAAACTGTTCGGCGGCGGTTAAACCGTCTATGGAGCCGAAAATCATCACGGACAGGAAAATTGCCCCCGCAATAACCAGCGTACTCCATACGGCCGATTCAAAGCCGACGGCCAAACCGGATAAAATAGTGGTAGCGGACCCTGTAGCGGTGGATTTTTTAATTTCCTGCACCGGTTTTTTGTCCGTTCCGGTAAAGTATTCGGTCAGGCGGTCAATGGTAATAGCCAGCAAAATGCCGATAGTCGTTGCGGCAAACGGGCGCCACCAGCCACCGGGGACTGCGGCCATATAATAGTAAGCCAGTACGCCAAAAATCGCCACGGAAATAATGGCGGAAATGGTGTAGCCCTTAAAAATGGCTTTCATGGCGTTTCCGGCGGTGCGTTTGGAGTCTTTGACCGCATAAGTACCAATAATGGAGCAAAGCACCCCAATCCCGCGCACTAGGAGCGGATAGACAATCCATTCGTGGTGGCCCGTAATGCGCCACAGGGTAATACCCAAAATCAGGCCGGAAACAATCGTCACTTCGTAGGATTCAAAAATATCCGCGGCCATACCGGCGCAATCGCCCACGTTATCGCCCACCAAATCGGCTACGACGGCTGGGTTGCGGGGGTCGTCTTCCGGAATACCGGCTTCCACTTTACCCACCAAGTCCGCGCCCACGTCGGCCGCTTTGGTGTAAATACCGCCGCCTACACGCATAAATAGCGCCAGCAGCGTTCCGCCAAAGCCAAAGCCTAACAGCGCATCCGGCGCGGCAATACCAAAAATAATAAAAATAAGCGTGCCGCCCAATAACCCGAGTCCGTCCGTCAGCATGCCCGTGACGGTTCCGGCCCGATAGGCAATTTTAAGCGCATCCCCAAAACTGCGTTTGCTGGCCGCCGCTACGCGCACGTTGGCATCCACCGCAATACGCATACCGAACTGCCCCACCAGTAAAGAGAACACCGCCCCCAAAATAAAGGCACCGGCGCGCCCGAAAGCGGCAATCAGTTTAACGGTGTCGGGGGATAAACCGGCAAAGCGTTCCAGCGAATCTTGCGATACGGGAACGATATAAACGGACAAGAAAAGACAAACCGTCAAAAGCCCGATTAAAGGCAGAATGGTTTTGAGTTGTCTTTTAAGGTAGGCATTGGCGCCTTCCCGAATGGCTCCCCATACTTTTTGCATTTCCGGAGTGCCGGCGTCTTCGCGCAGCACTTGGCGGCGCAAAAACCACGCATACAAAAGCCCCAGCACCGCAATAAACAACACGCCAAACAATGCGTATTGTTCAAAGGTGCGTAGGGCAGCTATTCCATACCACATATCCAGTCTCCTTTGTAAACAAAGTAAAACTTCCCCTATATTATAATAAAAAAAATCCGTTCCGGCGCTTTATAAAAATGGGGGTTGTATCCGTGCGCATTGTTTCCTATACTAAAAGTATGTATAAATGCAATTTTTTATGGGGAATGATAGTAGCAGCGTGCCTGTCTGTAAATGCGGTGGCGGCGCCGGTATCCTTTTGGGCGGCCTTGCAACAGCAGGTGCGGGGGAATGCGTCCGTCCGGCAAGATGCGGGTATGGGGCGCTTAACCTTTATGCGCTATTACTTCCCTAAAAATACGGTCTATGCCAAAGCGGGAATGTTGGAAAAATTAGCAGAGGCATTTGATTCTTCTTCCGAGGTGCGCGCGGTGGCATTTTATTTGTACCAAATGTATATTTCCCAAGCGGCATACGGCGGCGCGGCGCCCGACAGGCTGGACATCAATTATATAGGGGCACTGGATAATTTTGAAATGCTAAACACTCCGTTTGATGCGCGTACGGCCACCCAAATATATAAAAAGCATAAAAAAGAAGTTAAAAAACAACTGGCCCAATTTTTTAGCGTACATAAAACTTTCCCCGCTTATCCGGCTGAAAATGCACAAACAGACCAACAAGAGCTGGCCTTTTTGCGCGCCTTAGCCGCCAGTGCGGATGCCAACGGGCGGGCCGGATATTTTTGGGCATCCCCCCGTTGGAAAAATACGCTTTCCGCCCAAGATAAAAAATGGTTAAGCCAAATTTTGCATACGGGAAAGGCGGAGGCCTCCCAAAAAGTAGTTTTATACAAAACCCCCAAGGGGGATTTAAGCGCATTGGATAAAACATCCGGCCGCTACTCCGGCGGTGGCATGGAGTATTTGTACCGTCCGGCAGATAAAGAATGTGATGCATGCAGTTATGTGGTGGCGCGGGCCTTGCGCGAACAAATGCGTAAACAAAAAAATGTAAATTGGGGCCATTTGCGCTTGTACCGTTTGACGGCCCGCCCCTTAAAAGGCGGTTCTTTACAACCGGCGCGTGGCAGCCGTTTTGCGCGTCCGGAAGGCGGTTTTTATCCGGCGTGGGATTATCACGCGGCGGTATTAGTTATTATGAACCGCGACGGGCGCTATACTCCGGCGGTGTTGGATACGTTTTTATCGGCGGAGCCTATGGCCTTTAGCGCGTGGCTGGCACAGTTTAAGGCCGCCAATACGCGCCTGACGGCAACGCCTTTTAAGCGGTTGGAGGAAATTGAAACCGCCATCACTCGGCCGGATAAAAAAGAGGGTCAAAATTGTATCAAAAACGGTTGCACCTATAAGCCTTATCCGGTACATCCATAAATTTATAAAAGCCCCGCGGAACGGCGGGGCGTTTTGTTGCGTAAAATCCGGGCCGGAAAAACCCCGGCAAGCGTGCCGCGGTGCGGCATATCAGGCGCGGCGCGCTTCCACTTATAAAAATATCCGTATAAAAAGGAAAATAGCCGGCGCTTTGGCGGTGCGGCATACCAACTCCGCGTATGAAGCTCTGCGCACTTTCGGGGAGGCCCCGGCACTTGGCGGCGCGGCGCACAAGCGGCCCCACCACGCCCGTCGGATTTTTGTTTGACAAAGAAACAGTTTATTAGTAAACTATTTATATGGAAACTAAAAACACCAATCTGCGGCCTTACGGTATCAACCCGGCAAAGGGTCGCCGTTATGAAAACATTATATATGTATTGGCTTTAGTATATAATTTATTACAAGCCCGGGTGGAAAAATATTTGCTTCCGCACGGTTTGTCGGCGGTGCAGTTTAACCTGTTGATGTTGGCGGCGTATCAAAACAACGGCAACGGGATTAGCCAGGTGGAGTTGTCCAAACGGTTGATAGCCTCGGCCAGCAATATCACCAAACTGGTGGAAAAATCCGTACGGGGCGGGTGGATTACCCGCCGCACAAACCCGCACAGCCGCCGGGAAAACATTATTGGCATTACCCCGCAAGGGCAGGAGCTGATTGATAAAGTATGGCCGGAATATGATAAACTGGTGCGTGGACTGACGGAAAAAATACCCGCGCAAAGCCGCCCGCAAATGGAGCAAATTTTAAGAGATTGGTTCGGTGCCTTACAGGAGGAAAAATAGGATGTTATCTTTACTTAAAACATTTTTTAATCGTTCATTTTTAGCCTTGTTTTGTACGCAGTATTTAGGGGCGTTTAACGATAATTTCTTCCGTACGGCCATGGCTACCTTTATTACTTATAAAGTGGCCGATATGTCGGCGGGGAGTAAATCGGTAGTGGTTTCTTTGGCGGTGGCGTTGTTTATGTTGCCGTTTTTCTTGTTCTCGGCGGTGGCCGGGGAAATGGCCGATAAACTGCGCAAAGATGTTTTAATTAAAGCCACCAAAGGTTTAGAGGTGCTGATTGTACTGCTGGCCGGGGTGGGGTTTTTGACGGTCAACGTGCCGTTGCTGTTGGGCGTGCTGTTTTTGATGGGTACGCAATCGGCCTTTTTCGGCCCGGTGAAATACAGCATTTTGCCGGATATTTTGGGTAAAAACCAGCTGATTGCCGGAAACGGCATTATTGAGGCCGGCACTTACGGCTCTATTTTGCAAGGTACTATTTTCGGCGGGATTATTATTTCCGTCAATGAATTATGGCTGCCGGGGATTATGTTGGCAGTAGCGGTGGCGGGGCTAGTGGCCAGTTTGTTTATTCCGGCCCAAAAACCGGCCAATGCCGCGTTGGAAATAGATAAAAACTTCCTGCGCAGTACTTGGAAAAATATGGCTTTTGCCAAGCAAAACCACGATATTTTCCTTTGTATTTTGGGAATTTCCTGGTTTTGGATGTTAGGCACTGCCTTGATTGCGCAAATGCCTTCTTTGGCGCATGATATATTAAACGGCACGCCGGGGCTGTTTACCTTTTTGCTGACGCTCTTTTCGTGCGGGATTGGGCTGGGCTCGCTTTTGTGCCAATTTTTGGTAAAGGGGGAAATTACCAGCAAATATGTGCCTATCAGCGCGCTTTTGATGACGGTATTTCTGGTAGATTTGGCGTGTGCTACCTCCGGCTATGTGCCGCCGGTTCTGCCGGCCGATTACAAGGCGTTTTTAATGACGTTTGCAGGCAAACGCATTACACTGGATTTACTGGGCTTTGCGGTGTGCGGCGGTTTGTATATCGTGCCGCTGAATGCCATGCTCCAATTTTTGGCTACCGAAGAAACCCGCTCCCGCGTGATTGCCACCAATAACATTATCAACTCCCTTTTTATGGTGTTGGGCAGCGGGTTCTGCGCGCTATTGTTGGCCTTGCACTTTACCATTCCGGCCGTATTTGGCGTAATTGCGCTTATTAATGCGCTAGCCGCTATTTATATTTGCGGTTTGTTGCCGCACCATATTATCCGTATGATTATGACGCGGGTTTTGAACTTTGTATATGGCGTAAAAGTAAACGGTCTGGAACACTGGAAAAACCTGCAAGGTAATGCGGTGATTATTGCCAACCATACCTCTTTTTTGGATGCCGTATTGTTGTGGGTGTATATCCCCGGGCATTTGTATTTTGCCATTGATACTTACGTCAGCCAAAAATGGTGGGTAAAGCCTTTCTTGCATTTGGTAAAGTATTTTCCGATTGACCCCACCAACCCGATGGCGGTGAAATCCATTATTGAAGAAGTAAAATCGGGCAAGCGGGTGGTTATTTTTCCGGAAGGGCGCATTACCACCACAGGCGGGCTGATGAAGATTTATCCCGGCCCGGCCATGATTGCCGATAAAAGTGACGCGCAACTGTTGCCCATTTGTTTGGAGGGGAGCCAGTATTCGTTATTTTCCCGCTTTGGCACGCAGTTAAAAACGCGCCCGCAAAGCAAAATTACCATTACCGTTCAGGCGCCTAAAACATTAAAAATTGAAGAAAGCGTAAAGGGAAAGGCACGCCGTTTGGCGGCCGCCCGCGGGCTGTACGATATTATGGTAAATATGAAGTACCAAGCCGGAAATACAGGCGAAACGCTGTTTGACTCCCTGTTGGATGCGTATAAGCTGGTGGGGCGCAAAAAACGCATGATTAATGATGCCACGCGCCGCCCGTTAAATTTCGGACAATTTTTGACGGCTGTTTTTGTGTTGGGTAAAAAAATAGCCCAACACCAGCAACCGGGCGAAATGGCCGGGTTTTTACTGCCGAATATGACGGCCTCCGTGGTGGCGTTTTTCGGTATGCGCGCCTTTAACATTACCCCGTGTATGCTGAACTTTTCCACCGGGGTAAAAAATATGTTGGCGTGCTGTAAGGCGGCTAACATTTCCACGGTGTTTACTTCCAAAACATTTTTGGAACAAGGCGGGCTGGTGGAAACGGCCGCCGCACTGAAACAGGCTGGGCTGAAATTGGTGTATTTGGAAGATTTGAAAAAAGAAATTACCCTTTGGGATAAAGCGGTCGGGTGGGCGGCCTCTTATTTCCCGCGGCGCTATTATAAACAAGTGCGCGGGAACGCCTCCTCTAAAGACCCTGCCGTAGTGCTTTTTACATCCGGCAGTGAAGGCACCCCCAAAGGGGTTGTGTTAAGCCACGAAAACATACAAGCCAACCGTTTGCAATTACAAAGCGTTTTGGATTTTGGGCTGAAAGACCGCGTATTTAATGCAATGCCTATTTTCCATTCGTTTGGGCTAACGGTGGGGACGTTGCTGCCGCTTTTAAGCGGGGTGCCGGTGTTTTTCTATCCGTCCCCGCTGCATTACCGCATTGTGCCGGAGCTGATTTACGATAGCAACGCCACCATTATTTTTGGTACGGATACTTTCTTTAACGGTTATGCCAAAATGGCGCACCCGTACGATTTTTACTCGGTGCGGTTGGCGGTGGTCGGGGCGGAAAAACTAAAAGAAGAAACTATCCGCAAGTATTACGACCAATTCGGCCTGCGCATTATGGAAGGCTACGGCGCTACCGAAACCGCCCCCGTAATGGCGGTCAATACGCCCATGTATTTTAAGCGCGGGAGCGTGGGCCGCTTGCTGCCCGGCATGGAGTATAAGTTGGAACAAATCCCCGGCGTGGAAGACGGCGGCAAGCTGTGGGTGAAAGGCGCCAATATTATGGCCGGGTATCTGCGTGATTCCAAGCCCGGCGTGGTGGAGCCGCCGCAAGACGGTTGGTATGATACCGGCGACATTGTGCGGGTGGATGAAGACGGATTTGTGTTTATTTTGGGCCGCGCCAAACGCTTTGCCAAAATTGCGGGCGAGATGATTTCTTTAACGGCGGTGGAAACGGAACTAAATGCCTTGTGGCCGAACAAAATGCACGCGGTGGTTAATATCCCAGATGAGAAAAAAGGCGAACAGCTGGTGCTGTTTACCACGGAGCCTGCGGTGGAACGCGGCGCGCTGTCGGCCGCTTTTAAGGCAAAGGGCGTCAGCGAGCTGGCCGTACCTAAAACCATTCGCGTGGTGGGAGAACTCCCCTTAATGGGTACCGGCAAGGTGGATTATGTAAAACTGAAAGAAATGGCCGCCGGCCCCCAAAACGCTTAAACGCTTCCCGCAAGCGGAAGATGGTTTTTAGGGTAAAAAAACAGGATATATTGCAAGGTATCGTAAAGAACGCAAGGAGCCGACTATGTTAGTTATTATTCTGGCAATAGTGGTTTTAATAGTCATTAAAACACAATTTCTTTCCATATCCAAATTTCTGGAAAAAGCGGATTTTAGAAAGATAAAAATTGATGAACAAAGAAGATGCGTTTTTATTCAGGATTCTGTTTATCATTTTTCGGATATAGAGCGCGTTTTTGTGGTAGAAGACAGCGACCAACCTACTTTATATGAACGGTATTTGAGCCGCGGTTGTTATAATGCCTATTTTGCTACTATGATGTTCAAATTAAAAGACGGAACTAGGGTTTCCTATCATGCGGTTTCTAAAATGCAAATATATAACATTCTTAAGAAATTAGAGCCCTATGTTAAGGTGCCGTATAATTGGGAAAGTTATAAGGTTTCATTCTTTTCCTTGGGGGCTGTTTTGGTTTTTGGGATAATTTTATTTTTAATTATCTTCTTCTTTTCCGGCGCAATATCCTTGCGCTAAATACAAACAATCCATGTGGCTGTAAAGTAATATAAGCATTTTTGATATTTTCCCATGGTCTTTATCAACCGCAGGCGGCGCGGCAAGCGCCGGTTGTTTATGTGTGCTATTTGCAAAAGATGTTTTGCGAAAGATTTTAACGCTTTAGAAAAAACCAATTAGCCCCATTTGAATTCGTGCCGAAGCAATTTTTGCACATATCAAAATTCTTCAAAGAAGTTCCTAGGTGGATTTTTCTTATTTTCTCATAGGGTTCGGATTTCCACGCCTCCCAAATAGAATCCGTTTGAATGTTTTTGTGTATCATGCCTTCCGCATCTTGGCAACATAAGGCAAAATCGCCATTACTTAAAATAGGCATACGCTCAAATAAATCATTGCAAGGATATAGAATTTTTTTAGGATGGTCCCCTAGCAAATGAGATACATTAATTTGGTTGGCCCAAGTGACGGCCCGTTGAAAACGGATGGAATCCGCCTTGAATGCCCACTTGAAGAAGAATTTGATGATATCTGTTAGTTTTTCGTCGTTATATATGACCATAGATAAGCTAACGCGGAGTTTGCTTTTCTTTTGTGTGATTAAGTTATTTATGTTTGCAATAGTCCGGTTATAATCTAAACCCATCACTTGTTTATATCTCTGGCTTGTGACGGCGTTAAGAGATATATTTATGAAGTCTATATCCGCCGCTACAATTTGTTTGACGATGCTATCATCACTGACGCTAAAATTGGAAGTAATATTGATTCGGCTATCGGGGAACTCCGCTTTTAATTGGCGGATTCTTTCAAAGATTTTTTTATCCAAAAACGGTTCCCCTATCATAAATAAATCAAAGGCCTCTGGGTAAATGTTTTCTACTTTGATTTGATGTATAATTTTGTTGAAAATTTCATCACTCATAGGGATATGCGGCCGTTTCATATCCTTATAAGGGCAAAACACACATTTCGCATTACATACTCCGGTTGTTTCAATCATAAACCGCATGTGTTTGTGCGTTTGAAGGTAGGCTAGGCGTTGTTGAATTTTTTTATTGATAAAGGCCTTACATATTTTACGAGAAGCAACAAAATCATAAGCACGGGAGCAAAAACTGCTTATTTCTATCAAATTTCTACAAAATTCAGCAATCGTCATAGAATAATTATACTAAAGTACCTGTTCTATTAAAAGCCAATCTCGCGTCCTCAGTAAAATATAGTAGCAGTTGTTTATAAAAACCGTCGGGAATGAGTCCTAACAGGGGTTTATGCGAATTAACCCAAAACACAGCGTGCAAGTGTTAAGCCTAATAGGGGTTTATGCTATACATTAGTTGGATGAGGATTATTTGCCCCGCTGTAAGGCCGCTTTGGCGGAGTACCAAAGAGCGTGCGCCCGCCAAAAAGCCTTGTATGAAAAATGGGAAAAAGAGTGGGAAAACCCCTTTCAACCTAACCCCCCAATCAACTGGGCTCATGTAAAATACGCCAAACAAGGTAAAAAGTATAAAAAATGCGCCGTTCAGTGCGTGTCCGCTGGCGAAATAGAAATAACGGAGTACCGCTACAAATACCGTCTGCCCGCAAAAGATGTTGCCGGCTTGTTTGATTTGTATGATAACAAAGGCCGTTTAGTGAGCCGCGCGGAGGATTATAAAGGGGGCAAATAGGAAGTTTGAGCCTATAAAATCAAGTAAATTTTCTTCATTTTATGCCCTCTAAATAGGTTTGCAACACCTCTTTTATGCGGTTTTGTAAAGAGGAGGGATGTTCCACCGTAATATGCGGCAACCAATGCAAAATGGTGGGTAAAATTTCTTCCTCGCAGGCGGCTTGGCAGGAAAGGACAATGCGGCCGTCTTTGAACTCTTTTTCCACCTTTTGCAAGGGGAAATAAATTTTATCCTTAAAATACTGGGCGCACTTGGCGGATACTTCCAACAAAACGGACAACGGGCGCTCTTTTTCAAACCAAATGTTCGTGCTTTCGCGCAAAATTTTATCTATATTTTTGTTGTATGGAAAATATTTATCAAGGGCCGCGGCAGAGGTTATTTTTTCTAAACGAAATTTTAGCAATTTGTCGTCTTCCGTAAGGGCTAAAAGATACCAAAATCCCTCCATCCACATAATTTTTAACGGGCGCACCGGATAGCAAGCCTTTTTGCCGCCTTGATAACATACATTTACCCATTGGCGGGCGCGGATACATTCTTCCAAGGTGTGCGCGAGCGGAGAATCTTTGTAAGTGCCGCTGTGGGCCATTTTGATAAAAAACGGGTTGTCTTCCGGCACGGTAAGCAAGCGCTTTTTAAGGGCGGAAAAAGACTCCCCAAAATGGCTCCCTAGCGAGGCGGCCATATCACTCATTAATACCAGCAGGCACGCCTCCGCGCCGGAAAGTTTCATTTTCTCTAATGAAAACCCTTCCACAAACGCATATTCTCCGGGGGACGGGTTCCAGAGCGGGAATTGCGCTTCCTGTATGTCGTTCATATCGCGCTGCAGGGTGCGCACGGTCACGCCCACTTCCAGCGCCAGAGCGGATAATTGAATGGGGCCTTTATCCAATGCGTTGAGTTCATATAAAAGGCGGGTTAATTTGTGTTGCATATCTTTTTGCATAAAAACCTCTTATTCAAAGTATAGCACATAAGGGCGACAAGGCGGTGTCGTGTCCGCGCGCTATACTGATAATCTGCCGAAAGGAAAAGTTTAGGAGATTATACCTATGAAAAACGAAGTAATTTATATGGCTAAACCCACTTGGTATACAGAACAAGTATATCCCGGCCACGCAAAGTTTTACGAAAAATTTGTGGCCCAATTAAAGCAGTATCACGAGGTGCGCGCGTTGGAACTGCCCGATATTTGGGTGCGTGATTTTCTGCCGGTGCAGAACGCGCAAACCGGGGAGTTGTATCAGCCTTTTTTTGACCCGCGCTACGCCAATTATACGCCCAAATTTACGGCGGCTATCCGCGCACAAGTAAGGGGGGCTTTTCCGCATGCTAAAGCGTGCGACGCGCGCATAGACGGCGGGAATATCGTGCTGACACCCGACAAAAAACAGGCGTTTTGTTTGGAGAAAAAGACGATTTTTAGTCCATCGGACCCCGCGCAAAAGGCGTATGTGGAGCAAGAATTAAAGCGCGCCTTGGGCGTACAGCAAATTGTATGGCTCCCCCAACAAAAAGGCGATAAAATCGGCCATATAGACGGCTATATTCAATTTTTGGGGGACGTTTTAATAGAGGGGGCGGCTTCTATTTGGTATGGAGATATTGACCCTTTGCTTGATAGCAAATCCGCCCACCGAATAGCCCGCTCCCATCCTTTTACCAGCGTTTCTTTATTATGTCCGGTGGCCGAAAATGATTGGCTAAGCGCCAAGGGCCTTTATGTGAATTTTTTGGAAACGTCGCGCGCTGTTTTTGTGCCGCAGTTTAATTTGAACCAAGATGACGAAAATGCTAGAGTAATACGAAATCACACCCGCAAACCGGTGGTAAGAGTGGATTGTGCGCAAATAGCCGAGTACGGCGGCGCGGTGCATTGTTTAACGAGGGAATATGATGAATGAAATGAAAAAATTTCTGTTTGAGGCGGCCATGGGTTATGATTATTGCAAGTCTTGCCATAAGGGCAGTACCATGGAGGAAATGTTGAGTGAATATGGTTTATCCTATCAAAAGTATTTGCCGGAAATAACACGCATCCAAAGATTGTGTACCTATAATGAAAATGGGAATAAGAAAATACGGTTTGGGAATAAGAAAGATTTTTTGGAATGGTACTTGAAAAAATGGTCTTTGGATGGTAGCGCGGTATGTGAATATTGCGGAATTTCGGAAAAAGAGTGTAATGACTTGCTGAACACCCAACGCAAACCCACACGCGGGCGGCATTTAGAGGTGGAACGCAGAGAGCCTAACCGTGATTATGATAGTACAAATTGCATTTTAGCTTGTTATGTATGTAATAATACCAAGAGTGATTTTATGAGCGAAGAAGAATTTAGAGTATTAATCCCGGGTATTCAGGCATTTTGGAAAAGCCAAAGAAATAAGAAAAAGCAAAATTAATTTTTAAGCAATTTATCCGTTTTCCCAAGACCTAGCATTTGGCTAGGTCTTTTTTGTGTTTTTTGTGCGACATAGCGCTGTCGCAAGGGGGTGCTATCCTATAAGTAAGCTAACAAAAAGGAGTGCCGTTTATGAACTATACACAAGAACAATATGAGACCTTATATTATCTAAATAAGTTGCTCCCCCGCTTGAAAACTATGAAAAAATTTGAGCGGGATTTGATACTGGCAGCCCAAAAAATAAAAGAAGACTTGGTGCCGGGGTTGAAAAAGCTGGATGCGTTCGGCAATTCCCCAAAAATCCGAAAAGTGCTTGCGGAAATAGAGCAGGTATTGGCTA
Organism: uncultured Elusimicrobiales bacterium; assembly: GCA_934662565.1. Taxonomy (GTDB): domain Bacteria; phylum Elusimicrobiota; class Elusimicrobia; order Elusimicrobiales; family Elusimicrobiaceae; genus Avelusimicrobium. Next base: position 126,579 of record CAKUKI010000003.1, read on the forward strand.
AATATGGGGAAAATTATCCAAAAATTACACCAACACCGGCCCAAAAAAATATGGACTATCTGGTGCATATCTTCCGGTTAAGTAAAGAGGAGTGCGCCGTTGTATATTTTTTGAGTGCTATGCAAAATAATGAACTCTTGCAGGAGTGTGTGCGAGAATTTGGTGCAGATTTGGAGGAGGAAGAAGAAACCCTCTCCATGGTAGCAGGGTTGCCGAAAGGATTGGGAAATTCTCTTTTGAATCAAGACGCCCCATTAATGCGGTTGGGCATTCTGTTTCGTACACGGTATCGGGGTAGTTTGCATTTGAGCAGTTGGGTGCAGGAGTTTATCTTCTCCTTACACAAAAACGATGCCGCACGCTATAAGGCCCTTATCGGTGAGCCGGTGCCAAGCAAAGATGAACTTACCGCCAAAGACTTTGCCTATGTGGAAGCGGCTAAATTAGCCACGCGGCTTATGAAACAAGCCAGACACACCAAAGGGTTTAATATCCTTTTATACGGCACGCCCGGCACCGGGAAAAGCAGTTTTGCGCAGGTGTTGGCCCAATCGGCCAAGCTGAACCTATATCCGGTGGGGGTTTGCAATAATGGGGAAGAAGAAAAAAACTACCGCTTGCAACAGTTGTACCGCAAACAATTTTTGCTTAAAACGGTTAAAAATACTTGTCTGCTTTTGGACGAGGGGGAAGATATATTTTCCAGTTTGGAAACGCGCACCAGTAAAGTAGAAATCAATAATCTGCTGGAAAATAACGAAGTGCCTGTTATTTGGACCACCAATAAAATCCACCGGATGGATCCGGCCTATATCCGCCGCTTTACCTTAGCCGTGTGTTTTGATAAGCCGCCGGTAGAAATGCGCCAAAAGATTTGGAATAAGTATCTGTCCGCCAATAAAATTACTTATACTAAGGGCGACACGCTTGCGCTTGCCAAAAAGTACGAAGTCCAACCGTCTATGATTGCCGGCGCGGCGCAAGCGGCCCGCATGGCCAAAGGCGGCTTGCCTACCGTTCAAGAGCATTTATCTTTTATGATACAGGCGCTGAACGGGGGGCGGAAAAATCCCGAAGAGGAAAAAACAAACATCCGCTTTTATCCGGCCTTAATTCATGCGGATATGGATTTACAGGCATTGACCACCCAATTAATCCGTTTGGGGCGGCTGAATTTTTCGCTTTGTTTATATGGGGCAAGCGGCACGGGCAAATCGGCCTATGCGCGGTATTTGGCGGATAAACTGGGGTTGGATGTGGTGCAACGCAGAGCCTCTGACTTAATCAGTTGTTATGTGGGGGAAACGGAGCAAAACATAGCCAAAGCGTTTGCGCAAGCCAGAGAGGATAAATCCCTGCTGATTTTTGACGAGGCGGACAGTTTCTTGCGAGACCGTTCCACCGCCGCACGCTCGTGGGAAGTTTCCAGCGTGAACGAAATGCTTACTTGGATGGAGAGTCACCCGTACCCGTTTGTTTGCACGACCAATTTAATGGAATCGTTGGACCCGGCCAGTTTGCGGCGGTTTAGTTTTAAGGTTAAGTACAACTTTTTGACGAGCCAGCAAGTAAAAGAGGCGTTTGACTACTTTTTTGGAATCAAAATTGCACTGGCCGAAACGGCGGGACTGGATAAACTGACCCCCGGAGATTTTACACTCGTAAAAAACAAGGCGGAAATTTTGGGCACAAGCACGCAATTTAGCGCCGTTAAAGAAATGTTGGAAACAGAACAGAAACTCAAACACAATGCTTATGGAAACGGCATTGGGTTTCGGGCAAATTAAAGGAGAAAACCTATGCTCACTATGCAGGAGTTAGCGCAACATTTTAAGCCTATTTTAGCTGGAACGATAGGCACAAAAGAGCCTACGGACAACGGTATTAAAATACCTTATAAAAACATCGCCAAAGTTTGTATTGAATTTGCTTCGGGAAAAATTACCGAACTGACATAAGAAATAGGAAAAAAGGAGAAAACAATGACGGAACATAACCCGGTTGAAACGTGGCGGAAAAGTCTTAGTCCGGCAGATTTAGAAGTCCACCGAGAGGCGCTTTTTGCCTCTTTACGCGCGGCGGGTAAAGTGTCGGAAAAGGAGGTGGCAGGGCTGTCGGGCGGGGCCGCTGAGTGTTTATTCTTTCGCGTGGGCAAATGGCAGAAAGGGCGTTATTAAGTCCAGCTTGCACTACCTAATTTTGTAAAAAAACCAACCCATAAAAACAGAATAATTCCAAGGACTCCGCCCAATACCCAATATCCAACTTTGGGGGAAGTGACAATGAAATAGGTTCCAATACTAACCATAACGGCACATAGTATGCTTACTGTAAAAACCGTTAGTATTAATTGCGGCTGATAACTGCTAGGCATAGCTGATAATAATAAGGAAGCGTGCGCAATCATCCAACTGATTGCCCCTAATGCGGCCCCCACCAAAAAGGCAAGGATTTTTATGCCTATATCTAACGCAAATGCGGATGTGGTGTGAAATAATGCGTAGATGGAAAAAATACTTCCTGCTAGCGTGAGTAAAAGTAATAGCACAAAAACACAGGTACTAACCAAGATGGGAATTTCCCCAAAAAAGCAAAACCAAGCCCAATAAGCGCCCCTAAAACAACTAAATAACTCATCCACATACCGGGGCTATTTAGCGGCGCGCCCCAAACAGAACCACCTGATAACGGGAGGCCTTTGGTAAGCAGGAGCCCTAATATCATGGCTACCCACCCGAACGGAAGCTGTAAGGCTAAGTAGCCACATCCTACAAAAAACAAAAATTGTGCAACAAGGGATAATTGGGCAATATCCGGCATACATCCTCCTATTTTCTTCCGTTTTTACTTTAATAGTTATTCTTATTATAAAATATTCTAATCGCTCTGGCGCGACGTCCCACCTAGCCCGGTCAGCATAAAAACAAAAGATTTGGCAAAATTCCCAAAAACCCACTAAAAATCGCATGCTGAAAGTGGTGCATAAAAAAATCCCCGTCGGACAAATCGTCTAACGGGGATAAATGCTAATAATTCAAAACTAAAATACGGAGTGTGTAGTTTTGCTAGCACTATGCTGATATTTTTTTACTAAACAAGCTGGAAACAGGTAGAAATTGATGGTTTTTTCTTTCCAAAGCGGCAATAAAGCGGCTAAAAGGGCCACTTTTTTGTTTTTCCAAAGTGGTGACAAAGTGGCGAGAATTGATACTTTGCAAAGCGACGATAAAGCGAGGAAAAATACTTTCAAACAGGCAAGAATTAGCAACTTTATTCTCTGTCAAACAGGGAAAATACAGGGAAATTATAAAAATATCCTTAAATATTAGGTGTTTATTGTAAAATTCCCCAATACAAGTACCCCAAATTCCCTAAAACTTGAACAGGGAGCGAATAGGGAAAACATTTATTTTTTAAGGGAATTATTCAACTTATACTTTCGGGCCTTTTTGGACGGGTCCGCTATCACTACAAATCCTTGCCGTACCCACTTTTGGAGTAACTGCCTAGCCGTCCGGCCTGCAAAGTGGAACAGTTCTTCCACTTCTTTGGCCGTAATAAATTCGTTCTTTTCAAACAGCACTAGTACCTGTTTTTGTCTTGCATCCAATGCGTTAATGGTTTTGCTTTGGTCCTTTTCGGCACTTTGTAATTGTAAATGCTTTTGCACGCTTTGGAACGAATAAAGCATCCCGGACACAAAGAACTCAATCCAGCCCGTTATATCAGCTTCTGCCCTCCCCATATAATAGTTATGAGAGGGTCCTACCGCCAATGCATTATAGTAATCTTGGATGTGCTGAAAGTAATATTCTTCCAAATTATAAATACCTTTGAGGTCATAACCACCTTGGTGTAGTAGCAACGTGGTCAAAATACGGGCAGTTCTTCCGTTCCCATCATAATAAGGGTGTATAGTGACAAACTGGTAATGGGCAATAGCCGCTACCACTGGGATCGGCAAAGTATGGGTGCTTTCGTTAATCCACTCCACCATTCCGGTCATCAGGGGGCCAACATCTTTGGCTTCCGGGGGCATATAGATGATAATACCTGTTTGGGAATCTACTACCGAGTTTTGTTCCATTCGGTACGGTGTAGGAGTATTATTGCCAATAATTAGCCCATGTAAAGTTTGAATGTTCGTTTCGGTAACGGTATGCTTGTTGGCTAGTACTGCTACCTCATCCAATGCCCTAAAATAGCCCTTTACTTCCTTTTCATCCCGTTCCCGGCCCTGAATAGCTTGCCCTTTTAATACTTCCCGGACTTCCCGCTCTGTTAAACGGTTCCCCTCAATTACGGTGGAATAGTGCGTGGTAACAATACGGGATGTTTCCTTAAGCCCGGCTAGGACTTTTGGGGTTAATGGCATATCCTTGACCTGCTCCTTGATTTGGTCTATCTGATAGAGTTTCTCTAGGATAGATTGGGTAATTTGGTAGTTTGGATGAAATGTTATTGGCATGTTATTGGCGCTCATATATGCCAATATTATGCCAATAAATAAGTGGGGTTGTCAAGAGAAATGTGTGTCTTGGGAAAGATATTTTATTATATCTATTGATAGAATACCAGCTGTTACTTTTCGAGTATTTTTTCTATGTTAGGTATATCGATATCAAATTTTACTTTATGATATTTGAGGCCAATATATGTTCCAATAGCGGTTGGACGATATCTTTTTAGATCAGAATTTTCCCATTTCTTCTTTATGAATTGATAAACATCAGATTCTTGGACGGATTTTATGTCTATATTGGGATATCTGTTGGAATTATATTTTTGATTGAAGTCTATATAACCGGGTTCAACCAGAGATAAACAACCTGTGTATGATAAATATTCAAAATCAATAGTTTTGAATTGTGTATCATACAAAGGTTTAAATGTTACCGTAAGATTTTGTATAAGATCTGTTGTTTCTTTCCCTTCAACCTTACATTTGTGAAATAATGCCAAGATATGGAGAATTCTAAACTGATGTTCTAAAAGCTTGCTGATAGTGCGTATGGATTCCTGAGAAATTATTTTTAAAAAATCATTTTTTGTATTTATTCTATCTATTATAATTTCTTCAATAGTTTTGTCTATGTTTGTGTTATGTTTTTGTGCTGAGATTTTTATGGCTTCCAGATAAGTTTGCAAAAATGCGTAGTCTTGTTTCATTTTATCCCAATTATTAGGCAACAATCGGGGGCCAATCTCGGACATAAGTTTATTATGGGCTAATAAGAGTTCTTTTTGGATCATATTATGGACATCTTGATATGTCAGGCCAAAGTTAAAAAAAGTTTGATTACGTTTATCGTTCCCACCAATGATTAAGTTGTTATTTTGCGTATCAGCAAATTTGACTTCGGGATTGATGTTTACTAATCCCACATCCCCAATTATTGGTTGTGCTCCTTTTATTTTGTAAAGTATACGTTTTATCCAGTTAAACATATGTTCTTTTCCTGTTGTTAATAATACAATTATTAATTTTGTAATTGGGTAATTTGGCCTGGACAAATAGTTTGGAGATATTGGACAATACTTTTACAACAATCTATTAAGTTAGCATCGGTACAAGGTGAACAAGTCCTAATGCGTCCGTGAGACAAATCATGGATCAAGCTATAACTAGATTTACAAGATTCAAAAATATGTTCTTGCTTTACGAAATCATAGAGTTCCATTTCAGGATATTTGAAATTACAAAGTGTTTCTAATACGTGTCGAATGGAATTGGGAGTTTGAAAAGTTGGTTTCGATTTTTGAATACTAATATCAAAAATATGTCGCAGATGATGTTCATAGGGCAATAGGTATTTGCTGTCTAGTTCACTTAACTTTGAATGATCTAGAAATAATGCAGTTGAGATAATTTTATTTTTAATTAAAATACTCATAAATTCAATATTATGAGTTAAAATAATAAAACGAGAATACATTAATTCAAAATTGATTTTGAGATCTCTTATCTCTTGCGCTACCTGATAAACAAAATTAAAATCAAGACTTGATATAGGGTCATCAATTATTAATAACAATCGTCGGTAATCTTCTTTATTATTTACTAAAGAGTGGATCAGTGCTAGGAAATAACAAAATGCAAGAATACTCTTTTCACCTTCACTTATTTTATCTAAAGCAGATTCTTGTAATGGATAAGTATCATTTAGTTTAAGGAAATGCTTTTTTGGATCATATGTATATCTATCCTTAAAGAACTCTTTTAATAATTTAGAAAATTCATTGTCAATTGCATCTTGTTTTGCTATTTTTGAATTTTCTTGTTTTTTCTTTATTTCTTGTTCTAATTTATTTATTTCTTCCCGATAATTTACAATTTTATTAATATCTGGAAGATTCTTATTGCGTAATTCATATAGCAGTGCGGTGCAAAGATTTTGGCGTAATTTTTTTTCTTCTCCATTTGTTGAAATCTTTTTACCCTCTAAATCTACGACGAGTTGGTTTTGTAATGGAAGTTCTTTTTGTATTTTTTCTACAATGTCCGCAATAGCATCTATTTGCCGGTTACAATCAAAGTCAATTCTTTCTTTTGAAAGCATTTTTTGATCTAATAAAGTATCAATAACCTTAATGTCGTTCTCGATAGTTTCAAAATCAATATCCAAAGAAAAAGTTTGTTCCTTTATGGAGGGGAAATATTCTTTTTGAATATTATATTTTGATACAATATCGAGCAATTCCGTGCGATAGGTTTGAATTTGTGTTATTAATGATTTTAAATAATTTTTTGCTTGTGATATATCTTTAGCACATTTACCTTCTTCATCAGTGAAATAAGTTATGTATCCGTCGATAATGTGTTTAGCTGTTTCATTAAGAGATTGTTCGCAGAAAGGGCATACAGCGGGAGGTGTATCTAAAAGCGAAACTCCTTGTTCTATGAAAGAATAATGCTCTTGGATTTTCTTTTTGTATTTTTCTGCTACATTAACAAGAGATACTTCTTTTGTCAGTAATTGATTAATCTCATACAAGGGTTTTATATTTGGTTGGAAATATAATTGAGATAAAGAGGGTAAATCTTTTGGCAAATTTTGTAGCTTTTCTAAGCTAATCTTTATATCTTGAACTTTTTGTGTTGGTTGTTGTTCTTCAAAAATACGTTCGTAAGTAATGTTTGAATATTCTTTAAGGGTAGAAATATATTTAACAGCAGTACTGATATTTTTCTTTTCTTGATTAATATCATTTTTTATTTTTTCTTCAAGTTCATTAAGTTGGGAAACGAGAGAGCTTTTTTTGTTTTCGAGTTCCGCAATTTTTGCGTTGGTTTCACCTATAATAATTTCTCCAGGGATAGCATTTTTGAGCGTAAATGTATTAAGGGTGAGATTTCTATTTATAAAATCCCTATTAAATGTGTGTATGATCCATTTGGAATCTTGAGAACAATGGGGTCCTTCATTAATATTCTCTGTCAACGTGAAAATATTTTTTATTTCAGGGGAATTCGAGGTTGGTTTGGAAGAAAAGCTGAATTCAAACTTCGCTTTTTTTTCTCCAAAAGATAGTAGCGGAGAAGTCGCAACAGATTGTTTATTTTGTTGGGCATCTTGAAGACAGGAGAAAACTCTACTAATAAAAGTCTTCCCGGATCCATTATTGGCAAAAATCGCCAAATTAAGTGCTTTTATATCTTTTGTAAATGATAAATCGCTTAATGGTCCTATGTTATTGATAACCAATTTGAAAGTATTTGTCATATTTAGAAAACGAAATTATTAATAATATAAACAGTATATCATATTATATATAAAACAAATTAATTTTATTTGATAATTAAAGTTGAATTTATAGGGAAACCATGTAGGGCTATATTTATGATTATTACTAGTTGTTTTTACCCCTTACCGGGTTTTTAGGGTTCTATATGTTTAGGACATTTGTTTAGATAATTCTCAAGTTGTTTATGCAAAGTTTGTTTCAGTTCCTTGGGGCTTATTATTTGGATATGGGGCAGCCAGCGTTGGATTTGCGGAAGGACCTGCATAAAATTGGCTGTTTTGCACGAAATAAGCAAAGAACCGTCTTTGTATCCTTTCTCAATTTTTTGGTAAAGGAAAAATTCCACCTCTTTAAAATAGCCGGCAATGGGTGAGGCAATTTTTAGCTTGATTTCTAAATTTTGCTCACTATCGAACCAAATATTGGGCGACTGTGCCAATTTGTCATCAATAGAAATAGGGGCAAAGGTTTGAGTATGTGTGCGCACTTGTTCAATACGACCTAGCGAGAATTTCATAAAGGTATTCCAACTGTTGAGGGTAATTAAGTACCAAAATTCGTCAAATAAAGCTATTTTTAAGGGGCGTACATGGTGGCTACACGCCTGTTTGGTTTGAGATTTATAATAAACATCTACATACCGGTGTTTTAAGATGACCTGTTCCAATTTTTCCAAAATAGCGGGGAAAATACTGTGCCACATGCGCGGTATTTTGATAAAGTAAATATCTTGCGGATTGGGCCGTACTGCTTGTTCCGTTAGCCGTCTAAAACTGGCTTGCCAATTGAAACCTATTCGGCCAATGGAAATCCGGCACATTCTATCTCGTGTAAATCGCGTTGTAAGGTGCGCGCGGAAAAGCCGAGTTCTTTGGCTTCTTGCGTGAGCGTAATGCGCCCTCGGTCTAACTTATTAAGCAGATATAAAATGCACGTAAATTTATGTAAGGTGGCAGATTTAATCATACGTCTATTATATTCTATTTTTTTTTGTGCCAATAATGTTACAATTTGCATAAGGGAATTGTCCCTTATGAATTTGTGAATTATTTTAGGAAGCTTGGCTAGGGGCTAAGCAGAGCTGACGGACTCGTCCGGCGGCACTTTGGAATCCTCAAAATAATCGTTCTTGTTTGTCTCCTTTCGGGGACGGACAGGCGGCGGTTATATGGGTTATTCCAAAGGCTCACGTAACGCGCCGCCTTTTTATTTGTCCGTCTAAATATAGCATAGCAAAGTAATGCGACAAGTGAGTTGTCGCACAGATTTGATAGGATAAAAATATATGGAGGGAGTATATGTTGGAAGAAATTGTAGGACACGTAGTAAAACATGTGGTAATCCATGTTGTCAAAGAAGGGGGAAAAGTAGTCGTAGAAGTAGCAAAAAACTTTTTATTAAAATAAGCTTATGAGTCAGGTAATTGTAGTAGGTAAAGAAATGCTTCGAATTAGCCCTAGGAATACCAGCCATATAGAATATTCCTATAACGGCGGGCGTAGTTGGCTGGTGCGTTATTTAGGCACAACTGCAGGGCAATTTAAAGATTTGCAAGTAGTGGGTAATGAAATCATTGCTTTAACAAGTAAAGGGACTTTTTATTCCAAAACACAGGGAAGAACATGGTTGTTTAGAAAAGAAATATAATTCCGTCAGCGGAAGTTCACTTCCAGGTTCGGTGTTCATTAGGAGAAATTATGGCCGGAAAAAATATATTATTACATCGTATTTCTTATTTTGCCGATGTCTCTTGGCCGCTATTGGGGCGGGGATATCTTAGTATCGGATGGTCGGATTATGTCAATGACGAAACCGATAAATATCTGCAAGCGCGAGATTTTAAATCTTTTCAAAATTTTGTGTTTGCCCAAACTAAGAGCCGAAACCGCAATTGCCTGATGCGTTTTGTCCAATTAAAAAAGGGCGATTGGGTGGTTGTGCCACATCCCTATATGTTTAGTGTTTATGAGGTGGAAGAAGAGCCCATCTCTGTGCGACATTTAAATGTACCAGATGATTTTTTAACCGGGAGCAACAGAAAAATTGTGAAAAATGCGCAAGGCATCTTGGCTTATGACAATCCGTCCGGCCAGGTAATAGATTTGGGATTTATGGTAAAAGTCAAACCCATTTTACCCAATATTTCAAGAAGTCAATATGCGGATGCCGCTTTGACAGCGCGCCTAAAAGTAAGGCCTACTAACGTATTGATAAATGATTTGGAGGTTTCAGTGGAGCGTGCCATTGAGGCGGCAAAAAATAATAAGCCCATCAATCTCTATGAGGATATTGTTGAAAAAACGGCTGAAGTCATACGTAAGACGCTGTATCAGTCATTAAATCCCAATAAATTTGAAAGGTTAGTAAAATGGTATTTTGAAAAAATAGGTGCCACGGAGGTTTGTATTCCTCCCAAAAACTCTCCGGAAAAACAAGATTACGAAGACGCGGATATTATTGCAACTTTTGATTCGTTAAGAATCATTATATACGCTCAAGTGAAATATCACCGAGGAGAGACCGGCACTTGGGGGTTGGAACAAATTGAACACTACTCGCAGGTGCACGAAAATCAGGAAGATTATTCTGTAGGCAAATGGGTGATTTCCAGTGCTGACTTTTCCGAACAAGCCACCAAATTGGCGGCCGAAAGAGATATCCGCTTGATTAACGGGAAACAATTCGTAATTATGTTGATGAATGCAGGTGTTAGCAACTTGGATAAAGTGAAATTATAAGGTGCCCTCAAAAGTAAATTGGCAGTTCATCTATTCCTTAAAACAGGCGGTCTTTATCAGGCCGCCTGTTTTGTATCAGCTGTAAAAAACTTATTTTTTCTTCTTTTTTTGCGCTAAAAACACTGGGATTTGATATAAAACCGTCAATTCTTCTAATTTGTCTACCAATGCTTGATAGACTTTATCATATCCGTCAATAATAAGCAGTATTTGTTTCCGCCAGTCGCGCAGTTGTGACAGCGTGTTATCCTCCGGGCTGTTAAGTTTGATTAAATCCAAGCAGGCCTGGGTAAAATGACGGTCGGTGCAAAGTTGCAAATACTCTTGAATTTCTTTTAATTTTTCAGTTAAATCTGGTTTGTTTAGGGGAGAGAGTGTTTCGCGCAAATAGGTCATACTTTTTTGAATACTATCACCCATTTTATTTTCAAAGCGTGACCCCGTCCATGTGGCAAAACACTCGTCTAAATCGTCGGTTGAATCAATCATATCATCTACTTCATCAAAAAACTGATGGCGCAAGTTGTCCATAAAATCTTTGTCAATTACCACCGGTTCTTCGGGGAGTGCTTTTTGAAGTTGGCGCATATTTGATTTCATGGATTTTCCTATTAATTCGTCCTTGCTTTGGAGTACAATTTCCGTATCTTGCTGCAAATGTGTTAAATGCCCGGAGTAATACCCCGCCATGGCCTGTAAATAATGGGCTACATCATTGTGAGGATGTACGTGTAGACTGCTTTGGGCGTCGTGGTAGGCAGCTTCGTATGCTTCTTGATCTAGGCGAATCAGCCCGCGTATCAAATAGCACATCCCGCGTTCATTAGGCATTAACAAATAATCATAATGTAACGCTTGTGCAAAAGGGAACGTTTCCGGCTTGTTTTGGATAAACGCTAATATCCCTTGTGTAAAATAAAGATAAGCCCGGTGGCGGTTATCTAACTGTTTTTATGGAGAATTGCTTGTTTTGCATAACGTTTGGCAAGTGACAGTTTTTCAGTTGCCATATAATAAGTGGCTTTTTGCAAGTTCAAAAAAACGTTACTGGCTCCCAATTTTTGCATTTCTTTTAATAATGCCTTGGCTTGCTCAAATTGTTCTAGCATCAAGGAACTGTCAAAAGCCTGTTCCAATGCATCTAACGAAGGTTGCCGTTTGTGTTCGGCCAATGCTAATGTCAGGGCCAAGGCCTCTTTATCTTGATCGTTATTGCTAAACCAGCGTGCCTGTTGCAAAAGAGGAGTAAAGTTTTGCAACCAAGACGGCGTAGGTTGCGGAATGGCAATTTGCGATAATTTAGACGTATTGTTTGATTTTTTCATAGTTTTCTCCTTTTTTGTGTTACATATAGCATAACACGAGATGGCGACAGATGTGGTGTCGGAGTATTATAATTTGACTTCCTTGGCGTTATAAGCGGTAATGTGTATAAGAGAAAACATGCAAAACTATACACATTTAACCGCGCGGGAATTGGAATATAAATGGCTGGAATTAATAGGCAGTCCTGTGCCGCCAAGGGAGCAGATAAACGCTCCAAAGCCACTCTTGAAATAGGTTCTAAACTAATCCGTTCCTATCAAGGACTTAAGTACGAAGTAGAAATCGTCCCACAAGGGTATCTATATGAGAGCACACTCTACAAAAGCCTATCCGGTGTAGCCAAGGCTATTACAGGTAAGAGTTGTATTCTTTGGAGTGAAGAAATGAATGATAAAAAAATACGTTGTGCAATCTATACGCGCAAATCAACGGAAGAGGGATTAGAGCAAGAGTTTAATAGTTTACAAGCCCAGCGGGAAGCGTGTGAATCCTACATTAAGAGCCAAAAGCACGAGAATTGGCAGTTGTTGCCTACCGAATATGATGACGGTGGATATTCAGGGGGTAACATGGAAAGGCTGGCCCTAAAACGACTTCTATCTGATATTAAATCTGGTCTTGTTGATATCATAGTTGTGTATAAAATAGACCGTTTAACCCGCAGTTTAATGGACTTTAGCAAGATAGTAGAAGTATTAGATAAATATAATGCCTCGTTTGTATCTATTACCCAACATTTTAACACCACTACCAGTATGGGTCGGTTAACACTCAATATGCTACTTTCATTTGCCCAATTTGAGCGGGAAGTGACGGGAGAGCGCATAAGGGATAAGATTAGTGCTAGCAAGAAAAAAGGTATGTGGATGGGCGGAAAACCGCCACTAGGGTATTATCGTAAAGATAAAAAGATATATCCGGATGAAGAAAAAGCCATACTTATCAATAATATCTTTAAGAAATATATAGAACTCAAAAGCACCACTCTCTTAAAAGACTGGCTCAAAGAACAAGGGCGAAATATATCAGTAGGCAATTTGAATTGTATTTTACGCAATAAAGCCTATATCGGCCTAGTTGGGCATAAAGGGACATGGTATCAGGGGGAACATCAGGGCATCATAGATATATCTTTGTTTGAACAAGCGCAAGCGGTAATGGTTGCTAATCATATCCACCGCCAACATTATGACCCAAAGAAAAGCCTTTTATCCGGCAAACTATATGATGATAAAGGAAATGCTATGAGTCCCAGTTGGAGTACGGGTGGCAGTGGAAAAACATACCGCTATTATGTAAGCCAAGCCATTATCCGCAAAGAGCCAAGTAAACTAGGTAAAATAAGCAAAGTATCCTTACCACAACTGGAAAACTTTATAGATAGTTGGTTTGAGCGATTCCTACTTGATAAAACTAAACCTTATCAATATGTTCAGCACTTTGAAGTATCCAAGCAAAAGAAACTATTACAACTACTGCCATCTTATACAATAACCCGGGATATAGAAAAAGCCCTCATCAAGCATATTAAACTAAGATACAACGAAGCAGAAATCACTTTGCGTACAGAACAAGTATTAGAGTTATTTAATGCCATTTATGAAAACCGAGAAATGCGGCTACTTAAACCCGAAGAATTAAAACAAGAAAGCGTCTATACAGAGCCGTATCATATCGGTACAATAGCCAACGGAGAAAAGATAATCGTAGGGCAGTTTATAGAGCCGAAGAAACACCCTAATACTGAACTTATCAAAATCTTAAATCAGGCTTACATATGGCACCAAGACGTGATTAGCGGCACAAGCACACAGGATATAGCCAAACGTGATAAGGTATGCGTACAATATGTCCGCCGGATCCTCAATTTGAGTTTTTTATCCCCTAAGATCGTACGGGCTATCCTAAACGGCACCCAACCAGCCGATTGCACACTCAAAAAATTGCTCTCTATTAAATCTTCAAATTGGAAAGAGCAAGAGCAACTTTTTACAAAATAATTATATACTTCTAAATAATTATCAATTATTAGTTGTAAATAATTGGTTTTTAGCTATAATATACGTATGGAAAAATCAACGAATGAAAAAGTGGATTCTTTTCTTGGATATTTTGTGGAAGCTCCTAGAGCTTTGTATCACATCATATCGGACACCTCGGTTGCAAAAGTACAGATAGAACATTTGGACGATGTGTCTGTGTTTGATTACGATAATAAAATCAAAAAATTGGAGCAGATAAAATATAAATCTCCTTGTAATTTCACTGATCATTCTAAGGATTTATGGAATGCATTATATAATTGGTTTATTGTAATCAGTAATAAAAGAGAACAATTGAGGCCTGATACTAAGTTTGTTATTTATACATGGAACAAATGTAATATTGGTCCTTTGGCAAATGATTTTTTAAATATTAAAAAAAATAATAATTTCAATCAAATTTGGGAAAAGCAAGAGCAGTATTTTAAAACCGAGTCTCATTCTGATGAAATCAAAAGATATTTTGAAGTTATGAATGAGGATAAGGACTTGGTTAAGTTAATTTTAACTTCTTTTTATATTGAACAGCCTAATACTACATCTCCGGAAGATTTTGAGAAGTTGCTAGAACAACAATATGGTGAATTATTTCATCCTGTGAGAGAATTCAATACCTATATTAAAGGGAAACTTTACATTTCTTTAGAAAATCCTAAATTAAAGGCAGAAAAATTAATTGAATTTACAAGGGCAGATTTTGATTTTTATAAAGACAGATACAATCGGCCGCCAATTTATAACCTTCTAGATAGTTCAAATATAGAACGTAAAAAAATAAAAGGTTTAGAATCATCTTTGATGGTAAAACAATTGGAAGAAATAGGACTTAAAGATTCCATCGAAAATGCAATCATAGATTATATCGCATGGGATATATTATGTCTTGATTGCTTGGCTTATGGCTATCTTGCAGAATCGGATATTAGACAAGTATACGATGAAGCAAAAAGAGAATGGCAAGAAAACAAAACTTATTTAGCAACAAAAAATCAAGAATATGATGGGGTGGAACTGTATCGTAAATGTTGTGAGGAAAAGATTCAACCAAAATCTTTACTAATTCAAGGGTCTGAAAAAAGAGTTGCGAGAGGTGTCTATAATAAAATGGCCAATAACCCTGTAGATGATAGACATTCAGTTGGTTGGCATCATAAATATAAGGAAAAATTTAAAGATTTTTATGAAGAAGATATATAAAAAATATTGTAATGATATACAAAATCCTGCGTTGGGAGCTTTTCTAATATACACATTTGCAAAGCTTTTTTATCAAAGAAAAAAGAATTATTTAAATTTGCTTGATGTGCTAATATTTATCCCTTTGATAATGGTCAAAGATACCAGGGAAATTTTGTATTGCTTAGATACTAATGGTAAATCTCATAAAATTATTAAAATCAGCAAGTTTTATGAAAAAGTTGGATATATTGGTAAGCGCGATAACAATCTGACTTTAGGGACTATAAATGGCGTGATACTGAGATTTCGGGAATTTATCATGGCATCAATTATCTTTGCGGTAGATACAAAATTGGTAGAACTTACTTCGGAGGGATATATAAAGCCAAGTGATATTCATTTTCCTAATTTTGACTTAAATAAAGAACTGTCCGTTCTTGTGAGCGCTACCATTGTATTATCTAAACTTTATGCAGATGATACCGATTTTAATAAAGTTTTGAAAAATTTAGAGGTTATCTTATAATGAAAAATATACAAATAGAAAATATTATTATTTGGGCAAAAAATCCAAATTTAAAACCTAGAATTTTGACGTTTTCAATGGGTAAAGTTAATATTATTCATGGACTGTCTCAAACGGGAAAATCTGCAATCATTCCAATCATTGATTATTGTTTGGGGAGTACACAAAATAAAATTCCGGTTGGACATATCCGTGAATACTCTGCTTTTTTTGGAATAGTGCTAAATATTTCAGGAATTAAAGTATTATTGGCTCGAGAAAATCTTGATGAATCGAGCAAGAAGATAATTGTTTTGGAAGACATGCAGAAAATACCTGAAAATTTAGATATTACCAAAGAGCAATCTATTGATGAATTTAAAATTAATTTTAATAAAATAATGGGCGTTCCATTCTGCGAACCTAAATATTCAATGGGAATGAGAAATGCGCGGTTAAGTTTTAGAGATCTAGTAACATTTAATTTTCAACCACAATATATAGTTGCAAATCCGAATTGTTTGTTATATAAAATGGATGTTTCCAAATATAAGAATTTAATAATTCCTGTTTTTAATCTTATTATTGGTGCTGAAACTTTAGAAAATATTGAAAATAGGAACAAATTAGATGAGCTTAAGAAACAACTGGAGGAACTGCAAAAAAATAATGCAAATTATCAGAAAAATAAAGATAGACAATTAGAAAGGGCCACCTCAATTATTTCAAAAGCTATCAAATACGGTCTATTGGATGCGAAATATACGAAAAATATCAAAGATGTTCGGGATTATAAAAAAATTTTACAGATTATTTCTCAAAAAACAATTAGAGATCTAGCACCCAGTCTGGCACAAGCGGACTCAATCAGTGATTTATTAAATGACCTTAATAATGAAATTACGCCACTAAATAATAAGTTGATATCTCTTCAAACGCAAAAAGAATATATCGAAAGGCTAATACAATTATTAAAAGAACGGAATCAAAGCCAGGAAATCAGAAAAGATAGACTTGAAATCGTACAGTTTATTAGAGCATTTTGTGAAGAAAATTCTGAAGAAATTTCTTGTATAAGTGATATAGATGAATTTTGTTCCAATTTAGATAATATTACAAAGAATTTAAATCAAGCATTAAAGCCTGAGACTGCTTTATATGTTAAAAAACTAATGGACATTGACAGAGAAATATACAATATCTCTTCGCGGATAGAACAATTAAAGAATAAAATCTTAGAAACAAGCAAAATCGAAAGAGAGAAAGATATCGTTGAAACAATATATGGAGATATAATAATAAAATCAAAATTATTGTTAGATTTAGCAAATTCCAAAGATGAGAAGTTGTTGGCTGATATCAATAAAGTACAAGCAGAGATAAATGCAATACAGGTGAACGATGTAAGAAGGCAGTATAAAGAGTGTATGGATAATATTATTAAATATGGACAAAAATATCTTCCTGATATTAAGGAATTTCATTACATTTCTCAATTTGTCAAAGACGACATGACCATAAAAGTTAAGAAAGAAGAATCGGACGAGATGGATTTCTATTTATGGGAAACGGGGAGTGGTTCCAATTGGGTTGCGTTTCATATAGGAGTCCTTTTGGGATTTCATTTTCATTTTTTAGAGCGAGAATTGCCCATGCTTAATTTTATAATATATGACCAGCCTAGCCAGGTCTATTTTCCACAAAAACTTCTTACCAAAGATAACAATATGAATAGCGGTAATGATGTTGAACAAGTAAAAAAAATATTTAAAACATTTGAAGATGCTACTAGAGATGCAAAGGGAAGTTTGCAGATCATTGTTTCAGATCATGCTGGGGAGTCCATATGGGGAAATATCCCTGATAAATATAAACATATTGTGGCAAATTGGAGTGATGGTGAAGCCTTGATTCCAAAATCGTGGTATGATGCCAAATAAAAATTCAGTGGTTTGATTTGTAAAACATTTATTGTTAATCCTCTTAGTTAGAGCTTAGATACAAGGGACAAGGACAACTTCCTGCTTAACCTCGTCAGCATAAAAACAAAAGATTGGCCACAAATCACAAAATTCTGCAAAAAACCCCATGCTGAAAGTCGTTTATAAAAAAATCCCCGTCGGGAGTTAATCCTAACGGGGATATATGCTTAAAATTCAAAACTAAAATACGGAGTGTGTCGTTTTGCTAGCACTATGCTGAGTATTTTTTTACCAAATAGGCTGAAAACAGGCAGAAATTAATAGTTTCTTCTTTCCAAAGCGGCAATAAAGCGGCGAGAAACTCTTTCCAAAAATCGGTTTGGCAGAAAGGATAACCTTTGTGTTTAGTAAAAAATTCTAAAATAGCATTTGCTCTTTCCAGCAGGTTGCTATTTCACATACCGGCAAAGTATTTTTGCGTATCAAATGTACAAAGCGGTTTGAGAGATAGGTCCCATAAGAGGAAGAAGTTAAAACATCCCCTTGGTACGTTTCTTGGTTGAACCGTGCGTGTAAATGCGATAATGCGTGTGTTTCTGCAAATTCACTGCCCATGGAACGAAGTGCGAGGTGCAGATAACTTTTGTTATTAATATGTCCGTTAAAATCCTTATCGGATATATCCATAACTTTTGTCACGGACCTATAAGGTTCGGCTAACGCAGGTAGTATCCATTTTTTATGTGTTTCTAATACTAAATCCGTGCAGACGGGAAAGCGCGCGGCCATTTCGTTGGTTTGAATCAATCTTTTGGTTTGCTTATCTACAATAAGCCACAAGGTGTATCCTTTTGCCAAAATATGCTGGTTCCACCTAACTGTAAAGTCAATATATACCCGCAATTTAGAAATTTCCGAAAACCAACATTCTATTGTGATTTCTTTTCCCCACGAAGGCAAATCCGTTGCCAAGTCAAACGCTAATTCTTTAATTACCCAATAGCGGTTTTGAGCCTGTAAGTCTTGCGGTCCCATTTTTTGGGTGGCGGTGTATCTTGCGCAAGCATCTTGCATATAACCCATTACGGAAAGGGGAGCCAGTCGGAAACTTTCCCCGGCAATATCGTCCAAAGTAATCGTGTATGTATAGGTGTATTTGTTCATATTAAATTTGTGTGGGATAGCGTTTTTTTATGGTGTAATACGCCGTGAAACTAAAAACAGTAGCCAAGACGCATATTCCGCCTAAGTACGGCCAAATGGCTGAAATAGGAGCATTCATCACAAATAACCGCACGACTCCCGTAATGCCATAAGTAAGCGGAATACATAAACGCAGGGCCCGAATCAAAAGAGGCATTTTCCATACCGGCCAAATGACGCCCGACATAAATACAAGCGGCAAAGAGGTCACTACAATAAACATAACCGAACTTTCCCTTTCCTTAAACCAGTTTCCGATGGTAAGCCCCAGCCCTACTGTGGCTATGGAAAACAGCATGTAAAAGGCAAACCATAGCCCCAGTTGTGTTCCTCCGCTAAATCCATATAAACGAAACATCAACCCAAATAAATACACAAAATACCCCGCCATAAAACATAAAAAGGCAATCGTTTTTCCCACCCATACTGTGAGAGGGGTAAGGCGCGGCGTATATTTCTTTTTCTGTTCGCGCAAGGTTCCGGCCCGTAATCCAATGACCATAAGTGCAATTTGATAGGCAACCGTTACAAATACGGCAGGCACTAAATAATTACGGTATGCCCCTGCCGAACTATATACATTTTTTATCCCCAGCCGTAGCGGGCTCCTTAATATTCCCGCCGCAGGGCCCGCTCCTTGCGCTTGCAACTTCTTTATTTCTATTCCGGCAGACATCGTTTTGATAGCCCGTTGCAAGGCCGCGGTAGTTTGTTTGTAATAAATAGGATAACTTCCGTCTGTATAAATATGCACGGTTTGGGGTACATTTTTAAGTATATTTTTTTCAAAATCATTTTCTAGTGTAAGTACCGCAAATACGCGGCGTTTTTCAAGGGCTGTTTTTGCCTCGGTTAACAGGCGGAAACTGACGGGCCGGATTTCTTCTTCGGCATCCAGCATACGGGTCAACTGGCGGGAATAAAAGGATTTATCGTTATCCACCACCGCTACCGGTATTTTGCGTGCTATATCCTGTGTGTAAGGCAAGGGATAAAACAGCGAGTAGAACAACGGCCCGCCCAAAGCCAGCAGTAAAAATCCTTTGTCATGCAACAGCGCTTTTAATTCGCGGATTACAAATGCTACTATCATAATTTTGGCCCCAAATAACTATCCTTTTTTGTCCAATGGGCATAGCCTTTGGTGCCCAGACAAAAGAACAGTATTCCTAATCCTGTCATAAATGCAATTTCTCCCCAAGTACCGCTTGCATTGGCTCCGCGTAAGAGTTCATTGACAAAAACGCGGTTCAAATGGGTGCCGGGCATAAACTCTGCCCACCCGCGCGCCAACAGCGGCATAGATTGCACGGGAAAAGACACTCCAAAATAGGCAAACGCGGGGGCGGCATACGCCGCGCATACACTCATAGACAAGCGCAAATTGTTGGTAATGGCCGCAAACAAAAGGGCCGTAGAGGAGGTAAGAAAGATAAATGCCGCTATGGCAAGAATCGTCCGCCACAGACTGCCTTGCACGGGGACCCCAAACCCGATAACCAAAAGTCCTAACAAAATAAGCATAACCGCTAAATAGGCCACTATATAAAAACCGATTTTACTGCCTGCCGCTATATAGGGATTAATTTGGAATACGCGGCGCAAGCGTTTGGCATGGCGGGTTTTGATTTCCCACAGCAAACTATAACATACACTCAAGCAAATAAATAACTGCAATACCGCAGGCAATAGCCCTAGCCCCAAAAAATAAATGTAATTTAATGTGGGGTTATACAGCACGGTTTCGCTGACTTGTAAAGGGAAAGCCATCGTTTTCCAAAACCCTGCCGGTATGCCGAGTTCCGCTAAATTCTGCCATTGGTATTTTTGGTTTAATCCGCCAACTACGCTGTTAATCCCCTTGTTTGTATTGCCGCCGACTAACAGATATTCATTATTAATCCAAGCCACAATTTCGGAACCCGTATGTTTGAGTTTGTTTTTATCATAATCTTTATCTAACGATACTACGCCATATATAGAGCCGTTTTCTAACGCGGCAAAGGCTTGCCCGAGCGTCGGAAAGAGAGAAACGTGCAAGAATTGGTTTGCCTGAAAGGCCCGCACGGTTTCGCGGGCATAATACCCTTGGCTGTTGTCTACTACCGCTATGGGGATTTGGGTGAGAACCTTGCCTGAAAAAACCGCCAATAACAGCCCCATAATCACAAACGGATACAGGCATACAAAGAACGCACGGGATTTTTTGCGTTTGGACAGAAACGCAATTTCTCGTTTGAATATATAGCGTGCCGCGTTTATCATGGATGTACGGAAAGCAGGGCCGTCATCCCTTGCCGTAAATCCGGCATCTCTTGCAGGGGTTTGGCGCGCACCTCAAAAGTTTTTAGGTCAAATTCTCCGCGGGTTTTGGTAGCGCTCCATACTGCATAATCGCCCTGTTTGGAAATATAGGTAATGCGGAACGGATAGGTATTTTTACCCAAGGCCGGGATTTGAATGTTTACCCTTTCTTGTAATTTGAAATAGGGCAGTAAATCTTCCCGCACATTAAAAGATACCCAAACGTCTGCGGTATCCAGTACGGTTAGTACACTAATACCGGGGGAGGCAAACTCGCCGCGTTCCAACACTACATTAGATATTTCCCCATCCACGGGGCTGTACAAAGTCATCTCACCTACAAAACTCATAGTGGCATCCGCCGTACCTTCTGTTTGCTTCACATAGGCTTGTGCTTCGTCTAGTTTCTGGGCGGAAACCACGCCGCCGTCATATAACTCTTTTACGCGGGCATAACTTTTGTGTGCCAATTCCCTCGGGGCTTGGTCATGGGCGGCCTTGGCCACCATGTCCGGTGCGTATAAAGTGGCTACTTTTTGGCCTTTTTGTACGCGGTCTCCCTCTCGGGCAAAAAGTTCATCTACCCGTCCGGCAATGCGCGGAGATATATTTAATTGGCGGATAACTACTTCCCCCTGCAACAAAATGGCCCGCGGCCAACACCCGTAAGTGATTATCCCAATCAGCAAAATTCCTGCCGCTATATATCCGTATCTTTTTTTCATTTATTGGCTCCTTGGGCATATACCCCAAATAAATTCGTCTGTCCGCTTAAATTAAGTATTGCCGCCAGAGAGGTCACAAAATCATATTGGGCTTTTAGATAATCCAACTGTGTTTTTTGCCATTGGGAAAGGGCCATATTTACTTCTAGCGAAGTGGCCGTTCCGGCCTTAAACCCCAACTGGCGGGCTTTGTAAAATGCTTCCGTAAACGCTAATTCCTCTTGTAAAGCGGTGTAAGTTTCTTGCGCGTTCTGCATTTTTTTATAATAATATTCTATTCCCGTGGTAATGTCTTTGGTAAGTTGGGCTTTTAGTTCCTCTATGCGGCGGGTTTCTTCTTGGGCGGCTTTGGTTTTATGGTAGTTTTGACCGCCCTCAAATAAATTCCATGCAACTCCCACACCGTAGGCCCAGTCCGGTTCCAACAGGGTCAAATCGTGGGTATGTAATTCCCGCTGTCCAAATAAATAGACCGATGGAAAGAAATCTGCTTTTTGCGCTTTTTCGTTGGCCAAAGATAAATTTGCCTTGCTGTTCAAGACCGACAAGGCCGGATTGTGGCCCAACGCCTGATGTTGAAATTCTTGCAGGGTGGGCATCTGTTCCAACGGCACGACAAATAAAGAAGAACTGGTTTGTATGTCTTCCTGTTGGGAAAGCAAACTTTTAAGGAGCGTTTGCGCCATTTGGGCATCATTGAGCGAAGACGTGTAATCCCGCCGTGCTTGTGCCAAAATTACATCTACCGCCATTTTTTCTACTTTGGAAATCGTGCCCGCGTGGAACATTTTGGCAGCATCTTGCGCATTTTGCCGTGCATTTTGCAGAAACAACTTCCGCACGGATACGGTTTCATCAGCCAGAAATTTACCAAAATATTTGCGGGCAAGTTCCACCAACAGGTTATTGGCCTGTACGTCAATTTGGGCTACGGAACCTGCATAATTGGCGGATGCAGCAGCATTGGCTGATGAAATTTTACCCCCCGTATAAATAGAAAAAGTAGCATAAGCTTGGGCTTTGAAGAAATGTTCATCCTGCACTTGCATATCAAATGACGGCAGAACAACGCTGGCAGGATACAGTGGTTGTACGGCAGAGCGAATTCCATTCAAATTAATGCTAATAGGAGCGTTGATGCGGGTATAGGTTCCTTTCACTCCAATAGACGGATAATAAAGTCCGCGCGCACTGCTTTTTTGGGCTTGTAGTGCTTTTGCTTCCGCCCGCGCCGCCGTCAAAGATTCATCCGTGTTCAAAACACGTTCATAGGCTTGTGTAAAAGAATATTCTTTGGCGCCAACCGGTATGGCCCCAACTAAAAAAACGAGTACAACTTTCCAAAAGTGTTTCATAAAGAAAAACTGTCCAACGAGTGTGCCCACTCTATTATGGTATAAGCGGTCTGTTGTTGTTCTTGTGCAGATAGCGCCGCCGGCAAACGTTGTAAATAACTATCATAAACAGGTTTAATTTTATGATGAAGAGCCTTGCCTTTTTGGGTAATGGAAATGCACTTGTGGCGGCGGTCTTGTTTATCTTCCGTGCGTTGAATTAACTGGGCGGCTACCAGTTTATCCAAAATGCGCGTAATATTCCCGGGGGATACTAACATACGTTTGCTAATGGTTAATTGGTTAATCTTGTTGTCTTCTTCTGCCAGTAAGGCCAGTATGTTATACTGGGCAATGGTAATACCAAATTCGGCAAATACATTAGCCGCCAGTTTTTCGGCTTTTGTATATAAGAGCGTAAGAGAGCGCACCAGCAATTCTGCCGGCGTTTTTGATTTACGCAAGGTTTTATTGGCCTCTATTAATTCGGAAACAGATATTTTTTTGTTTGCTTTGTTCATAAAAATAATATAGTAAAAAATAGTTGATATGTCAATTATTTACCTATTAATTAATTTTCTGATTTGTCTTAACTGGTATGTTTTGGCGTGAAATAATCGTTTTAGCGGAGTGGTATTTTAAACTTGACTTCTAGGCCTAGAAGAAGCGGTAATGTGTATAGGATAGAATATGCCAAACTATACACATTTAACCGCACGGGAATTAGAATATAAATGGCTAGAATTAATAGGCTGTCCTATACCGCCAATTGGGCGAAGTTTAGTTATTAAATACCTGTTATGGTATGAACAAGCCAAACGTGATAAGGTATGCGTGCAATATGTCCGCCGAATCCTCAATTTGAGTTTTTTATCTCCTAAAATTGTCCGTTCTATCTTAAACGGTACCCAACCGGCAGATTGCACCCTCAAAAAATTACTCTCAATAAAGTCCTCAAACTGGCAAGAACAAGAAAATTATATGAAATGAGAATTATTTTTTGATAGATAAATATTTATTAAGATATTCTTCTATTTGTAGATAACGCAATACAGAAGAATTGCTTAAATCGTGAGTTTGTTTTAGTGCTTCTTTCCGTAAATCTCCAATAGCATCATGATATCGTTTATTAATAACGAGTTCCAAGTCAATGCCTGACTTTTTCAGATATTCTCTGGCACTTAATACAGATTTCAGAGCATCATATTTTGCCCCTTCTTTAGAAGATTTAACAATAGGGCTCCAAAGCATATAATGCTGGGAAAAATTGCCAAAATGTTCTTGGACATATTCTTGGTCTTTGGTAAATTTGTGAATGAAACGGTTTTCTGTATCGGGACGGCGTTTTCGTGGATCCACATACTGCAAACCATGAATATGGGCGGCAACTTCACAAACATAGATTTCTTTATTGATGATGTTCAACCCAATTACATCGATTTCAGTTTGATGGGGCCCTTTGACATTGTATTCTACAAATTCACATTTTTTGATATGTCGTAGCCATTCGCCGGTTATTTCTTCCGCAATATTATGCATACGATTTTCTCTCTTGAAAATTTTTTATATTGTAGCAATTTTTCCAAATCTATATGCAGTAGACGACTTCCTGCCCGGCCTTGTCAGCATAAATAGAGAAGATTTACAGAAAAGTAGAGAAATCAGCCAAATTTTGCATGCTGAAAGTCGTTTATAAAAAAATCCCCGTCGGGAGTTAACCACAACGGGGATTTATGCTAATTATTCAAAACTAAAATACGGAGTCGACGAGATTCGAACTCGCGGTCTCTGCCTTGACAGGGCAGCGTGTTAACCAGGCTACACCACGACTCCAAACACTGCTTTCTTACTACACATATATTTTAACTTAATTTGGGCTGGTCCGTCAAACAAATTTTGTAAAAGTTTCTTTTGGCTTAAAATTTCAGCTAAATTTGCCCCACAAAATTTGTTCCAACTCCAGCGTAATGCCGTGTTTTTCTTTTACTTTTTGGCGCACTTGGTCCATTAAGTTTTTAATATCTTCCGGCGTGGCACGGTTAAAGTTTACAATAAATCCGGCGTGCTTTTCGGATACTTTCGCCCCGCCAACGGACAGGCCGCGCAGGCCCGTATCGTCAATCAAGCGGGAAGCATAATCCCCCACCGGCCGCTTGAACACGCTGCCGGCCGACGGATATTCCAGCGGTTGTTTTTCTATGCGTTTATGCAAAATAAAATTCCGGCTGGAGGTAAGTTCTTTGGCGTCCGCTTTTTGCAGTTTGAACGCCGCGGACAGAATAATAAAGTTTTCTATTCCTTCCACATGGCGGTAGGCGTGCGGAACCTCTTTTTTTAGTAGCGTAGCCGGCCGGCCTTCGCGGTCAATTACGTCAAAATATTCCAAGGTGTCAAAGGTTTCTTGCCCAAACGCGCCCGCGTTCATATAAACGGCTCCGCCGATACTGCCCGGTATGCCGGATAGTTTTTCAAGCCCCGCTAGTCCCGCGGCGGCGGAAAGTTCGCACGCTTTATCAAGCGCGGTGCCGGCTTCGGCGCGCACGGTGTCGCCCTCGCAAGTAATGCTATCCATGCGGCTGGTGGCGCAAACAATGCCGTTTAAGCCGCCGGAGCCTACCAAAATGTTGGAGCCAAACCCCAGTATGCGCAAGGGGATGTTGCCCGTATTGGCTAATTTTAATACAAAGCTCCAGTCTTCTTTTGTTTTGGGCAGCACCAACACTTCCGCATTTCCTCCGGTGCGGTAGGTGGTGTGGCGGCCCATGGGCTCGTTAAATAAACAATGTTCGCCAAAGAAATTTTTTAATTCGTTTTTATAATCCATAAACCGTTAAAAATTCAGGCCGATACCGCCTTGAAAGCCCTCGTTTCCGGCCGTTTTGGTGTAGGCACCGAACAGGTAGCCGAACGGAAACGGTTTTAAGCTGGCTCCTACCGTATAGCGCACGGAGTCATCATTGGAAGATAATTGGAAGGGCAGGTTTTTGGTTTCCATTTTGGCGTAATCATAGCCGACGCCCGCGTACGGAGTGAGGAACAAAAAGGAGAAAGAGGCCGTGGCGGAGGCGGAATAATGGTCCTGTTTGTACCAATCGGTGGAGCCGCGGTCGTAAAAAGCCATGGTGGAAACATCAATCACTTCCAATAGCTTAAACGAGTATTTTAACCCGCCGCCCAAAGACTTAAACCCGTTCATATCGGTCCCGCGGGCCATGACGGTAATGCCCACTACAGGCAGTTTGGTTTCGGCGGTTAAAAAGCCGGTGTAAAGGTAATCTTCGTGCGAAATATGGTTAGAGTCGGAGGGTTTAATTGCGCTTACGCTGGCGCCGATATCAAAACCGGGGAAGGTGGCCCCTTTGGCGGTGTGGAAATCAGCCACGCCCACCATGGTGGCAACGTCTTTGTTGTAGGCAGATAAATCGGAAGATGCGCTAATGTGGTTTCTAAAATCATCTCCCATATCGGTGGCGGCGGCGGGAAGCGCGCAAACCAAGGCAAAAAGCAAAGCGGACAGTTTTTTCATATTAAAACTCCTGTTGATAAAATAAGTGACATATAATATGATAGAAAAAGAGAGCCCGTTTATCAACTGGGCCGCACAAAAGGGGAGGATTTTATGGTTAGTGAATTGGCCGGAACGCTTACAAAACATAAATTAGATGTTGCCGCATTGAAAGATGCTTTTTATCATCCGCAGGGGGCTCCTGCGCCTGTTAAATTTGGTACTTCGGGCCACCGCGGGCAGCTGGGGACGGGCTTTTGCGCGTTGCACGCTAAAGCTATTGCGCAAGCCGTGGCGCGCTTACATAAGGAGCGCGGCATTACCGGCGCGGTGCTGGTGGGGGGCGATACCCGCGTGGTTTCCCGCGATACGGCTAATTTATGCGCGGAAGTTTTAGCCGCCAATAACATCCCTGTTATTTTGCCGGATATGCCGGTGCCTACACCGGTGTTTTCGTTTGAAATTTTAAGCGGCCGCGCAGTGGCTTGCTTAAACGGAACGGCCAGCCATAATCCGCCGCAGGATATGGGGCTGAAATACAACCCCTCTAACGGCGGGCCGGCGGATGCGGAACTGACCGGACAAATTGAAAAATACGCCAACGAGTATTTGCAAAATCCGGCCGCTATTCAAACAATGCCGCTGGAAGAAGCGCGCCAAAAAGGGCTCGTCAAATCCGCCGATGTGCTGACCCCGTATGTGACGGCGTTGGGGCGGATTATTGATTTTAAGGCGATTGCCAAATCCGGCATTAAAGCGGCTATTCACCCGCTGGGTGGCACCAGCTTGCCGTATTATGAAGCCATTAAAAAGCAGTATCACTTGGATAATATGGAAATTGTGGATAAAACCCAAGACCCCACTTTTAGTTTTATTCCGTTGGACCACGACGGCAAAATTCGCATGGACCCGTCTTCCAAATATCCTATGTCCCCACTCATTAAACTGGTGGAAAGCGGCAAATATGCTTTTGCCGGAGCCAGTGACCCTGATGCGGACCGCTTCGGCTGTGCGACCCAAGCGGGCGGATTAATTTCGCCCAACCATGCGTTGTGCGTCATGGCGGATTATTTGCTTAAACACCGTCGGGAAGGCAATTCTATCGGCCGCACCTTGGGCACCACGGCCCTGCTGGACCGTCTGGCCGCCGCGCAAGGTGCCAAACTGGACGAAGTAAACGTGGGTTTTAAGTATTTTGTACGCGGGTTGGCCCGCCGTAAATATGTGATAGCCGGAGAAGAAAGCGCCGGAATGTCCGTAAGCGGGTGGACGACGGAAAAAGACGGTATTTTAGCCGTTTGTCTGCTGCTTGAAATTATGGCTAAACAAGGGGATATTGCCCACTTGTATGACGGCCTAACCCAGTTGTACGGCACCCCCAGTTATACCCGGATAGACGTGCCGACGGACGACGAAACCAAACACAAAATAAAAGCACTCAAAAAGACGGATTTTGCTAATCTGTATACGGTGGCGGGCGAGCGCGTCACGCAAGTGCGCGATACGGACGGCATTAAAATCTACTTACAGGCTTCTTGGTTTTTGGTGCGCCCTTCCGGTACGGAAAACATCTTAAAATTCTATGCGGAAACCTTTTTGGGAGAAGACCACTTGCAACGCATTGTGCAAGAAGGCCAAAAATTATTTAGTAAATAGTAGCCCCCAAAAAACGCCCTCCGGTGCCCACCCGTGCCGGAGGGTATTTTATTTGCCCTTACATAAATTTAGTGGCGTGGTTTTTTGTGGGCGGCCCTAGTTTTGGTAAAATAAAATTATGTTAAATTTTTTATATGTGGGCCTAGGCGGTTTTGCCGGAGCCGCTTTGCGTTATGGGGTGAGTGTTTTGGCGTCCGCGTTGGCGTGGCAAGGGCATTGGGGCACGTGGGCCGTCAATGTACTGGGCAGTTTGGCTATCGGTTTTTGCGCGCCCTGTTTTGAAAATTCCGCCCATGCGGGCCGTTTGTTTCTGGTGGTGGGGGTGCTAGGCGGATTTACTACTTTTTCCAGTTTTTCTTTAGATACGCTGGCGCTTTTCCAAAACCGTGGTTTTGGGCCGGCGGCGCTGAACGTGCTATTAAATGTAGGGGTTTGTTTGGTGGCGGTGTGGGCCGGTTTTAAGTTGCAAAAAATGTGTTAAATGCTTTTCCAATTAAAACGCGGGAGCCTTTTTTACAAGGCTCCCGCGTTTGTGTGCCTCAATGTGCCTTAAAATTAAGCGGCGCGGCGGTCCATTACATAACAACTGCCTTTCGGTTGGCGTTTAGCCAAGCATTTCAGTTCACTGCCAATGTTGCTTACCATGGCAAAAGAAGTCAGCTGGCGTTGCGTATTATGCACAATGCCGATACCTATGGAAAGCAAGTTAAAGCGCTCGGCTTCTCCGCGGCGATTTACGGAGTCCATAAACCCTTGCAGGCGGTCTTGTTCGTTGTAAAACAAGGGGGCGGTGGAGTCTAATTCTTGGGTGATTTGCCGGGCAATAGCCTCTGCTTTATCCAGTGCGCAAACCACAATAAAATCATCTCCGCCAATGTGCCCCACAAAGGCGGTGGGGTCTTGCTGGGCAGCGCGTACGATAATGCCGGATACGGTAAGGAGTACATGGTCTCCGGCGGCAAAGCCGTATTTATCGTTATATGCCTTAAAATTGTTTAAGTCACAATACAGTACGGCAAATTTGCGTTGGGAGGCAATTTCCTGCTCCACGCGGGCTTGTATGGAGGGGTTGCCCGGCAGGCGCGTTAAAGGGTTGCTGTCCATTTTTTGTTTGTTGCGTTTAAGGAGCAATTTTACGCGGGCGACAATTTCTTCGCCGTCGGCGGGTTTGGTTAAATAGTCGTCAATATCCAATCCTAAGCCTTCCAGTTTGGTGGCTTTATCGGCCGCCGCGGTAAAAATGATAATGGGCGTGTGCAAATAGCCGGTGCGGCTGCGCACTTCGCGCACCACCTCAAAGCCGGTTTTGCGGGGCATTTCGTAATCCAAAATCAGCAAGTCGGGGTTTTCTTTGTAGGTTTTATCAATGGCTTCCTGCCCGTCTTGCGCTTCTATCACGCCGAAACCGGCATCTGTAAGCACTTCCGATACTAAAAAGCGAAGGGTAGCGGAATCATCCGCCAGTAAAATTTTTGCATTGGTTTCCATAGTATGTATTAAATGAAATATTACTGTTTGGCGCAAGAGCAAATTTTCATATAATAAATTTATGACCTATGCCATTTTGTTTATCGGAGCTGTTTTATTTTTAGGGCAGGTATTTTCTTTCTTGTTTGAAAAAACCCGCCTGCCGGACGTTTTGCCCCTGATGTTATTAGGAATGTTCATCGGGCCGGTGTTGCACATTGTCACGCCGGATATGTTCGGTTCGGCCGGACAAATTTTTACCACTTTGGCATTGATTGTGGTGTTGTTTAAGAGTGGGGTGAATTTTAACGTATCTGCCTTGCGCGGTACGGCGTTGCAGGGCGTATTGTTGGCTACCTGTATGTTTTTAGTGGCGGGCGCCGGTATTGCGTTTTGCACCTATTGGCTGTTGGATTTGCCGCTGCTGGCGGCGTGTGTAATCGGCGCGATTGCGGCCAGTAATTCTTCGGCGGTGGTCATTCCGTTATTAGGCAAACTCAACGTGGCCGATAATACCCGCACCGTACTATTTTTAGAGGCCAATTTGACCGGTGTGTATGCGATTGTGGTTTCTTTGGCGCTGATTGGCGTACTGGTGACAGGGGCTAAAGTATCGGCCGGAGGCATGTTGTTTGAGGTGGTCAAATCGTTTGCTATTGGCATTGGGTTTGCGTTTGTGGCCGGACTTTTTTGGATGAGTGTATTAAACCATATCCGCCGAATGGAAAATGCCGTATCTTTGACGTTTGCGTTTGTATTGTTGGTGTACGGCGCCACCAAACTGTTGGGCGGGGACGGCGCGATTGCCACCTTGGTATTTGGCATTGTGGCGGGTAATATCCGCGTGTTTAGCCGCTTGTGGCTGCATAAATTTGAAATCAAAGGTTTTGCCTTAAATGCGGAGGAGCGCGTATTTTTTGATGAAGTGGAATTTATTTTCAAAACGCTCTTTTTTGTATATATGGGTATTTGTATGCGCGTGGGCGCGTGGGGCCCGGTGGCTGCGGGGTTATTAGTGGTACTGGTAAAATTTGTATTGCGTTTGCCGGTGGCCGATTTTTGCACCGCTAAAACCATGTCCCGCGGGGATACGGCCGTTTTGTGGGCCATGTGCCCCAACGGCCTTGTCAGCGCAGTGTTGGCGGCCATGGCGGCCCAGCAACTGCCCGCAGAAGGGAGCACGGTGCAAGATGTGGTATATGCGGTTATCTTTTTTGGTGTGATATTATCCAACTTGCTTTCTTTCCGTTTGCAGAAGGGCGGTTTACAGGGGTTTGTAAACAGTGCTTTTAGCAGGCATATTTCCCAATAAAAATAATTAAAACGCCGCGCAGCTTGGCGCGCCCTTTTTGTGCGTTCAAAACCACCCCAGCTTGGAGCGCTTGGGGCGGGGTTGGTTAAGGCTTATAAATAAAGGACAGTAAGTTTTGTTTAAGGTGGTCCCTGCGCCAAGAAAAAAACTGCTCCGCGTTGCCGCAGGTGCAAAAATCCGGCGCGTAAATGGCTTCATCGGTTAAGCCGGCTTCTTGCAGTTGGCGGCGGATTTCTAAACTTAAATCTATAAATAATTTTCCGTTTTGGCGCACCCAGCAGGTTTGCGGGAACTGTTGCGCGGTGTCTTCCTGTACTTCAAAACAGCATTTTTGAATGTGCGGGCCCAAAAACGCCTGCAACGGCCCTTTGGCACCCAATGCCTGCATTTCCAAGGCGGCTTGCTGCGGGAGCAACTGCGCTACCCCGCGCCACCCCGCGTGAACCAAGGCCACCAAATCGGCCTCTTTATCCCATAAAAACAAGGGCACGCAATCGGCGGTTAGCACGGCGGCCCCAAAGCCTTTCGGGCGCAAAATCCAACCGTCCGCGTGGGGCAGCGGCGTGATTTTTTGCTGATTGGCGGCCTGTTCGGGCGAGAGGATGGTTAAAAGGTGGTCCCCATGTACTTGGTGCAAGCGCAAAATGCGGGAGGAGGGAATATCAAATTTTTCAAAAAAAGCATCTTGCGCGGGGCGCTCGCGCATATTACCGGCGTGGCGGGAAACAGTCCCGCCTACTACGCCCAGTGCCAGTAATCGGGGGTCGGAATAAATTTTCATGCGTTTAGTTTTTTTAGCCGCACGGTGGAAAGTTGCGTGCCTAAAATATGTTTGGCCAAGCGTTTGAACCGCTCGGGCGCGTCGCTGGCATATACGGCCAACGCGCCTTTGCCGCCGGATTGTTGTTGGCGGGATAATAAAAATTGTTTCACTTCTTGGGCCAGCGTGTCGGCAGAGTCCACGAGGCGCACCTCGCTGCCTAGCACGCGGGCAATGACCGGTTTTAATACGGGGTAATGGGTACAGCCTAAAATAACGGTGTCCGCCCCGTTTTTAAGAACAGGTTTAAGGTATTCCCGCGCGGCTGCCTCCGCCAGCGGCTTTTTGGCCCAACCTTCTTCTACCAGCGGCACGAATAGCGGGCAGGGCACTTGCAAAACGTGTGTTTGGGGGCGCTTGTGGATAATTCGTTGGCGGTAGGCACCGCTTTTAACGGTGGCTTCCGTACCCAGTACGGCAATGCGCCCGTTGCGGGTGGTGGCGGCGGCTTTGGCGGCCCCCGCTTCAATCACGCCCAAAACCGGTACGCGGATTTGTTTTTTGAGCGTATTTAAGGCCAGCGCCGAGGCCGTATTGCAAGCCACCACAATCAGCTTGACCCCTTTTTGCTCCAAAAAGCGGGCAATATCCAGCGAAAACTGCGTGACGGTCTGTTTGGATTTAGAGCCGTAAGGCACGTTGGCCGTATCGCCAAAATAAATGAGCTTTTCGTGCGGCAAGGTCCGGCGCAGGGCTTTTAAGATAGTAAGCCCGCCTAAGCCGGAGTCAAAAATACCAATAGGCGCATTATTCATATCTTTTATTATATGAATTCCGGCGCCTAAAAGCCTATTTTTTATGCTTTGAACGGTTGCTTTGTGCTAAAATATGAATATGTTCCGTAAATGCGCTTTTTTTATTTTGGCTGTTTTGTTGCTCACGCAACCTGTTTGGGCGCAGCGTAAAAATGCTGCCGCGCCATTGGTGGTGGGAGGAAATTTTTCGGAACAGACGGCGGCTGCGCACCGTCCGGAAGTGTTTGACCGAAATGCGCGTAATGCCGAAGTAGCCGCCTTAAACGATTTATTAAAAAATAAACAGTATGCGTCCGCTATCCGCCGCATTAATGCCTTAACTGCCAAAAACTTTTTGGATAAACGCTTTTACTTGCTTTTAGCCATAGCCTATGACGGTTTGGGTAAGACGGATGACGTAATTTATTCTGCCGGAGAGGCCATAGCCGTGGCCCCGCAAGACCCGCGGGCCTATATCTTGCGTGCGGGGGCCTATTTACAGCGCGGCAATTACGAGCGTTGCCGGATTGATATTGAAAAAGCCCTGTCCTTAAATCCCAATTCTAAATTAGCGGCTAAAATAAAAAAAGAATTGGACGAAAAAACTTTTGTCAAAGCAACTACTGCCAAAGAGCCCGCCAACCGCAACCAACAAACGCCCAACTGGGTGACGTGGTATTTTATTGCCATTATTTTTGCGGTGGTGGTATTTGTGTATTTGCGGTATGAAGACGTTTTCCGCCGCCCGAAAAATGCGTATTCCCGCCGTGAGTCCGATATTAAAGAACAGTATGACTTTGTGCGCCAAATTGGGGAAGGCGGCATGGGGAAAGTGTACGAAGCCTATGATAAAGTGCTTAAGCGCAAAGTAGCTATTAAGCGCATCCGGCCGGAGCTGGTGCGCAGTGCGTATGTGCGGGAGCAGTTTTTATCCGAAGCGCGCATGGTGGCTTTGCTGCGTCACCCGTGTATTGTGGAAATTTACACGGTGATAGAATCCGAAAGCAGTTTGTATTTGGTGTTTGAATATGTGGACGGGCAAACACTGGAAACCCGCCTAGACATTGACGGACGGATTGCATTTTCCAAGGCTAAAAAGATTTTTGAATCTGTCTGCCGCGGGCTGCATTATGCACACTCCCAAGACATTGTGCATTGTGACCTAAAACCCGGCAACATTATGATTTTGGACGACGACCGCGCCAAGGTAATGGATTTTGGCGTGGCTAAAAAAATGGTGGATAACGATACCGGCGCCCGCACGGTGGCCGGCACGCCCGCCTATATGGCCCCGGAACAGCAAAAAGGGTTTATGCGCAAACAATCGGACGTGTATTCACTGGCGCTGTGCCTGTATGAAGCGTTGGTGGGGCAGGTACCGTGGACGGTAAAAGGCTTTGATATTGCCAATAAAAAGATTTATCCGGCTTCCCGTCTGGCCCCGGGCATTCCTCCGGCGGTGGACGCATTGATAGAAGATGCACTGAAAGAAGACCCCAAAGAGCGTTTGCAAAGTGTGGACGAGTTTTGGAGCCGGTTAAGTGCCATTAATCCCTTGCCGGAAGACCCCGAAAAAACCCATTATTAATACTTTATAAATCTAAAAACCGCCAGACAGGCGGTTTTTTGTGCTTATGGTGGCACTACAATAAAAAAGACCCCGCTAGCTGCGGGGCCTTGTGCTAAAGCGTTTTTATTTTAATACTTTTTGGGCCGCCGTAAAAACATCTTCCAAATGGCGGAAAATGGGTTTTTCGCCAAAGTGCGGCTCCCATTCCAAGCGGGCCAGTACATCACTGACCACAAAGGCTGCCGCGCCTTTTACTTTGCGTTTGGTGCAAATGGCGTAAAAAGCGGCGGTTTCCATTTCTACGGTTAGGGTGTCTTGCTTTTGATAGTGGCGCACTTCCTGCGGCGTTTCCCTAAAAATCGCGTCCGTCGTCCAGTTGCGCCCAATATGAAAGTCGTGCCCGTCTGCCTTTAATTGTTTGGCCAGCGCGCTAAACAGAGTTTTATTGGGTTTTGCCGTTTCTTTGGCGGTGTAGCAAGGGGAAGTGCCGTCATCACACAACGCTTCTTGGCAGAGCACAATATCGGCCGGTTCTACTTCTTCTTGCAAAGAGCCCGCTAACCCGATAAATACAAACTCCTGCACCCCTAGCGCAATCAGCACTTCCAGTGCCATGGCCATCCCCGGTGCGCCGCAACCAAAGTTGGTCACATAACACAAATTTTGTTTTTCCAATACATAGATGTCCGCTTCGCAATTATATTTTTTATATTGGGCGTGGCTTTCCACATATTTGGTTAAGGAAGAAATAGGACACAAAACTGCTTTTTGGGGCAATTTTAAGCCGCAACGGATATGCTTTACATAAGCGGCGGCGGAAGAAATTTCTTTTAATCCGGCTTTTTTAGATTTAGGAAATAATAATGTCATAATAATAAGAGGACTCCACTTATTACTATACAAAAAAAGCAAGCTCCTATGAAACGGCCTTTTGGGGTGCCCCAAAAACGGCCCCGTTGCGCCGGAATTTGCCCGTAGCTTTGAAATGAAACCTGCCCGCGCGGGATTATTTGCTTTACAAGGCGCCGCAATAGGTGTTATCATATAAATAAGTTGTTTTGCCTGAGGCGTAAATCATGCTAAAAAAATACAACATTGTAAACCGCAGACTGGCCGAAGTGGACGAGTCCACCGCGCAGGTATTTGTATATACCAACCCGACGGTAGAGGAACAGCGTTTTTTGGTGGAATCTTACCAAATAGACGAACATACACTGGCCAGCGCGTTGGACCCGGACGAACAACCCCGCTTGGAGTTTGAGCCGGAGCATATTGTAATGATTTACAAACGCCCGAAAAATTATTCCGGCAAGGACCAGTTGGAATTTAAGGTGGCTTCCGTAGGGATGTTTTTGTTTGAAGATAAATTGGTGGTCGTGCTGGCGGAAGACATCCCCCTGTTTGTGGGTAAGCGTTTTGCGGTGGTGTCCTCCATAAAAGAAGTTTTCTTAAAACTGGTGTATAACTCCATTTCCCATTATGTAGAACACTTGCGCATTATTCACATGATTTCCGAAGAAATAGAAGACAAAATGACGGAATCTATGGATAATACTTACCTGCTTAACCTGTTTAGTTTGGAAAAAAGCTTGGTGTATTACGCGGAAGCTATTACCTCTAACGGTTTTGTGTTTGAAAAAACCCGCAACCTGTCGGCCCGCATCGGCTTTGACGAAAAAGACCAAGAAATGCTGGACGATATTATTGTTGAAAATATGCAGTGCAAAACACAGGCGGATATTTATTCCAACATTTTGGCCCAGTTGCTCGGCGCGCGCGCCTCTATTGTGAGCAACAACCTGAACTTGCTGATTAAAAAACTAAACGTAGTGACGATTTGGATGATGGTGCCGACCCTGGTGGTGAGTGCGTACGGTATGAACGTGGCCTTGCCCCTTTCGGACCACCCGGACGCGTTTTGGATGTTAATCGGCGTGTGTTTGATTTTGGTGTGGCTGGTAATGATGTACTGGCGGCACAAAAATTGGTAGTGTGACGGGCGGTTTGGGCCGCTTGAAACAAATTTTACAAGTGCTTTTACACAAGGCCGCTGCGGATAAAAAAACGTGGCGGCTCTTTTCATCTTAACCTGTTTGCGGGGGAAAAGTCCCGCGTTTAGATTTCCCTAGGCCCGCCGCGTTGTTGGTCTTTTGTTTTCATATAAAAAAGCGGTTGGCGGGGTGTCTTGCTGGCGGGCCCGCATTTGTATCATTTTTCTACCATAAAAAACCCCGCTGGTTGGCGGGGTTTTTAGAAAATCCGTTTGGTTTATTTTTCCACTTTTATACCGCGGAATGCCCGATATAAAACGGCTAACAGGCCGAAAATCACATAAGCGGAAAAAACAATCAAAATAACGTCTTGCGGGTAGCGGATTAACAATACTACCAAAAATACAATCAGCAAAAGCGCCCATACGCTCATGCGTTTTTCCCGTTTGGCCTTAAATGCCGCATAAGGCACGTTGGACACCATTAACAATGCTAAAATCAGCATGGCAAACCATACAAAATTATATAAGTGCGGCAAATACGGCGTTAATAAGCGGATGTTATGCCCGCCCATATTGCCTTCCATAATGCTGTAAGAAATGGCAAAGGAGGCCAGCAAGGCCGCCGGAGCCGGAACCGGCAAACCGGAGAAGTATTTTTTAGAGCCTTCCCCCGCTAATGCCATGGTGTTAAATTTGGCTAAACGCAATACTCCAAAGCAGGCATACACACACGCAATCGGCGCGCCCCAAATGGGTTGCTGGTGCAATACAAAAAAGTACATGAGCATAGCCGGCGCGGTGCAGAAAGAGATGGCATCCGCCAAGGAGTCCATTTCCACCCCAAAGTTGCTTTCCGTACCCAACAGGCGGGCTACGCGCCCGTCAAACATATCAAACACGGCGGCAAATAAAATCAGCCAGCCGGCTTGGGCAAAATTCCCTTTAGCGGCGGCTAAAATGGAAAAGAACCCGCACGCCAAATTACCCAACGTAAATAAAGAAGGCGCCGTTATGGCACCGGTGTGTTTTAATTTATCAACTACTTTCAGTTCTGGTTTTTGGGAAGATTTATTTTCTTCTTGCATGATGAGAAATCCTCGTTTGGGGCCTTATTTCCACAGGGCCAGTACGGTTAAACCGCCCTGTACTTTTTGGCCTTCTTTGACCAACACGCGCACGGAATTTTTAGGCAAATACACCGCCACTTGGGAGCCAAAACGCACGAGGCCCAAATGGTCGCCCGTTTTAATTTCCTGCGCGGGTTTTACCCAACATTCAATACGCCGCGCAATAGCGCCCGTCAGTTGTTCCACATGGGCAAAACGCGCCGGATTATTCTGCTGGAAAAGTTGAATCAGGTTGCGTTCGTTTTTAGAAGCCGCTTCCGGATTGTTAGCAAACAAAAATTCCCCTTTATGGTAGAAAATTTCGCCCACTTTGCCGGATACGGTGGAACGCTGGACGTGAACATCAAAAATAGAAAGGAAAATCCGCACGACTACGGAATTGGGGTCGTCTTCCGTCTTAATGCTTAAAACGGTGCCGTCCGCCGGACAGGCAATTTCATCTTCCGTAAAAACGGTATTGCGGATAGGGTCTCTAAAGAAATACGCGCAAAAAACAGCCACTACGGCGCATAATACAGCTACAAACCGCAAGCCAATCAAGGCACAAATACAAGCTACCAATGCCAGCACGGCAAAAAATTTCAGCCCCATAGGCTGTACCGTAAACACCCAGCCGAAGCATTTGGAAAAAGTTCTGTTGATGTCTTCCAGCATTTTCTACTCCTGCGGTATAAATAAAAAGAGTGGGCAGGGGGGGACTTGAACCCCCACGGCCTTGCGGCCAACAGATTTTAAGTCTGTCGCGTCTGCCATTTCGCCACCAGCCCTTTACATACATATTCTAACAAAAAATTAGACAATGTGCATATAATTTTGCAACATAGAGGGAAATTTTACTTTTCAAAGGTTTTTAAGGAACGGTAAAACTTTTGGCAAAACAGGGTTTTTACGCCTTCGTTTTTCAGCGCATTTTGCAATTCGCGGTCGTCCGTCACGGCTATTACGCGCTTGCCGGAGGAGTGTAAAAAGAGGGCTTTTTCGTAAATAATTTGGTCGGCGGTGTCCCCTTCCGAAAATTCTATATGCACGCCGCCGCGGTACAACGGGCCAATAGGGCGGAAGGAGCCGTCAAAAATAAGGTTATATTCGTGCATGGCGTATTGCGGTTGGGCGGAAATATCGGCCAGTAAATCAATAAAATCGGCGGTCACTTCGTCTTCCGTGCGGGCAAATTCATACAAAAAACTGCGCACGATATTGAGCCCGTCAATTAAATAAACAGTAGGTTTTGTGGAAGTATACATAATGGGGTGTTGCCTTTCATATAAAAAATTGTTATAAGAAAATGATACAATATAATACCGTTTTTTGCAGGACGGTTCTATGAAAATTTCCGTTTTTACGGGGGTGTAATAGATTCGACGGGTATCTATTGCTGCCATGGAGCAAGTGCCGGTTGGCCAGGCCGGCTAAAATAGGGCCACAAAAATAACTAACAACAGCAATGTTGCTTGGGCTAACGCTTAGTCCCACCGTGCTTTCGGTGCTTTTCACACGCTGAAAGGTCACGGTCATTATGTGAAATGCCGCACGGGCGGCGCGTTTCGTCTTCCCGTGCGTAAGCCAAACGGAACAAACCGCGTTCTTGCCGCTCTGTGTTTAGGGCGCGGTTAACCAAACAGAGCTAAACTTGTAGCGCCGTGGCGGAAATGATGTTCGGACGGGGGTGCGAATCCCCCCACCTCCACTTTTTTATGTTTTAGCGGCATAGTATGCCCGCGCGGTTTTGCGGGGCGGTTATTCTACTCAAGGAGAATGTATGGCAACAAATATTAAATTTGGCACCGACGGTTGGAGAGGCGTTATCGCTTGGGATTTTACTTTTGAAAATGTGCGCCGTATGGCACAGGCCTTAGCGGATTTTATTAACGAAAACGCCCCCGCCGAAGAAGAAGGCAAAACCTCTAAAATTTTTGTGGGGTATGACCGGCGGTTTATGTCGGACATTTTTGCCGCGGATATTGCCGCCATTTTCCGTTCCAATAAATTAAATGTCACGCTGGGCGAGTGCCCTATTTCCACACCGGTAGCCAGTTGCTTGACCCTCAGCAAATTTTGGTTAGCCGTGGTGGTGACGGCCAGCCACAACCCCGCCCAATATAACGGCATTAAAATTAAGCTGGCGGGCGGGTCCGCACCTACTCGTGTGACCAAAGAAGTAGAACACCTGCTGGACCAAAATTCCATTTTGTCTTTATACGGGCAGAAAGCGGAAAAGAAAGATTT
This sequence comes from uncultured Elusimicrobiales bacterium, assembly GCA_934662565.1. Classification (GTDB taxonomy): domain Bacteria; phylum Elusimicrobiota; class Elusimicrobia; order Elusimicrobiales; family Elusimicrobiaceae; genus Avelusimicrobium. Next base: position 166,013 of record CAKUKI010000003.1, read on the forward strand.
AACGGACGTCTATTTGAAATATGTATCCTCCCACGTGAATATGAAAAAAATTGCCGCTATGAAAGGCAAAGTGGTGATGGACTATATGTACGGCGCGGCCAGCGGATATTTGGAGCGTCTGTTGGCGCCGGCGCGCGTGATTGCGCTGCGTGCACAGCATGACCCCACTTTTAACGGCATACAACCGGAGCCGGTGGAAAAAAATCTGGCGGAACTTAAAAAAACCGTAACGGATAAAAAAGCTATTTTGGGTATTGCTTTTGACGGCGACGGTGACCGCGTGGCACTGATTGACGAAAACGGAACCTATTTAACCCCGTGCGTATTGGCGGCGGTATTGTTGGATTATTTAATCAAAAATAAACGCTTAAAAGGCAACGTGGTGGAAACGTATTCCATGGGTTATTTGCTCAAACGGATTGCCCGCCAGCATGACATGTTGTTTGAAGAAGTGGGTATTGGTTTCAAAAATGTGGCGGAACGCATCTTTTTGGACGACGTAGCCTTTGGCGTGGAAGAATCCGGCGGGTATGCGTGGAAAGGCAGTCTGCCGGACCGCGACGGTTTAATGGTGGCACTGACCTTCTTGGAAATTATGGCCGTCACGGGCAAAAAAGCCAGCGAACTATGCGCGGAAGTAGCCGCGGAATACGGTGCGTCCGTCTATTTACGTAAGGATTTGCCCATTACCAAACCTATGGATAAAGCCGCCGTGGTGGAAAAAATGCGCAAAAAACTGCCTAAAAAAATCAACGGGCATAAAATTGCCGAAATGTACACGGCAGACGGCTTAAAAGTAATTTTAGAAAATGACGAATGGGTACTTATCCGCCCTTCCGGCACGGAGCCGCTTTTGCGCATCTATGCCGAAACGGCCACCAAAAAAGATACCCAAGCTATGTTGGACTTTGGGGCCAAATTGGTGGCTCCGTATCTTAAATAGAGGGGAAAATGGTTAAAATAGCTTTAGTGGACGACTCTGTAATCCTGCGTTCTGCCATACGCAATGTGCTGGAATCTTCCGGCTTTGAGGTGGCGTTGGAGGCGGGCGGTTCGGCCGAATTGTTCGCCCACATTAACGGCAGCGGGGTGGAACTGGTACTGTTGGATATTTTCTTTCCTACGGAGAACGGTTTAGATATTTTGGCCAAACTCAAAAAGCATTTACCGTCTGTAAAAGTATTAATGGTGACGGGCCTGCGGCAAGATACCATTGTGGCGGAAGCGCAGCGCTTGGGGGCGGACGGCGTACTGTTTAAGCCGTTTGATACGGACGATTTATTGTCTTCCATTCACCGCGTACTTTCCCAAAATAAATAATTTTATGACTACGCAAACCCAAGAAAAAGCCCAAATTAACAAGGCTTTGTTTGATGCCGCCTTAACCGGCGATTTAGCCAGCGTAAAACGCTGGGTGGAGGCGGGTGCTGATGTAAAATGGCATTTGTCCAGCGGTTGGACGCCGCTTCTAGTAGCCGTACAAGGCGGAAACGCGGAAGTGGTGCGCTTTTTAGCGGTGCGCGGGGCTTCCTTAAATGCCGAACTGCCCGACGGCACCGGCGCGCTGACGATAGCCGCCTTACAAGGTAAAACGGACGTGGCGCACTTTTTGGTAGAGGCCGGAGCGGATGTAAATGCCGCTACGGATGACGGCCGCACACCGTTAATGGCCTCGTGCATTAACAATCAGGCGGAAATTACGGAATTTTTAGCGGCCCATGGGGCAAATACTGAGCAGGAAGACTCCCGCGGATTGACGGCTTTGGCTTGGGCCGCGCGCTGCAAGGCGGCGGATTCGGCCCGCGTACTATTGGCGGCCGGGGCCAAGGTGGACGGCGCGGACCATTACGGTTATACGCCTTTAATGTGGGCCGCCCAACAGGAAGATTTGGATTTGGTCCGGATTTTGGTGGAACACGGCGCCAATGTAAACGCGCGGGAAAAGGAAGAAATTTCCGCCTTGGATGCGCTGGAACTGTTGCAGCCGGAAGACGAAAACGAAGAACATCAGGCGGCCCGCCGCGAAGCGGGCAAATTGCTGGCGGAGGGAAAATATGATGTGCGCGTCCGCACCAACCGCTTGAGCGTATTGGACTTAGCCGAAGGCGAAGCGTTGCGTGCGTATTTAACGGAACAAGGCGCCTTATCCGGCGACGACTTAAACTAGCCGTTTTGGAAGTGTTATAATAAAAACCCCAGTTTTTTTGAAAACTGGGGTTTTTATGTGGGCCTCTACTGATAGAGCGAATTAAAAAAGGTACAAAGATAGCCGGTTCCCGCGTAGCAGCGCGGTTCTTTTTCCCCGCGTTTATTTTCAAAATAACTACTGGCATATTGGTTATAAAATGTAAAAGTCATTTTAACGGCTTTGTAGTTGTTGGTTCCGGCCACATTATCACAATTTAATTTTCCGTATTTGGGGCAAAACATCGTGTGCACTGCCCCGCGCCAAGCATAATCCACCACAATAAACCAATCTTTGCATTTGATTTGGCCTTCGTGGTCATCAGTGGAATTAATACAATCCGGAAAACTGATGTCTAATTCGTTAGGGCCATGGGAATAACGGCCGTTGGCAAGGTAAAACATTTCTTGGGCGCGTTGCACTTGTTCTGCCATTTGGAATGCCTGTGCCGCGCGTGTTTTGGTGACGGCGCGGGTATATTGGGGAAGTGCCACTCCGGCCAAAATACCAATAATAAGTACCACTACTAATAATTCTATTAAGGTAAAACCTGCTATTTGTTTGTACATATATGCCTCCCAACTGTTTTGGAAGGCAGAAAAAACGGCTGTTATACTTGAGCTAATTGAGGAAACCCAAATATAAACAGCCGCGGTTTCCTGCCCTTGCGGGCAGGAAACACTCGGCACAGCACCCACAAGGGATCAGCTTGAAAGTGTTGTGCCTAAAACGACTGCTTTTGGACCTCAATTATGCCTTTGATTGCTCAAAAGCGTACCGTATTCTTCATACAGTTCCAAAAACAGATTCAAATTATGCTAAACCTATTTGGTTTAGGTATGGCCACTACTCACTACATTATAAAAATACTTGGCGGTTTGGCTAGTTGATTACAATTTAAGCCACTTAAATTCAAAAAATACTACTATGCCAAACACAATTACCGGCCCCCAGCCGGCCAAAAACGGGTTGATGTAGCCGTTTTCCCCAATGGAAGTAAACATGGAAATCAACCACCAAAACGTAAACGCAATGACCATAGAGGCCAAAATATTCAAAATTTTGCTTTTGCGCCGCATACTGATAGCAAACGGAATGCCCAACAAACACATAATCAGCGTGACGAACGGCGTGGCCAGTTTGGCTTGGCGGGCGGTTTCGGCCTCGTAATATGCTAAGCCGCTTTGCTTAAAAAAGCGGATTCTTTTGCTTAAATCTCGTATGCTTAACAGTTTGCTTTCCGTGCGGTTGACGGACATATCCGCCGGAGCCGTGGATACCGGGGAATCGGCTAAATCAAAATGTTCTTCTTGCGTGTCCATTTTGTCTACAAAGGTGCGTTTGGTTCCGTCTTGGAATGTCCACGCGCGGCGGTTTTCATCCCACGTCATAGAGGTAGCTACCACCTGATTGGAAATGTTCCAAACGCTGTCGTAAGTATCCAGTGAAATTTCTTCCATTTTTCCGGCCGATAAATCCACCTTTTTGGCGTAAAGCATTTGGCGGGGGGAAATTTTCATGGCTACGTCATATTCTGTTTGCAGGTTAAAGCCGTCTTGCGGTTTTATTTTGGTATAGTAAATGGTTTCTGCCTTAATGTTTAGGGGGGGAACAATAAACTCCTGCATCAGCATAGTTAGGCCCGTCACCAGTAAAATACAAGCCACTACGGGGATAAATAATTGTTTGGGGGAAAACCCGCCCGCCACGCATGCGGTCCATTCTCCGTTGGCTACCATTTCCGAAATAACAGATATCGCCCCCAGCAAGCACGCTACCGGCATAATGGTAGCCAGCCAGTTGGGAAATGTAGCCAGTGAATAGCTTAACACCGCCCCCAAGGTGGAGTAGCCGTTATTGAGGGTTTTTAATTTTTCAAAGGTGTCCCCCAATACCACTAGGGCGGCAAAAACGCCTAGGGCAAACAAAAACGGCCCCCAAAATTTTCGGGCGATATAAAAATAGATGCGCGGCATTAGATATTAAGCCTCTTTTTCCATAGATATTGGGCCACAAAAACGCCCACAAAAAACGGCAAACACGGCGCCACATAGGAAAGACACGCATATTTTTTACCTATGCTGAGCCCCAGCGTCATCAGTAAATAAAACGCAAAAATAATAATTACGCTAAACAGCATGCCCCAGCCTTTATTGGTGCGCTTGCCGAGCGAAAACCCCAGCGGGCAGCTGATAAATAACATTAAAATGGGGGATAAAGCCAGCACGTTGCGCACGCTGATTTCGGTGCGGTATTCGTTGACGGTTTCCGCGGGCAGGGTGCCTGCTTGTATGCGGCGCAGCAGTTTGGTGGTGGTCTGCTCGGACACCCGCTGTTTGCGGCGGTGGGCTTTGGTTAAAGAGATGCTCATCGTGTAGTTGTCAAAATTTGCCGCGATAATAGAGGATGCATCTTTGGCATCAATGCGTTGCATTTGTCCGTCCGTCAATTGCAGGCCGATGGCGGTATCCGTTAGTACAATTTTGCCGGTAGCGGCATTTACTTTGGTGCTTAATGCGCCGTCGTCCCCTTTTTTAATTAAGTGGATTTGGTGCGCTTCGCCGCTTTTTTCGTCTAAATCTTCCAAATACAAATCCCATTCCCCCAAATTTAGAAAGGTCTTGGGTTCCAGTGTCACTTTGGTAATTTTACTGCGGGCTTCGTCGCGGCGGTCCAAAAATTTTTTATAACTGCGCGGGCTTAACCAGTTGCCGGTGACAATTAATAATACGGAAAGCCCCACCGCACACGCTAGTAGCGGGCGGACAATTTCCTTAAACGAAAACCCCGCCGCACGCAAAGCTATCAGTTCGCCGTGTTCGCTCATATTGGTCAGCGTCAGCAATACCGCTATTTGGAAGGCCATGGGCGCGCTTAAACAAAATACATCCGGCAAAATGTTGAGCAGGGACGACACAATCCACCCAAACCCTGTTCCGTAGGCCATAGCCATATTCAGCACGCGGATAAAGTGGTTCATAAAAATAACCAAGGTTAAAATACCCACTACCGCCACAAAAAATGTAAGCAGGCTTTTGGCAATGTATTTTGTAAAAATACTAATACGCATATTAACATTTTAACAAATATCCCTTGCGTTCGGGGCAAAATGGGTCCTTTGGCCTAGTGCCGCTGGGCCTAAAGGCTCTGTTCTGCGGGCTTAATTATTGCTATCCTATAAAAAGGAGAAACTATGAAAAAAATTTTAACCTTAATTTGTTTGTTCATTTTTTTAGCACCTGTTTCGCAAGCACAGGGCAACAAAGCCTTTAACGCACTGAAACGGTGGGGCCAAAAGGCGGGGGCATCTCTTTCCAAGGTGCAACGGCGGGCCATGGGCCAAGTGGAAGCCGTGCGCGCCCGCCACGCTACACAGGTTTATGCCAAACGTCAGGTTTTGACCAAAATGCCCCATGCGCTTGTGCAGGTAATCGGCATGAACAGAGGCGGTTTGCGTTCTACAGGGTTTATATTGGAAGATTTTAAGAACGGCCGCTCCCGCTTATGGGCGGTGGTGCCGTACCATGTGGGGGGCGGTAAAGGCAAACCCATCCGCTTGCGTGTGCTGGATGAGTCCGGCAAATCCCATGATTATGATTTGAAAATTGCCTCCGGCGGCGGTTGGGGGCCGAATGCGATTGATGCTTCGTTAGTGCGTCTGCCGGATGAGCTGGCCGGACGAGTGACGGCGTTGCAGTTAGCCCCGCAACCTGCAAGCGTGGGGATGGACGCCTTTTCTTTTGGTTATACGCTGGCAAATATGAAACAGGAAAAACCCACCGCGCTCCTGCGCAACATCAAAGACGTCACCGGTTTTAGAATGATGGGCGATTACCGTTTTATAGGGGACCCCAGTGGCTTTTGCGGCTCTCCGGTGTTAAATAAAGAAGGCTATGTGCTGGGGGTACACAGCGGAACAGTAGGGGTCAGTGGCTCCATGGCCGTCACGGCGGACGGTATCCGCCAGTTAATTCGCGCGTATGATACAGGCCGCGGGGCTATGCCGGTGCGGGTTTTTGGGCAGGAAGCTATGCAAATTGAAACGACCGAAAGTATTTCTACCATTTCTTTGTACCGCAACGGTGAATGGGTATATTCCGTAGACGTCAACCGCTTATATACGCCCTTTTCTTACGAACATGCAGAGGCGGCTTTCGGGCCGATTAAGCTGCTTACGGGCGATACAATGGTGTTTCGCCTTGTGGAACATGGTGCGCCGACGCGTAGTGTGTCTTATGTAATCCGCTAACAACATGTGTGAAACGCGCAAAAACGCCGGTTGCCGGTGTTTGGGCGCGGAACCTTCTTCAAAACCCCCTAACAGGGGGTTTTTTATCGCGCGCGTACGATAAAATTATCGGCAAAGAGCGGCTAAATTTCATAAAATGGAAAATGAGGTATTTTATCCCCATGAAGATTCTCCGGCTGCTTGTAAGCCTTCTGCTAATTACCCAGTTTATGCTGCCGCCCCAACTGCGGGCGGAGGACCTGCCGTATAGCTTGGTGGATAAATCCCAATACGATATTTTTGCCGAAGACCAACAGGCCGCCGAAGAAAAAGCCCTAGAAATCCCCGATACGCCGGATGATGCCCAACTGCTCAAATACACCAATGCGTTTTGGCGCCAAGCGGTCACTGCCGTAGAAGGCGCGTATAAGCTGGATAAAGACCCAGAGCCCATTCCGGACTTAACCTTGCTCAACCCCACGCTGTCACTGCCGCTGTACGGAACCAGTATTGCGTTGACGGGGCGCTATGTGCTGGGTTTCAAAATGGAAGCCAAAAAATACAAAGAGGATAAAAACAATTCCACCGAAGAACGCGACACTTCCAGCAATACCATGCAACAGGAACTCCAATTAAAAATGCAGGGTAAAATTTTGGACCGCGTGTTTGTGGATATTGACTACGACGACCAACGCGAAGAAGAAAAAACCATTTCCGTGGCGTACCGCGGTAAGGCGGGGGAAGTGGTGCAGCTGGCGGAATTTGGGGATATTGATTTATCCTTGCCGGAAACGGAATTTATTACCTATCAAAAGCAGTTGTTCGGGGCCAAAATGCACTTACAATATAAAGATTTGGATGTGCGGCTGATTGGCTCCCAAACCAAAGGGTCCAGCAAGCAAAAGCAATTCGTCGGCAGCAGTGTATTGGCTATTTCCACCTTGTCGGACGCGGACTATAAACGCCGCACCTATTACGATTTAACCTTTGGCGGAAATATCAAAAAGAATACGGACGGGCAAGATACGGTGGATATTGCCGTCTACAATAACTGGCGTTCTTTAATGGGGGGTATTTCCTCCGGTACGGAAGAAATTTATTTGGATGCCAACAATTCCGATAACGACTTTGTACCTATCACGCGCACCGCGTCCGACGTTATGGGCGGTGGAACATACGAAAGCAAATGGCGCTTGCTGACCCGCGGTACCGATTACACGGTGGATTACGCCAGCGGTATTATTCAATTTAAGCGCACCATTACGGCGGAAAGCGTGCTGGCGGTGGACTATGTAGGCACGACGGGAAACCGTTTGAGCCAAGTAATGGGTACGGCCGGAGATATTAAACTTATCAAAACGGAAAACGAAAAATCCGTGACGGGTTCCGCCAACGAAACCGCCAATAAACTGGAATTAAAAACGTATTATTCTTTGGGCACCCAACAGATTACCAAAGATAACGGCAAAGGCAATTTTTTGCTGCGGGTAATGGATGCGAACGGGCAAGAAATTGCCATTCCCACTTCTAACGGCTCCACGCTTACTTATCCCTCCAATATCGTTATGGATTTTGACAACGGTGTTTTCTACTTACAGGAACGCTTTGCGGATGCCTCTTTGTATAAAACAACGCCGGTGTCCTCGTACAACCGCACGTTTAAGGTGGAATATACGTCCAAGGTAAAGACGTATTTTATTGAGTCCGATATCGTCGTCCAGTCCGAAACCGTCAAACTCAACGGGCGTAAATTAACCCGCAATAATGATTATTATATTGATTATACGTCCGGCTTTATCACTTTTTACAAGGGCGATGATATTACGGATTCTTCCGTCATTGATATTACGTACGATACCCTCAACGGCAGTAGTTCCAATAACTCCGTTATCGGCGGGCGGTTGGATTATAAACTGTGGGATAAAATCAAAATGGGCGCTACCGTTTTGCAAGAAGGGTGGGATAAACCGTCTTCCGTGCCGCAAGTGGGCAATTACAGCAAGGATTTGTTAGTGTACGGGGCGGATATTAACGGCAAAGACATTAAACTTTCGGAGGCGGTATCGGTAGACTTCGGCGCCGAGGTGGCCCAATCGCGCAGTAATCCCAACCAATTTGGTTATGCCATGGTGGACAGTATGAACGAAACGAGCATCCAAACCGCCGGCTCCAAAATTTTTAGGGATTGGATTATTGCCGCCAACCCGAACGACAAACCCGCCTTTTGGGGCAGCGTGGCGTGGGACACGCAGGATGTGTCTTCGTTGGAAATCAACCCCAACGCAATTGGCAATTCCAACGATAAACAGCAAGTTTTGGTGCTGAATTATGATTTTTCCAAAGCCAGCGGTGCGTACGCGGGGCATGACGAAGTTTCTATCGTTTATCCGCTTTCCGCCAGCGGGGTGGATTTATCCGATAAAACCTCTTTTGACTTAACCGTAAAAGGCCAAACCAACGGCCCGCTGATTAACGTGACCTTCGGTAATATTAACGAAGATTCCGATAACAGCGGCGGTATGGATACCCAATGCGCCACCGGTGCCCCCAAGACGGAAGATGTTTTGTGCCGCAAAAGTTTGGCCCCAAGCGAAGATATCGGCTGGGAATACAAAGACCCGGACGGCACGCTCCACCGCTACAACCCGTTTGTAAACAATGTGTATAATCCGGAATCCCAACCCAACGGACGCATTGATACGCAGGATTTGAACGGCAACAATAAAATGGACGGGGAAGATTCTTCCGTTGGGGGCAACTTCGGTTTTGCGGGGGTGTCGGCGGGGATGAATACTCCCATTAGCGGGCTCACGGACGGGGAAATTAATTTTAACGGTTGGAAAACCTTTGTGACCCCGCTAAATATTCCCTCGGCAGACAAAAGCAAATGGACGGCCGTGCGCCACTTGCGTATTACCCTTAAAAAAGGCCCCAACACCGCCACCAAAGGGCAAATTAAAATTGCCACGGCGGCTTTATCCGGCACGGCGTGGAATGTGCCGGACGGTACGGACCCGACTGTGTTTCAGGTGGCGGGCATTAACAACGTGGATAATGCCGACTATGAACCTATCTTCAGCGCCACCGGCGACGGCAAAGAAGTGTTTAACTATCTGTACGGCTCTATTGATAACTTGAAAGAAGCCACGGACTCCGCCAACGCCAAAGACCAAGCCTTAAATATCACGTTTAATACTACCGCTTTGCCGGAAGTGGATGATTCGTCCGACGCGGCCGTGTTAGCCGGTGAACGCTACGCCAGCCGCAACTTTTCCACCATGGATTTTACCCAACATAAGCAAATGCGCTTTTTACTGCACAGCCAAGCGGCTAATGCCGGCTCCCAGTTCTTCTTAAAAGTAGGTACGGAAGAAAATTACGACAAAGTAGTTGTGCCGTTGGATTACACGGGTTGGCGTTTAATTTCCTTAAATATGGTGGATACAAACGGGGATTCCATTCCAGATGCGTTTGAAGATGCCTCACAGGCTTCTTATGGGGTAAAGGTGTACCGCCACCGCAAAACAGGCGGCGTGATGAATTTTAAGAAAGTAAGCTTAATGGTGTCCGGTGTGCAAAAAGGGGTGGGGCAGACGGGCTCGGCGGGGAATGTGTGGCTCAATGTGATTCACTTGGCAGACACCATTATCCAACGCGGTGAAGCGTATAAAGGCGAAGTGGCCGTTAAGTGGGACGGTTGGGGCAGTGCCGGAGCCAAATACAAACATAAAGACGATAATTTTGAAACGCCGCTTTCTATTTCTAAAAATCAAGAAACGACGGAAGAAGAATATTTTGTAAAAGTGGACAAAATAGAAGAATTCCCCATGCAAGCCACTCTTACGCGCAGTACCATTACCACCCCCAGCATTGAGGATACGACCGATTACAACACCGTCAGCTTGCTGGATAAAGGCAAGGTGGAGCGCCAGCGTGCGGTGGTGCGCGGGGATTTTATTAAAGATAATTTGCCCAAAGTGGGGTTGGAATATACGCTGGAAACCGCCGATTATGATTTACTTAAACGCAAGGACGACTCCCGCACCTACGGTGTAAGCGTAAGCCATACGGCGCAGACCTTCAAAAACATTAATGCCGGCTATTATTTTACCAATGCCAAAATTGATTACGATAAATCCATGCACTCCGCTTCCAACTATAATACGGACGAAGACACCCAAAAAATGAATGTAAAAGTAAATTATCAGCCCACCAATAATTTTAACTTTGTGCCCAGTTATAACCTTTCCAAAAGTACCGAAGAACGCACCTCTTATTTTGGCGGAACGGCCCAGTATAACAAATACCCCAAAGCCCTCAACCAAAGTACCGGATTTACCAGCACTTGGAAGGTAGCCTCTTGGTTGGCGCCGTCTTTTAGTTATAACATTTCCACTACCGAAAATAACAACTTAACGGCCAAAACCGTCACCGCTTCCGGCGCGCGGGAAACGGTGGGTATAGGGGATGTAAAATCCATTAACCGCAACGCAGACGGCGGAATTTCGCTTACCTTAAACGGCAACGAACTAATGCCCAACAGCAAATTATTCAGCACGTTTGTTATTTCCAATGCGTTCCGCGTGCAGGATGCGGACTCTTGGAGTGATGTGGATAGCGGCTTTGATTCCCGCAAAGAATTATGGATACGTAATTCCATGCACGGGGTGGGGCGCTACGGCTACCGCAGTACCATGACGTTGCGCGATACGTTTACTTCTTCCCAGCGCTGGAGTCCGCTTTCCCGCTATGAGTTTAACGGCGCGGCCGCCCCGCTTAAAACCATTTCCGTCATTAACAACTTCAGCTACACCACCCAAACCAACAACCAAACAGGCACGGAATATGACTCCGTCAGCCAGACACTGCCGGATTTGGTGTTTTCTATTTCAGACTTGGAAAAATTCTTTTATGCCGGTTCTTGGTTAAGCTCCACCAACCTTAAATTGCGCTATAGTTTAATCAAGCAGGAAACGGAAGGCTCCGAAGATAAAGACCAAACCTCTTACGGCGGTGACTTGCGCTTTATGCTGTTTAACTTTTTTGACAGTGTGGTGAATTATACGCGCAAAACGTCCGACTCTACCGACTTGCGCGCCCATACCAGTTTGGAACGCTACGACGATACCGACGTTTCCGCCCAGACCTCTTTTTATATTGGTTCTATGCGTTTAACGCCTAAATTGGTGTATAGTACGCACGATAAATGGTTGGTGGGCAAACTTAACGAAAGCACCAAAGAAACCACCCCCAGCTTAAATATGCGTTGGGATTTTAACATTCCGCACGGGGTGCGCCTGCCGTTTATCAACCGCGTTTACAATGCCACCAACCGCGTGATTTGGAACACCAGTATCAGCTATACGGATAAAACTTCCCCGGTGGAAGTGAGCGATAACTATGAAAAATATGATTTAACCACTTCGCTGGATTATGAAATGTCCCAAAATTTGCGTTTTAATGTTTCCGGCGGATACACGCGCTTAAAACACGCGTATGTGCGCACGGAAGATTACGATTCCTACAATTTTGCCGCCAATATTACGGTGCAATTTTAATGCTATGATGCGCGCTCAAAAACTGCTTTCTGCGGCCCAATGGACGGGGGAACTCCTGTTGCATATTCTGTTCCCGCGTACTTGTTTTGCGTGCGGGGCTGATTTGCCTTTTAGATATACCGCCCCGCTCTGCCCGTCTTGCCGTAATGCGGTGCGTGTGGCGGGGCCGCTTATTTGCCAACGCTGCGGCACGGTTTTGCCGTCCGGCGGGGCGCATTGTGCGCGGTGCCGCGGCAGTAAAGGTAAAAAATTTAAGTGTAAAGTGATTCGCTCCGCTTGGCTTTTCGGCCCGCAGAGCCGCGCGCTCATTCATGCGTTTAAGTATTCCGGCTATGCTTTTTTGGCGGATTATTTGGGTACGCAAATGGCCCTACGGTTTAAGGAATTGCCGGAGTTGGCGGCGGCACAGGTGGTTATTCCGGTGCCGTTATATCCCAAACGGCAGAAATGGCGCGGGTATAACCAGTCGGAACTGTTAGCCAAAGCGTTTGCCCGCAAAGTGCATTTGCCGGTGGAAAGCCGCTGGCTGGTGCGCGTGCGGGATACGGCCGCGCAAGCCAAATTGCACCGTCAGGAACGGTTGGATAATATGGCCGGAGCGTTTGCCGCCACGGCGGATGTGCGCGGAAAAACGGTTTTGCTGATAGATGATGTGGCAACGACGGGAGCCACGCTGGAGGGGTGTGCGCAGGCGTTAAAGGAGGGGGGAGCGAAGAGGGTAATGGCATATACCCTAGCCCGCGAGCCCTAATGGATAACAACGGTTGGTAAGTTTAGATTTTAACGCACAAGGGGAAAAATAACATTTTTCCCCTTGTTTGCGTTTGATGGGCAACATTTTTCCATATTTGGCCGTCTGGTCGGTCCCTTTGGGCTTATGTGGCGTTTAGCCACACCGCGCCCAAACTAAGGCCCGCCCATACGGCGCAAATCTGAAAAAACAGCCTGCGAACAATTATTCTTGTACTGCTCTGCACGGCAACGCCAAGGAAGAACGGCAAACAACTGTTGGTAAGCTGGGATTTTAATGCGCGGGGAACAAAATAACATTTTGTTCCCCGTTCGCATTAAGTGGGCAAACCATTTTCCAAATTTAAGCCCTTTTGCACCGCCTTTAGGCTTATGTAGCTAGCGCTACACCGCGCCTAAACTAGCGGCTATGAAAAACATCTTAAATTTGAAAAATCATGCAACAAGCAATTACCCTTGTACTGGCACGAAACGGCAACGGCAACAACAAAAAACACAAAATAAGTAAAAACCACTAAAAAATAAAAGGGAGCGAAAAAACGAAACTTAAAATTATCCTTAAAATATATGGGCTTTGCCTGCAGTTTTTTAATAGGGTTGTTTTGTTTTTTTTTTGATAAATTTTATTTATATATAAAATTTATCAAAAATGAGGTTTTTTATGAAAAACGCAAATATCAGCCGTTTAGGCGGCTTTACGCTTATTGAATTGTTGGTGGTTGTACTCATTATCGGCATTTTAGCCAGCGTGGCTTTGCCTCAATATCAAACAGCTGTAGCCAAAAGCAGGCTGGGGGCCGTTATGCCCGTTGTAAAAACCATGCATGATGCTTTGGATGTTTATTATCTGGCAAATGGCGCCTATCCGCCGGATGCGGTAAATGTAGCGCTGGATGTGGATTTTCCGTCCGGCTGCGGGGAAACTTCTACCACGTATCGGCGTTGTACAAACGGGGATGTGTATGATTTGTTGGACCCGGGGCTTTTGGCTACTTTCGGGGGAAATACCAAGGCCAAAGTGGGGTATGTAATGTGGTTGGAACATTCTGCTCACCCCGGACTAAAACAGTGTGTGGCGGTCACTTCGGACAAAGCCGCCAATTCCGTTTGCAAAAGTATGGGCGGAACCGTGGCTTCCGGCTTTTCTATTTCTTCTTCCACCCTGTTGGGCGGCGGAGCCACTACGGTATATAACCTGCCCTAACATGTTTTTGAATTGCTTAAAAAAACCCCGAGATATTCAACTATCTCGGGGTTAAATTATTTATCGGCACCGCAGCATTTTTTGTATTTTTTGCCGCTGCCGCAGGGGCAAGGGTCATTGCGGCCGATTTTGGGGCCCTCATGCACCACGGTTTGCACTTTGGGCGCATCCCCTTGGTTTTTGAATTCCGCCTTGTGGGCTTCCATCCATTTTTTCATACTGCGGATGCTCTTAAAGTCCACGCCGTCTTTTTCCATGCGTTTGGCAATATCAATAAACTGCTTTTTTACAGCAGGGTCTTTCAATTTGCCTTTTAAGGCAGCGGGCAGAGATTCCAGCTCTTTTTCCAGCCGTTCCTCTATGGACTTTTTTTTGCTTTCTTTGCCGGCAGTTTCCGGCGCGTCATTTTTATCTTTTTTCTTAAACGGATTCCACATAAATATAAAACTCCTTCAAGTTATTTGGAAAGTAATTTTTCCACAAAATTTTTAATGATTTCCGCTTTTTCAAAATAATGTTTTTCGCGCGGAACCACCAAGCGGTTGGGGTGTTTTTCCCAAATTTTTAATATTTTGTCATCAATTTCAAACGCCTGTTGGAGGTTTTCCGTGCGGACGTTGGTGGCTTGATAAAAATCTTTTTCCGGCGGCGGGGAAAGGTGCAACACCGCATCATAGCGGGCCAGTTCCGCTTCCAATGTGGTGTTCATGGCCTTAAAAAAATCCTCCGGTCCTTTGGGCCAGTAAACGGCGCCGTCAATGGAGCCGCGGTCACAAATAATTAAGTCCGCGTCAGAGGTAGCTTCCGCCAAGTGTTCCAGCTGGTGCACGGTATAAAAAATAATGTTTTGCGCGTGTTCAATGTGCAGGGGGCTGTTGTCTTTACGCGGGAAACCGCCGCTGTAAATCAGTGTGGCGGCCTCTTGCACCAAGGCAATTTTATTGCCAAACGTTTCTTTTAATATGGAAAGAGCCGTTGTTTTGCCGCCACTGGGGCCGCCGGTTAAAACGATTTTCTTTTTTGTCATAATAGTTCCTATTTTTGGATTAATTTTTCCACAAAATTCTTAATAATTTCCGCTTTTTCAATAAAATGTTCTTTGCCGTCCACTACCAAGCGGTTGGGGTGTTTTTCCCAAATTTTTAATATTTTACGGTCAATGGCAAAGGCCTCGTCCAAACTTTCCGTGCGTACATGGGTGGATTGGTAAAACGCCGGATTGGTGGGCGGGGAAAGGTGCAACACCGCGTCATAGCGGGCCAGTTCCGCTTCTAGCGTGGTGCCCATGTGGTTAAAGAAATCTTCCACCCCTTCCGGCCAGTAGACGGCTGCGTCCACGGTGCCGCGGTCACAAACAATCAATTCCGCATCAGAAGATTCTTCCGCCAAACTTTCCATTTGTCGGGTGGCAAAAAATATAATCCGCTGGGCGGTGCGGACGTGTTCCGGACTGCCATCTTTGCGCGGAAACCCGCCGCTAAAAATCATGGTGGCGGCTTCTTTTACCAGCTCCACCCGCGGCCCGAAGGTTTCTTTCAAAACGGAAAGAGCCGTTGTTTTGCCGCTATTGGGGCCGCCGGTTAAGGCAATTTTTTTCTTCATGCTTTATCCTCGCTTTGGGGGGCCGCCTGTGTGCTTAATTGGGCGGCTTGCTCCAATTCCTGTAAATACAACGCCTTTAGCTCCTCAAAATCTTTGCGTTCTTCTTTAGCAACGGACCGCACGGCGTTATTGCGGTTCTTCATTTTAAGAAAGTCTACAAATTTATTTTTATGTTTGATACGGAAATCCAAATGCGGGCCGGTGGAAAGGCCGGTAGAGCCCACATAACCCACCGTTTGCCCTTGGGTGACGCGGGCGCCTTTTTTAATGCCTTTACCGAAGCTTTTTAAGTGGCCGTAGGCGGTAAGATAGTCGTTAGCGTGTTTGATTTCCACATAGTTGCCAAACCCGCCTTTGCGGCCCGCAAACACTACGGTACCGTCGGCTACGGCATCTACCGGTGTGCCGGCAGGGGCGGCATAGTCTATGCCCAAATGCGGGCGGCGGATACGCAAAATGGGGTGCAAGCGCCCATAACTAAAGCGGGACGAAATCCGGTAGCTGCGGAAACTGATAGGCGCTTTTAAGAACATTTTTTTGCTTACTTTGCCTGTTTCGTCGTAAAATTCTCCGTTATAATAAAAAGCGTAGGTCAGGCCGTTTTGCCCTTTATAATAGGCGGCCAGTAAATCTTGGCTGGTAATGGTGCCGTCGGCGGTGTAGTTTTCTTCCCACAAGGCGGCGTATTTATCGCCGTTTTGGGTTTCCGAGTTAAAGTCTATCGTCCAAGAAAACGCATCCGTAAAATCCACAATTAAAGGCACGGTAAGCCCTTCCTGAAGCATGGAATTAAACAAAGAGCCTTTTATTTCTCCGGCGGTGGATTTGACGCGGGTTTTAATTTCCACATCACTTACTCCGGCCACCAAAGAACCCGCCAAATTGGCTACATAATAATGTTTGAACCCTTGGTTGAGCAGCAGCATATTAAATTGGCCGTCCTGTCCGGTAGAAATGGAATAAGTGTCGCGCTTTTGCAGTTTGCGCGTATCGGCTACTTCGGCCAATTTGTTTACAATATCAAAAACTTCGCGGTTGGTTAGTCCGGCTTCTTGCAGGGCAACATAAATGGGCTTTTGCCGGATAGTAAATTCTTCTACGGCAATTTGCTTTTCTTGTAAATTGATGTATTCCTGTTCGTTTTTTTGTTTGGTAATGTGTATGGCTAAAAGAGTAGCCAGCGCAATCACGGCCAAAGTAAGCAAATAAAACAGCAGGTCGTGATAGCGGCGGTAATGTTTGTTGATAAGGGTGAGAAGTTTATTCATAGCCTATACACATAGCGAAGGGCGGAACAAAGCCCGCCCTTCACCGGATTAAATTTATTTTTGGTCTTTTAAGTAAGAGCACAGCGCAATAGCGTTGAGTTTTACTTTCGGGTCATCCGCGCGGGACGGCAAAATCACGGGGATTTTCGGCCCCACGAGCACGGCCGCGGCTTCCATATCCGCCCCGAAGAACGCCAAGGCTTTATAAAGCGGGTTGGCGGCATCCAAGTCCGGCAATACCAAAATATCGGCATCTCCGGCTACTTTTTTGCCGGTAATGCCTTTTTCGGCGGCTCTTTCGGCAGACATAGAGATATAAAAATCATACGGGCCTTCTACGGTGCAACCCGTAATTTTGCCCTCTGCGTTCATTTGGGCCAGTGCGGCGGCATCCACCGTGCTGGGGATTTTTTCGTTCACTTTTTCAACCGGGCAAACCACAGCTACTTTCGGTTCCGCCAAACCCAATTTGTGCATGGTGTTTACGGCATTTTGCACAATTTTGGCTTTTTGTTCCAAGGTGGGGGCAATTACAACGGCGGAATCCGTGACGGCAAACGGTTTTTTATATTTGGGCGTGCTGAAAAGCACAAAGTGGGAAAGAAGCGCGCCTTCCGGCACCAAGTGGGCTTCTTTATTCAAAATGGCTTTCATATAGTATTTGGTATCCACTAAACCTTTAATCAAAAAGTCGCCTTTACCGGCCAAAATTTGGTCCACGGCCAATTTGCACATGGTGGGTACGTCTTCGCAATCAATAAATTCAAATTTATCTTCCGGCAAGCCGGCTTCTTTTACCATGGCTTTAACGGCGGTAATGGGGCCAATTAAAATACCGTGGGAAATGAGGCCGTTATCGTCGGCCATTTTAATGGCGGCGAGGGCTTCTTTGTTGTTAGCTCCGGGGACCACCACCCGATTGGACTTGCCTTTTACTTGGCTGATTAAGTCAGCGAAACTCTTAAATTTCATACTTTATTCTCCTTATTTTACAACTCAATCATACATAGCGTTTTACGCAAGAGGGGTCTTCCAGCGCGCGTTGTGCGGCTTCGCGCAGGGCAATTTTTTCTTCACTGCCCGGAAAAACATACAACGGGGCCAACCAACTGACGTATTCCCCTATTTTTTGCGGAATCACTTTGCTGTTCATCAGCCCGCCTGTCAGCGCTATAAAATCCACTTGTCCTTTTAACACAACGGCCATAGCGCCAATGTATTTGGCTATCTGGTACACCATGGCATCACGGGCCTCTTCGGCCTGTTCGCGGGTGCAAAAAATCATAGAGCCGGGGCGCTTTACACCGGTGCGGATAAATTCTTCCAAATCTTTTACGTCGGAAGTGCCCGTATAAGCCACCAGCCCGCCTTTGCCGCGCAGTTTTAATTTAATATCGCGCTCCGTATATTTACCGCTAAAACACATTTGCACCAAGCCGGAAGACGGCACGCCGCCGCTGCGTTGCGGGGTCATGGGGCCGTCGCCCTCGTAGCCGTTGTTTACATCAATCACGCGGCCTTTGCAGTGGGCTCCCACGGTAATGCCGCCCCCACCATGGCAAACAATACAGTTGATTTCCGTATATTTTTTGCCTAATTTGTTGGCAATCATACGGGCCACGCGCTTTTGGCTGAGCGCGTGAAAAATGGAAATGCGCGGGTTTTCCGGCATGCCGGAATAGCGGGCCACGGGTTGTAATTCGTCAATAACTACCGGATTGGCAATAAAGCTGGGGCAGTGGGCAATTTGGGCAATTTCCTGCGCCAAAATGCCACCCAAGTTGCTGGGGTGAATGCCCCCATAGCGGCCGGAGCTTAAATCGGCCAGCATTTGTTCGTTGACTTCGTACACTCCGCCGGAAACAGATTTAATAAATCCGCCGCGGCCGATAACGGCCTGTATTTCTTCCAACGGGATTTGGTGGTCTATCAAGTAATCTAAAATTAATTTTTTGCGCAAAGGCAGCTGTTCCAATACATTTTTGCCTTCATACGGTTCCAAGTCGGTCATGGAGTAGCGCACCGTCACTTCAAAAACAGGCTCTTGCCCCCGATAGTAGCCAATATCGTCTGAGGTAGACCCCGGATTAATCACCAAAATATTGTAGTTCATGGGTGGCTTCTCCTTTCTTATATTCTAACAAAATATGACCCCCTTGGCTTGATTGGTTAGCGTAAACGCTGTTTTAATTTTTCTGCCAAGTTTTTTAATAAAAATAAAGCGCTGCGGTCTAAATTTTGGCGCGATAAAACTTGCCGCACCAACGCCTGACGGTGCAGAGCGGGCCAATCGGCCTTTAAGCCACTGGCTGTAAATAGTTCATCCAGCGTTTGGACGGCTACTTCGCGCTGGGCATCGGTGGGGTAAATTCCGGTTTTGGCGGCCCGCAATGGGCGTAAGCCTTGGCATTTGGCAATTTCATAACACACCAAAAGCACCGCTTGCGCCAAATTGATAGACGGCTGTTTAGCCGTGGTTGGGATGTTTAGCACCGCGTTGCACCGCGCAATATCTTCGCCGGACAGGCCGGATTTTTCGTTGCCGAACACCAGTGCCGTGCGCCTCCCTTCGGCGCGTTGTAAGAAAGCATCCATTTGCGGCAGGAAAATAATTTCTTGCTCAATCACGCGGTTTCTTAATGCGGTGGACGCCAGCGAAAATTCCACATCTTGCAAGGCTTCGTCTAAGGTATCCACGCATTGGGCATGCTGTAAAATGTCGTGTGCGCCCACCGCGCTGACGGCTTCGCGCCAGACCGGAGGGAACGGGTCCACCACGCGCAGTTGGCTAAAGCCAAAATTGCCCATGGCCCGCGCGCAGGCCCCGATGTTATTCGGGTCCCGCGGGCGGACAAGTACAATGACAAACGGGGCTATTTCCACAGCGCCTCCCCTAACAGTTCACTGATAGTGGGGTGGGCGAAGATGATTTCGCGCGCGGCATCTACAGTAAGTCCGGCCGTGAGCAGCGCGGCAATAATATGGATAATTTCCGTCGCGTTGGCTCCGCACAAGTTGGCCCCCAATAAGCGTCCGGTTTGCTTGTCGGACAATAGTTCAAAATAGCCTTCCGTTTCGTCTTGTGCTTGGGCGCGGCCGCATGCCAGTAAAAAGGCCCGCTGGGCTTTTACTTCTATGCCTTGTGCGGCAGCTTGTTGTTTGGAAAGCCCCACGCCGGCAATTTCCGGACGGGTGTAAATGGCAGAAGGGACTAGCTCATTGTGATATACGGCCGTTTGCCCGCAGGCATTAGCGGCGGCTACTTCCCCTTGGCGGGTGGCGGCATGCGCCAGCAGGCAAAGCCCGTTGACGTCCCCCACCGCGTAAATGTGGTCTTTTAATTGTAAGGTTTGGGGATTTACCTGTACGCCTTTGCGCGTCCAAGGGATATTTAGTTTTTCAAGTCCCAGCCCCGTTAAATCTACCGTCCGGCCGATAGCGGCTAAAATTTCTTCACTTTCCAGCACGGTGCCGTCCGATAGTGTTAGGCGTTTTTGGCCGTTTTCTTGCGCTACACTAGTGGCGGTTTGACCGGTAAAAAGTTTAATGCCGCGTTTAGTAAAACTTTGCGTAAGCACCCGCGCCACGCCCTCATCCATGGGTGGCAATAAGCGGGGTTGCATTTCCACGATATTGACCGCCACCCCAAAGCCGTTCATGAGTTCGGCCATTTCACAACCGATAACGCCTCCTCCGATAATGGTAAGCGTTTTGGGCAGGCGGGGAATATCAAAAATGGTGGAATTATCCAGCAAAAACGCCTTGGCGGTATCAAAAGGGGGCGGGAAAAACGCTTGAGAACCGGTGGCAATAATGCACGCATCAAAGGGGACTTCTTCCGTGCCGACGTCCGTTTTTACCGTCAGGCGGTGTTCATCTGCAAACGAAGCCTCCCCCGTCAGCACGCGCACTTTGCGCATTTTTAATAAGCCGGCAATCCCCTGTACTAATTTTTGGGTGGCGGCGCGCTGGCGGGCCTGTATTTTGGCCCAAGATAATTTAGCGGTTAAGGTTTGTGCGTCCGTTTGAGCGCCGTCCTCGCACAAGGCCGGCAGGCGGCGGGCCGTTTCAAAACGGTGGGCCGCATCTAATAAAGATTTGGACGGAATACATCCGCAATTTAAGCAAACCCCTCCTAATTTGTTTTTTTCAATCAGGGTCACTTCTGCCCCCAGCGCGGCCGCTTTTAACGCGGCAGGATATCCGGCAGGGCCTCCCCCGATAACTGCAATTTTTTTAACCATAACACTACCCCCTTTATCCGCCGGATTTGTCAGGCGGAATTAATACCTATTGTAGCATTAAAAACGGTATAATAAAAAACAGAGATATTATGCCAACAGATAAACCTTCCTATTTGGGGCATCGGGAACGCATCCGAGCCAAATTTGCCGCGAACGGATTAGAGCCGCTAGCGGACCATGAAGTATTGGAACTGCTACTGACGTATGCTATTGCCCGTCGGGACACGAAACCGCTGGCATGGGCGCTGATTAAGCAGTTCGGTTCCTTGAGGGAAGTGTTAGATGCAGACCCCGCTGCCTTAGCCAGTGTAAAAGGGGTAGGCAAGGGCACAGCCTCTTTCTTAAAACTGGTACGGGCAATGTTTACGCGGTATGCTTTGGAGGAACTTCGCCAAACTGCCACTATCCGCTCGCCGGAGCAGGTGGTGCAGTATTGCAAGGCGTCTTTAGTCGGACGGAGCGAAGAATGTTTGGAGCTGATTTATTTGTCCGTGCGTAATACGGTTATCCGTACGGAAACGGTAGCCGTGGGGCTGATAGACCGCGTAAGTATCAGCCCGCGCAAAATTGTAGAGCGCACCTTAGCCGCTAAAGCCTCGGCGGTTATTTTGGTGCATAATCATCCGTCCGGAGATGTCACGCCGTCTTTGGAAGACATCTTGCTCACGCAAGAAGTGGTAGGGGCGGCGCGCCTGTTGGGCATTAGTGTATACGACCATATTATTGTGGGCAAACAGGCGCATTACAGCTTAAAAGCCAATGGGAAAATATAATGAATCTATTAAAAGAAGTATTAAAACATCAAGTATATCCGGCCATGGGTTGCACGGAGCCGGTATCGGTAGCGCTTTGTGCGGCTTATGCCGCCAAAGCCTTGGGCGAAAAACCGCAAAAAGCCGTGTTTAAGTTGGATGCCGGAACCTATAAAAACGGCATGGGGGTCCGCATCCCCAATACAGACGGCGAAAAAGGCAACCTGCTGGCGGGAGCCATGGGCTTACTGATTGCCAAACCGGAACTGAATATGCAAGTGTTGGGCGGGGCGGATACGGACATTTTGCGCCGCGCCAAAGAAATGGTAAAAGAACATCAGGTTTCGGCGGAAGTGGCCCGCGGCGTGCAAGGCTTTTGGGTGGAATGTTTACTTACCGGAGAACACGGCAATCAGGCGCGGTGTGTAATTTCCGGCAGCCATACGGAAGTGACCCACCTTTCCAAAAACGGAACCGTACTGACGGAAAAACAACAAACTGCGTGCGGGGTTCAGCCGGCCGAGTTTAAGCAGGCGTTAAAAGCGGCTACTTTGCAGGATTTACTGGCCGCCGCTCAAGCCGCCGACGCGCAGGATTTGGCCTACCTTAAAAAAGGGGTGGAAATGAACCTGAAAGCGGCCGAAATGGGGCAAGCTTTGCAAAAAGTGGGTTTTTACATTAAAGAATTGGTGCGCAAAGGCCTTTTGCAAATGGATTTAATTTCGTCCACCAAAATTTTAACGGCCTGTGCGGCCGATGCCCGCATGGACGGCCGCGCCGTGCCTGTGATGAGCAGCGGCGAATCCGGCAACCAAGGGGTAGTGACCATTTTAGTACCTTGGAAAGTGGGCAAAGAAATGGGTGTAGATGAAACCACCATTTTACATAGTATTGCGCTTTCTCACCTGTTAAACGGTTATGTAAAAGTATTTACCGGAGAGCTTGCCCCCATTTGCGGTTGTGCCATTGCGGCGGGTGTAGGGGCCACGGCGGCGATTGTATACCAACAGCGCGGGGCGAATGTTCCAGCTATTACGCTGGCCATTAATAACATCATCAGCGATATTGGCGGTATGCTGTGCGACGGCGCCAAAAGCGGTTGTGCCTTAAAAGTGGTCAGCTCTACCGATTCCGCCATCCGCTCCGCCTATATGGCCATTCACGATTACGGCATTACGGAAGTGGAAGGTTTTGTGGGCCGCACGGCGGAAGAAACTATCCAAAACTTGGGCAACATTTCCAGCGAAGGCATGAGCAAGGTGGACCCCATGATTGTGCATATTATGCAGGAAAAATCTTGCCGGTAATACGGTTTTAGCAAACCTGATAGAAAAAAGCTCCCCGCGTGGTGCGGGGAACTTTTTTGTGTTTATTAAGTGGGTGCTTAAAACGGCTTATTTTTCCAAGCGGTCCAAACGGCTTTGGGCCTTTGCGGCGTAAGCGTCCGTCGGGTTGGAAATAATCAGCTTTTTATACATAGCGGCCGCTTGCGGGTTTTTGCCTTGTTTTTCATAGCAGTAGCCCAGTTCAAACATAATTTCCGGTGCGCGTTGGTTTTGCGGATACGCCAGCAGGATTTTTTCCAGCGTGACGGATTTTTGGCTCCGGTCTTTTAAGCGGCGGTCGGCCACGTTGGCGGCTTTTAACATGGTGGCAACGTATTTGCTTTCATCTGCCTTAAATGTTTCGGCCGTTTGCAAAAGCATGGTGTAGGAACTTTGGTAATCTTTCATTTTGGCGTACACATCTGCTTTGCCTTGCATGGCCCCATAGGCGGCCGGTTGGCCCTCTAAATGTTCAATGGCTTTGTTATAGTAGGCAATGGCGTTGTCGTAATGTTTGTTGTTTTCTTCCATAATGCCTAAATGTTTATACACAACGCCTACTTCTACGGAGTCCGGATAGCGTTTGAGCACTTCGTTATACATAGCCGTAGCGGTTTGCGTGTCTTTTAAGTCGTCCGCGTATACGTCCGCCGCCATGCGCAAACTGGCCGCGCGGAACTCCGTTTTAGGGTACAAAGCGGCTACTTTTTTGTACTGGGCGGCGGCTGCTAACGGGTTGGCGTTGCGGCGGTGCAAATCCCCCAGTAAAATTTCCAGTTTGTCATTTTGGGCGTATTCAGGGTATTCGGCCAAAAAATTTTCAAATTCTTCTACGGTAGCCGCGTATAAATCCGGCGTTTTAATGCTGTAAAGTGCCCGCAAAAAAGCCTCCTGCTTTTGTTGTGCTTTGTAACTAGCGGTATCGGCCGCGAGCAATTTTAAGGCTTGGCCTTTTTGGGTTTTGTCCAGTTCGTTCATCACGCTTTCCACCCGCGTGCTTAATAGGGCGGAATCGTTAGCGGCAGGAAATAAATAATGCGCTTTGAGCAGGGTGGACAAGGCTTGCGGATACTCCGTTGCGCGGGCAAATAAATCGGCCTGTAAGAGGAGGGCCTCTTTGGCTTGCGGCTCTTTGGCAAAGCGTTTTTGCCAAACGGTAAGCGCATCTGCCAATGCCGCCGCGTAGGCGCGGTCTTGGCGGCGGTTATCGGAGGTTAAGCGGGCTTGCGCCTGGTAAAACCGGAGCGCGTCTTCCGCTTCTTTAGCCCCGGCGCTGACGGCCAAAGCCAACAGTAAAACACTAAGTAAAATTTTTTGCATAACTTCTCCTAGCGGTAGTTGGTAAATTGCAATTCTACGCCAAAATCCCCATTTTTAAGTAATGCCATGGTGGCTTGCAATTCATCTTTGGATTTGGACGACACGCGCAACTGGTCCCCTTGGATAGAGGCGGACACTTTTAATTTGGCGTCTTTAATAGCGCGGGAAATTTCTTTGGCTTTATCCGCCGGAATACCTTGCTGGATTTTGACGGTTTGTTTGGCGTTGCCGCCCAAAGCGGATTCAATTTTTTGGGGCTGCATATTTTTAAGCGGAATACCGCGTTTGGCAATACGGGTAAAAATAATATCGCGCAAGGTGTTTACCTTGTATTCATCACTGGAACCCAAACGGAGTTCGTTATCCTTTTGGTTTAATTCAATAGTGGAATGGGTACCCTTAAAATCGTAGCGGTTGGTAATTTCTTTATTCGCCGCGGAAACGGCTTCCGAAATTACATTTAAGTCTACTTTAGAAACAATATCAAAGCTATAATCTGCCATAAAAAGCGTTCTCCTTGCGTTCTGCGTTTTTTTGTTCCTATATTATATATTTTTTTGTACAATACAAGGGAAGCACCGCCGTACAAAATATTCGTAAAACTTATCTAAACGGAGGTTTCGCTGTGGGGCCGCACAGGCACCCTACACACGCGAAAGAGCCTTATGTATATTAAAACACGTCTTACTGTTATGAACTTTCTCCAGTATGCCGTCTGGGGCGCTTATTTAACTTCTATGGGCGCTTTTTTGGCAAACGTGGGGCTGGCGGAGAATATTGGTCTGTTCTTCGCTACGCAGGGGTTTGTTTCCCTGTTTATGCCGGCTGTTATCGGCATTGTGGCGGACCGGTGGATTGCCGCCGAAAAACTGCTGGGGATTTGCCACTTTTTAGCCGCCGTATTTTTGGCAGTGGCCGCTTATATGGGCGCCCAAGCGCAGGTGGCGTTTGCTCCGGTATATACCTTTTATACCCTTAGCGTGGCGTTTTATATGCCCACGATTGCGCTTTCCAACTCGGTGGCGTACTCGGTTTTGCGCCAGAACGGGGTGGATACGGTGGCGGCTTTCCCGCCTATCCGCGTGTTTGGTACGGTGGGTTTTATTTGCGCCATGTTGACCTCCAACTTTACGGGTTTCCAAAATACCTATATGCAGTGGAATTTCTCCGCTATTTTAGGGCTTATTTTATCCGTATACTGCTTTACCCTGCCGCTTTGCCCCACTTGTGCGGAAAAAGCCAAATCCTTGGCGGAAGCGCTGGGCTTAAAAGCGTTTGCCTTGTTCAAAGAAAAGAAAATGGCCATATTTTTCATTTTCTCTATGCTTTTGGGGATGTCCTTGCAGATTACCAACGCCTATGCCAACCCGTTTATTAATGGGTTTAACGTGTTGGACGGGTTTTCCGGCTCTTGGGGGGCCAATAACGCCAACGCGCTGATTTCGCTTTCCCAAGTGTCCGAAACTTTGTGTATTTTGCTGATTCCCTTTGCCTTAAAACGCTTTGGTATTAAAAAGGTAATGCTTATCAGTATGGGCGCGTGGGTATTGCGCTTTGGCTTGTTTGGTCTGGGCAACCCCTCCACGGGTGTGGGGATTGCGTTACTCATTGTTTCTATGATTGTGTACGGGGTGGCGTTTGACTTCTTTAACGTGTCCGGCTCCCTGTATGTGGATAAAGAAACCGACCCGTCTATCCGCTCCAGCGCGCAGGGCGTGTTTATGTTGATGACCAACGGCTTTGGGGCCATGATTGGTACGTTGGGCGCCCAATGGGTTATTAACAAACTGGTCAACGTGCATATTGCGGACTATGCGGCCCAATACGGTGCGTTGGCGCAAGGGGCCACCTATCCGGCGGATTTTTCTGCTCTGATTGAAAAAGGGTGGTCTTGCTCGTGGTTTATTTTCTCCGGCTTTGCGTTGGTGGTAATGGTGCTGTTTGCTTTTATCTTCAAATACAAACACGAACCGGAAGCCATCAAATAAAAAAAGATTGCTTTTACCGTGCGCGGGCCTTACACAAAGGCCCGCGCTTTTTTTGGCTGGAATTTTGTAAAGGGGTTGTTTTGTTTTTTTTTTTTTGATAAATTTTGATTATGAGCAAAATTTATCAAAAAAAGACTAAAAGCATAAAAAACCGCGTAGAGGGCCGTTTAGGCGGCTTTACGCTGATTGAATTATTGGTAGTAGTGCTGATTATTGGTATTTTGGCGGCGGTAGCGGTGCCGCAATACCAAGTAGCGGTGGCCAAATCCCGCTTGGGGTCTATTCAAACGAATGTAAAAACGATTGCGCAAGCCGCGGAGTTGTATTATATGGCAAACGGGGTGTACGCGCCGGATGATATTACCGTGTTAGATATTTCGGAAATGTCCGGTTGTGTACAAAAAGGTACCGGAAATATGCAGTGCGGCGACTATTGGTACGATTATAATGCCGGTGGCAGTTGGACCTCGGAAAGTCGGGTGGATGGGTGCGTTTATTCCGATGGGGTTAGAACCGTCTGTTATTTACAGTATTTGGCGCATAGCCCCAGCAGGGCCGACCAACGTTATTGCTTGGCTAGTGACAATACGGAACTATCCCACAAGGTTTGTAAATCCATGGGTGGAGAGTCGGAAGGAGGAACGTCTTACCGGCTCCCGTAAAAATTACTCCCCCGCTTTAGGCGGGGGTTTTGATTTAGTACAATATACCTTATGGAGATACTGACCCAAATTTTAGATGTTTTTTTACATTTGGACGCCCACCTAAACGCTTGGGCCGCCTTGATGGGGTGGTGGTTGTATTTAGTGTTGTTTGTGGTCGTGTTTTGCGAAACGGGACTGGTGGTCACCCCGTTTTTGCCGGGGGATTCCCTCTTGTTTGCGTGCGGTGCGTTGGCCGCCACGGCCGGAAGCCCGCTGGATTTATGGGTGTTGGTGCCCCTTTTATGGGCGGCCGCGGTACTGGGCGATTTTTGCAATTATGAAATTGGCAAGTGGTTCGGCCCCAAAGTGTTCACGCGTAAAAACAGCCGTTTATTAAATATAGACCACCTGAATAAAGCGCACGCTTTTTATGAAAAATACGGCGGTAAAACCATTATATTGGCGCGGTTTATCCCCATTATCCGCACGTTTGCCCCGTTTGTGGCGGGCATTGGCAAAATGACTTATTTGCACTTTGCTTCTTTTAATGTGGTGGGCGCGGCCCTGTGGGTGGCGTTGTTTGTGTTCGGCGGCTACTTTTTTGCGGATTTACCCATGGTACAAAAGCATTTCCACTATGTGTTAGTGGCCATTATTGTACTTTCCTGCCTGCCGGCGGTGTTTGAATTTTGGAACGAACGCCGCAAAGCGCGCCAAGCCAAATAAACCGGTTATAAGGCTGTTTTTTCTTCCAACTCCACGGGTAAATGCCCGTGGGGTTTTATTTCGCCCAAAATCAGTTTGGCGGCCGATTGGAGCGCATAGCGGCTCAAACCGTAAGTAGCCAGTACGGTATCTGCCTCCGGATAGTTTGGTATATCGTACGGACTCATGGTAGAAATAAACACGGTGTTGGGGTTTTCCTGTATCAGGCCGTTAATGGCATTTTTTTGGTTGATGTTGGTTTTGTCCGCCCATTGTAAGCTGGTCAGTACCAGTAAATCGGCCCCTTTGGCACAGGCGGCGGCGCGGCGGGAATCTTTGGCGCGCGGTGTAAGGGCCGCATTGTAGGTGCGCACGTTCCAGCCGTTTTCCAAAAACGGTTTTCCAAAATCGGGCAGTTGGTCCGCAAAGCGGGCCGGCGCAAAAAAGACGGCGCATACTGTGGGTTTTTTACCGTCGGCGCGGGCAGGCTTAAACGGCAGTAAAAGGCGGCGGTTCCGCACCAGCGTGACGGCTTTGTCGCTTACATCTTGTAAAGCGGCTAAAAAGGCTTTGTCCGTTGGGCTGGGGGTGGGCAGCGGGCCGTTTAGCAGGCCCAAATCTCTTTTCAGTTCAAAAATGCGGCGCGCGGCATCTTCCAGACGGGCATTGTTTTTGCGTTTTACCAGCGTTTCTTTTATTTTGGCAAAAACCGTATCCGGCTTAATATAACGGCCGAGCAGCAGCATATCTCCGCCCGCATCTAACGATTTGACGGCGCAATCCGGAATTTTACAAAAGAAAGTGGTGCTTTTCATATCCAAACTGTCGGTGACTACAAAACCCTTAAAACCCATTTTTTGGCGCAAAAGACCGTGCAAAATCGGGCGGGAAAAAGTGGATATGTTGCGGTCATCTAAAGCAGGGTACATAATGTGCCCCGTCATTACTCCGGGGACCCCTTGGCGGATGGCCTCTGCAAACGGAGCCATGTGGATTTTTTCAATCACTTCTTTAGAATCATGCACCACAGGTACGCGGTAGTGGGAGTCCACCGTAGTATTGCCATGCCCCGGAAAGTGCTTTACTACACTGATAATGCCCGCCGCCTGAAAGCCGTTCATTAAAGCCACGCCCATTTTGGTCACGTTGGCGGGGTCCGAACCGAAGGAGCGCACCCCGATAATGGGGTTATGCGGGTTGCTGTTTACATCCAGCACAGGGGAAAAATTAATATGCACGCCCGCGCGGCGCAGTTCCAAGCCGGCCAAATAAGCGGCGGTGGCGGCGGCGTCTTCGTCTTGCGTGGCGGAAAACATCATATTGGTGGGTAAATATTCAAAACCCAGCGTAATGGGGGTGTAGACGGTGCCGCCTTCGTAGTCAATGGAAATGAGCAGCGGTATTTTGTGCGGGCTTCGGGCGGCCCAAGTTTGCAGTTTGGTCACTAAATCGGTCGTTTGTTTGAGCGAGTAATTGCCCCATTGAATCAGCACCCCGCCTATTTTGCCGGATTCTATGGCCTTGCGGCTTTGTTCGGCACTGTCCACATCCACAAACAGTACCAGCGTTTGGCCGAGTTTTTCGTCAAAACTCAAGTCTTCAAATTTTACTTCTGCCTGTGCCCATAACGGGGTGAGCAGGAAAAGGGTTAAAAAAAGCCATTTTTTCATGCGTTTATCCGTAAAATTGCCATTTCGGCCGGTGCAAACAAGCGCAGCGGCATGCCCCAATAAAACCAGCCGGAAGTGACGTACAAATTCATTAAATCTACCTGATACAAGCCGTAAATATGCGGGTATTTCCAGCGGACTAAAAAATTGAACGGAAAAATCTGCCCGTTGTGCGTGTGCCCGCTGACCATAAGTCCCACCCCTGCGTCCGCCGCGGTCTGTTCGTAAAGCGGTTGGTGGCTTAAATAGAATAACGCGTCCGTTGGCGGGCATTTGGCAAGCAGGGCTTTAACTTGTTGGGCAGTCACCCGTGCGGTGCGGATATCGTTGACGCCGGCCAAGGTAAGCCCTTCTATCGGGCGGGCCGTTTGATTTTGCAGTAAGGTAATGCCGCTTAAACGGTAAAATTCCAAGGCGTTTTCATAGCCGTTGTAGTATTCGTGGTTGCCCAGTACCCCGTATTTGCCAAGAGGGGCCTGAAAACGGTTGAGGGCGGCGGCATATTCTTCCCGCTTCGGGCCGTATTCAAACACATCTCCCAGCACCAAAAGCAAATCCGGTTTTTCTTGTTGCAACGTGTTTAGCGCGCGTTCAAAGCGCGCAACGGATACCCCCATGCCCAAGTGGCTGTCCGAAAGCAAGGCCACTTTTATTTGCGGGGCGCCTTCCACATACACATCCACCGTTTTGACGGCTGGGGTTTTGAGGCCTCCCCACAGGGCGGCCCCCCACAAAACCACGGTAAGGCCCACACTTAAAATGCCCAAAAAGCGCCCCGCGTGGAGGTGCCAAAACAGTAAAATCCACTGGATAAACGCAAACAACATACAAACGCAAAACGCAATAAAGGCAAACCCTACCCATACATTCGTAAAATAGTATAAACTTTGGGCGAATGGGCCGAAATGGTGGTGCGGAAACGTCATTCCCCAACGCACTAATAAAGATAAAAGCAAGGGAACTCCCACTGCGGCGTATTTGAACGGAACGGACGGGAACGCATAATGCAGCCATGCTCCGGCGGTAAATTGCATTAAAAATAATAAAAAACAGGCCACCCAAAAGAAAACGGAAAACATAACGCCTCTCTACAAAATGAACCCCGCGCCAAATAAAAAATGCTTTACGCGGGTACAAGTATATTGTAATAAAATTCCTCAATAATAAGTATAATATATTTATATTCCATATTTAGAGGATACCAATAACTATGACCGTAAGAGTAAGATTTGCCCCATCGCCGACCGGATTTTTACATATCGGCGGGGTGCGCACGGCGCTTTTCAACTACCTTTTCGCCAAAAAGAACAAAGGCACATTTTTGCTCCGCATAGAAGATACGGACGAGGAACGCTCTACCCAAGCCTCCACAGATGCTATTTTTGAAGGCATGCAGTGGATGCAGTTAAATTGGGATGAGGGGCCGTTTCCGGACGGAACCTCTAAAGGGCCGGATGCCCCGTATTATCAGGCTATCCGCGCGGACCAAGGCATTTATAAAAAATACATTGACCAGTTAATTGCTGAAGGCAAAGCCTACAAATGCTATTGCACGGAAGAAGAACTGGAAGCCAACCGCCAAAAATGCTTGGCGGAGCACCGCCCGCCCAAATACAGCGGCAAATGCCGTAATTTAACCCCCGAACAACAAAAAGAGCTGGAAGCCCAAGGCCGCAAATATGTAATCCGTTTCCGTATGCCGCAGGAAGGCGACGTGGAATGGGACGATATGATTCGCGGGCATGTTAAATTTGCCAGCAAAGATTTGTACGATTTGGTTATCCAAAAAACCAGCGGCTACCCCACCTATAACTTTGCGGTGGTGGTGGACGACCATTTAATGCGTATGACACACGTTATCCGCGGGGATGACCACATTTCCAATACTCCGGCGCAAATTCAAATTTACCGCGCGTTGGGGTGGAAAGAACCTATTTTTGCCCACTTGTCCATGATTCATGGGCCGGACGGTAAAAAACTTTCCAAACGCCATGGGGCTACCAACGTGGTGGAATTCCAAAAAATGGGGTATTTACCCGAAGCCTTAAAAAACTATCTGGCTTTGTTAGGGTGGGCGACGGCCGATTCCCAGCAGTTGTTTGCCGAAGGGGAATTGGAAGAAAAATTTGATATTTCCGGCTGCCAACCCAGTCCGGCGGTGATGGACCCCGAAAAACTGAACTGGATGAACGGGGAATACATCCGCCATACGCCTATTGCGCGGTTGACGGATTTGGCGTTGCCGTTTATTCAAAATGCAGGAATTGATGTGTCCAAGACGGACCGCGCCCGCTTGGAAGGCATTATCGGGCTGGAACAGGAAAAATATAAATTACTTACGGAAATTCCGGATTTAATCCGCTTTTTCTTTGAAGCGCCTAAATTTGAGCAAGAAGCATTGGAAAAAGTTTTTTCTAAGCCGGAAGCCAAAACCGTGCTGGAAGGCATGATTAAAGTGTATGGGGAATTGGCGGATTTTAATGAGGCTAACTTAGAAGCCGCCGCCCGTGCGTATGCCAAAGCTAACGGCATGAAGGCCGGCCAAATTTTCCATCCGGTGCGCGTGGCAGTATCCGGCCGCACGCACGGCCCCACCTTGTTCAAGATGTTGGAGTATATGGGTAAGGAAACCGTCCTCGCGCGCTTAAACGCAGCGTTGGCGCTTTGTAAATAAAAAATACCGGATTCCTCCGGAAGGAACGGCATGAAATACTGGCTTTTTGAACACGGCGACGTGGTGGGCCCTTTTACGGCGGACGAACTGTCCGGACGGGAGGGGTTCGGGCCGCATAGTTTAGTGTGTCCGGAAGAACGGGGGGATGACGATACTTTTTGGAAAGAAGCTGAGTCCTACGAAGACTTCGCCCCTGCGGCCGTGCAGGCTCCCGTTCCTGAGCCGCAGGAAATCCCCAGTGCCGAGCCAGTTGAAAAAAAAGACGTATTTGACGAAGAGCTGGACACTTTATTAAGTGAAAAAAACCCGCTGGGAGAGACGGAAACTCCCGCGGGAGAACCAGCTGAAAAAGTCCATTTCCCTCCCCATGAGCCGGCTAAATCCGGCCCGATTGAAGATTATTTCAATAATATTCAAGGGGGGGATTTGGGCAACATTTTGGGTATTCCGGACCCCAATGAAAATTCCGATATGAACTTGGCGCGTGCGTTGGAAAAACAGTTCAAAGAAACGCAACCGCCCTTGCCGGCCCCAGAGCCTGTGCAAATAGAATCCGGCCCTTTTGATGAATTTACCGCCAAAGAAGATTTGGATGATTTAACCCCCGACGACGGTTTAGCCGCGGTGGCCCCGATGAGCGATAGCGGCGCCCCTGTGGTGCTGGCGGAAAAGCCGCTTCCCGAGGACGAAAAACCTAAATTCCGTCTGCGCAAAAAGCAGGAAACGGTTAACGGTGCGGGAACGGAGAAAAATCAAAATAATCCGCAAGAACTCTCCGCGCAAACTGCTCCGTCCGCGGACGCGGAAACCCATGTAGTAGAGCCTGCGTCTTCCCACGCCGGAAAAGCGCAAGAAGAATCTTCCCTTGGCGCGCCCGCGCCGGCGGAGCAAGCCCCCGCGCCGGAAACGGCCGATAGTTTGACGGACCCTCAGCCACAACCGCTTGCACAAGAAAACACTTCCTTAACCGAAGAACCGCCCAGTGCGGCGCCTGACACGCTGCCGGAAACGCAAACACTCCCGCCCGCCGCTGACGGCGCCGCGGAGGAAAGGGAAACTGCCCAAGCGGAAGAACAGGAACCGCCCGCGGAGCAAACGGAAAATGCCGCCCCGCAAACGGCCCCCCAGCCGCAAGACGCACCGGAGCCGGAAACGGAAGAGATGAATTCCATTCCTTTGTCTGTGACGCAAGAGCCGTTGGCCCTTTCTTTGAAAAATCCGGACGGATTGAAAGAAACGTCCGAGGCTGAGCCTTCTGCCAAGCCCCAAAACGAAGAAAAAGTATCCGCGCCCGAAAATGTGCCGCAAACACCGGCGCAAGAAAAACCGGTTTTAACGGTGGAAGAACCTGCCGCGCCTTCCGCAGAGGCAACCCAAGGGACGCAAGCTCCGGCGGCAAAAGAGGAACAACCCGCAGAAACACCGGAGCAACCGAATGCAAAGCCGCCCGTGCAAGCGCCCGCCCCGCAAGACCCTGTGGAAGAGATTATGTCCGGCGCGGTGGAAGTAGAAACGGCCCCCGAAGTTCCGGAACCGATTAAACAGGTTGCCCCTGTGGTGGAGCCGCAAGTAAATCGGGTAAAGACCACGCTTAAAAAAACACCGGAAATTGAACAATTTTTAACAGAAAAAATTTTACCTGCGGATGAACCGCCCGCCCACCGCAATAAAAGCGTGTTATGGGCAGCGGGCTTTTTGGTTTTGTTGTTGGCAGCGGGTGGCGTTTTGCTGCTACTCAAACCCGCGGCTCCCCAGCCGGAAAACGCTCCGGCCCCCCAGCCGATTACGCAATCGGGCGGAGCGGTGGAAGAACTGATGCCGGAGGCATCCGCCCAGCCGGACGTTCCCTCGGCACAGGAAGCGCTTTCGTTGGCTCCGTCTGCCAAGGTGGCTCCGGCCGCACCGGAATTAAATCCGGCGGATGCGGCGCGCCAAATTGTGCAAAATTATGAATTGCCTAATTTTAATGGCAAAGTTGCTGATTATTTTGATAGGATTTATAAGGATAAGCTGGCTCAAGGATATAGCGCAACTTGGTCTGCCGAGCGTTTGCATAATAACGTATATATTGTAAAATACCGTTTAAGCAAAACGCGGTCTGAACCTGTGGTTTATATTTTTCAGGTAGATGTTTCCCGTAATAAACTGACAGGCGCGCTGAATAACATTACGTTGGACTTGGTTGGAAAAATAAAATAAACCGAAAGAGGGTCATATTATGATAATCATGGACGATTTGTTCAAACTGATGAAAGCTAAAAACGCTTCCGATATTCACCTGACGGTAGGGGTTCCCCCTGTGCTGCGTATTGAGGGGCGTTTGTATGCCACGCAATTTGAGGTGCTGACAAAAGAAAGCGCGCAAACGCTGATTTATTCTATTATGACGGACGAACAACGCCAGCAATTTGAAGAACATTTGGAGCTGGACTTTTCCTTCGGCTTAAAAAGTTTAGGCCGTTTGCGTGTAAACATTTATAAACAAAAAGGTTGTGTGGCCGCTGCGTTGCGTTCCATTCCCAATGAATTTAAGTCCTTTGAACAACTCAACCTGCCGCCCGTGGTGTACAACATTATGAAGTTAAACAAAGGCTTGGTACTCGTGACCGGTTGTACGGGTTCCGGTAAATCTACCTCTTTGGCCAGTATGATTAACTACCTGAATATGAACGAAAGCAACCATATTATGACGGTAGAAGACCCTATTGAATTCGTCCACCAACACCGGCGCAGTATTGTAAACCAGCGCGAAGTCGGCTCGGACACGTTGTCTTTCCAAGCGGCTTTGAAACACTTTTTGCGTCAGGACCCTGATGTGATTCTGGTGGGCGAGTTGCGCGATATTGAAACCATTGAAGCGTGCTTGACCCTAGCCGAAACCGGCCACTTGGTATTTGCCACCTTGCACACCAACGACGCCGTGCAGTCCGTCAACCGTATTATTGACGTGTTCCCCGCTAACCAACAGCCGCAGGTGCGCACCCAGCTGTCCTTTGTGTTGGAGGCTATTTTGTCCCAACAGCTTATTCCCACGCTGGACGGCCGCCGTGCCATGGCGTGCGAAGTGCTGCTGGCCAACTCGGCCGTGCGCAGTTTAATTCGCGACGGAAAAGCCGAACAAATCCTTTCCACCATGCAAACCAACGCCGGTATGGGTATGATTACCATGAACCAAGCGCTGGGGGATTTGTATATCCAAAAGAAAATCAGCTATCAGGAAGCAATCGGACACTCGGGCGACCCGTCCGGCTTGAAAACATACTTACAGCAAAAACTGGGTACGGGAAACTTCAAATAAAAAAGGTTTTGTTTCCCCCAGCGGAGCGCATTTTACTGCGCTCCGCTTTTTTGTGTTTGTGGGGGGAACTTAACCCAATAAAAAAACCGCTCTCCGGCGGGAGAGCGGTTGAAAAACAGATTTATTTTACGGGCACACGCGGATAAAATAGTTGGTGCCCACGGCATCTGCTATTTCCAGCGGTACTTCTTCTACAAAGGCATTTTGGGTCCACCCGTTTTGATACGGCGCTTTTAAGTGAAAACGCGTTTTAGCAGTCACTATGCCCCATTTATAATCGGTCAAGTTTGCCTTGTTGTTCGTGCGGAAAGAAACGGTAATGGCCTTATCTCTATTAAGCATAGGCGGGGCCATATATGCTTTGCGCAAGGAGCCCGCGTTGCCTTCTATAAAACGGGCCGGAGCAATTACAATTAACACTTCGTCCGTCCGTCCGAAAGAGGCGGCCTCGTAATGGGGTTGCAGAAGTTGGGTCCACGCAGTCAGATTGTTTTGCACGGAACCGCCTTTTTGCTGTTTGAGCGGGATTAAAATAGCTTCCCCTTGTTCTAAAATGGTTTGTACTAAAAGGTCCGCGCCGTTTTCCTGCTGGAAGCGCGCATAAGAGCCGGCGGTAAAGAGTTGTTTGCTTTCCGGAAAATACGGGCTGGCCACCACTAATTTTTTGCCCGCATTGTTTTTGCGTACGGCTTGTACCAGTTTACTTAATTGCCAGCGGGTTCCTTCGTTTAAGTCCGCGGCTATAAAAATGCGGTTGACATTGCTGGTCAGGCGGCGGTAAGAAACGGAATTGACATGTACCACATCACGCTTTACATTCGGGGCGGCTTGGCTGGCGTTGGCGCGTACAAAAGCAACGTCTTTAGCGGCGGCGTGATATAAAGGGGAGGTTTTGCGTAAACTTTGGGACAACGCCCAGTTGCTTAATGCGTTTTTATCCCGTGCGCTTTGCAAATTACGCAGTTGCCACAAGCGGTTGGCTTGGGTAATGGCTTGCGTAATTTGGGAATGCTGCACCCTTTTGACCGCATTTTTAGTGGAATTTTTGAGGGCGGGCACACTGTGGGCCACTTTTTGTTCCGCATTGGAAACGGCTTTTTTGGCGGCGCCTTTCCACCCTTGCGCGTCGGACAGGGCGGGGAATAAAGTACAAAGTAGGGCAGTTATCAACAAAGTTAGCGTGTTCTTCATACTTTTATTATAAAAGCCAAAGCTCCGCTTGGCAAGGGCCAAAGGGCCTAGGCCGTCATAGGCCCGTTCGAAAGGGTTTGCTTGTCACGCAGTTTGCGGTGGTAAGTAATGGCAAAGCGGTGCACTTCGTCGCGTATTTCCATTAAAAGGTTTAGGGCGGGGTCACCCAGCGGCAGTTTAATGCTTTGCGGCGCGCCGGGCAGATAAATGCCCTCGTTGGTTTCGGCCAACGCAATAAACGGGATATATAATCCCGCGCGCTCAAAGGCGTTCATGGCGGCGTGAATTTGGCTCTTGCCGCCGTCTAACAAAATAAGGTCCGGCGTTTGGGCGGGGTCCCGCTTGATTTGCCGCAGACGGCGGAAGACGTTTTCTTCCATCATGGTAAAATCACTGCCGCCGCGTTCCGGCAATTTGGAGCGTATTTTGAAACGGCGGTAATGTTCGTGGTTTTTCTCTCCGTTAATGAAACACACCATACACCCCACCGCTTCGCGCCCGAATAAGTGGGAATTATCAAACGCTTCTATGTGGGCGGGAATTTTGTGCATGCCGATAACCTGCGCCAAGCGTTTTAATTTGTCCGTATTATCCATGGCGGTGACGATTTGCTGTTCGTCAAATTTGCCCACCAACACGCGCTCTTTCATGTGGGTTAAGGCACTTAAAAAATTACGGTAGACGGCCGCTTGTTCATACTCCAAATTTTGGGCGTGGCGGCGCATGAGGGCCGTAATGCTGCGGGTGATGTTTTCAAAATCGCCTTCTAGAAACAAGGCCAAACGCTCGGCCAGTTGGCGGTAATGTTCGTACGAAATTTTCCCCGCGCACGGGGCCGGACATTGGCCCGTGTGGTAATAAATACAAGTGTTTATTTTGCGCTCATCTAGCGGCTTTTCGCGCGAAAAACTCCACTTGCATGGGCGCAAAGGGGCGTATTTGCTCTTCCATAAAAAGCGCAGTAAACTTTTAACAATGCTGGATTTGGGGTACGGCCCAAAGTACAAATCTTTACCGGCAATATGCCGCCTTGTGAGCAGGATTCGGGGGTAATCTTCGCTCATGGTGAGTTTCAAATAAGGGTAGCTTTTGCCGTCTTTGCCCAGTGAGTTAAAAAAAGGTTGGTAGCGCTTGATGAGCTTTTCTTCCAGCACCAGTGCGTCACGCTCGCTGGCGGTGGTGATGTAGTCTATCTTGGCGATTAACGGCAGCAAACAGGGCAGCTTCCAACCGCGCGAATAGAGGTTGGATTCCTGAAAATATTGCTTGACCCGCTCCGAGAGGTTTTTGGCCTTGCCTATGTAAATAATGGTGCCGTCTTTGGCACGCATAATATAAACACCGGACTGGCTGGGCAAAAGTTCAATTCTGTAATCCATTATTTATATTTTAACATTTCCCCCAAAATAAACGCATGCGGGGTAAATGTTAGGAAGGAATAGCCATAAAACGCATTTTTTTGCTAAAATAAATAAAGCGAAAGATATTGTATCGTTTTCTGCGTGCGTTGGGGCGTCTAAAAAAAAGTTGACCCGACAGGCTATAATTAAATACAATATATATAACAGATTTTTGTATAGAGGAAATGCTAAATGGCTAAATTGAAAACCGGTAGACATACCAGCGCTTTGAAAGCCCAGCGCCAAGCTGAGAAGAGAACTTCCCAGAATAAAGGGCTGATTAAAAAGGTCCGCGTGGCCACCAAAACCGTAAAAGCCGCCGTTGCTACGGCCGCCGCTACGCTGAACGAAGATTTGAAAAAAGCGGAATCTTGCATTGACAAGGCTGCCAAAAAGAATGTAATTCATTGGAAAACGGCCGCCCGCAAAAAATCCCGCTTGGCTAAAGCCGCCAACAAAGCCGCTGCCGCCAAATAAGTTTTTTGCAACCCCAAAAAACACTCCCACAAACGGGGGTGTTTTTTGTTATATAAAAGCGCTATGCCCCGCCGTTCTGCCGCTGGCGCGGCATATAAAAACTTGTAGGGTGCGCGCCGTATAAAGTATAATATACTTACCGGTAGGTAAATCTATAAAATTATTTTAATTATGAAAATAAAGTTGATAGCATTGTTGCTCAGTTTATGCCCGTTGGCGGCATACGCGGCTGAAAAGCCTGTTTTTACCCACAAAGCGGGGGAAGTGGTCCTTGGTTTGGGGGTAAAAAGCTCCACCCCCGGTTTGGGGACGGATTGGGGCGAGTTTAATATAGAAAACCGCACCACAGGTGTCGCGCATGATGCCAAACCCGGCACTCCCAGCATTGGTGGGGATTTGCAAGCGGTGTACTTTGTAAACCCGTGGCTGGCCGTGGGGGCCTCCGTAGGAGATGAATATTTTGACCATGATATTGCCAGCGGCGTGGAAAAAGATATTGATACCTTTATTAAAAACGGTTTATTTTTGGTGCGCGTGTATGCTAATCCGCAAAGCCGCTATAAAGTGTATTTCCCTTTAGCGGTAGGTGTGGCACGGATAAACAGCCGTGCGGATTTAAGTCCGGCGGAACATTTTAAGTACACGGGTTTTGCCGCCCATGCAGGGGTTGGGGTAGAGCACTTGTTAAGCGAAACGTGGGGGCTCGCGTTTGAAACGCGCTACAACTACAATAAGTTCCACCGCACGCTTACCAATGCCCATAACGAGGTCTACCGCGTGTACCCGTCCATTAACTATATTTCTATGTCTTTGCGGCTGGATTACCGTTTTTAGTTCGGGGGGAATTTTCCTCCGCCAAGGAAAACAGTGAACCATAAAAAAGCCGGAGTGTAAAGCTCCGGCTTTGGTGCGTTATGGGGAAACTATTTATTAAATAAAGTAAGCAAAATCCCTTTTAGCATAATTTTGGGGTCTGCGGCGGTAGAGGTTTTGAATGCGGCGTCTGCTTCTATAATTTTATCCAGCGTGCGCTTAAACGCGGTTTGCGGGGGCATAGAACGCGCCTGATTGACCAGCCGGCTTTCCCAAAACATGAGCCCCGCTGCGCGTAAAATTTCGCTTTGCGGAAGTCCCGCGTCCGCCAAGCGTTTTACGCGCGCCATTTTTAAGATAGGAAACGTCATTTTGCTTAAAATGCCCACAGGTTCTTCGCCGTCGTCTACCAGTTTATCCACCAGCATAATGGCGCGGCGGCGGTCACACGCGGTGATGGCGTTGGAAAGTTCAAAGGGGTTTTCTTCTTTGGAAAAACCAATGCACGCCAGCACATCTTGCTTGGTAATTTTTTTATCTGCGCGGTCCAGCGTGTAGAGGTAAAGTTTTTCTATTTCCTGCTCCATGGCGGCCAATTCCCCGCCCACGGCTTCGCATAACACATCCAGCGCATCAAAATCCGGCTGGAGGCCTTTTTCCTGCATTTTATTGCGGGCCCAAAGGTTTAGTTCATCTCTTTTAAGCTCTGCAAAATCTGCCACGCAGCCGGCGTCGGCCGCTAGTCCGGTCAGGTTTTTTTCCGTCTTTAATTTTTTAGAATCGTTATGCGTCAGTACCAGTGTGGTGGTGGGGAGCGGATTATTTAAGTAGCGCAGCAAGGCTTCTTTAGGCTCTTTGCGGATTTTTTCTATCCCCGTTAAAATGACCATACGGGCATTGGAAAAAACCGGCGCGGTGTTAGCCAGTGCCAGTGCCTCGCCCCAATCGGCCTTGTCGGCCTCACTGCGGTAAATATTAAAATCGTCCGGTTGGATAATTTTAATTAATTCATTAATTACCTGATTTTTACGGTAGACATCTTCCCCCGTCAATAAATAAACGGGGGAAACAGTGCCGGCTTTTAATTGGGTAAATAATTTTTCCGCAGTGATTTTTGCCATTTTTAATTTATTGGGTAATGGTGGTATATTCCGGGTTATTCATTACTTTCTTTTTGTTTTCGCTCATTACGGAGCCGAACCCATCCACCGTGCGTTTGATGATATCTTTGGAAAGTTTTTTCCAAATTACATCACGCGCCTGCACTTCCGTCATGCCGCCGGGTAAGGTGGAGGCGGAGTAAATTTGCGTGCCCAAAAAGGCCGGTTCGCGCCAAACGGGGGCATTGGTGGATTTATCAATAAATACCACGTCCAGTAATACTTCCATGCGGTACACGGTGGGGATTAACTGGCTGTCATACTGTATGGGCACATTTAAGTAGCGGCTAATGGTGGTGACCACCACGCCTTCCGCCCCGTTGTTTTCCGGCACAATTTGGTAAGAGCCGTTTTGCAAGAATTGGTCATACAATTCAATATAAAACTTATCTTCCAAGGTAAAAACTTCCGTGCGGTTAAGCACTGGGCGCACAGCAATTTTTTTAATGTGCTGGGGCATAATTTGCGCTTGCGGTTTGTAAATTACGCCTTCGCCCGCGCAGGCGGCCAATAACAGGCCGCCCAGCAGAGTGCAAATGGTTTTTTTCATAGTAAACCTCTATTTTTTAGGTGCGGCCACAATGCTTACCATGCGGCCGGCAATTACAATTATTTTCTTAATTTCCAACCCTTCCAAGTTGCGTTGCACTTTGGCACTGGCTAGGGCCAGTTTTTCGGTTTCTTCGCGCGTGGCTTTGGCGGGTACTTGTATGCGGTCACGCACTTTGCCGTTTATTTGTACCCCTAATTCCAGCGTGTCGTCTTGCATGAGCGCAGCATTGGCTTGCGGCCAAGCACTTTTTACCAAAAAACCTTCATAACCGCGCAGTTGCCAAATTTCTTCCGTTAGGTGCGGGGCAAACGGGTGGAGGAGTTTTAAGAAAGTTTCAAACGTGTTTTTGCTTACTTGCGTTAGCTTGCCGGCTTCGTTAAATAGCACCATTAAGCCGGAAATAGCCGTATTAAAGCGGAAGTTCTCAATGTCTTCGTTAATTTTGACAATGGTTTTGTTTTTGAGGATTTCCAACTTGCGTTCGTCGGCTTCGTCTTTCAGCTGTACCTTTTCGCCCCATTGGGCTACGCGGCGCAGGAAACGGCTGATGCCTTCAATGCCTTTCATGTCCCACGGTTTGCTGGCTTCAAACGGCCCCATGAACATTTCGTACATGCGGAACGCATCCGCCCCGTATTGGGATAAAATTTCGTCCGGGTTAATGACGTTCTTTTTGGATTTGGACATTTTTTCAATCAGCGGGGAAAGTTCTTCTCCGGTGGTTTTTAAGAAGGCCTTGCCGTCTTTGAAGTCAATTTCGCTATAAGCGTGGTAATTGCCCATTTTATCCCGATAGGAATAGGCCAAAATCATACCTTGGTGGCGTAATTTTTGGAAGGGCTCTTTGTGGCTTACAACGCCTAAATCAAACAAAACTTTATGCCAGAACCGCGCATATAACAAGTGGAGTACCGCGTGTTCCGCGCCGCCAATATAGCAATCCACCGGCCCGTAGGCCTTTTCAATGGCGGGGTCTACCAAGGCTTTATCGTTGTGCGGGTCCATATAGCGCAAATAATACCAGCAAGAACCGGCCCACTGGGGCATGGTGTTGGTTTCGCGCTTGGCCGGGCCGCCGCAATGCGGGCAGGTGGTGTTGACCCAACTGTCCACCGTGGCCAGCGGGGATTCCCCGGTGCCGGACGGCGCAAATTTTTCCACTTCCGGCAGGCGCAGCGGCAACTGGTCTTCCGGCAGCGGCACTACCCCGCATTTGGGGCAGTGGACTATCGGGATAGGCTCGCCCCAATAGCGTTGGCGGGCAAACACCCAATCGCGCAGTTTGTAAGTGGTTTTGGCGTTGCCGCAGTGGTGTTCTTCCAACCATTTAATCATGGCGGCTTTGGATTCTTTCACCCGCAGGCCGTTCAAAAAGCCGGAATTAACCAATTCTCCGTCGCCGGTGAAGGCTTCTTTTTCTACGCCTTGTTCGCTCTTAATTACTTCAATAATATCCAAGCCGAATTTTTTGGCGAAGGCGTAGTCGCGTTCGTCGTGGGCGGGCACGGCCATAATGGCGCCTGTGCCATAACCCATCAAAACATAGTCGGACGTCCACACCGGAATTTTCTTACCGTTTACCGGATTGACGGCATACGCCCCCGTAAATACGCCGGTTTTTTGTTTGTTGAGGTCGGCGCGTTCAAAATCGCTCTTTTTGGCGGAATCGGCCTGATATTTTTCCACTGCGGCTTTTTGCTGGGGCGTGGTAATGGTTTTTAATACCGGATGTTCCGGCGAAACCACCATATAAGTAGCCCCGAAAAGGGTATCCGGACGGGTAGTAAAAACGGTAATGGTTTCGTTCGTGCCGTCTATATTAAAAGTGACGTTGGCCCCTTGGGATTTGCCAATCCAGTTTTTTTGCATGGTCAGCGTGCTTTCCGGCCAATCCAAGGTGGGTAAATCTTCCAGTAAGCGTTCAGCATACGCGGTAATGCGCAAAATCCACTGGCGCAGGGCCTTGCGTTCAATTTCGTGCCCGCAGCGTTCGCACTTGCCGTTAAAGACTTCTTCGTTCGCCAGCCCCGTTTTGCAGGACGGACACCAGTTTATCGGTACAGTGGATTCATACGCTAAGCCTTTTTTGAAAAGCTGCAGGAAAATCCATTGGGTCCATTTATAATAGTGGGGGTCCGTGGTGTCAATTTCGCGCGCCCAATCGTACGCTAAACCGATAGATTTAATTTGGCGTTTGAAGTTGGCAATATTTTTTTGTGTGGTTTCGCGCGGGTGAATGCCGGTAGCAATAGCGTAATTTTCCGCCGGCAAGCCGAAAGCATCCCAACCCATCGGGTGCAGGACGTCGTAGCCGTTCATTAATTTGAAGCGCACCAAAATATCGGATGCGGTGTACCCTTCCGGATGCCCCACATGTAGCCCCGCGCCCGACGGATACGGGAACATATCTAAACAATAAAACTTTTTGCCGTTAGGCATTTTGGGGCTGGCAAAAAGGTTGGCTTTTTCCCAGCGGTCTTGTTGCTTCTTATCTATTTGCGGAAAATTATCAATACTCATAAGTCTATTTTATCAATTTTTACAGCTAAATAAATGCTTTTTGTATTGAGCGGGCGGCGGATAAAAATTTTGGCCCGCTTTGCGGTTGGTAAAAGCTGGGGCGCAACGCCCTGCTTGCCGTTATTTAATAGGGGTTGTTTTGTTTTTTTTTTTTGATAAATTTTGTTTATAGCAAAATTTATCAAAAAGAGAGGTTTTTAATGAAAAACGCAAATATAAGCCGTTTAGGCGGCTTTACGCTTATTGAATTGTTGGTGGTGGTACTGATTATCGGTATTTTAGCTGGGGTGGCTCTGCCGCAATATGAGGTAGCCGTATTAAAATCCCGCTACTCCAATATGGTGGCGGTATTGGGCACTTTCCGCGCGGCGGAAGAAGCCTATTATTTGGCTAACGGGAGCTATGTGGATGATACGGATGCGTTGGATGTGGGGGAATTATCCGGCTGTAATATGACAGGTGCTGGGTATATCCGTTGTACAAATTTTGAGATAGACGTAAATGCCGGGTGGGCGGCTAATAATCCGGCGGCATATTTACAAAACCGTTTGGCGTATGTGCATTACCAAGATTTTAGTACCACCAAGGCCGGCCAGCGGGAATGTTGGGCAAAAATAGGGGATAAAGCGGCCAACCAAGTTTGTTTAAGTATGGGCGGAACCTTAAACGGCACCAAAAGCGGGGTGACTGGAGCCGGCGGAAATGTAAATTTATATACATTAAATTAATTTTTACCCCGCTCGGTGCGGGGTTTTTATGTTGTTATTCCGGGCGGCGTTTCAGAAAAGCGGCAATTTTTACGGGGTCGCCTAAAAAATAATCTTTTTGCGCGTGGAAATTGCCC
The DNA here is from genome assembly GCA_934662565.1 of uncultured Elusimicrobiales bacterium. Lineage (GTDB taxonomy): Bacteria > Elusimicrobiota > Elusimicrobia > Elusimicrobiales > Elusimicrobiaceae > Avelusimicrobium. The sequence goes on from CAKUKI010000003.1 coordinate 210,386, forward strand.
TCTAATTCCATAATCCACGGCGTGGCGGGCGGCACGACCAAGGTTTCCACCGCGGCGGGCGAAAGTTGCTTAAAATAACAGGCTAACGCGCGCAGTAAATCTTCGTGCGCGGCTACCAGTATCGTATCCGCTTGGGCAAACGCGGGGAAAATTTCCTGCCGGAAAAAAGCCAACGCGCGCGCTTGCGCCATTTGCAGAGATTCCCCATTCGGTGCCGTGATTCCGGCCGGAACCAAGGCTTGTGCGGCGCGGTTATCGGCCCGAGGCACGGGGCAAGCGGTAAAAGTGCGCCGCCACAATAATACTTGTTCCGGGCCGAATTGGCGGCCCGCTTCCGCGCGGGTGAGCCCTTGCACGGCCCCATAGTGGCGCTCGTTTAATTGCCAAACGGACAGGGTGGGAATTTGCCAGCCCGCCGTTTGCAAGGCGTTTTGCAGGGTTTGCCGCGCGCGCACCAGTTTGGAAACATACGCCCGTTGGGGAAGTATGCCCGCTTGACGGAGCAAAACGCCGGCCTGTCGGGCTTGCTCCTCTCCCGCGGGAGTTAAAGCGCAATCGTCCCAACCGGTAAAACGGTGGGAAAGGTTGTATTCACTCTGTCCGTGGCGCAAAAAAATCAGGCGTTTCATGGTTTAACCCCGCGGATGAAATTTTTTATGCTTTTCTTTCAGGTCGGCCACGTCCAAATGCGTATAAATTTGGGTGGTGGCCAAATTGGCGTGGCCCAGCATTTCCTGCAAACTGCGTAAATCGGCCCCGCCTTGCAATAAATGGCTGGCAAAAGTATGGCGGAACAAGTGCGGGTGGAGCGGCTGGGAAATGCCCGCCTTGCGGCCCAAATCGGCCAAATCTTTCCATACGCTTTGGCGGCTGATTTTGCGGCCGTGGCGGTTCAAAAAAAGTTCCGAGCCGACTATTTTATCCGCAAATGTGGCTTCGCGCACGTCCAAATAATATTTTAACCGTTGGCAGGCTTGCGGATGAATGGGCACAAAACGCTGTTTGCCCCCTTTGCCAAACGCCAATACCCAGCCTTCCTGCGTGTTGACGTTTTCTATGCGCAGGTTAATCAGTTCGCTTACGCGCAGACCCGCGGCATACAACAGTTCCACGATGGTCAGCGTGCGGATTTCGTCAAACTTTTTGGCGGGATAGGATAGCAGGCGGTCCATTTCCTGTCGGGTAAGCTGTTGGGGAATTTTTTGCGCCAGTTTGGGGGATTTGAGAAAGCGGGTGGGGTCGTCCGTAATCATTTCTTCCACCAGTAAAAACTTATAAAAGCATTTTACTGCTTCCATTTTGCGAAAAACGCTGGTGGTAGTGAGCTGTTCCACCATGCGCAGTTGGTAGAGGTATTTGTCTAAAAATTCCGGCGCGATGTTTTGGGGCTCTACCTCGTTTGCCAAGCAGTATTCTAAAAAACTTTCCACGTCGGAGCGGTACGCCGACACCGTGTTGTGGGAAAGCTGGCGTTCAAAGGTTAAATGGTTGGCAAAATCCGTCAGCAGGTCCGCATGGGTCATGGGCGGGCCTCCGGCACTGGGTGCGCGGTAAACACGCATACATCACTGCCAAACAGGTACGGTTCGCGGTCTTCTTCCAAATTGTAATCAAACGAAAACTGCATTAAATGGTACTGCGTGCAAAGCGGCATCAGTACCGGCGGTTTGGGCGTTTGCGCCGCCTGCGGGGCGTTTTCTTTAGAAAGCGCAATGAGGTTTATTTGAGGGTTTAGCGCGTAATAGTGGAGCATGACTTGCAGGGCTTTTTCCGGATAGCCGGTTTTGGCGGTATCCACATATACAGGTTGGTTGGGCCAGTTTTGGCTGATAAAGCTAAAAGCGTCTTTTAGGCCGGTGTATTCGGCGCGCAAGAGGGCGTACATATTCCAGTATAAATTTATCCACACGAGCAAAATAATCGGAAGCAGTACAATTAACAGGCGGTGCCGTTCGTACAAGTGGTACAAGCAACTGCCGGTTAATACCAAAATAGCCGGCATTAAAGCTACAAAGTAGCGGTCTATCCATAAATTGTATTTTAAGGAAACTACCGCCACCACCGCTACCAACAGGACAATTTGCGCTACGGGCAAAACAATACTTGCGTTTAGGAGCAAGCGTTTTTTTTGCGTGTGAACCAGTGATACGGCCGAAACAATCAGAAAAATTAATCCATAGCCTACCATGGACGGACTGCCAAATATAAATTGTAAAATATCCCAAGTAGAGCGCATAACAGGCACCGCATACCACCAAGAGCCTGAAGGGGCGGACATAAGCAAATAAGTATTAATGACCCATGGGAACCAAGCGGCAAATACCGCTGCCGTGCCCCAAAACGCGGTAGCGCGCCCTGTTTTATAATAGCAGGCGTATAAAAACACCACTAATGCGGTAATAAAAAACAGACCAGCACAAAAATAATGCAAATAGGAACCGAATAAGCCAATGATAAAAAAGGTGCTCCAGTATTTGGCGGACGGATTTTTTTGGTGAGCGAATAAATCAATCATCCTCAAGGCCAGTAAAGTAAACACCATGCCGGCCCATACGGCAAAAGAATACGCGCGGATATTAAAGCCGAATGTCACTAAAATAAACGAGCCTGCCGTCAGCGCGGTAAGCATAAACCTTTTTAGTTTTGGCCAAGCGGCGGGGGCAAAAAAATAGGCCGTGGGAACGGCAGCCAAAGACGGTAATGTATTAAACAAACGCAAATAAAACGGTTCCGTGGGGAAAATATGGTTCCAGCCGTAAAGCATCAGGTTGTATAACGGCAAGTTGACGTCTTTTAGCAGAATTTCGTGCCAAATGTAGGAAAGTTTTAAGCCGGGCCATGCCGTAGCCAGCGAGTAGAGCTCATCGTACGATAAACTGTCAGTTAAATGGGCGCCATTGAGATAGGCACGGATATAAACGGAAAAATGGTCGTACGGAAAAGCGGTCATTAAATGGGCCAACCGTTGCCAGAACATATACACTGCCAACACGGCGGAAATACTTACGCATACTGCGGTAAAAATGGAGGAAAATTTTTTCATATATATTTATTATAGGAAATTCCACCCTTAGGCCGCGGGATAAATGGGTGGTAGGGGAAAAATGCGCGTGCGTGCAGTTGGCGGGTGCGCGGTGGCGTGTGGAATAACTGGGCGTGTAGGGAAAAAATGAAAAAGCCCCGCGGGGTGCGGGGCCTTTTTATTACGGTCATGCAATTTATTTTTTAGCCGTTTTTTTAGCGGGAGCCGGTTTGGCGGTTTCCTGTGCTTTTTGGGCGGCTTCTTCTTCGGAAAGTTGTTTGCCGTCGTAGTGGATGCCCAAATACTTTACAAATAATTTGTCTTGTATTTCGTTGGCGAGGTCCGGGTTGTCCACCAGGTATTGGCGGGCATTATCTAACCCTTGCCCCAGTTTTTCATCCCCGTACAGGAACCAACTGCCGCTCTTTTCAATATAACCCGCTTCCACGCCTTTATCAATAATGCAGGCTTCGCGGGAAATACCTTGGCCCAAAATCATCATAAATTCGGCCTGGCGGTACGGCGGCGCCACTTTGTTTTTGGTCACTTTGGCGCGTACGCGGGTGCCGATAATTTCGTCCCCTTTTTTGATGTTTTCAATGCGGCGCACATCTATACGCACGGACGAATAAAATTTAAGCGCCAGCCCGCCGGGGGTGGTTTCCGGGTTGCCAAACATCACGCCGATTTTCTGGCGGATTTGGTTAATAAAAATAATGCTGGTTTTGGTTTTGCTCAAAATGCTGGTCAGTTTGCGCAAAGCCTGGCTCATCAGGCGGGCCTGTAAACCGACGTGCGCGTCCCCCATTTCGCCTTCAATTTCCGCTTTGGGAACTAGGGCGGCTACAGAGTCTATAATAATTAAATCAATCGCGCCGGAGCGGACGAGCTTTTCAGCAATTTCCAAGGCTTGTTCGCCGGAGTCCGGCTGGGAAACAAGCAGTTCGTCCACATTTACGCCCAAGGCGGACGCATACACGGGGTCTAATGCGTGTTCCGCATCAATAAAAGCCACCGTGCCGCCCATTTTTTGCGTTTGGGCCGCAACGTGCAGGGAAAGGGTTGTTTTACCGCCTGCTTCCGGCCCGTAAATTTCAATTACGCGCCCGCGCGGCAGGCCGCCCACCCCAAGGGCCAAGTCCAAAGACAATGCCCCCGTGGGGATAGCTTCTACTTTTTTAATATTGCTGTCGCCCAGTTTGCAGATGGCTTCTTTGCCAAACGCTTTTTCAATCTGGCCGAGGGCCAAATCCAAGGCTTTTTGTTTGTTTGCGTCCATTGGTATCCTCCAGTTAAATTACCACCGCGTTTTTGGGTTTAGAAGCGGCGTTGCTAAAAGTTAATTTTTGGGTGGTTTTATCCAAATCTACCCGAATAACCGTTCCCGCAGTATAGCGGCTGATTAAAATATTTTCCGCCAGCGGGTCTTCCAGCTCCCGCTGTAAGGTGCGCAGTAAAGGCCGCGCGCCGTATTTGGCATCAAAGCCGCGCTCAATTAAATAGTTTTTGGCGCTGTCTGTTAGTTCCAGTTCCAATTCTTTATTGGCCAGTTTATCGTCCACATCTTCTAAGGCAAGGTCCAAAATTTGGGCGATATTTTCTTTGGTGAGCGCATGGAAAACCACAATTTCGTCAATACGGTTGATAAATTCCGGATTGAAGGTCTTTTTTACTTCGTCCATGACCCCTTGGCGCATATCTTGGTATTGTTGTTCTTCGGTGGTTTTGGCGGCAAAACCCAAATTACTGCCTTTGTTGGTAATTTCCCGCGCACCCACGTTGGAAGTCATAATCACCACGCAGTTTTTGAAACTCACCTTGTGGCCCAGCGTATCGGAAAGGTAGCCTTCGTCCAACACTTGCAGCAGAATGTTGTAAATGTCCGGATGGGCTTTTTCCAACTCGTCCAACACCACCACGCTGTACGGGCGGCGGCGGACGGCTTCGGTTAATTGGCCGCCTTCTTCGTAGCCCACATAGCCGGGCGGCGCCCCGATTAAACGGGAAACGGCAAATTTTTCCATATATTCGGACATATCCAACCGAATCATGGCGTCTTCGTCCCCAAACAGAAAGCTGGCTAAACTTTTGGCCAGTTCCGTTTTACCTACACCGGTGGGGCCTAAAAATAAAAATCCGCCGATGGGTCTGTTCGGGTTGCCTAGGCCGGTGCGGTTGCGGCGGATTGCCTGCGAAACTGCGCGCACGGCTTCTTCCTGCCCGATAATACGCTCGTGGAGGTGTTCCTCCATGTGCAAAATTTTATCTGTTTCGCTCTGGGTAAGCCGCGTGACGGGAATGCCCGTCCATTTGCTGGCCACCAAGGCAATATCTTCTTTGGTCACTTCGGGCTGTTTTTGTTCCCGTTCTTCTTGCCATTTCTTTTTCAGGTGGTCAATATAATTTTTTAGGCGGTCTTCGGTATCTTTGGCCGCGGCGGCTTTTTCAAATTCTTTATTGGTCAGTGCTTGGTCTTTTTCCTCTACCGCTTGGTTGTACTCTTTTTGTTTTTCTTTAATTTCGGGCGGCAAGACGGCATTTTTTAAGCGGGCCCGCGCACCGGCTTCGTCAAACAGGTCAATGGCTTTATCCGGCATGGCACGGTCCGTAATATAGCGGTCCGCAATGGCGGCGGCGGCGCGCAGGGCGTCGTCGGCATATTTTACTTTATGGTGTTGCTCGTATTTCGCGCGAATGCCTTTTAAGATAGTAATGGTCTGTTCCACATCCGGCGGGTCTACCGTAATGGGTTGGAAACGGCGCTCCAAGGCGGTGTCCGTTTCAATGTATTTGCGGTATTCGTCAAAGGTGGTGGCGCCGATACATTGTACTTCCCCGCGGGCCAACGCCGGTTTTAACATATTGGAAGCGTCAATAGAGCCTTCCGCCGCACCCGCGCCTATAATGGTGTGCAGTTCGTCAATAAAAATAATGGCATCTTTGGCGGCGGCAATTTCATCAATAATGTTTTTGAGGCGTTGTTCAAATTCGCCCCGATATTTGGTGCCGGCTACCACGGAGGCCAAATCCAGCGCCAGTAAACGCTTGCCGTTTAATACGTCGGATATTTCCCCGCGGGCAATTTTTTGGGCCAGCCCTTCCACAATAGCGGTTTTGCCTACCCCCGGTTCGCCTAGCAGTACCGGATTATTCTTAGTGCGACGGGCTAAAATTTGTACCAAGCGTTCAATTTCTTCTTCGCGGCCGATAACCGGGTCCAGCGCGTTGTTTTTGGCAAGCGCGGTTAAATCTCGCGTGTATTCGTCCAGCGTGGGGGTTTTGCTTTTCTTTTTAGGTTGAGCGGTGCGGTCTTTTGCGCGGGGGGTGTCTTCTTCGTCGGCAGCAAAGTTTTCCGTCAAATCTTCGGGCTCTGCGTCCCCAATGTAGTTTAAGATGCTATCACGCATATTGGACAAATTAAGGCCCAAATTTTCCAAAATTTTGCAGGCCATACCTTCTTCTTCCCGTATGAGCCCCAGTAAAATATGCTCCGTACCAATGTGCTGCGTGCCTAACAGTTGGGATTCTTCTACAGAAAATTCCAGCACTTTTTTAGCGCGGGGCGTAAACGGAATTTCCCCCAGTAGCATAATGGTATCGCCAATTCCTACCATTTTTTCAATTTCCAGCCGTACTTTGCGGAAAGTGACCCCCAACCCCGTTAAAATTTTGTTGGAAACGGTGCCGTCTATGGCGGCAAGTCCCAATAAAATATGTTCTGTGCCTACATAATCGTGGTTGAGGCGTTTGGCTTCTTCCTGCGCGATAAGAATAATTTTTTGCGCGTTTTCGGTAAATCTTTTTGGCATTTTATACCCCTGTTAAAAAACTCTTACTATCATTATATAAAAATAAAACGCGGGTAAAGCACCGGCCGTGCGGGGGGTGGTGTTTTTGGTATAATACCTATATATATGAACCAAGAATTGTGTGCCCGTGCCGCCCGCATAAAAGCCATCTTAACGGATGTGGACGGAATTTTAACGGACGGAAAACTTAATTTTTTTACCCTGCCGGACGGTCGGGTGGATGAGTTCAAAAGCTTTAACGCTTTGGACGGGCTGGGCGCGCGTATGTGCCGCAGCTGCGGGCTAACGCTGGGTATTATTACCGGCCGGCGGCACCCCAGTACTATTTATCGGGCAAAGGCCTTGGGCTTTGCCTATATTTACCAAGGTTTTTTAACCAAAACAGGCCCGCTGGAAGATATTTTGAAACGGGAAAATTTAACGGCGGAAGAAGTGGCTTTTATTGGAGATGACCTGACCGATTTGCCCTTACTCAAGCGGGTGGGGCTGGCCGTCACGGTCCCCAATGCGGTGGACGCAGTTAAAAAAGCCGCCCATTATATTACCACGCGCGCAGGCGGAAGTGGCGCATACCGCGAAATGACCGATTTAATTTTAACCGCCCAAGGTAAAATGGAGCCTTTGCTGGAACAGATTAATGCGTCCGGCTGGGCCCAAGTTCCCACGGCAGAGTTGCAAATTATTACTTCCGCCGAAGGCATTAATTAGGATTAGCCATGAAAGGAAAATTTATCGTTTTAGAAGGGCCGGACCGTTGTGGTAAATCCACACAGGCCAAGCTATTATATAATTATTTAATTTCCCGCGGATATGATGCCGTGCTTACGCGCGAGCCCGGGGGAACCCCTACGGCGGAGCGCATCCGCCAAATTGTGCTGGAACCGGGGGTGGATGTGCGCCCGATGGCGGAGTTGTTTTTGTATGAAGCTTCCCGCGCCCAACACACGCAGGAAAAAATCTTGCCCGCGCTGGAGGCGGGAAAGGTGGTTATTTGCGAGCGCTACACCATGTCCACCTGTGCTTATCAGGGGTATGGGCGCGGCATAGATTTAACCACCATTGAAACCCTAAACAAAATTGCCACGTTAGGGCTCCAGCCGGATTTAACGCTTGTGTTTTTAATGTCCGATAAATACTTTACCGAACGCGGCGAATATTTATTTTCGGACCGGTTGGAACAGGAAGACCAGTCTTTCCGCCAAAAAATGCGTTTAGGGTATAAAGAAATGGTGGCCCGCACCTCCGGCGCGTATTTGCTGGATGCAGACCGCAACATAGAGGAAATCCAAAAACAAGTGGAAGATTTGTTGGAAAAACACGGGATTGTGGAGGCAAATGCCGTTTGCTGAGGTGTTAGGCCAAAATAAGGCCATTACTTACTTAAAAGGCTTGGCTAAAAGCGGCCATGTGCCGGGGGCTATGCTGTTTTTTGGCGACGAAGGCATCGGCAAAGTCAAAGCCGCGCTGGAGTTTGCCAAGGCGCTCAACTGTTTGGACCCACAGGCACGGGCCCAAGGGGATTGCTGCGGCGTTTGCCAAAGCTGCCGCGCCATTGACCAAGGTACGCATCCGGATGTGACATTAGCCGATTTTTTATATCAGGCCCGCTTGGAAGTAAAAAAAGATTTTTCCAGTAAAGGGTATGAAGACGAACTGGAAAAAGAATTAGCCAAACAACAACATATTAATGTGGATACCATCCGTGACGTGACGGCCAAATCCCAGCAGAAAGCTTCCGCCGGCGGGTGGAAAGTGCTTATTTTGGATGCCGCCCAAACCATGCAGGCCGCGGCGGCAAACGCGCTGTTAAAATTTATAGAAGAACCCCCTTATAAAACGTTATGGATTTTGATTACCTCCAAACGCTCCGTTATGCTTAAAACGATTTTATCGCGCTGCCAGCCGCTTGCTTTCAGCCCGCTGGATACGGCGGACGTAAAAGAAATTTTAACGCAAACCGGTTTTGAGGGGGATAATTTGGATTTAGCCGCCCAATATTCGGGCGGGTCGGTTTCGCGCGCTAAACGCGCGGCAGAGGCACTGGCTTTAATGGCCGGTGTAGCGCAAGGCCCTGCGTGGCCGTGCGGTGTGGCGGCGGGGCTTTCCCGCACGTTGGCCGTGGGTCGGATGCAAGCGCAGAGCGTGCTGGACGTAATTATTACCGCCTTGCATAACCAGTGGACCCGCGAAACGGACCCCCAAAAGGCTTTTTTAATGCGTAAAGATTTGAAGAAGTTTGAAGATTACAAACGGGCCATTACGCGCAACGTATCCCCCGCGTTGGTGTTGGAAACGGCGCTGATGAATTTGGACGGCCTGAATGTTCAGATTTTTTAATATACCGGAGAAGAAACAATGACTAAAAAATTCTATGCAACCACGCCTATTTATTATGTGAACTCTGTGCCGCATATCGGGCATGCGTACACCACAGTAGCGTTGGACGTACTGGCCCGCTACAAACGCTTAAAAGGCGTTGACGTGCGCTTTTTAACGGGTACGGACGAACACGGCGCCAATATTGAAAAATCCGCCGCCGCCAAAGGGGTTTCACCCAAAGCATGGACGGACGAAGTTTCCGCCAAATACAAAGAGATGTGGAAAACGCTGAACATTTCTTATGACGATTTTATCCGCACGACGGATGAAAAACATGTGCAAGTGGTGCAGGCTATTTTTGAAAAACTGCTTAAAAGCGGGGATATTTACTTGGGCTCTTACGCCGGCAAATACTGCTTGTCTTGCGAGCAGTATTATAACGAAAGCGAAATTTTGGAAGGCGGCCTTTGCCCCGTGCATAAACGCCCGCTGACTGAAGTACACGAAGAAACGTATTTCTTCAAATTATCGCGCTACCAAGACGCCTTGCTTAAATTTTATGAAGAAAACCCCACCTTTTTAAGCCCCAAATTCCGCGCGAACGAAATTATCAACTTTGTAAAAGGGGGATTACAGGATTTGTCGGTCAGCCGCACCAAAGTAGCATGGGGCATTCAAGTACCCAGCAACCCCAAACATACCATTTACGTTTGGTTTGACGCGCTGATTAACTACATTACGGCCGCCGGATACGGCACCTTAATTTGCCAAGACAAAACCCTGCACGAGGCCCAGTTAAAACAAATCCGCGCGGAGAAGTTTGAAGATTTATGGCCGGCGGATTTGCACATGGTGGGGAAAGAAATTTTCCGTTTCCACGCGGTTATTTGGCCGGCGGTGCTGATGGCGTTGGGATTACCTCTGCCCAAAAAAGTGTTTGCGCACGGTTGGTGGACGGTGGAAGGGGAAAAAATGTCCAAAACTTTGGGCAACATTGTAAACCCGGCCGAAGTGGCCGCCAAATACGGCACGGACCCCTTGCGCTTGTTCTTATTTAGAGAAGTGCCCTTTGGCCAAGACGGAGATTTTTCCATGGCCAGTTTCAAAAACCGCTATAATTCCGATTTAGCCAACAACATCGGCAACTTGCTTTCCCGCACGCTGAATATGGCGGCTAAAAACATCGGCGAATTGCCGGAAAAAATTGAGGGCGATTATCCGCTCCTTCAAAAAGCGGCGCAAGTGGAAGCTACCATTGATAAAGCCTATGAAGAATTGGCTTTTGATAAAGTGCTGGAAGCTATTTTCGGCTACGGCGGCGACCTGAACAAACTGGTGGACGAAAAGAAACCGTGGATGTTGGCCAAGACGGATTTGCCCGCCGCCCAAGCGGTACTGCTGGAACTGGTGGCTTGTTTGCGCCATGTGGCGGTATGGTTGGAGCCGTTTATGCCCACGATTGCCAAAGAAATGCAAAAGCGCTTACTGCCGGGGAAAATTGAAAAATACGCGCCGTTGTTCCCCCGGTTGGAAGATAAATAAAACGGTTTTTCTATCCGTTGATTTTAAGGAGCCCTTTTCAAAAGAGGGCTCTTTTTTATTACGGCCCGTCCGGCTGGACAGTGCGCCTAAAAAAATTTATACTAAACGTATGAAAAATATATTTTTACTGGTTTTGTGTTTAGTTTTTATAACTGCGCCGGCCGGTGCGGCCGGAATCAACGATATTTTTAAGGCCGTCAAAAATGGGGATAAATCCACCGTTTTGGCTATGCTTAAAAAACACCCCAAATTGGTTTTGTCGCGGGATTCCAAAGGCAAAACCCCGCTATTGGTGGCGGTGGAGCAGAAAAATGTGGCTATGGCGGATTTGCTGTTGCGCCGCGGCTCCCGGTTTACGGCTAAATCAGCCAAGGGAACCCCGCTGCATGTGGCCGTACTTAACCAAGACGAGCCGATGATTCAGCTGATTTTAACCTCTGCCGCTAAAGTAGGGCCGGAGCTGCCCGCGCGCCTGTGCAATACGCCGCGCGATTTGTATGACGAAATGTCTTTCTCTAGCGAGGACGGCAGCACGCCGCTACATTTGGCGGCGAAACAGTGCAACACCAAAATTTATAATTATTTGGTGGCGCAAGGGGGAAACCCAAATTTGCAAAATAATTCCGAAAAGACCCCCGCCCAGCTGTTAAATAATTGCTTAAAAAGCAAACGCCAAATGGAGGAGGCCCAGCGGGCGAGGGAGGCAAGAAAGCGGGCGGCGGAGCGGGCGCCGAAAGATGACGGAATTTAGTAGATAACAACTGTTGGTGAGCTGGGATTTCAATGCGCGGGGAACAAAATAACATTTTGTTCCCCGTTCGCATTTAATGGGCATACCATTTTCCAAATTTAAGCCCTTTTGCACCGCCTTTAGGCTTATGTAGCTCTGCTACACCGCGCCTAAACTTGCGGCGCAAAATCTTCTTAAATTTGAAAAATCATGCTACAAACACTTATTCTTGTACTGGCACGAACGGTATAAAACAAAGTGCCGTTTTCCGCCTAGCCCTTGCTGTTGCCGTTCGCTTTTGTTGTTGCTGGTAAGCGCACCCCTTTGAAGCCGTCTATAAAATTTATTTTTAACGGAGTATAAAGGCATTTTACTTGTCCGACCGTAGGGAGTTGTAAAATGCCCGTATAAAAATAAATTTTATGGCTTCCCGGGGTGCTAGTTTTTTGCTTACTTTTTTGCAATGAAAAAAGTAAGGCGGGTTTGGGGCGCAACCCCAAGAGTAAACGCTCAGGGGGCTAGCTTTTTGCAAAGGCGGCATGCAGGGTGCGGCGGGCAAAATATGGCCTGCAAAATGCAGCGGGCAAAATAGGCCCGCACGGGCAAGGGGAAAAAGTGGGGGGCCGTGATAGACCCTAATTGGGAGTGTACAAATTTCAGCTTAAATCTATCAAATGCCAGTTCTTTTCGTACAGTTGTATCAGGCGTTGTTTGAATAACCGGTGCGCGGGTTGCAAGAGGGCGGGGTCCTGCGTTAAAAGTTCGTCGCGGTCTTCTATGGCCCAAGTTAAAATATCGCGGTCCTTAAAAAAATCGCCCGCCTTAAATTCCAACTCCCCGCTTTGGCGGGTACCCAAAATTTCTCCGGGGCCGCGCAACTGCATATCGCGCTCCCCAATCTTAAAACCGTCACAGGTGCGGCAGATAATATCCACGCGCTCTTTGGCAATGTTTCCGGCATGTTCGGCCACTAAAATACAGTGGCTGGCGTGTTCCCCGCGCCCCACGCGCCCGCGCAGCTGGTGCAGACTGGCCAGACCAAAGCGTTCCGCGTTTTCTATGACCATAACCGTTGCGTTTTTTACGTCAATGCCTACTTCAATAACCGGTGTGGCTATTAAAATATCCGTCTTGTGGGCGGCAAAATCCACCATGACGGTTTCTTTTTCTTCTTGGGTCATTTGCCCGTGGAGCATGGCCAAACGGAATTGCGGAAACACCGTTTTTAGTTTTTCAAATTCCTCGCTGACGGCCTTGGCGGATATTTTTTCGCTTTCTTCAATCAGCGGATAGACAATATAGGCCTGCCGCCCTTTAGCTACTTCGTCCGTCACGCGCATAAAAGCCAGTTTCTCCGTGGCGGCTTCCGTTTGAATGGGTTGGCGGCCGGGGGGAAGTTCCGTTAAGGTGGAAACTTCCAAATCCCCGTAAAATGCCAGCGCCAGCGTGCGGGGGATAGGGGTGGCCGTCATGGTAAGTAAATCCAACTTGGCGGTTTTTTCTTTTAATTGGGCGCGTTGGCGCACCCCAAAGCGGTGTTGCTCGTCAATAACGGCTAAACGCAGATTGGCAAATTTTACATCTTCTTGTATTAAAGAATGGGTACCCACGATAATTTGAATAGTGCCTTCTTGCAGTTCTTTCAAAATTTTGCGTTTGGCGGCGGCCTTGGTGCTGGAAGTTAAAATAGCGGTTTTTACACCTAAGTTTTTCAGCATTTTTTCAAAAGTAATAAAATGTTGTTCCGCTAAAATTTCCGTCGGAGCCATTAGGGCGGCTTGGTAGTTGTTTTCCACCGCTAACAGCATGGCGCACAAGGCCACCACCGTTTTGCCGGAGCCTACATCCCCCTGTAAAAGGCGGTTCATGGGGCGGGGGGATTGCAAATCGCGGAAAATTTCGTTAATTACATGTTTTTGGCTGTTGGTAAATTGGAACCCTAAATGTTGGCGTAGCGGCGTAAGCAGCGTGCGTTTGATTTCGTACGAATAGCCTTTTTCCAAAATTTTGGTTTGCGTGCGTTTGATTCCCCACGCGGTAGCCAATAGCAAAAATTCTTCGTACGCAAGGCGCGCTTTGGCGGCGTCCAATTCCGCTAAACTGGCGGGAAAGTGAATCCCGCGCAAGGCTTGCGCACTGCCCAATAATTTGCGTTTGGCCAGCAGGGCTGGGGGCAGGATTTCCGGCTCCGTTTGCAACGCTTCGGTTTGTAAGGCCTCGTGCATAAACAGGCGGAACTGCTTGTTTGTTAAGCCCTCGGTTAAACTGTAAATAGGGGTTAGCCGCCCCGCGTGCAGGGCGCTTAACGGGTCCGCCGCCGGATAGTATTCTTCCACCGTTATTTTATTGCCAAAAAAATTGTTGCGCTCTTCCCGCCGCCCGATAACCCATACTTCTGCATGGAGTTTGAAGTCTTTTTTCATGGGGCCGAACGGGTCAAAGCGGAAGCGCCCAAAAGAGCGTTTTTTGAACCAAGTACACTCTATTTGGCGGCCTTGTTCGTTTTCCAAAAACGCCTTAAAAATAAGCACACTACGCGCGGGAATTTCCTGCGTGCGCAAAACGCGCCCCTTAAAAACGGTTAAGGAGTTGGAGTTATAATCGTTGGGCTTTTCATTTAGGCGGCGGTCTTGGTACGTGCGCGGATAGTAATGCAGTAAATCCGTCAGCGTGGAAATTTCCAGCTTTTCAAATAATTTTGCCTTGGCCGGCCCCAGCCCTTTTAAGCGTTGTAGTGTAGCGGTGGTTGCCATGATATATATTGTAGCAATTATCTTTGTATGCGCGGGGACGGGCGGTTTTTGCTACAATTTAACAAAGGAGGCGTATTTTATGAATATTGAAGCTATTTCTAATAAAGTGACGGAACACCTGTTGACGGTGGGCCAAAGCGGACTTAAATTTTTGTTTGAGGCGATTGTGGCCTTGTTTATTTTGGTAATCGGGTTGTATTTATCCCGTTTGGTAAGCTCTTGGGCAAAGAAGATTCTAACCAAAATTGCGTTTGATGAAAAAACGTCCAAAATTGGTATTAACGAACTTTGCGTGCGTTTTGGGTTGGGTAAATCCCCCACCTATATTATTGCGTTTGTGCTGGCGTGGGCCGTTATTTTTTACGCCATTGTGCTGGCGGCGGATTTCTTAAACCTGACGGTTATACGGGATTTATTTACCCGCTTCTTGGAGTTTATCCCCACGTTGTTTGTGTCTGTACTTATTTTGTTTGCGGGGTTGTTGTTCGGCAAATTAATGGGCAACATTATTGATAACGCTGCCCGTGCCAATAACTTAAAAGGCGGGTTTTTAATTTCCCGCGCGGTAAATATTTTTATTGTATTTTTCTGTGCGCTGATTGCGGTGGAAAACTTGGGTTTTGCCACGCAGCTGGTCAATAATGTAGTAGTGATTGTGTTGGCCAGTTTGGGCCTTGCTTTTGGCATTGGCGTAGGGCTGGGCAGTAAACCCCTGGTGGAAGAGTTTTTGCGCGATTTGTTCAAGCGGGAAAATAAATAAATCTTGTTTTACATGGTAAAAGCCGGGCTCCGGGCGGGGCCCGGTTTTTTATGGGAAAAATTATTTTAGGGCGGCGGCGGTAAATTCTGCTTGAAAAAGCGCGTAAAAAGATTATAATGTAAGGATATATGAAAATACTTTTTGTCTTGTTTTTTTCTTTATTTATAACTGCGGCGGGGTGGAGTGCTCCGTTTGGCTTGTTGTCGGGAGTGGAAAATCGAGATAATCCCCATTCTCCCGCGCTTTTGCTGCGCAAAATAGTGGCGGGTAAGCCGGTTTGCGCGGTGGTGCATAATTTGCGCTCTGGAGATACTCACACCGAAGCGGAGTATTTAGAAATGTTGCGTCAAAATTATCAGGCATGGTTTAATTTTGCGCTGCAAACAGTAAAAGAATCCGGCAGAGAAAAGGAGTTTGAAGATTTACTGCCTGCTTTGCGGACGCAAGTGGTAGTGCAGAAGGATTGTGCCGCGCCGGATATTTTGTTTTTTATTTTGCCCGCACAAGAAATGGAAAAAGCCTGCCGTTCTTCGGCGGCGTTAGCGTGTGTAGATAATACTTCCGTTCCATATAAACTGTACTTTTCCCCTAAAAAGGGGCTTGCAAATTGGGCTTCTGGCGGAAATGAGAATATGTTGGCGCACGAATTGGGCCATACATTGGGGTTGGCGGACCAGTACCGCTATGGGCGCATTAATTCTTCTATGGTGTATCATACGCCGGATAGCAGTAAAGGGATAATGTCCAATGCCAAAAGAGGCATTACGTTTTCGTGTGATGAAGCCGACGGCTTTATTAATTTGTTGGATGTGGGGGTGTATGGGAATGCACGGGGTGGCAAACAGGGGTGGCGCAGTTTTTGTGCCAAGCGCAATTACCGGTATGTGCAGGGGCGGCCCTCGTCCAATGCTAAATACGCGGTAGAGGTAGAATTACCCAATGTGGTGGTGCGGACTTTTGACAAAGCGGGAGAACTGCAAAATACGCAGTATTTCCCTGATGCCAAAGATTATGATTTTGATATACAAACTGTTTTTACGGCGGAGGAAAAAGATAAATCCGGCCGATTGCTCTATGGCACAAGCCCGCTGGGGGAGAAAATGTATTGCTCTTATGTGTATGAACGCAAACGGTGCGTGGCCGTAAAAGATTCAGCCAATGTGGCCCTGTTGGAAGAATATTCTCCGGCTAAAAACGTGCGTATTGTCAGTTTGGCACATTCTGCCCCTAACAATAAAAGCATTTGGTTGAGAGGATTTATTACAAAAGATGAAAAATTGTTAGTGTATAAAAGCCACGAAGCTCTTTTTGAGTTTGATTTCTCTACCGGTGCGTTGGTTATCAAAAAACAACAAGTACTTACGAATGCCGCCTCTGCGGAAAAAGAGCCGCAAACTGTACAAGAGGTCTTGTTGCAACGCAAAGCGCAGCAAGCAAAAGAGCAGGCTTTGCGGGAATATGTGGAAAAAAAGCTGCTGGTCTTTTATGACCGCTACATAGCAGATACTTTGCCGGACGACCAAGTGGCAAAAGATTTTGCACCCTATTAATACAAGACGGTTTATTTATTAAAACCCCCGCCATTTGTGAAACGGCGGGGGTTTGTGTTATGAAAATGTTTTATTATTCTTGATAATCTTTTAACATTTTGGTCCGGCTGGGGTGGCGCAGTTTGCGGATGGCTTTGGCTTCAATTTGGCGCACGCGTTCGCGCGTCACATTGAACATCTTGCCTACTTCTTCCAACGTGCGCGGGTAGCCGGAGTCTATCCCAAAGCGCAGGCTGATAATTTTGGCTTCCCGTTCGGAAAGTGTTGCCAGCACGTCGGCCACCTCTTGTTTGCGCAAAAAGTCCACGGCCGAGGTGGTGGGGTTCGGGCCGGTCTTATCTTCAATAAAATCTTCCAAGTTGGAGTCTTCGTCTTCCCCAATCGGTGTGGAAAGGGAAATGGGGTCCTGCATAATTTTAAGGACGCTTTTTACCTTTTCTACCGATAAACGCAAGGATTTGGAATAATCTTCCAAGGTTGGCTCGCGCCCGTGCTCCTGACGGAATTTATTGGTCACTTTGGTTAATTTGGAAACCAACTCTTTCATGTGAACCGGAATACGGATGGTGTTGGCTTGGTCTGCAATCGCGCGGTTGATGCTTTGGCGTATCCACCAAGTAGCATAGGTGGAAAACTTAAACCCGCGTTTATATTCAAATTTTTCAACGGCTTTCATCAGCCCCAAGCCGCCTTCCTGAATCAGGTCGGAAAGTTCCAAATTGGAGTTGACGTGTTTTTTGGCAATAGATACCACCAAGCGCAAGTTGGCTTTAATAAGTTTCAGCTTGTCTTGCAAAATCATATTTTCAAAAAACACAATGCGGTCATTAAAAGATAAAAATTCTTTTTCCGTCATGGGCAAAATATCCACCATTTGGTCGTGGCGTCGGCGGACGTTTTCTATATTATCTAGTGCGCGCTGGAGTTCTTCCAAGCTGAATTTGGTGGCCTTTTTGAAGGCTTTTTCCGTCATTTTGCCGGAGGTGTATTTGGTGACTAAATCTTTTACTTGCGCATACGGGCCAAAGAAGTCATCAAAGCGTTGGAGGTCGTTGCGAGTTTCGTTCAAACGGTCCGCCAAGTTTTTAATTTTGTTGGTTAAGCGTTTAATTTTGTTTTGGTTTAAGTTTAATTTGGTAATTACGCCCACCACTTCTTTTTGTTTTTCTTCCAAGGCTTCAATGTTTTTGTTGCGCTTTTTGTCGGTCAGGTTATCGTCGCGCAGTTCTTTCATTAATTTGGTAATTTCTTGCTCGCGCTTGCCGATAAACTGGGCCGCATCTTTTAATTTTTTGCGCATGTTGGTCAGCTCGCGCGAGGTGCGTTTACCGCGGGGCATCAGCTCTTTGGTGGTCATTTCTTCTTGGTCCACCAGTTCTTCCCAGTTGCAAATTTCCCGCATGGTAATGGGGGATTCCAACACCAGTTTGCGCAGTTCTTTTTCCCGTTCGCGAATGTTGCGGGCCAAGGTAATTTCTTCATCGCGCGATAAAAGCGGCACTTTGCCCATTTCGGACAAATACATGCGGATAGAGTTGGATATATCCGGACTGGAGGACCAATCCTCGCTGAAGGCGTCCTTATCGGAGGAGGCTTCTTTGAATTTCTTTTGGTCCAGTATCTGTACGCCTTCTTCGCTTAAAGCATCGCGGATGTCGTCGCTGTCTTCGGCGCTTAAATCCGCTTCGGCCATAGAGCGGTTTAAGTCTTCCAAAGAAAGCACCCCGCTTTCTTTCCCCTCTTCAATTAAATCTTTTAAGGCTTTGTTCGCGTTTGCCATAGTTCTGCATTACCTCGGATTAATTTTTTAACTTCTTTTGCAGCTGCATATACAACTGCACCATGTCCTGCGGGACATTTCCGGACCCCAGCGTTTTCATTTTATGCTGTAAGGCCGCCAGCTGTTTTTGCACGCCGGCTTTGGCTATTTTAGAGGCACACTCCTCTATATCCCTTTCGGGCGAAAAATCCTCCGGAATGGGTACTAAAGAAAGTTTTATAATTTCGTTCTTTAGTCCGGGGGCATTATTAATGGTTTGCTCTGTAAGAGAGCCGGACGCCGGATTGTTCCGGTACGCTGTTTGCAGTGCGGCAAAAAGCTCCCACAAGCGGGGGTCCTCAAAATCGGTTTGCGTCAAAGCGGCGCATTGGGGCACATAGAGCGGAAAGTGCAGCAACCAAGAAATTAAGTCTTCTTCTATCGGGTTAGCGGGGGCCGCCGCCGGCTTTTGCCGCGCGGGCGCGGTTTTTATTGCCGCATATTTGGGTGCCGCTGTTTGCTGGTGGAGCCGCTCCAAGACCAGTTGTTCATCTACGTTTACCCGTTCCGCCACATATTTTACCCATTCCCGCCGGACAATCTCGTCCGGCTGTTTGGCTACCGTTTCCACCAGTTCGGACACAACCTGCGTTTTGTCTTGTGCGCCAAGCGGTTGCGGGTGGGCGGACAGTTGTAAACGGGTGTGAAATTCAATTAAATCCTGCGCGTTGGCCAAAATGGTTTCAAACGCTTCTTTGCCGTATTTGGCAATATATTCGTCTGGGTCCAACCCTTCCGGCAGTGCGGCTACTTTTACAAAAAGGCCGTTTTCTATCAAAATCAGCCCGCCGCGCAGTGCCGCTTTAATGCCGGCGGAATCGGGGTCAAACAATACGGTCACGTTGCTGGTGTAGCGTTTTAACAGTTTGGCATGGTCCGCCGTTAAGCTGGTGCCTAACGGGGCGACCGTATATTCTATCCCCGCCTGATGACAGCCGATAACGTCCATATAGCCTTCCAAAAGTACGGCCTTGCCCGCTTGGCGGATGGCGGGGCCGGCAAAGTTCAGCCCGTATAAAACTTTAGACTTGGAAAATAAAATCGTATCCGGCGAATTTAAGTATTTGGGTTCGCCGTCCCCCAAAATGCGCCCGCCGAAACCGACAGTTTCCCCGCGTTGGTTAATAATGGGGAACATCAGCCGCCCGCGGTAATAATCCCGCGCACCGTAAGGGGTTAGTACGCAAAGTCCGGCCGTTTTAAGTGCCTCGGCCGCATAACCGTTGGCGCGTGCGTATTGGCAAAATCCGGTTGGGTTATTGGGTGCGTAGCCCAGTTCAAATTTTTCGGCGGTTTCTTTGGTTAAGTTGCGGGTTTTAATATAATTGCGCACGCTTTCCCCGCCGCGGGCCATTAAATTACGGTGATAAAAGTTTTTGGCAAAATCCAATAATTTGCGGGCGTCTATGCGGCGCTGTTCATCGGCGGTCATTTGCCCAATGGGTTGGTATTCCACACCGGCCAAATCGGCCAGTTTGCGCAGTGCTTCGTTAAAGGATAAATTTTCCATTTTCATCAAAAAGGTAAAAATATCCCCCGCGGCTTGGCAACCAAAACAATAAAACAACCCCTTCTCGCTATTACAGGTGAAAGAAGGTGTTTTCTCGTTATGGAACGGGCAGCATGCTTTCCACGTTTTACCGGAACGTTTCAGCGTGGGGACATATTGGCGGATGAGTTCCGCAATATCCACCCGTTCTTTGATGGTTTCCACAATATTGTTATTGTTTTTCATGCCGCGCCTGCGCTATTATAAAGCCAAATAAGGCAATAGCTCTTTACTTGTGGTATAGAGCTATTGCCTGTGGTACAAACCTTATTAAAAGCGTCTGCGTTTGGTGCGTCTGGCTCTGCGCTGCGCTTCTTGGGATTTCAATTTTCTTTTCACGCTCGGGGGCATGTAAGTTTCACGTCTTTTAATCTCTTTCAAGATACCGTTTTTTTCACATTCCCGTTTGAAACGTTTAAGAGCTTCTTCCAAGTGTTCAGCGTCTCTTACTTTTACAAAAACCATTAACTTATTCACCACCTTCTACGGTTTCATAGCTAAAAATGGGCGAGGAATTACTCCCTCTCCTATATTATATAAAATTTCAAGCAAAATTCCACCCTCAGCCGGCCGGCCAGTTAAAACGCCGCCCTGCCATTAAGTGAAAGTGCAAATGGTCCACGCTCTGTCCGGCCCCTTTGCCGTTGTTGGTCACCAGCCGGAAATCTTTTAAGTTGAACTGTTTGGCCAGTTTTTGGGCTACTAACAGTAATTTGCCCAATAAAAGCGCGTCTTGCGGTTGGGCTTCGTCCAAGCGGGTAATATGTTTGCGCGGAATAATGAGCAAATGCGTGGGAGCTTGCGGGTTTAAGTCCTTAAACGCCACAACCTCGTCGTCTTCATAAACTAGTTGGCTTTTTATAGAGCCGTCGGCAATGCCGCAAAATATACAATTCATACCAGTATTATACCTTATTATTGGGCCAATATTACGCCCGCGTTAGCATACGGTGTAAGCGTAAACCCGCCCAGTGCATTTAACTGCACTTTGCACCATTTTAAGGTGCCGTTGAGATTAAGCAGAACATTGACGGAATGAATGTCTGAAGCAGGAATATCGTGAAATATCATAATAAGGTTATCGCGCCGTTGGCTTTTGACGGCTACCACTACTGCTAAATAATCGTTTTTCATCCGGCGGCGTGCCCACGCGGCGGCTTCTTGCGGGTTGCTGGTTAAATTGGTGACGGGCGCGTTGACTGCCCGCACTGCGCCGCCTCCGGCGGCTCCGGCATAAGAGCGCAGCAAGGTGTTGGATTCGCCGCCTACATCACTTATGCGTAAGCCGTTTTGTAGGATGTTGGCAATATCAACACCGTCGGAAGATAAGGCCAGCCCTCTAAAAATAAGCGTGGTAGAATGGGGGAACGGAAACGCCGGCGCTTGGGCAACGGACGGTGCCGGCATGGTATAATTTTTCAAATTTTCTGCCGCAAAGCTGTGGCTTTCCAATGCCGGCCGCGCCCCGCGGATAGTGGGGCCTACCCCTATTTTTTCTAAATTTTTCAAGGCTTGTTTGGGTGAAATTCTAAGTACGCGGGTTTGGGTCCAATATAAGGCTTTTTTACTTTGCGGAACCGTGCGGGATACCCCAACTGCCGTGGCCGGATAATGCACCATGCGGCGTTCGGTTTGCACGGCGGCCTTTTCTCCGGCTCGTTCCAAGGCTTTCAGCGCATTTTTTTGCGCCAGTGCGGCGGAGGGGAAAACACATAATATAAGTAAAAGAGTTATCAATTTGTTTGTCATTATTATAATTATAGAAAAAAACTTCAATTTAACAATAGGACCAAAGGGCCTATTTTGCGGTGGGTCTTATGGGTATACGGTGCGCGGGCAGTTAAAAATTTGTATCATATATCTATATTGTATTTTGGAGACCAAACAAACATGGCAAAAAATGACCTGACAACAAGAAACTTGATGTTGGATAGTTTGAAGCAATATGCTAAAAACCGTCTCTCGCATGAATTTATCCGCGAGCATGACGCCAAGAACGAGATTCCTTTAGACATTTTGAAAGAAATGTACGACCGCGATACGCTGGGCGTACACCTTTTGCTGATTCCCGAAGAATACAACGGTTTGGGTGGGCAAACCACCGAAATTTACCGCGTATGCGAACAGTTAGCCCGTATTGATTTAGGGATTGCCACCGGCGTTTTTGCCACCTTTTTAGGCAGTGACCCTATTAACGTGGGCGGTACGCCGGAGCAAAAAGCCAAATGGTTTAAGAAAATTGCCGACGAAAACAAGTTGGTGGCATACGGCGCTACGGAAGCGGATGCCGGCTCTGACTTAGTTTCTTTGCGTACCCGTGCAGAACGGGTGGAAAAAGACGGTAAAATTGTAGGCTATAAAATTACCGGCAGCAAAATGTGGATTTCTAACGGCGGCGTAGCCGATATTTACACCGTACTGGCTTTAGCGCCAAACGGCCCCAGCTGGTTTATTGTAGAAAAGGGCACCCCCGGTTTTACGCAGGACGCGCACGAAGACAAACACGGTATCCGCCTGTCTAACACGGCCGGCTTGGCGTTTGACGAAGTGTATGTTCCGGCTGAAAACTTAATTGGTTTGGAAGAAGGCAAAGGCTTTCTGCAAGCGCAGGCCGTTTTCGGCTATACGCGCTTAATGGTGGCGGCTTTTGGTTTGGGCGCCGGAGAAGAAGCCGTAGAAACGGCTTTGGTTTATGCCCAACAGCGTATTCAGGCGGGCGGCCCGTTGGCCGAAAAGCAAGGCTTTATGTTAAAGCTCATTACGCCGCACTATGTACGCTTTGAAGCGGCCCGCGCTTATATTGATTGGACCGCCAAACAGCTGGAAATCAACAACCATGGTTTAGCCACGGAAGGCGCCATTGCCAAATTGTATGCCACGGAATCCGGCAACAAAGCGGCCGAAGATGCCATTCAGGCTATGGGCGGTTTTGGCTACACGAAAGAATTTGCGGTAGAAAAAATCAAACGCGACGTAAAAATTACCTGCATTTACGAAGGCACCAGCGAAGTGTTGGAAATGACCATTTTCCGCGGGCGCTGGCAGGAACACCTCAAAAGCCGCGGCCAATACTATATTAAACAGGCCGAAGAATTTGAGGCTATCCACGCGCAAAACCCCAACGTGGGGGCCGACAGCGTAGCCTTGGGCTTTAGAGCCTTGGCCCGCGTGTTGGAAGATTGCCGCGCGCAAAAACTTACCCGCCACCAATATATTACGTTTATGTTGGGGGATTTAATTTCCGAAGCGGAAGTGGCCGCGGTATTTACCCGCCAATGCGCCGAAGGCAAAGTGACGGAAGGCAGCCGCTTTGATTTGGCTACGTTAAGCACCATGGCGCGTGTTAACGCGCGCTTGAGCGCATTTAAGATTGCCACGGACGGCATGAAACTTATTTTGGGCGTTGGCGCGGCCAGCGCGCAGGATTTGGCGGCCTCCGTCAACCTGATTGGCATTGAAGAAAAAATGACCGGCCTTATCACGGATGAGGACGCCGTTTCCGCCAAACTCAGAGATACTTTCAAAGCATAAGGAACAGCCCGATGAACATTATTGTTTGTATTAAACAAGTACCCGATTCCACCCGCGTAAAGGTGGACCCGAAGACCGGCACCTTAATCCGCGCCGGTGTACCCAGCATTTTGAACCCGTACGACCACTACGCCTTGGAAAAAGCCTTGGCTATCAAAGCCAAAACCGGCGCCAAAGTGACCGTGCTTTCCATGGGGCCTGCGCAGGCCGTGGCCGTATTGCGCCTTGCACTTGCCTTGGGGGCGGACGAAGGCGTCTTGCTTTCCAGCCGCGCGTTTGCCGGCTCCGATACGTGGGCCACTTCTTACGCGTTGGCTATGGCGGTGCGCAAAATCGGCTCGTTTGATATGATTTTGTGCGGCCAAATGGCTATTGACGGAGATACCGCCCAAACCGGCCCCGGTATTGCCTTCCATTTGGGCATCCCGCAAATTACGTTTTGCGAAAGCGTAGACAGCGATGGTTCCCGCGCCGTGGTTAAAAAATTAATTGAAGGCGGCCACCAAATTTTGGAAGCGGACCTGCCCGTGTTAATTACTATGACCATGCCGGTAGATTACGCGCCGAAGTATCCGTCTTTCATGGCGGCGCACAAAGCGCAAGATAAAAAGACCGTCACTTGGACGGAAAAAGAAATCGGCGCCGATATGCACAAACTTGGGTTGGAAGGTTCGCCGACCCGTGTGTCGCGCATTTTCCCGCCGGCCGCCCGCCAAAAAGGCGAAATGTTCAATGGCTCTGCCGAAGAAATGGCCGCCAAGTTTGTAGAAATTTTGAAAAAGGAGAGTTTCATTAAATGATTCAGGTAGCTTCTAATTGTGTAGGTTGCGGCAAATGTGTAAACACTTGTCCGTTTGGGGCGCTCTCCCTCGTGAACCGCAAAGCGGTTCCTAATGCCAGCTGCACCATGTGCGGTGCGTGTGTGTCTGCCTGTCCGGTCAAGGCGCTTTCCTTGCCGGCGGCCGGAGCCGCTAAAAAAGACCTGTCCGCCTATAAAGGGGTGTGGGCTTTTATTGAAATTTCCGATAATGGCACTCAGCAATCCGTCCGTCCGGTAGGCTTTGAGCTTTTGTCCAAAGGGCGCGAACTGGCGGACCAGTTGGGCGAAGAACTCTGTGCGGTAGTGATTGGCGACAATGTGCAAAATTATTTTGCCGATTTGTCTGCTTACGGTGCGGATAAAATTTATGCCGTTAACAGCCCCGCGTATCATGATTACAACACCTTGGCTTATGCCAACGCCATGGTGACGCTGATTAAAAAGTATAACCCCAGCGTGGTGCTGTATCCGTCCACCTATATCGGGCGCGATTTGTCCCCGCGCATTTCCTCTGAACTGTTTGTGGGTTTAACGGCAGATTGCACCGGATTATCCATCCAAGACGGTCTGCTTATTCAAACCCGCCCTGCGTTTGGCGGCAACATTATGGCGGATATTAAATGTCCGGATTACCGGCCGCAAATGTCCACCGTCCGCCCGAACGTATTTAAGAAAGTGCTTTCCCGCCCGAATTCTATGGCGCAGGTAATTAACGAAGTAATTGCCGTTCCTGCTGCCGCCGGAAAAGTGCGCATTATCAGCAAACAAATGGACCCTGTTTCCGGCGGGCAAAAACTGGACGAAGCCGAAGTGGTTTTGGCCGGTGGCCGCGGGATGAAAGATAAAGCGGGGTTTGATATGCTGGACACCTTAGCGCAAGAGCTAGGCGGCACAGTGGGTGCTTCCCGCGCGGCCATTGACCTTGGCCTTAAACCCAAAGAAAAACAGATCGGCCAGTCCGGCGTGACGGTAGCCGCCAAACTGTATGTAGCGTGCGGTATTTCCGGCGCGGTACAGCATATTGTGGGTATGGAACACAGCGATACGATTATCGCCGTCAATAAAGACGCCAATGCTCCTATCTTCAACGTGTGCAAATACGGTTTTGTGGGAGATGTACGCCAACTGCTACCCAAAGTGATTGACGGCATCAAAAAAGCCAAAAACTAAATAGTTTGCCGAATTCAAAAAGAACCTCTCTAACGGGAGGTTCTTTTTTACATATAAAAACCCCAGTGCAGGGTAGCGCACTGGGGGGTAAGTAGGAGGATTAAAACTAAAACATTTTTTTTGCGCAGCAAATGGAACCCCATACGCCGTGGGAGGTGCGCCCTGCTTTTTTGAATAAGGCGCACTCCGGTGTTAGGGTGCGCACAATCCGCTGGTTTTGTTGGTAAATAAACGCAGCTTCCTGTGCGGAAAGCAAAACCACATCTTGCCTTCGGGCGCGTAAGGCAGCCCTTCCGGCGGCTTGGCTGACGGATGGGTCCGCTCCAAAAAATAAAGTTTTTATCGGGTTAAGTGCTTTCATAATTATAGTTTAGCGTTTTAGTGTTGTGTGCGCCAAGGGTCCTAGGGCCTGTATCCACCGGACTTTTGGGCCTAGGCGTAAACAGGTCTTTGGACCTGTTCCCCCTATCAGGGCGCGGGAATTGCTATAATAATAAAAGGTATAGTATGTCTATATTTTCAAAGCTTTTTAAGCTATTTTTAACCGTTGTGCTGATGCCGCTGATTCCCATGGCGCTTTTGCTGGCTTTTTATCAAGGCAAAGTAAAAGACAGTATTTTGGGAACGCACGCCAATTTGGCGCAAATAGTGGCTTCTTCCATTAACCAACACATAGAAGATTTGGGCTGGCGGCTGGCGTTTGGGCAAAATTTGGCCGAGGCGTTGCGTGCGGGCAAAGACCCGCTGCCGGTTCTGCATACGGCATTGGCGTCTAATCCGGATTTTTTAATGTTAGCCGTGCTGGATAAAAACGGTAAAGAAAAATTCCGCGTGGGCGAAAAAAGTTTTTTAGCCAAAGTGCCTACGTTGGATTTATCCCAAGACGAATTTTTACCTATGCCGGACGAAAAGAAGTTGTCCGTCAGCGGTTTTGAGGTGGTGGAGGGCCGGCCGGTGAGTGAATTTGTGACCCCGCTTCCCAATGGCAATTATTTGTACGGCATTATGAGCTTTTTTGGTTTGCTCTCGCGCGTACAGGAACAGTATATCGGCCGGACGGGCCAAATTTATATTGTGGGGCAGGACGGACAATTTTTTTACGGCAATAACCAAGTGCCGCTGCATATCGCACCGGAAAATATGCAAAAACTGTTTGCCGGAAAAACCCATTTGATTCAGTCCGTCCGCGGGCCGAAAGATGTTTTTGTGGGGGCCTTTGCGCCTACGCCTATTTGGGGTACTTATGCGGTAGTACTCCAGCTAAAGGCCGAGGCCTTCCGCGGGCTTTATTATACAAACATTGTTATTTTACTGTTTATGTTGGCTATTGCTACGTTGGCTTATTTCGGGGCGCTTACTTTTGCCGAAAGTCTGGGCGAGCCGATTGGTGCCTTGGATAAAGCCGCGCGCGAAGTAAGCCGCGGCAATTTGGACCAAAAAGTAGATGAAGATTTAGGCTGGGGGGAATTTCAAACGCTGATTGCTTCTTTTAATAAAATGACGGCGGATTTGAAAGATTACCAACTTTTGCAAGTACAGGCCCAATTAAGTGAAATGAAAGAAAATGTGTTTCGCTCCGTCGCGCACGATTTGCGCGCCCCGCTGCTGGGCCTGCAAGGTTATTTGTATATATTATCCAGCGGCAAGGCCACCCCACAGGAAGAAAAAGAATACTTGCGTCTGATGGACGAGGCCGCCCGTAATTTATCCGCACTCTTGGAAGATGTATTGGACGTTTCACGCTTGGAAGCCGGCATGCTTACCCCGCACTTGGGGCGGGTTAATCTGAAAGATTTAGCGCAGTATGCGGTAGATACCCTGTTGCCATCGGCCAATGAAAAGGGCCTGCAACTTACCACAACGGTGCCTGATTTATGGGTACAGGCAGACGAAAAATTACTGCGCCGCGTGGTGGTGAATTTGGTTTCCAATGCGGTTAAATTTACGCAGCAAGGTTTTGTGCGGGTGGAAGCACACCAAACGCCCCAAGAAACGACTCTTTCGGTGGCGGATAGCGGTATCGGGCTTACGCCGCAAGAACAACAAAGCATTTTTCAAAAATATCAGCAAGTACATTCAGATAGCCGCGGCTATGGGTTGGGGCTGTTTATCAGCCGCCAAATTGTGGAGGCCCATGGGGGTACTTTAACGGTATCTTCTGCGTCCGGCCAAGGCAGTGTGTTTACGCTCACCCTGCCAAATAAGGAGGATAAATGATAGTTTTTTGGCGCCTGTTTTTGGCTTATTATATTGCCGATTTTGCTTTATACGGCAAGCGGTTTTACTGCTATGGGGAATGCCACCCTTGGAAGTTGGCTCTAGCGCGCGGTATTTTGTTTTGGGCGGTGGCCATGGTGCTGTGCCGGCTGTATTTGACTATGCCGTGGTCTTTGTGTGGGCTAGTGGATGTATCCGGTTGGGTGGCCCTGCTGCCCATGACGGCGTTTTATATTTTTTCGGACGGTTGGTTCAAAATAAGCGGTACGCGCAAATTCCATAATACGCTTTCTTTTGTATTACACGATACTTTTAACTTTTTGGTGCTTTTATTGTGCGTGCCGTTCCATGCCCTGTATGAAACCGGCAGTTTCTTTGCCGAAAAATGGGTGATTTTTTGTGTGGGGTTGATGTTAGTCACCAAGGTATTGGGCACCTTTATTTTTTGTGTGGAAAAAGATTTGTACGGTCGGGATTATCCCACGGCCGACGAACGCTGGATTATGATGATGGTACGCGCCATTTTCTTTTTAACGGGTTTACTGCCGGGGTGGCGCTGGCTATTTTTAACGTGCGGGTGCTGGGCGTGTGTGGTGTATGCGCGTAAAATACGGCTGATGGATGTGTCTTCTTTTGCCTTTTATTTTGGCTTTGGGGTCACTTGTTTAATCAGCTGGGCGGTGCATTGGCGCGTTTATTTGAATTGGTAGGAGAAAAAATGAATTTACAAGAAGTTAAATTTGCTTGTTTGGATACGGAAACAACCGGCTTATGCCCCAAGGAAGGCGGCAAAATTTGTGAAATTGCCGTATCCGTCACCCAAAACGGGGCCCCGGTGGAGGAATTTTCCACCCTGCTTAATCCCGGTATCCCCATGAGCCCGGCGGTGGTGGCTATCCACGGCATTACCAACGAAATGGTATCCGGCGCTCCCGCATTTGCCGATATTGCCCCGCGGCTTTTGGCCGTGTTGGACGGGTGCGTGCTGGTGGCGCACAATGCGGATTTTGACCTCAAGTTTTTACAGCATGAATTTGCCTCCTGCGGGTTGCGTCTGCCAAACGCTCCTGTGCTGGACACCCTTAAACTGGCGCGCAAAAGCGGGAAGTTCGCCAAAAATAATTTAGGGTGCGTGGCCGAGCAGCTGGGCATTAACTGCCAAGGGTGGCACCGCGCCATGGCCGATACCAAAATGGCCGAACAGATTTTTTATTACTTTTTGAACCGTTTAAGCGGCCGGGGAGTTAAAACGGTGGAAAAGTTGCAGCAATTTCAATATAAAAATTGGGCGGAGTTATTATCCGCTTCTGCTATTTAAGGAGAAATGAAGGTATGAAAAAAGTTGTATTAATCATTCGTGACGGCTGGGGTGATGCCAAGCCCGGCAAGTTTAATGCGGTGTCTAACGCTAAAACACCGAATATGGACAAGTATTTGCAACAGTATCCGCATACGCAAATTGAAGCGTCCGGCGAACAGGTGGGTCTGCCCGCGGGGTATATGGGCTCGTCCGAAGTCGGCCACTTAAATATGGGCGCGGGGCGCATTGTCATCCAAGAATTAAAACGCCTGAAAGATACTATTGAAGACGGCTCTTTATTTAAGTCGGCTCCGTTTGCGGCCTGCATAGATAACTGCGTAAACAACCATAAACCCCTGCACATTATGGGGTTGGTGCAGGACGAAGGCGTCCACGCCCACCAAGACCACCTGCACGCCATTATGAAATACGCCGCCGAAAAGGGCATCAAACAAGTATATATCCACTTTTTTGCCGACGGCCGCGATACGCCGCCTAAAAGCTCTATCGGGTTTATCCGCACGTTGGAAGAAAAAATTAAAGAATACGGCGTGGGCCAAATTGCCACCATTCAGGGCCGCTACTACGCCATGGACCGCGGCGAAGATTGGAACCTGACCGATAAAGCGTACAACTTGATTGTCCGCGCGCAGGGCTTGCACGGCTCCACCGCCGAAGAAGTGGTGGAAACGGACTACAAAACCATGCAAACGCCGGACGGCGGCCCCATGGTGGACGAATACATCCCGCCGACCGTACTGGGCGATTATAAAGGCATGGAAGCCGGTTCCAGCGTGATTTTCTTTAACTTCCGTCAGGACCGCGCCATCCAGCTTACCCGCGCATTTATTGATGATAACTATGCGGGCAAAAACCGCGGCACCCGCGTACCGTGCGTATATTGCGGTTTGACCAAATATTACGATTCTTTCCCGTACAATGCGTTGCCTTCCATGACGGACGGCGGCGGTATGAATAATCTGCTGGGCGAAGTTATTTCCAAAGCGGGCCTAAAACAACTGCGCTTGGCGGAAACGCAAAAATTCAAACATGTCACGTCTTTCTTTAACGGCAAACAAATCAAACCGTACGAAGGCGAAGACCGCATTGAAATTAAAGGCCGCTTTGACCCCGCTACCTTTGCCGAACATCCGGAAATGGAAGCCTATATCGTCAAAGACGAGGCGCTCAAACAAATTGCCACCCAAAAGTATGACTTTATTGTCATCAACTTTGCCAACTGTGATATGGTGGGCCACACCGGCAATTTTAATTCCGTAGTAAAAGCGGTGGAAACGGTGGACGAATGTACCGGCGCCGTGACCGAGGCTGCGTTGGCTAATGATTATGACGTTTTCATCACGGCCGACCACGGCAACGCGGAAGAAATGTGGGACGAAAAAATCAATATGCCCAAAACGGCGCACACCACCAACTTGGTGGATTTTGTGTATGTCAGCAAAGACCACCCCACCGCCCAAATGCAACCCACGGGCAACTTGGGGGATATTGCCGTCACCGTGCTGGACGTTATGGGCCTTGCCAAGCCGGCGGATATGACGGCCCGCAGCTTGATTGCCCACAAATAACAGTGTTTTAGTTTTAGCGCAAATCCGGAGTCTTGTATAGCCTCCGGATTTTTTGCGCCCGCCGCGCCCCAAAAAGGCACAAAAAAGCTACAATACCTATATGGAAGTTTACATTAAAGTAAAAGTGCACGCGGGCGAAAAGAAAAACCGCTTGGAAACCAAAGCACCGGATACGTTTGAAGTTTGGACCAAAGCACCGGCCGAACAGGGCCGCGCCAATGCTGCCGTGCGCACCCTGTTAGCCGAGCATTTGGGCGTGGCGGAAAACAAGCTCTCTTTAATAAAAGGGGCCACGTCGCCCGCAAAAATCTTCTTAAAACGCCCGTAAAGCCTTTTGTATTGCGCAAAAAAGGCCATTTTTGTATAATAAATAAGAGGAAAGAATTGCCGCGGCCCTTGGTGAAGCAGTGCCGGAAAGATATTCCTTAAAACCCCAGCGGGACGGAAAACGCCCCGAAGTGGTTTTTTGTACTTAACTAAAATAAACAAAAATAGTATAATCAGTATATGAGAACTTACGAAACTGTAACGATTGTGAAACCCCAACTCTCCGACGGAGAAGTGGGCGAATTCGTGACCAAAGCCAAAGAGCTCATCACGAAAAACGGTGGAGAAGTGACCAGCGAAGAAAAATTGGGCAGAAGAAAATTCACCCACGAAGTCAACCATGTTCGCGATGGTTTCTACCTCTATCTCAAATTCAAGGCAAACCCTGAATTTATCGGCACCTGGAACGAAGCAATGAAACTTAATGAAAAAGTTCTTCGCTCTATGGTGATGTTGGCTAAAGAAATTAAAGCAAAGCCGACCGTTGCTTCCAAATAAAAGGACCTTATGACGGGACAAATCAGATTACCGGAACAAAACTTGGTGCTTTTAGCGGGCAGACTCACGCGGGACCCCAATGTGGCTTTTACGCAAAAGGGCCAAGCGGTCTGCCGTTTTGACATCGCGGTGAACCGCCGCTATATGGATAACACCACCAACGAATGGAAAGACGACGTGGTTTTTGTTCCCGTAGTGGTTTGGGGCCCCACGGCAGAACGTTGTAAGGACCGGGTCAAAAAAGGCACGCCTGTCTATGTAGAAGGCCGCCTGACCAGCAGCGAATATACCGATAAAACGACCGGCCAAACCCGCCGCAGTATGCAGGTGACGGCCCGCCGTATTCAGATACTGGAGTCTAACGTTGCAGGGGCCGGCTCGTACGGTACTGCAACTCAGGGAAACACATCTTCCGCCGACGTTGAGCCGGTAATGGAAGACGACGTCCCTTTTTAACTAAAACCCATTTAAGAGGGAAAAATAATGTCAGAAGAAATTAAAACCCCCGCTGCCAATACCGCCGCGCCTGTGGCTGCCCGTCCGGAACGCCCTGCCCGCCCGTATATGGCTAAAAAGCGCTTTGAAAGCAGAAGAAAAGTTTGCAAAGTCTGCGCGGAAAAAATTGAAAACGTAGATTACAAAAACTTTCAGTTTGTGAAATCTTTCACCATGGAAAGCGGCAAGATTCTCTCCCGCCGCATTACCGGTACTTGCGCCAAACACCAGCGCCAGATTACCAAAGCCATTAAGAGAGACCGGAATTTGGCCATTTTGCCGTATTCCTTGCCTAAGAAATAAGAAGGAGCGCAACCCATGAAAGTTATTTTGAAACAAAACGTAAAAAACTTGGGCATGACCGGTGATATTGTAGAAGTAAAACCCGGCTATGCGCGCAACTACTTGGTGCCGCACCGCTTTGCGGAATTGGCTACCGAAGGCTCTATTAAAAACTGGCAATTAGGTGCAGAACGCCGCGCCAAACGCATTGAAGCCGAATTGGCCGAAGCCCGCGCCATTGCCGAAAAACTGGCCGGTGTGGTCTTGCCGTTTACCAAAACCGTCAATAGCGACGGCGTAGTATTCGGTTCCGTAAACAAGGCGGACATCTTTAAGGCCTTGAATGCGTTGGGGCATAAAATTGCAAAAGAAGCCATTGAGCTTACTATGCCGATTAAAGCCCTTGGCGAAACCGAAGTGGGCATTTATTTGAAACCCACCGTCACCGCCAAAATTACGGTTAAAATTGACGCGCTGACCGAAGTGGCCCCGTCTATCCCGGATGCTAAACCTGCGGAAAAGACCGAAGCCGCCGCGGCCGAAGCTAAATAACAGTTCGTTAAGTTTATCACCAAGCCTGCTATTCTTAGAATAGCAGGCTTTTTTGTGCATTAAAAAAACTATTGAATAAATATAATTTTTTTGTAAAATAATAAAATAAATTAAATGGAGGTTTACGTGAAAAAGAATCCTAACAAAAATAAGCGTGCTTTTACGCTTACGGAACTGCTTATTGTAGTCATTGTAATAGGCGTTCTTTCTGCCGTCACGCTTCCTAAGTTTAATCGGGTCATAGAAAACCGGAAAGTGACGGAAGCCGAAGAAATGATGTCCGCCGTGCGCACGGAGCAAGAGCGCCGTTGTGCGATGGATAAAAATTACACCTTAAAGTTTGATAATTTAGCGGACGTAATTTCTTCCAGCGATACCAAGAACTATAAATACAGTTTACAGACGGAAGGGATATCCGCCACCAGCAACAAGGGCAAATATACCTTAAAAATGTTGTCTTATCAAGACGGCAGTTTTTGTTGTACGGGTGATGATTGTGCCAAATTAAACAAAAATTACCCCAGTTGTGACGGGTTGACTTTTCCGTCTTCCGGCTGCGGCGGTACGGACGGCACTGTAGAAATCACGCCGGACCCGACGCCCACACCGGAACCAACGCCCACTCCGGCACCTTCGTGCGAAGGAAGCCAACCTGCGGACCAAGAAAAAGCTTGTGCCTGTGGCACCGTAAAAGCCAGTTATTCTTGCAGTGCCGCTACCAATTATAAATGGGTGTTGGGTGCATTTCCGGATTGTCCGGCCAAACCGGCGGACGAAAATGATATTTGCCCCAATGGCACTGTCCGCACGAAAAGCTATGCTTGTATAAATGGCACGTGGACGGCCGGAAACTGGGATAAAGAATGTTCCCGTTGCAATGAATCAGAGCGTTTGAATTGTAAAGACAAATTACAACTGACTAACACGGGTGGGGGAATGGGCTCCTTAAAGACGGTTCATTATGTGTGGGACGAGGCAAACTGTTCTTGCTCTTGCCCCAGCAGTACCAATGCGGGCCTTTGTTCCACCGGTTGGGATCCGGAAACTTGTAATTGTAAGCAAGGCCCCAAGTATTATTTCAAATGTGTCTCGCGTGTGACAGTACCCGATGGTGGCATGCTTTCTAGTGGGGCATCTTCTTATGATGCGGCCAAGACCGCTTGCGAATCAGGTAAAGACACAAGGGTTGAGTATTATGAGTATTTGTCGGGTGGAACGCCCAAACCGGGCTGTAAACCTCGGCAAGATAAAAACGGTAGATGGACGTCTTGTCCTTTAACGCCGACATATTACATTAAACATGTGTGTTCCACCGAACCGGCCAAAAAGCCAACGGGATATGGATTTGATGAAACCAAATGTAGAGTTGTGCAACCGCACGAAGACCGCAACTATTAATAGAGGTATTTTACAAAAAACGGGCTCCCGCAAGGGGGCCCGCTATTTTTTATAACTAGCCCCATTCCGGCGCGCGCGTTTACCGTTCAAAATTGCTACAATAATAAAAAGCCGTCTTTTTACCAGACGGTAAAGATTTTATTTCATTTTTATAAGAGGACACATGCCTATCCCACAAATTAGTAATTTACTGGAAGAAAAACTCCCTCCACAGGCGCTGGATGCGGAAATGGCCGTTTTAGGCTCTATGCTTATGGAGGCCGAGGCCGTGGAACGCGCTTTGGAAATCCTCAAGCCGGAGCATTTTTATAAAGACGCCCACAAAAAAATTTTTTCCGCCATGAAAGACTTGGCCGAAAAGGGCCAAGCCGTGGACCTTGTGACCGTGACGGAAGCCCTCAAAACCGCCAATTTGTTGGCCAAATTAGGGGGCGAAGTGTACCTGACGGAACTGGTGGGCAAAGTTTCCACCGCCGCCCATATAGAGCACTACGCCAATATTGTATATAGAAAAGCCGTCATTCGGGAGCTCATCCGCACCTCTACCGCGCTAGTGCAAAAATGCTATCAGGAAACCGACGAGCCGCAAGAACTGCTAGACGAAGCGGCGGACTCTATTTACCGCTTGAGCCAAAAACAGCGCTTGACGGGCTTTGTGTCCACCAAAGACATGGCCCCCGAAGTGCTGAACATGATTGAAAACGCCGCCAAAAACAAAAGCCCTATTCAAGGGGTTCCTACCGGACTCACGGAGTTTGACTATAAAACAGGCGGGTTTCGTAAATCGGACTTAATTATTTTGGGCGCGCGCCCCAGCCAAGGTAAAACCGCTCTGGCGCTGAATATGGCGCATTTTGCGTGTGTGACCAAGGGGTTTCCGGTGGCGATATTTTCGCTGGAAATGGGGCGGCACTCTTTGTTTGAGCGTATGTTAGGCGCCGCTTCCATGACGGAAGTAAGCAAACTGCGCAACGGCTGGTACGACCACCGCGCCAAATGGGGGGACTTATTGCGCGAATACAGCCGTCTGGCCGAAGCCCCCATGTATATAGATGATACGTCCGGCATTTCCATTACGGAAATCCGTATGCGTTCGCGCCGTTTAGCCAGCGAACTGGCCAAACAAGGCAAAGAATTGGGCCTAATTATCATTGACTATTTGCAATTAATCCGCGGTTCGGGCCGCACGGAAAGCCGCCAACAGGAAGTGTCCGAAATTTCCCGCCAGTTAAAAGATTTGGCCCGCACCTTAAATGTGCCGGTGCTAGCGCTGTCCCAGTTGAGCCGTAAGAACGAAGACAAAGGCCGCCAAGATAATAAACCGCAACTTTCCGACTTGCGCGAATCCGGCTCTATTGAACAGGATGCCGACGTGGTGGCCCTGATTCACCGTGACGGCTACTACAAGCGCGATGACCCGAATTTGAAAAATAAAGCCACGCTGATTATTGCCAAACAGCGCAACGGGCCGGTGGGGGATATTCCTTTGCACTTTATTGGGGAGTACACCTTGTTTACCAACCCCACGCCGGAAGAAATGTCCATGCCGGAGGGCATGGCGGCGGAGCCCATGGTACTGCCGGAGTAAATATGGAAAAACCGTTTTTGCGCCCCACTTGGGCGGAAGTGGATTTAACCAAGTACGAAGCCAACCTGCGTAAAGTGCGCGGTATGGTGGGGCCGGATGTTAAAATTTTGGGTATTTTGAAAGCCAATGCTTACGGCCACGGTGCCGTGGCTTTGGGCCAATTTGCCGAGGAAAAACAACTCTGCCAATTTTTTGGGG
This sequence comes from uncultured Elusimicrobiales bacterium, assembly GCA_934662565.1. GTDB lineage: Bacteria > Elusimicrobiota > Elusimicrobia > Elusimicrobiales > Elusimicrobiaceae > Avelusimicrobium. The sequence goes on from CAKUKI010000003.1 coordinate 246,204, forward strand.
TGGCTTCCGTGGAAGAAGGCTTAGAGTTGCGCGCCGCCGGCCTAAAAACTCCCATTTTGGTACTGGGCAGTATTTATCCGTTTGAGGCGTTTGAGTATGCCATTAAAAACAAACTGGCCGTGACGATTGCCAGTTTGGACGCCGCGCACGCGGTAGCGGATATTGCCGCTAAACTGGGCATTAAAGCCTTGTGCCATGTAAAGCAGGATACCGGCATGGGGCGCATCGGTACCCGCCGCGGCGGGGTAATGGCGGTTTTACAATTTTTGGCCCATAACCCGCATGTCATTTTGGACGGGCTCTATTCCCACCTTTCCAGTGCGGATTGTGACCCGGCCTATACGGAGGAGCAAATCGGCTATTTCCGCGATACGCTGACCAATGTGCGCTTGCACGGCATACACATCAACCAATGCCATTTATGTGCCACGCCGGGCCTTATACACCGGCCGGATATGGTTTTGGATATGGTGCGCCCCGGCCATGCGGAACTGGGGTTGGAAGACGGCTTTGAGCCCATTATGTCGCTCAAAACGCGCATTGTGTATGTAAAAGATGCGGCCGCGGGAGCAAGCATTAGCTATGGGCGCAGTTTTGTTTGCCCCAAACCCATGAAAATCGCCACCATTCCGTTGGGGTATGGGGACGGATTTTTGCGGGCGCTATCCAACAAGGCGGAAGTTTTAGTGCGTGGCCACCGCTGCCGCGTATTGGGCAACGTGACGATGGATATGACCATGCTGGATATTACCGCCGTGCCGGATGCCCGCGTGGGGGATGAAGTGGTGGTGGTAGGCCGGCAGGGGAAAGAGCAAGTGCGCTTTGCGGATTTGGCCCGCTTGGCCGGAACCATTGATTATGAATTAACCACCCTGCTTATGCCGCGGGTGCCGAGGTTTTATAAAAAGTAATGTTTACATATATTGGTAAAAAAGTAGATAATTTACTGGCCCAACTGGGCGGTGCGGCGGCGATGGTCCGCTCCGTACTGTTTTGGTTGGGGCGCTCCCGCTTTGAGTTTGACCAAGCCGTCCGCCAAAGTGTGAGTATCGGGGTGGATTCTTTCGGCGTGACGGCGCTGACCAGTTTGTTTACCGGCATGGTACTGGCCTTGCAAGCGGGCAACACGATTGGCAACATCTTTGGCGAGCCGATTTTTGTGGGTACAATTGTGTCTTTTTCACTTATCCGTGAACTGGGCCCCGTATTGACCGGCGTGGTGGTTTCCGGCCGCGCGGGGGCGGCGGTCACGGCGCAAATCGGCACCATGGCGGTCACGGACCAGTTGGACGCGCTTTATACGCTAGGCACCAACCCTATCCGCTATTTGGTTATCCCGCGCCTGTTTGCCTTTTTGCTCACCATGCCGGTACTGACGGTTTTTTCCAACGTGTTTGGGGTAATCGGCGGGTATTTGGTGTCCGTCTATGCGTTAGGAGTACCGGGGGAAGTGTATTTTTCGGACATTACAACCTTTATGGCCGTGCCGGATTTTATGCACGGGTTTATAAAATCTTTTATTTTTGCGTTTATGATTGCCACCGTGTGCTGTTATAAGGGTATTAGCACCCGCGGCGGTGCGGAGGGCGTGGGGAAAGCCACCACCGGCGCCGTAGTGACAACCATTGTGCTGATTTTGGTGTTGGATTACTTTTTAACCGCTATTTTAACCGCGTTCGGGATTTAAGATGATAGAAATTAAAAATCTTCAAAAAAGTTTTGGCCCTAAACAGGTGTTAAAAAACGTCAACTTGCAAATAGAAGACGGCCAAGTGCTTTGCATTTTGGGCGGCTCCGGCTGTGGCAAAAGCACGCTGATTAAATGTTTAATGCGCTTGGAAGAAGCCGACGGCGGGCAAATTTTGGTAGACGGTAAAGACGTCACCAAAATCCATAGCGAGGTAAAACTGGCCTCTATCCGCCGCCATTTTGGGTATTTGTTCCAAGAGGGCGCGTTGTTTGACTCCATGAGCGTGGGGGAAAACGTGGCCTTCGGGCTTAAATATCTAACCGACGTGCCGGAAGCGGATTACCCAAAAGTTGTAAAAGAAAAATTGGCTTTAGTGGGCTTAAAAGAGGTGGAACACCTAAACCCCAGCGAGCTTTCCGGCGGTATGAAAAAGCGCGTGGCGCTGGCGCGCGTACTGGCCGTAAGCCCTAAATGTATTTTGTATGATGAACCGACGACCGGGCTGGACCCGATTATGTCGGATATTATCAGCGATTTGATTTTGGATTTGAAACATAAACTGCATGTCACTTCCGTAGTAATTACGCACGATATGCACTCCGCTTTTAAGATAGCGGACAAAATTGCCTTCTTGTATGAAGGCCGCGTTTTGTTGGAAGGTACTCCGGACGAATTTAACCGCACCGACAACCCCTATGTAAAACAGTTTGTCAGCGGCAGTAGCCACGGGCCTATCCAAATGAAATTAACCAAGGACTAATTAAAAAAACGCCTGCTTGTGGGCGGATAAACAGTTATTATGTAATAAGGAACCAAAAATTATGAAACCAGAAACAAAATTAGGCATTTTTACGGTAATCGGGTTGTTTGTGTTGGGGTTTTCGCTCTATTTTCTGGGCGGATTTTCCATTACGCGCACCTATGATGTAAACATCAGATTTCAGGACGTTTCCGGCCTGCCCGTCAAAGCGGCGGTTAAACTTTCCGGCGTGGAAGTGGGCAAAGTAAAAGCGATTAAAATAGAAAACGGCCAAGTGATTGTGGTGGCCGCCATTAACGAGGGCGTCCCCTTGTATAAAGACACCCATTTTAGCGTGGTAATGACGGGTATTATCGGTTCCAAATACTTAAAAGCGGAGCAAGGCTCGGCCGCTTCCGGCTTAATTACCAATGGGGAATATGTAAACGGTACGGACGAACTGCCTATGGACGTAATGATTACGCAAACCATGTCCAGCGTAAAAGAATTGGTGGATAGCGTAAACAAGCAGGGGGAGTTCGGCCGCAACTTAAATGATGCCTTGGCAGATGTGCGGCGGCTTTCGGCCAATTTGAACCAAATGGTTTCCACCATGCGCCCGTATTTAACCAATTCCGTACAGAATTTGGACCAAATCAGCGAGCAACTTAAAGGCGTGGTAGCCAAAGCCGATAACGTAATGACCAGTTTGGATAACGGCGACGGCGTAATAGGCAGTTTGATTAAAGACCCGCAAATGAAGCAAGACGTAAAAGACAGTGTCACGGACTTAAAACAAACCATGACGGAAGTAAAAACTTTTGTGGGCAAAATGAGCCGTTTTCGCATTTATTGGGATTATGACTTTTTCTACATGCCGCAGGCCCAAGTAGCCAGCAGTGACCTTGCGTTGGAAATCTTCCCCTCCAGCGGTTTCACATTCTACCGCGCGGGTATGGCCAACATTGGCAACGAAGACGACAAACTGGACTCCAAAGACTATTTGGAACGCAATAAACTGGACTTGCGCTTTGGGCTTTACAACCGTTGGGCGCGCGTGTCGGCGGGGCTGATTCGCGGGGCGGGCGGCGTGGCTATGGAATTGCGCCCGTTCTATGAACACGAATTTTTCAACCGCTTTACGTTTACGGGGGAACTGTCCGATTGGGGCCGCGACCGCGTAATTAATAACCGCCAATTTACTAAACCGAACTTAACCTATGGGGTAGACTTTAGGTTTAACCGTTATTTCTCCATGGGCGCGTGGATGCGTGATGCGTTGGAAACTAACGAGTTTGCCGTAAAAGCCAACCTGTCGTTTAACGACCAAGATATTTCGTCCTTCTTCGGTTTGGCCACCATGGCCCGTTAGGAGCGTTATGAAATTTAAGACGGTTTTTGTTTGCCAAAAATGTGGCTATGAATCCCCCAAATGGTCGGGCCAATGTCCGGAATGTGGGGAATGGAACACGTTGGCGGAAGAAGTAAAACAGCAGGAAAGCAAAAAGCCCCAACGCACCCGTACATTTACGGATTTTTCCTCTGAAATTATAAAACTTTCCGATAGCCGCTCCGTGCCGGAAACCCGTATTCCCACCGGCATTGGGGAGTTTGACCGGCTGTTGGGAGGCGGATTGGTAAAAGGCCAAATTACGCTTTTGGCCGGTGCCCCCGGTATTGGCAAAAGTACGCTTATGCTTCAGGTGGCGGCGGCGCTTTCCAAAACCTTAAAAGTGTTATATATCTCAGGCGAAGAAAGCATCAGCCAAATTTCCGGCCGCGCCCAGCGTTTGGGCGTGGGGAGCGAAAACATTTATCTGCATTGTGAAACGGATATCCAAAAAATTGTGGAGTCCGTGGAGCAGGTGGCGCCGGACGTGTTGGTGCTGGATTCTATCCAAACGGTGTATCATCCGGAATTTGCCTCCTCGGCGGGCACTGTCGGCCAAGTGCGCGAATGTGCCAGCGAGCTGGTGCGTTTGTGCAAACCCAAAGGCATTATTACGTTTGTGCTGGGCCATGTGACAAAAGACGGCGAATTGGCCGGCCCCAAAGTGTTGGAACACATGGTGGATAGCGTACTGTATTTTGATACGGAAAAAGACAACGTACTTCGCTTGCTCCGCCCGCACAAAAACCGCTTCGGTTCCACCGGAGAAATCGGCCTTTTCAAAATGACGGGCAGCGGTTTGGAAGGGGTGGAAAATGCCAGCGAGTATTTTGCGCAAACGTCTAAAGAGCGTGCCCTCAAAGGGCGGGCGTATTCACTGGCGTTAGAGGGCAGCCGCCCGCTGCTTACGGAAGTGCAGGCGTTAGTCAGCCCCACGCATTACCCGTACCCGCGCCGCGTGACGACGGGGGTGGATTTGAACCGTTGTTTGATGTTGTTTGCCGCACTGGAAAAACATATCGGTCTGCCTTTAGATAATAAAGACATTTTTGTCAGTTTGGCGGGTGGCGTCAAGCTAAAGGACCCCGCGTTGGATTTAGCCGTATGTGCGGCGGTAATCAGTTCTTGTAAAGAAATCCCCATTGCGCACGATAGTCTGTTTATGGCGGAAGTGGGCATTTTGGGTCAAGCAGCCAAAGTGCCGCTGTTGGACCGCCGTTTGGAAGAAGCCCGCCGTTTGGGGTTCAAAAAAGCCTATACGGCCGCTTTGTCCCGCACGGAAAAACGCAACCTGAAAGATTTGACGGTGCTGGAACTGGCGGACCTGAACGATTTGTCCCTTAAACTGCGTTAAACGGAACCGGCCCAGCGCCGGTTTTTGCCTTTCGGGGGAATAAACGGTGTTTTTCTTCATAAAAAACAGCATAAAGCGCCGTTAAAGTGCTAAAATGTAAATATATATACGGGTTAGCTGTTGACCCAAAATTTATTGGAGGCCTTATGCCTATTTGGATTTTTAGAATATCCACGTTAGTTGCGTTCCCATTCCTTACATATAATTTTATAGATAAAGATTGGATGAGCCTGCTGGGCGGCTTGTTGTGCGGCGCCATTGTGCTGGCTGGCGAGGTGCTTTTTAAGCGCTTGCGTTTAATTAAAATTATGATTGCGTGTACCGGCCTGTTGCTGGGGTATATGCTGTATGTGTTTTTTGATTACGCCCTGATGAAATTTGCCAACGATACCGTTTCCGGTTTTTGGGGCCGTTATGAAACCAATATAGAAATTGCCTTACTAATTTTTGGCGTATTGGTAAGCATCTTTAAGGCGCGGGATTTGGAAGGCCTTTCCTACCGCGGCAGCCATTTGAAAGTGGCCGATTTATCCGCCCTGTTGGACGGGCGCATTGTGGATTTGTGCGAAATTAACTTTTTGTCCGGCATTATTGTTTTGCCTGTTTTTGTGATGGACGCGCTAAACAAAATGGCCGCCAGTAAAGACCCGTTGGAACGCGCCAAAGGCCGCCGCGGGCTGGACGTGGCAACCCGCTTGCAGGAGCTGAAAGAAATCGGTGTGCGTATAACCAGCCGCGCCCCCAAAGCAGATACGCCCGAAGAACGCATTGTAAAACTGGCTAAAAGTTTGGATGCGGAAGTCGTCACGCTGGATTTTAATATCAATAAAGTAGGCGCATTGTATGATGTGACCGTATTAAACGTGGCCGATTTGGCTACCGCCTTAAAACCGGTGGTACTGCCCGGAGAAACCATGTCTTTGTTCATTATGAAAGACGGTAAAGAAAAAGAACAGGGCATTGGGTATTTGGACGACGGCACCATGGTGGTGGTGGAAGACGGCCGCAAGTATATTGGCAAACGGGCGGAAGTGTCCGTGTATTCCATTTTGCAAACTTCGTCCGGCCGGATGATTTTTGCGAAAACGAAATAAAATTTATGGATAAGAACAAGACGGGTTTTGCGTCAGCGGTAATTGTGGCGGGGGGAAACGGTACCCGAATGGGCCGGCCCAAGCAAATGTTGCCTCTGGGCGGGGAACCCGTCCTTTTTCACACCGTGCGTGCGTTTTTAGCCGCGCCGCAAATTGGGCAAGTGGTGGTTGTCACCCCGCCGGAAAATCAGGCGGCATTGGCGGCTGAATTTGAAGGGCTGGTTTTTGCGCTCCCCGGTTCCACCCGTTTGGAATCGGTTATAAACGGGGTGCAAAAAACGGCGCCGCAGACCCAAGTAGTGGCCGTGCACGACGGCGCCCGCCCGCTGGTAAAGCCGGAGCTGATAGGCCGTTGCGTGCAAGAGGCACTTACCCACGGGGCCGCATTGTTGGCGGTTCCGGTAAAGGATACTATTAAAGTGTGCGCGGAACATATCGTGCAAAATACGCCGCAGCGCGGCACGCTTTGGGCGGCGCAGACTCCCCAATGCTACCGCCGTACGGTGTTGTTGGAAGCATTGGAAAAGTTCGGCTCTCAAAAGGACGCCACGGACGAATCCCAACTGGTAGAAAAACTGGGGGTGGCGGTGCATGTTGTACCGTCGGACTATACCAATTTCAAAATTACCACACCGGAAGATTTAACTTTTGCCGAGGCACTTATGCAAGAAAATTTTATATACCGCACGGGTTTCGGGTTTGATTTACACCGTCTGGAAGCGGGAATTAAAATGTTTATGGGCGGGGCGGAAATCCCGCATACGAAAGGTTTTCAGGGCCATAGCGACGGGGATTTAGTCCTTCACGCTATTTGTGATGCTATTTTAGGCGCGCTGTGCGAGGGGGAAATAGGCATTTTATTCCCACCCACGGACCCCACCATTAAAGGCATTTCCAGCGTGGAAATTGCCCGCAAAGTGTTGGAAATTGTGCGCCGCCGCCAAGCAGAAATCGTCCATATAGACGCCACCATTATCACGCAGGAGCCCAAAATTAAACCACATTACGACACCGTGCGCCATTCTTTGGCCCGCGTGTTTGGTATGGATGTAAAAAATATCAGTTTCAAATCTAAAAGTCATGAACACGTTGGCGAAATCGGCCGCGGGGAAGCCGCTATGTGCCAAGCCGTCGCCACGTTAAAAATAAGGAGTTAGTAAAATGAATGTGAAAGTTTTTACCTTTTTAGTGTTAGCCGTGGGGTTGGCCGCTTGTGCCGGAACCGGAGATTACCGTTCCAAAAAGACCATCCGCCAAGGGTTAGATTACAGTATGTATACGGATTATGAAACCTCCGCCCAATTCCCCACCGGCCCGTTGGATGCCCCCAGTGTGTTGGACGGCTCTTATTCCGCGCCGGAAGATGCTTTTGCGTCCAATGAGGGAACCGCCCCCTCGCAAGAAGAAGATTTTACGGCGGAACTGCCTTCCGGTTCGTACAGCACTTACGGCGACGTGGCCATTCCGGTAGCCAGCAAAAAATTCCGTTTGGGGGCCTCGGCCACGCAAAAAGAAATGGGCTACTTCCAGCGCGCGTTGGACCAAGCGTATAGCCGCGCGTTGCGTTCTTACCGCCCGACCGGATTTACTTATTCTGTTTCCAGCGTGGGGGCGGCCAATCCGCTTTCCGATATAGAAGTAAGTTGTATGCTGTCCGAGGATTCCGCCAATAGCGTGGGGCAGAAAACGTGCAATTTATTTTTCCAAGAAATCGGGCTTGCTTATGCCCAATTATTAAAAGAGGCCAACTGATATGCAGCTATACAATACCGCCAGTCATCATAAAGACGAATTTACCCCGCAAAACCCGCAAGAAGTGACCATGTACTGCTGCGGGCCGACCGTATATAACTATGCGCATATCGGCAATTTGCGTACCTATATTTTTGAAGATTTACTGGCCCGCACCATCCGCCTGCATTATCCGCTCAAGCACGTTATGAACGTGACGGACGTGGGGCATTTAGTGTCCGACCAAGACTCCGGCGAAGACAAAATGGAAGTTGCCACCCAGCGCGAAGGCAAAAGCGCGTGGGATATTGCCAAATTTTACGAAGAAAAATTTTGGGCCGATTACGACTCTTTACACTGCACGCGGCCCACGGTCGTCTGCCGCGCCACCCAACATATTAAAGAGATGATTGCGCTGGTAAAAAAACTGGAAGAAAAAGGCTATACGTATCGCACCAGCGACGGGATTTATTACGATACTTCCAAATTTGACCGCTACGACGCGCTCGTCGGCCATGCCCGCATTAGCGGCTTGCAGGGCGGCGCGCGGGTGGAAATGAGTGACGAAAAACGCAACCCGACGGATTTTGCTTTGTGGAAGTTCTCCCCAACGGATAAAAAGCGCCAAATGGAGTGGGACAGCCCGTGGGGGGTCGGTTTTCCGGGGTGGCATATTGAATGTTCCGCCATGGCTATGAAATATCTGGGCGACACGCTGGATATCCACTGCGGCGGTATTGACCACGTCACCATTCACCACACCAACGAAATCGCCCAGAGCGAAGCCGCCACCGGCAAAAAATACGTCAATTATTGGGTGCATGGGGAATTTTTGATTTTGCGCTCCGGCAAAATGTCCAAATCCGCCGGAACTTTTGTGACGGTACAAACCTTGCGGGATAAAGGCTACGAGCCTTTGGCCTACCGCTATTTGTGCTTAACGGCCCATTACCGCACCCAGTTGGAATTTACTTTTGAAAGTTTAGATTCCGCCGTAAAAAGTTTGGAAAACCTGCGCGCGTTGTGCCGCCAAGCCAAAGCGGCCGCCAACGGCGCCGTGCAAGACACCCCCGCCGCCCAAGTGTGGAAAGCCAAATTTTCCGCCGCTATGGAAGACGACCTCAACGCCCCCAGAGCGCTGGCCGTGGCGTGGGAAGCGGCCCGCAGTGCGGAGCTTTCCGCGGCGGAAAAGGTAGCCGTTTTGCAATTTGCCGATAGTATTTTGGCACTGGATTTGTTTAAGGAAAAACAAGCGGTTCCGGTGGAAATCCCGCCGGCCGTGCAAGATTTGCTGGCTGCCCGCGCCGCCGCCCGCGCCGCCAAGGATTATAAAAAATCCGACGAGCTGCGCAGCGAAATTGCCAAACTGGGCTACCAAGTAAAAGATACGCCGCAAGGCCAAAAAGCGGAGAAAATATAATATGAACATAAACCAAGTACCTGCCGAGTTTTTGTGCCGCCTGCCCAAGGCGGATTTGCACGTCCATTTGGATGGTTCGTTGCGCCTGTCCACGCTAATTGAATTAGCCAAAAAGGAAGGGGTGGAACTCCCTTCGTACACGGAAGAAGGACTGCGCAAACTGGTTTTTAAGGATAAATACTCCTCTTTGGTGGAGTACTTGAAAGGCTTTGGCTATACGGGCGCGGTCATGCAGAACGCCGCCAATATAGAGCGCGTAGCGTACGAGCTGGCGCAAGATTCCATCGCCGAGGGCGTGCGGTATTTGGAAGTCCGTTTTGCCCCGCAGCTCCACGCGAACGACAAACTTTCCGCGCAAGATTCCGTGCGCGCCGTGGCCCGCGGATTAAAACGCGCCCAAGACGAACACAATAATAGCGCGGCCGTTAAAAAAGGGGAAGATTTAGAATTTTACTGTGGCATTTTGGCATGTGCCATGCGTAATTTTAACGAGTTTATGTCCCCCTATTATGCCATGCTGATTAAGGCGTTGGCGCAATCTAAAAAAGAAGAAATTTTTAGTATTGCCTCTTTGGAGCTTGCCAAAATGGTGGTGCGCTTGGTAAAAGAAGAACACCTGCCCATTGTGGGGTTTGACCTTGCCGGCGAAGAAGCCGGATACCCCGCCTCGGACCATTTGGCCGCTTATCACTATGTGCATAAAAACTTTATGCGTAAAACCGTGCACTCTGGCGAAGCCTACGGGCCGGAATCTATCTTTCAGGCCATTACGGACTGCTACGCCAACCGCATTGGGCATGGCACGCATTTGTTTTCTACCGCTATGATTAAGGACCGCAAAGTAAAAGACAAACAAGCCTATGTGGATAGCTTGGCAAACTATATTGCCAGCGAACGCATTGGGGTAGAAGTGTGCCTGACCAGTAATTTACAAACCTTGCCGGAAATAAAATCCGTCAAAGAACATCCGGTCAAAGAAATGATTAAACGCGGCCTGCCCATTAGCATTAATACGGATAACCGCCTAGTGTCTAACACCACCGTCACCAAAGAATTGGAACTGTTGGTGCGCAATATAGACTTGACCCCCAAAGAGCTTAAAAATGTGGTGATTGCCGGTTTTAAGGGGGCGTTTTTTCCGGGGAGTTATGTGGAAAAACGGAAGTTTATTAGGAAAGTGATTGATAGGTATAACCTGTTAGCCAAAGAATACGGCATACCTACATATTAATAACGGCTGATGGTAGGATTTAGATATAAACGCACAAGGGGAAAAATAACATTTTTCCCCTTGTTTGCGTTTGATGGGCAACATTTTTCCACCTTTGGCCGTCTGGTCGGTCCCTTTGGGCTAGAGTGGCATACAGCCACACTGCGCCCAAACTAAGGCCCGCCCATACGGCGCAAATCTGAAAAAACAGCCTGCGAACACTAACTCTTGTACTGCTCTGCACGGCAACGCTAAGGAAGAACGGCGAACGGCGGGGCGGCTATTGGTAAGCGGGGATTTTAATGCGCGGGGAACAAAATAACATTTTGTTCCCCGTTCGCATTTCGTGGGCAAACAATTTTTCAAATTTAAGCCCTTTTGCACCGCCTTTAGGCTCATGTAGCAGTTCTTGGGGTTGCACCCCAAACCCGCCTTACTTTTTTGCAATAAAAAAAGTAAGGCGGGTTTGGGGCACTTCCCCAAGAGAAAACCTCGGGGCGTTTTATTTTATTTTTTATCGTCTAAATCTTTGGTGGTGGGAATTAAGTGTTTCACCATTTCTTTGAGCGCCTTTTTCAGCAAGGTTTTGCGTTGGGGCATACGCTCTTTGTGGTCACTTTTGCGGCGCCGGAAATGCGTGGTTGGCGCGGGCGCGTCCGTAGATTTCCCGCTATCCCAAGAAATTTGCTGGCTGGGGTAAATGCTCTGCTGCCCCGTCACCAAAAAGCTAATCACGCAGGCAATGGTGGCATAAGGGGCAATTTCCGCGCCGAAAAGCTCAATCGCCATAATACTGGCCGAAAGCGGCGTATTAGCCGTGCCCGCCAGCACCGCCACTAGTCCGAGGGCCGCCAAGGTGGCCGTATCCACCCCCAAAAAATTGGCCAGCATACCGCCCGCTTGCGCGCCGATAAAGAAAATCGGCGTCACCACACCGCCCACCCCTCCGGCGGCAAACGTAATGGAGGTCGTCACAATTTTATACAAAAACCCAAACGGGCTTTGCGGGGCGGCTCCGGCCAGCACGTTATCAATGCCCGCCATGCCTAACCCCAAATACAAGGGGGAACACACATACCCAATGGTAATGAGCACTACGCCGCCCAACGCACAAGTGCAAAAAGTGCCTAGGCGCCGCGTTAAATAGCGGAATAAAACTCGGGTAAATTTCATAATTTCAATAAACAAAATGGAAACCAACCCAAAAAACATCCCCGCGATAATTACCTTTAGGAAGAACTGCTCCGAAAACACCGGCGAAAACTGGAGCGGATGATAAATATAGTTTACGCCTAAAAATTGGGTCACTTGGAAGGCGGTAATCCCGGCCACAAGCGCGGGGAACATGACCTCATAAAAAATATGCCCCACCCAAAGCACTTCTAACCCAAACAGTGCGCCCGATATCGGCACGCCGAACACCCCGGCAAACCCGGCGCTTACGCCGCAAATCATCATTTGGCGTTGGTGGTGGGCGTCCATACGCATTAGGCGGGCCAAAATGGAGCTTACCCCGGCGCCCACATCCGCGCAGGGGGCCTCTTTACCGGCGGAGCCGCCCGTCACCATGGTTAAAATGGATAAAAAGAATCCTTTGGTAATAGACAGGAACGAAATAGGCCCATAGTTATTAATTTTATTTACAACCGCATCGGTGGTATAGTCGCGGTCTTTGGGGAAGGTCTTGCGGGAAAGCAACATACAGACGTATAAAAAAACCGGCATGCCCAAATAAAAAAACGGCACATTGTTGCGCGCCCCAATGGCGGCATCCAATGTTTTTAAGAATACCGCATCCAACACGCCCACCACAACCCCTATCAGGGTGGCGAGCATAAACCATTTTACAATTTGTATCACACTGTTATTACTGGTATTTAGCATACTATAAATGGTACTAAATTGGGGCCCCGCCTACAAACGGTTAAAATTAGGTTAGGGCCGCTGCCGTTGGGAGCGTATTTTGCTATAATTTAATAGACGGCATCCACGCCGCGCGGGCCTTTTGGCGGCCCAAGGAGAATTTTTATTATGGACTTTTTCATTTCTTCCGTAATTACCTTATCTTTGGTAATGGATGGATTCGGCAATATCCCTTTGTTTATTGCCGCGCTTAAAAAGGTAGCGCCGGAACGGCGCAAAACCGTGCTATTGCGCGAACTGGGCATAGCCCTTGTAATTATGGTGGGCTTTTTGTTTATGGGTAAATGGTTCTTGCGCGCATTTGGCGTGCGGCCGTTTTCTTTAAGTGTAGCGGGCGGGATTATCCTGTTTATTATTTCCGTTAAGTTGGTGTTCGGCGGGGAAGACGAAGTAAAAACCGACCCCAAAGAAGACGAACCTTTTGTGGTGCCGTTGGCTATCCCGCTGGTGGCGGGTCCGGCGGCGCTTTCTATGGTGATGATTCTTTCCGCCCAAGCGCCCAATAAACTGGTGACGTTAGGCGTGGTGTTGGTGGCCTCGCTTATTAACTCGGTTATTTTGATGTTGTCCTTTCCTATCAGCACCCTGTTGGGCAAACGCGGCCTGATTGCTATTGAGCGTTTAACGGGTATGATTCTTATTTTAATGTCCGTGGATATGGTGCTGGGCGGCATTGCCGAATTTATGAAATTAGGGAATTAATCAAATGAAAAAAATTTTGCGTGTTCTGTTAGGTGCAGTTCTTTTGGTGGGCGGTGCGGCCGCCGCGCAAGCGGAGGTAAAGCTGGCGGAAGATAAACCCAACTTTGTGTTGTTTGTCAGCCCCTCGTGCGTGCATTGTAATAAGTTAAAAGCGGAGTATTGGCCCGTACTCAAAAAACAATATAAAGATACTGTAAACTTTATAGAGTTAGACATCAGCCAAGGCGGCAACAACATTATTTTTGCCGAAACCGCCAAAGCGTACGGCGTGCAGGAAATGGGCTATCCGGCGGCGGCTATCGGAAGCACTTTTTTAATGGGCTACCCCACGGAAATTAAAACGTATGCGGACGCGGCTATTGAAAAAGCCATGCTGCTAAACGAAAAAACCACCTTGGTCCAAACGGATGCGCAAGACCCGCAAAAAGCGTTCAGCAAAATTACGCTGGGGGCGATTATCGGCAGCGGATTGGTGGACGGTATTAACCCGTGCGCGTTTGCGGTAATTGTGTTTTTTGTGTCTTTCTTAACGGTTTACAAATATACCCGCAAAGAGATTATTGTAGTAGGCACGGCGTATTGTGCGGCGGTGTTTGCGGCGTATGTATTAATTGGGCTGGGGCTGTTCAAATTTTTATACGCCATGAGCGGCTTTGCCTATGTGATAAAGGGGTTTTATATTTTAACGGCGGCGGTATGTTTGCTGTTTTTTGTGCTGGCCCTGTACGACTTTTGGGTCTACAAAAAAACAGGCAAAGCGGAAAAAATGCTCTTGCAACTGCCCACCAACTTAAAAGTGCGTATCCATAAAATTATGGGTTTTTTCCTGCGGGAAAAGCACGATAGCTCCATCCGCCTGACGTTGGCGGCCTTGGCGGTGGGGTTTGCGGTGTCGTTGGTGGAAGCCGTATGCACGGGGCAAGTGTATTTGCCCACGGTGGTTTTAATCATGCAGGACCCTGCTTTCCGCGTAAAAGCGTGGTTGTTTTTGCTATTGTATAATTTAATGTTTATTTTCCCTTTGGTCTTAATTTTTGTATTATCAATATTAGGCTATGAGTCCAAAGGGTTTAATGATTTCTTAAAGAAACATTTAGGGCTGATGAAATTACTGCTTTGCTGTGTGTTTTTAGGCTTGTTTTTGTTGCTTTTAGGAAATATTTAATCAAGTCAGGTGAATTATGAAACACAAAAAAGGGTTTACCCTCATGGAGTTTATTTTTGTAGTAATTATTGTGGCGGTGTTATCCACTATTGCCGTGCAAACGTACAGCAAAGTACGGGAGCGGGCCAAAATGTCGGACGCGGCCAATATGATGACCATGGGCGCCAACGCGCAGGAGCGTTATTTCCTCAAGCGTAATGCTTACACCAACAAATGGAGCTATTTGGATGTGGGTGTGGAAAACAAAGAGGGCCTGTTTAAGAACGAGGACACCAGCGAAGTTTACTACACCAACGGCACTGGGCCGGATAACACCGGCGACGGCTTTGCGGTAGATTTTGAGTTTGATTACTACCGCCGCGGCTTTGTGGTGGCCCAGCGGGTAGGGTCCGAAACATACACCTATAAATTGGTGCGTCCGTTTGGGCAGGGGCAGTTGTATTGCATCCCCGTAAGTGAAAACGAAGAAGACGTAAACTTTTGTATGGATTATGCGGGTGTGGACGTAATGACGGAGCTTCCGCCCAACCCGATGGTTCCCGTTCCGCAAAAAATCCAGCTGGATACTAAATAAGGGTATAGGCCTGCCGTGTGTTGCGGCGGGCCTGTGTTTTAGGGGCCGGTTATGAAAAAAGGTTTTGCCGTAAAAGAAATGTTGCTTTTGGTGCTTATTTTGGCGGCGTTTGCGGCGTTTGCTTTCCCGCGGTATTTTTGGGAGAGCGAAAAAAAACGCGCCGCGGATATGGATGCCTTACTGGCGGATGTACAACTGGCGCAGGAAGCCTTTGCCCGGATGAACGGGCGTTTTACGGCGGAGTGGGGGGCGTTGGCCCCGTTGTTAAGCGTGCCGCAAACGCTGGGGGTTTTATACCGCCCCGTGGAGGGCACACCGGCGGAAATGTATTTTACTTTTATGGGGCCGCACGGCAAGCCGGAGCCGGAAGGCTATATTGTGCGTTTGGACCCGTCGGCCGAGCCGGAGGAGCCTTCGTTTGTGGTAGCGCGGCGAGTGGGCGGGCGGTTTGAATATGCGTTGCGCCGTATGTTGCCTTACGGGCCCACCCAGTGTGAGGCCCAAACCCCGCAGAGCGAGCGTTTTTGCAAACGGCTGGAGCAGTATTTACAGGCGGAGTCTTTTGTGCCGCAGCCTGTACAGGGGGTAAATATCCCACAGGGAGCAACCCCTAGCGGCGCGGATAATGCCGCCGCGCAGGAAGAAGCCGCCGGGGACGTTGCGGCGTTATAAACCGTTTTTGCAGTACATAGTGTTTATAAAGGGTAGTTAGACGAAGCATAGGACCACAAGGGTCTTGACAAGGCTTTTTTTGACTGCTAAACTAATAAAGTAGCCGCTATGGCTGCAAAATTATATATAAAACTGTAGGAGGTTTTATGAACAATAAGAAAGGTTTTACCTTGATTGAACTGCTCGTAGTGGTTTTAATCATTGGTATTTTGGCCGCTATGGCCATGCCGCAGTACTTCAAAGCGGTGGAACGCTCCCGCATGACGGAAGCCGACACCTTGCTCGGCAGCATTGCCCAAGCTCAGCGCCGCAAATTCTTGCAACGCAACAGCTTCACGACGAACTACAAAGGCTTGGACGTTTCTCCGAAAGATTCCAGCGGTTCCGTGTACTACACCAAAGGCAACCCGACCACCGGTGCTAACGGCAACGGCTTTAGCGTCGCTTTGGCCGGCACTGATTTTGGTGGGAACAACGGTGGGAGAGCTACGGCTACCCGCGTTGCCAATGCAAACTCTGGCGGCAATTTGCAATACCAGTATAACTTGGTACGCTACTATCAAGGCGACAACGTCACCTGCAACGGTACCAACACGGCTGGTCAGGAATTGTGCGCGGACTTCTGCGGTATTGATGCGCCGGTGGCTTCTTGCTGCAACAACGGTACTTCTTCCGCTTGCGCCGCTCCTGCCAGCAACTAATTGATAAGAAACCGAGTAAGTTTTACACCCCGCCTTCGGGCGGGGTTTTTTATGCTCTCATTAACCCCCCGCGCAGGGGTTGATGTAAAAATTTGTAGGGTGGAATTTGATTTGTGTACGCACCCCGCGCAGAATTTGGGGTAAATTGGTATAGCGTGAAATTTTTGTGTTTTAACCGGGGGCCGCGCCGGATTGGACATAAAATTTTATAAGGTGGATTTTGTTTTGTGTGCGCCCCCGCGTCTGTGAAAATTTATAGAGTGAAATTTGATTTGTGTGTGGCGCGCCACTTGCGGGCGCGCCGCGCTTGTTCGGTTTGCGTTTATTGGGGGCGCGTATTTTCTGGCGCCGGGGTGGCCTTTTCGGGCGCGGAGTGCGGCTCTGTTCCTTGCGTGGATTGCGCCCCTGCGGCGGTTTGAGGTGCGGCAGATTTTTGCGCCCCTGTTTGGAGCGCGGCGGGCACTTGCAAAGGGGGTTCCGCGGCGGCCTGTGCCTGTGTGGCAGAGCCTTGCGGATTATTGCCCTCGGCGGTAGTATTTTGCGCGGCGGAGTTTACGGCTTTTTCCTCGGTTTGTTCTTTGGCGGCTTTGCTCGGCGTGGTTAGTTCTGCCGTTTGGTTCTCGTCTGCTTGGTTCGGCGCGTTTTGTTCTGCCGTTTGTTCACTAGCGGCTTTGTTTCGGGTTGTTTTTTCTTCGGTTTCTTTTTCCTCGGCGGGATTGTTCATTAAAGCCGCGTTGCCCGGTTGGCTTGCGGGCGCGGTTTGTTCTGCCGCGTTGGGCGCTTGGGGCTCCTCCGGCGCTTGGAGTTCTTCCGGCACTTGGGGGTCCGGCGGTAAAATAAAAGGCGGTTCTTCTTCGTCAAACACAATCCCGGCGGCGGGGGGAAGAACGGCTGGTTTGGGGGTCTCCTTTTTTTGTACTTTTTTAACAGGTTTTACGGCTTTGGGTTTCGGCTCCGGCGTGGGGGCGGGCGGAAATGCGCGCAAAACGGACTCGGCCGATTCTTCAAAAAATAGTTTACCCGCTTTCCAAGATTGGTACAGCGCGTTAGAGGGCGCATCCTGCCGGATAAAATCTTTTCCGGTGGTGCGGTCCGCCAAGGCAATCGCGTCTAAACGCACCACCCCCAGCGTTTTGCCGGTGTAAGTGTCTTGGCGTTTTTCGTATCCGTCCACGCGGCCTAATACTTTTAATTTGTGCCCTTGTATAATGGCGGTAGGGCGGGGAACGTCTTTTGTAAAGCGCACATAAATCATCTCGTACGATAAATTATTGCCTTTGCCGGTGGCATAATAATAAAGGGGGGTATCTATGCGCAAAATAATGCGCAGGTTTTGGGCGGTTTCCCGCACGCCGGCCACTTCCCCATTAAAGGCCACCACGGCGCCTTTATAGGCGGCAAAATCTTTTTGAATACTGTACAAATAATCCAAATTTTGGTCTTTGTACGGCATAACGGAGCTGCACGCGCCCAAGCAAAAACAACTGAAAAGTAAAAATAAAATATATCTCATACGCTTATTATATAAAATGCCCGCGGGGGGAACAAAAAAGGGGAAATGCGGCCCATAGTTTTTATGTTCGCGCCTTTTCTACCCTCTGCCACAGAAAACAAAAAAGGGAAGGCGCTGGCCTCCCCTTGGATAGTAAAAAGACTACGGCTAGGAAATAAAAAACGCCCTCTGGGAGAATCGAACTCCCCTTTTCGGATTGAAAATCCGACGTCCTAACCGATAGACGAAGAGGGCATTTGCTACAAACCTTCTGATGAAGGTTAAAAAATGGTGCGCCCGGTGAGACTTGAACTCACGGCCCCCCGCTTAAAAGGCGGATGCTCTACCACTGAGCTACGAGCGCAAAAAAACAGTCAAATAACTTCTTGGGTCTAATCTGCATCGGGTTAAACCCAACATAAATATTGTACTAAAAATTTTTATTATGCGCAAGAAATATTTTTTTATTTACTTCCGGCATAACCATCACATAAATAATTATAGCAGTTTTATTTTTTGTGTGCAATATTTTTTTTGTAGGGGTAAAAACCGCTTTTGCGCCCTAGGGTTGACGGCGCGCCGGGGGTTTTATACCATATACTTAATAGCGGCTTTTTGCCCGCATTTATTTATAAGAGAGGTTTTATTTTTATGAAAAAAGTAATTAATTCTTCTAATTCCCCCAAAGCCATCGGGCCGTATTCGCAAGCGATAGAAGACTCCGGCTTTATTTTTACTTCCGGCGTGTTGCCTATTGACCCCGTCACGGGCGAAATTTACAACGGCTCCGTGCGCGTGCAAACGGAACTGATTTTGAAAAATTTGGAAAATATCCTTAAAGAAGCCGGCTCCAATTTAAGCCAAGTAGTAAAAACCACCGTTTTTTTAACGGATTTAACCCAATTTGCCGAAATGAACGAAGTTTACGCTTCTTTTTTTAAGGAAAACCCGCCCGCCCGCAGCACGTTTCAGGTAGTGGCTTTGCCCAAAGGCAGCGCGGTGGAAATTGAAGCGATTGCCAAAAAATAACTCCGGGGCCTGCTATGCAAACGATACAAGACGAACTGCTTTCTGCCCGCTCTAACGGGGTGTTGTTGCCGCTTTCTGCCATGAAAACGCATGCGGATTGGGGCGTGGGCGATTTTGCCAGTCTGGAAGAATGGACGGATTTTTTAGGCTCTTTGGGGGCCAAGTTTGTGCAAATTCTCCCCTTACAGGAAACCGCCCCAAACGAAACCTGCCCTTATTCCGCCATGACGGCCTTTGCGTTAGACCCGGTGTACGTTTGCATAGAGCGCGTGGAAGATATTTCAGCCAGCCCCGCCGCACAGGAATATCTTAAAACTTTACAGGCGGATTTGGCCCAATGGAAAAATTCTTCCAAAGCGCCTATCCGCCCCGTAAAACAAGCCAAATTAAAAGCGTTGTGGCTGGGATACCAACATTTTTTGGAGCATGAACAAGCGGCCGATACCCCGCGTGCGCGCGCGTTCAGTGCGTACTGCGCCGCCAATAACAGTTGGCTTCGCCCGTATAGTTTGTTCCGCGCGCTGAAAGAATTTTATAAATGGCAGAGTTGGACGGCCTGGCCCGAGGAGCTGAAAAATGCTGTTCCGTCGGCCGTAAACGCTTTTGAAAGCCAATACCGCGAATATGTGCGCTTTTTTGCGTATGTTCAATGGGTGCTGGACCAACAGCTCCGCCGCGCCAAAGCGTTCGCGCAGGAAAAGGGCGTTTACCTGTTTGGGGACATCCCTTTCGGCACCAATTTAGACAGTGCCGAAGTATGGGCCGAACGACAAAATTATCGGATAGAGTACGAAATCGGCGCTCCGGCGGACCAATTTTCAAAAGGCGGGCAGCGTTGGGGACTGCCGGCGTATGACTGGCCGTATCAGCATGCGCACGGGTTAGACCTGTGGAAGCGCAAAATCCGCCGCGCGGTGGAACTGTATGATATGTTCCGGCTGGACCATTTGGTTGGGTTTTACCGCACTTACGTTTTTGCCCCCGGGGACGAGCAAGGCGCTTTTGATGTGCAGGGCGAGCAAAACCAAATAGACCGCGGGTATCACTTTTTACGCATGGTGTTGGACGTTTGCGGCGGCCGCCTGCCGGTGGGGGAAGACTTGGGCGTGATTCCCAATTATGTACGGCGGATGTTGGTGGATTTGCGTATCCCCGGTTATAAAGTATTATGTTGGGAGCGCGAAGACAACGGCTATTACCGCGAACCGCGCAGCTATCCAGCGGTTTCTTTGGCCACCACGTCCACGCACGACACGCAGACGCTGCGCGGTTGGTGGGAGGCTCTGCCCCCGCAGGAACGCGCCAATATGTGGGAAATGATTTCCGCCCAAAAAACGGATGGCAACGTGCCGTTTACGTTAGATACCCAAAAAGCCATTTTGGCGCGGGTGTTGGGGTCCGGCTCGGCCTTGACGCTGTTTTCTTGGCAGGATATTACCGGCACTTTGGAGCGCGTAAACGTGCCCGGCATTGTGGACGACACCAACTGGACGTACCGTTCCGACGTCACCCCGCAGGAAGCGTGGGCGCGCTATAAACCCCAGTTGGAAAACTACCAAAATTTATTAAAACAAACCGGCCGTTCCGTCCGGTAAGGAGAGATAAATGCAATCATTTACCGCCATTATTCCCGCCGCCGGTAAAGGCGTGCGCTTGATGCCTTTTACCCGCAACATTCCCAAAACTATGCTTTGCGTGGCGGGGAAACCCATTTTGGGCCATATTTTGGACCAAGTGGAAGGGTTGGGAATACGGCGCGTAGTTTTGATTGTGGGGCACTGCAAAGAAGCCATTGTGGAGTTTGTCCGCCAGCGCTACCCGCAGTTGGATGCCGTGTTTGTGGAACAACCGGAGCCGCGCGGTTTGGGCCATGCGGTGTATTTGGCTAAAGATGTGGTGTCCGGCCCGTGTTTTATTTTATTGGGCGATACGATTGTGGACGGAGATTTGCGCCCCATGGTGTTTGGCGGGCAAAACGCGGTGGGGCTTAAAAAGGTGGATGACCCGCGCCGTTTTGGGGTGGCTAAAATAGAAAAAGGCCGCATTACCGGTTTTGTGGAAAAGCCGGATAATCCGCCGTCCCATTGGGCGCTGATTGGGGCGTATTCGTTTTTGAATTCTAAACCGCTTTTTGAGGCGTTGGCGGAAGTAATTGCTTCCGGTAAGACGGTAAAAAACGAAATCCAACTGACGGATGCACTTTCCGTACTGCTCCAAAAAGGGGTTTCTATTGCGCCGGTGCCGATGAACGATTGGTTAGATTGCGGCACGGTGGAGATTTTGCTGAAAACCAACCAAATGCTCCTTACGCGCCATGCCGCCGTGCCGGAACAGGCGGAGCTGAATAACCGGATTATCCCGCCGTGTTGGATTGACCCTTCCGCACAGGTAAGCGGTTGTACCTTGGGGCCCTATGTGTCCGTGGCGTACGGGGCCAAGTTGACCAACTGCCGTTTGGAAGACGCCATTGTCGGCCCGCAAACGGAACTGGCCAATAAAACCGCCTTGCATGTTATTTTGGATAAATTCGGCAGTAAATAATTGGGAAAGCCTGACCAATTTTTATGGGAGTAAAAGAAGTTTTTACGCCGGACTGTTAAGAAATTAAAATTCAAATCAGGAAGGGTGCTATGAAATACAATGATAAATTGAACACAGGAGCAGAGAGCTATTTTTCCACCAGTATTGTGGCTAAAGAATGTGTAAGAAAAGCCGTAGATATGACAAGGGTTTCTATGACTAAAACCGTATTGCCGGTATTGGTTGGTATGCTTTTAATGATGCCGCCTCTTTGGGCAGGAAATACGCAAGAGAATTTAATTTTACCGAA
Source organism: uncultured Elusimicrobiales bacterium (assembly GCA_934662565.1). GTDB lineage: Bacteria > Elusimicrobiota > Elusimicrobia > Elusimicrobiales > Elusimicrobiaceae > Avelusimicrobium. The sequence continues at coordinate 267,920 of CAKUKI010000003.1, forward strand.
GGCTTCCGTTTATCTTACTAAAGATATTTCACCAAAAGGGCTTAAAAAGTTGTATCGCAAGCTGGCTCCCGCGTTGGCGGGCAAGCCTTATATCCATGAATATGCTGCCGATTCTTTTTTAATCAATGGGGATGAAAGTATCCTCGTGTATGATAAAGAGTCTTCTAATGCCCTTTTACCGGATATCCCCCGAAGTTTGGCTCAAGTGTTGGGGGGGGACTCTAATTTGCACTACCGTGCAAATACGGATAAAAATTCTCCGGTTGCACATTGGCATAATTTTCGTTTTTGGCCGTGCTTGTGTTATGACGAAGATTGGCGGGAGAATATGCCGGATAAACAATGCCAATCTCAACCGTGGTACCCGTCCGCCGTTTGCCGTTTGGCATTAAAGAGCCTTAAGCAGTACAAACAAAATCTTATGAATAAAGAGGTAGTGGTAGTGCTATCCAAATTCAAGGCACATTCGGGCGGTGCTGTTGAAAATATGTTAGCGGGCAATATTCCTGTAAATATTGCGTCTGCGCGGCCGGACAAGGGGCATCCCATACTTCCGTTGGCAGATTTTTGGGCACGCCGTATTGCCAACCCCAATAAGCAAACGCTTTTTATTACGGTTTTGACGGATATTGAAGACGCGGCCGGACAAAAGCATAACCTTGGGATGATTGGTTCCGGTAGTTTTATTGCGGCACAAAAAGCGGCCTTTGAGTTGGTTCATCAAATAAATCCTACGGTAAAATGGGAGAAACCAACCACAGAAACAACAAACTATGAACATGCGGGTGCTCAACTCTTGCAAGTTCTAATAGAAAACCGCATTCCTGAAGCTATACATGATAAATATCCAAATTCTAACCGGTATAAACGGCTTGCTAAAACCACCCAGATGAGGCAACAACGGAACAATGATTCTTACAAAATTGTTCCCTTGGAAAAATAAACTTCCTTTATTTACACACTCCCCAAGCCAAATCTAGGGGAGTTTTTGCTTTACAGCGTGATAGTTTCCAAGTCTTCCGGCACATATACAGGCGCAGTAAACGCTTGCTGGGCCTCGGCGGTGTATAAGGCTTTGCGTTGCGTAGGGTGGTTGTCTTGCGTGTGGTACAGTATTAAGTGTTTGGCGTTTAATTGCTGGGCCGTGCGGGCCGCGTCCAACGCGGTGCTGTGGTGCTTTTCATAAGGCTTAAACTGCTCGCGCTCCCCATACAGGCAGAACGCTTCGCTCATCAGCCAATCCGCGTTTTGCGCGTATGGTTGGCAGAGCGGGTTATAGGGTTCGTCCCCCAAACAAACCAGCGTCTGTCCGTCCGGCAGTGTGGCGCGGTAGCCAAATTGTTTTGTTTTGGTGGAGTAGATATCAAAAGCGGTGCAGTTAAAGCCCGCCGCTTGGAAAGAATCCCCATTTTTAAGCACCACAAAACGCACACCGTTATCCAACACGGCTTGCAGTTTGGGGGTGAGTGTCATGCGGCAGAACGCGCGCAATTTTTCTGCACATTCGTCATGGCAGTAAATGGTTAGTCCGGTGTGCTTGCCCCGCACAAACAGGGAAGCCGCCAAGCGAATGACCCAAATAACACCTAAAATATGGTCCGTATGCCCATGGGTAAGGAACAGAGAGTGGATGTTTTCTATAGCAATATGGGCTTTTTCCAGCTGGGCCAAAATACCGTTGCCGCCGCCGGCGTCCGTCAAAAAGTATTCGTTTTTGTTTTGCAAAGCAAAGCAAGTATTGTAATAGCGGGTCACCAGTGCGTTTCCGGTTCCCAATAGAATTAAATTTGTAGGCATATATATATTGTATAAATTTAACTTTTGTCCGGTAAAACGCGCGCAAAGGCCCAAAAATTAATAAAATATAATAAATGGTTCTGGAAGGGTGGCCGAGTGGTTTAAGGCGTCAGTCTTGAAAACTGATGTAGGGTTTTCCCTACCGAGGGTTCGAATCCCTCCCCTTCCGCCATTGGTAGAGAGGTACCCCCAGTGAAACAATTTGAAGCCCCCAAAACCGTCTATCGGTTCAAAGATGCTTTATACATCAATCTTACCAACCGTTGCCCTAATTTGTGTGCCTTTTGCATTAAAACCAAATGGAATATGCAATTTAACGGCTACAACCTTAATTTGAACGGGCAAGAGCCTACCGCCCGCCAAGTGCTGGAGGTGTTGGAGCGCGAAATGAAAGCCGCCCCCGTGCAGGAAGTGGTTTTTTGCGGCTATGGGGAGCCTACCATGCGCCTAAATGAACTGTTGCTGATTGCCAAAACCTTAAAAGGCTGGCAGGCGCAGGCGTTGTTCGCGCCGCTTAAAATCCGCCTGAACACGAACGGTTTGGGCAATATGATAAATAATCAAAATATTGTGCCGCTGTTAAAAGAAGTGATTGATAAAATTTATGTAAGCCTAAACGCGCAGGACGAAGCCACTTGGCGCAAAATTGTGCGTCCGGCTGCCGGTTATGAGGACGGATTTTCCAGCGTGAAAGAATTTATTTTGCGGTGCAGTCAGGCCGGTTTTGATAAAGTGGTAGCCAGCTGTGTGGATAAAACCGGTGCGGATGCTCCGGCCGTGAAAGCGCTGGCGGAAAGTTTGGGCGCGGAGTTTTATTTAAGGAGCTTTTTAGATGAAGAAAATTGAAATCAAAAAACCCGGTGTTTTATTTGCCGTGTTTTTGATTTTAATGGCGCTGGCCCTGTTCTGGTTTTTTGTGGAAGCGGAAGACTTTTATACCTATACCCGCAACACGCTGGAAAGTGCCGCGCAGGTGGCTCCCGTTAAAAAAGAAGACGTGCTGGCGCAGGCCCGCCCGCCCAAAAATAATTTTAATACGGAAGTAAAATACCGCCGTTTTTTTATTACGGCTCCCCAAGCGCAAAAAGTGGAGCTGCTGGCGGATTTTAACCGTTGGGGCAAAGACCCCATCACTTTAACCAAATACCGCAAAGGGTATTTTGAAACGTCTGTAGCGCTTACGGGCGGAGATTATAAATATGTGTTTGCCGTGGACGGAAAAGAAACGCCGGACCCCGGCAACCAAGACCGCGTGGAATTAAACGGCCGCGTGGTGTGTATTAAAACGGTGCGTTAATGAAAACAGCAACTTTACTAACCTGCTCCCGCGCGCAAACCACGGCCTTGGCCGGACGGTTTGCCCAAGTGTTAAAAGGGGGGGAAATTATTTTTTTGCGCGGGCCGATTGGCGCGGGCAAAACGGTGTTTGTAAAAGGCGTGGCGGCGGCGTTGGGGCTAAAAAGCTCTCCGGTCAGCGCCAGCTTTAGCCTGATGAAAGAATACAAAAACAAACACGTTAAATTGTTTCATATAGATTTGTTCCGCTTGAGCGAGGGCGAAGTTTTTAATTTGGGTTTTGAAGAAATGCTGGAAGACGAACGCGCCATTATTTTGGCCGAATGGCCGGACCCTATTGCCCACATGTTGCCGGCTGATAGGTTGGAAATGGATTTTGTGTTGCGCGGCGGGGATGAGCGGGAAGTTAAACTTGCCGCGTTTGGCCGCGTCAGTGAACATTTACTGGAGGAGCTATGTCGGGTATCAAAGATGTAATTATTGGGTTGGATACGTCGTCCTCCCCGTTGGTGGCCGTGGTGGAGCGGGGCGGTAAAAAGTATGCGTCCCGCCGCAAAGGGGTCAAGCAGGAGCGGCTGTTATTCCCTGTATTAAAACAACTTTTAACCAAGGCGGGGGCGGATTTAACCCACACCGCCAAAGTGGCCATTATCCGCGGGCCGGGCCGTTTTACCGGCATACGCATTTCGCTTACGTTTGCTTCCATGCTTAAATATTTAAGCGGGGCAAAAGTGTACGGAACTACCGTGTTTGAGGCCGTGCGCTTGCAAGTAGCCGCCAGTAAACGTTTTTTAACGTGGAAGGCCCAAAATCCGTCGGGCTCTTTGGCCGTCGTGTTGCATGCGTTTAGGGAAGAATACTTCCTGCAAATTTTTAACGCGCAAAGCGAGGCCCCACAATGGCTCTCGCGCGAAGAATTACTGGCGCGGCTGGCTGCCCGCAAAGAGCCGCTTTTTGTAGCCGGTGCCGATAAAGAGCATACGCCCTTGGAAACTTTACTGGAGGGGCACTACCCCTTAGCGGATTTTAAGGATTGTATCGTGCGGCCGGAAACTTTGGTGGCTATTGCACAAAATGAGGCATACCAAAAAGATGCGTTGGAGCCGTTATACTTGAAACCGGCCCGCTTTGAACTATTAGGTAAATAGTATGGAATTTTTACCGGCGGTTGTTTCCCACGCGGAGGACTTGGCCCGTATAGAGGCGCTCCAACCGTTTGCCGCCGGATGGGGCAAGAACGGTTTTGCGGGGGAATTAAAACAACCGTGCGCGGTAATATGGGCGGCGCGGGACGGGAAAAAAACGGTCGGTTTTATTTGCGCCCGCTACGCCGCGGATGAGGCCGAAATTCTAAATGCGGCCGTAGACCCACACTTTACCCGCCGCGGGATTGCTACCGCCCTGATGGAAAAACTATTATCCGCTTTGGCGGGGTTGGGTGTCAAGCGTATTACGCTAGAGGTGCACGAACAAAATTTACCGGCCCAAGGCTGGTATCGGCGCGCCGGATTTGCTATACTGGGGCGGCGGAAACAATTTTATGGTTCCGCAGATGCGCTTTTAATGGGGAAAATGCTATGAAACATGGGTGGGTATTGCTTTTACTGCTTGCCTTGCCGGCGGGTGCGGTGCGGTTAGAGCCGCAAAGTGCGCGCGAAGCCGACTTGTATAAAACATTTATAGACGCTTTATATGCCCAGCGGGATGATTCCCCCAAGGCCCTTGATTTGTTTGAAAAAGCCCTCTCTTTGGCGCCGGATTCGGCCTATCTCAAGCGCAATATCGTGGCCACCGCCATTATGCAAAACCGCCTGCCGGAAGTGGATAAATATGCCGATTTTATTACTCCCGAAGCGGACGAAGACGATTGGACCGTGCGGGCCGCTTATCTGTTAAAAAAACAACAAGTTGCCGCCGCTAAAGAAGCCTACCAAAAAGCGCTTGAGCTGGCACCGGAAGATGCGCGTATTGCGTACCAGTATTTACTGCTTTTGGCGTACGAAGGCACCCCGCAAGCGGTGGAAGAAATGCAAGATTTGGCGGAAAAACTGCCCCCATTGGCGCCTGCGGTGTATGTGGAAATTGGCAAACTTTACTGGCGCGCCAATGACCCGCAAAAAGCATTAACCTTTTACAATAAAGCAACGGATATAGACCCCAATTACGAAGACGCCTATTTAGGGCGGGCGGAACTGTTTGAGCGGACGTCCAATTTCTTTTTTATGCTGCGGGAATACGAACTGCTTGAGAAAATAGGCTATAAAAGTGCGGATATGTACACGCGCATGGGTTCCGTTTATTTGGTGGGCAAAGATTTGGAAAACGCCCAAAAGTATTACCAACTGGCGCTTGAGTTGGACCCCAAGGATGTAAACGCTAACTATTTTTTAACCTTACTGGCCGAGCAACGGCAGGATTGGCCGCAGGCGTTGGCTCATGTTCAAGCCGCTGCGGATTATAACGAAAATTCCGGCAAGTGGCTGCAAGCCAGTTTTTACCAGCAAAAAATGGGGGATTCTAAGGCTTCTTTGCATACCTTAAAACAGGCATATAAACAGTTTGAAGACAGCGTGGAAATTGGCTATTTTTATGCGCTGGCCTTACAAGATGCCAACCAACCCCGTATGGCGGCGCGGGTGCTTAAAAAAGTAGTAGCGGCCCGACCGGAATATCTGGATGCGCGGTTGGCGTATGCGTTTACGTTGGAAAGCCTAAAAAAATACAAAGAAATGCAAACCCAGCTGCAAGCCATACTGGCACAGGAAGAAAACAACGCTCCGGCTTATAACTTATGGGCGTACAGTTTGGCCCAGCGCAACACCCAGTTGCAAAAAGCCCAACAAATGGCAGAAAAAGCGGTGGCCTTACAGCCTCAAGATGGCTCTTATCAAGATACGCTGGGGTGGGTGTATTACCGGCGCGGGGAATATGCACGCGCGCTGGATATTTTACAGGGGATAGACCCAGCAGTTGTGGACGAAAACCCGGAAATTGCCTATCACTTGGGGCTTACTTACTGGGCACTGGGTCAAACGCAAAAAGCCCGCGCGTATGTGGTGCAAGCGGCGGACGGCGGCTGGAAACCGGCCCAAAAATTTCGCAAGAAACACTTTTAAGTTTTTTTCCGCACAAAAAAGCCTCCCCAATGGGAGGCTTTTTCGGGTATCTGTGCATTAATCTTCTATATACAAAAGCATAAAGCCGCTTTCAAATTGCACGGTTATTTGCTCTTGTTGCGCGCAGTTGCTTAAGGTGCGGCCGGTGTGCCCCAGCGTTAGCTGGGCATTGGTTAAGGGGTATTGCGTGCCGCTCAAGTTTACTTGGGTGCAATCGGTAAACGGAATTAAACTCACCCGCGCCCCCTTCCGCACGGCCTTTTGCGTGCCGCGTACCAGCGGATAAATTTTCCAACCGTCGGCAGCAAAATAAATATCTAATGCGGGTAAATAAGAATAGACGGATAAAAAATTGCCAATAGAAAAATCCCACCGTCCGCCCACACTGCCCACAATGCACACGCGCCCCGCGTGGTGGGCTTGGAGCCAATCCAGTGCTTTTTCCAAATCAGTATTATCTTGGCGGGGCACCCTCAACACTTGCTCGGGCGCGGACGCAAGGGAATCCAAATCTCCAATTACAAGGTCCGGCGTGATACCCGCCGTACAGGCTTTGTCCGCCCCGCCGTCCGCGGCTAGAATAAAGGTGGCTTCCTGTGCCAGACGCGCCAGTAAAGCGGACGAAGGTAAAATTCCATTACCGATAAGTAATACGTTTGACAGGTTTTGCATAGTTTCCTAAACAGTATATTAAAATAACGGCTAGGCCGATAAGAAGCCCAATATAAAAAGGGTCTAATGTTTGGGCCGCGCCGGACAAGCCCCGACAAAAATCACTCTGGGCATTACGCAGGAAAACGGGCAAAAAGCGCCACAGGGTCATGCCAGCCGCACTGGTAAGGGAGGCCGCCACAAACGTATTATCCGTAATGCGCCACGGAAAAAGGTATCCCATTAAAATAGGCACTAACAAACAGGCCGAAAAGTACGAGCCCAGCGTGAGCCAAATTTCCTTAAAACTGCCCTTAAAAGCCGTGGCCAGCAGCACCGCCAGTGCCCCTACGGCAAACAGAGAAATACGGTTGGATAAGACCACATTTTTGAAGCGGCTTCTTAATAAATCAAAACTTAATGTATTAGACGCAATAAACAAAAAAGAATTTAAGGTGGATAAAATAATGGCTAAAATACCGGCCACAAAAAAGCCTTTCAGGCCGGTGGGTAAAAGTTGTATGGCGTAAAAGAAGTAGGCTTCGGCGGGGTGGGCATCCGGCAGTAAAGCGCGCGCATACAGGGAGCCGGCAGTGGTGCATAAATCAAAACAAAACCAAATAAAGGTGGAAATTAAAACGCCTTTTTTTACAACCGCCGGAGATTCTGCCGCAAAACAACGCTGGTAAAAACTGGGGTCTATCAGTGCAGATAGGGCAATAAAACCCCAAATCAGCGTGTTCATAATGCCGTTTCCGCCGGTTAAGGTAAAGTGTCCGGCCGGTAAGTGGGCTTTGAGGAACCCCCACCCGCCAAAGGCATGTACGGAAAATAATACTACCAGTAGCACCGCCGCGCACATAACGGCAAATTGTACTACGTCGGAAAATACCACACTCTTAAATCCACCCCATACGGAGTATAAGCACGAAAACATCGTGCCGAGTATCATACCTTGCAAAATGCTAATACCAAACACCATATTTAAGAACATCCCCAAACTTAACGCATAGGCAATAGGGGTAATATAAAAAAATGTAAAAACCGCGGCGGTTTTGGCGGCTTTGGGGCCAAACATCCGTCCGGCCAAATCCGGCAAGGTGATGGATTGGTAGGCCGCCACTTTGTTGGCAATAAACAAAGCAAAAATAATGTACGCCGCATACCAAAAAACACCTTGTGTCACAAAGTTGTAAATGCCATAGTTAAATGTAATTTCATTCACGCCAAAGATGCCGCCGTACCAAGTGGCTACTAGGGTGGCTACAAACAGGGGCAGCGTCAGCCGCCGGCCCATCAGCAGGTAGTCCAGCGCTTTATTGCCGCCTTTTTTCAAGCGGACATTGCCGTAAATAGCCACGCCGGCTGTAAGCGCCAAAATTAAAAAAAATACGCTCCAGTCTTGCCAAGCCAAATAAGTTAAAGTAGTCAGTTTAGGTAGCATGGTGCATCCTTCAAAAAATAGGGGCCCCGAAGGACCCCTTTTATTTTACCAAATATAATACGCTGGGATAAGTACCAGCATGGATAAAACAATTAAAATAATTTCTAATTTCATAAACCATTTTACCCATTGGGGGTAGGAAATCCCCGCCAAGGCCAAGGCGCCCATGGTGACGGGAGCCGTGGGAATAATCGGGTTGCCCCAACCTTCCCCAAACTGATAGGCCAAAATAACCACTTGGCGCGATACGCCCACCAAATCCCCCAGCGGAACCATAATCGGCATAGTTAAAACTGCTTGGCCGGAGCCGGAGGCAATAAAAAAGTTGAGCACCGTTTGGATGATAAACATAGCTTGCGGGGCCAAAACGGAGGGCAACATGCCGATACTTTTAGTCATGGAGTGCAGGAACGTATCTAAAATATAGCCGTTGGTGGCCACAATTACAATAGAGCGCGCGAGCGCCATTAAAATACATACGCTCACCATGGATTGCGCACCGGCAATAATGGCGTCCGTACTTTGGTTGACGTTCAGTTTACCAAAATATGCGGCGGCAATCGTCACGCCCAAAAATACGGCGGCAATTTCCGTCATATACCATTGGTATTTGATAATGCCGAAAAACAGGATTCCCATACCCGCCGCAAACGAGGCCAACACCAGTTTGTGTGCCCGAGTCAGGCGGAAAGAATCGTCCACCACTACGTCATTAATTACTTGCAGTTCGGCGCGTTTTTCCAAATCCATTTTATAGGTTAAACTTTTGGTCGGGTTTTTGCGGACCCGTTCCCCATAAATGCTAAAGAAGGTAGCCACTACCGCAGTAAACAGGAACCAAACGCCTAGGCGCAGTTCCCAGCCGGAATACATGGGAAGCTCGGCAATGGTTTGGGCAATACCCACCGTAAACGGGTTGACGAAGGCGGAGGAAAACCCCGTAAACGCCCCGATAAACGGAATGGACATTCCCACCACGGTATCATACCCCAGCGAAATAGCCAGCGGAATGAAAATGGGAATAAAAATGAGTGTTTCTTCTTCCATGCCGAACAGCGCCCCGCACAGCGAGAACATAAACATACACGCAGGGATAAAAAACTTGCGGTATTGGGGGTGGGTGGAAAAGAAATAGCTTATTTTTTTGATGACCGTGTTAATAGCACCGGTACGCTCAATGACGGTAAATAACGCGCCTACCACTAAAATAAACGCAATAATCTCCGCACATTGGGTAAACCCTTCCACGGGTGCTTTTAATACGCCGATACCTTGCGGGTTGGCGGATACATCATGGTAGGAACCGGCTTGCACATAGGTTCTACCGTCTTTTTCCACGCGGTTGTATTGGCCGGTGGGAACAATCCAAGTCAGTGCCGCTACAAACAACATAATGGAAAAGACTAGGAAGTAGGTATTGCACAGCAGTTTTTTCATTTTTTTCTTTGTTTTCCTCTTTTAGTATAGCGTGTTTTACATAAAATTATCCCGCCGGCTCAAACAAGGGGTGTAGCCCCAAAAATTGCGGCGGGATAAAAAAGCAATTATTGCCACTTCATTAAATACGGCGGCACCAATAAAGCAAAAGATAATAAATACATCAGCACCAGTAGCGGCAACATCCATTTAAGCCACTTGCCGTAAGCAATACGGGCAAAGCCGATGGCGGCAATCGTCACGGGGTCCGTGGGGATAACCATATTCAGCCAGCTGCCGCCCAGTTGGAAGGCCAGCACCATGGTTTGGCGCGTAATGCCAATTAAGTCCGCCAACGGCGCCAAAATGGGCATAGTCAAAACCGCTTTGCCGGAGCCGGACGGAATGAAAAAGTCTATCACCGTTTGCAATACCATAGCCGCCCAAGAAGCGCACACCGGATGCAAATGTTTAATCAGGCTGGACATATACTCCAGCAGTGTATCCAAAATATGCCCGTTGTTGGCAATTAACACAATGGCTTGCGCAAAGCATAGTAGCATGGCAATTTCCGCCATGCCGCGCACCCCTTCAAAAAAAGCGTCGTTAAATTGGCTCATTTTCATCCGGCCGAGGATGGCGCACAAAAAACCGATACCTAAAAATAAGGCCGCAATTTCCGTAATGTACCAACCGGTAGCTTCCAAGTGGAGCATTTCCATTAAGTCCACACCCCACATACCTTTAATCATATCGCAAATTTGCGGTTTTAATACGCCCACTACTAGCCCGACCATGCCTAACCCAAAAGCCAAGAGTACCAGTTTTTGGCGGCGGGTCATGCGGGTTTCTTCTTTATTGAGTTTCAGCTCTTTGCGCTTTTCAATATCAAAATCGTACGTTAAACTGGCTTGCGGATTTTTGCGGATTTTGCGCGCATATACGCTTAACCAAGTAATCACAACGCTGGTGCAGATAATCCAAATAATAAAACGGTAGCCAATGCCGGAATACAGCGGCACTTGCGCAATACCTTGGGCAATACCCACCGTAAACGGGTTGGTAAACGCGGCCGCAAATCCTACACCCGCACCAATAAACGGAATGGCGGTTCCGAGGGCGGAGTCATAACCTAATGAAAGCGCTAGGGGGATAAAAATAGGGATAAAAATGAGCGCTTCCTCGCACATGCCAAAGGTGGCCCCGCAGAGCGAAAAAGTGATAATACCCAAAGGAATAAACAAAAAGCGCAGTTTGGGGCGGCGTTGAAAAAACGCACTGGCCGCCTGAATGCCCGCCGTAATGGCTCCCGTTTTTTCCACCACGCTTAACACCCCGCCGATAACCAGCAGAAATACTACCACTTCCGCCGTGTTGGAAAAACCTTGAATGGGGGCTTTTAATACATCAAACAACCCTTGCGGATTGGCCGGTACCGGATGATACGTTCCGGCAACTACCACTTGGCGGCCGTCTACCTCAATTTTTTCATACGCGCCGCTGGGCACAATCCACGTCATAACGGCTACTACACCGATAATGGCCAAAATAATGGCGAATGTGTTTAACTTAATTTTGGATAAAATCCTAGACATTGCTTCCTGTTTTTACCTCTTTTTCAATATAAATAACAAACTATTATTTTACAAAATAACGCTTTATAAGCGGGCAATTTTTTTGTATTTGTTTTTGGCGGCGTGTTTTTTTATATACTTTATATATGCTTTATATTGTGCCAACCCCTATCGGGAATTTGCAAGATATTACCCTGCGCGCGTTAGAGGTATTAAAAACGTGTGACGCCGTGCTGTGCGAAGACACCCGCCGCACCCAAATTTTACTTTCCCATTTTGCCATTTCTAAACCGACATACCGTTATAACGAAAATGACGATTTTTCTATCCGCCGTTGCGTGGAAGTATTGGAAAGCGGCAAAACGTGTGCGTTGGTGTCCGATTGCGGCACCCCGTGCATTTCTGACCCGGGGTGGCGGCTCGTAAAAGCGGCGGTGGAAAAGGGGATTAAAGTTTCCTCTCTCCCCGGCCCCAGCGCGGTAGCGTGTGCATTGGCCGGTGCGGGCATTACCGGCGGCGCGTTTACCTTTTTGGGTTTTTTGCCCCGCAAATCGGGGCGCGCGGCCAAATTGTTGGCTAGTGCGTATGGGGTGGGTAATCCGGTAGTGGTGTATGAATCGCCCTACCGCGTTATTAAAATGTTGGGATTGATTGCCAAAACGCTGGGAGAAACAACGCCGGTCATTTTGGCGCGGGAACTTAGCAAAGTGTACGAGGAATGGCTCCGCGGTACGGCGGCAAGTTTGGCGGCGGATTTAGGCAAAAAGCATAAAGTGCAGGGTGAATTTGTAATGATTATAGACCGCCCCCACAAGGAAGAAAAAGATGAAGACGCAGATTTTTAACGCCGCCTCTTTAACGGGGGCGCAACTTGCGCGCGCCGCGCGGGATATTGCCCAAGGCGCGGTGGCGGTGTTTCCGACGGATACGGTATACGGCATAGGTACTTATGCGTTTAACGAGGAGTCCATTTCCCGCATTTATGCTCTTAAAAACCGCCCGTCCGGCAGTGCGTTGCAGATTTTAACGGGTACGGTGGAACAGGCCAAAGCCATTACGCAGTGGGGCCCGCAAGCGCAAAAATTGGCACAAGCCTTTTGGCCGGGGGCGTTGACGGTTATTTTGCCGGCCAACGCGGCGGGAAAACCGCTGTTGCGTGGGTTTGCGGCCTTGGGGATTCGGGTGCCTAAAAACAATTTTTTAGTAGAATTATTAACCCAAATGGGGGGGGCGCTGGCTTCCACCAGTGCCAATTTGCACGGCCAGCCTACGCTCACGCAGGAAAAGGATATTCTGCAAACGTTTGACGGCAAAGCGGACTACATTTTTTTAGGCGGTACGCTTTCTCCGGTGGCGTCCAGTGTAATTAATTTGGCGCAAACTCCGGCGCATTTAATACGGGAAGGGGCCGTTTCCCGCGCCCGTTTGGAAGAAGTTTTAGGCGAAACAATAGATTGAGAGGTATAACCTTATGAGTATGTTTGAAATGTTTGTTTCTTACTCGTTGTTGGTGGCGGCGTCGCTTTCTTTACTTACATATTGGATAACGCGCAAATTTGTGCTTAAAAAAATGAGCCGTACCATTATGAAGGCGGAACACAATTACCAACAGCAAATTGCCTCTTTGCAGCAGCAACTTTCCGGTAAAGTGAATATTTTGGAAGGTATGGTGGAAAAACTGCGTCTTTCCAATCAGGAACTCAGCCGCTTAAATGACATCCGCAGTAAATTTATGTCTATTGTAGCGCACGATTTGCGCCAGCCGCTATCTTCCATTCAAGGGTTTACGTCTGTGCTGATGATGGATAACCCGCAAGGCGGTGCGGGTAATAACGACCAAATTGCCCTTAATAACATTATTAAAGCTACGGACAATATGAACCTGCTGATGGCGGATTTGATGGATATTTCCATGATAGAATCCGGCAAATTCAAAATGGATTTTAAGAATTTTGTGTTTAATGCGCTGGTGACGGATGTGGTGGCCTTGCAGGCGGTCAACGCGCAGAAAAAAGGTATCTTTTTGCAGACGTATGAATTTCCGGAAGAAATTACCGTGTATGCGGACCGCTTCCGCATTTCGCAAGTGATAAATAATTTGTTGGGCAATTCCATTAAATTTGCTCCCACCGGCGGGCGGGTGGAATTGCGCTATTACACGCAGAATGAAAATTTGTTTTTTGCCGTGTCTGATAACGGCCCCGGTATTTCCCATGGGGAAAAAGAAAAAATCTTTCAAAAATTCCATCAGGCGGGTAACGACCGCAATGTAAAAAAACAGGGGTGGGGTTTGGGGCTTTCTATCGCGCAGGAAATTGTAAACGCGCACAACGGCGCCATTGGGGTGGAAAGTGCCGGATTGGGCCAAGGGGCTACTTTCTGGTTTACCATTCCGCTTTCTTCTCCGGTGCCGGACACGCTGCCGCCCAAACCGTTGGAAGATGCTCAATAAAACATTTTGGAAATTTATAAAAAATAATCCCCCAGCCGGTAGAAATGCGTGCTGGGGGTGTTTTTAGTTGTGATAGGAAAGTCAGCCCTTATCCAATATGCAGGCCTTGCGGGTTGCCGGTGGTTTCCTGCGGAGGAATATCCGCCGGCAGAACGGGGTGGCGGGCGTAAATTTTGTTTACCAATACGGCAATCGCGCCGTCACCCGTCACATTGCAAGCCGTGCCAAAGGAGTCCATGGCAATATACAGGGCAATCATTAGCCCCAGTTCCGCTTCCCCAAACCCCAGCATACTTTGCAAAATGCCCAGTGCCGCCATAATGGCCCCACCGGGGACTCCGGGGGCGGCTACCATGGTTATCCCCAGCATAAAAATAAATCCGGCATATTGGGTGAAATCCAACGGGCGGCCCAGCATTAAAAAAATGGCCATGGAACACGCCACAATCTTCATGGTACTGCCGGATAAGTGAATGGTGGCGCACAAGGGCACTACAAAGCCGGCAATTTCTTTTTGCACGCCCAATTTTTCCACCTGTTTTAAGTTAACGGGAATGGTGGCGGCGGAAGATTGCGTGCCCAAAGCCGTCATGTAGGAAACCATCATGGTTTTAAGCATAGCAAACGGATTTTTGTGCGCCACCAACCCAGCCAGCGTAAATTGCAACACCAGCATTACGGCGGTAATGGCAAAAATCAGCACGATAATTTTGGCAAATACGCCCAGCACCGTAGCCACTTGCCCTCCAACCGTCATATTCAAAAAAATGCCGAAAATATACAACGGCAAGAGCGGAATAATTACTGCCACAATCACATGGTCTATAATATCCCTAAAATCCTGCATAGCCCCTTTCAGGCGGCTGCCGTTAATTACCGCCATTCCCAACCCTAAGGTAAATGCTAATACCAAGGCGGTCATTACGTCCATTAATGGGGGCATGGCAATTGTAAAGTACGGTTTTAACGCCACCGCTTGCCCAAAGGAAGTAATACGGTCCGCGGCGGTAATAATCCACGGGTAAGTAAGGTCCGCTACCCCATAGCTAAAAAATCCCGCAGCCAAGGTAAACCCATAGGCCAAAACGGTGGTAATAAGCAGCATTTTACCCGCACTGCGGCCCAGTTCCGCAATCCCCGGTGCCACCAAACCCACAATAAGCAGCGGGATAATAAACCCTAAAAAATTGCCAAAAATGCCGTTAATAGTAATAAATATGCGGGTCAGCCATGGCGGGAAAAACAATCCGCACACAATGCCAGCCGCAATCGCACAGAGTACTGCCGGCAAAAGGCCCCATTTTAATTTGAGTTTTAATAATTTTCTTTTTTTGAATTTAAGCATAAGTGTTTGCCTTTTTTATTAAAATAAATAACTTTTTTATTATACGATAATATAGCGGTATCCGGCGCATTTTTTTGTATATTTGCTAAAATATAACGTATGAAAATAAAGATAAGTATAGACGGCGGCAGCCGCGGCAATCCGGGGCTTGGTGCGGCGGCGTATGTAATTTGCAATACGGAGGGGAAAATTTTAGCGCAAGAGGGGCATTTTATGCCTCATTGTACGAATAATCAGGCAGAATACACCGCCTTAAAATTAGCCCTGATAAAAGCGGGGGAATTGGGGGCCACGGAATTATTTATCCAGTCCGATTCTTTATTACTGGTTAAGCAGTATTTGGGCGAATATAAAATAAAACATCCGGATTTGGCGGCCCGCATGGCGGTTATACGCAAGTTAGCGGCGCGGTTTACTATCCATATCCAACACGTTTTGCGCCACTTAAACAAAGCGCCGGATGCGCTGGCGAATAAGGCCATGGATGCCAAACAGTCGTTGGGGTTCAACCCGATTGTCCACTTACCGCAAGATGAAGAAATTTTAACTCCGTCTGCGCCGGATAATAGCGTAAACGGGGTGGAAGTAAAACCGGTGGAGCGGCAGGAAACGCGCCCGCCCGCCAAAAAAAACAAAGGGCCCAAGCAGCCGGATTTATTCGGCGGCTTTTAATTGTGCGCGGCATTTGGTAAAATTTTTAAGATTTACAAACAACCCAGATAACCGCCCCCAGCCAATTGCGGCTCAAGGGGGAGGAACTTCCGGACTCCACAAGGCAGTGCGCCGCTTGAAAAGGCGGGACGGCGGGGCCATATCCCCGCTGGACGGAAAGTGCAACAGAAAGTATACCGCCCGCAAGGGTAAGGGTGAAATGGCGGGGTAAGAGCCCGCCGCATAGCCGGCAACGGCTATGGCACGGTAAACCCCGCATGGAGCAAGGCCAAGCCGGTCCACACGCTGCCCGCGTTCGTGACCAAGTAGGCCGCTTAGAGTAATGGTTATCACAGCCCGCAAGGGTTGACAGAATCTGGGGTATCGGTTGTTTGTGGCCCGTGTTCCCTTTTGGGGGCGCGGGTTTTTTATTTGCGCCTAAAATCCGGCGGGAATTTTTAATGGACGGTTTTTTCTGCCGCAAAAAGCCCCGCACGCTAAATAGTGTGCGGGGCTTAAATTTGCGAGGTTAGGCCGTTTTACACTAAGCCTTGGTCAATCATGGCATCTGCCACTTTTTTGAAGCCAAAGATGTTGGCTCCGGCCATATAATCACCGGTCATACCGTACATGGCGGCGGCTTCCAAACAGTTTTGGTGAATACTGTTCATAATGCGCTGGAGGTATTTTTCCACTTCTTCGCGGGTCCAATATATACGCATACTGTTTTGGGTCATTTCCAAACCGGAAACGGCCACCCCGCCCGCGTTGGAGGCTTTGCCGGGGGAATATAAAAGTTTGGCCGCTTTAATGCGCTCTATCGCTTCCGGCGTACACGGCATATTGGAGCCTTCGCAAACGCCTTTACAGCCGTTAGCAATAAGCTGTTGGGCATCCTGTCCGTCCAGTTCGTTTTCACACGCGGTGGGGAAGGCGTAATCACACGGAATATCCCATGTTTTTTTGCCGGCCCTAAAGTGCGCCCCGTGGAATTTTTTGTCGTAATCTTTCAAACTTCCGCGGCGCACAAATACCAACTCTTTCATGTACGCCAAGCGTTCTTCGTCTATGCCGTGTTCGTCGTAGATACTGCCGTCGTAATCCATGAATCCCACCACTTTGGCCCCCAGTTGGGTCAGTTTTTCCATGGTGTAAATGCCCACGTTGCCCGCGCCGGATATAATGCACGTTTTGCCCGCTAAACTATCGCCTTTGTGGCGCAACATTTCTTGCGCAAAATACGCCACCCCGTAGCCGGTGGCTTCCGGCCGCAAAAGGCTGCCGCCCCAGTTGGGTTTTTTGCCTGTAAACGCACCGGTAAAATCGTTCGTCAGCTTTTTATACTGGCCAAACATATAGCCAATTTCCCGCGCGCCGCAGCCTAAATCTCCGGCGGGGATATCGGTATGATAGCCGATATGGTGGTAAAGTTCGTTAATAAAAGAATGGCAAAAACGCATAACTTCACTGTCTGTTTTGCCGCGGGTATCAAAATCACTGCCGCCTTTGCCGCCGCCCAGCGGAAGCGTGGTTAAACTATTTTTGAAAACTTGTTCAAAGCCTAAAAACTTCAGCACGTCTTGGTTGACGGTGGCGTGGAAACGCATGCCGCCTTTATACGGCCCTAAGGCACTGTTGTATTGCACACGGAAACCGCGGTTGACGTGAATTTCGCCCTTATCATCTTGCCACGGCACGCGGAAGATAATGGTGCGTTCCGGTTCTACAATGCGTTCCAAAATGCGCTCTTTAATATATTTGGGGTTTTGTTGTAAAACAGGCGTGAGGGTGGAAACTACTTCTTGCACGGCTTGATGAAATACCCGTTGGGCGGGGTCTTTTTGAATTAGATTTTCTAAAAACTGCGCGGTATAAGCGTTCGTGTCCATAGTGTCCTCCTAAATGGGATACTTCTATTATAACAACAATTTGCCCAAGTGCAAGTGCTTGCCGCGGCGGGGGGATTTTTGCCATAATACAAGTTAGCATAACTTAACTTTCGGGGGTATTTGTATGGTGCAGGAATTATCGTCCAATATGGAAGACTATTTGGAAGCCGTTTTGTTGGTGGCTAACGAAAACGGCCGTGCCCGCATTACGGATATACGGGATATGTTGGGCGTAAAAACCCCCAGCGTGACGGGCGCGGTGGCCGCTTTGGTTAAAATGGGCTTTTTAATGCACGAGCCGTACCGGGGCGTGGAGCTGACCCCCAAAGGGCGCGCCGCGGCCGAGGACGTCAAACGCCGCCACGCTATTTTAAGCCGCTTTTTGCGCGAAGTGATTGGCGTTAGCGCGCGCACGGCCGATATTGATGCCTGCAAAATGGAGCATACCGTCAGTCGGGAAACGATTTCCAAACTGCACGAATATTTACACAAGCAAACGGACTCGCAAAATTAATAGGCAAAGAACGGTTCTATATCCCTCAAATTTTCTATAATATAAATATCCTTAATATATATACGGAGTGAATTTTTATCATGGCAAAAAACAGTAAAAACAAATATTCCGCCACGGTACTTTTACCGCAGACGGATTTTCCTATGCGTGCGGGGTTGGTGCAAAAAGAGCCGCTTATTTTAGATTTTTGGAAGAAATTGGACCTTTATCAGGCTATGCTTAAAAAGAACGAAGCCGGCCGCCACTTTATTCTGCACGATGGCCCGCCCTATGCCAACGGTAAAATACATATTGGGCACGCATTGGATAAAACCATTAAGGATATTATGCTTAAAAGCAGGGCATTAATGGGCTGTTATACGCCTTATGTGCCGGGGTGGGACTGCCATGGCCTGCCAATTGAACAGGCACTGCTTAAAGAATTAAAACAAGATAAAAAACACATTACGGATGTGCCCGCTTTCCGCAAAAAAGCGCGTGAATTTGCTGCCAAATTTATTGATATCCAACGGCAAGGGTTTAAGCGTTTGGGCGTACAGGCGGATTGGGATAACCCCTATCTGACCATGTCCCCCCGCTACGAAGGCATTACGATTGGCGTGTTTTTGGATTTGATTGAAAAAGGCTACGTTTATAAAGGCCAAAAAACTATTACTTGGTGCCCCCATTGTGAAACGGCGTTGGCAGATGCGGAAACCGAGTATAAAGATGTGGAATCTACCTCTATTTATTTGCGCTTCCGTTTGGCGCGCCCTACGGCGGAAGTGTTTGGCGAGTTGGATTTTTCCAAACCGGTATCTTTAGCGGTGTGGACCACTACGCCGTGGACGATTCCGTCCAACATGGCGGCGGCGGTTTCCAATACGGAAGACTACGCCATTTTGAAAGACTCCAAAACGGGCGAATACTACATTGTGGCCGAAAAGCTGGCCGAAGAATTTGTAAAAAATACCGGAGTGGATGTGACCCAAGCCGGCAAAGTTTCCGGTGCCAAACTGGTGGGCCTCACCTACAAACACCCGCTTTCCGGTAAGGAAAACCCCATCATCTGGACGGACTTTGTGACCATGGACGCTGGGGTGGGTATTGTGCATATTGCCCCCGGTCATGGGGAGGACGACTTCCGCGCCGGTAAACAATGGGGGCTGGATGTTTTCTGTCCGGTGGACGAAAAAGGGTGCTATACCAAAGATGCCGGCATTTTTGAAGGAATGCACGTTTTTGAAGCCAACCCCAAAATGGTGCAAAAGCTGGACGAACTCGGCGCGCTGATTAAAGAACAAAAAATCACGCACAGCTACCCGCACTGCTGGCGCTGCCATAACCCCATTATCTTCCGCGCTACGGAACAATGGTTTATGAGCATTGATAAAGACGGCCTGCGCCAAAAACTGCAGGACGGCTTAAAAGATGTAAAATTCTATCCGGCCGGCGGCGAAGAACGCATGCGCGCTATGATTGGCTTGCGTCCGGATTGGTGTTTGTCGCGCCAGCGCTTCTGGGGCACGCCCGTCACCATTTTGTATTGCAAAAAATGCGGCAAGGCTCAAACAGACCATAACCTGTTTACCTTTATTAAAGATCGCGCCATGAAAGAAGGTTCCGATTTTTGGTTCACGGACCCTGTGGAAAAATTAATGCCGCAAGGGTACACTTGCGAATGTGGCTGCCAAGACTTCCGCAAAGAAACGGATATTTTGGATGTGTGGTTGGATTCCGGCGTATCTTGGGCGGCGGTATTGAAAGACCGCGGGCTGGATTTTCCGGCGGATGTATATTCCGAAGGCTCCGACCAACACCGCGGCTGGTTCCAAAGCTCTTATATCCCTTCGTTCACCTTGGAAGGCGTCGCGCCTTTCAAAAACATTGTCACGCACGGGATGGTGCTGGACCAAAACGGCCGCCCTATGCACAAATCGTTAGGAAACAGCGTGGCGCCGGAAGATGTTATCGGCAAATTCGGTGCGGATATTTTGCGCCTGTGGGTGGCACTGTCCGACTATCAGGAAGACGTGCGCATTTCCGATGAAATTTTAGGCGGGCCGGTGGATACTTACCGCAAGTTGCGTAATACCATCCGCTATGCGCTGGGCAACTTGTTTGATTACGACCCCGCCCAACACCGCGTGGCTCCGGCCGATATGACGGAAATGGACCAATATATGCTCGGCCGTTTGGATTCTTTAATTCAAGAAGTGCGCAAAGGCTACGAAACCTTTAATTTCCGCCAAGCTATGCGCGCGGTGGCTAACTTCTGCATTTTGGATTTGTCCTCCTTTATGTTGGATGCGTCCAAAGACCGCTTGTATACGTTGGGTGCCAGTGCCCATTCCCGCCGCAGTGCGCAAACGGCTTTGGCGGAAATTGTGCAAACCTTGCTACAACTGATGGCGCCGGTGCTTTCGTTCACGGCGGAAGAAGCGTGGCAGGTATTGCTTAAAACCAAAGCGGGGGCCGGTTTGCCGCCCAGCATTTTCCTGTCCGATATGCCGTGCAATTCGTCCATGGTTCCCAATGTAAAATTGGAAGAAAAGTGGAATAAAATTCGCGACGTGCGCGACTTAGTGCAAAAAGAGCTGGAAACCGCCCGCCAGAAAGGTGTAATTGGAGCGTCGTTGGAAGCCAAAGTGATTTTCAAAACTTCCAGTCCGGAAATGAAACAATTTTTGCAGGCAACAAAAGCCCTGTGGCCGGAAATTGCCATTGTGTCGGCGGTGGATGTGCAAGACGGAGCCGACGAATTGACGATTGAAGCCGTCCATGCGTCCGGCAGCAAATGCCCGCGTTGCTGGCAGTGGAAAGAGGATATTGGCGCGGACCCCAAACATACGGATTTGTGCGCCCGTTGCGCCGCCGTATTGGAGCGGGAGGGTTTAACCGTCCCCGCCGAGGAGCCCGCCGGTGTCTAACGCATTAAGCGCGCTGAAAAACTGGTTAACGGCTAATAAGGCCGTGTGGATTTTTGGCGCGCTTATTATCGCGCTGGACCGCGCCAGCAAAGTGTGGGCGTTGGCTTATTTGCAAATGCGGGATGTGGAGTTCTTCCCGTATTTTAGGTTGCACTATGTGGAAAATACCGGCATGGCCTTTGGACTTATGCAAAACGGCAACTTACTGCTTATTGGGGTGATGGTAGCGGTGTTGGCGTATTTGGCATACAGTTGGAAGGAGCTTGCGGCGAACGGCCCTTTGGTTAAATGGGGGGCTTTGTGTATTTTTGCCGGAGCGTTGGGCAATCTTTATGATAGAATAACATTAGGCTTTGTGGTGGATTTTTTGGATTTTAGGGTTTGGCCCGTTTTTAACGTGGCGGATTCTTTCATTACCATAGGCGGTGTTTTGCTGGCGGTGGCATTGCTAAAGCCGGCTAAAAAAACGCAGGAGGAAAAATGAAAAAATGTTTAGTTTTGGCCGTTTCCGTATTGTTATTAGCCGCTTGCACAAGCAAGCAAGATAAACTTTTTAAGCAGGCCCAACTGGCTAGCGATAAAGGCGAATTTACCAAAGCCATCCAGTTATATACGGCGGTATTAAAACAGAACCCCAAACATATTGCCGCGCGTACCAACCGTGGGGTGTTGTTTGAACGGCTGAAAACCAAATCCGCACGGGAACGCCTGAAAAACCAAAAACTGGCCGAGCAAGATTATGTAAAAGCGTTGGAAGGCGCCCCCAATGTGCCGGAAACGTACAACAATTTAGGCGCGCTACTACTGGATATGGGCCGCTATTCGGACGCGGTGTACTATTTACAGCGTGCCACCAATATCCGCCCCAAATATTTTATGGCGTGGATGAACTTGGGGATTGCCTATTATCAGCAAGGCCGTGTGACGGAATCCCTGACCAGCTTTGCCAAGGCGTATAATATCCGGCAGGATTACCCGATGTTTTTCTTAAACCGCGGGTTGGCTTATTTTGCTTTGGGCGATTATGAAGCCGCCGTGGCGGATTATACCACCCTACTGCGCTTACAGGGGCCGTCTGCCCGTGCGCTTTTGGAACGCGGCCGCGCATTTGCCAAAATGAAATACTATGCCAACGCCATGGACGATTTTGAACAAGCCGCCCGCTTAAAACCCACTTATGCACTGGCCTATTATTATATGGGGGAACTATTGTTCCAGCGGGGCGAAACGGATGCGGCCTTGGGTATGCTAGCCAAAACCAAAGAGCTTGCCAGTAAATATGTGCCCGCATACGACCTGATGGGTGATATGTTGGCGCTGGAAGACCCGCAAGGGGCCGTGGCAAACTATTTGGTGGCCCGTAAGTTGGACCCGTCTAACGCCGCTAAATACGATTATAAAATGAGAATGATGCGCACAGATGCCGGCCGTAAGGCTATTGTGGCGCGCCGTTTCCTGTAAAAATTTTTATGACGAGCCTTTCTCCCGTCCGTTCTGCGGCGTTTGCCATTTCGTCCGGCTCCTATACCAGCCGGCTGGCAGTAGCCGTAGTTTTATGCGGGCTTATTTTGTTTGCCGTGGCGGGCGATTATGCCGGTACGGGCATTTTTATTCTTTCCTTGTGTGTGTATTTGTTCTGTGCGGATATTTTTCACCGTTCAGCATTGCAGGATGCCGCTTGCGGCCATATCAGCTTTGCGTGTTTGGTGAGCGTATCCCTTTCTGCCGCATTTGCGTATTCTCTGCTTAAAACTTTTACGGCCCACCCTATTGTTGGTCTACCGGCAAATTTATATGGGGAAGGAGCCTTGCTTACGGTGGTGGCCTTGTGGGTGATGCGGCGGGAAGTGTTAAAGCGGGAACGCACCCATGTTTTTATTAAAAAATTAGACGATTTTTTACCTAAATCCGCCCGTGTATTGCGGGAGCGGAAACAGTATAAAGTATTTGCGCGGGAATTGGCCGAGAATGATTTGATTTTAGTGCGCGCCGGAGAGCGCATCCCGTGTGACGGCGTGGTGTACAAGGGGAGCAGTGCCGTTAATGAAAGCCTGATTACGGGCAATATGTTGCCGGCTTCCAAAAAGAAAGGCAGCCGTGTATTTGCCGGAACCTTAAATAAAACAGACGAATTATATATTACCGTCACCGGATTATTAAACCGCTCCGCGGTGATGGGCATTGTAGACGCTATTAAAAACAGCGAGGTGAACCGCGCTCCCGCTGCCAGCCCGCTGGATAAAGCCAGCCGGTGGCTTTTGCCGTGTGCTGTGGTTTTGGCGGGGGCTGCCTATGGGTGGGCGTTATATACGGCGGCTCAGCCGGATTGGGCACATTATATAGGGGTGTTTTTGATCGTGTTGGCTTTTGCGTGTTCGCCCGCTTTGGTTTTTTCGGTTTGGCTGGCGGAATTTTTTGCCCGAGTCGGTGCGCGCAACCACCAAATTGTATTACAAAATACGGATGCTTTGCAGCAGCTGGCCTCGGCCGGCACTTTGTTTTTTGATAAAACCGGTACACTAACGTACGGGGAATTGCGCGTCAGCGGGGTGTTTACACCGCAAGGGGTGGCCTTAAAACAGTTGTTGGAGGCGGCCGCCACGGCGGAACAACAGGTGGACGGCCCTTTTGCCAAAGCAGTCAATTTGTATGTGCGCCAGCATAAAATCCGCGCCCGCAAATTAACCAGTGTGGAGGTACTGTCCGGTATGGGGGTTGTGGCGGATTGCGGGCGGGATAAGATTATTTGCGGACGGGAAAGCTGGCTATTGGAACAAGGTATACAAACGCAGGTGGAAGAATCTTCGCGGCAAAATCCGCTAATTTGCGTGGCCAAAAATAACCGTTTTTTGGGCTATTTTGTGCTGTCTGATACGTTGCGCCCCAACGCGGCGGAAATGGTTTCTTTCCTGCAGGGCCGGAAAAAAGAAGTGATTGTTGTTTCCGGCGATAATGAAGATTCCGTGGGGGCGGTGGCGCGCGCGGCGGGCATAGAAAAAATGAATTTTAATGTACTCCCGCAAACCAAGGCGGAAATTGTAAGCAACTTGCGTGCTTTGGGCCAAAAGGTGGCCATGGTGGGGGACGGTTTTAACGATATTATTGCCTTGTTGCGTTCGGACGTGAGCGTGGTGTTCTTTTCGGGCCGCAACGTATATAATAATTGGGTGGATATTATTATTAAGCGGGGGGATTTATCCGCCATTACGGATTTATTTGCATTACATAAAAAAATGCGTCGCGCGGTGACGGCTAATTTGGTATTATCCTTTTTAGCGGGTGGCGCGCTGGCGGCATACGTTCTTTTTGTGGCACGGGAACCACTGGCGTGGTATGTGATACCCGCGGGCCTGTTGGGCGGAGCCGCTTTGGTATTTTTTAATTCAGTGAGGTTATTAAAAATAAAATGACGAACGATATTGATTTTGGTTATACTACCGCCCATGCGCGGAAAAACGCGGATGCCGTATTGCCGCAAATCCAATGCTGGCCGAACCAGTATAAACGCGATTATGATATTAAAATTGAACTGCCGGAATTTACTTCTGTCTGCCCGAAAACCGGTCTGCCGGATTTTGGGGTGATTACCATTGAATATATTCCGGACGAATTGTGCTTGGAATTAAAATCCCTGAAGTATTATTTGTTGGAATACCGCGATATGGGTATTTTTATGGAAAATATTGCCAATAAAATTTTGGACGACGTGGTAAAAGCCTGCCACCCCAAAAAGGCCACCGTCACGGGTACGTTTACGCCGCGCGGCGGTTTGCGCTCCGTGATTGTAGCCAAATACGAGAAGAAATAATATGAACAAAAAAACCGTGCTTTTGGGGCTTTCTTTTGTGGCAGTATTTGCGCTGGGGATGCTGATAATGTATTTTATCGCGCGTGCCGGCGCTTCTGCCGCGTTGGAGGAAGCCGAACCCATGCCCCTTGCGCCCGCGGGGGCAAGCGTGCAGGTGGTGGATATGAAAGGCGCCTCTGCGGCGGAAGGTGTGGTGGAAGTAAAAGAGCCGGAATATGTAGATTCGGCGGCGATTTCTTCCCAACTTTCTAAAATTAAGGTGGAAGGCATGACGGGCATTGTTTTGCGTATGACGGACCCAAGCGAAGAAGAACGGCCGGTAAAAACCACCTCCGTCACTTTGCCGGACGGGGCCAGTGTGGTTTCCACGGGCGTTCAGCCGGCCCCTGCTGCGGCGGGCGAAGAAAGCAAAATTACCATGATTAATGCGCCTGTCAAAGCGCGTGTTATCAAGAGTACCGCCGATTATAAAAAATTCAAACAATCCGCCCGCGGGGAATATCCGCAGGTAGATTTTAACAAACAAATGGTCGTGGTGTTGGAGTCCGACAGCAACTTGCCGGATAAAGTGTTTGAAATTGAGGACGTGCAAACCAAAGACGGGCAATTAGTGGTGTTATATCGGGTAAATATCTTTGGATTGGATAAAAAAATAAACACCCATAGCGCCAAAAGCGTAGCTAAACAGAATTTACCTGTAAAATTGAAACAAGTTTTATAAAGCTATGAAGAATCTGCAAGCGGCGCTCCGTCAAAAATGGTGCTTAGTTTTACTGTCTGTATTGTCTTGGGCCATTTTGGTATGGGTGGGGTGGAATTGGGGCCTTACCCTGTTAAAACTGCCTGTAAAACTGTATTTTTGGCTTTGGAACGGAGTTTTATCCGGGCAGATGTCCTTATGGCTTTTTATTCCGTCTGCCGTATTGGTGTGGCTGGTTTGGTTCTTTGCGCTGTTTATATGTGTTCCTTTTTTGCGCGTTTTTCCCCAAAAAGCGGCCACCGCGGCGGCAGGTGTGTTGGCGGCGGGCGCGGGGATTATGTTGGTGAGCTCGCTGGTGCATTTGTGGCTCCAAGCCCCCTATACATGGCAAAGCGTTTTGGCGCGCCTGTTGTGGACGTGGGGCGCCGGATGTGGAACTGTTTGGGCGGCCCTAATGCTAATGTTAGGCGCCAACGAAAGATAGCGTTTTTTGCGGATATAAAAAACCTCGGGCATAAACCCGAGGTTTTTCATATATATAACGCAGACGGAAAATAGTTATTTAAGCAGATTTTCGGACGGCTTAAACCGCACTTTTTGCTTGGCGGGCACATGGACCTTTTCGCCCGTTTTGGGGTTATGGCGCGTGACCGGACGGGCCATTTTCAAATGGAAAGAGCCAAAATTGCTAATAACTACTTTGCCATCTCTTTTTAGGCCGTGTTTAATAATTTCAAATACTTGATCTACCGACGTTTTAGCCTGTTTTTTGTCTAATACGTGGCGGGTTAAATGGCGTATCACATCATCTTTATTCATAACAATCGTTCCTTCCTATTTATTGCCCCGATTGGTAAAACCCATGGCATGTAATAATACATGGGGTTTTTGGCCTTGGCAAACAATTTGCCAAATAGCATCTATAATGGGGGTTTGCAAATGGTTTTTACGGGCAATATCATACACGCTTTGCACGGTATTTACACCCTCGGCAATGGTGCCTACTTCTTTTTTGGCTTCTTCCAGCGTTAGGCCGGCACCCAGCTTTTCGCCCAAGCGGCGGTTGCGGGAAATGGCGGACATGCCCGTTAAAATGGCATCTCCGAAGCCGGCTAAACTGTAAACGGTGTTGGCCGCGCCCCCTTGGCTGACGGTAATGTCGTTCATTTCCGCCAAGGCTTGCGTAATGAGGGCAGCTTTGGCGTTGGCACCGTCACCAATGCCGTCAATCACCCCGCAGCCAATGGCTAACACATTTTTAATGCCGCCGCCGTATTCCACCCCGCGGCGGTCTTTGGCGGGTACTACAATAATAGGGTCCCCGTTAAATACTTGCGCAATTTGCGCGGTTAAAACGTCGTCCGTACCGGCCAACATAATTTTGGTGGGCACGTTTTGCGCTACTTCCAAGGCAAAACTGGGGCCGCTAAAAGCCAAGGCTTTTCCTTTTAATTGGGGAAGTTCTTCTTCTACAATTTCGCAAATCGTTTTGAAAGATTTGTCTTCAATCCCTTTGGACGCACTGACCACGGGAATCACTTTGCCGCTCAGGAGCGGTTTTAATTGTTCCCGGCAGAACGCGCGGATAGCTTTAGAGGAAATCACAAATACCAGCATATCCGTATCTTTCACGGCCTCGGCAACATCTCCGGTCAGGCGGATGTTGTCGTGCAGTTTGAAGTTAGGGATATTCGGGTGGGTGCCGCTGGTTTTTAATACATTAAGCAGCGGTTCTGAATATTCCCACAAAGATACGCGGTAGCCTTTCTTAGCTAAATGTTGGGCAATTACACTGCCCCAAATCCCCGCGCCAAAAACGGTAATATTATGGATGGACATTTTCTTTTCTCTTTTTGGCGCCGTCTTCAAACTTTAGCTCTTTATGAGCCAACAGGCGCTTAATGTTAGGTACATGCTTGTAAATAACCAAAAGGGAAATGGCCGTCACCATGACGTTTACGCCCATGGGGTGCTTGCCGATAAAAAAGCTGGCAATAGGCAACGCCACACACGCAAAAATGGAGCCAATAGAAATGCGCCCCCACAAGGCCACGCAAATTACAAATACGCCAAACGCAATAGCGGTGGGAATGGGCAGTAAAGCCGCAAATACGCCGGCCGAGGTAGCTACCCCTTTGCCGCCGCGGAATTTAAGATAAATCGTCCACATGTGGCCCAAAATGGCAATCGTGCCGCACGCAATAGCCACCCAATAGCGGTACGGGTGGTCGGCACAGAGTTTTAAGGCCGCACAAACGGGAATAAACCCTTTTAAGGCATCTACCAAAAACGTGCTGACGCCGGCCCATTTGCCTACGGTGCGGTACACATTGGCGGCACCGGGGTTGCCGGAGCCGTGTTCACGGATGTCTATGCCCATGGTTTTTTTGGCAATCAGGTAGCCGGTCGGTACGGCTCCCAGAAAATAGCTGATTAAAATTAGCAGGGTAATAGTCATATAAATCATTATATTAAATTTTGGGGGTTCGGTTGGGTTCTTATGCGGATAAAGTGGTATTTTTTACATTTTTTATATACACTGTAAGTATGAAAATAAAATATTATATTTTAACCTTTTTGTGTGTTTTGTGTGCCGCCTTGGCGCAGGCACAGGCGGATATTGCCGTGAATGAAGATGCGTTTTTGGTCCAAAAAGCCATTACCGTATGGGGGGACGAAACGTCTTCCGAAAAACTGATGAGCGCGCAGTGTCAGGCGGTGCGTATTACGCCAAATTGGCTGCTTACGGCGGCGCATTGTGTGTATGATTTTTGCCGCAATAACCAAAATTGCACCATACAGGTAGATGTAGTTTCCTCTCCTCAAGATGATTTGGCCGCCCAAGCGCGCGTGCGCAGTGGGGCGCAAAAGAAAAATGTGTTTATTTTTTCGGGGTATAATCCGCGCCAAAACCGCAGCAGCAGTTTTGATGTGGCATTAATCCGTCTAGCCCCGCAAGAGGGGGATTGGGCTTTTTTTGCTCCGCGCGGGGGAAAGCGTTTTTCTCGGGCGCAGTTTGAAAAACAACTGGACGTATATCCGGAGGCCCGCGCCCAATGGAACGCCATGCGCCCGCGGCTGCTTACATTTGATGCCGCCGTATCGGCCCGCCTGACGGCCCCGATAGCGGTTCCTCGGGTGGAAAACGGCGGGGTGTCGTGGTTATATAATGCCAGCGGACAGGCGTATTTTATCAGCGAACTCCAGCATTTTGTATCTACCGATTTTGGGGTGCGGCAAGGCAATTCCGGCGGCGGCGTGTTTACGGCGGACGGACAGTTGGTGGGGGTGGTGTCTATGTCTTTTACCGGCAAGGGCAACCGTATGCAATTTAAGGATGCCGACGGCAAGGCTCTATCCACCTTACAAAATGCGGATGCGTATTTTGTGTTTACGGGGTTTACCAGTGCGGTGACGGCATTTATCCGCAGCCATGTGCAAGGGGTTTTTTCGGTCGGGGCGGTTCCACAAGCGGCCGAGCTGACAAACGAAAAATTCACCCGCATTATTAAAACCTTGGATAACGCCCAAGCTAATTAAGGTGTTTTTGTAAACTTTGGTAGTTCCCTACCGTAGCCATGACGGTTAATTGTAAGCCGCCGTCTGCCTGCGGGGTTTGCCGGATAACCAGTGATTTTTCATAAATGGCACCGAGTTTATTTAATTGGTCCGCGCGCAACGTAAGCGTGCGGACTTGCCATTTATAGCTGATGGCCTGTTCCACACGGCGCAGTAAAGTTTGCAAGTGCCCCCCGTTGGCGGCGCTGATAAATACGGCAGCGGGGTTTTGGGCGCGCAACAATTCCGCCCGCGCGGGGGAAAGTAAATCCGCCTTATTAAAAACATCTATGACCGGAATATGCTGGGCCTGTAAATCCGTAATAATCCGGCGGACGGTTTGTGCCTGTGCGGTGCGCTTATCGGAAGACGCATCCTGAATGTGTAAAATTACATCCGCAAAGGCGGTTTCTTCCAGCGTGGCGCGGAAAGACGTGACTAAACTGTGAGGTAATTTTTGGATGAATCCCACCGTATCCGTAAACAGCATATCCCCGCCGCTGGGCATACGCACGCGGCGGGTGGTGGGGTCTAGCGTGGCAAAAAGTTTATCATCCGCGTATACGCTTTGGGTGTGGGTCAGCGCGTTTAAGAGGGTGCTTTTCCCGGCGTTGGTATAGCCTACCAGCGCAATTTGCGGCAGCGGGATTTGGCTGCGGCGTTGGCGGCGCAGTTCCCGTCCGGCTTTTACGGTGTCTATTTCTTTTTCCAGCTTGCTAATGCGCAAGCGCAGACGGCGTTTATCGTACTCCAACTTGGTTTCACCGGGGCCGCGCAACCCAATGCCGCCTTTTTGTTGCATGAGTGCCGTACCTTTGCCGCCTAAGCGGGGCAAGAGATATTTTAATTGGGCCAGCTCCACTTGCAGTTTACCTTCTTGGGTGTGGGCGCGCTGGGCAAAAATATCTAAAATCAGGCGGGTGCGGTCTATCACTTTGGCGGGGAGAATTTCTTCCAAATTATTTTGTTGGGCGGGGGAGATTTCATCATCAAAAATAACCGTGTCGGCAGATAGCGCCTGTACTTCTAGGGCCATTTCTTCCAGTTTGCCGCGCCCGATAAGCGTGGCGGCATTAAAGGCTTGCAGACGTACTTGAAATGTTTTTAATACGGTTCCGCCGGCCGTATGGGTCAGGCGTTTTAATTCTGCCAGTGAATCCGCTTCCGGCGGTGCATTTTTTAGGCTGGCTCCCACCAAAATAACTTTTTCCATAGGTTTATTTTATAAAGTTTGCCACCCACGGCGCAGACTTTCTTTATTTGATATAATGGTTTTGGACTTTTAAGACGGGAGATAAAAATGAAAGGTTTTACATTAATAGAATTATTGGTGGTTGTTTTAATTATTGGCATATTGGCTGGGGTAGCGCTACCGCAATATACGGTGGCTGTGGCAAAAGCGCGCTATACAGAAATGATAACGCTTTCCCGCAGTATAAAAAATGCGCAGGAAACTTTTTATTTAGCCAATGGGCGTTATGCTACCCGATTTGATGAATTAGATATAGAAATGCCTTCCGGCGGCACCGCCACGGCGGATAATTCAACCATTTCTTATGCAAATACGGGCACCAGTTATTTGTTGTTGCACGGAGGCAACCGTGTAGCGGCAGCCAACCGCAGTAAAATGTGCAACAATTATGAAGTGATGTTGGATTATTCCGGTGATGCCAATGCCGGCAAAGGCTTTTGTTGGGTGGCCACAGGCCAAGGGTGTAATGACGCAATCGGCACTAAAATTTGTAAATCTTTAGGCTGGACCAAGTCCGGCGACCAGTATTGGGAAAAATAAAAAAGAAATTTATTTATCCACCTGAGCGGTATGTCAGGTGGAATTTTTTTATTCATAAACCCTTATATGCCGGCAAAACGGAGGATTTTTTCCGCCAGTTCGGGCAGGTTAAAATCGGGCGCGGCTTGCATATCTAACCGCAAGGCGTTGGTGTAGCGGTTGAACCAAGTGCGCTGGCGTTTGGCGTATTGGCGGGTAAGCAGGCGGATTTGCTCTTGCGCTTCGGCGGCGGTTAAGCGGCCTTGCAAATAGGCCAAGGCTTGCGGATAACCCAAACTTTTTAGGGCCGGAGCCTCGGGGGGCACTCCTTGCGCCAGCAGTGCTTTTGCTTCCAGACACATCGGTTCAAAAATAATTTGCGTGCGCCGGCGGATGCGTTCGTCCAGTGCGGGTTTAGCCCAATTTAAGTATACAAAAGCCGCTTTTTGCGGGTCCGGCAGGGCATGGAATTTGCCGGAGCGGACCTGACTGGCCTTTTGGCCCGTTAGCCAACAAAGCTCCACTGCGCGCATGGTGCGTTGGATATTGCCCATGGGAATTTGCGCCGCACTTTGGGGGTCCAGTTCTTCTAATGTGCGGTGTACCCCTTCTTTGCCGCGGCGGGCCAGTAAATCTTCCAACCGTTGGCGGGTTTGCGGGGTGGAAGGCGGCAAATTGTCCATCCCCACAAAACAGGCTTGCAGCCACATGCCTGTTCCACCGGCAAAAATAAACGGCGTTTGCGGATTATCTTGCAATAATTGCTGGGACTTTTGCACAAAAGCGCCCGCATTAAAAATTTCTTGCGGCTCCAAAAAATCTACCAAGTGATAAGGGACTCCCTCCACCAAATAGCGCCCCGCGTGCCACTGGCCGGCGGGTTTGGCGGTTCCGGCGGTTAAGTATTTGTAGGTTTGGCGGGAGTCGGCCGAGATAATTTCTCCGCC
Organism: uncultured Elusimicrobiales bacterium; assembly: GCA_934662565.1. Taxonomy (GTDB): domain Bacteria; phylum Elusimicrobiota; class Elusimicrobia; order Elusimicrobiales; family Elusimicrobiaceae; genus Avelusimicrobium. The sequence continues at coordinate 299,758 of CAKUKI010000003.1, forward strand.
CAGTTGGCGGGCTAAAAACAGGGCCAAATCCGTCTTGCCGGAGGCGGTGGGACCGCAAATTACAATGGGTTTCATACACATATTTTAATAAATATAAAGCAAAAAGGGCCGGAGGAATTTTATTTTCCTTCGGCCCTTTTGCGTTCAAACGGTTTTATTTTTCAAATAAAGTTTCGTCTTTTTGGATTTTGTTGCAAATCTGCCAGCATTTGCAGGTAGGCACGCACACATCCGGCAGTTTTAACAAAATGCGGGTGTCGCAATCGTTAAAATCGTCTGCCATTTCGCTAATCATCTTGGCGTATTTTTCATTGATTTTGGTAAACTCAATACCAATGGTGTATACGTTTTCGCGTTGTTTTACCCACGCCAGTTTGGCATCAATTTCCATTTTATCCGTGCCGGGCAACTGCAGACTGATGGAAAAATGGTCCGCCAGCGGAGCGCCCAAAAAGCTAATCATCCGCATGCCGGAAGCGGATAAATCCGCCAGTATGGCCACCAAGCTGGTTTCTTTTCCGTCTTGCGTTTTGTAAAACAGGTTGACGGGCTCAATCAAATTGCTGATGACCGGCATACGGGGGTGACGTCTTTTTTCGGAAAAATTTTTCTTGTTCATGTTTACTCCTTGGCAAATAACAGGGTGCCGTCCGCATGGGTAATTTCCACGGGTACCACACTGCCTATTTTATAATTTTTTGTGGTCTTTACCCAAAAAATGTTAGAGGTACGGCCCTTATTCTCGGTTTCCATAAGCACCTGTTGGTGCGTGCCTACTTGGGCGGCGTAAGCGCGTGCGCTTAAATCCCTTACTTTATTTAACAAAATATCCAGCCGTTCTTCCAGTGTTTGTTCGGACAGCAGTTCCATTTGGGCGGCCGGCGTGCCTTGGCGCGGGGAATACTTAAAGCAATAAGCCGCAAAAAATTGGGCCTTATCCACCAGTGTAAGGGTGTCTTGAAAGTCCTGCTCCGTTTCCGTGGGGAATCCGACGATAATATCCGTGGATACCGTCATGCCGCACGCCTTTAAGGCGGCTAATTTTTCAAGCAGAATTTCCCGCGTGTAGCCGCGTTTCATGGCCTGTAAAACGGCGCTGGAGCCGCTTTGGATAGGCAAATGGATATGCTTGGCAATTTTGGGGTTATCCCGCACGGCGGCTAAAAAGTCCGGCGTGATGTAGGCCGGATGCGGGCTCATAAACCGCACCCGCTCCACACCGGATAGTTGGCTGACGCGGTTTAATAAATCCGCAAAGCTGACCTCTCCGTCCCGATACGCATTGACCGTTTGACCCAAAAGCATAATTTCTTTGGCCCCTTGCGCGGCTTTTTGGGCCGCTTCTTGCAAAATTTGCTCGTGCGGCAAGCATTTTACTCCACCGCGCACATACGGCACAATGCAGTAAGTACAGCGGAAGTCGCACCCGCGCATTATGGTCACATAGCCGGTTAATCCTTCCGTCTGCGGGGCCAGAACTTCTTGGGCGGGGGGAAAGAGTCCGCTTTTATCCAGCAGGGCGGAAAAATCGTCAATGCTTTTGGCTCCGGCTACAATATCCAAAAACGGAAATTCTTTTTTTAATTGGTTTCCCAACCGTTGGGCCGCGCATCCGGCAAAAATAATAATGCGGCCCGGGCGCTCTTTTTTCCATTTAGCCAGGCGCCCTAAAAAGGATACGGCGCGGTGTTCGGCATGTTCCCGCACGGTGCAGGTGTTTACCAAAATAATGTCTGCCTCCTCGGGTGTTTGGGCCTTTTGGGCACCGCGTGCCCGCAGGTGGTTAAACATTTCGTCGGAGTCGGCTAAATTCATTTGGCAGCCAAAGGTTTGCAAAAATACTTTTTGTGTCATGGGATAAAAAAGGAAAGGCGGCCCTATTAAGACCGCCTTTCCTATGGGTTTTAGTTAGAATTTGGCGCTCAAGTTGTTAATCGCGTCCAACACGGGTTTCGTGAGGTGGATTTTAATTACGCGGCGGCCTTTTTCTTCCAAGGCGCGGAAGTCACCCAAGGCTTGCGCGGCGCACAATTGCCCGAAGGTGTAATGCTGGCCCGGAATTTGAATGTCGTTTTCCGGATCGGCCGACAGGATAATAAACACCCCGTTGTTGCCGTCGCCTTTGTGCAGCTGGCCGGTGGAGTGTAAATAGCGCGGGCCATAGCCAAACAATACGGCGCGTTTGGTGCGGGATAAAATTTTATCGCGCAGGGCCAGTAAGGCTTTTTCCACTTCCGCAGACGGATACACATACGGCAAAATGGCAATATAATCGTTGCTTTCCAAAATGGAGAACACATCTTGGGCGATGTTGTCGGCCTTTACTTCGGCTTCCAAATCTTTGGCAACCATAAACGGTTTGTAGAGTTCTTCGTCCGTGATTTCGTGCGATTCCAATTTGCCCAAAATTTGTTTGGTGAGCGTTTTAGCCGCTTGCACGTTGGGTTGGTCAAACGGGTTGATAGCCATAATGGCTCCCGCCGCTGCGGTGGCAATTTCCCACAGCAGGAACTGGGCACCCAGTTCGTATTCGTCATTCATGGTAATCGTCATAACGGGGTAGCCGCGTTCGGCCAAATCCGCCGTCACACCGCGCACCCGTTTGTCGTCTTCCGTATCCAAGGAGATATGTACAAAAATGCGGTCTTCGCGGTAGTCAAAATGCAAGGCAATTCCTTCGCCCACCACGGGTACCACGCCTTTGCCTTCTTTGCCGGTAGATTCCGCCACCAACTGTTCGGCCCACAAGCCAAAAGAGGCCAGCTCTTTGGGGGTTAAAATGGTCAGCTTGTCCTTGGAGTGGTTGGCATAGCTGGCACCCATAAAGGCACCCAACTGTAAGGCCGCGTTGTTTTTCATGTCCGCTTCCGGCCCGAAGGTTTCGGCCGCTTTTTTGGCGGTTTCAAGCAGTTTTACAATGTCCACACCCATTAAGGCCGCAGGCACCATACCAAACATAGACAGGGCAGAAAAGCGCCCGCCGATATCGGAAGGGTTAATAAAAATTTTGCGGAAGTTGTTTTTCTTGGCTAACGTTTCCAAACCGGTGCCGGCGTCGGTAATGGCGCAGAAGTTTTGCCCCGCGTCTTTTACACCGGCTTTTTTGACTTCATCATTAAAATAAGCGTATTGGGAGGACGGTTCTACCGTGCCGCCGGATTTGCTGGCAAAAATGAACAGCGTTTTGGCAGGGTCAATTTTGGCGCGGGCGGCGCTAATCCAATCCGCATTGGTGGTATCTAATACAATCAGTTCAGGGTAGCCGGCTTGTTTGCCAAAAACGGTGCGGATTACTTCCGGCGCTAACGAGGAACCCCCCATACCCATCACTACCACATGGTTAAAATTTTGTTTTACATCGGCCGCGAACGCCAAAATATCTTCCGCGCGTTCCAAGGTCCAGTTATATACTTTTTGCCACCCGAGGAATTTGACGATAAATTCCTGAGATTCTTTATCTTGCTTCCACAAAGACGCATCTTTAGCCCAAAATTTAGTGTTAAAGTTAAGTCCGTCCAGTTTAATCAGGCCTTCGCGAATGATGCCTTCGGCCATTGGTGTTTCTTTTGTATTCATATATCGTTTTATTCCTTTTTTTAGATTACTTAAAATTTTTTTCTTCGGCAGCCAAAACCTTGTTTAGGCGCTCTTCGTGGCGGGTTCCCGCCATAAAAGTAGCCCCTAAAAAGTGTTCCACCACGGTTTCGGCCACGCTGGGGCCAATTACTCTTGCCCCCAGACAAAGCACATTCAGGTTGTCGTGCTCTACCCCTTGTTGGGCGGAGTAGTCGTCATGGCAGACGCAGGCGCGAATCCCTTTTATTTTATTGGCGCTTACGCACATACCAATCCCACTGCCGCAGATGAGTACGGCACGGTCCGCCTTGCCTTCGGCCACCAAAGCGGCGGTTTTGAAGGCAAAATCTGGGTAATCCACCCGCTGGAGTACGGTGGTTCCGCAATCCAGCACTTCGTGGCCCAGAGCTTTTATCTTAGCGATAACGGTTTCTCTCAACGGGAAACCGGCATGGTCATTTCCTACGGCTATTTTCATAAATGGTTAAAAAGCGCGGTCAACTAATTCACACACGCTGTGTCCTATAAAAATATGGCATTCTTGCACGCGGGGCGTGTTGGGCCATTTTACTACAAGCGGTAAATCCACAATGTTTTTAATGGTGCCGCCGTCCTTACCTAACAGTGCGGCGGTAAAGCAGCCTTTCTGTTTGGCCAACGCCAACGCCAAATAGACGTTGCGGCTATTGCCGGAAGTGGAAATACCTATAACCACATCCCCCTGTTTGGCAAACCCGTCAATCTGGCGGGAAAAGACTACATCATAAGAGTAATCGTTGCCAATAGCGGTTAAGGTGGAAGTGTTGGTATTTAACGCCAGCGCCGGTAGAGAGGGGCGCTCTTTTTTGAATCTGCCCACAAACTCCGCGGCTATATGCTGGGCATCCCCCGCGCTGCCGCCGTTGCCCATTAAAATTACTTTTCCGCCGTTTTTGAAACATTTAATAATTTCGGCGGCCAAGTCCTCGGTCTGTTTGGCCAGATTTTCTTTCACATAGCTTACGGCTTTAATTAGTTCGTCCGCTTCTTGTTCCAGAAACATAAACACCTCTTTAATAATATGCTAAATTTTTTCTAGGCTGTCGGCCGGAATCCAGCCTTGCAACCCTTGTGATTTTACTACTACTTCTTTCCACGCGTTGCGCGTATCTTGCACTACCAGCAAATGCCCTTGTGCCAAATTGGCACTGACCGGAAAATTGTTCCCCGGTCCGCTGCGCAGTTCGGCCGACGCTACAGCCACTACGGCCCAATTTTCTTGTTCCAAGCGCTGTATACTGCCCGCCCAGACGGCAAGCACCAGCCAAACGGCCAACATCCCCAATGCCGTGCGGCCTAAGCGGCGTTTGAGCAGCCAAATACAAGCCAGCACGGAAACAACCCCCAATGCCAGCATGCTTAACCCTTTCAGTTCTGCCGCCGAAAAATAGAAGTACGCCTTATGCAATACTTCCGGCACCCCGCTGGGTACCAGTTTTTCTCCGGCGGATTCCAGCGCCAAGTTTAAGTTATGGCGGATGTCCGCGTCCCGCGGGTCTAAACGGAAAGCCCGATAATAATTGGCTATGGCTAAGCCGGTACTGCCCATTTTGAAATAGCAATTACCTATATTGTAGTAAAGATATGGGTTGTTTGGGGCATTTTTCAGTTGTTCCTCGTATGCGCTCAGGGCGGCAGAGAAGCGCCCTTGGCGGTAGTATTCTTCCGCATGGTCTATATTTTGTGCCCAAGTAAAAAGCGGCACCCCCATACTAATTACCAGCGCCAATATCCATTTTTTCATGAGCGCGCCTCCCCGTCTAATTGTTTGAGTAAAGCCCACGTTTGCGCGGCCAGTGCTTGGGTTTGGTTCTGCCCCAGCTGCTGCGGGGCAAAGCGGGCCGCATCCAAGCGTTGCCACAAGGTAAAAAATTCCTGTAAAGTAGCTTGGGTGGCCCCGCGCTGTTGCAGGGCTTGCGTAATTTCCCGCAGCTGTAAACTGCCGGTATTTAGCTTAAAGCGTTGTAATAAGAAGGCGGAGGCGGCCTCGGAAATTTGTTCTTCCGTGGTTGCTTTTTTAAGGGCGTTATGGGCCGTTAATAAAGGGCGTTTGGCCCGCAGTGATTTTTGCCCCAGCGTGGCCCCCAACAAACAGAAAAACGGCGCCAGCAAAAATAAAACCGGCCAAAATTTGGACTTCCCCATCTCAACCAGTCCGGTCCAATCCGGTTCAAAAGGGGAGGTCTTTAAGTAGCGTATATCCGTCCCTAAACGTTTGATGCCGTTATTGGAAAAAGCCCCTTCGGCAAAGTTGTAGCCTGTGTTTTGGCGGGTAGCCGGCGAAACTTGAATAGAAAGCGGCTGGGTGTGCAACGTCACATATTGCCGGTTGCGTGGGTTAAAATAGGTCCACGCAATTGGGTCAATGGTATAAATTCCGGCGGCGGCAGGCACTAAAACCGTTTTGAATGTTTTTACGCTTTGGGTGCCGTCGGCCGTAGGAATGGTGGTGGAATTAGCGGCCACATCATACACCTTAAACCCGCGCACCAGTGGCATTTTTAAGTCGGCGGTGGGTTTTAAGTTGCTGGGGCCGCGTACGGTAATGGTCAAATTGACGGCTTCGCCCGCTTCTACTTGGGTGCGGTCCGCCTGTGCGTCAATAGTGAATCCGGTGCCTACGGCCCCATAAAAACTAGATGGTTTGCCCTCAACGGGCACTGCGCGCACTTGTAAGGTGATGGGGTCGGTTTGGACTACTTTTTCTTCGCTCACAACGGCCCCGCCGAACAGGCGGTCAAAGGCGGAAAACATATTGTTTGTGCCGGCGCGGTATTTTACCATGGCTGGCCCGATCACGGCTTTGCCCGCACTCACGCCGGAAAGCGCGTATTTTTGTTCCACATAGCGGTACATGCGCCCGCGTAAAACTTGGGTTCCTTCCGTTTGTGCGCCTACCGGTTCCATAAAGATATTATTAACGGACGGGGGAATATACGGCGCTTGGTCTATAAAAGCCTCGGCATAATAGAACCGTACAACTAACTCCACCGGTTGATTGACATACGGGGTTAAACTGCTTACTCCGGCAGCCATAAAAAAGCCTTTTCCGGCCTGTTGTTCTGCTTGTATATTAACGGAATTTAAGGCGGGGGGAATAGCGGACGCGCCGGTGTTTTGTGCGGCTTGAGTCCCACTCCCCCAACGGGAGGAATGGGCGGCAGAAACATTTTGAACTGCGGCGGTTTGTGCAGCACCCGCGGCGGAGGCACCGGCGGGCATACGGCGGTAAATATTTACGCTGATGGGCTGCGTTTTATACACTTGCCCGTTATATACAAAACGGATAGCCCCAATAGTGGCTTTGGTGGGGAAGCGCGGCAGCATGACATAGCGGTACGTGTTGGTTTGCTGGCCGTTAATGTTAATGGCGGAAACATCCCGCGAATACACATTAAAAGCGGGCAAACTGGGCAATTGCGGGGCGGTGCTCATATCTGCCCCGCGTATTTCCACTGTTAAGGTCAGCTCGTCATCTAGCGATAAATTGGTTTTATCTACCGTGGCCGTTAGTGTGACTGCCCCCAAGGCCGTAGCGGTAAAACACAAAAGAAAAAATAAAATTTTACGCATATCTTTTTACCAATCCTTTTCTACGGCCGAATCCCCGCCTTGGGCGGCTTGCATGGGGCGGCGGTATTCGTTTTCTTTAGCCATTTGCGTCACGCGGTCGGCTTCTTCTTTATTCATTTGGTCTTGGCGGGATTGGGGTTGCTGGTCTTGCTGGTTTTGCCCCTGCTTATCTTGCTCCCCTTGCCCGCTTTGCCCTTGGTTTTGGGAGTTTTTATCCGGCTGGTTTTGTTTGTCTGAATTTTGCTGTTGCTTTTCCAAGGCCAGCTGTAAATTGTGGATAGCCTCTTTATCTTGCGGATTAAGCAAAACAGCTTTGCGGTAAGCGGCAACGGCATTTTGCATATCATTGGCGCGGTAGAATGCGTTGCCCAAATTAAATTGGGCATCTTGGGTTAATTCCCCCGTTTGGTTGGCGGCTACTTTCCAAGCGTTTTGCGCATTTTGATATTCTTTTAAGCGGTAATGGGCGGCGCCGATATCAAACAAGGCTTCCTGATTGTTGGGCTGTTGGTGCAGGGCCTGTTGAAACGCATGAAGCGCTTGCCCGTATTTTTGTTTTTTATACAAGCGCCCGCCGGAAGCCAAATCTCCGGCGGCTCCGGCCATGGCGGCGGAGCTGAACACAAGGGCAAAGCAAGTATAAAAAATCTTTTTCATATTTTTATTGTACCTTTTTTACGGCTTGGGCCGCCCCGTTTAGGCGGCGTGCCGGCCAGACTAACCAAAGGGTCAAACATAAAATAGCCAGTGCCAGCGGGATTTGGTAGCGGTCTTTATAGCGGGCCCGTCCGCCGGCGGAAACGGTGGTTTTGTCTAAATCTTTTAAGTTTTTTTCCACCTGTGCGGCCACTTGGGCGGGGGTGGAGTAGTGAATGTACGCCCCACTGGTGGCGCGGGCCAGTTCAATCAGGGCGGTTTCGTCCAATTTGCTGACTACCGTTTTGCCCGATTTGTCCTTTTTATACTCCAGCACTTTGCCGGAAGCGTCCACCTTGTCCGGTATCAGCTCGCCGTCTTGTGTGCCAATGCCAATGGTAATGACGCGCAAACCGTTTTTTTGCGCCGCCGTAATGGCTGCTTTTAGCTGTTCTTTTTCGTGGTCTTCGCCGTCCGTCAGTAAAATTAAGGCCTTTTGACCCGAATATTTGGCTAACATCCGTGCGGCTAATTCCACCGGTTTGGCCAGTGCCGTGCCGGCTACGGGCAACATATCCGCCCGCAGGGAAGATATAAAGTATTTCAGGGCGTCTTCGTCCGTCGTCACCGGACATTGGATAAACGCTTGCGAAGTAAACGCAATAATGCCGATTCTTTCTTCCTTTAAGTTGGAAACCAGCATAGAAAGCATACTTTTAGCGTTGGCCAAACGGTCTGGGCGCAAGTCACGCGCTTTCATAGAGGAAGATACATCCACCGCTATAACGGTTTGGGCAAATTGCCCTTGGGCTTGGACGATTTCCGTCCCCCATTGGGGGCGCGCCAGCGCGGCAAATAAAAAGAAAATTCCGGCAAATAAAAAGCAGGTGTTTACCGTATGGTTGAGGCGGAGCGCATGCGTTAATTTTTGATACGCGCCCGCACCAAATAAGGCGCTGATAATGCGGTTTTTGCGCGTTTTACCCAGCGCCAGTACCGCGGCCGTTAATGCGGCGGCCGGTAAAAAGTAAATAAAAAAGATAGGTTTACCGAATAATTCCATATTAAGGCACCCGAATTAAAATTAATTTTTCCAGCACAATCCCCAACCCCAAACACACTAGCCCCGCCAATACAAAAGGCAAGTAAAAATCACTCTGGCTGGTTTGTATGCTTTGGGTAAATTCCGTTTTTTCCAATTCATTAATGGTATTGTAAATTTTGGAAAGTTCCATTTCGTTCTTGGCGCGGTAGAATTTTCCCCCTGTTGCGTTTGCAATTTCCAACAACAGGCTTTCGTCAATTTCTTCTTCATTACTGGAAAAAATGCCGCTCCCCGGTGGGCTGGCGGTGGCCACGGTATAAACTTTTATGCCGTATGCTTGGGCGGCCTTAGCGGCTAAACGCGGGTCAATGGAGCCGGCGTTATTGGCGCCGTCCGTCAGCAGGATAATCACTTTGCTTTTGGCTTGGCTGTCTTTTAGGTGGGCGGTTGCCACGCCCAACCCGTCCCCAATAGCGGTATAGTTCGGGTCAATCATACCCAAATATAACGCGCCTAAAAGCTCCCGTATGGCTTCGTGGTCCAGCGTTAGGGGGGCTTGCAGCATGGCCGCGCGGGAGAAAATAACCAGCCCAATACGGTCATTAAAGCGTTTTTGCACAAAATTATCGGCCGTGCGGATAGCCGCCGCAAAACGGTTGGGGTAGAAATCTTGCCGCTGCATAGAGGCGGAAACGTCCATTAATAAAATAATATCAATCCCTTCCGTCGGCGGTAGAATCGTGCGGTCCACGGATACGGGGCGCGCCAGCGCCACCACAAACAGGGCCAGCGCCGCGGCATATAATAAGTTGGGGAGCCATTGGGTCAGTACCGCGCGCATGTTTTTTTGCCCAACCATTATACCGGCGCGGGAATACACAATGCGCGGGGTAAAGGCCTGTTTCCAGAGGGTTTTGGCAATCAGCAAGCCGGCCGGCAATATAATTAACAAAAGCGCCCACGGGTTTACAAAATCCGCCATGCCCTTAAAAACGCGCTGGAAAAACAAGGCAATCAAAAAGAACCCCGTACACCCAGCCACCCCAGCTAGCAGGGCCTGAAACCATTTAGCGGGGGTTTTGATAAATAATGAGCTTAACAATACCGCAATTAATGCGCCGCAAGCAATTAAAAATAAAGTAAGCATTATTGGGCCTCCGGTTTGGGGGGAAGTGTTTTTTGTACCACTTCGCGCACGGTTTGTACGTCCCTGTTGCGGTACTGCTCCGGCGGTACGGCGCGGGCAAATTTTACCAAATCACTGGAGCTTAAAAATTGGCGCAGTTGGGGCAGCAGCGGGGTGAGGAGTTCTTGGCGGCTGTTTTTCAAACGGCGCAGCATTTCCACAGAAGTATCGGCCGAGGTATCCAACCCAAAGCGTTTGAGCAAGTATTCGCGCAGAATATCCGTCAGCGTTAAATAAAAAGTTTTATAGGCTTTGCGTTCCCATAAGCCGCTTTGAATTAACGAATCCAGTTTAGCCATGGCAATAACGTCACACGGGCGGTTGTCTTGTGGTAAATCTAGGTGCAAGGCCTTGGCTTTTTTGTGCCGTAAATACCACACCGCCAGTGCCGCCAACAGACCTAGTGCAAGAAAAATAACCAGCCACAACAGCCAGTTCCACGGGGCGCGCGGCTCGCGGATTTCTTTTAATTTTTTATCCTTAAATGTTTGGGCGGGGGTAATGGCCCAAGTGGTTGCGTCCGTTTGCAAACTTCCCACCGTTTTCCCTTCCCTGTTTTGCAATAGAAAAGTAAGGGGGGTAAAATGGGCCTCTTTTAAGGTAAACGGCAGTGCTGTTAATGTAAAAGTATAGGTGGCCGGAGAATTTTTCGTTCCCTGTTTGGCGGTAAAGCCAAAGTCTTTGGGTAAGGAAGTTTCGTCCAGCACAATTTGGTAGTCCGGTGTGAGTGCAAAAGAAAATACTACCTCTTGCGGGGCACCAAAGACCCCTTGTTGGGGCATTTTTTGGTCCGTAAGGGCAAACTCCACCCCCGCCGGCAGCGGCATGGACGGTGCGGCTGCTTGTTGCGCCGCCTTTTGAGGAGCGCCCCCTTGCGGGGCGGCCGTTTGGCTCCACCCCGCTACTGCCATAAACAGCAAAACTAAAGTGATATATTTTTTCATGCTACCTCTTTAATTGCCGGGTGCGGCGGCGGAAAAACGAAATGACAGGGTCGGCCGCCGGCTGGGCGGTGTCCACCGTAATCGGCTCCACTTTTAAGGGGTTAAACAGTTCTTTTAATTTTTCCGTGCGTTGGAGGGCATCTTCCTGTAAGCGTTTATTCATGTCGGCGGTTAAAGCCAGTGTGCCTTCCTGTCCGGTTTCCGGGTCTACTACCGTGATGCACGCCGCACACGCAGGCAGGCTGCGCTCTAGCTTATCCGTGACGACTACCGGAATTAAATCAAACTTTTTGGCGGCCAGTTTCAGCGGTTTTTCAAATTGCTCTAGGGGGGATAAATAGTCCGAAATTAAGACCAAAATCCCTTGCCGGCGCAAGACTTGCACCAGCGTTTTGAGTGCCAGTGCCATATCGGTACCGCGGCTTTGCGGCTCAAAGGCTACCAGCTCGCGTATTAAGCGCAAAATATGTTTTTTGCCTTTTTTGGGGGGGACGAACAGCTCTATTTTGTCCGAAAATAAAAGCAGGCCCACTTTATCGTTATTACTCATGGCGGAAAAGGCAAATAAAGCGGCCAGTTCGGCGGCGGTTTCCTGTTTTAGTTTATCCACCGAGCCAAAACGCTGGGAGGCGGAAACGTCGCAAGCAATCATTAGGGTCAGTTCGCGGGTTTCGTTGTATTTTTTGATGAATGGGACTCCGGTGCGGGCCGTCACATTCCAATCAATAGCGCGCACGTCATCCCCCGGTGTATATTCGCGCACTTCGGCAAATTCTATGCCTTGCCCCTTAAATGCGCTTAAATATTCTCCGGCAAAGGTTTCAGAAACCAACTTATTGGTCTGAATTTCTATTTGGCGTACCTTTTTTAGGATTTCCGCGGTATCCATACTGCCCCCACGCACCGTTTACGGCACGTCTACGGCTTCAAAAATCTGTTTGACGATTTGGTCCGCCGTCACATTTTCGGCTTCGGCTTCGTAAGTGAGCAATACGCGGTGGCGCAACACATCTAACCCAATGGCTTTAATGTCTTCCGGCGTGACATAGCCACGGCCGTTTAAGAACGCATACGCTTTTGCCGCCTGCGTTAAGAAAATAGTTGCGCGCGGGCTGGCCCCGTAGGCAATAAAAGAGGCCAATTTTTCAAGCCCCGCCTCTTTGGGTTCGCGGGTGGCAAAAACCAAGTTTACAATATAATTTTTGATTTTTTCGTCCACATATATTCCGTCGGTCACTTGGCGGGCGCGCATAATCATTTCCGGCGTCACGTTGGTGTTGACGGTCAACTTTTGGTGGGAGGACATGCGTTCCAAAATTTGTTTTTCTTCTTCGCGCGTGGGGTAAGACACCAACACTTTAAGCATAAAGCGGTCCACTTGCGCTTCCGGCAGGGGATAGGTGCCTTCCTGCTCTACCGGATTTTGGGTAGCCAAAACCATAAACGGCGCTGGGAGTGCATACGTTTTTTCGCCAATAGTCACTTGGCGTTCCTGCATGGCTTCCAGCAGTGCGCTTTGCACTTTGGCTGGGGAGCGGTTGATTTCGTCCGCTAACACAAAGTTGGAAAACACCGGTCCGCGTTTGGGATAAAAAACACCGTCTTTGGGGTTGAAAATCAGCGTGCCCGTAATATCGGCCGGCAGTAAATCCGGCGTGAATTGGATGCGCTGGAACTGCGCGTGGATAGCTTGCGAAAGCGTTTTTACGGCCAGCGTTTTGGCTAGCCCCGGCACGCCTTCAATTAAAATATGTCCGTCGGCCAACAGGGCCACGAGCATTTTTTCCAGTAAATCTTCCTGCCCTACAATTACCTTGCCGACTTCGCGTTTTAAGTCTTGCAGAAAAAGGCTCTCTTGCTGAACTTGTTTGTTTAAGGTGTTGATATCCATAAATCCCCCTTGTACCCGTGCGGGTGGTGGCAAACAGTGTTTGCTTTCCTATATTATAAATAAATTGTGCGCCCAGTAAAAGCCAAAAAGGGGTTATTTTTTCCCTTTCAATCGGGCCAGTTGTTTGGCAATTTGGTTGTCTTGGTACCAACGGTAGAGAAAAAATAAACCGGCGGGCAAAAAAACGGCTAAACAAGCAATCGGCAACCAATGTTTTAATTGGTACAGCATATAGCCGGCTGCCACACTAAAGGCCATAAAAATACAGGAAAACCCAAAAATAGTTTCGCGGTCCGTTTCGTTCAAACGGCACATCAGGCCGTACTTGCGGTAATCTTCCAATATCGTGCGGATTTCTTCGACGGCGTGATTTTCCCCATTTGTAAGCGGTTCTATTTTCAGCGTAAACTTTTTGAAAGCATGTCCTTGTTCCGCCAGAGCGGTTAGCAACGCAATGTCTTTCATTACGGCGTGCTTGCACGAAAATTTTTTGTTGCCGTGCAATAAAGACAGGGTGCAAAATTTCACTACGGCAAAACTGCCGTAGCGGTTGCTGGCCGAAGAACAATAAGCCGCTAATATAAATTGTGTTTCCCCGTACGGTAGCAGAACGGGCCGCGGTTGTTTGGTGTAGGTCAACTGTACGCCTTCGGGCAAAAATTCCACGGTGCGGATTTTGTTTTTGGGCCGCTTTGGTGAAAAAAATATCGTATAGATACGGTAAATCGTTAAACCCACCAAGGCCAGCGCCAACCAGGGGAATATTTGGAGCGCAAAAAAGCAAATCATTCCGTTCCCTTCGCAAATTTCCAAAGCTAATTGGTTGTACGCGGCCCAGGAAAAGGAACCTTTTTCCCACATTAAAGGGCTGAGCGCGAGCATAAAAATAAATATATATAGGTAGGCAATCCAAGAGCGGGCGTCAAATAAGGTGGCGGGGTCTTTGATTTTGATTTTCATTCTTATTCTCCTATTTGTAAATCCTGCACAAAATTTTTCGTCCGGCCTGTTTTAGGGGCTTATTCCTATATTATAGGGTGCGACGCGCCGGAAATTAAAAAATTATTTTTTTCCTTTCAGGCGGGCCAGTTGTTTGGCAATTTGGTTGTCTTTGTACCACGGGTAAAATAAGCCAAACACCAAAATTAGCAACGGCAAAAAACAACAAAATAAAATGAAATCTTTAAGTACATAAGCAAGTGCCACCATGGCAACCCATGCAAATAAAAAAATAAAAGAAAAATACATCAAAAAAGAACGCATGTGGTCGGACAACCGGCAAATGAGCCCGTATTTGCGGAAGTCCTCCAGACGGGTGCGGATAATCTCCACCGCGCGGTTATCCGAAAAGGGGTTAATCTGTTCCACCTCGGCAAGGAGCGGGTTGTCCTCCGGCAAGTGCGCGTATTTTTCCGAAAGCGGCTCCACTTTCAGCTCAAACTTTTTGAAAGCGTGTTCTGTTTCCAACAGTTTAATGATAGCGGAAAAAGGGTTTATCTGGGCGTGCCGGAACGAATAGGATTTATCCCCTTGTAAAAAAGAAAAATCGCAGAAGCGGACTATCGGAAACGTGCCCTGCCGGGTGGATATGGTGGCACACTTTACCGTTAATACAAATTGTGTTTCCTCGTACGGCAACAGGACGGGCATTGTTTGTTGGGTGTATTCCAATTTTACGCCTTCGGGCCGCAGTTCCAGCGTGCGGACCCTGTTGCGTTTGGCTTTCGCGGAAAAAAACGCCTCGTATATAAGGTAAAGGCATACGCCCAAAAGGGCCAGCGCCGCCCAAGGGAGCGCTTTGGCTGCCAGTAAACAAATCAGGCCGTTTCCTTCGCAAATTTCCAAGGCAAATTGGCTGTAAGCGGCCCAAGAAAAGGCATCTTTTAACAGGAGCAGAATAAAAATGAGTAAAAAAATAAATATATATAGGTAGAGAATCCAAAAATGGCTGTTGAGGGTAAGGCTCGGGTCTTTGATTTTAATTTTCATGGTTGTCTCCGTGTTTATCTTTATTATTATGCCCGATTTCTTCCCTATTGGCAAGCAAAATAAAACCCCGCTGCTGGGCGGGGTTTTAAGGGCTTTATTTAGCGGGTTCATCATAAAACGTCAGGCCGTCTTGGCGGACCACCAACATTTTGTTAATTTGGGGGAAGTGGCAAATTTCCGGCAAGTGTTCACTGCCAAAATCCAAATAAACCAGTTTTTCCTTGTCGGAAGCGTTGCGGATAACATGTGCGCCCTCCGGCCCAGTGGGGAAAGTGATGGCCTCCCCCGCGTGCAAGGTGATTTCTTTATCTTTGGTTTGTACGGCGGCCATGCCGGAAATAATATAAAACACTTCTTCGTTTCTTTCGTGCCAGTGGTAGCCATAGGCAAAGTGGCCGGGGTTTACTTCCACAAAGTTGGCGTGCAAGGTGGAAACGTCCTCTTGCGGGATGATGGGCTTAACGGTAAATTCGGCCCCGTTGGCGTTTACAAACTGGCCTTTTTCTTTTTGATAATTTTTAATATCCAATTTTTTCATGTTGTATCTCCTTATATATAGGCGGGCGGTTTGGTTGCCCGTTTGATACTATTATTTTGCGTTTTATTAGTATCTTTTGTAAAGTAGGCACTTTTTTGTATGCTAGTAGCCAAAAAGAAACTAATAGAGTATAATAAATAATATGATTACGAAAAAGAATTTGCCGCCATGTCCGGTGGCGGTACTGCTCAAATTAATCGGCAATAAGTGGAAAATCCTTATTATACGGGATTTGTTGACGGGCACCAAACGCTTTGGGGAATTAAAAAAAAGCGTGGGGTGTTCCCAAAAAGTGCTTACAAGCAACTTAAAGGAATTGGAGGAAAGCAAACTGCTTTCGCGTAAAGTATTTGCCGAGGTTCCGCCAAGGGTGGAATATACGCTTACCAAAACGGGGCTTTCTTTGCAGCCGGTATTGAATGAGATGGCCGCGTGGGGGGAAAAATACCGCCGCAACCTTAAAAAATAATGTATCATATATATAGGTAAAACAAATTGCAAAGCCAAACGGCCGGAGCAGATAAAAAAATGTGTTGACATTTTTTTATAAAAATGTTTTAATAATATATGTAGCCGCTAGAAACGGCGAAAAGATTTTTGAAAAAAAGATTTGACAAACAAATTAAAAACTGCTTTAATATAAAAGTAGTCAGAAAGTAAAGTTTTTAACGGATTGAAACTTAAAAATAAAAAAGCTTGACAATCGTAAAAATATTTGCTTTAATAAAAGAGTAGTAAGGATTTGACAAGCTTGGCAGTTGAAAA
>CAKUKI010000004.1 GCA_934662565.1 uncultured Elusimicrobiales bacterium
AAAGCTGGGAGTGGGAATCGAACCCACGACCTTCTCCTTACCATGGAGATGCTCTACCGACTGAGCTACCCCAGCATTTCCCTTACGGGTTTCAAAAGCGGGCGATGGGAATCGAACCCACGTATCAAGCTTGGAAGGCTAGTGTTCTACCATTGAACTACGCCCGCACTAAGACAGTACTTTATTATACCAAAAAAAAACTCCCAGCGGAAGACCTCTTTTGGACATAACCCTACTGTATACGTGGCAACCCCTTATTTGGCCGCCTTTGATAGGTACTGTTATTGTAGCAAATAAAAAGGCTTTCGTATAGTTTTTTATCATTTACGCATAAAAAATACCGGCCGCCGCACGGGCAAAACCGGTATTTATAAAAGGAGGGAGGCCCTGCCCCATACGAGGCTCACCCAAAAGCGGGTCTGTTTGGCTCTCCCATACTGGTAGTATAAAAGCGGTTTGAAAAATTTCAAGGGGGTAAAATAAGGTTATTATAAAAGTATTTGCAGATATTAAAAATTTTGCTATAATAAATTGTTCCCAATTTTTGACGTATACGGTGCGGTGGCCAAGTGGTAAGGCGTGAGTCTGCAAAACTCATATTCGCGGGTTCGATTCCCGCCCGCACCTTTTCTTTTTGGTTTATTTTGAAAGCGGACCTCCTTTTACGGGGGCCGCTTTTTGTTTGATAATTTCCACCCAAAAATAAAAACACGGGAGAAAATCTTTCCCCCGTGCGTGAAACACTAAACTTACCCGCCGTTGTTTTATTCTTCTTCCGGCGGAACTTCCGGCAATATGACCGCCTGATTTTTATCTTCCGGCACCGGAATATGAAACAGTTTCCAATTCAGCCAATCGCCAAATTCGTCCATTAAAATATACGTCACCGGAGTCATAAGCAGCGTGACCAGCAGCGAAAGCGCCTGCCCGCCCACAATAACAATCGCCAAACTGCGGCGTTCTTCCGCCCCTACCCCGTTGGAAATAATCATGGGGGCCACACCCATAATCAGGGTCAGCGTGGTCATCAAAATAGGGCGCAAGCGCACGCGGTTAGCCTGCAAAATAGCCTCCGTACGGCCATAGCCGCGGGCACGCAGTTGGTTGGTGTAGTCCGTCTGCAAAATAGCGTTTTTGCTGACCACCCCAATCAACATAAAAATACCCAATAAGCTATATAAGTTCATGGTTTGGCCGGTAAGCAGCAAAGACAACACCGCAAACGGAATCGTTAGCGGCAACGACACGATAATGGCCACCGGATGTGTGTAGCTTTCAAACTGGGCGGCCAAAATCATATACTTAAACAGGAACGCCAGCACGAACGCCATAATAAAGGACATAAACATCTTGCCCATTTCTTGTGACATCCCAGACGTTCCGCCCGTATATTCTACACCGGCATTTACGTCTTTATATGCTTGCTCAACGATAGCCAATGCACTGCGCTGGTCAATGCCGTTTAAGTTAGCCTGCACCGTCACTTGGCGCTGGCGGTTGTAGCGGTCAATTTGGCTGGGGCCGGTGCCTTCCTCAATCGTGGCCACAGAGTCCAAACGGACAATAGTATCCTCCCCGTTGGATTTGCCGGGCACCATTAAAGCGGCAATAGCTTCTTTGGTGTCGCGGTATTCCTCGGCCACGCGCACGCGGACGTTATACAGTTCGTCCCCGTCTTTATATTTAGTAATATCGTCTTCCCCACCAACCATGGTGCGCAAGGCAGACGCAATACTGGATACTTTTACCCCTAAACTGTGGGCTTTATCACGGTTAATTACCACGCGGTATTCCGGCTTAGATAAGTCCAAAGACAAATCCAAATCAATAAACCGCGGGTCTTTGCGCAGTTGGGCAATCATGGTGTTGCCGTATTCGGCCAGTTTATTAATGTCCGGACCGGAAATAACATACTGCAATTCATACGAACCGGCGGAAGGGCCGTCACTGACGATATACGTGGTAGTTTCCAAACCGTCGTACTTTTTCATCATATCGCGGGTCACTTTCAAATAATCGTTGGTCGTCAACCCTTCGCGTTTTTTGCGGTCTTCCAGCTCGTAGCGCACATAGCCTTTGTTGGCCGGATTGGAACTGGCAAAACTGCTGCTGTTTACACCGGCTACCACCAACGTATCTTTGACATGCGGCAAGCGGCGCACATCTTTTTCAATCTGGCGCAAGATATCCAGCGTATCGGCATAACTGGTGCCCACCGGTGCTTCCACCGTCACTTGCACTTTACCGCTATCGTCCACCGGAATAAACTCGCCCCCCACCTTAGCCAACATGGGGAACATCAGCAACACGCAAAATACAGATACCGCCACCATGGTTTTGCGGTGGTGAATGGACCAATCCAACAGCGGAATATACCAATCCACCAATTTATTATTAATGCGGTCCACCATGTGGTCCAAACGGCTTTTTTGCTCGCCTTGTTTCAGCATTTTGGCGCAGAGCATAGGCGTAAGCGTAAGCGCCACCACGCCGGAAAGCGCAATAGCAAACACCACCGTTAAGCCGTAGCTGTTTACAATGCGCCCCACCATACCGCTCATATACGCAAGCGGCAAGAAAATAACCAAAATGGAAAGCGTGGTTGCAATAACGGTAGACGTAATTTCGCGCGAACCGTCCAACGCGGCGCGTTTAGGCGTTTTGTTGTATTTTTCCATGTGGCGGAAAATGTTTTCCAACATTACAATCGCGTCGTCAATTACAATACCTACCGCCACCGTAAGGCCCAACAGGGTCATGGTATCAATGGTAAACCCGCTCATCTTCATAAAGATAAACGAACCAATGATAGAAATAGGCATAGCCAAAAACGCAATAAAGGTGGAGCGCAGGGAGCCCATAAACAAAAGCACCATCACCCCCGCCAAAAAGCCGCCCAAAATTAAGTGCTCCAGCACCGTATGCACGGAACCTTTAATGTTGCCGGATTGGTCCATCATCAGCGTAATGTGAATATCTTTCGGCAAGGTAGGCTCAATGAGGGCCAATTTATCTTTGACCCCTTGCACTACCGCCAACGTGTTGGTGCCGGATTGTTTGGTCACTTCCAGCGTGACGGAGCGGCGCGTGTTAAGCCACGCGGAAGAACGCTCGTATTCGCCGGAGTCTTCGGCGTGCCCGATATCGGACACTTTAATAGAAGTGCCTTTGCGTTTGGCAATAAACACATCATTAAAGGCTTCCACCGTGGGGATACGACCCAAAATGCGCAAGTTGTATTCCTGATGTTTTTGCTCCACGCGCCCACCGGGGATTTCCACATTCTGGTCCGCTAGGCCGGAAGAAACATCACTAATCGGCAAATTGAGCGCAAAAAGTTTCAGCGGGTTGACAATCACATGGATTTCGCGCTCGCGCCCCCCCACAATGCTTACAGCGCCTACGCCGCGGATGTTTTCAATATTTTCTTTTACTTTTTTCTTGGCAACTTCGGTTAAATCCACAATATCGCGCTCGCCGGATACTACCACGTTCAGTACGGCAATAGAATCCATATCCAGTTTTTGCACCACAGGGGCATCCGTACCGTCCGGCAATTCGTTTTTAATCAGCTCTACTTTGTCGCGCACTTCTTGGGCGGCAACGTCGCCGTCTTTATCCATATCAAACTTAATGCTGACTAGCGAAAAGCCTTCCATGCTTTGGGATTTAATTTCATCAATCCCTTCCACTTGGTTGACGGATTCTTCCACCACTTTGGTAATGGACGTTTCCACCTCTTCCGGATTGGCCCCCGCCAAAGTGGTTTGCACCAGCACATACGGCACATCTACGTTGGGGAACATTCCAACGCCCATGCCGGAGTAAGACATAAAACCCAGTACCACCACGGCTAAACTCATCATAATAGTAGCCACGGGGCGGTTAATAAACAGGGCCGTCAGGCCGCCTTTCTTTTCCGTTCGGGCGGATGGCTGCGCGTTATTGGTTGTTTTTTGTTGCATACAAGCGCCTTATTTCCCCATGTCAATTTTGCTGCCGTCTTGCAAACCGTAAGCAAATTCCAAAATGGTATCGCCTTCTTTTAATCCTTCCGAAATTTCCAAATGGTCCGTGTTTTCAAACCCGACGCTCACCACTTTCTTTTGGGCGGTTTTGCCGTCCGGAGAAGGCACAAAAACATAGCTTTCCCCATTTTGGCGGTACAAACTTTTTTTGGCAATAGATACCGCGTTTTTCTTTTCCGACAGCGTCACATCCACCTTGGCAAACATGCCGGACTTCAAGAGCCCCTTGGCATTATCGGCCCAGAATTCCACCGCCACCGCGCGGCTGTTGGAATCCACCACCGGACTGATAATTTGCAGGCGGGCGTTAAATTCTTTGCCGGCCAACGCATCCACGCGCAACGTAGCGGGTTGGCCTTTGTAAATTTCACCAATGTAGCGTTCCGGCATATCCACCGCCACGCGCACGCGCTCTTGGTTGACCACCAACGCCACCGGTGTAGAAACCGTCACATTAGCGCCCGAATCCAAATACACGCGGCCCACTAATCCGGTAATGGTAGAAGGCACCACCACCGGCTCGTACACAGCGCCTACTTCGTCGCGTTCAATTAAGCTGACGGTTTGGTTCTTTTTGACCGAATCCCCTTCCCTTAGTAAATTTTTAAGCAGCTTCCCGCTCACACGCGGGTAAAGGGTGGCTTCTTCCCACGCTTTTACACTGCCGGACATAATTAACTGGTGGCGCAAATCACGCTTTTGCACCGTTTCCGGACGGACAGCAAAAACATCTTTGGCCACACTATCTAACGGACTAGCGGCTTTGGGTTTAAGCAGTACCACCAACGCCAAAATAACCACAGCGCCTATCACGCAAGCGGTAATTCTTTTACTTGTTTTCTTTTTCATACAATTTTCCTTCTTCCCCTACGGCAAATTTTAAGTCCGAAAGCGCGATTGCGCCGTCATATACGGCTTGCACATATTGCAAGTCGGAATCGTTCACGTCTGTAATAGCGTCGTTGAGTTCCAGCTGGCTGGTTAATCCGGCGCGGTAGCGCTTCATCTGGGCGCTCAAGTTTTCACGCGCCTGTTCCACCACCCCTTTGGTGGCTTCTATGCGGTTGCGCGCTTCGGCTAAATTCAGCCAAGCTTCTTTTACTTCTATACGCACATTTTTAAGTTTGTTTTGATACGCTGCCACGGCTTGTTCATAGGCCAGTTTTTTCTGCGCCACTTGCGCATTCACTTTGCCCCCCTCAAAAAGCGGGATACTCAAAGTAAGCCCCGCGTTGGAAGACCAGTAGCGGTCCTGCTGGCGGTGCGGAAAACCTTGGTCCGTTAAGCCGTTAAAAGTATAATCCGCATTTAAGGCCAGTATGGGCCAATGGCCGGATTTGGCGATATTAATGTTATAGTGCGCCGCATCAATCGCCAATTTGGAAATAATTAATTCCGGCCGGTGCTGCATGGCTTTTTCATACAAGCTGTCTAAAGACGGCAAGGGCGGCTGTTCCAAATCCTGACGGGACCACGTTAAATAAATTTTATCTTCGGGGTCACGGTTCAAAATTTGGCGCAAATACAAATTGCTCAATTCAAAATTTTTGCGCGCCTGAATAACGGTAGGCTCTATGTTTTCCACCTTTACTTTTTGGGTCAACACGTCCAAACTGCTGGCAAGCCCCTGCTTGTATTTGGCTTGGGTTTCCTGCAAGTGTTGGCGGGCTACGTCCAAAGACTCTTCCTGCACGCGGATATAGGCCGAAGCATAAATAATGCCGTAGCAGTATTTAACAACCGCTTTGGTCACTAGGTCGCGCACATGCTTTAAGTTGTAGGCGCCTTCTTCAGCCGTCACTTTAGCCAAACGGGCGGTATTTCTGACTTGTCCGCCGGCCCACAAAGTTTGGTTTAAGTTGAGCCCCGCACTATAAGTGTTGTTTTTGCCCACTTCCACCATGCCTCCGCTGCCCATGGCAAAACGCGCTTTTTTAATGGCGCGCGAATACGAACCGTCTAACGACAGGCTGGGATAATACCCCGCACGCGCCGCGGACAACTGGCGTTCGTAAATTTCTTTTTGCTTGACGGCATCAATCACTTGGTAGGAATCCGCCAACGCCATTTGAATCGCTTGGGAGATTGTAATTTTTTCTCCGCCCACGTCTTGTTCCGCAAACAAGTTAGCCGCCGGTTTGGGCGCCAACGCACCCCAAGCGGGGCAAAACTCCGCCGCCAACAAAACGGCTATACATACTGTGGTAAACTTATTTTTCATCATTTTCGTAATACTGTTTTACACCCAGTAAAATAATTTTGGTTAAACGCCGTGCGGTTTCCTCGGTATAAGGGGAATCCTTTTCCGGCTGGATGTACGCCTCTACATACGCGTTTAACATTACTTTTGTGAACAGGGCCGAAAAGAGCAGGCTGATATCGCGGGTAGCTCCGGCCGGCAAGCGGTGGAGGTTTTCCTTACCGGATAAAAAATTACCCAGCACCTTTTCCGGCGACAGTTTGCGTTCTTCTTTCGGGAATTTTTTGTTTAGCGTATAAGCCAACATCTGCACCACAAATTTGGAATTAACCGGCGTTTTGCGGAAAAACTCCAAATGGGCCCCCAGCAAACGGTTGAGCACGCTTTCCAATTCATCCCCGCGGTTGAAAGAGTCTTCTAACAGGCGGGAAAACCCCTGTTCATGCTCTGCCACAATACTGCGGCAGAGGTCTTCTTTATTCTTAAAATAATAATACAGTACCGGCTTGGTCACTTTTACTTTTTCGGCAATTTCCCGCATGGAAACTTGGTCAATCCCGCGGTCCGCCATTAAAGCAAAAGCTGCTTTTTTTATTTTAGCGCGCATGCGCTGTTCCCGTTCTTGCCGGTCTAATTTGATTGGTTCTGTTTGTTTCATAGCAAAAAATAACCGGCGGTCTTTGAATGTCTACCTACCGGTAAGTACATTCTATCATATAACACACAACTCCCGCAATTTATTGCAAATAAAAAATCCGCCCATAAAGAGCGGATTTTTTCAAAGGTTTCGGCAAGCTTAAAACAGTAGGAAAATTCCCCACACTAAAAACAGTACGGCTAGCAAAGCCGCCACCAACGCTGGGGCTGCGCAAAACAACACCGCCACACAAGCGCGCCCGCCGGACACCTGATACAACCGCGATACATTACGCACCAAATACCCCAGTTGCAAGGCCAGCACCAAAAGCACTAAAAGCGGCATTACATAATGCAAAACAGGCACCGCCAAAAACACCACCGCGCCCGCAATCAGGAGGCCTTTAATAAATCCGGCCGTACCGATTAACACAAACAACTGCGCGGGGGAAGCCGTGCGGCCGGACCAATCCAAAAACAACGCGGCACAGGCCGCCATCAGGGCGCCAATCAGCACTTCCGCAATAAACAACACCAGCGTCTTGTACAGGAAGGAAAATACCCCAATGCCGTCCCCCATGTTAAACACGCACACGGCGGCTACGGCGGCCATCAAATACCCAAACAGGCCCACCCCGTATGCACGGCGGCGGAAGAGCTTTTCAAGCCCCTCGCGCGGGGATTCCATATAAGCAAAATAAGCGTTTAACAGTTGGCTCATATTGTCCCCTAGTTAGACCACAAATAAGACACGTTCGGCGTGGTTAAACTTTCCAGCTGTTTGGCCAGCGTTTGGCCTTCCAAATTACTGCCAAAGGAGAAAAACGCTTCGCGCAAACTTTCCCCGCGGTTGGTTAAAATTTTGGGGTCTTTGATTCCGGCCAGCTCTCCGGCCAACAGGCGGGCGTCTTCCTCTCCACCCAGTTTATCTATAAAGCCCAGTTTATAGGCCCGCTCTCCGGTAAATACACGGCCGTCCGTATATTCCGTCAAATCAGCCGGTTTTACATTCGGGCGGCCGGCCTTAACGGCGGCAAAAAACTGGCCGTAAGTTTCGCTCACCATATCTTGCAGCAAGGCTTTTTCCGCATCCGTCATAGGGCGGTAGGCAGAACCGATATCTTTATATTTGCCGGAAGTAATCGGCGTGACGCTCACACCGATTTTTTGGAACAACCCCTCCACATTATTGGTTTGCATAATCACCCCCACAGAGCCGGTAATAGTCCCCGGTTCCGCCACAATTTTATCGGCGGCCATGGCAATATAAAACCCGCCGCTGGCGGCTACATCCCTAAACAAAGCTACTACTTTTTTGCCTTTCTTTTTGGCGGATAAAATTTCGCTGTAAATGTTTTGGACGGACGCTACCGTTCCGCCGGGGGAATTAATATCTATTACAATGGCTTTGACGGCGTCATCCGCCGCGGCCGCGCGGATTTTTTTGGCAATTGCGCTGGCCCCCGTCTGGCGGGAGAACGGCCCACTGTCGCCACCTTCGGCAATTACGCCGCGCACTTTAATCCAAGCCAAGCCCGCACCGGAGGACTTCAAACTGCCGGCCAGTGCGCTTTTGCCTTTAGACTCGCCTTTCACTTCCGTGCATTTCATGGCCGGTTTTAGCACCAGCAACACCCCACACACCGCAGAAACGGTAAAAGTTAATAACAATAAAAAGCTCCACAAGTTGCGGTAAGCACCGTGTTTGGCCGTTTTGGGCGGGTCTTGTTTAGGTGGCTCCTGATTGCTTCCGCCCTGTTGGGCCGCGGGTTCTTCCGGCGCAGTTTTTTCCGGTTCCGTAAGCACCGGTTCTTCCGGCATGGCGGCAGGTTGCGGCACCGGAGCGGTTTTTTCATTTGCTAACAGTTTTTTCTCCCATTCTTCTTTAGGTAAACTTTGGGAAGTCTGGGTAGGGAAAGTCTCTTTCCAATCTTCGGTATTCATAGTTAAAAATCCCCTTAGGTAAAATCTTCATTAATTATAGCAATTAAATTGCTAAAATATGGCTAGCCATATTTATATTACCCGCGCGCACCCGCGCAGAGGAGTTTATGTTTACTGGGGTTTACACCGCTTTTATTACACCTTTTGATGCAAACGGACGCATTGATTTTACCGCCCTAACCCGTCTGTTAGACCGGCAGATAGAGGCCGGCATAAACGGGTTAGTATTGCTGGGCACCACCGCCGAAACCGCCACCCTGACTACGGACGAAAAAAAAGCCGTCTTGGACGCGGCCGTGCGCCATATTAACGGCAGAGTTCCGTTTATTATCGGCGCCGGCACCAACGCTACCGCCACCACGGTGGAACAAATCCGCCTAGCCAAAGCGTATCGGCCGGAAGGGGTGCTTGTGGTCACGCCTTACTACAACAAACCCAATCCCGCCGGACTGATTAGCCACTTTCAAACGGCGGGAGCGGAAGGCTTGCCTATTGTACTGTACCACATTCCGGGGCGCACCGGCTTAAAAGTACCTGCTGCTGTAATGGACGAACTGTTAGCTTCCGTACCGCAAATTAAAGCGGTGAAAGAGTCCGATTACGATTGGGCCGCGGTGACGGATTTTGCCGTACGCCACACGGGCCGCGTACAACAACTTTGCGGAAATGACGATTTATTTACCCACTTTCTAGCCATGGGCGCCAGCGGCATTATCAGCGCGGCGGCCAATGTATTGGCTCCGGCTTTTGTGCGTATTTACAAAACCTTTCAAACGCAAGGGGCACTGGCCGCGTGGGAAGCGTTCCGCCCGGTCTATCCGCTCATTAAAGCGTGTTATTGGGAAACCAACCCCGTTTGCGTAAAATATTTACTGGCCCAACGCGGGCACTGCCACGAAACTGTGCGTCTGCCACTGGGACCGGTCCGTGCGGAAACCGCCCAACGCTTAACGGCACTGGCCGCACAGGCAAACCCTGATTTATTCATTTAAGAGGACTTATGAAAACCGTAGGTATTATTGGTATTAACGGCATGGTAGGGCAAAAACTGCTGGCCGAATTTCAAAAAATAAAAACGCCTTTCACCATTAAAACTTTCGGGCGTAAAGATGAAATCACCCCGCTGGATATTGCCGTGTTATGTACGGATAATCCGGATTCCCGCGCGCTGGTGCCCCAATTAAAAGGGCGGGTGCGCTTTTTGGTGGATATGTCGTCTGAATTTCGCTTGCAAAATGATGTGCCGTTGGTCATACCGGAAATCAACCCGCAAACCATTACCGCAAGCACGCATTTAATTGCCAGCCCCAACTGCACCACCACCGGCTTAGTGATGACGCTAGCCGCCTTAAAAGGCCATTACACGCCGCAGGAAATCTTTTTCTGCTCCTATCAGGCCATTAGCGGCGGCGGCAAAAAACTGCTGGAAGATTTCCACACGCAAGGCTCCCGCTATGCCAACAACTGTGTGCCGCAAATCGGCTCCGTACAGGACAACGGCTACACGAGCGAAGAACTAAAAGGCATTTTTGAAACCCGCAAAATTTTGGACTTACCCTCCGTTAAAGTCTATCCGCATTGTGTGCGGGTGGCGGTGGAAAACGCACACTCTTTGGGGGTGACGGTCAAATTCAACCGTCCGGCCGATATAGAAGAAATTAAAAAATTGTTTAATGCGTTTCCCCATTTACAATACAAGGAAGAACCCATAACCCCCCAAGAGGCTAGCGGACAGGAAACCACGTTTGTCTGCCGCTTGCGTAAGGATTTATACGAGCCGAACACCGTGCATTATTTTATTACCTTTGACAATTTGCTAAAAGGCGCCGCTATGAACGCACGGCAAATTGTGGAATTATTATTGGAGAAATTCTGATGAAAAGCATTTTAATTAACGGCGGCCAAGGCAAAATGGGGCAGGCACTCGCGCGGATTATCCAAAGTGACAAGTCCCTTTGCTTAACCGTAGCCGCCCAACACGAACCAAACCAGCCGCTCCCCAAACAGTTTGATTGTGTGGTGGATTTTTCCACCCCGCAAGGGGCGCAAGAGGCGTTTTATTTGGCGCGGGAAAAGAAGAAACCGTTTTTAACCGGCACCACCAATCTGCCGGAAACGTTTTTATTCCAAATGCAGGAAGAAGACAAAATACCCGTGTTTTATGCGCCCAACGTAAGTTTAAGCGTGTATTATTTTACGGAACTGGCCAAACTGGCCGCCCGCATGTACCGCGGGTACGAAACCGCCTTGCACGAAGAACACCATGTGCATAAAAAAGATGCCCCCAGCGGTACCGCCAAAAAATTGGCCGAAGCCGTGGGCCTGCCTTGGCAGCAAGTGACGTTTACCCGCCAAGGCGAAATTGTGGGCACGCACCAAGTGCGATTTGCCTCCCCTTTGGACGAAATCACGCTAGAGCATAAAGCACTCAACCGTGATTTATTTGCCCATTCCGCTTTGCATATTGCCAACTGGCTGATGAAGTGCGAAGCCGGATTTTACACCATGTCTGATTACGCAAAATTTAAGTTAAAGGAAAAAAGAAAATGAAAATTCACTTTGTAGGTATTGGCGGCGTGGGGATGAGCGCGCTGGCCCAACTGCACGCCATGAGCGGGGACACCGTCACCGGTTCCGATAGGTTAATCAGCAAAGGCTATACGGACCTTGCCCTATGGACGTACTTAAAAAAATTAGGTATTTCCCTCTATGCCCAAGACGGCAGCGGCATTGACGAAAAAACCGAACTGGTAGTGCTTTCTTCCGCCATTGAAGACGACAACCCAGAAATTAAAAAAGCCAAACAACTGGGTATTCAAATTATGCACCGCTCGGAACTGCTAGCCAAACACGTTGCCACCCACAAAACGGTGGCGGTTTCCGGCACCAGCGGCAAAAGCACCACCACCGCCATGGTGTATGATATTTTGGCGTTTGCGGGGTTGAGCCCGTCCGTCATTACGGGGGCGGCTATTCTTTCCTTGCAAAAAGAGCAGGGCGTTTTTGGGAATGTGTATAAAGGTGAGTCCGATATTTTGGTAATTGAAGCCGACGAAAGTGACGGCTCTATTGTAAAATACCACCCGTATTTGGGGTTGTGCCTCAACTTGCGCAAAGACCATAAAGAAATTAACATTTTGCAGGATTATTTCCACACGTTTATTTCCCATTGTAAACACGCAATTGTGAATGGGGAAGAACCCAACTTAACGGCTATTTCCGGCAAAGCCAAAACCTTTGGCCTTACCGGCGGGGATTTTCACCCCACGGCTATTAAGGCAGACGGTTTCGGCTCCGACTTTACCATTCAAGGGCAGGAATTCCGCCTGCATTTGCCGGGGTTGCACAACGTGGCAAACGCAGTAGCCGCCGTGGCCGCCGCGGTGGAAATGGGCGTAGATTTGGAAACGTGCGCCAAGGCCCTCAATAAATTTACCGGTATTGCGCGGCGTTTTGCCAGCGTGGGCAGCTACAACAAAATTGAAGTGATTGACGATTTTGCCCACAACCCGCACAAACTGGGCGCCACCATTGATGCCGCCCACCTGCGCGGGCAGCGGGTATTGGCGTTTTATCAACCCCATGCGTTTACCAGTATCAAAATGTTGGCGGCCGATTTTGTGGACAGTTTTGCCAAACATATCGGCCCGAACGACCATTTATGGCTGACGGAAGTGTATTACCCCGGCGGAACCGTGCCGCAAGGGGTTTCCTGCCAAACGGTTTACGAAGGCTTAAAAGCGCGGGGCGTAAATGTATCTTACGATTCTTGCCGTGAACGCCAGCTGGCCGATATTGCCGCCAGTGCCCAAGCGGGGGATGTAATTTTGGTCTTGGGCGCGCGCGACCCAACCCTGACGGACTTTGCGCGGAAAATTTTAGCCGCGCTGAAAGAGCCCGCCGCCACCGCGGATTGTGCCCACTGTTTACTGGGCAACTGTTGCATGGCCTACAAAAAATAAATTCGTCTTCTTGTCCGTTTGTGTTTGATGCCCGACCTACAATGTCGGGCATTTTTTTGCGTTTCATTCTTGGGGTTGCACCCCAAACCCGCCTTACTTTTTTCATTGCAAAAAAGACCCTGCGGGCCGCACCTTGCAGGCCGCCTGCAAAAAGGCTAGTCCCCCGAGCTTTTACTCTTGGAGTTGCACTCCAAACCTGCCCTTCTTTTTCTCATCGCAGAAAAAGAAGGCAAAAAGGCTAGCACCCCGGGAAGCCATAAAATTTATTTTTATACGGGCATTTTACAACTCCCTACGGTCGGACAAGTAAAATGCCTTTATAATTCCGTTAAAAATAAATTTTATAGACGGCTTCAAAGGGGTGCGCTTACCAGCAACAACAAAAGCGAACGGCAACAGCAAGGGCTAGGCGGAAAACGGCACTTTGTTTTATGCCGTTCGTGCTAGTACAAGAATAAGTGTTTGTAGCATGATTTTTCAAATTTAAGAAGATTTTGCGCCGCTAGTTTAGGCGCGGTGTAGCAAAGCTACATAAGCCTAAAGGGGGCGCAAAAGGGCTTAAATTTGGAAAATGGTATGCCCTCAAATGCGAACGGGGAACAAAATGTTATTTTGTTCCCCGCGCATTAAAAACCTAGCTTACCAACAGCCGCACGCCGTTGCCTTTCTTCCTTGGCGTTTCCGTTCGTGCCAGTACAAGAATTAGTGTTCGCAGGCTGTTTTTTCAGATTTGCACCGTATGGGCGGGCCTTAGTTTGGGCGCAGTGTGGCTGTATGCCACTCTAGCCCAAAGGGACCGACCAGACGGCCAAATGTGGAAAAATGTGGCCCATCAAACGCAAACAAGGGGAAAAATGTTATTTTTCCCCTTGTGCGTTTATATCTAAATCCTACCAACAGCCGTTATCTATCAATGCGGACGTGCCATAGAAACTCTACGTTCCCATGCACCCCCTTAATCGGGCTCTCCATCAACTCCAGCCCCTCCGCGCCGTATTTGGCTTTCAGGTGTTCCTCAAAAAAGCCGCGCACGCTGTCAATAGCCGCTTGGCGGTTTTCTTCCGTTTTTACAATGCCGTGCGGCACTTGCTTGGGGGAAAGCTCAAACTGGGGTTTAATTAAAAACACCACATCCGCTTGCGGCGCAAGCACCTTAAACAACGGCTCCATAATCATTTTAAGCGAAATAAAAGACACATCCACCGCGGCAAATTGCGGGGCATTTTCAAACAAATCCGGCGTCATATAGCGCGCATTGGTTTCCGGCTTGAAATGGAAATTTTTATAGCGCAGCATTTCGCTGGCGATTTGCCCCTTGCCCACGTCCACGCCGTACACTTCCCGCGCGCCGGCTTGCAACATACAGTCCGAAAACCCCCCCGTTGCCACACCGATATCCACGCAGACTTTGCCTTTTACGTCCAAATTCCACGCTTTTATGGCACCCGCCAGTTTTAAGCCGCCGCGGGACACATACGGGCAACTTTTTTCCTTAATGGAAATCACATCTTCCGGCAGGATGGTGCGGTCCGCGCGGGTATCCGCTTGGCCGTTTACCAGTATTTCCCCAGCCATAATGCTGGCCTGTGCGCGGTTGCGGCTTTGGAAAAACCCGCGCTCCACCAGTGCCATATCCAAACGCAATTTTTTATTCGCCATCGTCGGCTTCCTTGGCTTCAAACGGTTCTAGGGCCAGTTCTTCCCCTTTGCGTTTTAAGGCGCTGACCTTAAATTTAACGTCTTCCAATTTTTTGGAAAGTTCGCGCGAAAGCGTTAAGCCTTCTTCAAACAATTTTACGGAAGCGTCCAAATCCGTCTGTTCGGCTTCCAAAGCGGCCACAATTTCTTCCAAGCGGGCCAGTTGGGTTTCAAAAGTTTTTTTAGTCATACATTATTTCACTTCGGCACGGATAGTACCGTCCTTTACTTGAATATAAATAGTTTCCTGTTCGCGCGTTTGCAAAACTTGGCTGATAATTTGCCCCTGCGCGTTGCGGGTAATGCTATAACCGCGTTTGAGTACGGCTTGCGGGTTGAGCGCGGCCAACTTGTTTTGCGCCGCCGAAAAACGGCTTTCAAAACGGTGGTACGCGTCTTTGGCAAGCGCCTGCATGGAGAGGGTCAACTCGTCCACCCGCTGTTCCCGCTCCCGCGTTAAAACGGACGGGTCCTTAAACACCGGGCACGCCATGGCGCTTTCCAACCGGCGCGCGGCGCGTTCATACAAAATGCTGACGGCTTGCGCCATACGCCTAGTAAATTGGTGGACCGTTTCGCGCGTGTTTTGGGAATTTTTGACTACCAGTTCCGCGGCGGCGGACGGCGTGGGTGCGCGTAAATCCGCCACAAAATCGGCTATGGTAAAATCAATTTCGTGCCCGACGCAGGAAATGACCGGAATTTGGCTGGCGGCTATGGCGCGGGCGACGGGTTCTTCGTTAAAGGCCCATAAATCTTCCATACTGCCGCCTCCGCGGCCCACTAACAAAACGTCCATGAGCGGGGTAAAGCGGTTGAAGTCGGCAATTGCTTGGGCAATTTGCGCGGCGGCTTCGTTCCCCTGTACAAGCACCGGTGCCACCACCACTTCCAAATTGGGGCTGCGGCGGCGCAACACGGATAAAATATCCCGCACGGCTGCCCCCGTGGGCGAAGTGACTACCCCAATACGGTGCGGAAAGGGCGGAATCGGTTTTTTGCGGCGCTCATCAAATAAACCCTCGGCGGCTAATTTTTGTTTGAGTTTTTCAAATTCTAAAAATAATTTCCCACGGGAAAGCGGCTCTACAGATTTGACGACAATTTGGTAGCGCCCCTGTTTGGCATAACAGCTTACGTCCCCCAACACGCGCACGGAAAGGCCCTCTTCCAGCATTTGGGCAAAGCGCCACCCATAGCCCTTAAAAAGCACGGCGGCCAAAATGCCGTTTTTATCCTTGAGGTCAAAATAGATGTGTCCGCTGGCGGCTTCGCGCAGGTTGGAAATTTCCCCCTCTACAAAAATCCCCGCAAACACGCCCTCCAACATTTGCTTAATTACGCCGTTAAGTTCCGAAACGGAAAACACTTGGCCGCAAAAAGGTCTTTCGGGTTCCATTATTCCCCCTTTATTTTTTTGAGCCGCTCCGCCAAGGCGGGCTCTTTGCCCAGCGTGCCGGCCTCATAAAATTGGAGCGGCGCGGGCATATACGGCTGTTTAACATAATGGTTAGGATAGTCGTGCGCGTATTTGTAGCCGCGGTTTTTGCCACCCGAACGCAAATGGTCCGGCACGGGGCGGTAGCGGCCCTCGCGCACTTCCTGCAATGCGGCATTAATGGCATTGTAGGCGGAGTTGCTTTTGGGGCAACAGGCCACATAAATAGCCGCGTGCGCCAACGGGATACGCACTTCCGGCATGCCCAATACTTCTGCGGCGCGGAAAGCCGCCTCCGCAATCATCAGGGCAGCGGGTTCTGCAAGGCCCACGTCTTCACTGGCGCAAATAAAAATACGGCGGGCAATAAAGCGCGGGTCCTCGCCGCTTTCCAACATACGCGCCAGCCAATAAACGGTGGCATCTGGGTCCGAGCCGCGCATGGATTTGATAAAGGCGGAAATAATATCGTAATGTTCGTCGCCTTTTTTATCATAATTTAAGTGGCGCTTTTGGATGCACTCTTTGGCAATTTCCAAATCTATTTGTTTAATGCCCGCGTCGTCCGGCTCGGTGGTTAGTACGGCAATTTCCAGCGCGTTTAACATTTTGCGCCCGTCACCGTTGGATTGCACAATAAAATATTCCGTGGCTTCGTCTGTCAGTTTGGCGTTTTCCTTGGCGGCGGCGCGGAACAGAATTTTGCGCAAATCTCCGGCCCCTAACGGCTTAAATTCAAATACGGAAAAGCGCGATAACAGCGCGGTGTTAATGTAAAAATAGGGGTTTTCGGTCGTAATGCCGATTAAAATAATATCGCCCCGCTCCACGGACGGCAACAGCACGTCCTGCTGGGTTTTATTAAAATGGTGGATTTCGTCTAAAATAACCAAGGTGCGGCGCTCCCCAAAGCCGGGGTTTTTCATACGCTCTTTGGCTTCCGCCAATACTTTTTTGAGGTCCGCCACGCCGGCGGCCGCGGCGTTTAATTCCACCGTCACCGCGTTGGTGCGCGAAGCAATATAACGCGCCGTGGCGGTTTTGCCGCAACCGGGCGGGCCAAAGAACACGGCCGATTTTAAGGTATCCGTTTCCAACAGCCGGCGCAACATTTTGCCCCGCCCCAACAAATGCGGTTGTCCGGCAAAATCTTCTAGCGTTTTGGGTGCTTGGCGCGCGGCCAAAGGCATTAAATTTTCATCATCCGCCATACATACCCCTTATAAAGATGATTTTAATTTGGCAATTAAACGCTCCACGCGGGCTTCTTCTTCCTTGCGCCGTCCGCCCTCGTTCTCGCCGCGGATATACACCTGTGCGGCAAAGTGAAGCGCCGCCAAAAGTGCCAGTTTCAGCGTGTCTATAACGTCTTCGTTCTCGCTGATTTCCCGCATTTTGTTTTCCACTTCCGCGGCCAGATTGGTAATTTCCACCCCGCCCAAACCGTCAATTTCCACTTCCAGCGGGATTTTGCGTATCTCTACTTCCACAATGTTTTTTGCCATCGTTTTTTCCTGCCGTTTCAGCACGGCTCCTTGGGTTAAAAACGGGGGAGGCCGACCTCCCCCGCTTATACAAAACGCTCAATCAGAGCGGCGCGTTTTCGTCCTGACGGGATTTTTGGATTTCTTTGTCCACCTTAACCAGCATGCGTTTGAGCGTTTGCTGGGTGGTGCGTTTCCATTCCCGCAAGGCCTTTGCGTCCGCTTCTACCGTGCGCAATTTATCTAGGCTCTCCTCCAACTGGCGTACTTTTTGGCGCAAGGCAACATTTTGAGCCTGCGTTTGCTGTTGGCGGGCCGCCACTTGCGATACCAACAACTCCAGTTGTTTGAGTTTTTCCTGCATACAATTACCTCAAGGCGGCCCCTAATTTATGGCCCAATTCCGCCACTATTTTATTAAAAGCGGCGTCTGTTTCGGCATCTTTTAAGGTGCGCTGCGGGTTGGAAAACGCCAAGCTGAACGTAAGGCTCTTTTTACCGGCGGGCAAATGTTCCCCTTGGTATAAATCAATCAGCTCATAGCTCATTTTTACGTCCAGCCCTGTTTGGTCCAGCACGCTTTGCACTTGCGCGTAAGAAATGTTTTCATCCAACACCACAGACAAATCCCGCAAAGACGGCGGGAACACCGCCGGTGCTACCACCGGATTAAAGTTCTGGGCGGAGAATGTTTTTTCAAGCGCCTTGCACCCAAACTCAAACGCCCACACCTCCGGCGTTTTAATGCCAAACGCTTTGAGGGTCAGCGGGTGGAGTTTGCCCAGCACGCCTATTTTTTTGCCGCCTTCCATAATATCCACGGCAATTTTGGGGTGCATATAAACCGGGGCTTTTTCCGCCGGGACCAATTTGGCACCGGGGAGCAGGTTATGCACCACACCTTTTACAAAGTAAAAGTCCGGCACCGTCACACCGCCCGCAAAAAAGGCACGGTTTTGGATAGCACCCGTCAAAACACCGGCTACCGTATACGTTTCGCCCGGATAATTTTTGAGCAAAGTAAATGTTTTGGTGCTTTCAAACAAAGCCAAATTATATTGGCCGCGCTTTTGGTTAAATTCCACATTTTTTAACAAGGCCGGCAACAGCGTGGGGCGCAAAAACTCCCACCCTTGGGCCATGGCATTTTTAATGCGGATACAATGTTTGGACTCAAAACCGAATTGTTTAAGCTCTTTTTCTCCCAAAAAATCAATGTTTTTACATTCGTAAAAGCCTAACCCAATCAGTTGGTTGCTGAATTTTTTGGTTAAATCAATGCCTTTGGGGTTATCGGCAAACGACACGGTGGCTTTACTGGCCGCCAACGGGATAGCATCATACCCCACAAAGCGGGCGGCTTCTTCGGCTAAATCCCACTTGGTGGTTAAATCGCGGCGGTAAGAAGGCGCGCGGAACGCCCAAGTATCGCCGTCCGCCGTAAAAGAGGAGCCCAAGCGGGAGAAAATACCTTTCAGCGTTTGCGCCTCTAACTGCGTGCCCAAAATGTTGTTGATGTCCTGCGCGGTAAATACCACTTCCGGATTTTGGAATTTTTCCGGATATTCATCCGCCAGTGCACTGGGAGTCCCGCCGCAAATTTGGCAAATCAGCTGGGTGGCGCGGTTCATAGCCAGTAGCGCACCCTCAATATCCGTACCGCGTTCAAAGCGTTGGGAAGAATCGGAAGATACGCCGAATTTTTTGACGGTTTTGTTAATGGTGGGGGCATCAAAATACGCGGACTCAATAAACACGTCCTGCGTGTTTTCCTGAATACCGGAGTTCAGCCCGCCCATAATGCCGGCCAAGGCGGTGGCTTTTTTATCGTCCGCAATCACTAGGGAATTTTCCGCCAGTTCCAGTTCGCGGCCGTCCAAAATGGTAAATTTTTCGCCACTATGGGCAAAGCGGATGATTACCTTGTCGCCGTCCACTTCCGTACGGTCAAACGCGTGGAGCGGGTGGCCGAGTTCAAACATTACATAATTGGTAATATCCACCAGCGCGTTTTTGGGGTTGAGGCCCATAGCCGCCAGCCGTTCTTTTATAAATTCCGGAGATTCTGTATTTTTCACCCCGCGAATCACGCGCCCGATATAGCGCGGGCAAGCTTGCGGCGCTTGGATTTCAACGTGCAAGGCTTCGCCCTGCGTTTGGAACGCCGGAATTTGCGGCAATTTAACCGGTTTATTAAGGAGCACCCCCAATTCCCGCGCCACCCCCAAATGGGAGAGCAAATCCGGACGGTTGGAAGTAATTTCCAAATCAAAAACGGTGTCTTTTTTGCCGTACAGGGTGGAAACATCCGTCCCCAGTTCCAGCTTTTCATCCAGCACCAAAATACCATGCGCCCGCGTATGCGTAAGGCCCAATTCATCCGACGAGCAAATCATCCCTTCCGAGGCTACGCCGCGGATAACGGCCGGCTTCATAACCATAGTGCCCAAGCGGGAACCTACACGCGCCAACGGGATTTTTTGCCCCACGGCAATATTGGGGGCGCCGCACACCACGCGCTGGGTTTTGCCGCCGCCCAAGTCCAAATCCACCAAGTGCAGGTGGTCGGAATTGGGGTGGTCTTCTATGTGGGTAATTTGGGCTACCGTCACACCCTCAAAATCGGCTCCGGTGGTTTGCACGCCGGCAACTTCTATGCCCAAATGCACAAACTGTTGGACCATTTCTTCGGGAGTTAAATCCAAATCAATAAAATCTTTTAACCAAGAATAAACTATTTTCATTGTTTTATATCCTTAAAATTGGGAAAGTACGCGCACGTCGTTTTCATAAAACGCGCGGATGTCGTTAATGTTCATCATCATCATGGCTAGGCGTTCCACCCCCATACCAAAGGCATAGCCGCTGTATTCGTTCGGGTCAATGCCGCAATTTTTAAGCACGTTGGGGTGAACCACGCCGGAGCCGAGCATTTCAATCCAGCCGCTGCCTTTGCATACCGGACAGCCTTTGCCTTGGCAGAACACGCATTTTACGTCCACTTCCGCGCTGGGTTCCGTAAACGGGAAGAACGACGGACGAAAGCGGATTTCCGCCTTGTTGCCGAATAAGCCTTTCATAAAGGCGGTCAAGTCTTGTTTCAAATCCGCCATGCTGACATTTTTATCCACATACAACCCTTCAATTTGATGAAATACCGGACTGTGGGTAGCATCTAAACTATCGTTGCGGAACACGCGCCCCGGAGCCATAATGCGCAGCGGCGGGCGGTGTTTTTCCATAAACCGGCTTTGCACGTTGGACGTATGCGTGCGCAGCACCATGGAAATGGGGGAGCCGGTATCGGCAAAAAAAGTATCTTGCGCATCCCGCGCCGGATGGTGTTTGGGAATGTTAAGCATATCAAAGTTATGCTTTTCATCTTCCACCCACGGGCCTTCCGCCCATTCAAACCCCAAATGGGCCAAAATGGTGGTCATGCGGTCCATAGCCACGGAAAGCGGATGCCGGTGGCCTTGCGGGGCTGGAAATGCGGGTAAAGTTAAATCCAAACAGGTTTTATTCAGTTCATCATTAATTTGCTTGGCAGCAAAAAAAGCGGTTTTTTCTTCCAACGCGGCCGAAAGCGCCCCTTTCAAGGCGTTGCCCAACGGGCCGGCTACTTTTTTATCTTCCATAGAAAAATCTTTCAGGCCTTTTAACAGGTCCGTCAGCGCGCCTTTGCGGCCCAAAGCGGCCACGCGCAGTTCTTCCACAGCGGCTAAATCGGCCGCGGCAGCAATTTTGGCTTTATATTCTTGTTCAATAGCGGAACAAGCGGTTTTGAATTCGGTAATCGTCATACAGTATATTATAGTATTTTACAGCGTTGTATTGGATTTTTAAGGTATTTTAACCTTTTTTTATGAAACAGTATTAATTTTTACTTAAAAACCATAAAAAAACGGGCTTTCGCCCGCGCTTGATACAAAATGCGTGGGCAAGTAAATCAGCCGTTAAAGCGGGTCATGGTTTTTTCCAACCCGTCTTTCAGCCAGCTTTCCACCGCGTTGGCGGCGTTTTCCAAAGCCGGGGCCAATAAAGTTTCGTCCGCCTTGGAAAAGTTAGAAAGTACAAAATCGGCCAAATCAAACGGAGCCGGTTTAGGCCCAATGCCCACCCGCAAGCGCGCAATGTTTTGCGTACCCAGTTGCTCTATTACGCTTTTCATCCCTTTTTGCCCGCCGGCAGAGCCGGAAGGGCGCAGGCGGATATGGCCCACCCCCAAAGAAACGTCATCAAAGCAGACCAGTAAGTTTTGGGCCGGAATTTTGAAGAATCGGGCCAAGCTGGAAACCAGCCGGCCCGATTCGTTCATATAGGTAAATGGTTTGGCCACCAGCACATCTTTGCCGGCCAAACGGATTTTGGCGTATTCTCCCAGATTTTGCCAAGTTTGGTAATCCGCATTTTGGCGGCGGACGATTTCGTCCGCCACTCTAAAGCCCGCGTTATGGCGGGTACGCGCATATTGCGCGCCCGGATTACCCAACCCGACTACTAGGAAAAGCTCCGCCATTATTTTTTAGCGTCCTTGGCCGGAGCGGCGTTTTTGGTCAGGTTGCCGTCTTCGTCTTTTTTACCTTTGGTAGAGGAGCTTTCCGGCTGGGCGGCGGCATCAGCAGCGGCCGGCGCAGCAGGGGCTTCGTCTTCTTTCGGAATCATCAAGTGCACCACAGGGGCTTGGGCATCCGTCACCAGCTCAACGCCTTCGGGCAGTTTAATATCGCCGGCAACAATACCTTTGTTGATGGTCATGGGGGTCATATCCACTTCAATTTCGTGCGGAATGGCGCGCACCAAGGCTTTTACTTCAATTTCGCGCAAGATGTGTTCCACCAAAGCGCCGTAGTTCTTAACGTCGGCAGATTCGCCCACCAATTTAACAGGAACGACTACGTCCATCTTATCGGTCAAGGCTACGCGTTGGAAGTCAATGTGAATGGGGGTATCTTTTACCACGTGGTATTGGATTTCTTTTACCAAGGCTTGTTCGGTGCCACTCGGCAAAGCAATTTCCACAATGGTATTTTTACCGGCTTTGACGATTTTTTCTACGTCTTTCAAGCTAACGGTAATGGTAATGGGTTCTTTATGGCTGCCATAAATTACACCGGGTACGTTTTTTTCCGCGCGGATTTTGGAGAGGGCGCCTTTTACGCCGAGCCCTTCTCTTAAAGTGGCGGTAATATTCATTTCTTGCATGATTTTATTTCTCCTATTTTTCCACTAAATGAAATTTAGTTAAACATATCGCTGATAGAGCGGCCGTCGTGGTTGCGTTTGATAGCATCCGCTAACAGGTACGAAACCGACAGCACATCTACTTTGGGCCCCAAGTCCCGTATGGGCAGGGAGTCCGAAATAATCAGCTTTTTAATATCGGACTTATTGATTTTGTCCAACGCATTGCGGGACAAAAGCCCGTGGGTGCAGACCGCGTAAATTTCGCGCGCGCCCCGTTCTTTGATTTTTTGCGCCACGGTGGTAAGCGTACCGGCCGTGTCCACGATGTCATCAAAAATAATGGCGGTTTTGCCTGCTACGTCCCCAATGACGTTATAGACTACCGCTTCGTTGGCTTTGGGGCGGCGTTTATCAATAATTACAAGCCCCGCATCCAACCGCGCCGCAAATTTGCGGGCGCGTTCCACGCCCCCAACGTCGGGCGAAACAACTACAAAATCGGAATGGTCAACATCCTTAAAATAATCCAAAAACACTTTGCGGGCGCGCAAGTGGTCCACGGGAATATCAAAAAACCCTTGGATTTGGCCTGCGTGCAAATCTACCGTCATAATACGGTCCGCACCGGCTTTGGTAATTAAGTTAGAAGTCAATTTGGCGGTTATCGGCACGCGCGGGGAAGCCTTGCGGTCTGCACGGGCATAACCAAAGTACGGCATCACAGCCGTAATTTTACCCGCACTGGCGCGCTTGAAAGCGTCAATCATAATGAGCAGTTCCATTAAGTTTTCGTTCACGGGCGGGCAAGTAGGCTGAATAATATAGCAATCGTGCGCGCGGACGCTTTCCAAAATTTGCACATCAATTTCGCCATCGGCAAATTTTTCTACACGCAATTTGCCAAGGTCCATATTCAAGTGTTCACAAATTTTTTGGGCCAATGCCGGATTGGCATTGCCGGTAAAAATGCGCAAGTCTCCATTTACGCTTTTAGTCATGTTGTATACCTTTTTTCTCCAAAACAACCTGACGCGAGCGCGCAATCGCAAGCGATTGCTCCGGCACCAATTTGGTAATGGTTGAACCCGCGCCGATTTTTGCATATTTTTCCACCGTCACCGGTGCTACAAAATTGACATTGGAACCAATAAAAGCATGGTCCCCTATAACGGTTTGATGTTTATTTTTACCGTCGTAATTACATGTAATGGTTCCGGCCCCCACATTGACGCCGGCCCCCATATCCGTATCGCCAATATAGCTCAAGTGGTTTACTTTGGAGCCTTCCCCGATAACGGATTTTTTAATCTCCGAGAAATTGCCCACCTTGGCCCCTTTTTTTAATACGGATTTCGGGCGCAAGTGCGCATACGGCCCCAGTTGGCAGTTTTCGTCCACTTGGGATTCTTCCACATACGTTCCCATTTTCAAGGTCACGTTGTCGGCAATAACGGAATCTTTAATATATACGTTGCCTTCCAGCATACAGTTTTTGCCAATTACCGTTTTACCGCTAATATAACACCCCGGACAAATAAACGAATCCGCCCCAATTTGTACCTCCGCATCAATAAATACGGCGTCCGGATTGGGGATAGTCACGCCTTCTTCCAACAATCTGTCCGTCACGCGGCGGCGCATAATCCTCTCCGCCTGAGAAAGCTCCGCCTTGCTGTTTACGCCCAAGGCCTGTTGGTAGTCTTCACTGCCAAACACCAGCACGGGGTGCTGCATGGCTTTAATGGCGGCAAGGGTATCGGTTAAGTAAAATTCGTGCTTGGGGCCTTGGGGTTTTAGTTCCGCCAACGCCTGCGCCAGCAGCGGGGATTTGAATAAATACATTCCGCTGTTGATTTCATGAATTAAAAGGGTTTTTTCGTCCGCGTCTGCGTGTTCCACAATGCGGGCAAAAGAGCCGTCCGCCTCCCGCACAACGCGGCCATAGCCGGACGGGTTCGGCACGTTTACGCCCAATACCATGGCTCCGGCGGCGTTTTCTTCAAAGGAAGAATACATCTGTTCCAAGGTAGCTGTTTTTAATAGCGGGGTATCACCGTTCAGCACCATGACATCTTCAAAACGGTTTAAGAGGGGCAACGCCGCTTTAACGGCAGAGCCGGAGCCGGTAAGCTCTTTTTGTTCCACAAATACTAGCGGCGCCGTGACGCCCCACGCGGGGAGCCCGGCTTTGACGGTTTCTTCCATAGTAGCGGCTTCATGCCCTACTACAAGGCCGATAGCGGCCGGATTTAATGCCTGAGCCGCTTTTAATATATGCGCAATAATAGGAAGACCGCAAACCGGATGTAAGGGTTTGGGTAAGGGAGATTTCATCCGCGTGCCTTTACCGGCAGCTAAGATGAGAATACACAGATTTTTTTTGGCTACCATTTTGTTTAACTCTTGCCTAAAAAGAATCTAACTTGTTAAAAACAAATTATTTTTTATATTATACCAAAAAACAAACACTTCCGCATAGGCGGACGGTATAGTTGCCTTAGGCACGGGCAACACTACTATTGTAGCATTTAACCGCCTTTTATGCGGCCGGCACGCCGTAGCAGACAGGGCCTTCCGCCCGCACAATTTTGGCCCGCACCAATCCTTTTAGGTGTTCCGGGGCGTTTTCCAACACCGTATATTGGAAGTTTGCCGTCACCCCGCCAAGGAGTCCGTTTTTGCGTTCTTCCATAAACAGTTCCTGCTCCGTCCCCACCAGCGAGGCGGCAAAACGGCTGCGCAGTTCTTTATCCAGCGCGCGCAACGCATCCGAACGGCGCTTGATTTCTTCGTGCGCCAGTTGCGGCCACGCGGCGGCTTTGGTGCCGGGACGCGGGGAATAACTAAATACATGCAGCCCGCACAGGCCGACGCTTTTTATAAACTGATAGGTGGTTTCAAAATCTGCTTCCGTTTCCGTGGGGAAGCCGGCTATGACATCCGCAAAAATGGAAATGCCCTCCACGCGGGCGCGCAAATCTTCCACGCGGGCGCGGTAGGCGGCGGTGTCATAATGGCGGTTCATGGCTTTCAAAACGCTGTCACACCCCGCCTGTAAGGGCAGGTGGAAATAATTACAAAAACGGTCCGGTCGGGCGGCCATTAAATCCACTACAC
Source organism: uncultured Elusimicrobiales bacterium (assembly GCA_934662565.1). Taxonomy (GTDB): domain Bacteria; phylum Elusimicrobiota; class Elusimicrobia; order Elusimicrobiales; family Elusimicrobiaceae; genus Avelusimicrobium. Next base: position 25,695 of record CAKUKI010000004.1, read on the forward strand.
CTTCTGCCACCGTTTGTAATTCTATAGAAGAAAACCTTACCCTAAAATGGCCCTGTAAAGCGGCAATTTGGCGGCACAACAACGCCAAATCCGCCCCTGTTTGCGGGCAGGAATAATTGCCGATATTAATGCCCGTCAAAACCACTTCCGCAAAGCCTTTTTCCACCAAGGCGGTAATTTCTTTCAGCACATCCGGCGCCGGTTTGGAGCGCTTATCCGGACGGGCAAACGGCACAATGCAATAGGAGCAAAAACAATCGCACCCGTCTTGAATTTTTATAAAGGCGCGGCTATGCCCCTCATGGCCGGAAACGGTCCAGCAGAGGTCATTTTCATTAAACAACGCGCGGCCGAGGTTGTATTTCCCCACAATTTCCGCTTGCGGGAACAAGGCTTTAATATGCGCTTGGTGCGCGGCCGCATAGCAACCGGTAAGCACCAACCGCGCGCGGGGATTGCGGTGCAAAATCTGGCGGATTTGTTTTTCTACATCTTTATCTGCCTGATGAGTGACGGTACAAGTGTTTAAGACGCACACTTCGGCCGTTTCAAAAGAATCCGCCGGCGTATGCCCGTGGCGTAAAAAATCTTCCAAAATGGCTTGGCTTTCCACTTGGTTGACCCGACAGCCGAATGTTTTGATAAAAAATTTCATAATTATAAAATTTTGGCGGCCGCCGCAATACAGGCCGTTTCCGCACGCAAAATATTTACCCCTAACGTAATGGGCAATATGCCGTATTGGGCGGCAATCACAATTTCTTCATCCGTCCAACCGCCGGCCGGGCCGACATACACGCGCAGGCGTTTGGGCGCGCAGAGTTTTTCCAGCCCCCAACTAACCGTGTGGGTTTCTTCCGCCTCGTAAGTAATTAAAGAGGGGATTTTGTCCTGCACCGCGTGCAAAAACGTCACCGGCTCATAAATTTCCGGCAAGAGCGGCGTGTTGCACTGTTTGCAGGCGGCAAGCATAATTTGCCGCCAACGCGGGCATTTGTCTTCCCAGCGTTTTAAGATGTCGTACTCCGTGCGGGCGGTGACAATCGGGCAGAATGCCGCCACCCCTAATTGCGTGCCTTTGTCCAGCACTTCTTCCAAGCCGGTTCGGGAATTGGGCGCAAAAAAGAGTTCCAACTCCACCGCCGGCCGGCGCAAGGGCACTTTTTTTAACAAACTGCCCCGCACAAAGTTTTTTTGTATCCGCTCTATCCGGCCGGTATATTGAAGCCCCTTTCCGTTAAAGACGGTGATTTCGTCCCCCTCTTTACAGCGGGCAACCGTGCAAACGTGGTGGGCTTCTTCGTCCATAATAAAAAATTCGGTTTCTTTAATATCGGCTAAATACTGGCTCATGGCGGACCTCACAGAATTTAAGAAAAGAACTCCTTAAAAAAACTTTTTTTGCCGCCGGTTTCTTCCGCCAGCTGTTCCAACAATTCTTTTTGGCGGGCCGTGGGCTTTTTAAGCACTTCAATTTGAACATGAACCAACAAATCCCCAAAGCCTTTTTTGCCCAAACGCGGCATACCGTTGCCCTGCACTTTTAATACCGCGCCAAACTGCGTGCCTTTGGGAATGGTCACTTCCATTTCTTTGCCCTCAATGGTGGGTACTTTAATGGTGCCGCCCAATACCGCTTGCGGGTAAGTGATGGGCGCGTCCAACACTAAATCGTCCCCTTCGCGGCGGAAGATTTTATGCGCTTTCACATGCACTTCCACATACAAATCCCCAAAACCGCCGCCGTTGGTGCCAATATCGCCCCCGTTGGCTACACGCAAGGTGACCCCTGTGCGCACACCGGACGGAATTTTTACTTTCAGCGTTTCTTTTACGCGCTCCGCCCCGCTGCCATGGCATTTGGTACAGGGTTTTTCAACCACCGTTCCTTTACCGCCGCAATCCGGACAGGTTTGCCGCATAGAGATAAACCCTTGCGAATAGGTGACCGTGCCGCGCCCGCCGCAAGAACGGCAGGTTTTGCGCGCGCTGCCTTCTTGCGCGCCGGTACCGTGGCAGACGGAACAGGAATCCAAACGGGTATAAGATACTTCCGCTTCTTTGCCCATAAAGGCTTCTTCCAGCGAAAGTTCCACATCTACTTTTAAGTCATCCCCGCGTTGGGCACGGGGCTTGCCCGCACGGCCGCCAAAGCCGCCGCCGAACATATCCCCAAAAACAGAGCTGAAAATATCGTTAATATCCCCAAACCCGCCGGCATTAAACCCGCTAAAACCGCCCGCGCTGTTTACACCGTCGTGACCGTATTGGTCATACATCTGGCGTTTTTGCGGGTCCGACAACACAGAAAAAGCCTCGTTTACTTTTTTGAATTGTTCTTCGGCTTCTTTATTACCGGGGTTGCGGTCCGGATGATACTTCATAGCTTGGCGGCGGAAAGCGGATTTGATTTCCACTTCCGTTGCCGTGCGTTCAATATCTAAAATTTTATAGTAATCTTCTTTCATAGCAGTAGGCATAATATAAAAACCTTGTATTTTACTTATATTTTATGAAATTTTCCCCCTCACACACAAAAAAATTGCGGGCGCCTTTTAACAGGCTCCCGCAATTTGATTTACCACCCTAGATTATTTGTCAACCACTTCGGCTTCTACTACGTCGTCTTTCCCGCCGTTAGCGGCACCGGCTTGGGCGTTGGCACCCGCTTGGGCACCGGCCGCCTGCTGGGCGCCCGCTTGGGCGCTAGCCTGCGCATTTTTGTACATCGCTTCGCCCAGTTTTTGGCTGGCTTGCAAAGCGGCGTCCGTAGCGGCTTTCATCTTGGCGGCGTCTTCGGTCTTTAACGCATCGCGCAAGTCGTTCAAGGCGCGGTCAATAGCTAAGCGGTCTTCTTGGGATACTTTATCGCCGTAATCTTTCAGGGCTTTTTCGGTTTGATAGAGCACGCTGTCACCCTGATTTTTAGCTTCAATTACTTCTTTATGCTTTTTGTCTTCTTCGGCGAATTTTTCCGCATCTTTGACAAATTTTTCAACTTCCGCATCACTCAACTTGTTCGGAGAGCTGATGGTAATGTGCTGTTCCTTTTGGGTTCCCAAATCTTTGGCGGACACGTTCAAAATACCGTTCGCGTCAATATCAAAGGTGACCTCAATTTGCGGCACTCCGCGCGGAGCAGGAGCAATACCGTCCAAGTCAAACTTGCCCAGCGGCACGTTGTCTTTAGCCATGGGGCGTTCACCCTGTAATACGTTAATGGTGACGGCCGGCTGGTTATCCGACGCGGTAGAGAATACCTGCGTTTTGCGCACAGGAATAGTCGTGTTGCGTTCAATGAGGCGCGTGCATACACCGCCCAACGTTTCCAAACCTAAGGAAAGCGGCGTCACGTCCAAAAGCAGCACGTCTTTTACTTCCCCAGTCAAAATACCGGCTTGCACGGAAGCACCAATTGCCACACATTCCATCGGGTCAATACCGCGTTCAATTTTCTTACCCACATGGTCTTCCACATATTTCTGCACAATCGGCATACGGGTAGGGCCACCCACCAAAATAATGCGGTCAATTTGGTTGGCAGACAAGCTGGCATCAGAAAGCGCTTGGTCAATGGATTTACCGCAGCGTTTTACAATGTCGCCCACCAAGCTTTCCAGTTTAGCGCGGGAGAGTGTAAGCGCCAAGTGTTTCGGGCCCGTAGCATCCGCGGTAATATAAGGCAAGCTGATATCCGTTTCCATGGTGGTGGAAAGTTCAATTTTGGCTTTTTCGGCCGCGTCTTTCAAGCGTTGTTGGGCTTGCACATCTTTGCTCAAATCAATCCCTTCCTGTTTGCGGAATTCGTCCGTCATCCAAGCAATAATGGCGTTATCCATATCCGTGCCGCCCAGTTTGGTGTCGCCGGAGGTGGCCAACACGTCAAAGGTGCCTTCTTTACCCATTTCCATAATGGTCACATCTAGGGTACCGCCGCCCAAGTCAAACACCAAGATTTTCTGTTCTTTACCGGCTTTATCAATACCAAAAGCCAAAGCGGCAGCCGTCGGTTCGTTTACCAAGCGGACTACATCCAATCCGGCAATACGGCCGGCGTCTTTGGTGGCTTGGCGTTGGTTATCGTTAAAATAAGCCGGTACGGTGATGACCGCTTTTTCTATCGGTTCGCCCAAAAAGGCTTCGGCATCTTTTTTAACTTTCTGCAACACAAAGGCGGAAAGCTGCTGCGGGGTAAATTCTTGCCCGCGCAAGTTAAATTTGAAGTTTTCCCCCATGCGGCGTTTGAACGCGGTGACGGTGCCTTCCGGGTTTGCAATAGCCTGACGGCGGGCCGGTTCACCCACCAAACGTTGGCCGTCTTTTGTAAAAGCTACATAAGAAGGAAACGCTTTGCCCCCAATAGAGTTGCCTTCCGCCGACGGAATAATCGTGCCGCGGCCGCCTTCCATTACCGCCGCAGCGGTGTTAGATGTACCCAAATCAATACCAATAATCTTTGCCATACTTAATATCTCCTTACTATTTGTTAAATTTTATTGTGCGCTTTCCTGACCGACAACCACCCTTGCGGGGCGCAATACTTTGCCGTCCATCAAAAAGCCCATTTGTACTTCATCAATCACCAAACCGGCTTGTTCCGGCTTGGCTGGAATCATAGCCACCACTTCTTGGGTGTCTGGGTCGTATGGTTTATTTTTTACATCCATACGGGTAATACCTTCTGCTTTGAATATTTTTTCCAGTTCTCCTAAAATTAGGCGCATACCGTCACGCAGTGATTTTACTTCCCCCTCGCACTGTTGGGCGGCTTCGTCTTTTTCCATTTTTTCGCGCTCGCGCAGCATTACCTCATAAGCGGGCAACAGCTTTTGCGCAAAATCTTTTTTACCGTATTCTATCAGCGCGGCTTTTTCGCGCTCGGTGCGTTTGCGGAAGTTTTCAAAATCCGCACTTAACCGCACAAATTTTTCGTAATAGTCCGGTTGTTCGGCCGGAGCCGGTGTTTCTTGCGGCTGTGCTGCCGCCGTGCCGGCTTCTTCCTGCTGCACGCATGCTTGGTGTTCGTCCAAATGGTCGTGCTTGTGTTCTTCGTGTGAATGGTTGTGCTTACTCATAATCTTCATCTTCTTTTGCGGGCAGGGCCGTCCAACTGCGTATAGACCCTTCTAAAAGCGACCCTATGAAATTTACTAGGCTCATCACCCGCGTATATTCCATGTGTTTGGGGCCGATAATACCCAGCATCCCCACCGTTTTATCCCCTATTTTATAGGCGGATGAAACGATACTCAAGTTTTTAAGTTCCGTAAGTTCGTTTTCACTGCCGATACTTACATTTACTTTTTGGTTGGATTTCTGCAAATCGGTCATCTTCTCATTTAATAAAGAAGAAAACTTTTCGCGTTCTTCCACCACTTTCATCATTTGCTTCAAATCGTCGTAATCGTCTTCACTCGTGTTTTCCAACAAGCGGCCCAAACCCTCTACATATAATTCATGGGCGCTGGCTTGCGGGCGCTCAATATCGTTAAGTACCTGTACGGCTAAATCCGCCACGTCGGCAATTTCCCGATGGCCGGACTGGATGTAGCGCCACAACACTTGCTGGGCTTGGCCCAAAGGCAGGCCGGAAATTTCTTCGTTAATAAAATGGCTCAAAATTCTCAACCGCGCCGGACTAAGCACCGTGTTCATACGCACCGGCCAATGCCGCACAATGCCGGACTCCGTCACCAGTACCGCCAACAGCGCACCCGGAGCCAACGGGATAAAATCCAAACGCTGCACGCACTGGTCTTTTACGTTAGAGGTATACACAAACCCCGCCGCGCCGGAAAGCATGGCTAGCAAGCGCGAAGTTTGCAACATCATATTATCCACTTCGTTGACGCGCTGGTCATACTGGCGCTCTATCTGTTGGCGTTCCTGTGCGGCCATTTTTTGAACGCCGGTCAGATAATCCACATAATAACGGTAGGCTTTATCCGTAGGAATACGGCCGCCCGAAGTATGCGGCTGATACAAATACCCCTCGTCTTCCAAATCCTTCAAAATGTTGCGTATGGTGGCGCTGGAAACATCTTTGAGTGCGCTATCCGCCAACATTTGGGAGCCCACCGGACGGCGGGTTTCCACATACTGTTGTACCACCCAGCGGAGGATTTTTTCTTTGCGTTGTTTGGCAACTTCGGGTTTTAGTATTCTCATAAATCTCACCGGGGCCACGCTTTTTATTTTAGCACTCCTTGACCCCAACTGCTAATAGTATAGACAATTATTTTATTTTTGTCAACCCCTATTTTAGAGTGCTAATTTTGGACCAGTGTTTTCCCCTATTACAGAATAGGAAATACCCCCTTACAACTCAAGCTTGTTTTTGGATTATACCCAAAAAAGATACAATATACTTATGAACTTTTTTATAGATTCACACGCGCATTTGAATGACCCTGCCTTTGATGCAGACCGCGACACTCTTTTACAGCACACCCTGCCGCAAGCCGGCATTGTGCATAGCATAGAAATTGGCTGCTCTCCCGAAGAATGGCTCCCAGCCTTGCAGTTGGCGTCGGCCTATCCGGCCTTAGTACACGCCGTATTGGGCGTTCATCCGGAATATGCCGTTAAACTGGGCGAAAACGACCTAGCCCGCTTGGCCCAATTACTGCCGGACCCGCGCAATATAGCCGTGGGGGAAATAGGCCTAGACTACACCTGTTTGGACATCAGTTCCAAAGACTTACAGCAAAAAACCTTCCAACAAATGCTGGAACTAGGCAACCAAACCCAGCTGCCGCTGGTGCTGCATATCCGCCGGCAAGGGGAAGATTACGCCGCGTATGAAGACTCTTTTTATGCGCTTAAACATAACTGGAAAGGCACCAGCCGCACCAAACACGCGGGCGTACTACACTGCTTTTGCGCCCGCTACGAAGAAGCCAAACGCGCCTTGGATATGGGCCTTTTATTAGGAATTAACGGGTGTTTTACTTATAAAAAGAATGAATATATCCGCGAAGCCGTTAAAAAAGCGGGGGCAGACAAAATTATTTTGGAAACGGACTGCCCGTATTTATCCCCGCAAGGCAAACGCGGCCAACGCAACGACCCGTCCAACATTCCGCTTATTGGAACTTTTGTGGCGGACTACTTAAATATGCCGGTGGACGCACTCGCGCAAATTACCGTACAAAACACAAAAGATTTGTACGGTCTTCCGTAAATTTGTTATAGTGGCTTGTAGAGGTAAATTATGAATAAAAAACCCTTTTTTATTTTTCTGCCGGCACTACTACTGTTAAGCGGTTGTGAATTGGGCGACAAAATAGTGGCTTTTTGGGCCGGACAATATCAAAAATTAACGGGATTTTCTTTGGAGCAAGGCAAGACACAGGCCCAAGCCAAAATGGCCTTGGCCGGACTTACCAACGAAAAGGGCGAAGCCCTGTCTAACGAGGATCTTGAACGACAAATTGCCAAAGCGCGCGAAGAATTAAAACAGCTGGAAGCCAGTTTGAAAAATGACCCCTACGCCCAGCCAACGGCTCCTCTTTCGCCGGAAGAAGCCGCGTCCGCGTTTGCTCAACAGCAACCAAAAAATACCGCCGTCAAAACCACCGGCGCCCGCGGTATGCAAACGGCAACCCCCAAACGGGCCCCCCGCCAACAGCAACAACAAATTATGGAAATTTCCATTGAAGACGATTCCCCTACCTTCAACGGACGCGCCCCGCTGGAAGACCAAAAAGCCATGCACCGCAGTATTGATTTTATTAAAAGCACCAACCAGCAAGCCGTGGCGGACATCCAACGCCTGATGGGAAACGAAGCCCGCAACGAGGTTATTTTGCTCAACACCAGTACCGAAAAGAAACTGCTTAGCGCCAGCCGCCGCGCGACCTCTTTACAACAGTTTAACCAAATACAAAAAGGGATTTTGACACAGTATAAAACGGATTTTCAAAAAATCCTAAATAAATACCAAAAAAACATAAAACGTACCCCCCGTTAATGATGAACAAAGGACATTTACTGGTGGTTTTAATTGGGGTAGCGCTGGTCATGACGCTTACCGCACAAAACCTAAAAAAATTAACCCCTTTATTAACTTCCGCCGCGGCAGTTAATGCAAGCGGGGCGGCGGTTTCGTCCCAAAATCAGGCCATGTTGCGCCAACTGGGTTTGCAAAATACCATGGCAGACCAAGCCGCACTCCAAAAAGCTTTGGCGCGTTTTACCAATGCGGCACCGGACACCCGCCCGCAAACGGCCTACCGTAATCCGGACAGCCAGAACAACCCCACCGGAGATATTGCCCTCTTAAAAAACTGGTTGGATTCCGCCCTGTCGCAAGCTAAACAAAAAGTTCATTCTGCGCCCGACAAACCGGCCGAAATGCGCCCTCTTGCAGGGCCGGACAATGCCGCTCCGGCCGGAAAACCCCTATTAAAAATTTATCCGCAAACTCCTGCCGAAATTACAAACCCGCATTTTACCGCCCGCCAGTTGCGCCGCGCGCGGCTGATGATGCGGGAATTGCGCCAAAATAACGAAGATACCGCCGCCGCCATCCGCCAGCAATATGGGGAACAAGCGGCCGAAGAAGCCAAAAAAATTGCACTCCGCACAGAAACCCAAGCCGAAAAACACGCCCAAACCGCCCCAACATGGGACGCATTTGAAACTGCCTTTGAAAAAACCTACACGCAAGGCGAAAACAAACTGGCGGCACTCATTAAAAAATACATTAAATAAAAAGATTTTACCCCGCCGCAGTGCGTTTTTAAGGGGTTTAGACCCTTCATATTAAGTTCAGCATCATTTGACAAGCACAAAAAACCCGCCCTTTTAAGGGGGCGGGTTTTTGTTTTGCAAGTCCGAAAACGATTAGTTGGCAGCGGCTTTTACCACATCAACCAATTTTTTGAAGGACACGGGGTCTTTAATCGCCATTTCAGACAACATCTTGCGGTTCAAGGTGATGTTCGCCTTGGTCAAACCGCTGATGAATTTGGAATAGGAAAGACCCTCTTCGCGCACGGCCGCGTTGATACGGGTAATCCACATCTGGCGGTAGGTGTGCTTTTTGTCCTTGCGGTCCACATAAGCATGGACGTAAGAATGGTCCAGCTGTTGGGTGGCCATGCGTAAGCGGCGGGATTTATCCCCATAATAACCGCTGGCGCGTTTCAAAACTTTTTTCTTTCTTGCGTGTCTTGCGACGCTGAATTTAATTCTCATTTTCTAACCTCTTTATTTGGCGGCCGGGAGATACTTTTGCAAGGTCTTCCCTTTAGCGGACTCGGGCGTAATTACCCCAGTCTTTCTCATGTCATGTTTTCTGGAGGCAGAAACAGGCGTTAGCAAGTGTTTTCTGCCGGCTTTGCGATGCTGATATTTACCCGTGGCGGTAATGCGGAATCTCTTTTTAGCGCCACTGTGGTTTTTGAGTTTTGGCATTTGATTACCTCTCGTATTAAATGATTCTTTTTTCCGTACGACTTGTGACAGGAGCCGACAAGCCCCGTTCACAATGTTCCTACAAAAGAATCTGAAAATTCGTTATTTATTTGGCTTCGTTTTTGGGCACAAAAGTCATGGCCATACGGTTGCCTTGCGATTGCAAGCCACCGTCCACACTGCCTAAAGGTTCTAGGCGTTTAGCCGCGTCATTTAGCAGCTGCATGCCCAAATCCTTATGTTGGTTTTCACGGCCGTGAAATACCACCGTCAGGCGGACCATATCTTTCTTGCGCAAAAATTCTTCTATTTGCCGTAATTTGACGTCCAAGTCGTGCGCCGCAATGCGGGACTTAATGCGTAATTCTTTCAACGTCACTTTAGCCTGCTTCTTCTTGGCGTCCTTGGATTTTTTCCCTTGTTCGTACACATACTTGTTGTAATCCAGTATTTTGCACACAGGGGGCTCGGCGTTGGGTGAAATTTCCACCAAGTCAAGCTCTTGTTCTTTCGCCAGTGCGATGGCCTCTGCCACCGGCTTAATACCAATCATGGTGCCGTCGGAATTAATCAAACGCACTTCCGGCACACGGATGTTTTGGTTTCTTCTGTATAAATCTTTTTTATATTCTCTTCTGTTATCGTATCTGGCCATTTATATTATCTTTTTTTGTATACAAAAATTCACTCCGGCTTACCGGAGAACACTTTAATTATACCAATTCACAATAGAAAGTGTCAATTTACCGGGCCGTGTCCTGCCGGTACGTCAGCGTGTTATTTTCGTACCATTCCCACGCGGCGGGCAGGCGTTTAAGCGTATGGGAGCGGTCCGTCCATTGTGGGCCGTCCGGCGTAAAAGAGCGCGTCAGCACAAAAGACCCGTCTTTAGTAAACACTTCCGCTTGCGTGCCGTCATCAGACAAAATAACATACGCCGCAAAAACGGCGGAGCCTTGCGGGGCCACCTGCGTTAAAGCAATGCCTTCCTGCCAAGGCTGCACACACTGGGCAAGCACTTGGCTCCACACCCCTCCGGCAGAGGGGATACACCCGTGCACATCTCTATCCGCTCCGGTAAGCGGGGCCTGCGCCCGACAGGCGCTTAAACAAACCAAGGCACAAAGGGCCAGAAAAATCTTTTTTTGCATAATTCTATTTTACCAAAAAAGCCGCTCTGCAACAGGCGGGGCAAATTTGCTAAAATTGATATAATACTTTTACAATTTTTAAGGTGGTCACTTTTTTATGAGCAACAGAAGAATAGCCCGCGAATGCGCGTTGCAAGCGCTTTACTATGCAGATAGCTTAAAAGATATGCCGCAAGAAGATGTGTTGGATTACGCGGCCGATTACCGCAAAGAATTGGGGGAATACTTCCCGTTTTGCGAGGAGCTTATCAAAGGGGCTTTAACCCACCTGAAAGAAATTGATGCCATGGTATCTTCCTATGCTAAAAACTGGACGATAGGCCGTATGTCCGCGGTGGACCGCTCTATTTTGCGCATGGCCACTTACGAGCTTGTTTTCAGTGCGGAAAAGACACCCGTGCCCGCTATTATAGACGAAGCCATTGAACTGGCTAAAAAATACTCTACCGAAAATTCCAGCAAATTTATTAACGGCCTTTTGGACCAACTTAAAAAAGAACGTAAATAAAAACTATGGACTTCAACCCCAAAGAAGAAATTGAGCGGCTCAAAAAGCTGGTCAATTACCATAACAACCTTTATTATAATTTGGACAACCCCATTCTGTCCGATACGCAGTACGACGAGCTTTACAAACAATTAAAAGAGCTGGAAGACCGGTTCCCGCAGTTTCGCACCAAAAACTCCCCCACCCAGCGCGTGGGTGGCAAGGCTAGTTCCACCTTTGCCCCCGTACCCCATGCCGTACCCATGATGTCTTTGGATAACTCCTATTCGCCCGCCGAAGTGAGCGAATGGTACGCCCGCACCGCCAAACTGCTGGCCCGCACCGATTTTGATATGGTGGTGGAAGCCAAAATTGACGGGATTTCTTGCTCGCTTTTATATACCAACGGCAAACTGGTGCGCGCCTCCAGCCGCGGGGACGGCAAAACCGGCGAAGACATCACCCAAAACGTGCTGACCGTGCAGGATATTCCGCACCAAATTCCCAACGCGCCGCTGGGGGATTTGGAAGTACGCGGCGAAATTTATTTAGATAAAAAAGATTTGGAAGTCCTCAACCAAAAGCAACAACAAGCTGGGGAAAACATTTTTGCCAACACCCGCAACGCGGCGGCCGGCTCCCTGCGCCAGAAAGATGCCGCCATTACCGCCACCCGCCCCCTTAAATTTTTTGCCCATTCCTTTGGGGCGGGGCATATTTTGGCGGATTCTTTCAGCGGGTTTATCCGCCTGTGCCAAAGCTGGGGGTTTGCCGTTAGTCCGGTGCGCTTGCAAACGGCCAACTTGGCAGACGTTCTGCAATTTTACAAACAGTTTGATACGGACCGTCATAACTTGCCCTTTGATGTAGACGGCCTAGTGGTAAAGGTGGACCTTTTTTCATTACAGCGCATTTTGGGCAACACTGCCAAAAGCCCCCGCTGGGCCATTGCGTTCAAATATCCGGCCCAACAGGCCACCACCACCCTAAACAACATTTTATTTTCCGTGGGGCGCAGCGGCATTATTACGCCGGTGGCGGAGCTGGAACCGGTACCGTGCGCGGGCGTGATTATTTCCAACGCTACCTTGCATAATTTTGACGAAGTAAAACGCTTGGGCGTGCGCGTGGGAGATAAAGTAATTATTGAACGCGCGGGGGAAGTAATCCCCAAAGTGGTCAAGGTGGCGCAATCGTTAGGGCAGCATGAAGTCTTGCCGCCCACAGAATGCCCCTCTTGCCATAGCCGCGTGTATAAAGAAGAAGGCGAAGTAGGCTACTACTGCATCAACCCCGCCTGTCCGGCCCAGTTGCGGGCGCGTATTTTGCATTTTGCCTCCCGCGGGGCCATGGATATTGACGGCTTGGGAGAAAACATTGTGGACCAGTTGCTATCCCGTCAATTTGTTAAAAACTTTGCCGATATTTACCGCTTGAGTTTTTTGCACCTGCTTAGCTTAGATAATTTTAAGGATAAAAAAGCCCAAAACCTGTTAGACGCCATTGAGGCCAGTAAGCACCGCCCGCTTGCGCGGTTGTTATTTGCGCTGGGAATTGCGTTTGTGGGGGCCAAAACGGCAGAATTACTAGCGGACCGGTTTAGAACCATGGAGGCTTTTTTACAAGCCGGATTGGAAGAACTGCAAGCCATACCGGAAGTAGGCGAAACGGTTTCCCAAAGTGTGTACGATTTTACGCACGACCCGAAAGCCTTAGAACTCATAGAAGATTTGCGCCGCGAAGGGCTTAATTTTACCCAACCCCAAAAACAACTTTCCGCCAACATTTTTGAAGGAAAGACCCTTGTTTTTACCGGTGAACTAACCACCATGACCCGCACACAGGCAGAACTGAAAGCCAAAGAATACGGAGCCAAAACCAGCGGGAGTGTTTCCAAAAAAACGGCCTATGTGGTGGCGGGGGCCGAGGCGGGCAGCAAACTGAAAAAAGCGCAAGAATTAGGCGTACCCGTACTAACCGAACAGCAATTTTTAGATATGTTAAAATAGAGCGTCCTGCTCTATTTTTTCTTCCTTTTTCAAAGGGTTTTTATCCGTCTGTTTGCGGTATTCACACCACCACCACTTTTAGGAATTTCTCTTTTTCTTCTGTTGTTGTCGTTTAATGCACCCCTTGAAGCCGCTTATAAAATTTATTTTTAACGGAGTTATAAAGGCATTTTACTTGTCCGACCGTAGGAAGTTGTAAAATGCCCGTATAAAAATAAATTTTATGGCTTCGCGGGGTGCTAGCTTTTTGCTTACTTTTTTGCAATGAAAAAAGTAAGGCGGGTTTGGGGTGCCTCCCCAAGAACTGCTTTGCGCCGTATGGGCGGGCCTTAGTTTGGGCGCAGTGTGGACACACGCCACATAAGCCCAAAGGGAACGACCAGACGGCCAAATGTGGAAAAATGTGGCCCATCAAACGCAAACAAGGGGAAAAATGTTATTTTTCCCCTTGTGCGTTAATATCTAAATCCTACCATCAGCTGTTATTCTACTCCCACATATTGCCGTCGCTGGAGCACACCGCATAATCATACATCTGATACATCTCCACCAACCCGTTGGACGGCACTTTCACCCGTGGGTTGCGCTTAGCCTGTGCAACCATAATATAATAATACGGCACGGCCTTTTTTTCATCATTGGAGCGTGTTAAAATAAAATACCGCTGGTATCTTTTGGTAATAGGCAATACATACACCCCCATTTTATTGCGCAGCGTTTCCATGGAACATTTTGTTTGGTTTTCAATCATTTTTAATTCAGAGCGGGAAATTTCCATATATCCGGCGGCTTCCAGCTCTTTAGCGCGGCGGTTGGCTCTTTCCAAATACGCTTGCGTGGGCGGCACGGCTTCCCGCGGCAATAAAAATTCTTTGTGGTTTTGGAGGGCCTCGGAATAGACATGAAAGCCACTATCCGTAAGGGTGCTGTCTTTATTAAAAATGCGCGCCCCTTTCATATCCCGCAAATCAAAAACTTCCTGCATGGGGACCCCCGCCTTTTGGAAAGCCGCAATAGCATCTTGCCCGATTTGCTTTTGGAGCGCCTTATAGCCGGTCAGCGTAAGCACTTCGCGCGAAAAAGCACTGTTGCGGTACAACTCCACCACATAGCCGGCGGGAATTTTGCCAAATTTATTTTTTAGATATTCCACCCCTTTTAACTGCTCTGCCCGATGGATTTGCGTAAAGACTTTGCGGTCTTCGTCCGACAGTTCTTTCTTTTCCGGCGCAACGGCGTAGCGTTGCTTTAAGGCGTCTAAAATTTCGTCATCTGTCAGATAGTCCGGCTCCAGATTAATCAGCCGTTTGCGGGCCACCAAGTTAAGCGGTTCCACCGCTAAGGCGGAGCGGTACGCTTCGGAGGCGCCCAACTTATCCCCCAAATACTCCGTAATGACCCCTTTACCCACCAGCGAGTTTACATTGGCCGCATTATAAGAAAGTGATTTTTCATACAGGGCCAGAGCCTCTTTATATTGCTGGCGTTTTAAGGCAATATCTCCAAGCATAGAATAAGTATAAGATAAATACGGGGACGTCCGCCCCAACTGCCCCAGTGCCGCGCGGAACTGTTTTTCCGCACCGGATAAATCATCCTGCGTTAAAAGCACTCCGGCCAGAGAAAGGCGGGCATCCACATTTTGCGTATCCAATTTCATACATCTGGTAAAAGTGTCCTGCGCGGCCAGATAATTGCGGGCGGCAAACTGTTTTTTGCCCTGTACCATACAATCGTCAATGGCCGCCCCCCAGCATACGGTGGAAAGGGCCGTCAGTAAAGTGACATTAAGATAAGTGGTTAAATAGCGCATAAATGATATGTTTAATTTTTTCAAAACGGGTTAATTTTATTTTTTTATCAAACACAAATCCCGCTGCCTCTATTTTAGCAAGATTTGCACGGTAAACGCACCCCATTATGCGGCAAGGCAGTGCTTTGCGCCACGGAACCGTGCCTAAAACGGCTTGCGCTTGGGCATAATAGGCTTTGGAAATTTCCGCCAGTTCCCGCAACGCTTGCGCCAGTTTTTCCGGATGGGTGTTTTGCAAAACGTCCTCTTGCGTTAGGCCGTATTTGCCCAGCAAATCTGCCGGCAGATACACCCGCCCGACGGAGGAGTCTTCGTGCACATCCCGCACAATGTTGGTGGTTTGCACGGCAAAGCCCAAACTGCGCGCCAAGGCTTGCGCTTTGGAGCCTTTTACGCCTAAAATATCCAGCGTTGCCAACCCCACAATACCCGCCACGCGGTACAAATACCATTCCAACTCTTGCATGGTAGCATACCGGCGGCCTTGCAAATCAGCCTCCATGCCCTCAATGAGCAGTAAAAAGCGGTCCGGCAACATACCAAAACTTTGGGCCGCCTGAAAGATATCGCGCCCTAACGGTGTTTGCGGTTTACCTTGAAAAACCCGTTCTATTTCGGCCCGCCAAAAATTTAACTGTCCTTGCGGGTCCGGCACGTTGGGCTCGTCGGCAATATCGTCCATTAAGCGGCAAAAAGCATAATACACCGCCAAGGCTTGCCGGCGGGAACTATCCAAAAACAAAAACGCCGGTCCAAAGCTGGATTTTTTATAAGATGCTTTATCCGCTTGCATGGTTTACTCCTTATGCGCAGCCGTTATGTAAGAAAGCGCCGCCCCCGTAGCCGTGGCATAAATAGCATTGGGCGGAATAATAAAATTCACTTTGTGCATTTTTTGCAGCGCCTCAAAAACGTGTTTGGCATACGGCACTTGCGTCAGTGTACCGGTTAAAATAACGTCTTTTACTTTATCGTTGCGGCAAGCAAAAACGGCCATCATACCAATCGTTTGAAAAGTCATATTCAAAATGCCCAGCGTAATATCCTGCGCGGTGGCGCCGTCGGCCATTTTGCCAAAGTTAGAGGCGGTAGTATCCGGCGGCAAGGTGGCAATCACGCCTTTGCTGATGTCCTCTATATTCAGGTCCACCCGCCCCAGCTGGCCGCCGCGACTCATTTCTACCACCGTGCGAAACGAAGTGGCCCCACACAATTTACTGCACAACCCCAGCACCGTGCCGCCGCCCACGCCGGAGCCGCCAATGTGCACACTGCCGTCTTGACCGGCCCGCACAAACGCCGTGCCCGTGCCCATGCTTACAATCAGCCCTTCCTTTTTGCCGGAAAGGGCCAATCCGCCCAGACCAATGGCCTCAAATTCGTCCACTGTGCGGGTGGGAATGCCGTAAACGTCTTTGGTAAATAAAGAGGCCCCCACTCCGGTTAAAATAATTTGGCACACATCCGTAAGTGCTAAGTTATTTTCGTTAATAAATTTTCCCAACGCGCCATAGGCCGAGGTCAGCGGGTCTGCCGCTTCCACCTTGCCCATGGCTATGAGCGTGCCGTCTGCCTGATACCCCACAATTTTAGTGGTAGAACCGCCCACATCAATCCCAATCACTACATTCATAAAAAGCTCCTATTTGCTCAAACCGATGGATTTTAAGAACGGCTTGTTGGACACTTTGCGCCCTAAAAAGTTTTTAACCATGGTTTCTTCGTCCAGCGTGCCGCCGCGTTCCAATACTTCCCGACGGAATTTCAGGCCGGTTTGGTTGTTATGCAAACCTGTTTTGGCAAATTCGCCAAAAAAGTCTTCGGCAATCACTTCGGACCACAAATAACCGTAATAGCCGGCATCATAACCGCCCATTAAATGCCCGAACGCCGCCTGCGGAATGGTGCCCGCTGTAAGCGGCAAGCCGCGCACTTTTTTGGTTAAATCAAAATACAATTTGGTGGAATCCGGTGTGCGGGCGCGGGTATGCAAGACCATATCGTACTGGGCAAAAAAGTTCTGCCGCAAATACTGCCCGCCGGCCCCGTAATTTTTGGCCGCCAGCATGCGCTCAATCAAATCATCCGGCAAGGCTTCGCCCGTTTTATAGTGGCGGCTGATGGATTTTAAGACCGTTTTATCCCACGCCCAGCGCTCTAACATCTGGCTGGGGACTTCCACAAAATCCCCGCTTACATTCGTGCCGGAAAGGGCCGAATATTTGGCCTTGGTCAGCGCGTTATGCAGTACATGGCCGAACTCGTGGAACAGGGTTTCCACTTCGCCGTGTTTGAGTAAAGACGGCGTTTCTTGGGAGGGTTTATTCATATTGGCTACAATAGCCACAAACGGTTTTTGATAGGAGCCGTCCGGCTTTTGTTCGCCGGAGACCAAATCAAAACAGGCGGCATGTTTGTATTTGCCCTCGCGCGGGTATAAATCCATATAAAAATAGGCCAGTACCTCTTTGGTTTGCGCGTCCACAATTTTGAACGCCTTTACGTCCGCATGCCATGTGGGAATATCCGCCGGCTCAAACCCAATGCCAAACACCGTGCCAAATAGCTCCAACATACCGTCAATAACCACTTGGGACGGGAAATACTCTTTGATTTTTTCGCTATCCAAATTTAAGTATTCTTTGCGGTATTTGTTGCTCCAGTAGCCGCTTTCCCACGGGTATAAGGTGGAAACTTCCTGTCCGGTTTTTTGGGCTTTGTAAGCCATAAGGGTCCGGTCTTCTTTTTTAGCCATGGGCTTTAATTTTTTTTCTAAATCTTTTAAGAAATCAAACACGGCAGACGGCTTTTTGGCCATACGGTTTTTAAGCCGCAAATCCGCATGGGTTTTGTAGCCCAGCAAATGCGCAATTTTGCGGCGCAAGGTGACGGTATCTTCCAGCAGTTTTACGTTTTCTTCCCCGCCGCGGCGGTTGTATTTATATTCTAATTGTTGGCGGGCGGAGGCGTCATCCGCATTGAGCATAAAAGGCACATAATCCGGATAGTCCAGCGTCACCAGATAGCGGCCGTCGGCGGTTTTTTCCAACTTATTAATATAATCTTCCCCGAGTCCCGCCAGCTGTTCGCGCGAAACCGCTAGCGGGTCTTTATATTCCTGCACGTTTTTATCAAACTTCATAATATATTCCGCTTTTTGTTTGTTGAGCGCCTTAAACACTTCCAAATCTTTATCGTTCAAATCCATACCGCTGTTTTTGAAGCCGATAAGCATATCCTTAACCAGTTTGGCTTCTTCCCCTTGCAGGCGGGGTTTGGTGTCCGTATATTCGCGGATGGCGCGGTAAATATCCCGACGGGTAGCCACATCTACCATATATTGGCTGATTTGCATTTGCAGTTCCAGTGCCGCATCCCGAAATGCTTTATCCGTGGATACATACGACAAAAACCCGCTCATGCCTAACGCCTCACCATAGCGGTCAAAGGCGCGCTCATAGCCTAAAATGGTGTTATCAAACGTGCGCTCTTGCGCGGGGATAGCCACCAAGGCCGCTAAGTCTTTTTCCAACTGTTTGCGGGCGGCGGCTTCGGCCGGAGCAAGGTCCTCCTTCTTATAATCAAAATGCAAAACGCCGTTTCTAAACATATTTTCCATACTGTTCACTCCTGCGGGCCACGCCCATACCAGCAAAATTAATAAAATTATTTTTGTTTTTTTCATTGGAATATATTACACTTATTGTATCGGTTTTAGAGCCTTTTGAAAAACATAGTTTTTTAAGGCCCCGTCCACATAACAGTAAATAAAGGATTTTCCTTTCTTTATTTGTTATAATTTATATTATATTAATTCACAATAGGAATTAGTGGAAAAAATAAAAATGTACGAAGCGTTTGTACCCAAAGAGATATTCCTTACTAAAGGAATCGGCAGACACAAAGAAAAACTGGCCAGCTTTGAAGAAGCGTTGAGAGACGCCAAAATTGCCAGCTTTAACTTGGTGCCTGTGTCCAGCATTTTCCCTCCCGGTTGCAAAACGGTGCCCGTGTCCACGGGCCTGAAAGAGCTGCATCCGGGCCAAATTCTGCATTGCGTAATCAGCAGAAACACCAGCAACGAATACCGCCGCTTGATTTCCGCGTCCGTAGGGTTGGCTATTCCTAAAGAAGGCCAAAAAACTCACGGGTACATCTCGGAACATCACAGCTTTGGCGAAACGGACAAACAAGCCGGTGACTATGCCGAAGATTTGGCCGCGCTCATGCTTTCTACCACCTTGGGTATTGAATTTGATAACAATACCACTTGGGACCAGAAAGAAGAAATCTGGAAAATGAGCGGCAAAATCGTCCGCACCACCAACATTACCCAATCCGCCATTTGTGTGGAAGGTATGTGGACCACCGTCGTCGCGGCTGCCGTATTTGTTAAATAACAAGCACCGGTAATATTGTGAGCGATAACGTACAAACTGATAAGTTTATGGGGCTAGAGAGCAAATACAGCTCTCTGCCCCTTTGTAAATTTGCGGTAGTGCCTGTACCGTTTGAAAAAACGGTTTGCTACGGGCACGGCACCGCCAAAGGCCCCGCAGCGGTTATAGAAGCCTCCACCCAAATTGAACTCTGGGACGAAGAAACCAAGACGGAAACTTGGGAGTTGGGCATCCACACCTGCCCTGCGGTAAACTGCAAAGGTTCCACCAACACGGTTTTTAAGAACATTGATAAAACCGTGCGGGATTTAATGCAGTACAAAGCAATCCCTTTTTATATCGGCGGGGAACACACCGTCACACAGGCACTAGCTCAACCGTATATTGAAAAATATAAAAACTTGAGCATTTTGCACTTTGACGCCCATGCCGATTTGCGCGAAACCTTTGAAGGTACGCCCAAAAGCCATGCGTGCGCGTTGTTTCCGGCCAGCCGCCAAGTACCGGTAGTACAGGTGGGCATACGCAGTGTTGCCAGCGAAGAAAAACAATACTGCAACGCCGGCAAAGTGACCACGTTTTTAATGCACGAAAACCGGGATATTAAAAAATTAATCCCGCAAGTGCTTGAAAAACTGACGGACACCGTGTATTTAACCATTGATGTGGACGGTTTTGACCCGTCGGTCATTCCGGCTACAGGCACGCCGCAACCCGGCGGTTTTATGTGGTATGAAGCGCTGGACCTGTTCCGCGAAGTCATTAAACATAAAAAAGTGGTGGCGGTGGACGTAGTGGAAGCCTGCCAACGCAAAGCGGATGTGATTACGGAATTTAACGTATCCAAATTAATCTACCGTTTAATGGGATATTTAGCCGTAAAGAAATAATTTAAGCCCGCTCTTAGGAGCGGGCTTTTTTATTATTATGGGTTTTACATTATTTGCGCCGCAGTGATTAAAAAACCGCCCTCACAGGCGGTTTTTTATATTAAAATTTATAGCCGATACTCAACAGTAAGGATAAATAACTGTAATGTTCCCGGCCGCTATATCCGTCTATACCAAAGTGGGATTTGTCAAACTCAAACGCTTGGTAGCGCATTTCCAACCCGCCCACTAGGGAGTCCAACTCCAGTTCCGCCCCCAGCCCGGCATACCAACCCAAAGACGACGTATAACCGTGGTGGGTTTCTTCATAAAACCGCATATCCAGCATGTAGCCGGTCATTTTATATTCCCCGCGCGCCGACGTAAGGCCCACGCCCCACGGCACATAAAAACGCAAAGAATCCCGCGGATTTAAGTTGAAGCGCCCGATAAACATCGCATCAAACAGCGCCATAGAGGTTTTGTATTCATAGCGCAAGCCCGAGCCGTACGGCCCCCACATGCCTACTTCCGAATCCTGAAACCCGGTACCGGCTATGGCCACCCCCAAACCGACGTGCGGCGTGGGAAAGGTTAGAAACGAGGCACCCAACAACGCGCCGCCGTCCCCCCAGTCCAGAGTATCCCCTTGTACTTTGGTGCGGGATGTTTGGAGCGGGAGTCCCCCGCCAAAATAACCGGAAATCATAGATGTTCCGGCTGTAATTTCAGCTTGAGCCCGGCCTGTGCCAAGCCACAAAAAGCTGCAAAGGAGCAACAAAGATATTAATTTTTTCATAAATTATAATTGAGGGCACGGAATGGTGCTTCCGTCACTTTTGCGGATACGGCACTGGCCGGAACCGTGGCGCGCACGCGCTGCCGCCCGTTTGCGGGCCAAAACAGCCGCATATTCTTCTGCGCGTTTGTGTTCTTCTTCCTGTATCAGTTGGTTGGCAATATCGTTCCAGCCGGCTTTTTGGGCGTAATAAGCGGCGGTGTAGCCTGCCGCATCCCGCTGGGTAGGGTCTGCCCCCAACAACATTAAACTGGCAGTTAGTTTTTCGTTTCCGGCCTGAATAGCGGCTATCAGCGGAGGCTCTTTGGCCCCCTCACAACCGTTGACCGGCAACACATTACGGATCAGCAGTGAATCCACCACCGTTTGGTTGGTGCTTTGCAACGCGGCCGGCCAAAAACATTGTTGGGCAAAATCCGGCTGGGTCTGTGCCACTTCTAACAAGTCCTCCACCACGCGCTCATACGGATTATGCAAAATGGCTTCGTGCAAGGCTTGATAAATATCTTCGGCCGACGCATCCGCCGGCAACATAAAACGCAAAATTTCCGGTGTCATAATGCCGGCTTCTTCCACCCATAACGGGTGGCCGTCCGGCTGCACTTCGCCGCGGTTGGCCCCGTTTTGTAATAAAAACGCCACACTGCGCGCATTGGCCGCCTTGATAGCCACCAAAAGCGGGGTTTCCCCTTGAGCATTGTGGGCGTTGGGGTCAGAGCCTTGCTCTAAAAGAACCCGCATCCAAGAAACATTTCCGGCCGCGGCGGCCTCGTGCATGGTTGCCGTAGGAACCACCATTTTCCGCTGGTCTTGGGCAGACGAATGCTGTTTGGAGGGAGCCTTTTTACATCCGCCCGCCAAACAAATACATACTGCCAAAAAGACCGCTAAAAATGTTTGCCGTTTCATAAATATACCTAATTAATGTTATCATACAGGCCAAACCTATTGCAAACTAAAATTCTATTTTTTGGCCACAAGCCCATAAAAAAGGGGCATTTGGAATGCCCCTGTTGCAAGAGTTTTATAACGGTGGCAACGGGCCTACATCTGGCCCGTCCGGCCGCTGATACGGATTTTTCAAAAGGGTTTTGGCTAAATCGTCAAAGCCCCATTTATCCTTAAACGAAAGTACATATTTATACTGTTTAACGGCCAAATCCCGCTCGCCCAGTAAATCGTACACTTCCCCTAGGCGTAGTTCGTTCCATAATCCCCACCGGCTGACGGCTTGCGCTTTTAAGGCTTCGCGCCCCTGTTCAAACAGTTGGCGCGCCTGTGTATATTCTCCGCGTGCCATAGCCGCGGTGCCCAAGGCCGTATAGGCACGAGAAATATAAATATCCTTATAAAACGGGTCTTTGCCGATTAAGCCCAAAAATTCCTGCGCCTGCTGGGTGACGGCGTCCAGCTGGCCGGTTTCATACAGGCAAATAATTTCCACATAGTGCATAAGCGGGTTTTTGGGATATTTGGCCCGTAATTGGCGGATATATTCCAACGATTTTTCCGGCGCGTAATACTTGCCGCCGCGCACATTTTGGATTTCAATTAAAATCAATTTAGAACTGTCCGCCGTAAAAACGGCTTTTTCACGCGCCAAATTAAGCTGCTTTACCCCTTCGTCCGGATTGCCTTTAATGGCTACAATTTTAGCCAAAATTTTAATTACCGCCGGCAAAGTACCCGCATAATACTGGTAAATGCCTAACCCGAAATACGCATCATAATAGGTGGGGTCCAACGCGAGGGATTTTTCCAAATTGGAAATAGCCTTCCGCCCCGCAAAGTAAGCGGTAATCCAATTGCGGTTGCGCATATTGAACATGGCCCGCAAGCCGTAGAGCGCGCCTATCCCCATATAACCGTTGGGGTCTTGCGGATATTTTTTCAGCCAGCGTTTAATGCCGGAAATGGAATCATCCAGTATTTGTTCAAACACTTTTTGTTGTTTTTCGTCGCTTTTTTCAAACTCGTACTCATAGCGGGACCACGCAATCATGGCGTTGCCAAAGTGGGCAAAGGGGTGGTCCGGATACGCGGCAAACACTTTTTGAATATTTTGCTGGGCCACTTCAAAATCCAAGCTATACACACCGTTAATACCTTCGCGTGCTTGGGCGTACACTTCCGGCGGAAGTTTAATTTCCGCAAAAATTGGCGTGGCCATACAAGCCCACGCCAATAAAAAACAGACCAAACGCCGGAACATTATTTTTTGGCCTCAATTTTGTCTTTGCCAAAATACGGGCGCAAAGCCGGCGGAATAATGACGGAGCCGTCTTTCTGTTGGAAGTTTTCCAAAATGGCGGCAAACGTGCGGCCCACCGCCAAACCGCTGCCGTTTAAGGTGTGGACATATTCCAGCTTGCCTTGGGCATTTTTGAAGCGCATACCCATCCGGCGGGCCTGAAAGTCCAAACAGTTGGAGCAGGAGGAAATTTCGCGGAAGCGGTTTTCGCTCGGCATCCACACTTCAATATCATACGTTTTGGCGGACGAAAACCCGATATCCCCACTGCACAGTTCTACCACATGGTACGGAATGCCCAGCTCTTTCAAAATTTCCTGCGCGTCGGATACCATAATTTCCAACATTTGGTAAGAATGTTCCGGCTTGGAAAGCATAACCAGTTCCACTTTATCAAACTGGTGGTTGCGGATTAAGCCGCGGGTATCTTTGCCGTAAGTGCCGGATTCTTTGCGGAAGCACGGCGTATAGGCCGTTAATTTAACCGGTAATTCCGCTTCCGCCAGTACGCGGGTGCGGTTGAGGTTTGTAAGCGGGATTTCAGCCGTAGAAATTAAAAATTGTTTCGGCTCGCCCGTCAATTCATACATATCTTCGCGGAATTTGGGCAGTTGGCCGGTCCCCAGTAAAATATCTTCGTTTACAATAACGGGGGGCAAAATTTCCTGATAGCCTTTTTTGGCATGCATATCCAACATAAAAGAGATAATCGCGCGTTCCAAGCGGGCGCCGTCCCCCTTAAACAAGGCAAACCGGCTGCCGGACAACGCCGCTCCGGCGGCAAAATCCAAAATGCCCAAATTTTCGCCCACGGCTTGGTGGTCTAACGGCTTAAAATCAAAATGCGGCAGCGGAATGGTGCAAGGCAAATATTCCGGATTGTCCGCATCCGAAACGCCCACCGGAATATGTTCGTTGGGAATGTTAGGAATAGAGAGCAGCGCCTCATTAATTTGTTTTTTAAGGGGTTCCAGTTCCGCTTCTTTGGCGGCCATTTCTTCTTTTAATTTACCCACGGCGGCCATGGCTTCTTTGGCGGCGGCGTCACCTTGTTCCTGCTTGATTTTGCCAATGCTTTTAGACATCTCGTTGCGTTTGGCGCGCAGCTCCTCCACGCGGGCCAATACCGCTTTGTATTGGTTATACTGGGCCAGCACCTCATCAATTTGAGCGGCCAACTCCGGCTTTCTTAAAGACAAGCGTTTTTTTACTTCTTCAGGGTTTGCAACGATATACTTAATGTCTAACATAGATTACCTCTTATTCTTGTTCCAGTTGAATTAAATACGGCTCCGGAAAATACGGGCGGTACGGTTTTAAGTTGCGCGAGGCGTATTCCACCCCCAGCGAAACCAACAACCGCGCACTGACGGGCGCCACCGAGCTTTGCGCCGCTACCAGTGCCGCCACCGTTAATACCGCCAAAACGGTGAGCGTCTTAAAAAAAATAAAAATGGCCTTTATACATATTCGGGCGGACGCATCCGCTAGGCCGTATTGCCGCCGGTTCATCATTTTTGTAATTTAGCCAATTCCTTGGTAAAACTTTTTACTAGCCCCCGCGCCACATAATCCGCGGCGGATAAAGCACTGGAGCTTTCCGCATCATCAGAACCAATCCAAACCACTTCGCCGGTTTGCACATCCACCAGTTTGGCTATTACGCCCACTTGTGCATTAATGGTGTATTCCTGCGGGGCCGTTTGGCTGGAGTGCGATACCTGCGTACCCACTTGGCGCGTATAAGCGGCATAAGAGCCGTCCGGCATTTGCATGACGTCTTGCTTATATACGGGGCGGCTTTCTGTGCGGCGGGTGGATACCAGTGCCAGTTCTTTGCGCGTAGGCGTGTAAGATGTCACTTCCCCTAAGAGCAGTACATCCACCCCCAAAATTTGCCCAATCTGGCGGGTGGTTTCCGGCGATAAATACCCAGACACCGCAATATTGTGTTCCTTGAGTACGCTTTCCAACTGGGCGCGCTCCACTACCTTAAATCCGGCATTAATTAAATATTTGGCAAACAGGTTTTCCACCCCTTGCATAGAAGACCAGCTGCTCTCAAACGCCATGACCCCAATGCGGTTCATTTGGGTAAAGTCGTACGAGCGGCTAATCACCGTGCGCGGGGTGCACCCGCAAGCCACCAGACAAAAAGCTAAGAAACACAAACAAAATTTCCTCATATCTTCATTATATAATTTTTGCGCCGAAGCGCAGGAAAAGAAAAGTATAATATGTATATGAAGGAGTTTTACATGAACGAACAGTTGTTTAACCAAAAAGCCGGACAAATCAAATTTTTTCTGACGGATGTAGACGGCGTAATGACGGATAGTTCTTTAAGTTTTTTTACGGATGAAGCTGGGAAAACACACGAAATTAAACATTTTGAATCGTTAGACGGCATGGGGCTAATGTTCCTAAAATACTGCGGTATCCGCACGGGGATTATCTCCCGCGGCAACAGCCCCACCTTGGAATTTTGGGCCAACATCTTAAATATGGACGTCCTCTATTACAACGTAGCCAACAAGCAACTAGCCTTGAACGATTTACAAGCCACTTATCACATTGCCCCGCAGGAAACCGCGTTTGTGGGGGATGATATTATAGACCTAGGGGTATTAAAGCGCGTGGGGCTCCCGCTAAGCGTGCTAAACGGGGTAGAAGAAACCAAACAGGCCGCCTTATATGTGACCCAAAAACACGGTGGGCACGGCGCGGTGCGGGAAATTGCCGAAAAAATCCTCAAAGCACGCGGCCAATGGCAACAGGTAGTGCAAGATGTGCAAAGTGGTGTTTTTAAGTTGCCGCCCCCGCAACTGCGCATTGTACGCGGTTTATAAATGTATTGTAAAAGATTTCCAAAACAGATACAATAAAATTACTTTACTCACACAAAGGAGCTGTATGAAAAAATTATTTTTGTTGTTTGTTTTAGCGGCTTTGCCCGCTGCCGCGTTTGCTAAAGACGCGTACGCCGAATATTACGGCTTGGAAGAATATGGGCTGCGCAACAATACCACCCGCGTAGAATTTTACGGCGGCGTGGCCGAACCCCAAGACAACTGGGACCACAACGGCCAGACGGTGGAAATCGGCAAGACTGGTTTTTCTGCCGGCTTAGCGTTTGTACGCAACATTGGGTCTTATTTATCCATTGGGTTGGACGGCAACTACTCCGGCTTTGCCACCAGCGATAAGTTTAACGCGGGCTCTCAACAGGCCAAATATAACTCCGGCATTGCTACGGGCATGATTATCGGGCGGCTCAATTTATTTCCGTCCCAACCTACCCGCTTGTACGGTACCGCCGGTGCCGGTGTGGGCCACATGTTCACGCGCGAAAAATGGGACGACGGCTCCCACGATACCGTCAATAGCACCAGCTGGGCCGGTATGATTGGCGCCGGGTTGGAATTTGATATTGATGACTCCATTATTTTTGGGGTGGAAGGCCGCTACAACTTAATTGATTTGCAAAGCAAATACAGTGATGCTTTTGGCAAAAACCGCTACCACTTTTTAAGCGCTATGCTTAAAATCGGTTGCCGTTTTTAAGCTTTGCAAATGCTTTTTTACCCGCCGCCCCTTAAAACGGGCGGCGTTTTTTTCGGCCCGCAGGATGCGTTCCTGTTGCGCTCCCCGTGCGCGTTTGCTATGATACATTTATGGAAGATATTTTAACCAAAGTGGTTTTATCCTTAATTTTAGGCGGGGTACTGGGTATGGAACGCCAATACCACGATAAACCCGCCGGCTATGCCACCAACTGTTTGATTTGTTTGGGGGCCACCTTATTTACCATACTTTCCCAATATATGGGCGACCAAGGGGGAGACCCCGGCCGTATTGCCGCCCAGATAGTGACGGGCGTGGGGTTTATTGGTGCGGGCTCTATTTTGCGTGACGGAAATAAAATTTCCGGCCTGACCACCGCCGCCGGAGTATGGCTGGTGGCGGCTATCGGCATGGCGGTAGGATATGGGGAATATGTACTGGCCTCCGTATTTGCCTCTTCCATAATGCTCGTGCAGTTGGGTGTGCGCAAAACCATCAAACTGCTAGAATTTGTTAAACATTACGATACCATTTATCTGGTCTGCACCCCCAAATGGGCGGTGGTGGACGATATTTGCCGCAAAATTGAACGGCAGCATATTTCCATCCTTAAACAAGAAGTGACCAAACAAGACAATTTTTTTGCCGTATCCATTACGGCTACTTTTACCGGACGGGAATTTTACAAAATTACTAAAGAATTATTAGAAATGCCGGACGTAAAATCCCTTTACAAATAGGAGCGCCTTTATGGCCGATGACCGTATACCGCTGACCAATATTCCCTTACAATATCAACCTTTTTTGCCTGCTTTGCAGGCCGCCGTACACTCCACCGCAACGGACAACTCCGCAATTACCCGTTTTGAAAATACCTTTGCTGATTTAATGGGCGTAGGCCATGCCATTGCCTGCGCCGGAGCGGACGTTGCTTTGCAAATGGCCGTTGAGGCCGCCGGCATTCAAGCCGGAGATGAAATTATTACTTCGCCTTTCAACCGTTTGACGCACGCGCTGCCGCATATTTCTTGGGTGTTTGCAGATGTGTGCGCAGATACCTTAAATTTGGATGCGCACGACGTAGAACGCCACCTCACTAAAAAAACAAAAGCCATTATGCCCGTGCATACCTTCGGCTATCCGGCCGATATGGAAGCCCTTATGCACCTAGCCAACGAACATGGCTTGCAAGTGTTTGAAAACTGCGTACAAGCCCCTCTGGCCGAGGCCGACGGTGTGCGGGTGGGCAGTATTGGCGATATGGGTATTTTTGGCTTTACTCCGGCACTGGCCTTGGGGCAAAATACGCCCGCCGGATGTGTGATTACCAACGACGATGCTTTGGCTCAAAAAACCCGCCGGATTTTGGCGCAAAATGTGGCTTTTCAAATGCCCGCCATGCAGGCCGCACTGTTGCAAAACCTCGTGCCGCAAGCCGTAGAAAACTGGATTGAAAGCCGCCAAAAAGCCGCCGCGTGGTATGCTGAAGGCCTTGCCGGTGTGCCGGTGCAGCTTGCGCCTGTTCCGCCGGCGGAGGTCAGCCCCACTTATACTGCCTATGCTTTGCGCGCAGACCGCGCCGCAGAATTAAAGGCTTTTTTGGCAAAACACCACATAGAGGCCGCTTTGGCGTTTGACGGTTTTTCCATTCCGCCAACGCTACCATGCGCCCGCCAAGCCCTGCAGGAAACGCTTTTACTGCCCATGTTCCCCAACATCACCCCAGAGCAAGTGGAGCGCGTGTGCGAAACCGTGCGTGATTTTTACGAAGAAGACGCCACCTTATAAACCAAAACCCGCCGGACAGGCGGGTTTTTTTATGTTCAGCCTATATTTATTGTTTGCGCCAACGCTTGAGGCACGGCAACACATTACGCATCATGTCGTGCGCTTCCCGCGCAGTCAGCTCCGGATGCGCCTGCAACATAAAAGGCACGCAGGTAGCAATCATTTCTTCCATGGTTAAATCGGCCGTAAAATCCCCATTTTTATAACAATAAATGCAGTATTCCGTATTGGGGGAGCCGTCCTCGTTTGTTCCTAACATGCTTGCATCCACCAGCGGCAGGCCGCAGCTTTGGCAAAAAGTAAGTTTTGTTTCTTTCATACAACAAGTATATCAAAATTAAGGAGCCGCTAAAAAATGTGGCAACCCCCTTTGATTTAGAGTTAGGAAACCTAACATTTAACAGCAAAATAGCTATCTTTGAATGATTTTCCGCAAAAAAATGCGTATCAGCCGCTAAAAGTTAAAAAGTCCTCGTCGGAGAAAACCGTTTTCTTCCAAAAATACCGCTATTTTTGATTTTTTTATTTTTTACATAATTGTACTAGCAAAATAACTAAAAATAAAAATTTACCGCTATTTTAATCAAAAGCAAGGTTTTTAAGCCTTTTTACACGGCCCTATAACAAAAAACCCGAAGGCGGGGCCTCGGGTTCTGTTAAAAACAACGGTTTTTAGACTTTTTTATTTTTTTAAGCGCGCGGCAATTATATCCAGTTCATCCAAAGAATGATAATGAATCACCAGCGTGCCTTTTTTAACATTTTTACCGCATTTAATTTCAACTTTAGTGCCTAACGCGGTTTGGAGTTCATTTTCAAAAGACACCACTTCCACCGGTTTAGCCGCTTTAACGGGCTTTCCGGCCGGAGCCATTAGGGCGCGGGCGGCATCTTCCGCTTGGCGGACGGAAAGTTTATTTTTTTGCAAGCGGGCAAACAAGACCGCCTGTTTGGACGGGTCCGACACCATTAACAAGGCTTTTCCGTGGCCTTCGCTAATTGTGCCGTCTTGCAATGCTTGTTGGATTTCCGCCGGCAATTCCAACAGTCTTAACGCGTTGGAAACCGCCGCTTTGGATTTACCGCAATAAGAAGCCAAATCCGTTTGGGTCACTTCAAACTTATTCATTAAACTTTTGTAGCCCAACGCGGTTTCTATGGGGTTTAAGTCCTCGCGCTGGATGTTTTCAATCAAGGCCAAGGCGCACATTTGTTTATCGTCCAAATGTTTATGGATAATGGCTTCAATTTCCGTTAGGCCCGCCAACTGGCTGGCACGGAAACGCCGTTCCCCCACCACAATTTCATATTTATCTAATCCCGCATCATACACTACCACAATCGGCTGGGTCAGGCCGTGTTCCTTAATAGATTGGGCCAGTTCAGCCAGTTTTTCATCATTAAATACACGGCGCGGCTGAAAGCGGTTCGGTACAATTTTAGATATGGCAATTTTGGCTACGGTGTTTTCCCCTCCGGCCAGCGGAGCGGGATTTTCCACCATTTCACGGGTTTGCTGCAACAAGGCGCCAAGACCTTTTCCTAAAGCTTGTCTGGACATTTATTATCCTCCAAAATCATAATTACAGGCAGACTGACCTGCCATTAAGGCTTCTTTATAGCCGGAAACATCCGCCCCGCGGCGGGTTAAAAATTCGGCCGCCAAATCCACATACGCGGCGGCACCGCGGCAGACAGGGTCATAGTCAAAAATAGATTGCCCAAAGCTGGGGGCTTCGGCCAAGCGGATATTGCGCGGAATGGGGGTTTTATATACCTTTTCCCCAAAGAATTGGCTAACTTCTTGAAATACCTGTTTAGAAAGGTTCATACGCGCATCAAACATAGTTAAAATGCCGCCGTCCAGCTTCAAACGCGGGTTTAAGAATTGTTTAATTTTGCTAATAGTGGTCATAAAATGGGCCAACCCTTCCATAGCGTAATATTCACACTGAACGGGTGTAATAACGGAATCCGCCGCCATTAACGCATTTAAGGTTAATAAGCCCAAAGAGGGCGGGCAGTCTATTAAAATAAAGTTATACATCTTGCGCAGTGGGTTCAAGACATCTGCCAGCATATTTTCCCGCCCGCGCACGTTTACCAGTTCCACTTCCGCACCGGCCAAATTTTTGCAAGCGGGCAACACATCTAACAGCTCATTAGAAGTTTGGTGTACCACATCTTGAAAAGCGGCTGTTTTAGTAAGCAGATGATAGACGGATTTTTCCCCGTCTTTTAACATTACCCCAAGGCCGGAACCGGCGTTGCCCTGCGGGTCAAAATCCACCAACAATACATTCTGCCCCAGCATAGCCAAGGCATACGCCAAATTAATAGACGTTGTGGTTTTGCCCACGCCGCCTTTTTGGTTGGCAATACAAACTATTTCTCCCATGAAATCCTCCGTATATTATGTATATTAAACCATAAAAATAAGCACTAAATCAATGCGTATAAATAAAAAGTTTTCACGTGGAAACCCCATTATCAGGTTGTTTTCACGTGAAAACTATACTATAAAAATCTATTTAATAATACGCCAGCGGGAAACCGGCCAATGGATAAACCACGCTTTTCCTTTAATGTTTTCCCGCGGTACCGGGCCCCAAAAGCGGGAATCACAAGAATTATCGCGGTTATCCCCCATCACAAAATAAGTATTTTCAGGCACAATTACCGGCCCAAAATTATCCCGCAACTCCATACCTAATTCATTATCTAAACGGTGGGTTTTCCACAAGGCTTGATATTCTTCCATATCATATTCACCTTCTTTAGCTACACGCTCCAATTCTTCGTAGCGTTCATAAGGTTGTTGGGGTAGTTCTGTATCATTAAGCCACACACGCCCTTGCCGCACTTCCACTTTATCCCCCGCCATACCAATTACGCGCTTTACAAAATCTTTCCCGTACTGCAACCCCCCACAGTTAATTTGGTCTTTTTGGGTAGCCGGAAAGGTAAAAATAACAATATCTTCCCGCTCAATATCCTTAAAAGGTGCTAAATGTTTTTTAGTAAACGGAATTTTGAACCCATAAATAGCTTTATTTACAAATAAATGGTCCCCTATCAGCAAGGTATTTTCCATAGATGCAGACGGAATTTTGAACGCCTGTACCAAAAAGAACATAACTAAAGAGGCCACAAATCCGGCAAAATAAACTGTATTAGCCCAATCCAAATCTTCTTTCATTATTTTTTGCTGGCGCGGAGTATCCGCTTGTAAGGCTTTTTTATAACCATACACCGCCAACCCCAGCGTAATTACGCAGGCGGCGCATTTCTTCCAAACTGGAACAGGCATTAAACCGCCCTCGCCCATAATAAATGCCAGTACCCACCACACACAACTTAAAATAATAACCGTAAATAAAGTATGCCACCAAGCAAAACTCCGGCGCGAGCTAATTTTTTCCCGCCGTTTTAACCACCGCGTCAACCAAGTAAATGCGTACATTACACACGCCGCAACAAACAATCTTTGTTCCATAGATACCTCTTTAATAAGTTTTCACGTGGAAACTATCCCACTAATTTTTCATAAATCTTTTTATATGCCTGCTGATTATCAATCAGTTTTTGTTCGGCAATTTGTAAGGCGCGCTCCCCCATTTTTTTGCGTAAAGGTTCATTTTCGGCCAACTCCGTCATTACGCAACAAAGTAAGGTACTGTCTTCCGGCTTACAAATAAATCCGCTTTGGCCATGCTCCACAAAACGGGGGATATCCCCCACGTGGGTCACTAATGCCGGCAACCCCGCCGCCATAGATTCCAACAAAGCAAGCGGCAAACTTTCCACATTAGAGCTTAACACAAACACATCCGCGCCCGATAAAAACGCGCTGACATCTGCTTGCTGCCCCTCCAAAATAACCTTATCGGTTAAATCGTTAGAGATTATAAAAAGTTCTATGTTCTCCCGCGCGGGGCCATCCCCCACCAACACTAAACGCGCCAGCGGATGTTTAGAAAGCATCTGCTTAAATGCTTTTAATAACATGATATGGTTCTTTTCCGGCGATAAACGCGCCACACAAATAAATACGGTTTCCCGCAAAGAAACCCCCCACTTGGTGCGCACCGTTTGGCGTTTTTCAAAATTACGCGCAAAATGCTTGCGGTCTATACTGTTAGGCAGTAAATATACTTTACTTTTAAGATATTTTTGCCGCCCAATTAAGTATTGTGCCGTGGATAACGATTCCGCAAAAGAAATGGTATCCAAACTTTTTAAGGTCCTATCCACCGCCCGCCACAAATACGGCTGGCGCGACATATCAAAATGAGGGGTAGTCACTAACGTAAATTTACAAGTATAGCGCACCAAACGGCATAATTCTATGGCGCTATACAACATAGCGTGCACAATATCCGGCTGAAAAGTTTTAATAATTTGCCTTAACCGGCCTATTTGGCCCAGTGTAGGCATACGCCGCATATTTAGGCTATCTACCTGAATGCCTTTTTTAATTAATTGGTTAGCCACCGCACCCGCAGTATGTAAAGAAACCACCCGCACTTCGGCTTGGTGTTCTTTCATATACTGCGCCAACTGTGCCATGGCTTGTTCGGCCCCGCCTACACAAGTAGTGGTAATGACATATAAAATTTTCATACAGTTATTATAGCAAGTTATAGCCCTTTCCGCGCCGCATTCACCCCACAAAAAAGCCCCCTAAAAAGAGGGCTTTTTTTAGTGTAAAAAAATGCTTAAATTTTAAGCGTTTTTTTCAAATCTGCGTTTTAACGCTAGTTTTGAGGGGCGAACTGGTCCTTACCTACCCCACAAACAGGGCAGAGCCACCCTTCCGGCACATCTTGCCACTTGGTTCCGGCTGCCACCCCATGTTCCGGGTCCCCCACGGCGGGGTCATATACATATCCGCAAATTTCACAAACATATTTTACCATAGTTGTTTCCTCCCTTTTATAAATGCGTTGCCCCCACCGGAGTTTTACCTTTAATAACGGTATGATAATATTCATACGTCAGTGGTATTCCCTGTGGTTGCAAAAGTCCGGCGTCGGTGACATCCCCAATAAATAATGTATGGGTTCCCACATCCACCGTGGCAGAAACTTTTACTTCCATATAAGAAAGTGTATCCTGCTGAATAATCGGGCAGCCGGAAGGCCCTAACCGATAGGGCACTCCGGCCAATTTATCAAATGTACGCCCCGTACGAAAGCCAAACCGGCCGATAAACGCCAAATTGGTACTTTGCGCCAGCGGCATAGCGGCAAACTTACCGCTATTTACAATATATGCATGGGTTAAACTTTGTTTATTGACCGAAATAGCCATTTTAGGCGGTTCGGCCGTCACCTGAAAAACGGTATTAACAATTAATCCGTTTTTCTTTTCTCCGTCGGCGGCGGTGACGATATATAACCCGTATGTAATGTAATTTAAGGCTTGGCCTTCTTCTTTAGGCAGCATACGCTCCCCCGATTTACTGTAATTTTTTGGCAATTTCTTTACTAACGGTTAAGCCCAGTTCACGGCAATTTTTTAGTACGGTTTCATCCGGCACAAATAAAGATTTTACCGCCGGAGCCACCACTTGTACGCCCATAGTTTCTAACATTTTGCCCAGTTCATCTATCGGGGCGGGGCTCCACCCGTACGAGCCGAAAGTAGCGCCGACTAAACCTTTTTTGCGCAACCCTTTTAAGTAGCAAAGCACATCCGCGAGCGACGGGAAAATACCGCTGTTTAATACCGGACTCCCCACAATTAACGCGCTGGCGTCCAACATTTCAGTGGCAATATCACTGCGGTGGCAGGCGTGCATGGAAAGTTGTTTTACTTCCGTTCCCCCCTCCCGCAAGGCATCGGCAATTTGTACGGCCATTTTTTCTGTGCTGCCCCACATGGTATCATATACAATAACGGCTTTATTTTTGGGGGCTTGCGCGGCCCATTTGGCGTATAAATTAATAATTTTGGACGGGTCTTTGCGCCATACAAAACCGTGGTCCGGCGCAATAATACGCGGGGCCAAACCCATCTTTTTTACTTGGTCTAAAAAGCGCAGTACAATGTCGGAATACGGCAAAACAATGTTGGCATAATATTTTTCCGCCTCGTAGAGCCACATTCTTTCTTCGTTTTCATCATCAAATAATTTAGAAGTTGCATAATGCATACCAAACACATCATTGGTAAACAACACGTTTTCTTTTTCTAAATAAGAAAACATACTGTCCGGCCAGTGCAGCATACGCGCTTCCACAAAGGAAATCACGTCCCCCCCCACATCAATTTTATCGCCGGTTTTAACGGTTTTTAATTTAAGGTCTTGGTGGAATTGGGCCGTAATGTCTTTCATGCCCATCGCCGAAACATACACTTCTTCCGGCTCTATGGCGGCTACGGCTTGCGGCAAGGCGCCGGAGTGGTCCATTTCCGAATGGTTAGAAATAATAATTTTGATTTTTTTAGGGTCAATCACGCTTTGGATGCGCGCCATCATTTCCCCATAAAATTCTTTTTTTACGGTATCAATCAGGGTAGGCTTTTCCCCTAATACCAAGTACGCATTATAAGTAGTGCCGCGTTTGGTGGAGTATCCGTGGAAGTCCCGTATATTCCAATCAATCGCCCCCACCCAGTACACTTTTTCTGTTATTTTTACAGCTTGCATAGAATCCTCTTTTTAATGAATATATAAATTTATTTTAGCTCACTCTGCCAAAGGCCGTGCAAGTTGCAATACTCGCGCGCCACTACACGCGGGCTGTCACTCTTAAATTCCGCCACCGGTTTTTCCCCGGGTTTTAAGTATTTGCGCTGTACTTTGCCACAATCTTTGCAAATTAGTTCAATCCATTCAATATAATGGTTTTCCAACATAGGGTGTTCCACACTGCCCACGCGCACTCGGTAGCCGCCCTCTATTTTTTCAATGACCGGAACATGCTTTTCGGCCGCGCCGTCCGTCATGCCCGCCTTTTGCAACACCATGGCTTGCCCGCAGCAAACCAATTCTCCGCCGCCCGCGTGGACGACTTCTAC
This sequence comes from uncultured Elusimicrobiales bacterium, assembly GCA_934662565.1. Classification (GTDB taxonomy): domain Bacteria; phylum Elusimicrobiota; class Elusimicrobia; order Elusimicrobiales; family Elusimicrobiaceae; genus Avelusimicrobium. The sequence goes on from CAKUKI010000004.1 coordinate 61,272, forward strand.
CATATTTCCACACACATTACATTTATAAATTTCGTTTAATACCTTCATATTTCTCCCCTTTACTGCCGGAATAAACTTCGCTTATTAATAATTTTTCTTATTTATTATATCAAACGTTTTTATGCTTTACAAGTTTATTATAAAAAGACTTCATGTATTTTACAACACTAAAAAGTAGTTAGTTTAGGCTTTTGCGGAGGGTTCATTTTTGAAATCCCCCGTTTTTGATTATTTTAAGGGGTGGGGTGGTTGGGATAGTCTTAAAAACTAAAAATCAAAATTTCACGCGTTTTTACGCTTAAAAACAGTATTTCTGTTTTTTTATCATTGACGCATTATAAATAGAATTTGTATGATATAAGAAATATTTTTTCCGGTGGAACAACGCAGTGGATAATACAAGTCAAAACAATATTCCGGCCCCTATTTTAACCGAAATTGAAACTATCTTGGGTACAGACAGCTTTGATATGTGGCTGCGCCCTGCCGTATTTAATTATGAAGGCACCGTACTGTCGGTGGAATTACCCAACCAGTTTTGGGGCAAAACAATTAAAGAGCGCTATGAACATATTATTAAAGATGCGTTCTTGAAACATTTAGGGGTGGAAATTACCGTAAGTTATATTATTAAAGAGCCGGCCCCCGCGCCGGTGGTTCCCCCCACTGCCACCACTCCTACACTCAGGCAGGGGGCCCCTGTGGTAAAGCCCAATCCGTTTGCATCTAACTTAAACACCTCGTTTACGTTTGATAATTTTATTGAATCCCCCGCCAACCGCTTTGCGTACCGCATGGCGGAAGCGGTGGTAAATAAGCTGGGCAATCGGGCCAATAACCCGTTGTTTATTTACAGCACTCCGGGGCTGGGTAAAACCCACCTTTTGCACGCTATTGGCAATAAAATTTTACAAACCAATCCCAATGCGCAGGTACTTTATAAATCCAGCGAAGAATTTGTGAACGATTATGTCAATTCCGTTATGAATAAAGACCAAGAGGCGTTCCGCAAAAAATATCATAGCTTGGATTGTTTTTTAATGGACGATATCCAATTTGTAGTGGGTACCACCAAAGTAGGCAGTGAACAGGAATTTTTCTATACGTTTAATGCGTTGTTCGGCAACAATAAACAAATTGTGCTGACGTCCGACAAAACCCCGCAGGAACTGCAATTAGAACCGCGGATGTCCTCGCGCCTCATGTCGGGCATTGTGACGGAAATTAAACTGCCCACGGTGGAAACCCGTATTGCTATTTTGCGCCAGAAACGCGACAGTATTAACTTTGATATTGGGGATGATGTGCTGGCCTTTATTGCCGAAGGCATCCAAACCAATATACGCGAACTGGAAGGCTCTTTTTTCAGTTTAGTATCTTTTTGCACGGCCCACGGCATTACGCCCACCATTGGGGTAGCGCAGGAAGTGTTGGCGGATGTTTTACAGCAAGAAGAACAAAAACTGGCCATTAACGTCAATTTAATTAAAAAAGTAGTGGGTAAGCATTTTAAGATTAATATGGAAGATTTTAATTCCAAACGCAAAACGCAATCCATTACTTGGCCGCGCCAAATTGCTATGTATTTAGCCACGGAACTGACGGATTTATCCTTGCCGGAAATTGGGCGGGAATTTAGCCGTGACCATAGCACCGTGGTTCACGCGCGTGATTTAATTAAAGAAAGAGTAGATGCAGACCCGTTTTTTACAGCCGAAATTAACCAAATTATTTTGGATATTAAGGCTGTGGATAAAAAGTAAATAAGTTGTGTATAACCCCTGTGGATAAATGAAAAACAGGGGTACAGCAGTTTTGATTGTGGAGCGTGTTTATAGAATAACCGGTTTATGCACACACATAACCACCGGCGGTGTATAGGCCAATCCACACAATAAACACTATCAACAGGATATTAATAATAGGATTAATTGTATGAAAATAAATATTACTAAAGAAACCTTTTTGGAAGGAATCCAGATTGTTTCCGCGGGAACCTCCGCCAGAACCACGCTCCCTATTTTGCACAACTTCTTATTGGAAGCCCAAGGCAATAAATTAAAATTAGTGCGTACGGATATGGAAATGGCCACCGTGCATTATGTAAATGCAGAAGTGGAAGAAGAAGGCAGCATTACCGTACCCATGAAGGAATTTTCGGATATTATTAAGAACTTGCCCAACGATAAAGAAATCAACTTGTATAGTGACGAAAACAACAAATTTCACATCAAATCCGGCAAGAGTAAATTTTGGGTAATCGGTACGCCTAAAAGCGAATACCCTGCTATTCCGGAAGTGGAAAAAAACAGCAGTGTATCTATGGACCCGCTGGAACTTAAAAATATGGTGGAAAAAACGGCTTTTTCCGCCTCTACGCAAGAAACCCGCTATATTTTGAACGGCCTTTTGTGGAACAACACCGCCGATAAGTTTGAAATTGTAGCCACCGACGGCGGCCGCTTAGCGTTGGCTACCCATCCGGCGTTGGAAGGTTCCCAAGAATTTAAGATTATTATTCCTACTAAAATTTTAAGCGAAGTCTGCCGCTTTATTGCTATTGCCAAGCCGGAAAAAGACACCCGCATTACGGTAAACGTGTCTTCCAACCAAGTTAGCTTTTGCATGAACGAAACCACGTTTATTTCCCGCTTGATTGAGGGTAATTTTCCTAACTACAACCAAGTTATCCCCACTAAAAAGAATATGGGTTTTGAAGTGTTCACCAAAGATTTATTGGCTTCCACCCGTCGTTCCGCGTTGTGCTCCGGAGAATTTGGTGCTACCGTAAAATACAAGGTGGAAAACAATGCTATTGTGGTGACGTCCAACTCCCAAAATATGGAATTTGTGGACGAACTGCCCATTGAATATACGCAAGACCCGTTTGATGCGGCTTTTAATCCGGCGTTTATTATTGATGTACTTAAAAATGTCAGCACGGAAAAAGTAGCTTTTTCCTTTGTAAATTCTTCCCAGCCGGTACTGATTGAGCCGGTAGGGGATACGACATTTAAGTATGTAATTATGCCGGTGCGGGCCTAATTATGAGGTTCGGCCAGACACCCCGCAAAACATGGCATAGCGCGCAAGAACTGGCGCGCCCGTTTAGTGCGTTAAATGTACGCTTAAACAACTTAATGGTGTTGGACCATGTCTGGACGCGCCTAACCGGCCCCAAAGGCCGTTTTTGGGTACTCCAAGCCGTTAAAGGCAATACGCTGTATGTAAAAGTGACGGCCAGTGTGGCCCGCAACGAATTACTGGCCCAGCGGCCCACATTATTAAGGGAACTGAATAAACATTTTGAAAGACCGTGGATTCACAAGATTGAAATTTTGTAGTTTTTGTCATACTCAAACAAGGAGCCTGTAATGACTGAAGAAGAAAGAGAGAAGGATTATGATTCTTCCAAAATTACCGTTTTAGAAGGTTTGGAAGCGGTGCGCAAGCGCCCGGCCATGTATATCGGTTCTACCGGTTTACCGGGGTTGCACCACTTAGTGTATGAAGTGGTGGATAACTCCGTGGACGAAATTTTAGCCGGCGGCGCCACCACCATTACCGTCACCATTAAAGACGATATGACCTGCTCCGTGCAGGACGACGGGCGCGGTATTCCGGTGGACGTAATGAAAGGGGCCAAAGACCCCAAACTCCGCTCCAAATCCGCCTTGGAAGTAGTAATGACTGTTTTACACGCCGGCGGTAAGTTTGATAGCGGCGCTTATAAAGTTTCCGGCGGTTTGCACGGGGTAGGTGTATCCTGCGTGAACGCCCTTTCCGAAACCATGGAAGTGGAAGTCCGCCGCGACGGCCACGTTCATTTCCAGCGCTACCACCGCGGTAAGCCGGAAGACAAAGTGCAAGTCATCGGCGATACCCACGAACACGGTACCAAAGTGACGTTCCATGCGGATAAAGAAATTTTCGGCGATATTTCTTTTTCTTATGAAACCATCGGCAACCGCTTGCGCGAACTGGCTTTCTTAAACGCGGGTGTAAAAATTATTTACACGGATGAACGCAAAGAAGACAACCAATCCGTCACCTTCCATTTTGAAGGGGGGATTTCCCAGTTTGTCACTTATCTCAACACCAATAAAACGGTGATTAACCAAGAACCCATTTATTTAACCAAACAAGTGGGAGATAATTATATTGCCTTTGCTTTGCAATATAACGAGGGTTATTCCGAAAATATATTCTCCTTTGTGAACAACATTCACACAGTGGAAGGCGGTACGCATTTAAGCGGTTTTCGTTCTTCGCTTACCCGTATTATTAACGAATATATTAAAAACAATAACATTTCCAAACATAAAGATATTTCCGTGGGCGGGGATGATATTAAAGAAGGTTTAACGGCGGTGTTATCCGTTAAAATCCCGCACCCGCAGTTTGAAGGGCAGACCAAAACCAAGTTGGGCAACTCGGAAGTGGAAGGCATTGTGCGCTCCGTAGTGGGGGAAACGTTGGCTACTTTCTTTGAAGAAAACCCCAAAACGGCCCGCGCCATTTGCGAAAAGTGCGTCGGCGCTGCGGTAGCGCGTGAAGCCGCCCGCAAAGCGCGTGATTTAACCCGCCGCAAAGGCGCGTTGGAAGGCGGTGGCCTCCCCGGTAAACTGGCCGATTGCCAAGAAAAAGATGCCGCCAAGTGCGAAATTTTCCTCGTAGAAGGGGACTCCGCCGGTGGTTCCGCCAAACAAGGGCGCGACCGTGTATTTCAGGCTATTTTGCCGTTGCGCGGTAAAATTTTGAACGTGGAAAAAGCCCCGCTTGTTAAAATTTTATCCAGCGATACGATCCGCGACTTAATTGCCGCCGTAGGTACCGGCGTGGGCGAAGGGGACGGCGGGTTTGATATTTCCAAACTGCGCTACCACAAAATTATTTTGATGGCTGATGCTGACGTGGACGGACAACACATTTCCACCTTGTTGCTTACGTTCTTCTACCGCCAGTTGAAACCGCTGATTGAGGGCGGGCACATTTATTTGGCCCAACCGCCTTTGTATAAAGTGAAAAAAGGTAAATCGGAACAATACCTGCAAACCGAAGACCAAATGCAACAATGGCTGATGAAAGAAGGCCTTGCCAGTGTGACGGTCACGGATATGGATAAAAACACCGTATTAAGCGGGGACCAACTGAAAGATTTGTTAAAAGTCTTGCGGGATGTGGAAGATATTTTGGGTAAACTGGAAGTCAAAAACATCACCTTAAACGACTTTTTGGCTTTCTTGGCCGAAGGGCGCGTTCCGCTCTACCGCACGCCGTTGCAAAGCGGCGGCTTCCGTTATTATTATACGGAACAGGAATACCGCGATTACGAAAACCAATATATGCAGGAAAAACGGGCCGAACTGGAAGCCGACGGCGTGGATACCACCACGGTTTCTAACGACAGTTTGGTGCCGGAACACCAATCCTTATTTGAATTTGGCAAACTGTTAGCGGCCGAAAAGAAAATGGAAACCTTCGGGTTTACTTTCAAAAATTATCCGGTAATAGAAAACGAAAAAGAACGCATCCACCCGTTGTTTAAGGTAAATAACGGCAAGACGGATGCGCTGGTTTACAGTTTGGCGGAACTTTTACACGCGGTAAAAGAAGCTGCCTCCTCCGGTGCTACCATTCAGCGCTACAAAGGTTTGGGGGAAATGAATCCGGAACAGCTGTGGGAAACCACCATGGACCCGTCAAAACGCAAATTAATTCAAGTAAGAATTAACGACGCGGCCGATACGGAACAGGCGTTTACCATGTTAATGGGGGACCGTGTGGAACCCCGCCGCGATTTTATCCAATCGCACGCCTTGGAAGTAAAGAACTTGGACATTTAACCCACCCCGTCGGGTATTCAACCATACCCGACAGGGCTAGATTTTAGCCGGATTAGGAGATTTTTAGCATGAGCGAAGAAACAAACAATCAGCCGCAAGCCCAAAACGCGAATGTGGACTTGTTTGGCAATATTCAAGAGCGTGATATCGCGGGAGAAATGCGGTCCTATTATATTGATTACGCCATGAGCGTTATTGTGGGCCGCGCCTTGCCGGATGTGCGTGACGGCTTGAAACCGGTACACCGCCGTGTACTGTATTCCATGAACGAAATGGGCTTAAAATACAACAAAGCCTACAAGAAATCCGCCCGTGTGGTAGGGGACGTATTAGGTAAATACCACCCGCACGGCGATACGGCTGTATATGATACCTTAGTGCGTATGGTGCAGGACTTTTCCCTGCGCAAACCGTTAATTGACGGGCAGGGGAACTTCGGTTCTATTGACGGCGACAGCGCCGCCGCTATGCGTTATACGGAATGCCGCTTGCAGCGCATTGCCGACGAAATGCTAAACGATTTGGACAAAGACACCGTCAAAATGATTCCTAACTATGACGGCTCTTTGCTGGAACCTTCCGTGTTGCCGGGTAAATTGCCGGCTCTACTGGTAAACGGTTCTTCCGGTATTGCCGTAGGTATGGCTACCAATATTCCTACCCATAACTTGGGCGAAGTGTGCGACGGTATTATTGAATACATCAAAAACCCGAACATTTCCACCAAGGATATGATGAAGATTATTAAAGGGCCCGATTTCCCTACCGGCGCCATTATCCGCGGTACAAAAGGCATTTATGAATATTTTGAAACCGGCCGCGGCAGTGTAAAAGTGCAGGCCCGCACGGAAATTGAAGAACGCAAAGGCGGGCGCGAAGCCATTATCGTGACCGAAATTCCGTACCAAGTGAATAAGACTTCGTTAATTGAAACGATTGTCGGTTTGGTGCGTGATAAAAAGATTACCGATATTTCGGACATCCGCGACGAGTCGGACCGCCGCGGTATGCGTTTGGTGATTGAAGTAAAACGCGACGGAAATGCCCAAGTGGTGCTGAACCACCTGTTCAAACATACGCAGTTGCAAACTTCCTTTCCGGTGAATATGCTGGCGATTGTAGACGGCCGCCCGCGTATTTTATCCTTAAAAGAAGTGATGAAAGCGTATGTAAAACACCGCAAGGAAATTATTACCAACCGCACCAAATTTGACTTAAACAAAGCCCAACGCCGCGAACATATTTTGCAAGGGTTGTTAATTGCTATTGCCAATTTGGATGAAGTCGTTTCCATTATCCGCAATTCCAAAGACCCGACCGAAGCCAAATTTAAGTTGATGAGCCAGTTTAGCTTATCGGAATTACAGGCTCAGGCTATTTTGGATATGCGCTTGCACCAGCTGACCCAGCTGTCTGCGGACGCTATTGCCAACGAACAAGCCGAACTGTTAAAACTGATTGCCGAACTGCAAGGCATTTTGGCGGACCCGCAAAAGATTTTGGATATTATCGTCACGGAACTGACGGAACTTAAAAAGAACTATGGCGACCCGCGCCGCACGGAAATCGGTGTGGATATGACGGACTTTTCTATGGAAGATTTAATTGAAAAGGAAGACGTCGTCATCACTATTTCCAACGACGGCTACGCCAAACGCATCCCGTTAGATACTTACCGCAGCCAAAACCGCGGCGGTAAAGGGATTATCGGCGGTAAAACAAAAGAAGAAGACTTTATGGAACACCTGTTCGTCACGTCTTCCCACGCCACTATTTTAATGTTCACCAACCGCGGCCGCGTGTTTGCGCTGCGCGCGTTTGAAATACCCGAAGGCACCCGTATGTCTAAGGGTAAAGCCATTGTGAACCTCTTGCAATTAGTGGGCGAAGAAAAAGTGACCTCTGCCGTGTCCATTGATAATTTTGACCCGAAACATTGTGAAAATACCTTCCTGACTATGTGCACGCGCTACGGCTCTATTAAGCGTGTGGCGTTGGAAGAATTTGCCAACATCCGCAAAACGGGCATTATTGCCATGGGCTTGGAAGAAGGCGACGTGCTGACCAGTGTGCAAACCACGCACGGTACGTCGGACATTATCGTAGCCACCAAGAACGGCAAATCCATCCGCTTTGACGAAAACCAAGTGCGCGCCATGGGCCGTCCGGCCAAGGGTGTGCGCGCTATCAGCCTGATGGAAGGCGACGTGGTGGTAGGTATGGAACAAGCCCCCAATGATGCCCCGCAGCCGGATGTGTTATCCGTATGCGAAAACGGCTTCGGTAAACGCACGGAATTTAGCGAATACAAACGCCAAAACCGCGGCGGTATGGGTGTGATTACCATTAAAACCAGCGAACGCAACGGCAAAGTAGTAGGCATTAAGTTGGTGGACGAATCCAAAGACTTAATGATTGTGACCGAAAAAGGCATGACCATTCGCGTACGGTGCGAAGACATCCGCTCCGTAGGCCGTAATGCCCAAGGGGTCACGCTGGCCAAGCTGGAAGCGGGTGACAAAATTGCCCGTATTGCCCCTGTGGTAAAGGCAGAGGAAGAACATACGGATTCCCAAGCCCAATAACCACCTGTAAGTGTTTTATCTCTCCCCGCCGGTGCAGTTTAAGCCGGCGGGGTTTTTTATTACTGGGGAAAAAAGGGTTAGTAAAAAGCTTCACTCCCAATAGACAAAAAGCCATAGCGCAAAAAATATTTACTGGGCGGTAAAAAAATGTTTACAAACTTGCGGAAAAAGTGCTATAAAAATAACAGGGAGTCTATAAATATGCGAACAAATCCTCATATCTTGGAAATTAATACACGCGCGTGGATAAAGCGTTTGGAACGCCGCCACGGACAACAATTCACCCTAGACCAAATACCGGACAATTACTGGACGGAAATAAAGGCGCTGGGGTTTGATGCCGTATGGTTAATGGGGGTATGGAAACATAGCCCCAAAGCGACGGAAATCGCCCGCACCCATCCGGATGTTGTGGAAGCGGTACGGAAGATAGAACCCAACTTTGACCCCCAAGATATTGTCGCTTCTCCGTATGCTATTATGGAATATGTGGTGGACGACTCCTTAGGCGGTCCGGAAAGCCTCAAAAAATTACGGGCCAAATTAAACCGGATAGGTATTGCGGTATTTTTGGATTTTGTAGGCAACCACACGGCTATTGATGCGCCCATGGTGGAACAAGAGCCGGATTTGTATATTAATACCGGCACCGCCCAGCCGCATGTTCACGCGGATTGGTTTTTTACTAACAAAGCCGGTGTGCATATTGCCCACGGGCGTGACCCGTATTTTGCCCCGTGGACGGATACGGCCCAGCTGAACTATTTTAACCCCAAAACGCGGCGCTTTATGTTGGATAACCTGTTGCGCGTGGCCGAACAGTGCGACGGCGTACGGTGCGATATGGCTATGCTCAGCCTGAATAAAGTACATCGGGATACATGGCGCGACTTTTTAGGAAACGATTTACCCAAAGAAGAATTTTGGACCCAAGCCTTAAAAGAAGTACGCAATATTTATCCGGAATTTACCTTTATTGCGGAAGTATACTGGGGTTTGGAATGGGAAATTCAGGAAATGGGTTTTGATTATACGTACGACAAAGTATTGTATGACCGGCTCCGCTTTTCCAATTCTGAAAACATCAAAGCCCACTTGGGGGCGGAACACTTGTTCCAAATGCGCTCTATCCGCTTTACTTCCAACCATGACGAAGAAGAAAGCCTGAAAGCCTTTGGAAAGGAAAAATCCCTCGCGGCCAGCACCATTATTGCCACATTACCCGGTGCGCGTATGTTCTATTTGTTCCAACTGTTAGGCCGCCCCGCCCGCCTGCCTATCCAATATGTAAAAGATTGGTTCACGGTGGATAAAGAAGTGGCCACATATTATGCCCGCTTGCTGACGATTGCTTCCGCGCCGGAATTTCACGGTGGGCAGTGGTCCTTAAAAGAGGTCCGCGCGCTGAATGATGATTCCTACCGCAACGTGTTAGCTTGGCAATGGAAACAACGCAATACCGGCAAAATGGTGGTAATTAATTATAGCAACCAACCCAGCCGCTGCAGTTTAGCCATGAAAGGCTCCGACGCGCTAAACGGCTCCGTACGGGAGGAATTTTCCAAGCAGCAAATAGAAGTGACCCCGCAAATGCGTGCGGAAGGTTTTACGCTGGAATTAAAACCGTACGAAAGTAAAATCTTCACGTTTTCTTTATAAACCAAGAAAATGCTTTTTGAACACCCGCTCTTTTTACACAGGGCGGGTTTTTTATTGTGCCGCGGCGGATAATGGCCGTGTTCCTTTTGCCGGACAGGGGTGTTTGTGGGGGCTGAGAGGTTTTCTAACACAAAAAGCCGTTCCCCTTTTGCCCGATTATTTAATACAATAAAATAGAGCGGTTTTAACGAGTAAAAAGTTTGGCTTTTTACTGCAAATTGTTTTATAATATATATAAACTTACCGCTCGGTAAATTAAAAACGGAGGGCCCGCATAGTGGGACCGTTTACCAAGCAAGACCATTTGGAAATAGCCTCTCTGGGGTTAGAGTTTGCCACCGTGGAAGTTTTATGCACATTAGGCGGTTGGTGGCTGGATAAACGCTGGGGCAGCTTGCCGTGGCTTACATTAGCCGGTGCGGCCGTAGGGTTTGCTTGGGGAATGTACCTGATTGTTAAAGGGGCACAGGGCGGGCCGGAACAAACAAATTTAACTGCGCATAAGGCGGATAAAAAAGATGGACGTAGCTGAAATATTATCTCATCACATTTTGGATTCTCACTGGGGGTGGACGCTGGGCGGTGTTAGCTTGCCTATTACCACGCATACCGTCACCCTGTTAAGCGTAAGCGTTATTTTGCTGGTGCTTTTGCATTGGATTTCCCGCGGCGGGACTTCCACCCTTAAACGGCTTTTAACGGCCGGCACGGAGGAATATGTTTCCTTTATCCGTGACGGAATGGTACTGCCCAATATGGGGGAAGAAGGCAAAGGCTTTTTGCCGTATTTCTGCACCTTATTTTTATTTATTTTGTTTACCAACTTGGCGGGGTTAATTCCTAATATGAAAACCGCCACCTCCAACATTTCCGTCAATGCGGCGCTGGCGTTGTGCAGCGGCGGGTTGATTGTATATTGCGGGCTTAAATTCCATGGGTTTATCGGCTTTTTGAAAGGGTTTATCCCTTCCGGCACGCCGGCTTGGTTGGTGCCTCTTATTTTCCCGTTGGAAGTCATCAGTACGGTAATTAAAGTGGGCGTACTGGCCTTGCGTCTTTTTGCCAATATGTTGGCCGGACACATGGTGCTGATTAGCCTGTTATTAATGATTTTTATTATTGGTAAATTAAATGTGGTGGCCGGCGTAGGGGCTGCCGTTCCGGCTATGGGCTTGGAAATTTTTATGACGTTGTTGGAACTGCTGGTGGCTTTTTTGCAGGCTTATGTATTTACCCTGCTTACCAGCATTTTTGCCGGCTCCGTCATACATACGCATTAATCTAAAAAAATCTATCAACAAGGGCTTCGGCCCAAAAAGGAGAAAAAATTATGGAACTCGCAGCACTTAAATTCATCGCCGCCGGTATTGGTGCCGGTTTAGCCGTCATCGGGGCCGGTTTGGGTTTGGGTAAAATCGGTACCGCCGCTTTGGAAGGCACCGCCCGCCAACCGGAAGCCGGCAGCGCTATCCGCACGACCATGATTATCATTGCCGCTTTGTTAGAAGGGGCCGCAATGTTTGGCTTGGTCATCTGCTTGTTGACGATGATTATGTAGTTTGATTTTTCCTAACATAGGTAAAATATGCAAGATTTACTAAAACCTGATTACGGGGTGCTGATTTTAACTATCTGCAACTTCCTGCTTTTGGTGTTTTTATTAAAAAAATTCGCGTGGAAAGCCATTATCGGCGCGTTAGAATCCCGCGAAGCCCAAATAAAAACCGATAAAGAGCAGGCCGCTGCAGCCCGTGCGCAGGCGGAAGATATTAAAAAAGAATTGGATGCTAAATTAGCGCAAATTTCTTCCGAGGCCGCCCAAAAGATGCAACAGGCGGTGGCTATGGGTGAAACGCAAAAAAACCAGCTTTTGGCGCAAGCTAAAGAGCAGGCGGAAAACTTAATTGCCCAAGCCAAAGCGCAAATTCAGGCCGAAAAGGACAAAGCCCTTTCGGATGTGAAAAACCAAATTGTCAGCACTGCCATGCTGGCCGCCGCCAAGGTGGCCCAGCAGCAAATAAACCAAGAATCGGCCCAACAGGTAGTAGAGCAGGTGTTGGCCGATGTGCAGGGCAAGTAATTTATGAACAGTTCAGACAGAATCTTAGCCCAACGCTACGCCAAGGCGTACGACGCGCTAGCCACTTCCAACCCGCAGGCCCAAGCCCGCGCGGAGGAATTGGCCGCCGCCAGCCAAGCGTTAGCCGGTGCACAAGCGTTTATGACGGACCCGAACGTATCCGTTCCGGCCAAAACCGGTTTTTTGCGCGAAGCGTTAGCGTCCGCACCGGCGGCACAGGCGTTCTTAAATACGCTGGTGCAATCTAAACGCTATAGCTTGCTCGGGCAAATCGTCCGCGAGGTCAACGCCCTCTTGGACGAGCGTTTGGGCATTATCCGTGCGGAAATTTTTTCCGCAGTGCCGCTTACGGATGCCTTAAAAGCACGCGCCGAATCCGTCCTTTCCGCCCGCTATGGCGGCAAGGTGGCCGCCGCATATCATACGGACCCAACCCTCATTGGCGGCGTGAAGATTTTGTGTCGGGGGGAACTGATAGACGGTAGCCTCAAGCGGCAGTTTGAAAAAATGCAGGAAGAATTAACCAAATAAACGGTGTATTTTATGGCAATCAGACCAGAAGAAATAACCAACATTATTAAAGAAAAAATAAGCAAATTTGAAGCGTCTGCGGATTTAAGCGAGGTCGGCACCGTTATCCAAGTGGGTGACGGTATTGCCCGCGTTCACGGCTTAAACAACGTGAAAGCCTCGGAGCTGGTGGACTTTGGCCACGGCGTAAAAGGCATGGCGCTTAACTTGGAATACGACAACGTCGGCTGCGTGCTGATGGGGCCGGACCATTTGGTGCAGGAAGGCGACAGCGTCAAACGCACCGGAGAAGTCATCAGCGTACCCGTGAGCGAAGAAATGATTGGCCGCGTGGTAGACCCGTTGGGTAATGCGTTGGACGGCAAAGGCGCCATTAAAGGCGTTAAAAATATGCCGTTGGACATTGTAGCCCCCGGTATTATTGACCGCCAGCCGGTCAAGCAGCCGTTGCAGACGGGCTTGAAAGCCATTGACGCACTCGTGCCGATAGGCAAAGGCCAGCGCGAGCTGATTATTGGCGACCGCCAAACCGGTAAAACGGCTATTGCGGTAGATGCTATCATCAACCAAAAGAACATTCCGCAAGCCGAACGCTGCATTTGTATTTATGTAGCCGTGGGCCAAAAACAGAGTACGGTAGCCCAAGTGGTCAAAACGCTGAGCGATTACGGCGCAATGGATTATACCATTGTAGTATCGGCCACCGCGTCCGACCCTGCTTCCTTACTGTATATCGCGCCGTACGCCGGCTGCGCTATTGGTGAATATTTTATGTGGCAAGGCAAAGACGTGCTGATTGTGTATGACGATTTGTCCAAGCACGCACAGGCGTACCGCCAGATGTCCTTGTTATTGCGCCGTCCGCCAGGCCGCGAAGCCTACCCCGGTGACGTGTTTTACTTGCACTCCAGATTATTGGAACGCGCTTGCAAACTTTCTAAAGAAAACGGCGGCGGCTCCATTACCGCGTTGCCGATTATTGAAACACAGGCGAACGACGTTTCCGCCTATATTCCTACAAACGTAATTTCCATTACGGACGGACAGATTTATTTGGAAAGCAGCTTGTTTTTAAGCGGTGTAAAACCGGCTATTAACGTGGGGCTTTCCGTTTCCCGCGTAGGCGGCTCGGCCCAGCGCAAAAGCATGCGCAAAGTGGCCGGTACCTTGCGTATTGATATGTCACAATATCAGGAATTGGCCGGATTCGCCCAGTTCGGGTCTGAACTGGATAAAGAATCCCAACGGCAAATTGCCCGCGGTAAACGCATGAGCGAACTGCTCAAGCAAGACCAGTATTCTCCGTTGCGTGTAGGGGAAGAAGTATTGGTACTGTTTGCGGGTGTAAACGGGTATTTGGACAGCGTGGAAGTAGAAGACGTGCGCGAATATGAAAAACAACTGCTCGCCTTTGTCCGCGCGGAACAAAAAACCTTGCTGGATGAATTAAACGCCGCTAACGAACTGACCAAAGACTTGGAAGAAAAAGTCCGCGCCGCGTTAGATGCGTTTAAGAGCATTTTTAAGGGGAGCAAATAATTCCATGGAAACGAAGAAAAAATATTTGGTGACCGGCGGTGCCGGCTTTATCGGCAGTAATATTGCCAAAACCTTGGAAGCCCAAGGCCACGAAGTGACGGTAATGGACGATTTTTCCAAAAACGGGCATTTCAAAAACCTGATTGGCTTTAAGGGGGATGTAATTGCCGCCGACTGCTTTACGTTTATGCCGCGGGATATGTATTTTGATGCCATTTTCCATGAAGCGGCCATCACGGATACTACCGTTATGGACCAAAAAGCCATGATGGAACAAAACGTGGAAGCGTTCAAAAACGTGCTTACGTTTGCGGCCGAAAACGAAATTAAAAAAGTAATTTACGCTTCTTCCGCCGCTACTTACGGCAACGGCCCGGTGCCCAATGTGGAAACGCAACCCACCCATCCGGAAAACGTGTACGGTTTTTCTAAAGTAATTATGGATAACGTGGCCCGCCAGTTTGCGGCCGATAACCGCGATATGACCATTATTGGATTACGTTATTTTAACGTATACGGCCCCGGTGAATATTTTAAGGGCAAAATGGCCAGTATGGTTTTCCAACTGTACAACCAAATGCGTGAAGGCAAACGCCCCCGCGTGTTCAAAAACGGGGAACAACAGCGCGACTTTGTGTATGTAAAAGATATTGTAAAAATCAATATGTGCGCATTACGCAACGGTAAAGAAACGGGCGTTTATAACGCCGCTACCGGTATCCCGCGCGATTATAACGCCATTATTGCCTGCCTGAATAAAGAAATGGGCCTTAATTTGGAACCCGAATACATTGATAACCCGTATCCGTTCTTCCAACTTAAAACACAGGCGGATATGACGAAGTCCGAAAGTAAATTGGGATATAAGCCCGATTATACGCTGGAAGCCGGTATTGCCGACTATGTAAAAATTTTGGACGAACATTACAACCGGAAATAGGAAAAGAGCATGGAATCGCTTAGAGACATACGGCAAAACATCAAGGCCATTAAATCCACGCAGCAAATCATGCAGACGATGAAGATGATTTCCAGCGCGCGTATCCGCAAAGCGCAGGATGCCATGACGGCTGCGCGGCCTTTTGCCCAAAAAATGCTTCAAATGGTGGACGACCTGAAAGCGGATATTTTAGCTATGTCCGACGACAGCGACGCCGCCGAAAGCTGGTCTTCGCGGTTTTTTGTCAACAAGACGGGCAACCCGCAAAAAATCGGCCTTATCTGCATTACCGGCGATAAGGGCCTAGCGGGTTCTTTTAATGCCGTGGTACTGCGCCGCGTGTTGCAGTTTTTGAAAGAAAACCAAGGCAAAGAAATTTCCGTATTCGTCATAGGCAAAAAAGGGCGGGACTTTCTGGCCCGCCTCAAAATGCCGGGCTTAAAAATTGCGTACGAAAGCGTGGGGATTTTCCCCAAAGTGACGTACGCTCACGCCGAGCTGTTGGGCGAAGCCGTCATGAAAGCGTTTTTTACGGAGCAGTTAAGCTCCGTCACGCTGATTTATAACGACTTTAAGTCCATGGCCAGCCAAAACTTGGTGGAGCAGAAGGTGCTTCCGTTTGCTTTTGAAGCCCCTGCAAGCCGGCGTGAAGAAAGTGACTTTGCGTTTGAACCGGGACTAAAAGAAATTTTTAGTATTTTAGTACCGCGCCTGTTCAAAGCCAATATGTACCGCATTTTGCTGGAATCGCAAGCGGCTAACTTAGCCGCCACCATGAACGCCATGGATGCCGCCAGCAAAAACGCGGGGGAATTGGTGACGGCGCTGGGGCTCAAATTAAACAAAGTACGCCAAGCCGGCATTACCAACGAAATTTTGGACATTGTAAACGGGGCGGAGGCCCTAAACAGCTAGTTTTATAAAACCACTTGATATAGGAACAAATATGAAAAGCGGAAAAGTAATTCAAATCATTGGCGCGGCCGTGGATATTCAGTTTGAGCAAGGCCACTTGCCCGCCATTGAAAACGCCATAGAAATTGAACTGACGCCGGAAAAGAAAATCGTGGCCGAAGTTGCCCAACAAATGGGTGACGGCATTGTGCGCTGCGTATCTTTGGAAAGTACGGACGGTTTACAGCGCGGCGCCAACGCCGTGGATACGGGAGCGCCGCTCAACGTGCCGGTGGGCGAAGCCTGCTTGGGCCGCCTGATGAACGTGTTGGGCCAACCGCAAGACCACAAAGGCGATATTGCGGCCCCTATGAATATGCCCATTCACCGGGACCCGCCGTCTTTGGAAGACCAAAACCCCACGCCGGAAATTTTTGAAACCGGTATTAAAGTAATTGACTTAATTGCCCCGTATATGAAAGGGGGTAAAGTGGGTCTGTTCGGCGGTGCGGGCGTAGGCAAAACCGTACTGATTATGGAACTGATTAACAACGTGGCGCGCGAACACCACGGCAGCTCCGTCTTTGGCGGCGTAGGGGAAAGAAGCCGCGAAGGCAACGATTTAATGCTGGAAATGAGCGAATCTAAACTGTCCGACGGAAGCACCGTACTAGATAAAACCGTGCTGGTTTACGGGCAGATGAACGAACCGCCGGGCGCCCGCGCCAAAGTGGCCTTAACGGCACTTACGCAGGCGGAGTATTTCCGCGACGTAAAAGGGCAGGACGTATTACTGTTCTTGGATAACATCTTCCGCTTTGTGTTGGCCAACTCCGAAGTATCCGCCCTGCTCGGGCGTATGCCTTCCGCCGTGGGTTATCAGCCTACGCTGAATACGGAAATCGGCAACTTGCAGGAACGTATTACCTCCACCAAAAAAGGCGCTATTACGTCCATTCAAGCCGTATATGTGCCCGCGGACGACTTAACCGACCCCGGTGTGGCCGCTACGTTTACGCACTTGGATTCTACGTCCGTGCTTTCCCGCCAAATTGCCAGCTTGGGTATTTATCCGGCCGTGGACCCGTTGGATTCCACTTCCCGCATTTTGGACCCGCGCATTATTGGCGAAGAACATTATAGTGTTTCCCAGCGCGTGCGCCAAGTATTACAGAAATACAAAGATTTGCAAGATATTATTGCTATCTTGGGTATGGACGAATTGGCCGACGAAGACAAAAAAACCGTGGCCCGTGCCCGCAGAATCCAAAAGTTCCTCTCGCAGCCGTTTTCCGTGGCGGAACAATTTACGGGGCACCCCGGCAAATACGTCAAACTGGCCGACACCATCAAAGCCTTTAAGGGCATTGTGGACGGCGAGTATGACCACATCCCCGAATCCTGCTTCTATATGTGCGGCGGGATAGAGGACGTATTGGCCAATTACGAAAAAATTAAAGATAAAGAGTAATTAACTCTATGGCTAAAAAGCTGATTCTAAACTTGATTACGCCGGAAAAACAGCTCATTTCCAACCTAGCGGTAGATATGGTTATTTTACCAGCCTTACTAGGGGAAATGGGCGTGTTGCCCGGACACGCCAAAATGATAGTGCAGTTGGGCATGGGCTCGCTGCGCTACAAACAGGGCGAAAAAGAGCAAGAATTTGCCGCGTTGGGCGGGTTTGTGGAAATCCTGAACGATACGGTAAATGTATTTGCCGAAAGTGCCGGCTTGGCGGATGAAATTGACGAGGAGGCCGAAGCACAAAAAATCAAGCGCGCCAAAGAAAGTTTAACCAACAAAGACGCGGATATTGATTTTGAATTGGCAGAAATAGAGCTTAAACAAGCCATTGCCCGCATGAAAGTTAAAAAGCGGCATATTTAATCAACTAACAACCCCTGCGTGCCTAAAGTGCGCAGGGGCATTTTAATAACAAGGATAACCAAATGAAAAAATTTAATGTAATATCCGGCGGTGAAATGCATTTGCCATCTTTTTCTGTCCCATGGAAAGGGCTTATAATACTGGCGGTGCTGGTGCTGGCGGTTGTGATGGCCTGCGGCTCTTACTTTACGGTCTCCGCCGGAAGTGTGGCGGTTAAATTGCGCTTTGGGCAAATTGTAGGCGCGTATGGGGAAGGGCTCCATGTAAAATTGCCGTTAGTGGACCGCATAGAAAAATTTTCCGTGCGTATTAAAAAAGATGCTTTTAACACGGAGGCTTTTTCCAAAGACTTGCAGACGGTAGGCTTAACGCTGGCTATCAACCACCGCATTATGCCGCAAACCATAGAATCTATTTACCGCAATTTGGGGCCGGAATATACGTCCACCATTTTGAAACCCATGGTGGAAGAATGGACCAAAGCCGTTATTGCCAAATACTCGGCAGACAGCCTGATTTCCAATCGGGTGGAAGTAGCGCGGGAACTGGATAAAATCTTAAAATCCAAAATGGCGGAAAAAGAAGTAATCGTTTCCGATATTGCCATTACCAATTTTGAGTTTTCGCCCCAGTTTTTAAGAGCGGTAGAAGAAAAACAAATTGCCGAGCAGGAAGCCAAACGCGCCACCAACTTGGTAGAAAAAGTAAAAAAAGAAGCCGAACAGAAAATTTTACAGGCGGAAGCGGAAGCCAAATCCTTGCGGTTGCAGCGGGAAGTGGTTTCGGACAACTTAATTAAATTGCGCCAAGTGGAAGCGCAAATCAAAGCCATTGAAAAATGGGACGGCCGTATGCCTACCTACATGGCGGGCGGCCAAATGCCGTTTGTAATGGTTAAATAGGTTTTTGGAACCGGTTAGGGGATACCTTTTATCAGGGTATCCCCTTTTTTATAGATAAATATGAATCAAGAAATAAACCTCCGTTTGCGTGCCCTTTTCCCGCTGGTACTATGCTTTTTTGCCATGGGGTTTGTGGACTCCGTGGGCGTGGCTACCCATTATATCAAGGCGGATTTTCAGTTGTCGGATACACTATCGGGCCTGTTTGCCACCATGGTTTTTTTGTGGTTTTTGGTGGGGGCGGTTCCGGCCGGATTACTGATGAATAAAATCGGCCGCCGCAAAACGGTGTTGTTGAGTTTACTGCTTACGGCTGTGGCGTTTGTAGTGCCGTTTGCGCATTACAGCTTTTGGGGGACGATTCTTTCCTTTGCGTTTTTGGGGCTTGGCAATACCTTTATGCAAGTTTCCTTAAATCCGCTTGTTGGTAATTTGGTGCGGCCGGAAAAGCTATCCGGTATGCTTACTTTGGGTCAATTTGTAAAGGCACTGGCCTCTTTCATGGCTCCGGTAGCCGCCGGATGGTGTGCAGTCCGTTTTAATAATTGGAAAATTTTATACCTATTTTTTCTGTTAGAAACCCTTGTGGCTTTTATTGCGCTGGCGCGTACACCGGTGCGGGAAGCCCCGCCTCCGGCCACTCAAACCGGCTTCAAAGAGGCCTTTGGCTTGCTGGCAAATGGCGGTATATTATGTTGTTTTATAGGGATTATCTGCCATGTGGGGCTAGACGTAGGAACCAACATAACCGCACCAAAATTGCTTATGGAGCGGGCCGGATTAAGTGTTTTAACGGCGGGATATGCTGCCAGTTTTTATTTTTTGTGGCGCACGGCCGGTTGTTTGGCGGGGGCGTTTATACTAATGCGTTATGGCGGGCGGAAAGTTTTTCAGTGGAGTATGGGGCTGATTGCGGTGGGGTGGTTGTTGTTATTGCTGGGCCAAACGCAAGTGGTCCTATACGCGGGGATTAGTTGCGTGGGACTCGGGAACGCTAACGTGTTTCCCATTATTTTTTCCCAAGCCTTGTGGCGCAGTCCCACGCGCCAAAACGAGGTTTCCGGCCTGATGATTATGGGCTTAATCGGCGGGGCGCTCTTTCCGTTTATAATGGGGGTAGTGGCGGATTTTACGGCCGCCCAAACCGGCGCGGTGGCCGTATTGGCTCCGGCGGTAGTTTTTTTGTGGTTTTTGGCGCGCCGTATTCACGCACCCCGTTAAGACGGCTGCCAGCAGGTTTTTTGTATAATAAAAACGGGGCAATATACGGCCCCGTTTTTGCGTAAAAGGGGGAAAAGATGAAATTTTTGTGGTATCTTCTTATTTTGAGTATCGGTGCGGCGGGCGGTTGGTATGCCCAGCAAGCGTATGTGGCGCCAACGGCACCCCAAGCGGCCCCTACGCGGGAAGCATTGGCCCAAAAAGCGGCGGCGGGAAACGCCGAGGCCGCCTATCAGCTGGGGGAAATGTACTTAACCACCCAAGGGGGCGCGGCAGCACCGGAAACGGCGGCCGCGTATTTCCGTTTGGCCGCATTTAAGGATTTTATGCCCGCCCAAAACGAATTGGCCCGCTTTTATGAAGAAGGCCTTGCCGGAGTGCCCAAAAACGCGACAGAAGGCCTTTTTTGGCGCATGCTGGCCGCCCGCGGCGGCAGTGCCGAGGCCCAGCAAATGGTACAAGAGGCCTTTTCGCAAAATCCGGCGGTGTATGCGCAGGCCTTTCAAATTTTTACGGCTTACCAGCAGGCCCGCATAGGCAGCGGCACCGGCGCGCTGGCTTTTGCCAGCCAGTTGGAAAAGGGCGGCGCTCTGAACGAAGATGAAGAAGAAGCCGTCAAATGGCTGGCGGTGGCGGCAGAGCGGAACATTCCGGCGGCACAGGCGCGGTTAGGGCTCAAATACGCGCAAGGGGTGGGCGTTGCCCAAGATGAAAACAAGGCTTTTAGTTTGCTGGCTTCTGCCGCACAAGCGGGGGAGCCGCTGGCCCAGTTATATTGGGGCCGTCGGGCATACACCCAAAGCGCGGCGGAGGGCGGGCCGGACTATGCGGAAGCGTTCAAATGGTTTATGAATGCCGCGGATAAAGGCAACACAGAAGCGCAGTATTTAACCGGCGTGATGTATATGCAGGGGCAAGGCACGGAAAAATCGGTCCCCAAGGCACTGCAAGCCTTTAGCCGCGCGGCCGAAGGCGGGCACGCCAGCGCGCAATATGTAGTGGGGCAAAGTTATTACAAGGGGTTGGGGATTCGCCGTAATATAAGCGAGGCCCGCAAATGGCTCACCAAGGCCGCCGCTAACGGCAACCAAGCCGCCAAAGATTTGTTGGAAGAAATAAAATAAATGCAAAAGCCGCCCTTGATACGGGCGGCTTTTTGGTGTGTATGCGTTTAGTAAAACTAAAAATACGGTTGGTCCATTTTGCGCAAACGCACCCGTTTGGTTTTTAAGTTCAAAATAAAACGTTGCACTTCGTCTTGTCCGGCAACGGGAATTTCGTTATAAATGGAAACAATCACGCCGTCTATATCTGCGGTGGAGAGGCCTTTTTCCAAATGGGCCGCATCTGTATACGGTCCGGCGGAAATACCCAAACGAACTTTTTTGTTGGAATAGGGGGTAATATCCAACAGGTGCTGGCCGGACAACAGGGTAGTCACTTTGACCCCGTTAAACAACAAGGGCGTGCCAGCCTTAATGCCGCTGCGGTATTCATTAATCAGCATTTGTGCCCACGCAATAGGGGTAGCTACGCTGATGTCTTGCTTGATGTAGCCCAGCCGCGGTAAATCCATTTGCCAGCGTGATAAAAAATCCTCTGCGTTTAATATACTGCCGCAGTGTACGCCTATTACTTCGTTATGGTCATTGAAAAGCGGGCTGCCGCAGTAGCCGGCGCGGGGCTTGTGGGCCAATTCGTACGAGGTGACGATACGGCGGGTATTGGACGCCAATACTTTACGGTGGTCCGCCCGATTGTAAATAGAGCGCCCATAGCCTACGGAAAAGGTTTCTTTTCCCTCTTTTATGCTACGCGGAGCAACAGACAGCGGCTTTAATACTTTAGCTGCTTGCTGCGGTAAGAGGAATACGGCCACATCTGCGCCGTCGCGCGTACCGCGGAAAGTTTTTAGCGGTTTGTAGCGGTATTTTTTTCCGTTGACCGTAAAATGTAGGGTGACGTCGTCAAAAAGCATTTGGGCCACATGGGCGGCGGAAACCCCCCATAAGTATTTTTGCCCGTTGAAATTTTCCTGAATGACAAATACGGTGCCGCTCCAGTCTGCCGCCGGATGGCTGACTAACCCTACCGAGCGTTGGGCATTATTTTTTAATGCGTTTACGCGCGCTTGCGCGGTGCGGCGTGCTAATACGGAAGCAAGCGCCGTTTTTTGTGCGGCACGGGTTGTTTTTTTGAGGGCCGTTTTGGCAGCCGGCGCCTGACTTTTAACTATGCGCGTAATGGCTTTGGCGGCATTTTTTTGTGCATACGCCGGCAAGGCGGGGGATAATAGCCCGCCCAGCAGGGTCAATAAAGTAAATGTTTGAATCCATTTCATTGGAAAAGCTCCTGTACGGCTTGGGTACGCATTTCCAAAAAGTATTGGCGCCGTTGGGTGCGGTGTTTGTTGATGTTTACCAAAATACCGCTTACCCCATTCATATCAATAACGGATTCCAACGCGGCCGGATTTAGAAACGGGTTGCGTACCACGGTGCGCCTGTTTCCGTTGGCGTAAAACACCGTCACGGATTCTATAAATTCATCTACATTCAATTTACCAATCACAATGCCTTCGGCGGCAATTTCCCGCGCACCGGCACCGGCGCGGCGGTATTCTTTAAGTAAAAGCTGTATTTTGCTGGTGGGTACAATTTCGCTCACGCGGCTGATGTCTTGCATCTTATACTGGGGCAGTTGTTTAAGCACGGGATACCAACCGGTGTTCCGCGCGCAATACCCTCCGGCCTCTACGCCGATTAATTGCCCATTGCTATTTACTACCGGACTGCCGCAGAACCCCGCACGGGGTTTTTGAATCCGCGGGAATTTGGCTATCAGGCGTTCATCACCGGAAAATAAAAACTTGCGGACGATTTTTTGATATTTGCCGTTGCCGTATCCGTAGGCAAAGATTTGTTCCCCTTGTGCCGGCAGCGCATAGGTAAGCGGCAGCGGCAAGGCCACTTGGGCAGCTTGGGGTGGCAGTTCCAGTAAAGCGGCATCTAACCCAAATTTGCGCCCTTCAATGGCGCGTTTTACGCGGAATTTTACCGGTTTTTGGGGTGTGTGAAAAGTAATTTCCAACGGCCCGTGAAACGGCGTAATGGTATGTTTGGCCGTCACACCCCACAAAATGGTTTTGCCTTGGTATTCTTCCGCAATTACAAAGCCTGTTCCCGTAAAAGAGTGGGTGCCGTCCGCTTGGGTAATGGTAAAGACAAAACGGTTGATGTTTTTTTCCAGCGCGGCAATGACCGGACTTCTGAACCGGCGCGCTTGGGCCGAGGCACGGGCCAAAATTTGGTTGGCCTGTTCTTGTGCCTGACGGGCCGAGGCGTGCGGTTTTATCCGGCGGGCGGCCGCTTGTGCGGCCGACTTTTTGACGGAGAAGGCCTCTTTGTGCAAGGCCGCACTTATTTTGCTAAAAGCCCGTTTAACGGCGGGGAACCCCTGTGCATGGGCCGCATGGGCAAAACAAAAAATAAATCCAACTAATAAGACAAACTTTTTCATAGATATATTATCGGATTTTTGGCGGCGCAGCACCAGAGCCGTTTGGCCCAGATGGCGCTAGGTCTTTGGCCCTATACAGGCGGCTGGATTCGTACGCATAAAAAACCCCGCCGTTGGGCGGGGTTTGCGGCGGGGGAAAATCAGTTCAGCCCAGCATATAGCGGGAATTTATCCAAAAACGCTTTAACCTGTTGGGCAATTTCCGTTAGGCGCGCGTCGTCTTGCGCGTTGGAAATGGCGGCATCTATAAATGCGGCAATTTGGGCCATGTCCGCTTCTTTCATCCCGCGGGTGGTGACGGCCGGCGTGCCCAAGCGTAAACCGCTGGTGACAAACGGCTTTTCGGGGTCAAAAGGAATGGTGTTTTTGTTAGCGGTAATGCCCGCTTTGTCCAAGGCCGCTTCGGCCGCTTTGCCGGTAAGTCCTTTGGAGCGCAAATCCACACACATCACATGGCTGTCTGTGCCGCCGGCCACCAAGCGGTATCCGCGCTTTTTAAGTTCGTCCGCCAAGGCGGCGGCGTTTAATTTTACCTGATGTTGGTAGGTCTTAAATTGCGGTGTTAGGGCCTCCCCAAAGCAAACGGCTTTAGCCGCAATAACGTGCATTAAAGGCCCGCCCTGTACACCGGGGAATACGGCGGAATTAATGGCTTTGGCTAAAGAGGCCTTGCACAAAATAAGTCCGCCGCGCGGCCCGCGCAAGGTTTTGTGGGTGGTGGTGGTGACTACGTCCGCAAAGGGAACGGGGTTCGGGTATTCTCCGGCGGCAATTAAACCCGCGTAGTGGGCCACATCACACACTAAATAAGCGCCGCAGGAATCGGCAATTTCGCGCAGGCGTTCCCAATCAAACACGCGGGAATAGTTAGAGGCCCCGGCTAAAATCATTTTGGGTTTATGTTCCAAGGCCAGTTTGGCGGCTTCATCATAATCAATTTCTTCCGTGTCTGGGCGGACGTTCATGGGCACAATGTGGTAGAGTTTGCCGGAAAAATTAAGCGGGTGTCCATGGGTCAGGTGCCCGCCGTGGGAAAGGTTCAGCCCCAACACCGTATCTCCAGTTTGTAATAACGCCATATAAACCGCCATATTGGCTTGCGCGCCCGAGTGGGGCTGCACGTTGGCGTGTTCGGCCCCAAAGAGTTGTTTGGCGCGTTCAATGGCTAGGTTTTCCACCACGTCCACATTTTCGCAACCGCCGTAATAGCGTTTGGCGGGGTAGCCCTCGGCATATTTATTGGTTAAAATAGAGCCTTGTGCTTCCATGACGGCGCGGGAGGCAAAATTTTCGGAAGCTATCAGCTCCAATTTTTCGCGCTGGCGGGTTAATTCTTTGGCAACGGCATCAAAAACAGCAGGGTCTGTTTGGTGTAAATGTTCGTACATAAAAACGCTCCTTGGCGGGTTTTTGCGGCGCTTGCGCAAACCTCCGGCTCGCCCCGCACGCCCAGCACTTATTTTTTATTGTGAAAAATACCTTGTAATTTAATATAATTTACTAAATAAAAAATAAAAAATAAAATCATCGTAAAAAGTTGATACAAAATCCCAGTAAGAGGTGTTAAAAAAATGGCAAAAGTGACCAAGAAGGACTTTCTGAAAGCAACCATCAAACACATTGATATGAAAAAATACAATGTGGTTCCCATGGTGGATGCTTTTGAAAGTATGGCCTATGCTTCGCGCGAAGTGGCCAGAGCGAGCAAAATTTACAACATGATGCTCTCCGAAAAAAAATGCTCCGTTATTTTGTGTATTGCCGGTTCGTTGGTGTCTGCCGGTCTTAAAAAAGTAGTGGTGGACATGATTCAAAACAACATGGTGGATGCCATTGTGTCCAACGGCGCCAACATTGTGGACCAAGACTTTTTTGAAGCCCTTGGCTACAAACACTACATTGGTACCCCCTACAACCAAGATGATAACTTACTGCGCGACTTGCATATTGACCGCATCTACGATACTTATATTGACGAAGACGAATTGAAAGTTTGCGACGAAACCATCCACAAAATTTGCAACGCTTTGGAACCCCGCCCCTATTCTTCCCGCGAATTTATTTGGGAAATGGGCAAATGGCTGGAACAAAAAGGCAAAGGCAAAGATTCTATTGTTTACAACGCGTATAAACACGGCGTGCCGGTGTTTGTGCCCGCGTTTTCCGATTGCTCCGCCGGATTTGGCTTTGTAGCCCACCAGACGGAACATCCGGAAGCCCACGTTTCTATTGATAGCGCCAAAGACTTTTTGGAATTAACCAAAATCAAAATCAAAGCCAAAGAAACCGGCCTCATGATGTGGTCCGGCGGTGTGCCGAAAAACTTTGCGCAAGACACCGTAGTAGCGGCCGAAGTGCTGGGCGCGGATACCCCAATGCACAAATACGCCGTGCAAATTACGGTGGCGGACGTGCGCGACGGCGCGCTTTCCGGCTCTACCTTAAAGGAAGCCTCCTCTTGGGGTAAAGTTTCCACTGCCTTGGAACAAATGGTTTACGGGGAATGCACCACGCTGATCCCGCTTATCATTGGCTACGGCTATCACAAAGGCGCGTGGAAAAAACGCACCGCCTCCAACTATGTAAAATTCTTGCAGGAAGAAGATAAAAAGGTGGCCGCGTTAAAAGCTAAACAAGCCAAAAAATAATGCGGTTTCCCAAAACCCTGTTAGCTGTTCTTGTTATACTGGTCTGCCCGTGTGCGTTTTGCTACGGGCAGCTCAGTTTTTCGGGGGTGAATGGGGAAAAGGGCTACGCCGCGCTGCGCGGCCAGTACAAGCTGGATTTGGATAACGGCCTTGTGCTGACCCCAGAGTACGGCTATTACCGCCGGTCCGATAAAGAAGAAGACGAAGCCGGCTCCACTTCCCGCTATGGCTTAAATGCTTCGTACGAAGTGACGGACGATTGGACCGCTTACGCACTAGCCCGCTGGGTGCCGCTGGCGCTGGATTTCCAAAGTATAGAATACGCCGCGGGCGTGCGTTGGGTTCCTTTTTATAAAAAGGGAATGTTTAAGTTCCCTTTATTGGGTTTGCAAGCGGGTCAAACCCGTTATGATGTATACAGTGACGCACAGGATAACCCGCTGGAACATGCTTATTCTCCGACGGAAACCTTCGCCCGCACAGAGGCAGAAATGTATGCCCGTAAACTGCGCTTGCGGGGTATCTACCGGAAAGTGATAAAATATAGTAGTCAGCCCCCCAGCGGTGTCAGCACCAACTGGGCGGACGTGCCGTTTATGGTAGCGGTGGTACAAGGGTTTATTAAAGAAAGTTCCGCCGTGCAGCTGGCGTATCCCACCCGCAACATTACGCCGTATGCCTCTTGGGTGCGTTATAAATATGCGGACCATCGGGCTTTTGCCACAGCCGTCAGCGCGGGGATTGCTTTACACTTTTGGGATATGGACTTTAGCGGCGGTGTGGAAGTGTTTGAGCCTAAACGGCAAGCCAACCGCAGAACCTATTTTTCTATGACGGTAGAATCTAAATTTTAGGAGGCCCCATGCCGGATACAGATTTGCATTGTAAAATAGACGAAGGCCAATTTTCTTTAGCCATATTTTTAAGCCGGTTATTAACCGGCCTCACCTTGTTATATGTGACGGCGGGCTGTTTGCTTTTTTATCGGGAATTTTTATATAACTTAACCGCCTTGCGGGTGCCTTTTTCCGTTGCGGCGGGGTTTGTGCTGGTGGTGTGTGAGTTGTTTTGCGCACTGTTTTTAATTTTAGGTTGGTATACGCGGGTGGTGGCTGCCGTGGGGTTTTTGTGCAGCTGCGCGTGCGCGTGGGCTTTTTTTGCCGGAGATTTGAATAAAATGTTTGCGGCGTTTTGTGTGTTGTTGGCTACGCCGCTGCTTACGGTAGCGCTTTTAGGCCCCGGCCGCATTAGCTTGGATTTTAAGCACGCCCAGCGCCGCTATACAAAACGCATGAGAGGATAATTTTATGGAAATGTTTGACGAAAATAATAAATATGTAAGTTTAGCCAATAAATACCGCCCGCAGACGTTTGAAGATATGGTCGGGCAGGAAAACATTTCCAAAACGCTCAAAAATGCGCTTAAACTGGGGCGTATTGCACACGCTTATTTGTTTTACGGGCCGCGCGGTTGCGGCAAAACCACCACGGCGCGTATTTTAGCCAAAGCGCTCAACTGTACGGGCAACGGGCACACCAAACCCACAGATGAGCCGTGCGGCAAATGCCCCCAATGTTTGGAAATTGCCCAAAGCAGTGACTTGGACGTGCTGGAGCTGGACGCCGCCAGCAATACGCAGGTGGAAAAAGTGCGCGAAGCCATTATTGATACCGTGGCGCTGGCTTCTTCGCGCGACCGTTTTAAGGTGTTTATTTTGGACGAAGTGCACATGCTTTCCACCAGTTCTTTCAATGCGCTCTTAAAAACCATTGAAGAACCGCCCTCCCACGTGGTATTTATTTTAGCCACTACGGAAAAACACAAAGTTCCCGCCACCATTGTCAGCCGGTGCCAGACGTTTCGTTTCCGCCCGATTACCGTGGACGAAATTTCCAACCATTTGTTGGATTTAGCCGGTGCCGAAAATATAGATTTAACCCCCGCGGCCGCGCGGATTATTGCCAAAAACGCGGGCGGCGCCATGCGTGATGCGCTTACCCTGTTAGACCGCGCTATTGCTTATTCCGGCGAACGGATTGACGAAAAATTAGTGGGCGAAATGCTGGGCCTCACGCCGGATGAACTAATTGCCCAAGCGCTAAATGCTTTAACACAAAAAGACTCCGCCGCCTTGCACCAAGTATTTGAAACCTTAAAAAATGAGGGCTTTGATGCCAATGTGTTCTTAAAAGATTTGAAAAATACGCTGGGCGATTTATTCTATTTTTCATTGGGTCAGGGGAGTGAGCCGTTTGAAGGGGCTAAAGCCATTACCGCGCAGGTTTCGTCCGGCTTTTTGGCGGCCCTGTCGCGCAAAGTAAATAAACTGATAGAAGAAGTTAAATTTTCCGATAATACCTTGGTCAGTGCGGAAGTGGGCCTGTTTACGGTTATGGACAGTTGTTTGGATATAGACGGCTTTATCCGCCGTTTGGAAGCTTTGGAACGCGGGGAAGTTTCTTCTTCCCGCCCGTCCGGCCCGGCTCCGGCTGCCCGCCCTGCACCCGCTCCGGCTCCTGTTGCCAAGCCCGCCCCGCGCACCATGGCGCAAGCAGTGGCTCCGGCCCCGCGCGCGGCCTTGCATGCGGCCGCACCGGAAGACGTTCCATCCTCTGCTCCGACGGATGATGCCGTGGCCGCTATGCTAGATAGCGAGCCTGTAGCTGGGGACGAACCGTTCAGCGCCCCCGCCGCACAACCGGCTCCGGCGGTGGTACCGGCGGCCCCGAAAGCCGCTAGCACGGCTCCGCTGACGGACCGACAAATTTGGGATAAACTGCTGGTGCATTTTTCCAAAAGTTTATTTGTGTATGACGTTATGCTCAACAGCCGCGTGGCGTTTAATGGCGACGAATGGACCTTATCTTTTGCGGCGGGAAAAGAATTTTACCGTGTGCCCGCCCAAACCAAATTGCCGGAAATGGAAGCCGCGGCGTTCAAAATCAGCGGGCGCAAAATTAAATTTTTATTAGCCGCGTCTTCCGCTGCTCCCACCGCCCAAACGGCCCCGCGTGCGGCGGCTCCTGTAGTCCCGCACAACGCAGCGGTTTCTAAACAAGCGGAACCGCTCAGCCAAGAAGAACCTTTCGTAAAGGCGGATTTTTCGGCTGATGTGCGCCCGCAAGCGCAAGAAACCCATGCCCCGCAGACCGTTGCGCCGGAAGATGCACCGGAAGAATTAAAAGATTTGTTTAGCGTAATCCCCGGAGAGTTGATGGCGTAGTATGAAAAGTTTAGACCGTTTAATCCGCGCGTTTAGGCGCTTGCCGGGGGTCGGGCCGCGTCAGGCGGAACGCTTTAGCGCGTATTTTTTGCGCGCCTCACAAGGGGAAACCGAGGAATTTATTGCCGCGCTATTGGCCTTAAAAGAAGAAGTAAAACTTTGTCCCGTCTGCTTTGCGTATTGCGAGGGGGAAAAGTGCGAAATTTGCTCCGATACGGACCGCCAGCAAGATACTATTTGCGTGGTGGAAGACCCGCAGGATATTGAATCCATAGAAAAAACTGGCGCTTACAAAGGTTTGTACCATGTGTTGCATGGGGCCATTTCCCCCATGGAAGGGCGCAGTGCGGAGCAAGTAAAAGTAAAAGAATTGTTAGAGCGCGTACAAAATGCCAAAACCCCCATCCGCGAAGTAATTATTGCCACCGACCCGGACAGCGAGGGCGAAACCACCGCCCTGTATCTGGCCGATTTATTGCGCGGCATGGTGGATAAAGTATCGCGTATCGGCTATGGGGTTCCCTTGGGCGGCGATATTGATTATATTGACGAAATGACCTTGGGCTACTCCTTAAAAGGCCGCACCAAACTGTAATGCACCCGTCCGTATACAAACGCCCGCTGTTGTGGCTGCTGGCGTTTGTCCTATTGGGGGTAAGTTGTTTTTACAAACCGCACCCCAGCGCGCAGGATGTTTCCCGTTTTATAACTAAAGGACCCGTCACACTGGTCGGCCGAGTGGACGGGTTTTCTGCCTATAAAAACGATTCCCATAACGTGATTGTGCAAGTTCAAAGCGTAAACAGCATGCCCGCCAGCGGGCGGGTGTATGCGCGCATTAAAGAGGTTCCTCCCCAATGGAGGGACGTTATCCGCTTACAAGGAAAATTAAAAAAGCCGTACAATGTGGAACTATTGGGAAATTTTGCTTGGGGCGATTATCTGGCCGTCAAAGGGGTGTTTGCGGAAATTCATGCGGAAAATTTTGTGTTAGAGCGTTGCGCTGGGGGATTGTTTCGGGCCGTGCGGGCGCTGCGGCAAGATATTTTGCAAACTTTTTCCGCGGCGTTCGGGCCGGAGTTAGCCGGTATTGCGGGCGGCGTGGTGTTGGGCGAGCGGGGCGAAACAGACCCCGCACTGTATAGTGCATTTCAGGATAGCGGAGCCATTCACTTGTTGGTAGCTTCCGGCGGAAATGTGGGGTTTGTCACGCTGATGGTCATGGGCGCGTTGGCTTGGGTGGGCATTGGGCGGCGGCATAGTACGCTAGTGGCACTCTTGGCGGCGGGCGTGTATACCTTGGTGGCGGGGGCGGATGCGCCGCTCGTGCGCGCTTATTTTATGGCAGTTTGTGCGTGTGTGGGTTTTTTGATTAACCGCAACAGCGGGGTATTTCAGGGGTTATTACTTTCTTGTTTGATGTTGGTTTTGGGCAATCCGTCCGTGGTGTTTGAAACGGGCTTTCAAATGTCTTTTCTGGCTACGGCCGCCATTATTATTTGTTTATCTAATTGGAATCCGCCCGCCAAGTGGCCGCGCGCGGTGCGGTTTTTCGGGCAGATTTTTTTGGCCACGCTTTCCACCCAGCTGGCGCTGCTGCCGGTATTTACCAATGTGTTTTATAAAGTGTCTATTACAGGGCTGATTTCCAATATGTTGTTAGTGCCGTTGGCTTCCGGCATAATGGGGTTAGGGTTTGCTTTTTACGCGCTTTCCTGTTTGCATGTGGGGTTTGTTTTACACTGGGCGTTGTGGGCGGCGTTGTGGCTGTTCAAAACCTTGGTCGTGTTTTTTGCTTCTTTTTCTTTTTCTTCTTTACCCGCCGCGGCATGGCCCGTGTGGGCGGTAGTGGCGTATTATATGGGCTTATTTTGGGTGTTTAATGCCCCGCGGTGGAGTTTTGCCAAAAAGTTGGTACCGTTTGGGGCCGCCTTGCTCCTGCTCCTGTGGGCGGGACAATTTTGTTTGGCACCGAGCCTAAAAATTTGGCTCTTGCGGGAGTGGAACGCGCCGGTTATTTTAGTACGCACGCAAGGCGGGCAGACCTTGTTGTTCGGCGCCGCCATAGACGGCGAAAAACTGGCCCGCGCCGTATTAAAAAGCGGCGTGCGGCGGGTGGACGGCGTGTTTTTAAGTACCGCTTCCGCGCGGGAACAAAAAGGGCTGAAGGAACTTCAAACTCTTTTACCTGTCGGCCAAGTGTTTAGGCCGTTTAGCGGGCACAACTGGCCCGAAGAACCGTTTGAATTTGGCAAAACGCGGGTTATCCCACAATGGGGGTTGCACGCACGCAAAGACGGCGGCACATGGCGCACGCGGGGCTATGCGGGCACGGCAAAGGATTCTCTTTCCTATCAAATAGAATATGGCGGAGCCAAAGCACAAACCGGCGCCGGCAATTATTGGGTGCAAACGCCGTGCGGCGCGGTGCGCAGTGAACAAAATAAAACCGTTTTTGTGCGGATTTAAGCTATAATAAAGACAGAGGATTTTTTTATGAATGAACACGAACTACAAGAACACCAGCGCTTTTTGCGCCGCGCCATAGAATTAGCCGCCGAAAATATGCAAACCGGAAAAGGCGGCCCGTTTGGGGCGGTGATTGTAAAAGACGGCAAAATTTTGGCGGAAGGGTTTAACCAAGTGACTTCTGCCAACGACCCTACCCGCCATGCGGAAGTGGACGCTATCCGCAAAGCGTGCCAAAAATTAAACGCGTTTGAATTGAAAGATTGCGTCATTTATTCTTCTTGCGAGCCGTGCCCCATGTGTTTGGGTGCTATTTATTGGGCGCGCCCCAAAGCGTTGTACTTTGCGGCGGACCGCTTTTGCGCGGCCCAGCACGGCTTTGACGATAAATTTATTTATGATGAAATCACCCAGCCGACCGATAAGCGCTCTATTCCTACCGTGCGTATTGTGCTAGACGGCGCGGAAGAACCGTTTGAAATTTGGAGCAGCCGCACGGATAAAATAGAATACTAAAATTTTATTTTATAAGGTAAAAGACCCGCTTGTTGGCGGGTCTTTGCGTTTTATAAACAAACCGGCATTTTGCCTTGTGCCGTGCGGTGCCCCAGTAAAAGCGCGGCGGCCTCTTGCTGGAACGCAGGGAGCGGGCAAAACGCCTGTAAAACGGCGTTTACAGCCCCTTTTATGGGGAGAGCCGCAAAGGGGCTTCCTAAACAAATAAATGCGCTTTGGCGGGCCTGTCTGGCGGCTTGTAAGGCGCGGCCTTCGTCTTGCGGCGTTAAGTGGATGCGTCCTTTGAAAGATTTGTAGTTGGCTAGAGAAATAATCAAAACTTTGTCGGCGGGGCCGTCCGTCAGTTGTATGCCGGCGTTGATTAAATTTTTACGCAAAACTTCCCAGCCGTTTTGCTCCTCGTCCCCCAGTGCCACCACGCGCACCCGCTCCTCGGCCCGCAACACAAACGCGCCGTCCCATACGCAGGCGGCGCGTGCCGTGCGTCGGTTGAAGTCTTCCAGCTCTTTGTGTGTGGGTGCTACAACAGGCCCCGCTTGGGCGCAGCGGGCGCACAGCGCGTCCAGCTGGGCATGGGCCGCGCGGAGCAAGGCGGGGGCGTGGGGATGGGTATGTAAAAAACGGCTGACTTTTTGCGGGTCATTCATGGCCAGCAGAATATGCGCCCCCGCGTTTAAGGCTTCGCGGGCGGCTTGGCATTCGTCCCCAATGGCGCGCATGAGCAGCGCGTCCGTCAGCACGCACCCTTTCCACCCCAGTTTTTCTTTTAATAGTCCGGTAGTAATGGCGGCGGATAAAGAGGCCGGATGTTGCGCATCTAACGCGGGTACTTTCAAATGTCCGGTCATTACGCCGTCTGCCAGCGGCAGTAAAGCGGCAAACGGTTTTAGTTCCGTTTGGAACAATTCTTCCGGCGTGCGGCTTAAAACAGGCAAAGCCAAATGGGAGTCCACCTTGGTTTGCCCATGCCCCGGAAAATGCTTCAGGCAGTTGAGCGCGCCGCCTTGCGTCAGCCCTTTCATTAATGCCCCCGCCAAGCGGATAACCGCTTGCGGGTGTGCGGAAAAGGCCCGCGTGTTTACAATGGGGTTGTCCGGCGTGTCGGCAAGGTCCGCCACCGGAGCAAAAACCCAATCCACCCCCAGCGCGCGTGCGGCGCGTGCCGTCAAAAGGCCTTTTTCAAAAGATAGCTCCGCACTGTCGGCCGCGCCCAGTGCCATGTTGGGGGCCAAACGGACGGAATCTTTTACCCACCGCCCAAGGCCGTCTTCGTAATCGGCACAGATTAAAATTTTTTCCCATGGGGAAGCGCGGCGCACGCGGGCGCAAAATTCTTTTATTTGGGCGCTTGTTCCGCCGTATAAACAAAACCCGCCCACACCCGCGCGGGCTAATTCTTCGCCTTGTTGCAAGGTGTTTTTATCAAACCAAAATCCGGGGAAAATCAAACGGTTTATTTGCATAACGTAATTTTACCCAGTACGGCATTCTTTTTGGCTCCGGTGGCGCGGGCGCAGTGGTTTATTTGGCCGCGCAGCGCATAATGGGCCATAACCGCAAACGCGGCGCTTTCTTTGGCAAGCGGGTGCAGCCCCATTTCTTGCGTGGTGTGCACTTGTGCGTGCGGGTTTAAGGTTTGCAAGTTTTCCAGTAGTGTTTGGTTGAACGCCCCACCGCCCGATACCCAAATTTGGGTGCGGCACGCGGGCGGCAAAAAGTCTAACGCGCGCGTAATGGCGGCCGCCGTAAACAGGTTCAGGGTGGCCAACGTATCGTTTACGGTGGAGGGAGTAAGCGTAAAATGTTTGTTTAGAAAATCCGTTCCAAAGGTGTTTTTGTCTAAACTTTTAGGCGGCTTTTGCGCAAAATACGGCAGGTTTAATAATCGCCGCACCAGTGCGCGGTCCGGCCGGCCTTTGCGGGCCAAGGTGCCGTTTTTATCAAACGGACGGTGCAACACTTGTTGGCAGGTTAGGTCCATGAGTGTATTGCCGGTGCCGGAGTCAAAACCGGTGGGGAAAATGCCGCGCCCCACGGCCGTCACGTTGGAAATCCCGCCAATGTTTACCAACGTGCGCGGGGCCTTTTTGCCCCATAAAAAATTATCAAAAAACGGAATGAGCGGCGCGCCCTCTCCGCCTAGGGCCATATCTTTGGGGCGGAAATCACTTACTACGGGTACGCCCATTTCACACGCTAAAAAGGACGGCTCGCCGATTTGCAACGTGTTGGGGGTTTTATCTTTGGGGCCGTGATAAACGGTTTGCCCGTGGGAGCCGATAACGCTAATTTGCCCCGCGGACAAGCGGTATTTTTTTAAGAAAAGTTTTACTTTTTGCGCATATAATTTGCCCAATGCAAAATGGAGTTGGCTTAACGGTGCGGCGGGTAATTGGTAGGCGTTTAACAGTTGTTGTTGCAGCGCGGGCGGATACGCATAGTTTTGGAAAGCCACCACTTCAAACGGGCGCACGCGCACGGCGCAAACGGTTAAGCCGTCCGCGCTGGTGCCGCTCATAAGCCCCAAGGCCAGTTTAGTTTTCATCCAACGCCTCTGCCAAAAAGCCGTTTGCTTTTTTTAACAGCCGCGCCGCACGCGGGCGGTCCAGTTGTTTTTTAAGCATAACAATCGCCACTTTGACCTGATTGCCGCTTTGGGCCAAATACTGCCCGGCGGTTTGCGGGTCTACCTCGGCAATTTGGGCAATAAGCCGCGTGGCCCGCGCCACCAATTTTTTATTGGTGGGTTTTACATCTACCATTAAATTGCCGTACATTTTGCCGCACAGGGCCATGGCCCCGGTGGAAATAATGTTGAGGGTCATTTTGGTAGCCGTCCCCGCTTTCATACGGGTGGAACCGCACAGCGCTTCCGGTCCGGTAGGTAAAAATAACGCAATATCCGCATGGGAAAAATCCGCCTGTTCATTACAGGTAATCAACGCGGTGCGGGCGCCCAGTTGTTGGGCGGCTTCCAATCCGCCCAGTACATAAGGCGTAATGCCGCTGGCCGTGAGTCCAATTACAAAATCGTGCGCGCGGGCTTGCTGGCGGACGTCCTGCGCCCCCAATGCGGCGTCGTCTTCCGCCCCTTCTTTGGCGCGGAACATCGCATTTTTACCGCCTGCAATCAGACCGATAATTTGCGTGGGTTTGACCCCAAACGTGGGCACACATTCCGCCGCTTCCAACACACCCAAACGGCCGCTGGTACCCGCCCCCATAAAAATTATTTTATGCCCGCCCATAAAGGCTTGTGCGGCGGTGCGGATAGCCCGCGCAAGCGGTTTAGCCGCCTTTTTTACGGCGCGGGCGGCGTTAAAATCTTCCGCATTTATTTTGCGGGCAATTTGTAAGGCGGATAAACGGTCTAACCCGCGGGTGTGCGGGTTGGGTTGCTCGGTGGCAATAGCGTAGCGGTCTTTGGGCATATCAATTTGCGTCCTCTAAGCGCATAGTATGGGCGCGGAAGGCTTTTTCGGTTTCTTCCAGCGTTTGTATTTTCCCCGTCAGCGGGATAACGGCCAGCGTCACCAGACTAATCACACTGGCTACCATAAAAAAGGTTTCATACCCAAGCCGCATTTGTAAATGTCCGGATAGCATAGACGGCACCATCATCCCCAGCGCCATAATGCCGGTGGATATGGCATAGTGCGACGTTTTGTACTTCCCTTGCGAAACATACATAATAAACACGCTAAACGCCATCATGGCCAGTCCGTTGCCAAAATGCTCTAGCGTAATTAACGCGGCTACCGCGCCCAAGCCGGGTTTGGCCCAAGCCATATACGCATAAAAGAAGTTGGGTAAAATCAGAATTACCGCAAACGGCCAGATACATTTTTTGAACCCGTAGCGGCCGAGCAGCCACCCGCCCAGTAAATTCCCCGCCACCACAGCCCCCAAACCCAGCGTGCCTTTAATCAGGCCGTAGCTTTGCACGCTCATCCCCAAGGCTCCTTCTGCCGCCGGTTTTAACAAAAATAGCGGCACTATTTTTTCTAAAAGGGCATCTCCCAGACGGTAAAGCAAAATAAACAGCAAAATATACAAAATGTTTTGTTGCGTAAAATAAGAGCCAAACGCCTGCCCCCAAGCCGGCCCGTTTGCCGCGTGGGCGGGTTTATCGGCAGTGGGGCACGGTAAAAAGCGGTAGTGGTACGCGGTGGCGGCAGCAAATACAAGGCCCAAAAAAGCAAACAGGGCGCCCCAGTTTAAGGCGCCGGAAAGATGCGGGCGGAGCATCCCCACGACGGACACTAATGCCCCACTGCCCAAAATCATAGCCAAACGGTAAAAAATGGTGCGTATGCCCACAAATTTAGATTGTTCCACCGGGGTCAAAGCGAGCAGGTAATAGCCGTCGGTGGCAATATCCAGCGTAGCCGAAATAAACGCCCCCGCCAAAAAACCAAAAAGTGAAAGCGTAAAAAAAGTTAAATTATTTTGCTGGGCCGCAAAACTAAATGCGTTTACGGCACACAAAAGCGCCAAGGCCAAAAATAAAACCGCCATGGCCAGTTGGGCGCCCAGTAGCCAACGGCGCTTGGTGCCGCGCGCGTCCACCAGCGGGCTCCAAAACATTTTCAAAATCCACGGCAGGTACAGCCACCCCGTCCAAAAAGCAATTTGGGTGTTTTCAAAACCCAAGTCCGCATACAACACGGTAGATACCGCATTAATGATAATATACGGCAGACCCTCGGCTAAGTACAAAGTGGGGATAAATGCCCACGGGGTGACGGATTTATTCATCATTATTTTAAGCTCACCCGCCCTGCCAACAGGTTAGCCAGCGGTTTGGTGGTTTCGTAGCGTTCAAACACCATTTTGGCAATAGCGGTTAAGGGTACGGCCAACAGTGCCCCCATAATGCCCCAAACCAGCGCCCAGTAAATTAAACAGGCAATTACAATCACGGGGTCTAAATCCATGCCTTTGCCCAACCATTTGGTTTCCAAAATATTGCCAATTACAAAGTGAATGGCCGTCAGCAGACAAAGCGCCAGCACAATGTGCCAATCTAACCCGTATTGCAAAAAAAGCACCGGCATAGGCAGCATGGTGGAAATAAACGGCCCTAAATTGGGAATAAAGTTTAAGATGAAGGTTAAAATAGCCAACATTCCGGCCAGTTCACTCCCTACGCTTAATAGCACCAGCCAAGTAAAAAACGCCGCCAATAAGGACACAAACAACTTGATGATTAAGTAAAAAGAAATTTGTTTTTGGATCGTGCCCACCAGCGTGGGTTTGTCTACCGCGGAGGAAGCTTTGCCCATAAAAATAAAAATTACAAATAAAGAAATAAGCGTTAAGTTGGTTAAAAAAGAAACCACCCCGCCGCCAACGCTTTTTACCATATTAAATACCGGTATTTTGTTGAGGGTGTCCACAATAAACTGGGCATTTAATTTGATGCTATATTTTTGGGCAGTTTGCAAGGCCCATTCCAGCGTATCGTTTAATTTTTCCGTATAAATATCGGCTCCGTTTACAAAAGTTTCTATGGAACTGGAAACAAAAAATACGGCTAAGGTGGCTAAGCCCAAAAACACGAGGGCGCACGTCACTAACCCCAAAATATAGGGCACTTGCCATTTTTGTTTCATAAATCCGGCGGAGGTGTTGGCCACCATATAAATAAACACCGCCAGTACAAAGGGCATCAGCACGGTTTTGGTATAGACCAAAAACGCGGTAAGAGAAGTAGCCGCCAAAATAAGCATACAAACCGTATTAATGGGGGCGTATTTTTCCAGAGGGTTTTTTGTTAGCATAAAACAGGTTTATCCTTAAAATGGGTTTAGTATATGGTAGAAAAAGCACGGCAAAAACGCAAGATACGCGTACGGAAAAACCCCCGGCGTTTTGGGCGCCGGGGCAGGGTTAAAATACTTGAATCAGGTTTTTTGGGTGTGCATAGCCGGAAAATTGGTTTTGCAATACGGGTATCCACTTGCCTTGTTTTTTACCGGGCCAACCCCAAATATAGGTATTGTTTTCCAGTTGCCCGAGGGTTTTTCCGTGGGGGGTACTCCGCAGCTTTGCCGGGCCGTTTACACGGTATAAAACCGGGGCATATTTGGGTTGATAATCCAAAACGCTTTTGTTATCCAAAAAATCAACCGATAAATCCCGCTCCGGGGTGTAGTTGGGGCGGTTGACGGCATAAAATTGTTTGGCGTAAAAGGGGCCCCCGTCAAAACAGCCCACGCTTTTTAAGGGGCTTTCTACAAGCAGGTTGAAATGGCCGATAGGGCCCTGCCAGTTTTGTGCCGTGGTGAGGATATATTCCAAATAATTTTGGGCCGCAAAACGCTTTTCCCCCCGGGCTGCCGGGGCAGAAAATAGCCGATAGGCAGGGGAATCACCCTCTATACATTTTGAAAAGGGCGCCCCGGTATTGATAGTTTTGTAAGACGGGGTATATGTATGCCGTACGGTAATGGTTTTATGCGGCGGAAAGGTTTGTTCCCAAGAGTAGGTAATTTGTTTTTCCCAAAGGGTGTCGTGTCTGTCTGACATGAGCCAGCCTTCCTGCTCGCCGGATTCGCCTGTTTGCTTATTTAGTACAAGCATATACCCCCAATAAATATACTTGCCGTCTATTAATGTTTGGCGTTCTGCCGGGGACAAGGCCAAAAAGCGTTGGTGAAACGTGGCCTCGTCCAAGGATTCTTCCGGATATTTCCAAATTTTTGAGGCAAAACCGGGCACGGGCCGCCCGTGTTGCTGTAAGGAAAATTGGGTTTGATAGGGCTGTTCTTTCCCATTTACCCAAAGTTTGAAACGGAACTGATGCGTAGCATCCAAATAATCCGTGTAATAATCTAGCACGGCAGAAATGGGCGGAAGCGGGAAAAATACGGCAGTTGTTATGGGCTTGTCGGTGGTGTTTTCAAACAAATAGTTTACCTCTATTTGCCCGGGACGGATGTAAAGCGCCTCCGTGCGCATTTTTATCCCATCCTGTTTTTGAAAAACAACCCCGCCCGTGGGTAATACATAACCTGCCGTATCGTTGGCACGGGCGGGCATAAAACCACATAAAATAAGAAAGAGAAAAACCAATTTTTTCATTTTCTTATTATAATATTTTTAGGAATGTTTTTTACCTGTAAATACATAATAATTCATATACGGTTCCTTGTCTTTACCAAATTGCTCGGATAAAGATTCCCCCTCTTTAATGGCTTTTTTTGCCGGATTGTATCCGTCTACGGAAGGCAGTTTTTTGCCCCATTTCCCGGAGTTCTTCATCCCGGCGGCAGGGTTTATGACTGATATGTGCCCCTGGAACAAAAAAACACCCCCAATAAACGGGAGTGTTTTTATTAAATGGTGGGCAGTACAGGATTTGCCTTCCGGTCGTTTTGCTGACACAAAACGCCTGCAGGCCGGGCTCGCGGTTTTTGCCTTGCGCACAGCGGAACCGTTCGGTGCGCAAACAAAAACAACGCTGCGCACTCAAATCCTGCCGCAAGCAAAGCAGTTTGCTTGCTTACTGCCAATAAAAAACCCTGCAACAAGTGCAGGGTTCTAAATGGTGGGCAGTACAGGATTTGAACCTGTGACCTTCCGCGTGTGAGGCGGACGCGCTACCGCTGCGCCAACTGCCCGAAAAATGAATGTACATTTATTATAACAATTTATCACGCATTTGGAAAATGTTTTTTGTTTCCCAGCCAAAAACGCGGCCTTTGCACCGGTTTGGCTTGGGGGGAGTGGGGCGGAACTTTTCCGTCGGGGCGGCTGTTTTTTTCCGTCTGAGGTGCGGGCGCAAGCGTTGGCCCCCTAATTTGATATACTATTAGTACCGCATTTTTGCGGGCATTTTACTGGTCCAAGGAGCTTATAAACAAGTATGGATTGGAGTTTGCTGGTAAACGCATTTATTGCTACGCTGGCTATTTTGAACCCGATTGGCAATATGCCAATTTTTTTGGAACACGTGGAAAATGACGAGCCCAAAGTACAGCGCGCCGTGGCGCTGCTGATGGCGTTGTCTATTTTCATTATGCTTACGATATTTTTTATTTTCGGAAGCAAAATTTTAAGCGTGTTCGGTATAACCATTCCCGCCTTCCGCTTGGCAGGGTCTATCATCCTGTTAGGGGTGGGGTTGCGCATGTTGCAGGGTAAATCTAAATTTGAACGCAACGGCTTGGAA
Organism: uncultured Elusimicrobiales bacterium; assembly: GCA_934662565.1. Lineage (GTDB taxonomy): Bacteria > Elusimicrobiota > Elusimicrobia > Elusimicrobiales > Elusimicrobiaceae > Avelusimicrobium. The sequence goes on from CAKUKI010000004.1 coordinate 101,911, forward strand.
GCCGCCCGCGCCCAAGGCAGCACGTTTGACCGCGCGCGCGACCGTTTAAGCCATATTGTAGTGCCGGTGGGTATGCCGTTATTTATTGGCCCCGGTTCTATTGCAACGGTTATGTTGTACGCGGAAAAAATTACTACTTTCCCTATGGCCGTTATGATGATTGTAATGCTGTTTTTATGCGCCGCGGCGGTGGGGGCCGTATTGGTGGCCTCGCGCTATTTGTTTGCTAAAATCGGGCCGAACGGCACGCAGATTGTCATTCGCTTTATGGGGATGATTTTGTGTTCTATTGCCATGCAGTTTATGATTGACGGCGTGGGCCAATTATTGCCCGGTGTGTTGGATGCGCACTTTTTAGGCGGTCTTTCCAAATAGCCGTTTTGAAAAGCTGAAAGGGCGGCCCCGTTTGCGGCCGCCTTTTTGTTCTATGGGGGAGATATGGACCATTTTGAATTAGTTTCCAATTTTCAGCCGGCCGGTGACCAGCCGAAAGCGATTGCCGCCCTTACGCAAGGCGTTTTGCGCGGGGATGCGCGCCAAACCTTGCTGGGGGTGACGGGCTCCGGCAAAACGTTTACTATTGCCAATGTAATTGCCAATTTGAACCGCCCCACGCTTATTTTATCCCCCAATAAAGTGTTGGCCGCGCAGTTGTATGCGGAGTTCAAACAATTTTTCCCCCACAACGCGGTGGAATATTTTATTTCTTATTACGATTATTACCAGCCGGAAGCGTATATCCCGCAAACGGATACTTATATAGAAAAAGACTCCGCCGTCAATGAACATATTGATAAACTGCGCCTGAAAGCCACCACCTCTTTGGTCAGCCGCAAAGATGTAATTGTGGTGGCATCTGTTTCCTGCATTTACAATATCGGCTCCCCGGATACATTTAAGGAAATGCGTATTTATGTAAAAAAAGGGGGCGAAATGACCCGCTCCCAATTAAGCGGGCGGCTGATTAAAATACAATACCTGCGTGACGAATTGGAGTTTACTTCCGGCCGTTTCCGTATGCGCGGGCCGAATACGGATATTATGACCCCATACAGCCAAAACGCGTTGCGGGTGGAAATTTCCGGCAAAACCATTTCGCACATTTACGAAATCCACCCCGTCACTGGGGACGTGGTGGCGGAGTTGGACGAAGCGTGGATTTATCCGGCCAAGCACTTTGTAGCCACTGATGAAGACACCGCCGGCGCCATAGACCAAATCAAGGCGGATTTGGAATTGCGCCGCCAAGCCCTTTTGGCGCAAGGCAAAGAAATGGAAGCCTACCGCTTAAAACAACGCACGGAATACGATATAGAAATGCTTTTAACGGCGGGTTATTGTTCCGGCATAGAAAACTACTCCCGCTATATGGACGGCCGCAAACCGGGCGAGCGCCCCGCGTGTTTGTTGGATTATTTTTTGCGCTATGACGATTTTTTAATGGTGGTGGACGAATCCCATGTGGCCCTGCCGCAAGTGCGCGGGATGTTCAACGGGGACAGGGCCCGCAAACAAATGTTGGTGGACTTCGGTTTCCGCCTGCCGTCCGCATTAGACAACCGCCCCTTAAAATTTGATGAATTTGAAAAATTAATGCCGCAGAGCATTTTTGTTTCGGCCACGCCCGGCCCGTACGAACTGACCGTTTGCGGCAACCACATTGTAGAGCAGGTCATCCGCCCTACGGGGTTGGTGGACCCGAAAGTAATAGTCCACCCCACCGAGGGGCAAATTACGCATTTGACGGAAAAAATCAAAGAGCATACCGCCAAAGGAGAGCGGACTCTCGTTTTGGCTTTAACCAAAAAAACCGCCGAGGATTTAAGCGCGTATTTTGTGGAACAGGGCCTTAAAACGCAGTATTTACATTCGGACATAGAATCTTTACAGCGGGTGGAAATTTTGAAGCAATTTCGCCGCGGGGATTTTGATGTGTTGGTGGGAATTAACCTGTTGCGCGAGGGGATTGATATTCCGCAAGTGGGGTTGGTGGCTATTTTAGGGGCCGATAACGAAGGCTTCCTGCGTAATACCACTACGCTTATTCAAATTTCCGGCCGCGCGGCGCGTAATGCGGGCGGAGAGGTTATTTTATATGCGGACCGCAAAACGGATTCTATCCGCTACGCACTGGCGGAAATGAACCGCCGCCGCACCTTGCAGGAAGCGTACAATAAAGAACACCACATCACGCCCAAAACCATTCAAAAGACGGAAGTGGAGTTAAAAGAATTTGAACAACAAACCAAAACCAGCGCGTTTGGTATTTTAAGCCAAACCTTGCCGGAGCCGACGGTGCAAAATATCAAAATGGTAGAAGCGGACGTGGAACAGCAAATGCTGCAAGCGGCCGAAAACCTGAATTTTGAATTGGCCGCCGAACTGCGTGACCGCTTGTTTGAACTGCGCCAAATGCAGGTAAAAGGCACGGGTAAAAAACGCGGCAAATAACGCGCTTTTACGCGGGGCAGCGCGCGTTTTGGTAGGCCGTCCGGCCCGATATAAGCGGCCCGCCGTTTGGGGGCAACCGTGCCAAGCACTGCGCGCCGCGGCCCGAAATTGGTAAAATATAAGTATGGAAGAAATTACCCTCCCTTTACAAGCCGTACAAAAAGTAATTGGCCTGGAGCTGACCGACAGCACCAATAATGTGGCCAAGGAACTCGCCCAAGACGGGCAGGAAGCCAATACGCTGGTTCTGGCGTGCCGCCAAACGGGTGGCCGCGGCCAGTTTGACCGCACTTTCAGCTCCGAAGAAGGCGGCGTTTATTTTTCACTTATTTTGCGCCCTACGGTACACCCGCGGCGCAACAGCAGTTTCAGCCTTAAAGTGGCCCAAGCCGTCAGCGGTGCGCTGGAAGATTTGTTTGAAATGAAAACCAAAATCAAAGCGCCCAATGATGTGTTGGCGTGGGAGCCTAAAACCAAAAAATGGAAGAAGATTTGCGGCATTTTGATTGAAACTTCCGCCAAAGAAGATAAAACCGATTGGATGGTGGTGGGGGTTGGTTTGAACGTAAACAACCGCTTGCCCGCCAGCCTGAAAGATACGGCTGTAAGCGTGAAACAGTTAGTAGGGCAGGAAGTGCTCAAAGAAATTGTATTGGAAGCGGTACTGGAGCATTTTTGGCGCCGGTACAGCGAATGGGAACGCTCCGTTTGTTAGTTTTTGCTGATATTGAAAAACACACCCCGCTTGTTTGTAGCAAGCGGGGTGTTTCATTTAATGCGGATTTTTAGCAAAGGTTTGGCTTATAAATCCCCAATGGCTTGTTTGACTTTAATGATAAGGTCTTTAAGTACAAAGGGCTTCATGCAAAAATCTTTGACCTGCGGATAGGTGGCAAATAATTTTTGGGATTCCGCCAATGCAGAGGTGACAATCACCGGGATAGAGCCCAGTTGTTCGTCGTCGCTCAGCACTCTTACAATAGAGGCTCCGTCCATACCGGGCAACATCACATCCAACAAAATCAAATGCGGATGAAATTCTTTTATCATGGCCACAGCTTCGCGCCCGCTCTGGCAGGATTTTACTTCGTACCCTTCGCGCATAAGCACCAGCATAAGCAGTTCCACAATAGATGTTTCGTCTTCAATAATTAATATTCTTTTTTTCATAAGGTATTTCCCCCAAAGGTGGTATATTTATTATACTTTTTTATATGACAAAAAAAAGTTTTGATGCGTCCGTCCTGCCCCGCATGCGCGCTTTTGCCTGCCAATTTATTAAGCGCGGCGATAGCGTTTTGGTGGGGCTTTCCGGCGGGCCGGACTCCGTTTGCCTGTTGCATTTTTTGCGCTATTTGGCGGCGGAAAAACATTTTGATTTGGCGGCTGTGCATGTAAACCACTCCTTGCGCGGCGCGGCGGCCGATAAAGACCAAGCCTTCTGCCGGGAGTTGTGCAAGCAGTTAAATGTGGAGTTTTTCGCGCGCAAAATTAATGCCCGCCAATTGGCCGAAAAGGGCCGTTTAAGTTTGGAACACGCCGCGCGTAAGGGGCGTTATCAGGCATTGAGCCAAGTAGCTAAAAAATGGGGCGCTACCCACGTGGCACTTGGCCACCATTTAGACGACCAGGCCGAAACCGTTTTGCTTAACCTGTTGCGCGGCACGCAAGCCAAAGGGCTGTGCGGTATTCCCGTCACGCGGCCACTTACGGCGGGGGTGCAAATTGTGCGGCCGCTTTTGTGCATTACGCGGGCGGAGGTGGAGGCGTATTTACAGCACAACCGCCTTTCTTGCGTGACGGACCAAACCAACGCGGATGACGCTTTTACGCGCAACTGGATTCGCTTGCGTTTGTTGCCTATGTTGGAAGAAAAACAACCGCAAATCCGCGCGCATTTGGCCGGTATGGCCGCGCAATTACAGGAACTGTTTGCCGCTAAAGAATAGTTTGGCCCCGCGGTGGGCTCAATTTGATAACATATACATAATATGGGTACCAGTAAAATATTACAATTAGCGTATTTGAACCGGCTGGAAGTGCGGGATTTGACGTTTGATTCCAACGCGGTGCGCCCGGGCAGTGTGTTTTTTGCCCTAAAAGGCGCGCGCGTGGACGGCAACCGGTTTATTCCGCAAGCGGTGGCAAACGGAGCCGTGATGGTGGTTTCCGCGTTTCCGACGGCCCAAAATTACGGGGTTTTGTATGTCCAATCGGACGATATTGACCGCGATATGGCGGATGCCGCGTATGAATTTTACGGCCGTCCGTCGGATAAGTTAAACATTATCGGCATAACGGGTACCAAGGGCAAAACCTCTATTGCCTATTTAACGGAAAGTATTTTAACCCATGCCCGCAAGCGCGTCAGTGCGTTGGGTACGGTCAACTACCGCATTAACGGGCAGGTGGAGTGCGCCGCCCCCAACACCACGCCGGCGGCGTTGCCGTTGTTTAAGCTGATGCACAAAATGGTTGCCCGGCAGAGTGAATATTTGGTAATGGAAGTTTCTTCCCACGCGCTAGACCAGCAGCGGGTGCGCCGTATGGATTTTAATGTGGCGGTTTTTACCAATTTACAGCGGGACCATTTGGATTACCACTTAACTTTTGATAATTATTTTAATGCCAAGCGCAAACTGTTTGAAAATTTAGTTCACCCGCTCAATAAAAAACAAAACCGCGCGGCTGTGATTAATACAGACGACCCATACGGCCGCCGTTTGGCGCAGGAATTAAAGGGCCGCGTGCGCGTTTTAACTTTCGGGCTGGAAACCCCCGCGGATTATACCGCCACGGATATACAGGAAACGTTAGACGGCACCGCGTTTAAGCTTAATGGCCGCGCGTGCAAAATCCGCCTGTTGGGGCGGCACAATGTGTATAACGCGCTGGCGGCCTTTGCCGCGTGCGTGAGCCAAGGGATAGACGAAGTCACCGCGCTGGAAGGGCTGGGGGCGTTATCCGGCGTATCCGGCAGAATGGAACAAATTTGCGCCGGACAGGATTTTTATGTATTTGTGGATTTTGCGTATACGGACGAATCTCTCCGGCGGGCGTATGAGGTGGTGGAGCGGTTCAAACAAGGGCGCGTGATAACCGTTTTCGGTTGCGGGGGGGAGCGTGACCGCACCAAGCGCCCGCTGATGGGCCGCACGGCTTGCACGCATAGTGATTGGGTCTTTTTAACGAACGATAACCCCAGACGCGAAGACCCGCGGCAGATTTTTGATGATATTTTGCAAGGGATGCAAGGTTGCACTCACTACACTTTACAGCCGGACCGCGCCCAAGCTATCCGCAGTGCGTTGGAAACGGCCCGCCCGCAGGATATTGTAATTATTGCCGGTAAAGGGCACGAAGATTACCAAATTATCGGCACGGAAAAACGCCACTTTTCGGACCAAGAAACGGCCCGCGCGTGGCTGAAGGAAAAGTATGTTTCGCAAAAATAAATATAAAAAAGCGTGTGTGATTGGGTTAGGTAAAAGCGGCCGCGCCGTGGCGCAGCTATTGGCCGATAACGGCTATGAGGTGCTAATTAGCGAAGAATCCGCTATCAAAGAGCCCGCCTTATTAAAACTTCCGGCCGGCGTGCGGGTGGAAACCGGCGGACACACGCAGGCGGTGTTTCAAAGTGATTTTATAGTGAAAAGCCCGGGCATTTTCCCCAAAAGTCCGGTTTTGCTGGAATGTAAAAAACGCAAAATACCCGTGTTTAGTGAATTAGAAACCGCCTTGGCTTTTATGCCCAAAGGGGTGCGCGTGTTTGCGGTCACGGGCACGAACGGCAAAACCACCACCACCGCTTTACTGGGCGAGATTTTGGAAGAACACTGCAAGCAAGCAGGCGGCAAAGCCCGCGTGTTTGTGTGCGGCAATATCGGTACTCCGGTATCTTTGATAGTGCCGGAATTAAAACCCGGGGATAATTTGGTGATAGAAGTTTCCAGCTATCAACTGGAAGACAGCACTTATTTCCGCCCGCAATATGCGTGCATATTAAATGTGACGCCCGACCATTTGGACCACCACGGCGGCTTAAAAAATTATATTAAAGCCAAATTGCGCATTTTTAAGAACCAGCGCGCAACCGATGTACTGGTTTTGAATGGGGCAGACACCGCCTGCGCCCAAGCGGCGCAAAAGGCCCCTAGCGAAGTGTTTGCGTTTTCCACCCACCCAAAACACCTGCTCAAAACGGATGTATTTTTTGACGGGGATGAAATGATTTTTAGCGCCGGACACCAACTCCGCCCCCCCCATTTGAAAGGGATTCATAATGTGGAAAACGCCATGGCCGCCGCTTTAATGGCCTTGGCGGCGGGGGTTAGTGCACCCACCGTGCAACGCGTGTTTGACCGTTTTGCCGCCATGGAACACCGCATAGAACAGTTTGCGTATCACAACGGGGTGATTTATATTAATGACTCCAAGGCCACCAATGTGGATTCTACCGTCACGGCCTTAAAATCTTTTCCGTCCGCCAAACATATTTGGCTTATTTTGGGCGGGCGCGATAAAGGGTTCCCTTATACGGAGCTTTTGCCGTACTTAAAAACGCGCTGCAAACAGGTTTTAATCATTGGGGAAGCTATGCCTCAAATAGAAAAAGACTTGTCCGGTGTGCCGCTTACGCGCTGTTTTGACCTTAAACGCGCGGCGGAATATGCGTTTGAAAATGCAAAAAAAGGCGATATTGTGCTCTTGTCTCCGGCGTGTGCCTCGTTTGACCAGTTTAAGAGTTTTGAACACCGCGGGCAGATGTTCAAACAAATCGTAAACGCACTGATTTTTGCCGCCCGTACCGACGGCAAAAATTAGTCCTCTTCCCTTTCCGGCGCAGAAATGTTATAAAGGAAGTATAAGGCTTTTTGAAATAGCCTCCCTACCGGAAAAGGTTATGAAATTTACTAAAATACTGTTTGTTTTAGCTGTACTTTGTTTGTTTATCCCCGCTTATGCGGCCCCGCAGGGAGCCTCTTTGGCGGGGTTGCGCGCGGCGCTTATGCAAGCGCAAGGGCCGGTTTCCGCCACACTGATGCGGCGGGTGCTGTCTTATCGGGAAGGGGACGAAACCCTGTTGCTTTCCGCCAGCCGCCGCGGGGATATTCCTCTAATAAAAAAATTAGCTTGCACCTTGCCCGATTCCCGCGTATTTCAGCAAAAAGATTCTTTCAAGCGTAATGCTTTCCACTTGGCGGCCAATTACCAAACGGCGTTGGAACTGATGAAAATGTATGCCTCTTTGCGTTTGCGTGAGGGCGCGGCGCAAGAGGATGTGTTTGATTCCAGCGCGTTCAAAACGGCACTGATTAACGCCGCAGACCGCCGCGGGGAAACCCCGCTGATGCAACAGGTTAAAGCCCGCCGCTATGAGGTAGCTTTCCTGTATTTAACAAAAAATGCGGATTTGTGCCGCAAAAGCGTATCCGGCGATACGGCCGTCCATTTGCTGGTGCGCCAATGTTCCGGCAACGCCCCCAAAGCGCTTGAGCTTTTGGAAAGTTTTTTGCGCGGGGAACCGTATGTGGTTTTTCTGCGGGACGGGGCCGGACGCACCCCCTTGGATTTAGCCAAAGCCTTGCGTGCCCGTATTGCGTATGAAAAAATAAAAGAAGTCCAACAGCAAGAAAGTGAAAGCCGCGCGCGCAATTTGCGCATTTTACTGCGTAATTTTTTTAATAGTTAAAATATGCTTTTTGGTCCATAAATCCGGCCCTGTTATGCAAGGCCGGATTTTTTATTGCCGGTTGACGGGTTGAGGTAAAGATAGCCGCCTGCTTTTTTGCCGTGCAAAATGTCGCCCCCCGCGTGCAAAAGCCCAGCGGTAGTTGGCCAAATAAAAAAGACCTCCTTTTCAGGAGGTCTTCTAAATGGAGCGGGCGAAGAGAATCGAACTCTCGTCTCAACCTTGGCAAGGTCGCGTTCTACCATTGAACCACGCCCGCGAAAATCTTTCTTTATTCCCAACAAAAATATTATAACAAATTTTATTTCAAAAGTATAGGTGCAATTTTTTTAAGGTACGGATTTTCCAGCACCGCCCGACGGACAACAGGGCTTTTTTTCAGTTCTGAAAGATATTTGTTTTGGTTGATAATTTTTGCCGCAACCTGCGGATTTTGCCGGTAATACTGCCCAGATTTGCTAACCATTAAAAACCCCATAAAGCGGCTTTTGCTTACGGCTTTGAGCAGTTTTTCATCTGCCAGTACGCGGCGGACGGTTTCGTTTTGGAAAAATTCGTCCATGGCGGCTTTATCTTCCACAAAAAGCCGTAATTCTTCGGGGTCGTTTAGCAGGTTGGCCGCATCCGGACGGGAAGTAAAAGCTTTAATCATTTCATCTTTGCCCAGTAAAAAAGCCACCATATCGGGGTCTTCGGTGTTAGATTCAATGTTAGAAGTCAACGCCCATGGCGCGGCACCAATGGTTTGAAAGTTGGTGTCGTTCATCGTTCGGAAGTTGTAGCGGCTGATGACCGGAATAGTAGTACCTAAAGACGTCACATTCACGCTGCGGTCTTGCCCTTCTTGTATTTGCACATAGCGCACACCGGTAGAGGGGTTAAAATCACGGTCTACGGATAAGCCTTTCAGGTTGGCTGGGTCCAGCGACGAGGGGATATTTTCCGCCTTGTTTTTGGCGGAAAAAATGAATAATAAAGAAATCACCAATGCCACCAGCGTGACAGCCAGCGCCACGGCCGGCATTTTGTCTGCCCATGTTTTGGGTTGGGCCGCCTTGATGGCCTGTGCTTTGGCAACCTCGGCTTGGCGGGCTTGTTCGCGCACTACTTTTTGGGGCGTGCGTAAGCGTTTTTTTATTTCTTCTATATCCATATTCTTATTCTAACAAATCTTCTGCCCAAAAAACACAGGCTCTATACTTGCTATAATAAATTTATGAAATCCCATACCGAATATTTACTCATTCACACGCCGAAGCGGTACCAAATTGTAAACATCACCCCGCAAGTGGAGGCCGCTTTAGCCAAAAGCGGCATACAGGAAGGGTTATGTCTGGTTAATTCCATGCACATTACTTCCAGTGTATTTATTAATGATAACGAATCCGGCCTGCACCAAGATTTTTTGCGCTGGACGGAGCGTTTGGCCCCGTACGGGGTGGACAAATACCAACATAACCTAACCGGAGAAGACAATGGGGACGCACACCTCAAGCGCACCTTGTTAGGGCGCGAAGTGGTGGTAGCCGTCACAAACGGGCAGCTGGATTTTGGCCCTTGGGAAACTATTTTTTACGCAGAATTTGACGGTCAGCGCGATAAGCGCGTGCTGGTTAAAATTATTGGAGAATAATATGAAAAAGACTATTTTTTATCACGATACGGATTGCGGCAACGTAGTTTATTACGCCAACTACTTAAAATATTTTGAGGAGGCCCGCACTTTATATATGGCCGAACGCGGCTTTAGCGTGCCGGCTCTCATGCAACGGGGGCTTTATTTTGTGGTGGCCCGTCAGGAAGTGGAGTATAAATACTCCGTGCGCTATGCGGACGAGATAGACGTTTCCACCAAAGTTTTGGAAGTTTCTGATATTAAAATTGTGTTTGAAAACATCATCACCAACCAAAACGGCCGTTTGTGCACCAAAGGCAAAACCACCTTGGTGTGTGTGGATAAAACCGGTATGCCTACCGCCATGGGCGCAGAAGTAAAAGCCGCCATGGCGCCCACCTTATAAAGCGTGGCCCCTTTTCGGGCGGAGAAAACAAAGGGCCTATGGCGCAAATAGGCCCAAAAGCAAATAAAGCTGGGCCCAAGGACCCTTGGCCCTCTTGCATACGGAAGTTATACTGTAAGTAAGAGGAAACCTTATGAACAAAAAAATTTTATTCAGCGTTTTGTTTTTAGTATGCGCCGCCGGAGTGCAAGCCAAGCCCCAGCCGCGCGCGTATGATGTGCGCCAAGTTTCCTCGGTGGTGGAAAAAATCCGCTTTGACCGCGCCGTCCATTTGGATAAAGAAGACCAATTTGGCAATACGCCCGTATTTGCCGCCGCCTTAAAAGGGGACGTGCGCGCTTTGGCTTTTTTACAGCGGGTGGCTCCGTCCGGCGCGTATCTGTTAAAAACCGGTAAAGACGGCAACAATGTTTTTCATGTCGCGCGCGATAAACAAACATTCCAAGCGTTAGTGCGTTCTTTGCGCAAATTTTATCCGCAAGATTATCAGGCCCGCTTTCAAGAATTGCTTGCTCAAAAAAATAACTTAAAAGAAACACCGCTCCGCGCCCAATTAAATTACGGCAAAACGGACGTTTATTTGAAGTACTTTCCGCAAACGGTGCAGTTTGAACGGTTGCTCCGTATACAGGAAAAAATAAACCAAGGCGGGTTGGTGGCACAGTTGGCGGAATATGAAAGACATGCGGCGGTGGAATCCACCAAAGATTTAAGCGGCTTAACGCCGGCGGCCTTTGCTAAACGCAACCTGAGCCGCGCCGGCATGGCGCAAGTGGATGCCTTTTTTACGCAGTATTTACCCTTTTTATAATTCACCTCAAGCCAAAAAAGCGCCCGCGGACGGAAAATCCGCGGGCGTTGGTATATAGTACAGTAGCGGTTCTAGCCTAAAAATTTAATGGAATTAGGCAAAATAACGTCTTCCATAACGGATAAGGCAAAAGAATCCGTCATACCGGCAATATAATCCGTAATAATTTCGTCGCATTGTTCGGGCCGTGAATAAACCCGCTGCATAGAACGCATATAATTAGCAAATGCGTGTGCGGTTTGTTTGCCTTCTTGGTCGTATGCGGCGTAATCAAACTGATAACGCGTAAAAAGCTGGCGGAAATAATCAAACAAATCCGCAATACGCTTATCAATAGTTTCTTTGCGCTGGCGCATTTGCTCGTTATGGTAAATATGCTTGTAGTTAAATTCCCGCAGGCAGGAAATCAGTTCAAATTTCTCGTGCGAAAAACCAATGTAGTCTTTATCCACAGAGTTTTGCAGTAAATCCAAGGAAAGCGTGCTGATAATTTCCCCATTATTACTGCCCAGCTCTCGCCGGACGGCTTGCGGGATGTCTTCTTTGGTAATCAGTTTGGCTTTAATGGCGTCTTCAATGTCGCGCCCCAAATAGGCAATTTTATCCGCCAGCCGCACAATGCAACCCTCGTAAGTGGACGGCATTTGGTTGCGTCCGGTAATTTTTTCCAAATCGTTAGGCACTTGGCTGGGGCGCAGTTGCGTAGTGGCAAAGTCTTCCCCGCAGTGGCAAATAATGCCGTCTTTTACGGCAAACGTCAGGTTGAGTCCTTCCCCGCAGTTGGCTAAATGTTCCACCACGCGGTAGCTGTTGATTTCATGCAAAAACGGTTTGGGCGCAATACAGGCTGCTATAGCGCGTTCGCCCTCGTGCCCAAAAGGCGCATGCCCAATATCGTGCCCTAATCCGATGGCGTAGGCCAAATCTTGGTTTAACAGCCAGTTGCCGCTTTTGTTTAGGCCGCGGCAAATGCTGGCGGCAATAGTGGCCACATGCAAAACGTGTTCTATGCGGGTGCAGATGTGGTCGTTATCCGGCGCAAAGAAAACTTGCGTTTTGTGTTTTAGGCGCCTAAACGGGAGGGAATGAATAATTTTTGTTTGGTCGCGGAAGTATTCGTCCCGCACGTCCGCTTGGTGCGGATGGGTGCGGTGTAAGTAAATTTCATCGGAAAACGGGTTTTTATTCATAAAATTATGATACCATAATATACAGGCCTCTGAATGGCCGTTCTATATTATGGCAAACACGCAAGCAATTTATTCGGGCTCGTTTGACCCCGTCACGCAAGGACATTTGGATATCATCCACCGCGCCGCACAACTTTTTGGCGCGGTGCGGGTGGTGGTGTTGGCTAATCCGCAAAAAAAAGCACTGTTTACTCCGGCGGAACGGGTGGAGTTGTTGCGCCAAGTGACGGCAGATATCCCCCATGTGACGGTGGACACTTTTGACGGCTTGCTGGTGGATTATATGCGTAAACACCAATTAACCGTATTGGTGCGCGGGGTACGCAACGCCGCGGATTTGGAAAACGAGCAGGCCTATGCGTATGCCAATAAACTTTTGTTGCCGGATTTGCAAAGCGTCCTTTTACCGGCGGATCCCCAGTTGCGCTTTGTCAGTTCTACCGCGGTGCGGGAGGCGTGGGCCTTTGGGGTGGAACTGCCGCATGCGGTTCCTCCGGCGGTGGCGCAGGCGCTTCGGGCAAAATTGAACACTTCTAAATAACCCAAAAGACCTACATGAAAAGTAGGTCCTTTATTTGCTTGTCTGTTTTTACTTTCCTTTATTATAATATAGCTGGAGCAGGTTAAAAGGAGATTTTTATGTGCTGTATAGAACGGGGGGTTCTTGAGCAACCAAGCACGCCGCACGGGCTTATTTTGGTCCAAAGGGCGGGCGCCTTGCGGTGCTCTATCCCGCCGAGCAGCACATTGTTTAAGCTGTTTCAAAACCGTCGTTGGCTTAAGCCGCACGGAACCAATCTATGTTTTTGTATTCCTTTTTATAGGGCTGAAAATCTAGGACTCCTAGGTCTTTTGGCCCTGTTTTTTTATCTAATTACTTGCCAAACTATGTTTAGGAGAACTGCCCTATGATGAAAATATTGTCCCTACTTCTTAGTTTTACACTTATTTTTACCTCGGTAGCGCCGGCCGCTGCCCAGACGGCAGATGCCGCCGCCCGCCAAAAAGCGCGGGTTTCCAGCCATGTAGATGCGGGGGTGGACCGTGCGGTGCAATCCCAACGCGGCAAAAAATTTGCGGTCAAAGATAAAGCGGCCGAAGTGCGTGCGGTAGTAAAAGCCATGGGGCAGGGCGGGAGTGAAAAATTATCGTACAAAGATTTTGCGGCCGAATACAAGAAAGAGATGAAAAATCTGCTTGTGCAAGTGATGGGAGAGGCCAAGACGGATGAGGAGCGCGCCTACATCAAACAGGTATGGACGGCGATGATGACGGAGAAAGCGATTCGTGCGGAATATAAGCAATATCAAAAATTAGAGCAAGAATCGTTAAAAGAAGCGGAAAAAGAAGTCAACGCCTATTTACGGCGTTTAGGGCGCGAAGTGATGGCGATTTACAAAGTAAACAAACGGGAAGGCTTAGCGTTAATCAAAGAAGCCTTGCCTGTTTTTGCGTCAGTGGGAGCGATAGAATTTAACGTAAAGAAAGAAGCGGCCGGAGTTTTACGCCAAGCGATAAAAGCGGGCGAAAAGAGCTGTGGCAGTGTCGGTTTTTTAACAGGGATAAAAGCGAAAGCAGGGTATAAAGACTCGTTAAACAGCCAAGTGAAAGGGTGCCAAAGCGTCTTAGAAGCGGCGTATGCGTTAAGCGTATTGGGAGCGGACGACTCCAAGGGTCAAAGCGCGGACGCGAAAGTATTGGGCGACCTGTTAGCCAAGGGCTACAACGGCTTAATGGGGCCGAGCTTGATTGTGATGGTCTCCAAGGGGCTGTTGGCTATGCATGGGGAACGCACCTTAACGGCAGAGCTGGTAAAGATTTCGCGTGATTTTCCGGACATAGGGTTATTTGGGAATGATTTTTCTTTTATTAGTGTAGCGGACTGGGTAAAAGCGTCCAGCATTATGAAGGGCGAATATGCTATGGGGATGGAATACAGCTTTTACAAAGGCGGCAAATACGCGAACTTAAACAACGCGTGGTTAGATTTAGGTCAATATTTAGCGCAGGAAGCGAAAGCGGGCGACAAGAGTGCGGCGTATGTATTAAACACGGTGATGGAGGAAAGTGTTTGGTATGACAGCTACGGCAACCCCGGAGTTAAATTCAAACCGTTTGTGACGGGTGCGTTAGCCGGTGGGTATAGAATCAACAAACCGGGGCGCGCATATACGCAACTGGACGGGAACGGCAAAACGCAGCATATAGACACGCGCAAAGAGTGGAACCGCGCGCTGGCGAAGATGAAAAAGCTGAACATGACGCAGAGCGGGTATTTTGCGTCTAGCTTGTATTATTCCGGCAAAGGGGATTTGGACCCGTACACGAACATTTATATTAATAACAAGCTGGTGGACGGCTACCGTTTAAGTGGGAGCCGCGCGCAGTTGAAAAACTTTGGCAAACGTGCGCGTCCGACGGCGGCCGAATTACAGCTGTATAAAGAATTGCAACACGCGCAGACGGTAGGGAACGTGATAGACGTTGCGTTAGCGGTGTTCTTTATGGGCAAATTAGCCCTTAGCGCGGTAAAGATGGGCGTACAAGGCATCAAGAGCGGTGTACGCGTTTTGAAATTGGCGCGCAGCGGAGCGGCGGCGAACGGGTTAGGATTTGGTAAAAACTTCAGCCGTGTGATACGTTTAGGTCGTTTACAGAAATACGGGGTACATAGTGCAAAAGAGCTGCTGCGCAGCCGCTTATCAGGTGTAATGGGGACGCAGCACACGAAGATAGTAGGCGGCGTCAAGAATTTCAGACAAGCGGAAGCGGCCAAGAAAGCGGCGGATGCGAAACGCGCGGCGGCGGCCCAAGCCAAAGCGGATGCGGCTTTTGCGCAAACGGCGGAAGTGCGCTCCGTAGACGGGGTGGCGCATGTGATTCCGTCCGGCATGGATTTAGTAAGAGTCAACGGTCGGCCGGTACTCGTAAAGAAAGGGTTAAGCTTTAGTGAAATTGCCAAGAACTTTGGCGTAGCGGAAAGTGCGGTAAGCGAAGCGAAAGCGGGCAGCAGCATGGCGGCGGTAAGTGCGCCGAGATACACGACGAGTGGCGCGGCGGCCGCGGTGGAAGGCAAAGTACAGCCTGCGATGGGTCCGAAGCCTGTAGCGGCGGAAGTAGCGGAGCCAGTGGGCACGAAAGGCAGTGTGGTAAAGAGCCCGGTGCGGTATGTACAGGTAGAAACGACCAACGCCTTAGGCAATAAAGTAATGTCATGGAAACCGGTGACGCCTGAGATAGCCAAGCCGAAACCGAGTTTTTGGAAAAATTTCAAAGAACGGTTTTTATGGAACTGGTATGGGCTGACAGATTTTGCCGGAAGTTTGGGACAGGCGGCGCAGAACGGGCGCAGCGGTGGCGTATTGGCCTTGGGGCTGAACATGGGCAGTGTGCCTATGCAAGCGGTCAAGGCGGAAGCAAGCTTACTGGCGCAAGGTGTAAAGACGGAACACGTTTTAACGCTCAAAAATATGGTGATGTACTCCGACGAATTAGCGAAGGTGGGTTGGAGTGGCGCCTCGTTTAGAGTAGGCACGCCCAATGTAGGTGGTATGCAGAATATGGGCCGGTTGCCGCAAGTGGGCAGCCCCTTTGGTGCAACGGGCCCCGCGTTAGGCATGCTGGGCACATTAAACGCGACGAACATTGCCAACAACTTGAGCGACTCCCGCGCCCAAGCCGCGCAATATACAGCCACGGCAGTGGCTCCGCGCAAATGGTGGCAACGCTGGTTTGGGGCCAAATCCTCCAATATGAATTTTAATGTTGCCGCCGTGAGTCAGGTGGCGCCATTGGCCCAAGCTGCGCAAGCGGCCGCCCCCGCGGAAGAACCGGCTGGGGAAATGTCGGACGCGGAACTGGGTGCCGATACGGAACACGGTTTTAAGATGACGTATGTGGACGAATCCGGCAAAGAGCAGGTGTTGCCTGTTAATGTAAAAATAGAAAAAGGCTTCAAAGCGGACGGCTATAACCGCATTACGTTTACCCAAAATAATGTGGCTGAATTGCGCAATCAAGCTAAATCCCCCAAAACTATGGCGCATTTCTTTATGAAACTAAAAGCGGGGGAATTACCGCGGTTAGTGGCAGCCGCCCAGCGGGAAAACATCCAACTGCAAATTAAGCTGGAATCTTCCCCCAATGTGGCGCACAAAACGGTAGAAGCACAGCTTTATGCCCAGAATGGTGCTATGTTGCCGGTTAAGGTGGAATTGCCCGCCAGCTTGCTTAAAAAAGGCTCCCGTTTGGTAATGACCGACGAAGGCCGTTTAGGAATGTTGGACGCGCAAGCCTTGGTGGCACAGGAGGCTTCCGGCCGGTTGGAAATGGCCAGCCCGCTCCATTCGCACTTGCACTTTTTGAATAATTACTATGTGCGTATGCCCAAACACCAAATTGGCAACTGGGTTAAATTATTCAAAAATGCCCAACAGTATTTTGATATTTCCGTATTGCCTACGCAAAATAAAGCGCAGTTAGTAGTGCGGGATGTTTCCCTCACGAACGTCAGCTTGGGTAAAACTATGGCGCCTATTGCCAAAAAGCAGTTGGGTATGTCGGTAGACAATGCCACTACGCTGATGTTTATTATTAACTATATTTTGCCGGGCTTAGCCTCTTTGGTCAATCCGGTACTTAAAAAATATGGGGAAAAGAAACTGCTGACGATTGCGTTAGGAATGTCCGCCGCTGCCGGTTTATTGGCCACGGCGGCCGGATTCTACGGGTTTGTAGAAAATCAGGACGTTAGCAATTTTGACCGCGTGTTGTTTGTTTCCGGCCTTGTGTTAATGAGTGCCTCCAGCATTTTGAAACAGCTGGTGTGCAACATGTTAATCCGCGCCAACCGCGGGGAAGTGAGCGTCAGCGCGCCCAAAAAGGCGGCCCCGTCTGCGGCGGAAATTAAAGCGGCGGCAGAAGCGGATTGGAAAGATTTAACCCGCCGCGTAAAAGAATTTTTTACCAAGCCGTCTGATGTAAACTTAAAAGACGTGGTGCTTTATAACTTGAGCTTCGTGTTCAAAAACGTAGGCACCTTGGCGTTCTTGGCTTCCCCGTACGCTATTAACTGGGTGGTGGAACAGACCAGCGGGATTAATTTAGGGTTGGACTATTCCGTCAGCTTCCCCATTTACGCTTTATATAGCACTTGGGTCACCTACCGCGTCATGCGCTCCAACTTGCGGGATGCTTATTCCGCCAAAAACTTGGAACAGAGCCAACGCGCCGTATTGAACCATGTGGAAAAAGCCGCACAAGCGTTGGAAGAATTGTTCAAATTGGACCCGTCTTCTGCCCAGTTTACGGCTAAGGCCGAAGAAGTGACCCGCAAAATTAAAGAAAGTTTGGACGACTTGACCTTGGCTCAAGTAAAACTGGATAGCAAAGTAAAGAGCAAAGAAGCGTTTGAAGCCAATAAAGCGCAAGCCTTGGCCGATTTGGAAAAAGCGTTATCTGCCAGCGGCGCGCTGAATAAAGAACAAGTAAAACAAATTATGGCACAAGTGAACGAGGACTTTACCCACTTGGGCAAGAGCTTTGCCAGCTGGTGGAAAGTGCTCAAAGAAGCCAAAGGCGTAAAGGCGTTATCTTTGGCTATGACGTTAGCCACGGTACACGAGTTCATTTTATCTAGCTCGTTCGCTACCAGCATTAATAAGCTTGTGCCGGATGGCGCTTACGCGAACTTCTTGGTGGCACTGTGCTTGTATGTACCGTTTATCGTTGGCCGCTTGGGCGGCAACGTGGTAGGCAAGCGCATTAGCTCCGGCAGTATGTACATTTTATGCTCTGCCCTGTCGGCTATCGGTACGGCTATGATGATTACCAACGTGGGCAATTTGGCTCCTACCATGGTGGGCGCGGTAAT
Organism: uncultured Elusimicrobiales bacterium; assembly: GCA_934662565.1. GTDB lineage: Bacteria > Elusimicrobiota > Elusimicrobia > Elusimicrobiales > Elusimicrobiaceae > Avelusimicrobium. The sequence continues at coordinate 119,948 of CAKUKI010000004.1, forward strand.
TGCCAGTTTGGGGGTGGGGAACTTCTTTACCCAAATGTATGACTACATTATGCAGAAACACCCCAAACTCCAGCGCGAAATTTCCGTCATCTTGGCGCTTACCATGGCGGTTGCCGGTTTGGCTACGTTGCCGGCCTCGTACTTAACGTCTATTACTGAAAACTTGGACTTAATTTACGCCGGTGCCTGTTTAGGGTTGTCTTTGGTCCTTACTCCGGGGATGATGAAAGACTCTACCTTATTTAAGTTTGTCAATGGCCAAGTAAAAAAGTTGTTTGGCAAAAAAGGCAAAGCTGCCAAGGCCGCTAAAAAAGACAAACATAAAGGGGACGGCCCCGCAAGCGGGGCCGCAGGCAGCCCGAAAGCGGACGGCAAAAAACCAAACGCTCCCAAAACGGATGAACCTGAAACATTATCCCAAGTATTTATAAAGAACCAGCGAGGCGATATTATCGCCTCGCTGCAAGTTCCGGTAGCTCAAGCCGGATTCCAACTAAAACCTCTGCAAGAGGTTTTTATTTTGCCTAGCGGAGAAATGATTTTGCGCGAATATCGGGAGACCGCTTCCAAGAAAAAAGATGCGCATAATTATACGCAAATTGTGGTGCGGGATGATATCCGGCTGGAAAAATCCATGGGCAAAATAAAGGCCTCTGCGCTGAACCTTAAAAAAATAGGGGAAGGGCTTTTGCTGGCTAACAGCAAAATTTGGCCCATGTTTTTAATGTATGTTTTGTTGGGTATGAATAACGTATCCACCATTGTAGCCAACTTTGCCGAGGACCCCTTTCACATGAGCAAGTTTGAAATGTTTTTGCTTGGCAATATGGGCACACTGGCGGTGGGGTTATTTTCTTTGCCAATAGGTATTTTACAGGGTAAATTTAGCCGGAGGGCTATGTCCAATATCGGTATGCTTTCCATGATTGCCTCCTTTGCGGTGCCGTGGCTGGCTGGCTTAAACGGCACATTGGGCGACGCCACGGATTTGAAACGCGCCGCGTTGATGGTCAGCTTTGTGCTAATGGGCATTGGCGGAGCCTTTTTGGATGTGTCCTTAAAGCCCACGGTGTTGGCCGTTTCTAAAAAAGGCAATTACCAGCGTAATGTGGGCACACTGGCGGTATTTAAGCAAGTGTTTGGCAACTCTATGAACTATTTGCTCCCGCCGTTATTTTTGTGCGTGGCGGGGGCCGATTGGAGCGCGTTTTTCCCTGTCTATATGGCGGGCAGCGTGGTAGCTTTTATGCTGTATAATAAATTCCGCATGAAAGAGCAAACGTTGGATTCGGTGGCAAAGGCAAAAAAGAAATACGAAGTAAGTTTTAAGAGTATTTGGAACCTTTTTACAGGAAAGAATAAAAAATCCGAACTGGTGCGCAAAAGCGTGTATGCCAACATTTTGCACGGGGCCAATATCGGCACGCTGGCTTTGTTTGTAAACAGTTTGATGAAAGAGCACTTTGAGGACCCTTCCGCCATGTGGCATTTGCCTTTCGGGTGGACGCTGGATTCGGACGCTTGGGTGCTGCCTTCTTTTGCGCTGTTTACACTGCCGATTATTTTTGGCCGTATGGCGGGCACGGCGCTTAGTAGCGGGTTTCATATCGGCAATAAACGCGTTGAGCCGCTTAATGCCGGTACACTGCTGCAAGCCAGCGCGTGGATAAGCCTGTTGGGAATTTTGCTGATTAATATGCCCAGTTGGCCCGCGCAAGAGCTGGGGGCCGTGCTGGCAGCCTTGGGCCTGACCAACTTCGCCCCGATTTTAACGGCCTTCCCCACGGATAAAACCCGCGACGTTTCCAACGAGGTTTCCGCTCTGTTATCTTTTTCGTCTGTGTTTAGCGCGGCGTTTACGGTCACTTTCGGGCTATTGTTGGATGTGCTTGGTCCATGGAGCGCGGGGGCGTTTGGGTTGCTGGGGGTATTTTTTGCGTACTTAATCCACTTTGGTAAAGAAATCCGCCAAGGTAAGTTTGATGATTTGAAAGACCCTCACGGCAACACGGCGGAAGCCGCCGAGGCGTACGAAGACCCTTTAACAGAATAGCCCTATTTCTTTGATATAAAAAACCCCGCTTAATGCGGGGTTTTTTTAGAACCAATGCGGCTTATTCCGCAATAGAATGGCGGTCTTTTACAATGGATTCTGCCCGCATTAAGGAATGGTCAATGTTGCGGCAGAGGTGGTCTTCTCCCAGCAGTTTAATAAATCCGTACTGCTCCAAGGTTTTGCGTACATGTTTTTGCACATGGGATAAAATCAGTTGTACGCCGTCTTCTTTACAACGGTTGTAAATGCGCTCTAAAGCGTGGTAGCCGGTGGCGTCTATGGCCGGTACACTGCGCATACGCAAAATGAGTACTTTGCAGTTTTTGTGGTGTTCCAGCGTTTCCACAAACTGCGTGGCCGCCCCAAAAAAGAACGGACCGTTAATTTCATATACGCTGACGTGTTTGGCAATTACTTTGGTGTCAATGTCGTCTTTGCGGCGCACTTCGTCCATTACGTCGTCATCCGTATTGGTAATTTGGTAGACGTCCGCCATGCGTTTCATAAAAAGTACCGCTGCCAGCACCAAGCCAAATTCAATGGCAATCACCAAGTCAAATACTACCGTAAGCGTGAAGGTAGCCAACAAAATAAGCACATCCCCTAACGGAGCCTTAAACAAGGCCTTAAAACTGCGCCAGTCACTCATGCGGTAAGACACTAAAAATAAAATAGCCGCCAAACTGGTCATGGGAATTCGCCCAATCCAACGCATCAGGCACAACATCATTAAAAATAAAAATACGGCATGCGCCATACCGGCAACCGGCGTGCGGCCGCCGTTTTCTATATTGGCGGCGGTGCGGGCAATTGCGCCCGTGGCGGGCAAACCGCCAAACAGGCCGGAAGCCACATTGGCAATACCGGTGGCAACTAGTTCCATGTTGGAGCGGTGGCGCTTGCCAATCATACCGTCCGCCACGACGGCAGAGAGCAAACTTTCAATCCCCGCCAGCAGGGCAATCGTCAGTGCCGGACGCATTAAATTTTGGATAGTATCCCAGCTAACCGCGTCCGGTAAGTGCGGCATAACCAGCGTGCTGTCCACCGCGCCGAACGTGCTGGTAATAGTGGGCACGTTTAGCCCCGTCACCCCTACTAAAACGGCGGTGATTAACAAGGCTGCCAAAGAGCCCGGAAATGCCTTCCATTTTTTAGGCCAAAAAAGAATAATTGCCAAGGTGAGCAGTCCCACCGCCAAGGCCGCCCAGTTTATTTGCCCCAAACTGTGGAAATACAAACCCCATTTGGCAAAAAAACCGGAGGGAATGTTGGTTAGTCCCAAGCCCAAAAAATCGTTAATTTGGGTAGAAAAAAGCACCACGGCAATCCCGCTGGTAAATCCGGTTGTCACGGGGTAGGGAATAAATTTAATAAAACTGCCAAATTTGCATATCCCCATAAAAATTAGAAAAATCCCCGCCATGATAGTAGCGCTCAGTAATCCGGCCAAGCCGTATTGCTGGATAATGCCGTATACAATTACCACAAACGCGCCCGTAGGCCCGCCAATTTGCACGCGGCTCCCCCCAAAAAGGGAAATAATAAATCCGGCCACAATGGCGGTGATGAGGCCTTTTTCCGGCGTGACGCCGGAGGCAATAGCCAAGGCAATAGAAAGCGGCAACGCAATACACGCTACCACCAGTCCGGCGCTTAAATCTTTTAAGACGCGGCGGGAGGAAAACTCCTCCGGACGGTTTTGAATCAGAGTAAGTAATTTGGGTCTTAACATTTTATTTTTAACGTTTTAACAGTTTGCTGAGGAGCCGGTCATAATACGGCTGCGGCACCGGCATACCCGGTGTAGAGTTTCGCCCGCTGTGCGGCCCGTGATAATCGGACCCCGCAGTGGCAAACAAATCGTACTTGCGGGCCACTTTTAGTAGTTCTTGTTTTAGGGTGTATGTATGGGCGGGATAAAACACTTCCAGCCCGTCCAAACCTGCTTCTTTCCAAGCGGGAAAGTTCCACACGGCTTGCGTAAGGCCGGGGTGTGCAATTACAGCCAGCCCGCCCGCGGCTTTAATAGCGCGGATGGCTTCCACCACGCTTACTCCGGCCGAGGGCACATAGCCGGCCTGCCCTGACACCAGCCAGCGGCGAAACCCCTCCTGTCTGGTAGGGACCAGCCCTTTTTGTTTGAGGGCATCTGCCACGTGGGCGCGGGATACCGTATTGGATGCGCGGGAAAAAACATCTTCCGGCGTAAGGTCCAATCCGGCCGCTTGCAGTTGGGCGATAATTTTTTTGATGCGTTCCACCCGCACTTGGCGGTTATGTGCCAAGAAGGCGGCAAAGTGCGGGTCATGAATGTTTACATTTAAGCCTAAAAAATGCAGGTGGTCATGTTCCCGTGTGCTTATTTCCACGGCGGGAACAAAAGGGATATGGCGGGCTTCACATTCTTGTTGCGCTTCCAAAACGCCGTCCACAGTGTCGTGGTCGGCCAAGGCAAAAATGCCTACGCCCGCTTTTTGGGCGGCAATAACTACTTCGCGCGGAGAGGACGTTCCGTCCGAATATAAAGAATGGGTATGTAAGTCCGCCTTAGGCATTAGACGCGTTCCACCGCCGTCACACCGGGGACTTGCGCTTTAATTTTGCGTTCCACCACGGCTTGCAGTGTCATTTGTGCGTGCGGGCAGCCGCCACAGCGGCCCCGTAAGCCTACGGTGACAATGCCGGTTTTTTCATCCACACCAATCAGCTGGATGTCGCCGCCGTCGGATTGCAAAATCGGGCGGATTTCTTCAATTACTTTTTCCACTTGTTCTTTCATTTTTAACTCCGTTATAAAAGGTATTCTTTATTATAGCTTTTTTGGTTCCGGTGCGCGGAAATGCGTAAAAATTTGCAAATATAGCGGCAATATTTGCTATACTTTGAATGTAGCAGACTAAATTTTGCTTGTGATATGGAATGCTTTATTGAGGAGAAAATATGAAAAAAATTGTATCCATATTCGTCTTATTTTTATTGGTAAGTGCGCCCGCTTTTGCGCAAAAATACGCCAGCGTAAAAGCCAAAAGAGCCAACATCCGCACCTGCGCAGGCACCAAATGTGCTATTAAATGGTACGCGTGGAAATACACCCCCGTCATTATGGTAAAAACCAACGAAACGAAAGATTGGGTGTTAGTGAAAGATTTTGAAGGCTTTAACGGTTGGATTTCGGCCGACTTGCTCAGCCCCGCCGGCGCTATGGCCGCCACGGTGGATTTGAACGTGCGCAAAGCCCCCGGTGCCAGCAGCGAAGTAGTTTGCACCGTTGAAAAGGGCTATCCGTTCAAATATATTTCCAAAAAAGGTGCTTGGATACAAGTACAAGATGACCCCGCCAAAAAAGCCGAAGGCGTTTGCAAAGGTTGGGTATATGCCAAAAATTTGTGGGGTTTCTTTAAGCAATAAGCAGCACCCCGCCGCGGTGGGCACAAGGCTTGATTTTTCGGCTTTCCCCGCGTAAACTATCAGTATAATTTGGGGCCGCTTACTGCTTGCAGGGGCGGCCTTAAAAAGGGTAGAATATTTGTATGAAGAAATTATTAGTAGCTGCTGCGGCAGCCAGTGTGGTGGCGTGTGCTTTTTGTTTAGCCAGAACGGTGCAGGAAGGCCGCTTTAATATATCCGGTACGGTAGATGTGCCGGAAAGACTGGTTAAAATTGCACAGGCGGACAACAACTCCTGTTCTATTATTGTTAAGAACGAGGCGGATGTTCCCGTGGCCATTAAACGGGTAGTAAACCCTAAATTTCCGTTAGATTTCCGCTTGGGGGAAGAAGATTTATTAACCCCTCAATTAGACGGTGACTTAAAACTGGAAGTGCAAATTAACAACCACGGCCAGCTGGGTGTGCTAAAAGAAGGGGATATTTTTGGGGCCTCTGCCGCCTTGGTAAAACCGAACGCAAAAAATGTGCTGGTTCAGGCCGATAAAATGACCGGTATGCCGCGTTTGGCGCGCGGAGCTACCCGCGGAAACTTCTTCCGCACGGCGGCCCGTTAAGTTTTAGCAAAAATCAAAACCCCGCTTTTTGGCGGGGTTTTTAATGGGTATTGGAACGGAGCAATTACTTTTTGCTTGACGAACCGCCCCAGAAATAGCACAATAAAATAAGAACTTTTTGATAAGGAGAATTTGCCCATGAAAAGATGTCTGTTGCTGCTGGCTGTTTTGGCTGCGGCGTCCGCGTTGCAAGCGCAGGACGGGCAAAAGTATTCGCGCGAAGAAGTATTAGCCGTATTTGCCCAGTATAATCCGCAAGTGCTGGAAAATGCCAAAGTAAATGAGGATTATAACCATATTTTGCAACAATGGGTTTCTGCTTATCAGCGGGAAAAAAGCCCGCAGGCCGATTGGGAATTAATGGCTGTAGCTAAAAATTTTGATAATTCCCTGCGTTTATTTGCTATTGCCGAAACGTACGAAGAAAGCCTTGTTTTGCAGCAAGCCGCTAATATGGATTTGGCCTCTTTAGATGCCTCCACCCAACAGGCGTTGCGGGCGGCCTTTCACGATATTTACACCGTCACTTTAGATATTAAAGCGCTTGAAATGGCCCAAACTAAGGCCCGCATGAAAGCGCTTAAAAAAGACAAAAATTTAGCGGCAGAACAGCGCAAACTGGTTCTGGCGCAGGAAAAGGCACACCTCAAAGCCTTAAAAACAGAAGTAAAAACGCTTAAAAAAGATGCTTCTTCCAAAGTAAACGCCGCCGCAGAGCGCTACTTTACGGAAATGAAAGAGCAAATTATTGCCAAACAGAACGCCGCGCAAAAAGCCGCCCAAGAACAGGCGCAAAAAGCGCAATCTTCTGCCAACCGGCAAGTAAAAAGCAAAAACAAAAAACCCGTCGGTAAATAATTTTACGCTAAAAAACGCCTTCCTCCCGCAGTAGGGAGGGGGCGTTTTGTTGTGTAAAACCATTTTAGTTGTATATTTTAGTATAAAGGAAATAAAAACAGTATGATTAGAACCGTTATTGATAAAATTTTTGGTACCAAAAGTGAAAGAGACTTAAAGAAAATCCAACATTATGTGGATGACGCAAACCGTTTTACCGCGGAGTTTGAACCCTTAACAGATGAAGCATTAAAAGCCAAGACGGACGAATTTAAGGCCCGTTTGGCCAAAGGGGAAACGCTGGACGATATTTTACCGGAAGCGTTTGCGGTGGTGCGCTTGGCGGCCCAGCGCGTAATTGGCCTGCGCCCGTATGATGTGCAAATGCTGGGCGGTATTGTGTTGCACCAAGGCAAAATTGCCGAAATGGGCACTGGGGAAGGTAAAACTTTGGTGGCGGTGTTGCCCTCTTACTTAAATGCGTTGACGGGCAAAGGGGTGCATGTTGTCACAGTAAACGACTATTTGGCCCGCCGTGACCGCCAATGGATGGGCCCCATTCACGAATTTTTAGGCTTAACGGTGGGGTATATCGGGCATGATATGGATAACGACGAACGCCGCGAAATGTACGCCAAAGATATCACCTATGTCACCAATAACGAATTAGGCTTTGACTATCTGCGCGACAATATGGTCATCTCCCGCGAGGACCGCGTTTTGCGCCCGCTCAACTATTGTATTGTGGACGAAGTAGACTCCATTTTAATTGACGAAGCCCGCACCCCGCTGATTATTTCCGGCCCGTCCGAACAAAGCACGGATAAGTATTATATTGTCAACCGCTTGGTTCCTTCCTTAAAAGTACGTTTAATTACGGAAAAAGACGAAGTAAAAGCCAAGTATGAAGGCACTAAATTGGAAGAAGGGTATGACGCTATTGTGGACGAAAAAAACCACACGGCTACGCTGACGGATTCGGGTATTGCCAAGGCAGAAAAATTCTTAAACGTGCCCAATTTGTATGATGACGTCGGCTCCAGCTGGGTACACCATATTACGCAGGCCTTGCGCGCCCACCACTTGTACGAACGCGACGTGGCTTATGTGGTCAAAGACGGCGAAGTGGTGATTGTGGACGAATTTACCGGCCGCTTAATGCCGGGGCGCCGCTGGAGCGACGGGCTCCACCAAGCGGTAGAAGCCAAAGAAGGGTTGCAAATTAAAGAAGAAAACCAAACCTTGGCTACCATTACCTTCCAGAATTTCTTTAAGCTGTATAAAAAACTGTCCGGTATGACGGGTACCGCCATGACGGAAGCCAACGAATTTTGGCAGATTTACAAATTGGACGTGGTGGAAATCCGCCCCAACCGCCCCTCTAAACGCATTGACTATCCGGACCAAGTATTTTTAACGGAACGGGAAAAATTCAACGCGATTATTAACGAAGTGGAAGGCCTTTGGAAAACCGGTGCGCCGGTGCTGGTGGGTACGCGCTCTATTGAAAAGTCCGAAAAACTTTCCGCCATGCTCCGCGCCAAAGGCATTCCGCATAAAGTGTTAAATGCCAAATATCACGAAATGGAAGCCCAAATTATCAGCCAAGCGGGGCGCAAAGGCGCCGTGACGATTGCTACCAACATGGCCGGCCGCGGTACGGACATTGTATTGGGCGGCAATCCGGCAGATAAAGAAGAACAAAACCAAGTGGTCGCGCTGGGCGGTTTGCATGTCATTGGCAGTGAACGCCACGAAAGCCGCCGCATTGATAACCAGTTGCGCGGCCGCTGCGCCCGCCAAGGGGACCCCGGTTGCTCCCGCTTTTATGTATCTTTGGAAGACGAACTGATGCGTTTATTTGCCAATACGGCCAAAATTTCTTCCATTTTAAGCGCTATGGGAATGAAAGAAGGCGAAGCCATAGAATCGCGCCTGATGAGCCGCCAAATTGAAGGCGCCCAGCGCATGGTGGAGGGCCGCAACTTTGATATCCGCAAACAACTGTTGGATTATGATAAAGTGATGAACCAGCAGCGCACCGCCGTATATGGTTTGCGCAACGCCATTTTGGACGGACAAAATATGACGGAAAAATCCGTACAGATGATGGAAGAATGTGTGGACGATTTGGTGGAAATGTATTTTAATCCGTCCCATTTGGACCGCAGTGATTTTAATGCCCTCAATGTGGCACTAAAGTCGCTTTTCCCCATTAATTTTAACTACACGGCTGATAGTGTTTCCGGCAAAACGCGTGACGCACTGGCAGACGAAATTATCGCCCAAGTAAAAGAGTTATACCACGCGCGTGTGGCCTATTTTGCCGAGCAAGGCCTGAATTTTGCCGAAATTGAGCGTATGCTTTTATTGCAAATTTTGGATAGCGCTTGGAAACAAAATTTGTATGAATTGGACCAGCTGCAAAACAGCGTCAGCTTGCGCGGGTATGCCCAAAAGGACCCGCTGATTGAATACCAAAAAGAGGCCTACAAATTGTATTGCGCCATGATGAACCGCGTGCGTGATTTGATGGTGGGCTACATCTTCCGTATCCAACTGCCGCCGCGGCGTGAACAACACGCGGCCGCGGTGCAAAAAACGGGGGAACAAGCGGGGGATGCCGGTCACAAAATCGGTCGCAACGACCCTTGCCCCTGCGGTAGCGGAAAAAAATATAAAAAATGCTGTGGAGCCAAACTATGAATAAAATAAAACAGATACTCCAGTTGTTGTGTGCCTTGGCGGTCATAGCGGCTATTCCGGTGGTGTTGTCGCGGCGGGAAGTTATCCCGACGGATATGCCGGCCTTAACGCGGGAAGACATTATGGCTAATAAGCAAGATTATGAAAAGCAGGAAGCCAAACAGGAAGGGCAAGAGCGCGCGCGCCGTGCGGCCAAAGCCCGCGCCGCTTATTCTGCCTGCACCACGGACGAAGACTGTATTATTGTGGATAAAGACCCTTGCGGTTGTTTGGTAGGGCCCAAAGGCGTGACGGCTATTAATATGGCGCGCTCTTTGGAATTTACAAAAGCGCAAGGCAATGTAATGGCTAAGGCGTGTCCGGACGGGGAACCGTCACAAGAGCGGGAATGTAGCCCCAATGCCCGTGCCGTCTGCCGGCAGAAAATGTGTAAAATCGTTTATTAAGAGTTTGCCAGATGAGCCTTTTTCGCCGTCCTTTAGCCGAAGATTCTTCTGCCCCCAAAAGTAAGTTTGGGGGCCGTCTGGCCGTTTGGGGAAAGGCCGGCTTAAAAGGCTTTTTTTTGTTGTTATGTGCCGTGGCTACGGCTTTATTGGTAAAAGCCAGTTATCCTAAAGTATCGGTTTATGGGTTAGGGTGGGTGGCATTGGCCCCATTCATCATGGGCGTGGTGCATGTGCGTAAATTTTGGCGCGCATTTTTTTATTCTTGGTTTAGTGCCGTTTTAATTTACGGCGGACTCTTTTGGTGGATTTACCGCACCTGCCACGAAGGGGGCGGTTTAAGCGTGGGCCTTTCTGCGGCGGCTTGGTTGGGTCTTTCGGCATTGATTGGTTTACAGTTTGCGGTTTTCGGCTCCAGTTGTTTCTTTTTGCGTAAACTGCGCGGCTTGTTCCCGCTGATGGCCGCGTTCGGGTGGGTGGCGCTGGAATGGCTCCATCAAACGCTGGCGTTTCACGCGCTGGGGTTTCCGTGGGTGATGCTGGGGTATTCCCAATGGAATTTTCCTCCAGCACTGCAAATAGCTTCTTTAACCGGTGTGTACGGGGTTAGCTTTGCGGTGGCCTTTGTGGGGGTTTCTGTTGGGTTTGCGTTTTCGGGCAAAGTAAGTTTTAAGGGGGCGGTTTTCCAGCTGATTTTAGCCGCGTGCATGTTGGGCGGTGTAGTGGGGTTTGGCAAGTGGACGCTTTCCCGTCCGGCCCCCAAGGCGCTATTAAGCGTCAGTGCCGCCGTGATGCAGCCGAATATAGACCAGTATAAAAAATGGTCCCCGCAGTTTGAGGCGGAAATCCGCTCCACACTAGAGGATATGGGCCGCCAGTTAAAGGATAAACAGGTTTTGCTGGCCGTCTGGCCGGAAAGTGCCGTTCCGGGGGAATTGACGCAAGAGCCGTATTTAAGCCTGTTTGAAAACATTTCCACCCAAGGCAGTTTGTTTCAGGTGGTCGGCTCCAATGTGACGGGCGAGCGGCAGCAATTTGTAGGAGCCTATGTGGTTTCTCCGTTTGATGATAATTTACAGGAATACCGCAAAGTAAAATTAGTTCCGTTTGGGGAATATATCCCGCTGGAAAGTATGGTCCGCACCGTAGCCAAAGATGTGGCCGTGCTGGGGGAACTGGGCTCTTTTACGGCGGGGGATTTGGAACAGGAACTGCCGCAGATGTCGGGCGTTCCGTTTGGTATTACCGTATGTTATGAATCCATTTTCCCGCAGTTGTGGGCCAAACAAAACCGCGCGGGTGCTAAATTTTTTGTAAATGTGACGAACGACGCTTGGTTTTTTGATTCGGACGCACCTTACCAGCATTTGGCGGTCAGCGCCTTGCGCGCAGTGGAAACCGGCCGCCCTGTTTTGCGGGCGGCCAATACGGGTATTTCGGCGGTGGTGGACCGCTACGGGCGGATACAGCAAACGGCCCCGCTCAATACGCGCGCTATTTTAACGGCAGACATTCCTTTGCCCTTAAATGATGCCCAAAATTTTTATACGCAGTGGGGGGATTGGTTCGCGTGGATTAGTGCCGCTTTTTATTTTACGCTCCTCATCTCCGCCATGGTGTTTGCTTATGAATAATATTGAATTTAATGATGTAGATACTAAAATTACGGAAATGGAAACCCGTGTTAAAAAAATCGGGCAGATTGTAAATGTTCCGGCCAAAACGGCGGAAATTGCCGCGCTGGAACAAAAAACGGCGGACCCCGCCTTTTGGAACGATAACCAAGCCGCGCAAGCGGTCACACGGCAGTTGGACGGCTTAAAAACGGCGGTGTCTTCCTATCAAAATTTAGCCAAACAAGTGGCGGATGCCCGCGCTTGGTATGATTTATGCAAAGAAATGCAAGACCAAGCCGAGCTTTTGCAGTTGTATGCGTCTTTGGAAACAACGGACAAAAATATCGCCCGCAAAGAAAGTGAAATTACCCTTTCGGAACCCAACGACAAACTGAACGCTATTTTAACCATTCACGCGGGGGCCGGCGGTACGGAATCGTGCGATTGGGCGCAAATGTTGTTGCGTATGTATACCCGCTGGGCGGAACAGCACGGTTTTAAGGTGTCTATTACGGATTCCCAAGCCGGTGACGAGGCCGGTATAAAAACCGTCAGCGCCATTATAGAAGGCCCCTTTGCTTACGGTTATTTGAAGGGCGAAAACGGCGTACACCGTCTGGTGCGTGTTTCCCCGTTTGATGCCAATAGCCGCCGCCACACCTCTTTTGCTTCGTGCGACGTACTGCCGGACATTGACGAAAATATTAATATAGAAATCCCCGAAAAAGATATCCAGTTGGAAACCAGCCGCGCGGGCGGCCATGGCGGCCAAAACGTAAACAAGGTGGAAAGTGCCGTGCGTCTTTTACACATTCCCACCGGCATTGTGGTTTCTTGCCGTATAGAGCGCAGCCAACTGCAAAACCGCCAAACCGCTATGAAAATGCTCAAAGCCCGCCTGTATGAGCTGGAAATGGACAAAAAACGCAGCGAGGCCGAAAAACGCTACGGCCAAAAAGGGGAAATTGCTTGGGGCCATCAAATCCGCTCCTATGTATTTATGCCCTATCAGCTGGTAAAGGATTTGCGCACCGGATATGAAACGTCCCAAATTAATGCAGTGATGGACGGAGAATTGGACCCGTTCATTTTTGCCTATTTGAACCAACTGGCTACACAAAAAAAATAATGAGTACCGGCCTTTATATACATATTCCGTTTTGCCGCCAAAAGTGCAATTATTGTGACTTTGCCTCTTTTGCCGGCTTGGAAACGCTGATTCCGGCCTATCTGGCGGCCTTGCGGCTGGACGCGGCTAATGCCCCCACCAAACAGGTGGACACCTTGTATGTGGGCGGTGGTACGCCCAGCTTGCTTTCTGCCGCGCAACTGTCCCAGTTATGTGATTTACTCCAAAAAGAGTTCGGTCCTATTTCTTCCTTGCGGGAATCCACCTGCGAGGCCAATCCGGAAAGCCTCACCCCCGAAAAATTAACCGTTCTTAAAGATTTTGGTTTTACACGCCTAAGCCTTGGGCTGCAAAGTTTGGACGATAAAGAATTAAAATTATTGGGGCGGGTGCATACGCGGGCGGATTTTTTGCGGGCGTATCAGGCGGCGCGTGCGGCAGGGTTTGATAACATTAATATAGATTTAATTGCCGGCCTTCCCGCGCAGACCTTGGAGCAGTTTTTGGCTAATTTGCAAGGGGTTATTGCCCTCAAGCCGGAGCATATATCCGTATATGGTTTGCAGATAGAAGAAGGCACGCCGTTTTTTGAACGCGGCATTGTGTGCGACCAACTGTTAATGCGCCGCATGCTGGAAGAAACCCACCGGCAACTGCTTCAGGCGGGGTTTGAACATTATGAAATTTCCAACTTTGCGCGCGCCGGCAAACAGGCCCAGCATAATACTTCTTATTGGCGCGACGGAGAATACATTGGGCTGGGCAGTGAGGCCGCCTCCTACTGGAAGGGCGAGCGCCGCCAAAATGTCCCCTCTGTGCAAGAGTACATCCGCCGGATGCAGGCGGGCGAAAGCCCGGTTTGTTATGCGGAGCATTTAACCGGCAAAGAAAAACTGGGTGAACAAGTGATGTTGGGGCTTAGGTTATTGGACGGCGTGGAGCTGACGGACGAAATCCAACAGGCGTTCGGGCGGGATATTCAAACCCACATAAAAAACGGACTGCTCACCCAAGAAAATAATAAAATAAAATTAACGTTTGAGGGGCTCTTTTTAGCCAATGAAGTTTTTTGCAGTTTTGTGGCCCCCTTTGAGGAAGCATGAATTTAACGCCCATACATACGGATATTTTCCGCGAACGGCAGGACTTGCCCGCATTTATTGAGCAGTTTGTGCCGTCCGTGGCCGAAAAAACGGTTTTGGCGGTGGCCTCTAAACTGGTTTGTTTGTGGAAAGGGTTGTCTGTAGCGTACGAAAGCCCCGCCCAAAAAGAGGCACTTATCCACCAAGAAAGCACCGCGTCTTTGCAAACTCCGTTGGCGTGGCTGAGCATAAAAGCCGGTATGGTTATGACCAATGCCGGAATTGACGAGTCCAACGCGGACGGTAAACTGCTCCTTTTGCCCCAAGATTGCTATGCGTGCGCGGAAGAATTAAGAACCGCCTTGCGGGCGCATTACGGCGTGAAAGATTTGGGCATTGTGATTACGGACAGTATGATTTTGCCTTTGCGCGCGGGCGTAATTGCGGGGGCGGTGGGCTATGCCGGTTTCCAAGGGGTAAAAGATTTGCGCGGCAAGGCGGATATTTTTGGCAAAAAATTAGCCGTCACGCTGGTAGACGCGGCCGATACATTAGCCAGTGCCGCCGCGCTTTGTATGGGGGAGGCGGACGAAACCCGCCCGCTTTGTGTGATAGAGCGCGCACCGGTAGTATTTACGGCGCACACCCGCCCGCAGGAAATGCACTATCCGGCCAAAGACGATTTGTATGCCCCATTGTTTAAGGCAGTGGGATTATTAAAGGATTAGGAGAACACCATGATAAAGAATGTAATTAATGAGTTCAAAACTTTTGTGATGCGCGGCAACGTCATTGATATGGCTGTCGGTATCATTATTGGCGGGGCGTTTACTAAAATTGTAAACTCCACCGTTTCCGATATTTTAATGCCGCCTTTGGGGCTGCTAATGGGCAAGGTGGATTTTTCCAACTGGTTTATTGTGCTCAAAGACGGCGCCACTGTGCATGGGCCGTATGACTCTTTGTCCGCGGCGGCTGCGGCGGGGGCCACCACGCTGAACATTGGTAATTTGCTCAATGCGGTTATCAGCTTTTTAATTGTGGCGTTTTGTATTTTTATGCTCATTAAGCTGATTAACAAATTAAACGCGCCCAAACCGGCTCCGGCCGCGGCGCCTACCACCAAAAAATGCCCATATTGCTGCAGCGAAATTGCTTTGGAAGCCACCCGCTGCCCGCAGTGCACCTCTGAATTAAAATAAGTTATTTTTGTGTTTTACAACACGCATAGGGAAAGGCACTCGCCTTTCCCTTTTTGCTTGTTTGTACCGTTCAAATTTTTTACACTAATACTATGATTTATTTTGCACACCGCGGGGCCAGTGCCGAACGCCCCCAAAATTCCGTAGCCGCCTTTAAGCGCGCCCGCGCCTTGGGGGCCACGGCGTATGAATTGGACGTCCATTTACTATGTGACGGCCAGTTAGCCGTTCATCATGATTATTCTTTATTGGCTACTACCGGTAGGGACGCTGCTTTGGGCACGCTCACGCAGGCGGATTTAGCCCAGTATCCGCTAGTGAATGCGTTTACGGCGGAAAAATGCACCATTCCGCTCTTGCGTGATGTACTGCCGGTGGTGCGCGAAAATTTAGCCTGCTTAAATATAGAAATCAAAAATGACGGTAATTGTTATGCGGGGATAGAAAAAGTTTTGCTGGACGAACTGTACGCACAAGCGCCGGATATGCTACCTAAAATTCTTTTTTCCAGTTTTGATTATCCCACCTTAGTCCGCTTGCGGGAACTGGATAAAAGCGTGCGGATTGGGCGGTTGTGCCGCGCGTTTGACGTGCAAGAAGCGTTGGCGTTAGGGGCGCGGAGCGTACACATGAACCAAAGCCGGCTCACGCCGGAAATTATTAAAACCTGCCACGCGCACGGCCTCCAAGTTTTTGCGTATACCGTCAATACGCAAGAGGACGCGGCGCGGCTGGCCGCCCTAGGCACAGACGGCATTTTTACCGATAAGATAGGCTTTTTTCTTTCCTCCCGTTAATCGGGCACACCTTTTTATCCGCTCGGCGTTCTAACGGCGCAGGCGTTTTTGGCTAGGTTATGCGCGGCGGCGCATAAAAAAACCGGCAAGTTTTTGCCGGTGGGGTGTTTGAAGAAAAGCAAATCCGTTAAAGCGCTAAGAGTTTGTTGTTCCAGCGTGCGGCCGGATTGGGCCTTTGGGCGGGGGTGGCTTCTTTCAAAATTTTATAGGCGGACGGACTTGCGTTCCGCTGGGCCCATTGGAGCGGGATTTTGCCGTCTTTATCGGCGGCGGATACGTTTTTCGGGCACATCTGCAACACTAAGCGCAGGGCAATCAGGTTGCTTACTTGCCCTTTGTTTGCTCCAATTACCGCCATGTGCAGGGGCGTCACCCCGTCTTTATCTTTCACGCACGGGTTAGCACCCCGCCGTAAAAGCCGAATGGCGGCGGAGGATTTACCGTCGCGCAGTAAAACCATCAGGGCGGTGGCACCTTCGTGGTCACGCGCTTCTAAAAACCGCATTACGCTAACCGCCGGGGCGGAGTCGTGCGCATTACTGCCCGGTTTTAAGGCGCGGGCGGTTTCTAACGCCGTTAAGCGGTTGATAAGGGCGTCGGCAAACTCCGCATTGGCGGCATAAAATAACGCGGTGCGGCCCAGTTTATCGGCAGTAAACAGTTGCGTGGGTTGGGTAGCTAAAGACAAGGCTTTTACCAACAAGGCTTTGGGGCCGTATTCTGCCGCGCGCATTAAAAAATCGCTCTTAAACACTTGTTTGCGTTCATAGCCGGAAACAGGCATACCGTGTTTATAGTTGGTTTCCACAATGGAAATAGTGTCCTTGTATTGGCGGGCAAAATCCTGACGGGTGTAGGCCTGTGCCGTAGCCGTGCAAAGCAAAGCCGCCGCAACACCATATAATAATTTTTTCATTTTTCGGTTCCTCTCTTGTAATAAAAAAACCGGCTCCTTTATAATGGGAGCCGGTTTTGATAAATAAATACAAAAATTAATTTCTTTCGCTCCCTTTATCCTTAATTGTAAACATAATAGACGGACGCACACCGTTAATTAGGGTGCGTTTAATCAAGGACATATTAAAGGAGTTTAATTGCTTCATACGTTTTATTGTACTTTATTTTTTTGTTTCTGCATACAATTTTTTATTTATCTGCCTGATACAGCCCGCGCAACAGGGCAATTTCCGCCGCGTAGCCGGAGAGGTCGTTCGGAGTTTCTAAATAAAACGGCAGATGTTTTAAGGCCGGATGATTAATCACCCGCGCCAGTGCCGCCGTGCCTAATGTGCCTTGGCCGATTTGGGCGTGGCGGTCTTTGTGCGCGCCCAGCGGGTTTAAGCTGTCGTTTAAGTGAATGGCTTTTAAGCGGGGTAGGCCGATTATTTTATCAAAGCGGTTTAATACGCCGTCCAAATCGTTTACAATATCATAGCCCGCGTCACTGACGTGGCAGGTATCCAAACAAACACCCATTTTGTCCGCGCATTTTACACCGTCTAAAATTTGGCGCAGTTCTTCAAAGCGGGAGCCGACTTCGCTGCCTTTGCCGGCCATGGTTTCCAACAAAACCGTGGTGGTTTGGTGCGGCGTTAAAATATGGTTTAATAAGGCGGTAATTTGCTGGATGCCCGTTTCTATGCCTTGCCCCACATGGCTGCCGGGGTGAAAATTGTATAAATTATTGGGCAGAAACTCGTTCATGCGGGCCAAGTCGTCTTGCATAGTCAGCAAGGCAAATTCCCGCGTTTTGGGGTCTGCCGAACAGGCGTTTAAGGTGTAGGGCGCGTGGGCAAGCAAGGGGCCAAAATGGTTTTGTTGTGCCAGTTCCCGCAGGGTGGCAGCATCTTGCGGGTCAATGGCTTTGGCCTTACTGCCCCGCGGGTTGCGCGTAAAAAATTGGAACACGTTGGCCCCAATGCAAAGGGCTTCTTTGCCCATAGCCGCAAACCCTTTGGCGGCGGATAAATGGCAACCGATATAAAACATTTTTGCTCCTCCTGTGGTGCGCCGCCCAGTGCAAATCAGTGCGCTTTGGCTTGGGTGCGCAAGCGGTGCGGAATATGTTTATATTTTTGCCCGCGTTTGGCGGCTTCTTCGTGGCGTTTGGAAAGCTCCGCCCGATGGTGGCGGTATGCGTCCACACGGGTGTATTTCAGCATTAGGCAAAAATCCACCAACACCATTACAAAGTTTAGCACATACAGCCAAAAAACCAAATCAAAATTATGCAGTATTTTGTGAATCATCCCGCATACATAGGCAAACTCAATGGTAATCATAAACAAAAAACTCTTACCCGCCGCCGTTTTGGTGCGCAAAGAACGGCAGATGTTAAACGGCCAAGCTAGGCCGAACCCAACCATCATTAAGGCTTCAAAAATACTCATTTTTTTCTCCTTGCGGCGGGTGGAGCGCTATGGGGCGGCGCCTGCCTATACTTATATTTTAGCTTTTTTGTTTTTGGCGCTTCAACGCTATAAAAAACCCGGCCTGGGGCCGGGTGTTTGCAAAATAACAGCGGTTTTATAAGGCGGCAATATCTTTTTCCAGCTCCGCCACATGTTCTTCCGTCGTGGCCCAACTGGTGCAAAAGCGGGTGACGGTATGCTCTTTATCCGGCTGACCAAACCGCGCAAACACATATTTTTTAGCCAGTTTTTGGGCAACTTCATTGGGCAAAATAGGAAATTGCTGGTTGGTGGGGGAGCTGTATAACAGCGGGAACCCCGCCTTTTGGAACGCTTTTTTAATGCGGGCGGCAAATTCGTTCGCTTGTTTGGCAATGGTTAAATAGAGGTCGTTTTCAAACAGCGTTAAAAATTGCAGGCCGAGCAACCACCCTTTAGCCAACATGGCCCCGCGTTGCTTGATGTAGTAGCGGAAGTCCTGCTTGAGGGCGTCATTCATAATCACCACCGCTTCCCCAAACAGCGCGCCTACTTTGGTGCCGCCAATGTAAAACACGTCACAGCACGCGGCTAATTCCGCCAGCGTGACCGTATTTTTTTTGGAGGTCAGCGCGTAGCCCAGGCGCGCGCCGTCCGCAAATAAAAACAAGTTGTTTTTGCGGCAGACGTCGCGCAAGTCCTGCAATTCCTGTTTGGTGTAGAGCGTGCCGTATTCCGTAGGGAAAGAGATATATACCATTTTGGGTTGGGCATCAAATTCCGGGTTGTCTTCCGCCCAGTGCGCATCACACACTTTTTGCACTTGCGCGGCGGAAATTTTGCCTTCCGTGGCGGGCACGGTAAGCACACGGTGGCCGGTGGCTTCTATGGCTCCTGTTTCGTGCACGTTAATGTGGCCGGAGTCGGCTGAAATGACGCATTGGTACGGTTTTAATGCAGAAGCAATGACCGTTAAATTGGTTTGTGTGCCGCCTACCAAAAAATGCACCGCCGCTTGCGGGGCTTGCGCTTTGGCGCGGATTAAATCGGCCGCTTGGCGGCAGTAATCGTCCTGCCCGTAGCCGATATTTTGTTCCAAATTTGTTTGCAGGAGCCGGGCCAT
Source organism: uncultured Elusimicrobiales bacterium (assembly GCA_934662565.1). GTDB lineage: Bacteria > Elusimicrobiota > Elusimicrobia > Elusimicrobiales > Elusimicrobiaceae > Avelusimicrobium. Next base: position 139,336 of record CAKUKI010000004.1, read on the forward strand.
AATGGCGGGGTGGGCGCCTTCGTTATAATCACAATTAAAACAAATCATAAATCTTCCTATAAGTAATTTTAACCCAATGGGCGTATGATATATTATAGCTTTTTGTGCGGCTTAAAAAGTACAGGCCCCGCATACTACAGGGCCTGTTCAAAAGCTACTTAAACCAATACTTAAACGGATACGCCAGTACATATTTTATAAAGCGCGCCGGATGCATTTGCGGGTCCGGTGAACGGTCAAAAAAGGCCCAGCGTTGTAAGTTGAATTTTTTAATCCACTTGAGCCAAGCGTGTTCTTTATCCGTATGCGGCTTGCCGCCCATGGCCAAATACTCCTGATAAAACGGCTGCCAAAGGGCGTTCCAAGTATACGTCCAAAACCGCACACCGCCGCCCGCGCAGTGGTAAATCAACACGTCGTGGCGGTTTTTATCCAAATATTTGGGGTTAGACGGCAAACAGTTGCAAATATCAGGCAAAACTTCTACTTGAATACCAAATTCCTGGAACATCACATTTACAACCCCTTGGTCCGGACAGACTAAATTTTCCAGCCATTCGGCCGTTTTATGGTAGCACCACATACGCAATTCTTTGCGGTGGGGGATGTTGTCACAAAACAGCGTGACCCCCGCGTTATAGCAAGGCACCGTCATATCATATTGCGGCATGGGTTTAACAAAGTTTTTAGTAATCAGCGTAAGGCCCTTTTGGGTGTCTTTGCACATGGCCACGCCGGTTTTATCGCCAAAATTATTAAAAATGTAGCTTAAATCGCCGCCAATCATCACATCCACATCAATATAAAGCACTTTGCGGTAAGTATCCAACAAATCAAAAATTTCATAGCGGGCAAAAGTAAGCTGGGTAAAATGCTTAAAATTAATGTTGTTGAAATCCGTTTCCACCGCAAAATGATACTCCGTAAACTTACACGGCAAAATGCGGTTCAAAAAGTCTTTATCGGCTTGCGTAAAGCCTTGGTAATACACTAAAACATCCGTATTTTTTAATAATTCCTGATTGTATTTTTTAAGGCTTAACAGCGCTACGGAAAGGGTAAAAATAAAGCGTTCGTTGCATGAGAAAAAAATAGCATTTCTTTTAGACATATCCACTCCAATACCGGCATTGTAATATGATAGAATTATAGCATATAACAAGGAGATACCCCGTGGAACCTATCAACCGCCTGCGCCTAGCCGCGTTGCAAGCCCAACAATTAGTGAATTTGTCTGCCCAAAAAAGCAGTTTGGTGCGTTTGGCTGTTTGCTTGCACCGGGGCCGCAAACAACTTAAAAACCAAATGAAACTTTCCCTGCGTGCGCTTACGCATAAAGCGGTAGTCAGCCCGCGTTTGCGGGTACTGGTGCATGTGCGCGGAGGCATTGGGGACGTGTGTATGACGCGCGTTTTTTTGAAAGCTCTGCGCGCCCAACTCCCCCAAGCGGAAATTTACCTTTGTTATGATAGCCAAAGCGTGGTGGAGGCACTGTTTCAGGACGGAGCCTATATCAACGGTTTCCAAAACCGCAAGTATCTCCCGCGGGATTTTGATTTAATTATATCCGGCTGCCATGTGTTTATTTACCAATATGTAAACCGCGCGCGTGTGGAGCAGCTGGCGCCGGATTTTGTGCCGGTACTGGAAAAGGGGTTAAAAATGCGGGGTATTTGCCGCGTGTTTGCGGAAAATACGCCGTATTTGGACGGCTATTGGGCCAATGCCACGGTGGAATACGGCTCCAGCCGTGTGGCTAATTTAGGGTTATCCACTGGCCTTGTGGTGGGGCAAAACGACCGCGCGGAAATTGTGCTAGCACCTGAGCGCAAGCGGGAGTTGCTGACCGCGTTGGGGCTGGCGGATAAAAAATATATTACCATTCACGACGGAATTAATACCAATACGGACACTTCCCACGGCCACCCCACGCGCTGTTGGCCCCAAACGCGGTGGCGGGAGTTGGCCGCTTTATTTAAGCAGGCGCACCCGGATATTTTACTGGTGCAGTTGGGGGGCAGTAAAAGCCAAGCTTTTGATTTTGCGGACGTTTGTTTAGTGGGCAAAACGGCGGTAAAAGATTTGCCCTATGTGTTGGACGGCGCACTGGCCCATGTGGACGGGGAAAGCGGCATGGTGCATTTGGCTAATTTAACCCATACGCGCAGTGTGGTATTGTTCGGGCCGTCCTCGGCCCAGTATTTGGGGTATGCGCAAAATGTGAATATCACTTCCCCCAAGTGCCAAAATTGTATGAACATTTTGGAAGATTGGATGACCCGTTGCGCCTTAAACTATGCGGAAAAGGACCAATGTTTAGCGGCCATTACGGCGCCGGTTGTATTGGACGGCGTAAATAAAATTTTAGGCGGAAAATAAAAAACTTGCCACACCGCCAAAAAATTGATATACTATTTATGTAGTTTGAAAGAAGCACTTTGAAATTAGCTTTATGAAGGGCCTGTAGCTCAGCTGGGAGAGCGCCTGCATGGCATGCAGGAGGTCGCAAGTTCGATCCTTGTCAGGTCCACCATTTGAAACAATTAGAACCCGCCGAAAGGCGGGTTTTTTGTTGTATACTTTGTATATGGTGCGTAAGATTTTTCAAGATAAATTTTTGCTTTATTTGACGCTGGCCGTACTTCTGTTGCGGCTGGGGCTCTTTTTTTATGTGATGGCTTTTAATCCGCTAGGGAGTGATTTTTTGCACTTTCCGGATTCGCTGTATTACACCGCCCCCGCCCAAACCCTGCTTACTTCCGGCCAATTAACGGACCCTTATTCTTGGGCCCCGCTTACGTTCCGCACGCCCGCCTATCCGGTATTTTTGGCCCTCATTTATGCGGCAAGCGGCCAAAGTGCGTGGGCGGTGGTGTTCGTGCAAATCCTGCTCATTACGGCGCTAGTTCCGCTCGTATACCATAGCGCGGCGGTGTTTTTATCCAAAACTGCGGCGCGGGCGGCCGGCGTGCTTTGCGCGTTCAGCACGGTTTTACTGGCGTATTCGTTCGCGCTGCTTTCGGACGTGTTATTTGCTTTTTTGCTGACGGTATTTTTGTTTTTCGCGCTCTGTTATATAAAAAGCGGAAAATGGCCGCGCTTGTTGGCGGCGTCCCTCTTTTTAACGGCGGCAATTTTTGTGCGTCCGGTAGCTTATAACTGGCTCTATTTGGGGGGCGTGTTGGTGGGGTTGAAAATGTACCGCCACGGGCTCCGCCAATGCGCGTGTACACTGCTGGTTTTCTGCCTGCCCATACTGGCCTGTACTGGCGCTTGGCAATGGCGCAATTACCGTCAGGCCGGATATGCGGGGTTCCACTCCTCGGCCGCGTATAATTTGTATTTTTGGAATTTAGATGCCGTTGGCCACTCCAGCGGGCTCAATGCACAAGGGGGCGAGCAGTTATTGCATCAGGCGCTCCCGGCCGGATTTTGGCAATTTTCTCCCACGCAAAAAGATGCGTGGCTGTTGGCGCACGCCAAACCCATGTTGCGCAAATTTTGGCCCTATAAACTGGCGCACGCGCCGTATTGGTTAGCCAAAACCTTACTGGGCGGTTCTTACACCCAAATCAGCCGTATTGTAAGGGGAACGCCGCCCCTTTCCCAAGCGGAGTTTGACTATCAGCTAAACAAAACAACCGCGCTCCCCACGCAACATTTACGCACCGGGGCGGATTACCTGTTGTTGGGCTTGTGCGGCGCGCAGACGTTAGCCACCGCCCTATTGGCCGGATTGGGCATAGTGATTTTGTGGATAAACAAACGGCGCGCGGAAACGGTTTTTTTAGGGTTGTTTGCCGGATATTTTTGGGCCGTTTCGTCCGTATTTTTTGGTGCGGGCGGGCGCTACCGCCTACCGTTTGAAACGGCCCTTTGCCTGTTGGGCGGCGCGGGTTTAGCGTGGTTGTGTTCCAAACTCCGCCCGTGCCTTAAACATTAAGTATCCCGCTTGCCTGTGCGTGAGAGCCGTTTGTTCAGCCTACAGATATAAAGGAGCAATAAAAACGCAGCGCGGCTGATTACAGGCCGAGGGTCAGGCTGTCCACCAAAAAGGCGGGCAGTTTGGCGGCAAGCATTTTTTGCTGGGTGGGGTGAAAATCATACGCTTGGCGGATAAAACGGAACGTGCCGGCCGCCGTGTCCCAAATGCCAAACGAGGCCCGCGGGTCATTATCGCGCGGTTTGCCCACGGAGCCGGGGTTGATAACATAGCGCATGGACGGGTCCAACTTTACGGTAAAATCGGCCTTGCGGTTTAAGAAAATGCCGCATTCTTCTGCGTTCCCGCGGATAAAAAACGGCAAATGGGTGTGCCCCACAAAGCAAATTTGCCCTTTCCAAAGCGGATAATTCACCTTAAATTGGGTGCAACTGGAAAAATACTCTTTAATGGGGTCTAGCGGCGTGCCGTGTACGGCGGTAAAGTTTTTCCCTTGGTATTTTTTGGGCAGGGTGGCTACATAGCGCACGCTTTCATCACTCATTTTACTGCGGCTATAATCTAAGGCCAAGGCGGCTTCCCGATTGAAGAAACTTTCCAGCTCCGGCAGTACAAAAACGGCGTCATGGTTGCCCATCACACACACCAGATTTTTAAGCGCCCGTACGCGCTTGACACATTCTTCCGGGTCCGGCCCGTAGCCAATCAAATCCCCACAGCAAATGTAATGGCTTACGCCCTCTTTTTTCAGGCGGTCCAAACAGGCCGTTAAGGCTTCCAAATTCCCGTGTGGGTCCGAAAATACACCGTACTTCACTTATCCCTCCGCCATGGATTCAATTTCTTCTTTCTTTTGCATGCCGGCCACAGTGCGGTCTTCCAAATTAACAGACATTACTTTGGATACACCGCTTTCTTCCATGGTAATCCCATACAGCATGCGGGCCGATTCCATGGTGCGCTTGTTGTGCGTGACGACAATAAATTGCGTGGTTTTGGAAAACTCTTTAATCAGGTTTACATACCGCTCCACGTTGGCTTCGTCCAGCGCGGCGTCTGCTTCGTCCATAATGCAGAACGGGGACGGATTGTGCGTAAAGAACGCAAATAATAACGAAAGCGCCGTGAGCGTCTTTTCTCCGCCGGACATAGACGAAATGTTAAGCAGTTTTTTGCCCGGCGGCTGGGCGTAAATTTCTATGCCGGTTTCTAGCAGATTTTCCGGCTGGGTGAGCACCAAATCACACTCGCCGCCGCGGAACAGCGTTTGGTAAATGTTCCTAAAGTGCATACGCACTTGGTCAAACGTGTATTTGAAGTTTTCCCGCGTGGTTTGGTTGATTTTATTGATGGCGGACTTTAAGTCTTTTTTGGCGGAGTCCAAATCCCCAATTTGTGTTTTCAAGAAGGTGTGCCGCTCGGTCAGCGCGTCGTATTCTTCCGGAGCGGTCATATTGACGGCCCCCATATTTTCTATGCGTTTGCGCATCATTTTTACGCGCTCGTAATCCACGGGTTTATCGCCAAAATTCATAGCGGCTTCTTCCGGCGTGATGTTCCAACTTTCAAACAGGTTGTTTACAACCGTGGTGCGTTGGCGGCGCGCGTTGGAGAGGGCGTTTTCCAAATCATTCTTTTTAATGGTTAAGTCCGCCTGTTGTTTTTTGGTGGCGTTGAGCGCGGCGGTTTTATCGCTGAAATCTTTTTTAAGGGCTTCTAATTCTTGGCGCAGTTGGTGTTCGTCCAATTCCAGTTTGGCCAACGTGTCGCGCTCAGCGGACAGTTTGGCTTGTGTGGCAAGTTTTTCGTCCGCCAACGCTTTTAAGCGCGCGTTGGCGGCGGCTGTTTTTTCGTTGCGTTTGCCTTCGCCGTCCAGTAAGGCGCGGTATTCAAAATCGGTGGATTTCAAATCCAGCTCTACATTATTTTTTTTGATTTTTACTTCGTACAGCGTGGAACTTAACGCACTAATTTGCGCTTTTAAGTTTTCGCCTTCCTGTTGGAGTGCGGCTTTGCGGGCGGTGGATTCTTCCGCTTGCCGCACCAGACCGTCCTGTTGGGCTTTTAATTCGTCCAACGTCTTTTTTAAGGTTTCAGCGGCCTGTTTGCGGCTTTCCAAACGGGCCGTCATTTCCTGCTTGCGGGCCGCCGCGCGGGCCAGCTGGGCTTGCGTTTGGCGGACTTCGTTTTCCTTGTTGGAAAGCTCGTTGCGTACAGAATTTTGCGCCAGTAATTCTTCCTGATATTTGGCGCGTTGTTGGCGCAAGGCTTCTTCCGCCTTGGAAAGTAAATCGTAATTAGCAATAATTTCTTTGCTGACGGCTTCTTCTTCCTGCGCGCGTTCCTGCGCCTGCCGCCGGACGGATTCTTCTTCCCCCCAGTAGGCTTCCGGCGCTTTTACACCCGCGGCCCCGCCGGCCACAAAAAAGGTGTCACGCACTTCGCCTTGCGTCGGGCAGTTGTATCCGCCCACAATAAAATTAATTAAATTTTCCAATTCCGGCGCATAAGTAAGCTGTGCTTTTAAGGTGCCGTTCTGCGCTGCCGTTTGCGGCACTTGCGGCAAAATGATAAATTTGGCGCGCGCTTTGCCGTGTTCTTTCAGTTTGGCAATTGCGGTGTCCGCGGCGGCGGCGTTTTCGCACAAAACGGCATCTAAATATTTGCCGAACGCATCTTCCACCGCCACCCCTAACTCAGCCGGATATTTTAAGGCTTTGCGCAAGGTGCCTTTGATACCGCCGATACCGCTTTGCGTGACGGTCTGCACGCCTACCCAGTAAGGGTCATTTTTCCCTTGGGTTTGGATGAGTTCCAACTTGGCGGCCAACGCGGCGCGGGCGGATTTTACGCCGGAGAGTTTTTCGTTCAGTGCGGCGCGTGCGTTTTGCAGGGCGCGCAGTTTTTCTTCGTCGGCGGTGATGGCGGCTTTGGCGCTTTCGGCCGCACGGCGTTTTTCTTCCAGCCGGGCGCGGATTTCCTGCGCCGCCTGTTCTAATCCGGCCAGCGAGTTTTGTGCGGTTTGGTTGGATTTTTCCAGCGTAATTAAATCTTCGTTTTCGCGCTGGGCGGAAGATTCTTCAATAGAAATTTTATTGGAAACTTCCATTTGCCGTTGCACCAGCCGCATGCGCTCGCTACTCGCGCGTTGGGCGGCCTCGTCGGCTTGGCGTAAATCCTGCTCCAGTTTTTGGGCGGCGGCTATTTTTTGGTTATATGCTTCTTGGAGCGGTTCCAGCTCTTTGGCAACCGTTTGGAGCTGTTCTTTTAAGCGGGTGAGTGCCGGCCCAAGTTCTGCAATACGGCTCTGCCCGCGTTGGGCTTCGGCCCCGCTGGCGGCTAATTGGTTGGTCAGCTCCGTGGTTAAATTGTCACAATTTTTAATAGCGCCTTCCAACAAACCCACTTGGTATTTACAGGCGGAAATTTTTTCGTTAAAGGCACTGGCTTCTTTTTGTTTATGGGTTAAATTTAAGTCCAGCGCGGCGGTTTGCCCTTCTTGTGCGGAGATGCGGTTGTCCAAATCGGCCAGTTGCCGGACCACCGGTTCCAACTCGCTGGACAGGCGGGCAAGCGTCTGGTCGGATTCTTTAATGGAGCAAACGGAAATGGCAATTTCGCTTTCTTTTAATTCTTCGCGGTAGCGTTGGTACAGGCGGGCTTTTTTGGCTTCACTGTCTAACTTTTTGATTTGTTCTTCTATCAGCGCCACCGTGTCGGCCAGACGGGCCAAATCCAAATCCACGCGTTCCAAACGCTTAATACATTCTTCCCGCTTTACTTTATATTTAGATACACCGGCTACTTCTTCAAACATTTCGCGGCGCTGTTCCGGCGAGGCCGCCAGCACGGTATCCACCCCGCCTTGGTCAATAATGGCGTAGCCTTCCCCGCCAATGCCCGTATCCAAAAATAAATCACGTATGTCACGCAGACGGCATTGTACTTTGTTCAAAAAGTATTCGCTTTCTCCGGTGCGGAAAATTTTGCGCGTGACGGTAATTTCATCAAAATCCAGCGGCAGTTGGCGCGTGGCGTTATCAAACACCATACTGACTTGTGCCATATTTAAGGGGGCGCGTTTGGCGGTTCCGTTAAAAATAATATCTACCATGGAGGAGGAACGCAGGGACTTCCAGCTCATTTCGCCAATGGCCCAACGCACGGAGTCAATCACGTTGGATTTGCCGCACCCGTTCGGCCCTACTACGCAGGTAATGCCGGTTTCAAAATCCAGACGGGATTTGTCGGCAAATGACTTAAAACCGATAATTTCTATTGCTTTCAAATACATATACAGTCCCCTTTAGGCAGATATATTCCCATTATACCATTTCCCTATACATTATATAAGGCGGAAGGGGTATCGGGCGCGCATTTTGTGGCGGGTAAAAGGCGGGAGAAAAAGACCTCCTCGGAACATAGACGGAAAAAACTGCTTGCAAAGTATTTGTTTTTTTATTAGACTTTTTCTGTAAGACTGTTTTTCCTTAGAAAGGAGGATATTTCACATGGCAGAAAAAGTGCTTAAAGTTGGAATGGAACGCGAAGACGGCTTCCTGTACTACATTGACAAAGACGGTGATATCGCCCGTGTGCAAATGGCCCGCGGCGGCAAAAAAGGCGGCAAGCCGAAGAAAGTTGAAAAATGCGGCATCAAAAAAGAAAAAGGATATTTGTATTTCTTGGATAAGAAAGGCGATGTATCCAGAGCCAAAATGGTGAACGCAAAATAAATTTAAGAACCCCGCTAACGCGGGGTTTTTTATGGTTTTTAACGGAATACTTTTGCCCAAAAAGAAAATCTTTTTGTGCCAAAGCGTCCCGCTAACATCAAGAAAAGGTTTATCCTCCAACGCCCAGTGCAGTTGCAAAATTCTTTATCCCGTTGCAAATAGATGAATGCGCGTTTTACAACGGTGTCGTTTGTTCGTTCCATTCCTTAAAGAAACACCGCGTTATATCCGCCTGATTTTTTTGGGCGGCGGTGTACAGGTCTTCCAAATAGGTAGGGGATACCCAATCGTCTGCATCCACAAAAGCTATAAATGTACCGTACGCTTCTTGCAAAAGCCGGTTGCGGGTTGCCCCCACTCCGGCATTCGGTTGGTTTATAAAGCGAAAATGTGCGTTATCCGCCGCAAATTTTTCTAAGACTTTTTGTGATTGGTCCTTAGAACCGTCGTTGATACAGAGCACTTCAAAGTCTGTAAATGTCTGCTTTTGCAGCGAACGCAGACAAGCGGGTAAAAATTTTTCGGCATTGTATACAGGAATTAATACAGATACGGCGGGGTTTTTCATGGGGATTCTCCTTGAACCCCAATGAAGAACAAAAACGGCCATTTGCCCCGAGCCACATCACTAACCCGAAACAAACAGCCGTAGCCTTTTGCCATATAAAAATAGGGCAAAAAGCATTCAACACAACCTATGCGGGTAATTAGTCCGCACGGGTTGTGTTTCAAAACGGCTGTTTTTGGAGTGATGTGTGCCGCGGTGTGCGGCGCATCCCGTTCTTCGCGGGATTCCAAAAACAGCTAAAATTGTACAGGGAAACGGCCCCTGTTTTATCCGGCACTAAAAACGAAAGGAATAGCACCTTTACCCTATCATAGCAAATTTATTTTTTAGGGGTTGATTTTTTTGTTCTCCGGCGTATACTACCAATAAGTATTAGCCGCAGGGGAGGACATCAAATAACCGCTATTTTCTTTCGGGTAGTATGCACCGCCTAAAGGCCGCCTTGGCCTGTTGAATGAGTTGTAAAATCCGTTAACGTCCGTACGCGTTGACACACCTTTTTATTAATGGTTTAATTAGTATACGGGGAAAACTCGCAATTCCTATACGGAGGCATTTTATGGATATCAAAATTACTGCCAAAAACATTAAACTTACGCCTGCCATTAAAAAACACATTAATGAACGCGTCAGCAAGATTGAAAACTTTTTTGACAACATTGTTTCTGTGCAAGTGTTAATTTCGGTGGAAAAGAAAATTAACCAACGCGCGGAAATTATTGTACACACCGGCGCCAAAACCACGCTGACCGCCAGCGCCGTGGAAGACAATTTGTATAAAGCCATTGATGCGGCTGCTGTAAAAGTGGAAAGCCAAGCTAAAAAAGTAAAAAGCAAAGCGCAGTCCCGCAAAGTGGCCAAAAAAGCCGTAAAAGAAGTAGCCGAAATTAACCCGTTTGCGGACCATGTACTCTTGCCGCAGAACGACGTTAAATTCTCCGTGATTAAACAGGTGGAAGTTTCCCCGATGAATCCGGAAGATGCCGCTTATGAAATGGAACGCTTGGGGTATTCCTTCTGGATGTTCTTAGACGAAGATTCCAAACAAATCAACCTGATTTTCAAACGGTTGGACGGCACTTACGGTTTAATTAAACCGATTAAAAAGAAATAACCGGCCTTGCCGGAAGAAGGCGTTATAGCGCAATTTACAAAGTCTGTCACGGTTAGCGAACTGCTCCAGATTAAGAGGCTTAATCTGGAGCTGGTTTGCGGCAAAAGATATATCCATCGGGAAATTACGCAACCCAGCGTAAACCGTCCGGGCCTAGCCTTGTGCGGGCATTTGGATAATTTCCGCACCCACTCCGTGCAAGTGTTTGGGCGGGGGGAACAAGCGTTCTGCCTGCGGGCCAACAAAACTAAATTGCGCCAAAACGTAGAAAAATTATTGAGCGAAGGGTCTGTTCCGTGCGTGATTATGGCGGCGGATTTGGACCCTTTGCCCGCTATTAAAAAAGCGTGTTTAAGCGCGGATGTGCCCGTCTTAAAAACCTCATTGGATTCGTCGGCCTTTCTGGCGGCGTTTTCCCGCTGGTTGGACGAAAAGCTCTCGCCCGTCACCCATATACACGGGGTACTGGTGGGCGTAAGCGGCATTGGGGTTTTAATCCGCGGGGCGGCGGGTATCGGCAAGAGTGAATGTGCGCTGGAGCTGATTAAACGCGGCCATATTTTAGTGGCGGATGACGTGGTGGAAGTGCAAGCGCGGTGGAACCGCTTTTTGGTGGGGTCTTGTCCGGCTATGCTGCGGCATTATATGGAAGTGCGCGGTTTGGGCATTATAGATGTGGAGCTGTTGTTTGGCGTGGGCTCCACATTGGACGAAATGAATATAGAGTTGGAAGTCGTTTTGACCCCGCCGTTAAAAACCGGCATAGACCGCTTGGGGGTGGACCAAAAAACCACCAAAATTTTAGGGGTAGAAATACCGTCATTAACGCTGCCGGTCACGCCGGGGCGCAACTTGGCGGTACTGATAGAAGTGGCCGCCTTAAACCAGCGGTTAAAATCTCAGGGGATTTTCTCGGCCAAAGAATTTAGCAAAAAAATTCTGGACCGCATGAAAAAAACAGCCAATAAAGATGAAAAATAAACGCAAAATTTTTATTATTACCGGTATGAGCGGCGCGGGCAAATCCCAAGCACTCAAAATTTTTGGGGACTTTGGTTTCTACTGTGTGGACAACCTGCCCTTGGCTTTATTTGGCAATTTTATTGAATATGTTTCCGGTCGGGCAGACTTAAACAATGTGGCATTGGGCATTGATATCCGCGAGGGGGAAAGCCTAAAAGAAATGCCCAAACTGTTAAAAACCCTCAACCGCAACGATTTTGTACCCAAAGTGATTTTTTTAGACGCGGGTGACGAGTGTTTAATCCGGCGGTTTTCCGAAACGAAACACAAACACCCCTTGCACAAAAAACTGGCCGCGGCTATTGCGCACGAGCGGCAACTGTTAAGCCCCATTCAGGTTTTGGCCGATAAGGTAATAGATACGTCCGACTTAAAACTGGGCGAACTAAAAGAAAAACTTTCCGCACTGTTGGAATCCAAGCGGGAAGACGATATGCAAATTTCCGTAGTGTCTTTCGGTTTCAAACATGGCATTTTGAAAGATTGTGATATTGTGATGGACGTGCGGTTTTTGCCAAACCCGTATTATATTGCAGAGCTGAAGGAAAAAACAGGTTTGGATAAACCCGTACAGGATTATATTATGTCTTTTAAGGAAACCGGCGAATTTATTGAAAAATTTGCGGACCTTATCAAATATTTGATACCAAAGTATATAAAGGAAGGTAAAAGTTATTTAACTATCGCCATGGGTTGCACGGGCGGGCACCACCGCAGTGTGTTTATGGCGCACGAGCTGGCACAACGCCTGCGCAAGGCGGGGCTGACGGCTTCTGAATTTCATAGGGATATAGGAATTTAATTATGGTAAAAATTATTTTAGTCACCCACGGCAATTTAGCGCGGGAAATGTTAAACACCACGGCGCAAATTATCGGCAAAACGCCGGACGATTTTGAAACATTGTCTATCGCGGCGGCATCTTCGGTGGAAGAAGAAGCGGCTAAACTGAAAGCGTTGCTGAAGGACTGTCCGGACGGGGCGGTTATTCTAACGGATATTTTTGGGGGCAGTGCTACCAATGTGGCGCTGACCGCCAGCAAAGATAACCCCAAATGCAACGTAATTACGGGGCTCAATTTGAGTATGCTATTGACCGCGGTAAACAACCGCAAAAAATTATCCGCCAAAGAATTGGCAGAAAAAATTGAAGCGGACGGTAAACGCGCCGTTATTAACGCCACGGAACTGTTGATTAAAGGATTATAATGCCTATCGTTTTCGCGCGCGTGGACGACCGGCTGATCCACGGGCAAATTGTGCAAGCATGGTTGCCGGAGCTAAACGTTGATGAAATTTTAATTCCCCGCTCACCCAAAGCACAGGGAAATTTCAACGAGGGGCTCTTGCGCCTTAGTTTGCCGTACGAATATGAACTAACCGTGTTGGACGCCCACCGCTGTAAAGATTATATAGAACATTCCGCCAAAAAGATTTTTCTGTTGGCCGCTTCGCTAGCGGATGTGATGCCGCTACTGGAAGACGGGCTAAAAGTAAAATCCTTAAACATTGGCGGTATGCACTTTAAGCAGGGCGCGCAAAAGCTGGATGACAATGTGTTTTTGGACGAGCAGGATAAACGCCTGTTGTCTATTTTCAAAACATTGGGCTTAAATATAGAAACCCGCGCGGTGCCAAATTCTAAATCCATCTCGTTGGAGGCTGTATTGCCATGACCGCATCTATCATTGTGCTTTGCTTGCTGGCGGCCTTGTTGGAACTGGATACTACTTACGCGGGGCAATGGCTTATTTCCCGCCCGATTATTGCGGGGCCGTTGTTTGGCCTGATTACCGGAGATTTAATGGCCGGTATACAAGTGGGTGTATTTGCAGAGCTTTTGTTTGTGGATATTTCCCCATTAGGCGGCGTTATCCCGCCCAGCGGGGTGATGACGGCGGCTATCCCCATGATTTTGTACTCGTTGGGGATTGAGTTGTATTTTGGCTTTTTTCTGGGCGTACTGGCTGGTATTTTATATGCCCAGTTGGACCGCTGGCTGCGCAAAACCCGCTTCAAATTGATGGTCTTTTTGGAAAAAAATGCCGCGGCGCACCCGCGGGCTATTGGCCGCACGGTGGCGTGGCTGTTGTTAACGGTGTTTTTAATGAATTTAATTTTTGTTTCCGTTTGCGCGTGGATTTGCACCCAGCTGATGTATAACATTGTGGCGTATATTCCGCTTAAAGCGTATGCGGCGTTTAAGTTTGCTTATATGGCGGTGCCGTGGATTGGGCTGGCTACATTAATTCCGGCATTCCGGTTAAAAACAAGGTAGCGTATGATGAATTTTTCCATGCACTTGCGTTTATTTTTACGCTCGTTTTTCTTACAAACGGGGTGGAATTATGTAAAATTCCAAAATTTGGGGCTTACTTATATTATGATGCCCTTTCTCTCCCATTTGTATGCACAAGATAAAGAGGCTCTGCCCGCGGTGACTACCCGCTATCTGGATACCTTTAACACCCAGCCTGTTATGGCCTCTTTTTGCATTGGGGCGCTGGCTAAAAAGGAAGAAGCCGTAGCGCAGGCAAAAAGCGTGACCGATTTTAAGGAGCGCGTGGCCGAGTGGACCGGTGCGCGGCGCGGGCTTTCCATTACGGCGGCGTCTATTGGGGACCGCTTGTTTTGGGGAACCTTAAAACCGCTGACCTTACTGCTTGCCATTTTTATCTGGCTGTGTTTAGGGGTCAACTTTTTTGAAATTGAGCTATTGGAAAACCCGCTGCCTTTGGATGCTTTTTGCGCCGGAGCCGCTGCCTTTTTTGTATATAACAGCGTGGCCCTGTTTGTGCGGTGGGAGGGTATTACCATTGGCTATAATTCCGACGAAAAAACTTGCTTCGGGCTGACTAAATTTGATTGGAACAAAACCATTTACAATGCCAAACGCTTGGGGCTGGTGCTTTCAGCCGGACTTATTTTATTTGGGGTGTATTATTATTTCAAAAATTTAGCGCTGGATGTGCATTTTATTACCCGCGCTATATTGGTGTTGTTTTTTGTAATAATCAGTTTTTTAACGCGCAAATTAAAAGTGCCTAATATGTATTTGTATTTGGCGGCAGTGATTATTTTTAATATTGCGTGCTATTTATAAAAAGGGGAACTAAGTGATTACGGAAACTGTTAAAATTTCCAACCGTTCAGGCTTACACGCCCGACCTGCCATGATGATTGTGCAAAAAGCGGGCGAATTTAATTGCGATATTACTATTGCGAAAGATGATGTAAAAGTAAACGCCAAAAGCATTATGGGGGTGATGATGCTGGCGGCGGAATATGGCGCCAGTATTACGCTGACGGCCGACGGTGCCGACGAACGCGCGGCGCTGGATGCCCTCAAACAACTTTTTGACGAAAAATTTAACGAAGAATACTAAAGGATGGGTATGTTTGTAATAAAAGGCGTGGGGGCCAGCCCCGGTGTGTCTATCGGACCGGCTGTTATTTTGCCGGGGGATTCTTTTGCCGTTGCCCGCCAATATGTAGAGGCGGGCGAAGCCAAAAACGAGCTTGCCAAAATGAAAGCCGCCGTGGAAAATACCATGCGCGAGCTGGACAGCTGTGAAAAAAAGGTCTATGCCACCTTGGGGCCGGAATATGCCCAGCTAATGTCCACCCATAAACTCATTTTGCAAGACCCCACCTTGCACCAATCCGTACGCCATAAAATTTTGGACGAACATCTTTCGGCCCAAGCGGCTATTTTTATTACTTTGCAGGAGCTCGCCACCAGTTTTGAAAAAATAGAAGACCCCTTTTTTAAGGAACGCCGCAACGACGTTTTTGATGTAGGCAAGCGTCTAGCTAAAAATTTGGAAGGGGACAAAGGCGAATTTTTGGCTTCCATTAAAAAGCCGTCCGTTTTAATTGCCCATAATTTGTATCCTTCCGATACGATTAACCTGCAAGAAAATCAAGTACTCGGTTTTTGTACGGATGTGGGCGGCAAAACCAGCCACACGGCCATTTTGGCGCAAAGCCTTAAAATGCCCGCGGTGGTAGGGCTTTCCAACGCCACTAAAAAAATCCAAAATGGTGATACCGTCATTGTGGACGGAGATAACGGCCTGCTCATTATCAACCCGGACCGCTATACACTGGCTAATTATAAAAAAATCCAGCGGGAAAACAAAAAAGCGGAAGCGTTGCTGAAAACCATTAACCATTTGCCGGTTATCACGCAAGACGGTCACCCGCTGAAACTGTTTGTAAATTTTGACCCCCGCACCGATACCAAAGAAAATAAAAAGCTGATTACGGACGGATTGGGCCTGCTGCGTACGGAATTTTTATATATGAATACCCCCGTGCCGCCGGCGGAAGAAGACCAGTACCAAATGTACTTGTCTATTGCCAAACGCTTTGATATGCGTCCGGTCACTATCCGCTTGGCGGATTTAGGGGGCGACAAAATGCCGCAGTTCCCACTGGACGAATTTGAATTTGAGCAAAACCCGTTTATGGGGTGCAGGGGTATCCGGCTGTTTCTAAAAAATCCGGAGCTTTTGCACACCCAACTGCGGGCCATTTTGCGTGCCGCGTGTGAAGTGCCCGCCCAAGTGCGCATGATGATTCCCATGGTGTCTTCGGTAGAAGAAGTCCGCCATGTGCGCGCCGCGTACGACCGCGTTTTGAAAGAGCTGGAAGCGCAGGGCAAAAAGCCGGTCAATCGGGTGGCGCTGGGGGCCATGATAGAGGTTCCCGCCGCCGCTATGGCCTTAGACGGCATGATTGGCTTATTGGATTTTATTTCCATCGGCACCAATGACTTGATACAATATCTAGTAGCGGTGGACCGCATTAATCAAGAAGTGGCCCACATGTACGACCCTTGCCATCCGGCGGTTATCCGCACCTTGAATTTAATTATCCAAACGGCGCATAAACGCGGCAAGAAGGTAAGCATTTGCGGGGAGCTGGCCTCTGATTCCAAAATGTTGCCCCTGTTGTTGGGGTTGGAAATAGACGCTTTATCCGTCACACCGCGTATGTTTTTGCGCGTAAAAAACAACATCCGCAATTTGAATTTTGAAACCTGTTCCGACCTTGCCCAAGCTGCACTTTTAATGGGCAGTTCGGAAGATATACGCAATTTAATTGAGCAAAACAAAAATGAAGATTCGTAATTTCTCTATCGTGGCACATATTGACCACGGCAAAACCACCCTTTCGGACCGTATTTTGGAAGACACCGGCACCGTGCCCAAGCGCAAAATGCAGGCCCAACTGTTAGACGGTATGGACCTAGAACGCGAACGCGGCATTACCATTAAAGCCAAAGCGGTACGCATTAAATATAAAGATTATATTTTGAACTTGATTGACACCCCCGGCCATGTGGATTTTTCCTACGAGGTGGCCCGCTCTTTGCGCGCGTGCGAAGGGGTGCTGCTGTTGGTGGATGCCTCGCAAGGGGTGGAAGCGCAAACGGTGGCGCACGCTCATTTGGCCAAAAAATTAGGGCTTACCATTATCCCGGTTATGAACAAGGTGGATTTGTCCCAGTCGGATGCGGACGCGTCCGAAGAACAACTGTGGGATATTTTGGGCGAGCCCATTGAGGCGGAGCGCGTCAGCGCCAAAACTGGGCTGGGGATAGAACACCTGCTGGACCGCATTATTGCGGATATTCCCGCCCCGCAAGGGGATGAAAACGCCCCCGTGCGCGCCCTGATTTTTGACTCTTTTTATGATGCTTTCCGCGGCGTAATTATGTATGTGCGCATGGTGGACGGCACCTTAAAACCGGGGCAAACCATCCGGTTTATGTCCTCCGGTGCAACCTATAAAATTGAAGAACTGGGCTATATGACCCCCAAACAACTGCATAAAGACGCACAGTTAAGCGCGGGGGAAGTAGGCTATGTGGTGGCCGGTATTAAAGATATCCACCAAGTAAAAGTGGGGGATACCGTCACGTTGGCCGAGCGCCCGGCCCAAACGCCCTTACCGGGGTACGAAGACGCCAAACCGGTGGTTTTTGCCAGTATCTTTCCCATAGAAACTACCGATTTTCCCCTCTTGCGTACGGCGCTTGAAAAACTGAATTTGTCGGATTCTTCTTTCCACTACCAGAGCGAAACTTCCAAAGCGCTGGGCTTTGGGTTCCGCTTGGGTTTTATGGGCATTTTACATATAGAAATTGTAAAAGAGCGTTTGGAAAGAGAGTTTAATTTATCGTTGATTGCCACCTCTCCCAACGTGGTGTATCACGTTAAATTTACGCCGCGCAAAACGCACCCGCAGGAGCTTTCCGCCTTGCCGGACGCTACGGACGACCCGGGCTATAAAATTAT
This sequence comes from uncultured Elusimicrobiales bacterium, assembly GCA_934662565.1. GTDB lineage: Bacteria > Elusimicrobiota > Elusimicrobia > Elusimicrobiales > Elusimicrobiaceae > Avelusimicrobium. The sequence goes on from CAKUKI010000004.1 coordinate 157,025, forward strand.
TGATAATCCGGCCAACTTCCCGCCGCACGGCGATATTATAGACATCAAAGAGCCCGTCATCCACATTACCATTGTCACGCCGGTTGAATTTATGGACGGGGTCATGACCCTGCTGAAAGAAAAACGCGGTACGTTTATGAATTTGGACCACCTTTCCAACCAGCGTGTCATTGTGAAGTACGAAATGCCTATGGGGGAAATGGTGATAGACTTTTACAATAAGTTAAAATCCGTTTCCAAGGGGTACGCTTCGTTTGATTACGAGGTGGCCGGTTTCCGCAGTTCGGACGTGGTACTTATGGAAATTTTACTGCACGGTACTCCGGTGGATGCGCTTTCCGTGGTGGTGCATAAAGACAAGGCCCAAACGCTGGGCCGCGCGTTGTGCGCCAAGTTAAAAGAGCTTATCGGCCGCCAACAGTTTGAAGTAGCCGTGCAAGCCGCCGTCAACGGCAAAGTAATTGCGCGCGAAACTATTCCCGCCTTCCGCAAAGACGTAATTGCCAAGTGTTATGGGGGGGATATTTCCCGCAAGCGCAAACTGTTGGAAAAACAGAAAGAAGGTAAAAAACGCATGAAGTCTATCGGCAGCCTGAACATTCCGCAGGAAGCCTTTGTTTCCATGCTTAAAATAAGCGAAGAATAACGCCCCCTCGGGCCGGACGTTAAAATTTGGTAAAATATCCGTAATATGCTTTTAGAAGGAAAAACACTTGCCGCAACTATACGCCAAAGCCTGCCGGAGCGGGCGGAAGCCGTGCGCCGTAAATTGGGCCGCGCGCTCAAGCTCTATGCCTATGGTAATGCGGACGATTACGCCGCGTATGTGTATTTGCATAAAGAGGTGCAGGCCGCCCAAAAGTTAGGGGTGGAAGCGCGCGTTTTTCCGTTATCGGCCGATATGGACGCGGCAGCATTTTTGGAAATGCTAACCAGCGCTTCTAAAGACCCGTTGGTAGATGCTATTTTAATCGCGCGGCCGTTGCCCCCGCAGTTGGCGGCCTGCGGCTATGAGCGCGTACTGGCGCCGGAAAAGGACATAGACGGTATGTCTTGCGCCAATATGGGTAATTTGTTTTTGTGTAAAACATGGCAGGAAGTGGAACACCTTTCCGGTTTTGTGCCTTGTACGGCGCGGGCCGTGGTGCGGTTGCTCCAATACCACCATATTCCCTTGGAGGGAGTGGAAGCCGCGGTAATCGGCCGTTCCCCCACCGTGGGCCGCCCGCTGGCACATTTGCTGACGTGCCAAAATGCCACAGTAAAAATCTGCCATACCAAAACGCAGGATTTGAAACAGTCCTTGGCGGGCGCGCAGTTAATTTGTTGCGCCGCCGGCAAAGCGGGCCTGTTGCGCGCGGATATGGTGTGCGGCGGCAGTACGGTCATTGATATTGCCACCAACTTATCGCCCAACGGCGCTTTGTGCGGGGATGCAGACACCGCCGCCCTGCTGGCTAAGGGGTGTAAAGTTTCCCCGGTGCCGGGTGGGGTGGGGCCGGTCACGCTTGCGTGCCTGCTGGAAAACATTATATTATCAGGTGAAAGGAAAATTTAAGGAGAATCTATGAAAACATGGTCCCAAGTGATTGCATTGTTATTGTGCGTGGGTTTGTTGGCCGCGTGCACCGGTAATGCGCGTAAAGCAAAATACAACCGTAAAATTTATTTAACGGAAGAAGATTACCTGTCCGACCTTGCCCCTCAGGCCGAAAAAGAACGCCGCGAGGCGCCGCCGGTGGTGGAATCGGAATATATTTTTAATTTGGAGCCGTCCCAAGACCAAAAAAATATTTATTTTTATGATGACCGCCAACAGCCGCAAGTGCCCGGTGTACCTAACGACGGCGACTATAAAAAAGAAAAACGCCTTTGGCAAAAGCCTAAACGCTATGCGCCGGGCGAATATGGTGCCACCGCGGGCGCGGCGGAAGAATCGTCCTCATCGGGTGATGTGGGCGAAGAAGAATTTGAATAAGCCTTTGTATAAAACCCAGTCGGTCCGGCTGGGTTTTGCGGTTTAGGCGGGGCTTTCCGTCCGCGCAAAGGTTTTAGGGTGTAATTGCCAAAAAATATTACCCCATTTAGTTTTACCCATTGGGCCATGCGGCCGCCCCGTGCAGAGCGGATGTTGGGGGCGGTGGAGGGGAAAGGCAACTATTATTTTTGCAAAAAAACTTTCCTTTTGGCTTAAATTCTGTATAATAGGGATATACTGCTTTTTTTATACATATAAATTGGAGGATAAATGAGAAAGTTTCTCACTGCAGTTTTTTGTGTGTTGTTTGCACCTTTGTTTGTGCAGGCGGCACAAGATCTTCAAATAAACTGGGACGGCCAAAACCACGACCGTGAAATTATAGATGATTCCAACGATAATAACCCGTTGGCTATTGTTGGTGCCGGCTCGGTGGATATGGGGGCGATTAATGGCGCTTCCATGACGGTAAACGGCAAAAACATCAATATTAATAATGATGCCACTGCCCAAAAAGTTTACGATTCTGTCACCCATGATTCGTTTCAAACACCGGTCTTGAGCCAAGAACATTACGGCGCGTATGTGGCTGGCGGTGCTGCGTACAGAAATAACGTCACCAACAGCTCCGTAAGCATGACGGGCACGAACCTACAGGGTAGAAATGTAATCGGTGGGGCTTCCCTCCTGTTAGACAGTACGGACCGTTTTGGTGATTATTCGGCCAACAATAACTCCGTCACTATCAGCGGCGGAAGCCTTAGTTTTTATAATTATACCGCCCCCGGCGCCACGGCTGCCACTTATGGCGGCATGGTGTATGGCGGCTATACCAATTTTGCCAAAGGCTCTGCCAATAATAACACTGTTATTATTCAGGACGGCGCCGTGGTGCAGGGTAGCGTCATCGGCGGATACACGGAACACCGCTTAACGGCAGACGATATTGAAGCTACGGACGGTGTAATAGGCACCAATGCCAGCGGCAACTATGTACTGGTAAAAGATTCTACCGTCGCCGGTATGGTGATGGGTGCGTCTGGTGCGGCAACCTCCAACAATAACACCGTTATTATTGATCACTCCAATGTGGGTATGGCCTTTGGGGCGTTTATCGGCACGGGTATTACGGACGGCACGTCTTCTGTCGTTGATATGAATAACAACACCGTTATTATCAAAAACGGCAGTACGGTTGCCGCCATGGCTATGGCTGTTATGAACAGCTCTGTCAACGCGCAAGGCAATACCATGACGTTGGATAATGCTACGCTGGCTTCTGGCTCGGTTTATTCCGTTTTGATGCACTTAGGCCACGATACATCAGGCAATCCTGTTGGGGCTACGGTGGCAAACAACACCTTAAACTTGCATAATTTAACCAATACTTTTAGTGAAGTTGGCGCCACTGTCAACTTGGCCGGTACCTCCAACGGCAACAAAGTAAACATTACAAATTCCAATTTAACGGTGGCAAATGCGTCCGGCAAATTCTTTGGGGATACGTTGGATTTTGCCAAACTTTCCACGAACCAACTGTTGCCCACGGATATCCCTGCGGACAAAGGGCTCATTTTTGGTGGGGCCAGCATGACCTACAACAGCCAAACCAATACCACCCCGTCGGAAGAAGCGCCTGACAAGGTGGAAGTGTCTTTCAATGGTACGAACAGTGACGGCAACACCGTTTCTATTGCGGGCGGGGATTCCGTAAAAACCGTAGATGCCAACATTTTTGGTGGTTTTGCAGCATATATTAATGAAGTGGATTATACGACTACAAAGGATGAAACCTCTGAAGCGGGGGCTACTGTCACAACTACTACAACGGTTAAAAAAGAAGGCCTGACGACCACTACCACCACAACAAAGACGGGTGCTGCGGCGGAAACATCTACAGAAGTAGCAGAAAAAATTGATGATGTGTATTCTGCCTCTAACAATACGGTTGTTTTGGATAACGTAAAACTGAAAGGCAAAGTATACGGCGGTTATGTGTACGGGGCAGAGCTCAAGACGGATAATATGCTCACCCGCAATAACACCGTTATTTTGCGCAACAAGGTGGAATTGGACCCGACGGCCGTTATTTACGGCGGCAACAACACGGTGGGTGCTACCACCAACCGCTTGGTGTTTGACCGCACGATTGGTACGTTTACCAATAAAAACCAATTCAAAAACTTTTACCCTTGGTGGGCCATTAATGCAGACTTTAACACGGACTTGCATTTTGATTTTGACGTTAAAGCCTATATGGCATTAGATAAAACCGCCATGCGGGAAGGTTCCAAAGTAGTGGTCACTACCAAAAGCACGACGGACCTAACCGAGGTGGGCGAAGGCGGAAACGTGTATGACTTGCTGAGCAGCGGCATTGTGCTGACCCAGAAAAAAGTAGGCGTGTATTCTTACGATTTAACCGCCACCAGAGGTTCCGGCAGCACGGACGTGAACTGGACCCTTATCAGCACAAAAGATAAAGCCAATGCCGAAGTTTACGGCCAGTTGCCGTTAGTCGGTTTGGCGTTAATCAGCGAAGGGCCGGAAATGCTCACCAAAACCTTGAATGATTTGTGGAAGAACGAAACCGAACAGAGCACCTTTGTAAACGGCGGTTATCACCACACCCGCTATAAAACGGGCAGCGGTTTTGATTTGGACTCCGGCCTGATGCAAGCGGGCGCTTGGAAGAAATTGACGAACGATTGGGCATTAGGGCTGTTTGCTAAATATGCCGGCGGTTCTTACGAAACCTACCCGATTAAAGTGACCGGCGATGCCAGCGTGTTTGGCGGCGGGTTGATGACCTCTGTGCGCTATAGCGAAACGGGCCGCTTGGAAGCCACGGTGGAAGCCGGCTATATGGATGCCAAGTTCAAATCGGACGAACTGTTATCCAGCTTTAAGAGCAAAGGGATGTACTACGGCGCCAGCGCGGGCGTAGTGGAAAACCCGTTGGATGACTTGAGCATGTTTGCCAACTTTAACTGGAAACGCAAAGCGTCTGACGATATTACCGACGATTTGGACCAGAAAATTGAATTTGACACCTTGCAAAGTATGGCCTTGCGCTTCGGCGGTGATTATACGTTCAACTCGTTGGACTTAAACGGCGTAATTCCGTCCGTCGGTGCCAGCGCCATTTACGAAATGGACGGCAAATCTACCGTGACGGTGGAAAACGTAAAGAGCAGCGACGCCTCTATGAAAGGTATGAGCGGGCGCGGGCAGTTGGTCCTGTCCTATCATAACAAAGATACGTTCCTGCCGTTGCACTCCGTACTGACCGTTTACGGCCAATTAGGTAAACGCGAAGGCTTCGGCGGCGAAGTGACGATTGCGTTTGAGTTCTAAAAAATTAAATATCTGTTTTAGTAAAGGCCCTTCGGGGCCTTTACTATTTTAGGCGCATAAACGCGGTATGCGCACCCTCTTAACAACCCGCCTAACGGCGGGTTTTTTGTGCCCAAGGGGCGGTATTTGCCAAACGGAGCTTTATGTTTTTCCGGCCCCTTATTTGACATTTTGGCTTATAACCACTACAATAAGAGTAAGGAGCGTTCTTTTCTATGAAAAAACTAATTATTTTACTGGTAGCTTGCTTGACCCCTTGCATAACTGTTTATGCGTCCCATAACCCCGCTGGGAAAAACCCCGAGGCGGGGGCTGGTTGCAATATTCAGGCTATGTTAAGTGATGCAAAAAATGCCCAATGGTTTAGGCCCCAATGTGTACGGATATTAGCCCTGCGTGAAGAACGGGGCAACCTGAATCAAAGCCAGAAAGCGCAATTAAAAGAAGTGCTTGCCCTTGCTTATCACAATATTATGGAGCATTATGCTTATTTAGACGGTACCAGAGCCCAAAAAGAAGCTCCCCATTTTATGGAGTTATACAAAACTTTTGGCCTGTTGGCAGACGCGCAAGGAACCTACGGCCTGATGCGCGAGAAGGATAAAGAGGTGTGGATTAGAGACGGGAAAGATGTGAAATTCGGTTCCAAAACCGTAGAAATTGTTGGTAAAAAATCGAATATGAAACTGGGGAAGGAATCTTTGAATCCGGTTTTCGTGAATATGGATACACGGATTTCTATAGCCCAACAAACACAAGCGGAAAATGCCGCCCCGTTGCGCAAAAGAAAACAAGGGGAGCTGACAGCCGGTTTGCCTAAAGGCCCTAACGGAAAAGCTTTCACTCCCGCGATTGATGTAAGACATTTGGAAAACGTATTTTTGTTTGAAAAGGACGACCAATTAGAAGAAAAAGACTTTGTTTTTGATGTTAACATTCTCAACGACATGTTAAAAGAACGGCGCGATTTTATGCCATTACTAAACTTTATGGCAGAAAACGCCTCTTTTAACCCAAAACATACCAATTATATCCCGCCCCGCTTTGTGCGGTTGGTGCTAGCCTATCATGCGGAAAATTTGGCGCCGGAAGAAGCCGCCAAGCTGGTTAAGTATGTGGAAAACCCTAAATATGCGCGAGATTTCCGCTTTTTGGCGGGCACGGTTGCGGCCTCGTATGCTTATTATAAGGGGCCGAAAGAGTATTACAAAGGTAAATTCCGCTACTCCCCTAAAGAAGCCGCCGCTATTATGAGCGTGCTGCAACTGAAAGCCTCCGGCTCCTCCCGTGATGCCGCGCAAGTGGAGCTTTTAGCCCGCCGTGTGCGTCCGTATGTGAAAGGGCAACTGCTTCTTCCCGTGGAAAAAAACCAAAAAGCCGAGTGGCTGAATGGGGCAGCGCTTACCAGAGCGTTGGCCACAACGATTACAAGCGAAGAATTTATTTCTTTGGCGAAGGCTAGCGCGTCTGAAAGCCTGCTTGCCTGTGGGGGAATCTTGGTAATTGGCGGCGCTGTTTACACCGTATCTGAGGCATTTTCTCCTTTGTACCGCAAGCAATTTCAGGATTTGTTAGAGAACACCTTGTATGTGGAAGTGCCGGAAAAATATATCCCCGCCAGCACGGCTGAAAATATGGACGATTATGAGGTAGTCAACGGGAAAGTGCTTGTTCCCACAACGGATGCCGCCCAAGCCCTGCCGGAGAGTTCCGTACTAGGGGAGATTTTTGGAGATGTAGAACTGGACGATTGGGGCGAACCTATGCGGATGGCCGCCACTGTTTGGGATAAATACTCTATGGCCCGTGTGGGCACCAGCGCTACCAAACTGGAAGCTGAAAAAAAGAAAGAACCCACTTGCCACTATGATGACAAAGTGAGTAAAAATATTCACATTCCGTTATATTTAGTAGGCAATTTATTAAATCCGGGGGATAAAAATACGCGGGCGCGTGCCCAAATTTTGCATAGCTGTTTGGTTAAACGCGGGTATTGCCCATCCTTAACACCCGAGCAAGAAAATGGGCCGCTGGCAAGGATGTTTGTGGGGTGTAAAAATACACATTTGAACCGGACCAAAGTAAGTGCGGAATGCCGCTCGGACGTGCGGGATTTGGACCGTATATTCAAACAACTAACCTCGTTCAAAGATGATAAAGCCAGAAAGCTGTATGCGCGTGCGGTTTATTATCGGGGCAAATGGATGGTGGAAGCGGAAATGGGTGTTTTTTCCAGAGGGCCGTTGGTAGACATGTTGTCTTCATGGATACAAGATGCCATTTTGAATAACGGCAAATTGCGTATAACCGATGGGCCGGAAAGTATCGGCAAAAATTATGTATACCGTAATGGCACCCACGAACAGAGCACCCGCTATCACTTTTCGGAAGAAACAAATGAAATCGGTAAAGGGGGGAATTTGCAGCATTTCCATTACGAGGAACTTAAACCGTACGCCTATACATACAATAAACAGGTGCAGAAAGGCGTTTTCAAATGTAATCACAGTATTATATACCGGCCTTAGTATGGTGTGTTAGCTTTGATGTAAAAATCTGCCGCTTTATACGCGGCAGATTTTTTTTGTCTAGAAAACCACCAGCCTAGCCAGTGGTTTTCTAGACACAAAAAGGCCTCCCAACTATTAGGGAGGCCTTTTACATATTCCCGTAAATTTTACAGGGTGTCTTTTAACCCGCTGACGAGTTCCTGCCACGGGCGTTTGGCTTCGCCGCCGCCTTGGGCAAAGTCTGCCCGTCCGCCGGCGCGGCCGTTCAAGTCCGCCGCAATTTGTTTGGCAACTGTCACGGCGTCAATATGTTCAAACTTGCCCACCGTTTTAACCACAAAGGCGCGTTTGCCGTCTTTATCGCAAGAGACCAACACCACGGCTTTTTGGTATTTTTGGGCAATCGTATCGGCGATATTGCGCAACTCTTTCGGTTCTGCGCCGTCCGCCTTGCGTACCACCAGATTGACCCCGTTTTTAAGCGTAAAGCTCATTTCGTCCACGCCGCCGGCGGCCAATGTGCGCTCGCGGAATTGCATATAGCGCTTTTTAACCTCTTTCAATTCGTCCATAATGGCATTTACGCGGGTAAAAACATCTTTGGACGGTACTTCCAAGCGGGCGGCCAAAGTATCGGCCTGAAGGTTTACGTTTTTCAAATAATCCAGCGCCGCCGCGCCGGCCACGCCCTCAATGCGGCGCACACCGGCAGAAACGGAAGATTCTTTCAGTACCAGTACCGTCATTACTTCCGCCGTGTTTTTAACGTGCGTTCCGGCGCAAAGTTCCAAACTGTATTTATCTTGCGGTTGCTCAAAACTGCCGCCCATCAGCACAAAGCGCGCGGGGTCCGCATACGTTTCCCCCAGCAGAGTGACGGCGCCTAATTTTTCCGCATCCGCCAGCGGGCGCACTTGGCAATTTACCGGCAGGGCTGCTTCCACCGCTTGATTGGCAATTTCCCACGCGCGGTTTAATTCTTCTGCTTTCGGCGTGCGGGAAAGCGTATAGTCAAAGCGAAAGCGCTCCGGCGAAACAAAGGAACCGCTCTGGTGAACCCCTGTGCCGAACACTTGCCGCAACGCGGCGTTTACCAAGTGAATGGCGCTGTGGTTGGCCATGCAGCGTTTGCGCAAGGCGGCGTCCACACACAGGCGCACTTTTTGGCCTTTTTTAAGTGTGCCGGAAATTTTATGCAAGAAAACTTTGCTAATCGGTTTTTGTACGTCTTCCACGCGGGCAATTTCTTTTCCGTCCGAGAAAACGGAGCCTTTATCGCCCACCTGTCCGCCGGATTCGGCATAGAACGGGGTTTTATCAAATACGGCGTACCCCGTGCCGGAAACTTCGTCCGCCAGTTCAAATTTTTCATTCAGTAGCATCAGCACAGTGCCGTCGTCCGTCAGCGTGTCATAGCCGGTAAATACCGTGGCCGGATTGTGGGTTTCCACATGTTGCATCATGTAGGCTTTGTCTTTGGTCATTTCGTCGGCATAGGAGCGGCTTTTGGCTTGTGCGGCGGCTTTGGCTTTTTCATAGCCGGCTTCGTCCACTTTTACGCCTTTGGCAGAGGCAATTTCTTTCGTCAGCTCCAACGGGAAACCGTACGTTTCGTGCAAGTGGAAGGCTTCTTCGCCGGATAGCGTGTCCGCACCGTCCGCCAACAGGGCGGAAAGTTTTTCTTCCCCGGTCACTAATGTTTTTAAGAAAGTGGTTTCTTCCATTTTAAGCACATCTTGAATGTGCGGCATATTTTTATCAATTTCCGGATATAACCCGTTAAAAATTTCTTTCACTTTGGGGGCCAACGTATACAAATACGGCTTATCGGCACCCATTAAGCGCGCATAACGCGCCGCACGGCGGATTAAGCGGCGCAAAATATAGCCGCGGCCTTCGTTAGAGGGCAAAATCCCTTCCGCAATTAAAAAGCTGGAACTGCGCACATGGTCCGCAATAATGCGCAGGGAAGAAATTTCTTCTTTCGTGTCGCCTTTTAAGTGTAAATCTTGTTTGGCTTGGTTGATGATGGGGGTAAACAGGTCGGTTTCAAAAATGTTGTTTACTTTTTGCATCACCATGCAAAGGCGTTCTAGCCCCATGCCGGTATCAATGTTGTTATGCGGCAAGGGTTTGAAAGTGCCGTCTTCCTGCCGGTTGTAGCTTTCAAAAACAATGTTCCAAATTTCCACAAAGCGCCCGCAATCGCACGTAATATCACAATGCGGGTTTTTGCAGCCTTTATCGCCAAAGTCGTAATAAATTTCCGTGCAGGGGCCGCAGGGGCCGGTGGGGCCCATGGTCCAAAAGTTATCGGCTTCGCCCAATTCAAAAATGCGTTCCGCGGGCACATATTTCAGCCATTGGTTGTAGGCTTCTGCGTCACGCGGGGCAATACCGCCTTTGTAAATGCTTACATAAAGTTTATCAGCCGGAATGTGGAGCGTTTTGGTTAAATATTCCCAAGCCCAGTCAATGGCTTCTTTCTTAAAATAATCCCCAAAGGAAAAATTGCCCAACATTTCAAAAAAGGTCAGGTGGCGTTCCGTAAAACCCACGCTGTCAATATCCGTGGTGCGCACGCATTTTTGGCAAGAAGCCGCATTTTTGAGGGAGTCATCTATCCCTAAAAAATTGGCCTTAAACTGTACCATACCCGCCGAAGTAAAAAGGAGTGTCGGGTCCGAGTGGGGGATTAACGAGCTGGAGGGTTTTATGGGCAACCCTTTGGAGTGAAAAAAGTTCAAATAACCGTCTCTGATTTCTGTGCTTTTCATAATAATAACCTGATAGTACCTCTATAAACTGTATAATTAAAGTATATCAAATACAGGGGTGTCTCTGCCCTACGGCGCTTTTAAGCACAGGCAAAACCCCGCGCGCACACGCGGTTTGCGCCATTTGTTATAATTTTTTAAGGGGATTTTTATGCACAAAATATTAGGTTATTTATTATTATGCGCCGGACTGTTTTTAATCTTTTTTGCGGTGAACGGAATGTATAAAACATTCGTCCAATACGTTCCCGCACCCAAAATTGTAAAAATGGGTGACATTACCGTCCAAGCCCAGCAAGGCACCGTCACCGTGCCCGCGAACGGTATTAATACGCTAGCCAATACGGCTTTATTTGCCGTTTTGATGGTATTTGTTGCTTCCGTGGGGGCGCGTGTGGGCCATTTGGGCATTCATTTATTAAAGACCGAGCGCATTTATGATGCGTTAAGCCAACTGGACCTGACTAAAAAAGAAGACGTGCAAACCCTTAAAAAACTATGAAAATTTTATTTATCATCAATCCAAAAAGCGGTAAAGGGCGCGACCCGCAAGATACCGTCCACTGTATTAAATTAAACTTTCCACAGGCCAGCTGGGCCCTTACAAACGGCCCGCGCCACGCCACGGAACTGGCTGCCAAAGCCGTTAGCCAACAGTACGAAGCCGTGGTGGCCGTGGGTGGGGACGGCACCATTAACGAAACCGCCCAAGCCCTTGTAAACACGCCCACGGCGTTGGGGGTTATCCCCAGCGGAAGCGGCAACGGCTTTGCGCGCGAACTGCGTATGCCGCTCACACCGGAAGAAGCCGTTTTGCGCTTGCAAAAAGCCAAAACCGTGCGTTGTGATGTGGGGCAAGCCAACGGGGAGTTGTTCCTCAATTTGGCGGGGGTGGGCATAGAGGCCCAAATTGCGTACGATTTTATGCAATACGGCAAAACCGGCAAGCGGGGCATGTGGCCGTATTTTAAGTTAGGCGCCAAAGATGCGTTTACTTACCAACCCCAAGAAATGCAGTTGGAATATGACGGCCACCGAGAAACCCTCCGCCCGCTTTCCGTGACGTTTGCCAACGGCACGCAATACGGCAGCAACTTCAAAATTGCGCCGCAAGCCAGCCTGACGGACGGTTGGTTGGAAAAAGTAGTGATTAAAGATGTAAACAAATTAAAACTACTGGCTGCCGCACCTACTTTTTTTACGGATAATCCCGCCCATTTGGGTGTGACGGACACCACCCGCGTAAAACACGTTATTTTACGCCAAGCGGGGCAAATTATTTACCATTTGGACGGCGAACCCAAAAAGACGCAGGACCAACTGGAAATTAAAATTTTACCCGCAGCCTTAAATGTGCTGATTCCTTAATTATGGCCGCCAGAAGAAAACGCAAAACAAGCCGCCGTTCTTCCAAAGCCCCTTGGTGGGTGACGGCGGTGCTTGCCGTTTTGTTGGCGGTTTTCCAGCAAACGGGCAAGCCGGTCGGCCCCGTGGAGGGCGATACGTTTGAAAACGCCCAAGTAGCCAGCGTGTACGACGGGGATACTTTCAAAATAAACTTAAATTGTTCTATGAGCGTTTTTTGTGAAAAAGTACCCGTGCGCGTGCGCGGCATAGACTGCCCCGAAATAAAAGGCAAGACCGAACGGGAAAAACGCTTGGCGCAAAAAGCCAAAGCATTTACAAAGGATTTCTTATCGCGTGGGCCGGTTAATTTATCCAACTGCGGGCGGGACAAATACTTCCGCCTGTTGTGTGATGTGGACGTAAACGGCCAAAGCCTTGCCAAAGAACTGTTAAAACGCAAATTGGCATACCGTTATGACGGTGGCACGAAATCCAAACAATTCCGCTAAAAAGGGCCTTAAAAGGCCCTTTTCTATTTATTTGCGTGCAACTGGTACCACTGCAAGGTAATGATAGTTTTGGCATCTGTAATGCGGCCGTCGGCTATCATTTGGTAGGCTTCTTCCAGCGGGAATTTTTTAAGGTTCAAAAATTCGTCTTCGTCCGGCTGGTCTTCCCCGCGGGTCAGGCCGGTAGCCAAATACAGGTGTTGGACTTCGTTGGAAAACGCATTACACGGGTGGAAAACCATAATTTCCTGCAAGTGTTGGGCCGTTAGGCCGGTTTCTTGTTTCAGTTCCGCTTCCGCGCACATTAAAAAAGTTTGGTTGTCTTCCCGTTTGCCGGCGGGGATTTCCCAAGTGGTTTGCCCAATCGGGTAGCGGAATTGTTGCACCAAATACACGTGCCCGTCTTCCACCGGCAAAATGCCGCTGGCCCCGCGGTGGTCAAAATACAAGCGGGTGGAGGTTTTGCCGTTAATCAGGCGGACCTCATCCAATTTTACATTCAAAATGCCTTCGTACAAGGTTTTGGAGGAAATTTTTGTTTCTTTTAATTTACTATAATGTTTCATATAGATAATCTTATAAAATTTTGGTCCGGTAGGGGCCGCTCAAGCCCCGCACACGCCGTGCCTGCAATACCCAAAGGATGTTTACATGGCTGAATTTGTCCAATTACATAATCATAGTGATTACTCCCTTTTAGACGGAATGTTGCGCATTTCGGAAAGCCACAAGCCGTCCCCCTTTCTAAAAAGTTTAGTGGAACAGGGCATTACAGCCATGGGCCTGACCGACCACGGCAATATGTATGGCGCGTTGGATTTTTACGATACCGCGCGCTCTATCGGCCTAAAGCCGATTGTCGGGTGCGAGTTTTACATTACCAACGGTAAATATACCGAAAAAGACCCCGCCGAATACCGCGGCCACTTAACCTTGCTGGCCCGCAACCACGAGGGCTACCTCAATTTAATGAAGCTCAATTCGCTCGCGTGGGTGGACGGCTTTTACCACAAACCCCGCATAGATAAAGAAATTTTAGCCAAACACGCGGGCGGGCTACTCTGCCTATCCGGCTGCTTAAAAGGTTTCTTGTCCGAATACACCCGCACCAAAACTTTTGAACAATGTTGCGCGTTAGCCAAAGAGTACGAGGATATTTTTGGCAAGGGCAATTATTACATTGAGCTAATGGACCACGGTATTAAAGAAGAAGTGGAATCTTTACCCATCTTAAAAGATATTGCCAAAATGACGGGCATACCCGTTGTAGCCACGAATGACTGCCACTACGAGAAAAAAGAAGATTGGGAAGCCCACGACGTAGCCGTTTGTGTGGCCACCAACAAAACCTTAAACGACCCGCACCGCTTGCAAATGTCGCACGAGCTGTATTTCAAAACACCGCAAGAAATGTGCGCGTTGTTTGCCCATACGCCCGAAGCATGCGCCAACACGCTGGAAATTGCGGAAAAATGCAATTTGGAATTCCCCAAACACGGCTTTATTTTGCCGAATTTTGAAATCCCCAAAGAGTTCCCCAACTCGGCCGAATATTTTAAGGATATTTGCCGCAAAGGGCTGGTTAAAAAAATGCACGGCAACGTGCCGGACGACTATTGGAAGCAGTTGGAATTTGAATTTAATGTAATTATTACCATGGGGTTTGACTGCTACTTCCTGATTGTGCAGGACTTTATCAACTGGGCCCGCGCGAACGATATTCCCATAGGGCCGGGGCGCGGCTCCGGCGCCGGTTCTTTGGTGGCGTACAGTATGGATATTACGCGCGTGGACCCTATCCAAAACAAATTGCTGTTTGAACGCTTTTTGAACCCGGACCGCGTAAGCATGCCGGACTTGGATATTGATATGTCGGACGCGGGCCGCGGGCGCGTGATTGACTATGTGCGCAGTAAATACGGGCATGACCGCGTTTCCCAAATTATTACCTTTGGTACCATGAAAGCCAAACTGGCCTTAAAAGACGTGGCCCGCGCCATGAGCATACCGGTAGCCGAGGCCAACCGTATTGCTAAAATGATTCCCAACGACCCCAAAATGACCTTGGATAAAGCCTTGGAAATCAACGAGCTTAAAAAGGAAATTGACACCAACCCCCAAAGTAAACGCCTGTTTGATATGGCCCATAAGTTGGAAGGCCTCAAACGCCATACGGGTATCCACGCCGCCGGTGTGCTGATTACCAAAGATGCGGTGTCCGAATATGTGCCGCTTTCCCGCGGGGCGCGTGACTCCATTACCACCCAGTTTGAAGGGGAGCCGTGTTCCAATTTAGGCTTATTAAAAATGGACTTTTTGGGTCTGCGCACCTTAACCGTTATTGATAATGCGGAAAAGATGATTCGCAAACGCCACGACCCCAAATTTGATATTAACGAAATCCCGCTGGACGACAAAAAAACGTATGACCTGCTCTCCAGTTGCAAAACGCTGGGTATTTTCCAGTTAGAAAGCGGCGGCATGCGCGACTTAATTAAAAAGTTGCAGCCCTCCCAATTCAGCGACGTTTCCGCCTTGGTGGCCTTGTACCGCCCCGGCCCCATGGAATCCGGCATGATGGATATGTTCGTGCGCCGCAAAAACGGGCAGGAACAAATTAAGTACGAAACCCCTCTTTTGGAATCCGTATTAAAAGATACTTACGGCTGTATGGTGTATCAGGAACAAATCATGCAAATTTCCAAAACGCTGGGCGGGTTTACCCCCGGCGAGGCCGACACCCTGCGCAAAGCCATGGGTAAAAAGAAACTGGACGTTATGGAAAAATTCGGCAAGAAATTTGTGGAAGGGGGCAAAGCCAATAACATTTCCGAAAAAGTTGCCTCCCATATTTACGAACAGATGAAAGCCTTTGCAGGATACGGTTTCAATAAATCGCACTCGTTTGCATACGGGTTGGTTTCGTACCAGACGGCCTACCTAAAGGCCAACTACCCCATAGAATTTATGTGCGCCGCGCTGACAAACGAAATCGGCCACAATGCGATTGGCTCCGACGATAAAGAAAATAAAATCGTCACCTATTTGGAAGAATCCAAAAAAATGGGGTTTGAAATTCTGCCGCCGGATGTAAACGCTTCCCAGCCGGAGTTCTCCGTGGAAACCAAAGACGGAAAAGAGTGTATCCGCTTTGCGTTGGAAGCCATTAAAAGCGCCGGTTCCGAGGGGTGTAAATCCATTGTGGCGGAGCGGGAAAAAGACGGGCCGTATAAATCGTTAGACGAACTTTGCAGCCGGATTGATATTTTCCAAGCCAACAAAAAAACCATTGAAAGTTTAACCAAAGCGGGCGCTCTAGATAGCTTGCTGCCGGATAAAGACCCCAAAGAAGCCCGCGCAATTCTGCTGGCGAGTATAGACCAAGCCGTAGATACCGCCCATTTGGTAGCTAAGGAAAAGCAAGCCAACAACACAGCTTGCTTATTTGGGGATGACTTTGGCGCGATGTTAAGCGTCAAACAACCGCAAACCAAACAGCGCGTCCACCCGCTCACCCAAAGCGAACTGCTCAACTTTGAAAAAGAAGTGCTGGGCTTGTATTTCAGCGGGCACCCCATGGCCAAATATCAAGAGCATTTAGCCCAACTGCGCGCCACGCCTATACGGGATATTTTGGACGGCAAAGCTACCGGCAACTTAAATGTACTGGGCATTATTACGCTATTCAAAAAGCGGCAGAATAAACAAAAAAAGGAATGGGCCCAATTTGTGATAGAAGATTGCACCGGCTCGCTCCCCGTCAATGCGTTTGCGCGCACCTTTGAGGAGTTCGGGCACAAATTAGGCCCCAATGCTATTTTGAATTTTTCCGGCAAAATTAATGTGGATGACGAAAGCGCCCGCTGCGAACTGACCCTGCAAAGTGTGGGCAGTGTGACGGACGTTTTGGCTACCGCCGCCAAAGAATTTATTGTGGAGCTTCCGCCCAAATATACCAAAGACCAACTGCAAAAATTAAGCACTTATTTGGATATGACCAAAGGCACCACGCAAGTATTTTTGGAAGTACCCACCAAGGCAGACCCGACGAAAAAATTATTGGTGCGCACGCACAAATCTATTTTTCTGCACCGCGCCTTGTTGGAATTTATAGAAAACACCTTGGGCACCAGCTGGCGTTTTAAGTAAGGGCCTAACCTGTTTTCGGCTAAATCCGCCCCAAACGGATTTTATATAATAGTATAGAGGGGCCAAACACCCCAAGGGGGAAGGAAAAGTATGGAAACAAATTATATTAATTTCAGCAAAATTGGCATTATCGGCTGCGGCTTTGTGGGCTCGTCCACGGCGTTTAGCTTAATGCAGAGCGGGATGTTTACCGAAATGGTACTGATAGATGCCGACAAGGCCCGCGCCGAAGGCGAAGCGCTGGACATCAGCCACGGCCTGCCGTTTGCCAAACCGATGAAAATTTACGCCGGAGATTACGAAAACCTGAAAGATGCCGGCCTGATTGTAATTACCGCAGGCGCCAACCAAAAACCCGGCGAAACCCGGCTGGACCTCGTCAAAAAGAATATTGCTATTTTTAAGTCCATCCTGCCGGAAATTAAAAAAATTAATTTCCAAGGGATTTTACTGGTGGTAGCCAATCCGGTGGATATTTTAACCACGGTAGCCATTAAATTAAGCGGCCTGCCGTCTAACCGCGTGTTCGGCTCCGGCACCGTTTTGGATACCGCCCGCCTGAAATATAATTTGGGCCAGCATTTGGACGTAGACAGCCGCAGTGTGCATGCGTTTATCATTGGCGAACACGGCGATAGCGAAATTGCCGCTTGGAGCTGTGCCAATGTGTCCGGCATCAAACTAAACAAATTTTGCGAAATGCGCGGATACTTCCAACACGAAGAAGCCATGAAACGCATTGCCGACGAAGTAAAAAATAGCGCCTACGAAATTATCAAACGCAAAAAAGCCACTTATTACGGGATTGCCATGGCCGTGCGCCGCATTTGCGAAGCGATTGTCCGCAACGAAAAATCCATTCTGCCCATTTCCGCTCTGATGAAAGGCCAATACGGCATTACGGATATTGCGCTGAGTATGCCGGCAATTGTGGGCCGCAACGGCGTAGAAACGCACGTTCCGTTGGAAATTAACGCGCAGGAAACGGCCGACCTGCAAAAATCCGCCCAAACCCTAAAAGAGGTCCTCGCCCAAAACGAACTGTAAACCAAGGGCGCGGCTGTCATACGGCAGATAAAGGGCATAAGTTGCTTTGGCAGCTTAACAGCGGGCCGCTTGCATTCATAAAATCCCCCACCCCAGCTGGGGGATTTGTTTTAGAGGTTCAGTTTATTTAGCTGCCCAAAACGCGCAATAGGAACTAAACGCGGGCAAAACGGGCGGCGCGGATTTCGGCGGGCATAGTTGGTGGAACAGGCTTGGCCACTTTGGCACTTTTTACGACGGGAAGGCAAGGATTTTCTTTATTTAAGGCGGGTTATTTTGTATAATAAATAAGTAGTCAAGCCGATTTAAGCCCAGTTGGCGCAGCGGTAGCGCGTTCCCTTGACATGGGAAAGGTCATAGGTTCAATCCCTATACTGGGCACCATTTATAATCCTCGTTTTCCGACGAGGATTTCTTATTTTATACCCGTTTAATCGCTTTTCCGGTTGGCAGCCCAAAAGGGCCGCTTTTTGCAGGTTTTTGCGCATTTTTGTAGCTTTCTTGTCAATATTCTGGCAATGGCTGGTAGCTTCTCTATGCCTGTTTAACACAACCGATCAAGGATACGCGCCCTGGGCCATGATATACTACAAAAATATAGGTCTTTCGCACCGCCTTGGAGGTGGATTTCAACTACAGCCGATCTCCGTATGGTAAGGACTTAATGTAGTCTTCCATAAACTGCCAGTCCGGTATATACCCTTTGTCAGAGTATTGATGGGCTTTATCAATAACCGGAGAGCCGTCAGAATTGTGTTTAATCGGAAGTTTGATGATTGATTTTCCCAATTTCGTTAGATCGTGCGGCTTTCGTCCATAACTCCAACGATATTTATCCTGCATGATAATAGTACAGATAAACACACCGACCATAGGATTTAACGCATGCCCCTTGAGATAGCATGCTGTTACACTATGGCTACAAGTGAACTCATCTGCTTGGTAAAATGCGTTGCCTACTGAACCGTCAACCACTATAACTATACAATTACCATTGTAAATCTTTTGATCCAAAACGAAATCCTCTTCGCCTGTTTTGTTCCATTGCTTTATATCTTCTAAATCGTAATATTCAGTAACACCATTATTACTTTCTGTAGCCCCTAGGAAAGGAATCTTCCCCTCTTGCGAGTGTTCTGGTTTCTTGTTATAAAACCCACCTTTTAGTGTAAAAACACGATTGAGCACAAATTCTTTCCATTGGGTAGTGTTTAACTCGGCCACCTTAGCATGTCTATTTTTGGTTGTAAGTGGTTTATGATGCAACCTTCGGACGTATTGTTCCATGAATTTCCAATCGGGAACATATCCTTCGTCCGAATACGTATGTATGTTATCAATAAATGGCTTCCCATCAGAAGAACGCCGAACCGGAAGTTTGATTCTACTTTTCTGCATGTTTTCCAGAGTCCACTTCCTTCCATATGAGAATTTATATTTCTCTGCTCTGATTACAGTAGCTATAAAAAGGCCGATAGGTTCATTAAATCCGTCATAACGTGAGTACAAAGCGTTAACATCATCTGTGGCCCAATACGGATCTTTTTGGTAAAAGGCTTCTCCTACCGATCCATTATAACTTAATGAAATGGTATTCCCTTTATGGATGGGTTGTTGAGCAATATGGTTAGCAATACCATTATTAGAGTCTATAGCCCCGATATAGTTATAAACGCCATCTTCCTGATCTTCTGATGTCAGACGTTTACCTTTCTTAATAATGAACAATCTGTCCAGTGAAAATTCCTTCCAATTAGTAGTATTAAGATTCATAAATCTTACCCTCCTTTACTAAGTAGGCAAGGTAATTATTTAGTGTTTGCTGGAAATCATCTTGGGTAAGCTTACTGTAATCCGTCTTCATATACGCTTCGCAAAGCCACTCATCATATCCGGTTACAACTGCAGTGGCAGATAAGCCATCAACCACTTTCTTATTCCTGAATAACGAAAGCCAGTCACTTTTAATCTGTTGCCACTTAGACTCATTATGATCATCAAATTGTTCTACTCTGCCTAAATGTTTCTTCTTCTTAAATCCATCTTCTTTATAATAACCAAAGAAGGTTTCAGTCACTGTTCCATCCGGATTCACGTGGGGTTTGCCTAACGTAAATACCATACAACACGCAGACACAGAAGTGCCTGGATAAAACACATCATTCGGCAAAGTAAATACTGCTTCCAAAGTATTTTCTTCAAGCATGAAGGTTTTCTCGGCCGCAATAATACTACTTGTACCGATGGCAGTAGCCACAGGCAACAACACAGCTAGTTTTACTGTTTTGGGTTGTTCCCCATTTGCCACACGCTTCTGATTCATGTTTCTAACAACATCAGACAAGTAATGAATAAATACCATTCCTTTAGTTGGGTCTTCTATCCCATCCTTGGCCTTTCCCCAGTCGGTCTTGTAACAGTCCGGAATACTTTTCGGTTTGGCATTATAAGGTGGATTCATTAGTATAATGTCTGGCGCGGCCTCTTGGATGAAATCTTCACAATCAAAACAACTGGCAAAGCGAATATTGGAATTCCCATCGCCATGGATCAACATGTTGGTGGTGGCCAAACCATAAGCCTTTTCTTCATTTTCAATACCGTAGATGTGTTTCTTCTTTACCACATTACGAAGTCTTTTAGCTTCTGCTTCTGTGGTTTTCCTTCCGCAATCGGCCAATTCCTGGACCATGGCCTGTACTAAGAAAGAACCACTTCCACAAGTTATGTCCATTACAACTTTGGTTTTGTCCACATTGGTAACTCTACACATAAAATCAGTAATATGATCCGGGGTGAAGGCTTGATTTTTGTCTTTGCCTGTGTATTTATTAAACGCAATAAAGAACAAATTAAGAATGTCCTGCCCTTCCGAGCTATCCGCATCAATGTATCTATATATTTTCATCAAAATGGCATCCAAAACCGTTATCCAGT
The DNA here is from genome assembly GCA_934662565.1 of uncultured Elusimicrobiales bacterium. Classification (GTDB taxonomy): domain Bacteria; phylum Elusimicrobiota; class Elusimicrobia; order Elusimicrobiales; family Elusimicrobiaceae; genus Avelusimicrobium. The sequence continues at coordinate 177,636 of CAKUKI010000004.1, forward strand.
CTGTAGTAGTAAGGCGTTTGACCTTTTGATCATTTAATACATTCTTCTGAAGCAGTTCAATCTTCTTAGTCTTGTTTTCTGAACCATCTAACAATTCGTTCAACACGCCTTCAATAGCTCCCCGGATTGCACTACTATTCATGGATGACCACATGTCTTTCAGGTCAGTTTCCAATGCTTCATCAATCTTGCCATTAGCCTTCTTATTTACCAGATCTTTAATATACAAAAGGGTAGTCCCTGCAAACTGACTGCGTTTGCCTTCATCAATATCCATCTTATGCAGCAATTCGTTTAGTTCATACGTATTCTTTAAGACCTTCTCCCGATCATTCATCCGACTAACAACAAAATACTTAGCGTAGTGCTCGGCAGAATCAATTACCGTTTCCTCATTTAGTACGTGTTCATCATCTACAAAGGACTGCCACACTTTGATCTTATCGTTATTGGTATTGGCGAGGATGCAAATACATTTCTTCGTATTGTGTACGGCTCTTTCTTCTTCCAGATACTCCCGAAGTTGCTTTTCATCTGCCTTTACAAAACGCTGTTTGGTTTCAACAAGGATCACAACATCTTCATATTGGAAACGAATGTCTAACTTAAAGTGTGAAATCTTATGCCCCACTAACTTCTCCAATTTCGCTCTGGATCCTGCAGCCAAGACATAACTATATTCTCCGGTCTCAAGGTTAGAAGTTAAATACTGCTTACCGATTCGGTCAATAATTTCATGTCTGTTCATGTTATTTCACCAATCCTTTACCGGATCTACCGGAAGATTTTGTTCCCTTTGCTTCGTGCCATACTTTGTCAGTAATCCACTGACTAACATTCCGGTGGGACTGTTCAGCTAATTCCACCAGTTTTGCTGCCGTTTCTTGGTCTACTGATATGTTTCTTCTCACTCTCATACATTCGTTCCTTAACAGAAGTTTATACACACATTATAACTATATCGTGTGTATAAAATCAAATACTTCTAAATACACTACAGTGAAGGCTCTGTTTCCTTGTGGCAGCCCCCGCCCGCGCATGCTAACGCATGCTTGGCGGTACGGCTTCGCATGGCGAGGCGGGGCCGCGAGCGCCGAGGGTCAACGAGGGGACTTGTGGCCAATCCCTATACTGGGCACCATTTTTCTTCCTAAAAACCGTTTATTCGTTGTTGCACGCTTGGTCGGATACCTCCGCGCTGCCGCGCGAGTGCCCACAGTATTCCTTCCGCGCGTGCGCCTAGAATAAGCGGTTTTTTGTTTGAAAAATTTCCCCCAACTAATTTTTTTGTTTTATTGGGTGTGGGGTGGCTGGGAAAGATTAGAAGGGCTTGAATCGTTTTTTTTTTGATAAATTTTGTTTATGAACAAAATTTATCAAAAATGGTTTGCGCGGCATAAAAACGCGGTAAAACGCAATTCTGGCGGTTTTACGCTCATTGAATTGTTGGTGGTTGTACTGATTATTGGCATATTGGCTGGCGTGGCGCTGCCACAGTATGAAAAGGCGGTTATAAAAAGCCGTTATATGCAGGCAGAAACATTTGGACGTGCCTTATATATGGCGGAACAAGTATATTATATGGCCAACGGAACATATACCGACCAAATAGAAAATTTAGATATTTCTTTCCCTGCGGGCGGATACCTGAGAAATGATGGAACCGGTTACGGGATGTCCAATCGGTGGTCCTGTACCTTAAACACGGCTAATTTTAATGAGGTGGCCTGTTATGTGACCGATGCCCCAACATTTTTGATGTATTTTTATGATGGTGGGCGCGCTCGGTGCCGTTGCACGGATGATAAAACTTGCCAAGTTTGTAAAAGTTTGGGTGTCTTTCGGAGAGAAAGTATGGAGGAAGGCTTTACGGAATATAACTATTAAAATTTGCCAGTATTGAACAGTCCTTCCTGCATGAAAGGCCTTGTCTGTTTGGTGTGACGGCGCTTTCCCACAAAATTAAAACCCCGCTTGCGCGGGGTCTTAAATTTTGGTAGGAATAGGATTCGCCTTCCGGTAAAA
>CAKUKI010000005.1 GCA_934662565.1 uncultured Elusimicrobiales bacterium
TTCACATATCCTCCCACATGCTTTAATATAAAGCCACTGTATCAAAAAAAAAAAACAAGTCAAGGCGGGTTTAGCGTTCACGCTAAACCCGCCTTGAAAGCGGAAAACAACTTTTCTATTTAGTAAATTACTTCTCTTTAGGCTGATACCTAAGCGGACGAATGGCATTAAGTACCGCCACGACGGATACCCCCACATCCGCAAATACGGCTTCCCATAATGTAGCCGCGCCGCCGGCCCCCAAGGCCAAAATAGCCGCTTTTACCGCCAACGCAAACACAATATTCTGCCGCACTACTTTAAGCGTAAAGCGGGCCAAAGAAACCGCTTGCGCTATTTTTAGGGGTTCGTCGGTCATTAACACCACATCTGCCGCCTCTACGGCGGCGTCCGCCCCCAGCGCGCCCATGGCAATGCCTACATCTGCCCGCGCCAAAACTGGGGCATCATTAATGCCATCCCCCACAAAAGCCACCGCGCCAGCCGTTTGTTGTTGGAGCCGCTCCACCGCCGCCACCTTTTGAGCGGGCAGTAAATCCGCCTGAAACTCGTCCACCGGCAACGCCCGCGCCACCTGTGCGGCGGCAGAGGCGTTATCTCCGGTCAGCATAACCACTTTTTCAACACCCTCTTTTTTAAGATTTTTAATAGCTTGGGCGGCATCCGCTTTTATTTTGTCCGAAATCGTCACGCTCCCCTTATATTTGCCGTCTTGCGCGCAAAAAACACTTCCTGTAGCTTGCGGCGGGATAGAAATGCCGCTTTCCCGCAAGAATGCCGCCTTTCCTACCAGCACCGTTTTACCGTCCACCTCTGCCCGCACCCCTTTGCCGGCAAACTCGCGCACGTTTTTCACGCACGGCGCTTGCACAGGCTGCCCATACGCACGGCGCAACGCCGCCGCTATCGGGTGGTTAGAGGCCGCCTCCGCCAACGCACAAAGCGCTAATAGTTCTTGCGGGGTGCCCTCCGCCGCGGACACCGCCGTCACCTCAAACACGCCCTCGGTTAGCGTGCCGGTTTTATCTGCCGCCAAAATTTTTAAGCGCGCGAGGGCCTCTACATAATTTCCCCCTTTAATCAGTATGCCGTTTTTAGCCGCGCCGCCAATCCCACCGAAAAACCCCAGCGGAACGGACAACACTAACGCACACGGGCAAGACACCACCAAAAACACCAACGCACGGGAAACCCACGTCTTAAAAGTGGCGTCCGGCACACAAAGCGGCGGCACCACGGCCACCAACACCGCCCCCGCCACCACGAGCGGCGTATACCAACGCGCAAAGCGGGAAATAAATTTTTCTGCCTTGGCCTTTTTCCCCGCCGCGTGCTCTACCAGTTCCAACACTTTAGCGGCGGCACTTTGCCCATACACCCGCAACACTTGCAAGGTTAGTTTGCCGTCTTTACACACAAACCCGCCCAAGGCCGTATCACCCGCCGCCAAACGCTTGGGGACGGACTCCCCCGTTAGCGCAGCGGTATCGGCAAAGGCCTCTCCGTCCGTAATGACGCCGTCCAGCGGCACGCGCTCCCCCGCGTAAACCGTTATCCGTTCCCCCACTTTTACCGTTTCCGGTGCCACTTTTTGCCACGCTCCCCCGCGCCACACGCGGGCAAAGGGCGGGCGCAACGCCAACAAGGCCCGAATAGAACGGCGGGAATTGCCGGCCGCGCGCTCTTGGAACGCTTCGCCAATTTGATAAAAAAGCATTACGGCGGCGGCCTCCGGATATTCCCCCAAACAAAAAGCCCCCACGGTGGCTAGCGTCATTAAAAAGTTTTCGTCTAAAAAATCCCCTTTAATAAGGCCGCGCACGGCATTAAACACCACCGTCCGCCCCGCAAGCCCCCATGCCACCCCACAAACCGCCAGCTGAACCCACGGCCACTTTCCTATAAAAAGTGCCGCTATAAAAAGAACAGACGCGGCCGCAAGCCAGCGGTAGGCGGCCCAAAAAGTGGTTTCTTCCCCATGGTGCGCGTGGCAAGCACACCCCGTGCAAGCGCTGCAAGTATGTGTCATTTTTCCCTCACATGTTCTAAACCCAAAGCAAATACTTTTTTTACATGGTCATCCGCTAACGAATACACAATGCTTTGCCCTTCCCTGCGGCTTTTTACCAACCGCCCTTGCTTTAATAAACGCAACTGGTGCGACACGGCCGATTGCGTCATGCCGAGGGCTTGCGCCAAGTGGCACACGCAAAAATCCGCCGTGCTTAACGCCCATAAAATTTTAATGCGGGACGAATCCGAAAATGCCTTAAATAAATCGGCCAGTTCGTAAAGTTCTTCTTCGTCCGGTGCGTGTTTTTTTAAGTTCTCGGCCGCTTGCAAGTGGCGGGCGGCTTGTTTTTCCCCCTCTGGGGGTGTTTGTAAAAAGTGTTTTTTCATTTTTCTATCCAATATATGAACATTTGTTCATATATTATTATACATTTTTTTATATTTTTCAAGATATTTTTTTACTTGCCTTGGGCGCGGTTTTTATTATACTATACAGTGTAAGGATTTTGATTAAGGAGATTTACCATGAACAACAAGCAGGGTTTTACCCTTATAGAATTATTAGTAGTAGTGTTAATTATCGGCATTTTGTCTGCCGTGGCCTTGCCGCAGTACACCATTTCTGTTGAAAAGGCCCGCCTGACGGAAGGGTTTGTCACGGCTAAAGCCATGACGGATTCTATCCAGCGCTACAAACAAATGAACCCCGGCGAATGCCCCGGCGATAAAACCGGCATTGATGCCGATTTGCAAGGCGGAGAATGGAGCGCTGACGGAAAAACCTTTGAAACCAAAAACTTCAAATTTACTTTAAGCGGATGCACGGTTGTTGCGTGCCGCCGTGATAAAGGGCAGAATACTTGCATTGTAAGCTGGACCCAACACATTCCGGATAACTCCAACACCACCCCCCGCACCAATATCACCAACGACGGTACCACCGACGGTAAAAAACTGGCCGATTTTGTGGGAGCCTTGTAAAATAAAGTTGGTATAACAAAATTAAAAAGTAATAATAAAAAACCCCGTGTTTTATAAAACGCGGGGTTTTTTATGGTTGATTCATTTTTAATTGGGCCCACATTTCCGCCAATCCGTCCGGCAAAGACACTTTTGGCTCAAACCCTAATGCCCGTATTTTGGAAATATCCGCCGCAGATAATTTTACATCCCCCGTGCGTTTAGGGCGGAACACCCGCGGAAGTTTCCGCCCGCAAATGCGGTCCAGCAAATCGGCCAATTCTAATAAGGAATATGTCCTACCGCCGCCCACGTTATAACTTTCCCCCGCGCGGGCGCAAAACGCCGCCAATAAATTAGCCTGTACAATGTCTTGCACATGCACAAAATCTCTGCTTTGGCGGCCGTTCCAATCTATCCCCAAGGGTTTGCCTTGCGCGGCCCATTCCAAAAATTTAGCAATCACAGCCGCATACGGGGAATGGGCATTCTGCCCCGCTCCAAAAACATTAAAATAAATCAAAGTGACTGTTTCCAACCCGTACAGGCGGGTATATTGGCGGCATAAATCTTCCCCCATTTGTTTAGAAAGCGCATACGGGGACTCAAAACTCCGCGCGGCAGATTCTTTATAGGGCAAATCCGGCCCGTTGCCATACACCGCACTGGAACCGGCGAATATCACCCGTTTCACCCCCGCACGACGGGCGGCCTCCAACACGTTTAACGTGCCTTGCACATTAATTTGAAAAGTTTCCAACGGTTTCTGTACGGAAAGCGGCACGGAAACCAACGCAGCGTGGTGCAGCACATAGTCCGCTCCGGCAAAGGCCGGCGCCAACGCGGCAAAATGGCGGATATCCGCCCGCACGCACTCCACTTGTCCGGCTATCGGGTGCAAATTTTCCGCACTGCCGGAAGAAAAATCATCCACAATGCGCACGCGCTGCCCGCGGGCCACTAACGCTTTTGCCAAGTGGGACCCGATAAACCCCGCCCCGCCCGTAATAACCCAACAGCGGGGCGGTGTAAAAGGAAATGAGGTTTCTTCGTGCAAGATTGCCATATTGTTATTGTATAAAATTTACTTCCTTCGTACGCTTAAAAAGGTATTTTTTATTTTGCCTGTAAAAACACTTATTTTGTAAAATATAATAAAGTAAACAGGTTGAACCGCACAGAACCCCGCTTTTTGGGGTTTTTTGTTGCAAAAAACACCATGAAACCCAAAATTACCTATTTTTTACGCTTGCTTTTAGGCGGCGCATTCTTAGTGCTTGTTTTTGCTTTATCTGTATGGATAGTCCGCGTGAGCGGCATTCACTTCCCCGCCCCGTTGTTAGGCGTTATTTTGCTTTGCTTGCTACTTAAATTGCCTTTTTTCCCACAGGTTTTAGTGCAGGATATTTGCGAATTACTGCTAAATCACATGACGCTTTTATTTATACCGCTTACGGTGGGTATTATGACGTATGCGGGCACCATTTACCACAATTTAACCCCTATTTTAGCGGCTATATTTGTGGGAACATTTGTGAGTATGATTTTAACCGCCCTACTAATTGAAAACACCATTAAACTGATTAAGTGGCGGCACCTTAAAAAGGGGCGACGCAACTGATATGTGGGGTTTACTGGCCACTTTGCTAACATATATTTTCTGCCGCAAAACGGCGCGCGTACCGGTTTGGGGTAAAATCCCCGTTTTGCTTTCCGCCTCCGCTTTACTAATTGGTGGGCTATTATTGTTGCGCGTTTCTTACGAAGATTACAACACTTCCGCCCAGCTGATAACTTGGGCGCTCGGTCCGGCAACGCTGGCTTTTGCGTGGCCGCTGAGCCAAAATTTGGGCGTATTGAAACGCAATAAACGCGCAGTATTCGGCGGGTTATTATTTTCGTGCGTGTGCACGGTAGTACTTACTTATGTATTGGGCAGATGCTTTCACGCACAGGAGCCGGTGATATTTTCCATGTTGCCCAAATCCGTGACGACGCCCGCCGCGGTGGAAATTTCCAAAGAATTGGGCGGCATACCGGAGCTCACCGCCTGTTTAGTGTGCTTAACCGGCCTGCTAGGCGGACTAACGGCGCACGGTATTTTTAAGTTTTTGCACATTCACAGCCATGCGGCTATCGGTATTTCTATTGGGGCAACCAGCCATGTATTGGGCACCAGCAAATGTGCGGAAAAACACCGCAATAACCAAACGGTTTTAAGCACGCTGGCCCTTATTATAATGGCCTTGTTGACCGCCCTTATCAGCCCGCATCTGATAGCGTTGCTGAAAATCTTATTGGATTAAAATTCCCCTAAGGCCGTTCTCCCTACGCTTAAAAAGCCATAAAAAAGCCTGCGTTGCAAGCAGGCTTTTATTCAATGTGTTTGAGCGGTTTTCTTTAACGGTGTTTACGCGCCGAATTAGCCTTTTCATTAATTTTACTGTTTTTGCCGTTTACCGCGTCCATAATCCCTTTAATGTTAGACATAGCTTTTTCTTCCGTAGCCTTATAGTTTTTGGCTTCCGCCAGCTTAGAGGCCGCGGCTGAATTAGTTGCCGCGAGGTCGCGTTCTTTTTGTTGTTGGGCCGTCATTCCCCCCATACCGTTGGCACCCCCACCCAATTTGGCGGCTTTTAGGCCTGTGTTGGCGGCTGAGGCGGGTTGTTTAACGGGTTTTTCCTCTTTGGCAGCCGCTTTGCTTGGGCGTGGGGCCAAGCCAAATGCCTCCGCCCGCCCGCTGGCGGCATCTAACCCCGGCCGGACCGGACCGGTAGATGGGGTAAAACGCTGGGAGCTTAATCCGGCTGGGGTAGTGGGGTGGGTTTCCCCCATGGCCGGCGTAAAACGGTTGCCGCTGTTGCCCGTGGGTGTAGTAGGGCGGATGTTGCCGGTGGCGGCCGTTGACGGACGGGCCGCACCCGTAGTTGCCGTACTCGGGCGGACATTCCCTTCCGGTGCCGTACTGAAAGTAGGACGGGCCATTTCACCCACCGTAAACGCCGCCGAGGGCGCAGCCAGCATGGCTAAAATTAAAGAACTAAAAAAGCAAGTGGTTAAACGCATAAAATCTCCTAAAAATATACTCTTTTATAGTATATACTTATGGGCGGGAGTGTCAAGAGCGCGCTTTTTTGCTACACTGTATTTAATATGAACGATTTACCCATTTATGACGTGCTGATTATCGGCGCCGGAGCCAGCGGCCTGTTGTGTGCGCTAGAATGTGCGCGCGCCCGCAAAAGTGTACTCATGTTGGAAAAAGACCCTTTGCCCGGCCGCAAAATTTTAGCCAGCGGAAACGGACGCTGCAACTTAACCAATGCCCATGTTTCGCCCGCGTTTTACCATGCGCCGCAAGAACTGATAGAAAAAACCTTAAACCGTTTTTCCTTTGCCGATTGTAAAAAATATTTTGAAGATTTAGGCGTTTTGCTCGTTCAAGAAGATAACGGACGGTTTTTCCCTGCCACGGGTAAAGCCACGGCCGTTTTGGAACCCTTAAAATTAGCCGCCTTGGAAAACGGCGCCGAACTGAAAACCGCACAAGAAGTTATTAAAATAAAACGCGGTAAAACATTTACCGTACACACCAAACAGGGTGGCAATTTTCAGGCCCGCAAACTGGTGCTGGCTTGCGGCTCGTGCGCGTTCCCGCAGCTTACCGGCACGCAAAGCGGTTATGCGTTAGCAAAAAGTTTGGGGCATAGTATAGTGGCCCCCGCGCCCGCTTTATGCGCGCTGACTATCAAAGAAAAAGCCATCGCCCGCTTGCAAGGCTTGCGCGCCCAAGCCGAACTAACCGCCCGCGCCGGACAAGAAGTGTTGGCCCAAAGCCAAGGGGAAGTGCTTTTTACCAATTACGGCCTCAGCGGTCCGGCCGCCATTAACATCAGCTCCGCCATTACCCGCCGTTTACCTCAAGGGAATGTAAACCTGACGCTTAATTTATTCCCCGCGCACGCGGACTTTGCGGCATTTATGCTAGCACGCAAGGAAAAATTCGGCCACCGCAAAGCTAAAGATTTTTTTGCGGGGCTACTGCACGAAAATATCGCCAATTTACTAATAGATTTTGCCGGCATTAAAAAGAATATTCCCGTAAAAGAATGGACCCCAAACACATGGAATAATGTGCTGAAAACGCTGACGGGGTGGGCATTTACCGTATGCGCGGCGCGCCCATGGACGGAAGCCATGGCCGCAACCGGTGGTGTAAACTGCCGCGAAATAAACTATAATACATTTGAGTCCCTTAAATGCGCGGGTTTATTTATTACCGGCGAACTGCTGGATGTGGACGGCAGAAGCGGAGGATTTAATTTACATTTTGCATGGAGCAGCGGTTTTACGGCGGCTCAAAAACTGGTGGAGGATTAATATGGTTGATATTGTAAGAAAAACAAGCAGCATTAATGACCCTTTGCACGTTGGGTTTATCCGTACCTATTCTATTGACGGTAAAGAAGTTTACCGTGAAACCTTGGATAAAAATTTGGATATTCAAAAACACGAAGGCACTATGCCGGACGGCACCGTAAAAGAATTTTTTGAAAACGGCAAACTCTATTTTGAATGCGGTTTCAAAAACGGGGAACGGGACGGCAAATGCAAAATTTATTACGAAAACGGCAAAGTGAATATTGAAAAATACTACGAAAAAGGTATGCTGCAAGGCAAAGCGCGCGTTTTTAACCCGACGGGCAAATTGTATAAAGAATTTTCTTACGTCAATGACGTGCAAGACGGCAAGCAAATTAAATATTACCCCACCGGTAAAATTTTGGAAGTGGCCGAATATCAAAAAGGCTACCTAAACGGCGTGAGCAAAATTTATACGCAAGACGGAGATTTGCGCTCCGAATGTTCCTACAAGAACGATAAAATTATCGGCGATAAAATTGTGTATCACCCCAACGGCACGATTGCGTTAATTTCCCCCCACAAAGACGGCAAACCGCACGGCGTGACCAAAAAATTCAGCGAAACCGGCGATCTGATTGAAGAATGGTTCTTTGAAGACGGCGTACTGACGCTCAAAAAAGTATATTAATCTTCCGTCCGTTTTTCAGGCGGCCCCGTAAAAGGGCCGCCTTTTTTGTGCATAGGTAAACAGAAAAGCCCCCACTGCCGGCACTGGGTATGCTTGCCCAACACCAAAATAGCGGCGCGGAGTGACGACCTCAGGCCGGATTAAAGTCCGGCTGGCACTGGGGCTCTTTCGGCTGGGCCTCGCACACCGTGCGGGATTTTTCCACCGGATACACCGTAAAATTAGGATTTTTACACGGGCCGGACAGGCACTCCACTTTCAGCAAGTGGCCTTGTTCGTCGTATGTTTCGCGGGTTTGAATTTCGCGCGACGCGCTGTACGTCAGGCGTTCTTTCGGTTGGGCATTGGGGTAAAAAGTAATACTTTGCGTAAGCCGAGAGGCTTCAAAATGCTGGCGGGAAACCGGAAAGCCGTTTTCCGCAAACACCACAGATTTGCTGACCAGTCCATCGGGGCCGTTTTCTTCCCAACGCACCACACGGCGCGAAGCGTCGTAAATAACGGTAGCGGTTTCTTTGCCTGTTTTTACATCATAAATATAGCGGGTGGTTTGACGGGTTGATTCGTTAAACCAATAGGCCGTTTGCAAATTGCCGCTGGCACGGTCATACACTTTGTGCATGGTTTCGCGGCCCCAAAAATCAAAAGAAACAAATTCCAATTCCATACGGTTGGAGGTTTTATAGGTGTTTTCTTCCCATATTTTACCATTGGGGAAGTACAGCCGCTCCGTAGAGGAGCCGTCCGCATTCAGCGTAAGCATACAGCGTTTAGTATCCGCGCGGGAGCAATCTTCCCGCCGCAGTAAGCGGCGGTTCGGGTCCACAAACCGCTCCAACGTGTGGGCGGAACCGGCCAAGGGCACGTCGTCCCATTTTTTAGTTTCAGCGTTGTATTTGCTCCACGCCAACAGTTTGCCGCCTGATGTATAAGTTAAAGAGGCTTGCGGCGCAGAGGAAACGGGGTCCAATTCCAGTTCCGTCGTCACGCCATTTCCCGCATAAAAGAAAATGTTGGTTAGTTTTTGGTCCTCGCCCGTAAACCGCCACTCCATCCGGCGGGCACTTTCCGAATTTTGGTAAAATTCCGCACGGCTGCCGTCGTTGTAATATTCCACATGGCAGCGGGCAACGGTTCCTTTTCCGCACGCGCCCGAAGGAGGTGCCCCAACCGCTTGTGAGGCCTGCATAAAAAGCACCGGTAGCCACAGTAAAATTTTATACATAAAAGAACCTCTCATAAACCCTGTTTTTGCGGGTTTTTCCCTCTAGTAAGAAACATTCCTAATACAATATATCAAAACCATACGGAAATGACAACACATTCCCCCTTTTTTTGCTAGAATATAGAAGAAGTAAAATCAATACTCGCGCGCTTTCAAGGCGCAAAAAAATTCAAGGACATACAAAAAATGATTATTCTTTTCTTAAACTGCGGCAGTTCCTCCGTTAAGTACAGCGTGTACGATTGGGACAAAAAAGTAAGCCTCTGCGCCGGCGCGGTGGAACGCATTGGCATTGAAGGTTCTTTTATCTCGCAGGACCGGACCGGATTTCCTAAATTTGAACTCCAAAAAAATTGCAAAGACCACAAAGACGCTATCAATTTAGTTATTGAAACCTTGACCGACAAAGAACACGGCGTTATTGAAAACGTAAGCGTTATTTCCGCCGTGGGGCACCGCATTGTACATGGCGGTAAATTTTCCAAATCCGTCATTGTGGACGACAGCGTAGTGGCCGAATTAAAAAACATTGCCGACTTGGCCCCCTTGCACAATCCGGCCCATATTATGGGTATTGAAGCCGCCCGCGCGCTAATGCCTAACGTGACCCACGTTTGCGTGATGGATACCGCTTTCCACCAAACCATGCCGGCATCTTCTTATATGTATGCCCTGCCGCGCAAATGGTATACGGACTATCAAATCCGCCGCTATGGCTTTCACGGCTCGTCCGTTTTATACACGTCCCGCCGTGCCGCCGTGCTTTTGGGCAAAAATGTAGACGAAGTAAACACCATTGTTTGCCACATTGGCGCGGGTGCCAGCGTGACCGCCGTTAAAAACGGCAAATGCTTGGATACTAGCATGGGGCTCACCCCGTTAGAGGGTTTAGTAATGGGCACCCGCTCCGGCGATATGGACCCGTCCATTTGCTTCCACATGATGAAAAAGCTGAATATGGCTCCGGAAGAAATGTACACCATTTTGAACAAAAAAAGCGGTATGTATGCCCTCACCGGTGACCGCTTTGCCGACCAGCGCGACGTGCGCAAAGGCGCCGCGGAAGGCGACGAGCTTTGCAAACTGGCGTTAGAGGTGGAAACCTACCGCGTTAAAAAATACATTGGGGCGTATATGGCGGCATTGGGCCGTTTGGACGCTATTGTATTTACGGCGGGCGTGGGTGAACGCGCCACCAACATACGCGAAATGATTTTGCAGGGTCTTGAAAACTTTGGCATTGTGCTGGACGAAGAACGCAACAACTGCGCCGACACCAACAAGGCCGAATGCCGCATTTCGGCGGATAACTCCAAGGTAAAGATTTTTGTAATCCCCACGGACGAGGAAATTGTAGGCGTGCAGGATATTGTAGCCTTAAAAGCCGGCACTTACGAAGATTACACCAAGTTCCGTTATATCTTTCAAGAGAAAGATTACCGCAACAAACTGCGCGACGCCGCTTTTATTGAGGAAGTAAAGAAAAGACCGTTCCTGTTAAAAGCCGCCGTAAACTTGCCGGAAGAGTTAAAAAACACCGCCGCGCGTTAATTTACCAGCTCCCGCTTGCCTGTGGCAACGGGAGCTTTTTTATAAAGTTGTAATTCCGCCCGCAAGCGTTTTGGGTGTGGGCGCAAGTAATAAGAGTACCCAACGGAGTAATAAAAATATGTTCATGCCCAAAGAAGTAAAGTTCTTTGATTTGTTTGATAAACAGGCCGAAAACCTTGTAAAAGCGGCTGAATTTTATAAAAAACTGACGGACGAAGCCGCCTTTACGCCCGAAAATGTGCGCGCCATGCACGAACTGGAACACTACGGCGACGAACTGACCCACAACATCATCAACACCCTAAACGAAACGTTCATCACCCCGTTTGATAGGGAAGATATTTTGGCCTTGGCAAACCGTTTAGACGATATTATAGACGGCATTTATTTAATTACCAACCGCTTTCAACTGTATAAAATTGAAAAACCCTCCGAATATAGCCAAAAACTGGCCGCCACTATTGCCCAAAGCACCAAAGCCATGCAAAAGGCACTGGCCAGCTTGCGCAGTAATAAAAATATGAAGGAAACCCTGTTCCAATGCGTGGAAATTAACCGCTTGGAAAACGAGGGCGACGTATTGCGCGACGAGGCGATTTCCTGGTTATTTGAAAACGAAAAAGACCCCATTATGGTCATCAAACAAAAAGAATTGTTTGAAGAAGCCGAAACCGTCACCGATTTTTGCGAATATGTGGCAAACTTGGTGGAATCCATTTTGGTAAAAAATAACTAGAGGCCCGTTATGGCTTGGATATTATTTTTAATCATTCTGGCGTTATTTTTTGACTATCTAAACGGCTTCCACGATGCGGCAAACTCCGTTGCTACCGTCGTTTCCACACGGGTATTATCCCCCAAAGTGGCGGTGGCATGGGCGGCGTTTTTTAACTTTGTGGCATTTTTGATTTTTCACACCGGAGTTGCCAAAACCATTGGCAGCGGCATTGTGGATATCCACTTGGTAGATGCCAACTTGGTTTTTGCCGCGCTGTTGGGGGCCTGCGGGTGGAACTTAATTACTTGGTGGTGGGGGTTGCCGTCCAGCTCCTCCCACGCACTGATTGGCGGTTTAATCGGGGCCGGCTTGGTCAAAGGCGGCTTTAGTGCGCTGATTATGGGTGGGATATTAAAAACCGTACTGTTTATCTTTTTATCCCCCCTGCTGGGGCTTTTGTTAAGCATGCTAATTGGCGTACTGGTATTTAACTTGTGCCGCTCATTTAACCCGTACAAGGTGGACCATTTCTTCCGCAAAGGACAGTTAGTGTCTGCCGCGGCATATTCCTTGGGCCACGGCGGCAACGACGCCCAAAAAACCATGGGTATTATCAGTATGCTTTTGCTGGGCGGATTGACCGGCAGCGAAGTAGGCCCCATCCGTGATTTTCTGCTTACCCACCACGAAATGGAACTTGCCGCGCAAGGCCAGTTTATTGTGCCGCTTTCCGTTGTGTTGTTGTGCCAAGGGGCTATTGCGATGGGCACGCTTTCCGGCGGGTGGAAAATTGTTAAAACCATGGGCCAAAAAATCACGCGCCTGCGCCCTGTGGACGGGTTCTGCGCGGAGTCGGCGTCCTCTATTTCCCTGTTTATTGCCTCGGTATTAGGGGTGCCGGTTAGCACCACGCACACCATTACCGGTGCGATTGTGGGCATTGGCTCTCTGCGCCGCCTTTCTTGCGTGCGCTGGAGCGTGGCCAACCGCATTGTGTGGGCCTGGTTTATTACCATTCCGGCGGCGGGACTTATTTCGGCCGCGGGTTATATGCTAAAAGTGTTTTTATTTGATTAACCAACAACCTACCCCATAAAAGAGATACCCCATCACGCCGAAAACGCGCCATGGGGTATTTTTATGCGTGCGAACGCCACTTTATAAAAGGATTACAGGTTCATAAAATACGCAAACAAGGCACCACTATTGTCAACAGAAGAGTGTTCATCCCTTCCAGACAAACTGCGGCAAATTTGGTTTTCAATTTCCTTGTTTTTATCCGCCCAACATATATAAAAATTGTCTTTGTGGTATTTTTCCAAGGTGACCAATAAAGGGCTGATATCACATTTAATAGAAATTTCAGCATTTCCGTGTGATGTCATAATATAACAACGAGTGTTTCCTTTATGAATGGTCCCTACGTCGGTTTTCACAAATCCAGACGGAATCCCCACGCTTAACGAATCAAACGTAGTGGCATAGCGGTTATTAGCCATGTAAAAAGCCTGTTGGGCTTGGTCCACCCCGCGCATAAAGGCGTACATGGTGGAGGCGCGGCTTACGCCCACCGCCACGCGGTACTGCGGCAACGCCATCGCCGCCAGCACCCCAATAATTAACACCACAACCAATAATTCTATTAAAGTAAAACCTGTTTTGCCGCGCCAAAATTGCCCCAAAATTCTATTTTTCACTCCCTTACCCCTTTTTGATAAATTTTGTTTATAAACAAAATTTATCAAAAAAAAAAAACAAAACAACCCCTTTCTAAAAACGGCAGGCTGTTTTGTTTATTTTTTAAGTGTTTTTTACTTTTTTATTATTTCAAAAAAATATCTTGCGGATACGTTTTTAAGGCCCCTTTATTATCCTTGTAAAAGTGGATTAACTTTTGCCAATCTTCCTGCAATGCCAAATCAGACGCCCAATGCTTATTTAGATATTCCATTTCATTCAGCATTAAACGGCGGATTTCCGCCAAAGTGCGGATGTTGTTATTGGCGGCTATTTCCGCCGCGCGCAAGGCACAGTCGTTCAGGCGCGCTTTTATTACGCCGTAGCCCTCCACCTTTTTCATACGCGGGCCGAGAAAGCGCAAACCGGCGTGGACATCTTTTTCCAAAATAGCCATATTTAATTCCACCGGTTTTATAGAGCCGTCAAACACACCTTGCATTAAAATTTTAAGAATAGTCACCCGCGCCGTGGAATTAAATTTAGGCAACACTTTGTCCGTTAAGCGCTGGGCCACCGCTTCCGCCAGCATGGCCCTGTATTCCGGCATTTCTTCCATTTGCCGTACCGTAAGCGGAGTGGTCAA
Organism: uncultured Elusimicrobiales bacterium; assembly: GCA_934662565.1. Taxonomy (GTDB): domain Bacteria; phylum Elusimicrobiota; class Elusimicrobia; order Elusimicrobiales; family Elusimicrobiaceae; genus Avelusimicrobium. The sequence continues at coordinate 13,844 of CAKUKI010000005.1, forward strand.
CAAATAAGCATGCTGGGAGCGGAACATTTCTTCCGCCTGTGCTTGTGCCGTTTTAAGTTCCGTACGCATTAGTTTTAAGATTTTAGGGTCCGTTTTGCACAAGGCTTTTTGCACCTTGCTCACAAACACCATCAGCCATGCATTAAGCCCCAATATATTTTGGGTTTCCCAGCGGTCCATAATCCGGCTGGAACTGCTCCACGCCTTAGCAAGTAAGGCGTCGTTTACTTCCCCGTCACGCAAAATATAAGAAATAGGATAATTCCGCTCCGCCGCTACCGCCAGCGCGCGTTTGATAATCATTTTTTCCTTGCCGCGGCGGGCCAGCGCTTCTATGCGGGCATTGGAAAGCGGCTCCAAGCGTGCAGCCCTGCGCCCGCTTTTTTGTATGGAAACTTTAGTCAATCGTTTGAGTACCGGTGTCACGCGGCCTTGCGCCCACACCGCCGAAGATGAAATAGCCAGTATTAAACCCACAACCAATATTTTTTTCATGATTTACCTCGCCCACACTCCTATTTTATTTTGGCAAAAATAATGCCCTAACAAAAGGGCCTTTAGGCCTATGCCGTACTTACCCGTTAGACCCAGAAAAAAAGAGTGCCCCATTTTGGGGCACCTTTTTATAAACAATCTTTAATAGTTTGGGCCAAACGTTTCAACCCTTCTACAATTTGTTCTTTAGTAGAATAAGAGAAGTTTAAGCGCATATCGTTAAACACATTGGCGTCCGGATAAAAATCCACCCCTGCCACATAAGCTACTTTGTTTTCAATGGCTTTGGGCAACAGGTCCGTCGCGTTGATGTGTTTAGGCAGCGTAAGCCACAGGAAAAGCCCCCCCTCGGGGCGGGTCCAGCTGACTTCTTTGGGCATATATTCTGCCAGCGTTTTAAGCATTAAGTCACGCTTTTCCCGATAGGAAGCAATAATTTTTTTGATGTGTTCCATGAGGAGCCCTCTGCGCAAATACTCGTAAGTGGCCAGCTGTAAAATGGGTGAGGTACACAAATCCATAGCCTGCTTCAAAATAACATATTTGCGGATAACTTCTTCCGGCCCGACAATAAAGCCCAAGCGGAACCCCGGCACGAACACTTTGGAAAAAGTAAACATAGTAATTACGTTGCCTTGGCCGTTATCCAACGCATAAAAAGTACGCGGGGAATCTCCCTCAAAACGCACTTGGCGGTACGGGGAATCTTCCAAAATAAAAGTATTATATTTTTTGGCAATTTCCAAAATTTTTATGCGGCGTTCTTCCGGAATGGTGGTTCCCGTCGGGTTTTGAAAATCCGGCACTAAATAGATAAATTTGCACGTTTTACCCGCGGCTTTCAACTGGGCCAGTTTGGCTTCCAAATCTTCGGCCAAAATGCCGTAATCATCACTGGCGGCGCCAATAATATGCGCCCCCGCTACATGAAACGCTTGCAACGCCCCCAAATAAGTGGGGCATGCGGTAATAATGGGGTCATTGGGATTAACAAACAGGCGGGCCGTCATATCCAAAGCCTGCTGAGAGGCAGACACCATCACTAATTGGTCCGGCGTGGCGGTAATGCCTTCGGTTTCTTGAAGCAGTTTTACCAATTCCTGGCGCAAAGCTAAAAAGCCTTCCGTTGTGCCATATTGTAAGGCCGCCTTGGGAGATTTTTCCAACACATCCTGCATAATATCCGCCACGTCCTTGGTGGGGAATAATTCAGGGTCCGGCAATCCGCCGGCAAAAGAAATGATATCCGGTCTGGCTATTACTTTCAAAAGTTCTCTAATGGCGGACGCTTTGGAGCGGTGCACCACTTGGGAAAACAACTCGTTGTAATTCATGCAAAAACTCCCATAATTATAAATCGCTTAACATATATATTGTACAATTTTTAGGCTTAAATCTTTTGCCGGAACGGAGTGCGTCAGCGCGCCGGAAGAAATAACATCCGGACGGACTTGGCAGTAGGCTTCCAAATTTTCCAGCGTAATACCGCCCGAAACCTCTATAATGGCACGGCCGTTGACCAGCTTTTTACACTGGGCCACTTGGTCCGGAGTCATATTATCAAACATAATAATATCCGCCCCCGCGTTTACGGCTTCCTGCACTTGTTCGGGCGTTTCCGCCTCTACCTCTACTTTAGGCGTGTGACCGATAGCCGCTTTAATTTTGGCTACCGCTTTGGTAATGGAGCCCGCCGCCGCAATATGGTTGTCTTTAATCATCACGCTATCCGCCAGCGTCATACGGTGGTTGCGCGCCCCGCCGATACGCACGGCATATTTATCCAACCGGCGCATACCGGGTTGTGTTTTGCGGGTATCTACAATCATTACGCCGTATTTGGCGCCCACTTGCGCATACGCGCGGCTGGCCGAAGCAATGCCGGACATACGCTGCATAAAGTTAAGCGCCGTGCGCTCCGCTTTTAATATGGAAAGCACCGGGCCGCTAAGGGCTAATACTTCTTCGCCTTTTTGCACGTTATCCCCCTCTTGTTTAAGCGGGGTAAACATGACGGACGGGTCCACCAGTTCAAACACTTGGCGGGCCACCGGCAAACCGCAAAGCACTAAATCTTCTTTGGCGCGGATGACGGCCTTGGCCTGCGCGGCAGGCGGGAAAATCGTATCGGAGGTAATATCCCCGAGCCCCAGGTCTTCTTCCAGGGCCAGTAAAATAATTTTATCGCTAATCATTGGGCTAATTCAAACATTTTTTCTATGGCTTTGCGGGCCGCGGCGGCGGTTTGTTCGTCCACACTTACCGTTTGCGTGGGGAGCGGGTCCGCTAGGGCCTGCAAGGTGTTGGCCAAGGTGTTGCGCTTCATATAAGAGCAAACCCCAAAAGGCCAAACAAATTTTTTATCCGGATGTTCGGCTTCCATACGGTTTACCAGCCCGAACTCCGTAAGCATACCGTAAACAGGCGCTTGCGTGCGCGCCACATAGGCGGCCATACCTTTGGTACTGCCTACATAATCGCACAATTCACAAACTTCTATGGGGCATTCCGGGTGAGCCACCACGCTAATACCGGGGTAATCCGCCCGCAATTTTTTAACATGTTCCGGGCGGTATTTGTCATGCACGCAGCAAGACCCGCCGGAGGAAATAATTTTTTTGGGGGTGCCGCGGCGTTTTAACTCGGCCTCCAAATTTTGGGCCATCAGCATATCCGGCACAAAAATTAATTCTTTTCCCGGCAGTTTTTGGGCAATATCAAACACGTTGCCGGACGTGACACACGCATCACACTGGGCCTTTACGTCGGCCGAGCTATTAATATAGCAAAGCACCGGCACCCCGGGATGTTTGGCTTTCAGGCGCATTAAATCCGCCCCGGTCATGGAGTCCGCCAGTGTGCAACCGGCGCGTCCGGCGGGAATAAAAACCTGTTTTTGCGGGTTAATAATTTTGGCTGTTTCCGCCATGAACCACACACCGGCAAAAATAATTACGTCGGCAGAAACTTCGCGCGCTTTGAGGCTTAATTCGTAGGAATCCCCGCGGAAATCCGCCACGCCGTACACCAAATCCGGCCCAGTATAAGAATGAGCCAAAATAACGGCATTTTTTTCTTTTTTCAAACGGTTGATTTCCAGCGTAAGCGGGGCGGCCGCCTGACAATCGGCCAGCGTCCAGCGGGCGGCTTTGGTTTTAGATACAGAACCAAGAAGCCCATATAATCTATGGGCTTCTTGTGTAATTTGTTCCTGTGTAAAGGTGTGCGGCATAATTATTTGGCCTGTTCGCCCACCGGAGAGGGCGGTACCGGCTCGGAATCACCCGCTTGAACTTCCGTCTTGTTGACGGTAGTAATAGTTTTGCCGTCTTGGCTTACCACGGTGCGGCTGGTTTTGGTAGCCGTTTTTTTAGCGGGCTTTTTGGTGCCTTTTACACTTTGCAGGTAAGAAGAAGACGAAATTTGTTCTTCATACGGCGGCACGACATCATAATCGCCATCCGGCGCCTGCATATTGTCAAATTCTTGGTCAATAATTTGATATTTGGCGGCATCTTTGCGCAAAGAAACATCAGCGCCGTCCTGTTTTTTGCTGGCAGACGAGCACCCCGCCACCACTAAAACAGCGGCCACAAACAACAAAAGTTTTTTCATAACCCAATCTCCTTTAGAACCTGCTTTATAAAAATCCGTCTTTCTAAATTATATATCATATTGGGGCAAATTTGAACAGCTTTTTATAACGGGCACCAACCAGCAAATTTATATTTTAACACAAAACGCAAAAAACAAGGCTAAATAAACATTTTTTTGATAGAATAAATAAGTTATTGTTTATTTTTATTCATAGGAGAGAAAATGGAAAGCATTACAGGGCTGTTAAACAGTATTACAACATTTTTTACGGCCCCCTCCGTGCATGGCGCGTATGATATTATGAACGCGTTTAATACGCTGGTTTGGGGCCCGCCGATGGTAATTATTTTGCTGGGCTTGGGTATTTATTTTACATTCCGCCTGAACTTTTTGCAAAAATACACATGGAGAGCCATGAAACTATCCGTCAAAAAGGTAGATTCAGAAGGCATGGTCAGCAGTTTCGGCTCCTTGGCCGTAATGATTGGCGCCACCGTGGGCACTGGCAGTATTATCGGCGTGACGACCGCTATTTCCGAGGGCGGCCCCGGCGCCTTATTTTGGATGGTAGTGGCCGGATTTTTTAATTTTGCCATTAAATATTGCGAATGTTTGGTTTCTTTCAAATACCGCGTAAAACTGCCGCATGGGGAATACGTCGGCGGCCCCATGTACTACTTATCCCGCGTGCTTAAATTAAAGTGGTTGGCCGTTATTTTTGCCGTAGGAACCCTGCTCATGGGGTTAACGGCCGGCAGTGCGTTGCAATCTAACTCTATTGCAGATGCACTGCGCGAAGGCTATAACCTCAACCCGTGGTATATAGGCATTTTGGTAGCCATAGCCACCGCGGTTGTAATTATCGGCGGGGTTAGACGCATTGCGGCGTATTCCGAATGGCTGGTACCCATTATGGGCGGCATGTATTTACTTTTGGCCATTGTGGTTATTTGTATGAATTTTGCCAAAATTCCGGATGCGGTCATACTGGTATTAAAAAGCGCCTTTACCGGCAAGGCCGTAGCAGGCGGTGCGGTGGGCGTGGGCATTTTAGCCCTTTTTAAGGCCATGATTCCCGCCCTCAGTGCCGGAGTCACCCGCGCGGTACTGGCCACCGAGGCCGGCTTGGGCTCTGCCTCTATGGCGGCGGCCGCCGCTAAAACGCGCAGTGCCACCCAAATGGCTATTGTTTCGGCCACGTCCGTATTTTGGGCCATTTTTATTTGTATGATGACAGGCACCGTTATTGTACTGGCCGGGGATTGGGCCAACCCCAATGTTTACGCCGCCAACCTGTGCAACAGCGCGTTTAAGACGGTTCCGTATATCGGCACGCCGATTTTGATTTTTTCCTTGGTGATTTTTTCGTTCACCACCATTATCGGCTGGGGTTATTATACGGAAAAGGCACTCCAATTCTTAAAAGGCGAAAAATTAATTAAATACTGCCGCATTTTATTTATTATTTTGGTAGCCGTAGGCGGCGGGATTGGCACCTCGTTCACGTGGGATTTTACGATTGCCGACTCCTTAATGCGCACGGCGGAGGCCAACAATTCCACGCGCTTTATGTGGTCTTTGGTTATTTTTACCATGACCATGATGACCGTACCCAACATTTGGGCGTTGTGGTGTTTGCGTAAAGTAATTATCAAAAACACCACCAAACACATTAAAATTATCGTGGGCAAAGTTCCCCAACCCGCCGATTATAACCCCCGTTAAAAAAGGGGCCCCGCTGGGGGCTCCTTTTTATTCTTCCCCCAAAGATGAAAAACCCCGCCCAAAAAGGCGGGGTCTGTTTTTATGTTTATTTATTTGGATATTTGCCGCATCCCTTGCACGATACTGCGCCCGCTGGGGGCCTGATACGCGCTTAAACCAAATTCCGGCAATACGGAAAACAAATGGTCAAAAATATCACTTTGCAATGCTTCGTAATCCGTCCATACGGTGGTATTCAAAAAGCAATACACCTCTAGCGGCAAGCCCTGCACCTCTTGCTTGAGTTGGCGCACCATGAGGGTAAAATCCGCGTTGCCGCTCATCACATACGGGCGGGAGGCCAAATACAGCTCCGCATAGTGGCGAAACGTGCCCAAATTGGTTAAATGCCGCCCGTTTAAGATGTTTTCCTTTACGTTGTGGGCCGCGTTAAACGCCTTGATTTCTTCTTCTTTTCCGGTTAAATAATCTTTCAACAGGCTGATTTTTTTCAAGCGTTCCAACGTGGGTGCATCTAAAAATTTAACGGTGTCCACGTCCAACAAAATACTGCGCTGAATCCGCCGCGCTTTGGCCGCATACATACCGTTCCAGTTTTTGAACGGCTTGGAAATCAAATCGTAAGTTGGCACGCTTACAATGGTCATATCAAAGTTTTGCACGCGCACACTGGTTAAGGAAATATCTATAATGTTTCCGTCGGCGCCGGCCGAATCCACGGTAATCCAATCCCCAATTTTAATCAGCTTATTGGTGGTTAATTGAATGCTGGCGGCAAAGCCTAAAATAGGGTCCTTGAAAATTAACGAAAACACCGCCGCCAAGGCCGATAAACCGGTGATAATATACATGGGTTTGCGCCCAAGCACCAACGAAAGAACAAATAACCCCGCCAGTAAAAACAATACTATTTTAATAGCCTGTATCAACCCTTTTAACGGGATATTAGGGTTGCGCCCGTACAAGTGGTTTACACCGTCTAGCGCGGTATTAATACACCACGCAAACGCACACACCACAAATACGCCGGTCAGCTTAGTCATTACCGCTTCCAACCAAGGCAGTTTATCCGTAATAAACACCGGGTGCAGGTTGATTGCAACCATGGCCGCCAACACCACGCCGAAGGCCGTAAAAAATTTATGTTCCGCCAGCGCACTGGCCCATTTTTGGGAAACCACCTTGCTCAAAAGCCGCTGCGGGTATTTATTAAAAAACCAGCTGGCCACCCGCGCCACCGCATATAAAATACCCACAAACAACAGGGCAGACAGTATCTGCGCTATGGTTAAATTCCAATTATCTGGGATAATGGGCAGTTTTTCTATATAAGCAAAAATAACATCCATAAAAAAACGCATCTCCTTAAAAAGTTATTATAATTAAGTGTATGAAAAAACTTTACGTCTGTGCAACTTGCCTGTTATTTTTAAGCGCGTGTTATACACCGCTGAACAATTCCGGCGTGGCCACCACCCAAAAATGGTTGGAAATTGCCGCCACCCGCACCGATTTTGACGGTAAACAGTATGACTCCTGCTACCAATTTGACCTGCGCTTTTGGCCGCAAGAAGCCGCCCAAGACCTAGATTTACAGGAAAGTTGTATTTCCGCCTGCTGCTGGCGTAATGAAAAACCGTCCGTCACGTTGGATTTTAATAAAAATTTCAAACAGAATTTGGCCCGCTACGGCAAAGCCTATTATTACGAGCCGGGGCAAATTACATTGTCCGTCACGCATAGCCGTTTGGTAAACACCACGCGCGTGGCGATAGCACCCCGAGGGAGCATTACCCACAACGGACTGGTAAAATTAAAATATAAATTGGTGGAAGACCCCGCCCGCCAAGCCCAATTAAAAAAGCAGGAAGAACAGGCCGCGGCCGAACGCGCGGCACAAGCCCGCTTAAAAGCGGAGCAAGCGGCGCAAAATGCCCGCCAAACGGCACAAGCGCGGCGGGCCAAAAAATTGCTTATCCAACAGGCGGGCGCGGCAATTGACGGCTATTTGTATCAAGTAAATAAAGGCTACAAACAAAAAGGGTGGATTTTTTTAATCAGTGACCGCCTTTTTACCCCCGTTCAAACCGGAACCGACCAATGGAAAATCACTTGCCATACGCGGGTTCAAAAAGGGAAAACCGCAGAGCGCCTCACCAAAGCCACCCTTACTTGCGGCACATGGGCCGTCAATACGGCAACCGCCACGGTAAAACCGCTGAACAAAAAAGCGCGCCTCATCAACAGTGCGCGCTAGTTTGGGCGCGGGTGGGCATTACTGAATCAAAACGCGCACCCAACCACCACCGCTGGGGCTTGCGTCCCCCCACTGTTGGCAAAACTCCACGCCTTTTGGGTTGTCTGTTTGGGCGGCACAATATAGCGTATTAGGCAAGTAGGGCGAAACCGCCGAACGAACAATAATAATATAATTAAAAGGCCCATTGGTACGGTCCAATTCAAATTTACCGTCCGAAGATAAAAACTCGTAATTGCAATAAAAATATTTCGGGCAGTTCGTCAAACCAATATCTAGCACCTCGGGCGTGGCCGGGAAACGCCCATGCGCCATATAATAACGGTCCACCGCATCACGGACGGAACGGCTGAACGCCAACGCCGCCCCCACGCGGCTGAGTTCCGTGGCGCGCTGATAATTGGGCAACGCCATGGCGGCTAAAATGCCGATAATCAGTACAACAACCAATAATTCTATCAGCGTAAAGCCACCTAAACGGCTCAAATTTGCGTTTTTCATGTAAAACCTCATTTTTTGATAAATTTTGCTATAAACAAAATTTATCAAAAAAAAAAAACAAAACAACCCCTATGGAATAAGGGCAGGCTATTTGTTTATTTTTTAAGGATATTTTCCACGCAAAACTTTTCCCGCGGATGTTTATTTTTTATTGGTTTTTGTGTTTTTGCTGATGAGCCAACCGATTAACTGGTGGGGTTTTTGTGCTTTTTTGGTGCTTTTTCTGTTTGTTTTTTGTTGTTTTGTTGTTTGTCGTTAAATGCCCCCTTTAGAACCTGTTTATAAAACCTATTTTGAACGGAATATAAAGGCGTTTTATTTGTCCGACCGTAGGGAGTTGTAAAACGCCCGTATCAAAATAGGTTTTATAGGTTCCTAGTGGGCTAGCCTTTTTGCCTTCTTTTTCTGCAATGAGAAAAAGAAGGGCAGGTTTGGGGCGCAACCCCAAGAACTGCCACATAAGCCCAAAGGGGGCGCAAAAGGGCTTAAATTTGGAAAATGGTTTGCCCGTTAAATGCGAACGGGGAACAAAATGTTATTTTGTTCCCCGCGCATTAAAAACCTAGCTTACCAACAGCCGTTATCTTTACCGGTGTAGGTTTACGAAGGCCGCCGCCTCTATCCCCGCCTTCGCCCCACTCCCCGCCGCAATTACCGCCTGACGGTAGTACTTATCCGCACAATCTCCGGCGGCAAATACGCCTTCTAACGTGGTATGCGTGCGTTCATCCGCCAGCACGAGGCCGTTATCGGCCAACCCCACCAGCGAATTTTTCAAAAAGTCTGTTTGCGGAACCGCACCCACCGCCACAAATACCCCTTGGCAAGCCAGTTCGCTCGTTTCGTTGGTTTTTACATTTTTAATGCGCACGCCGGAAACGGCTTCGTCCCCTAACAATTCTTCCACCACGCTATTTAACACGAGGGAAATTTTAGAATTTTCGCGCACTTTGTTTACGGTCACTTGGTCCGCGCGGAACGCATCCCGACGGTGAATTAAATATACTTTCGTGCAAAATTGGGCCAAAAATAAGGCATCTTCAAACGCGGTATTGCCGCCGCCTACAATGCAAACCTCTTTGCCGCGCATAAAAAAGCCGTCGCACGTGGCGCAAGCGGAAAGCCCATGCCCTTTGAATTTTTCCTCATTAGGAACCCCTAACCAGCGGGCACGCGCGCCCGTGGCAATAATTACGGACGAAGCCTCATATTCTTCTCCCCCCGCCATTACTACCGTATACGGGGTTTTACTGCCTTTTAATTGGGCCACTTCGTCCGAAAGAATTTCCACCCCCAAGCGTTTGCATTGTTTATGCATCCGCTCCATTAAATCAAAACCGCCCACGGGGTCAATAAATCCGGCATAGTTTTCAATCTCACTGGTTTGCAACAGTTGGCCACCGGGCATAGCGCCGCCGGCAATTACCGTTTGCAACCCCGCACGCACCGCATAAATAGCGGCGGAACACCCCGCCGGCCCTGCGCCAATAATTAATAAATCGGTCTTTTTCATTTAGATTCAAACTCCTTATATAAATTTTGGAAAAACTCCACAGGAAACCCCACCACATTCGTGCGGCTGCCCACTATTTTTTCTATAAAACAGTCGTCTTTGTCTTGCACGGCATACGCGCCGGCTTTATCCAAATGTTTGCCGGCCATTTTTTTAAGTTCTTCGTCCGGCAAGTTGCGCGCCTTGCATTTGGAAACATCCACGCCGTACATCATTTTTTTGGATTCCAAATTCAAAATGCACACACCGGTATAGACGGATTGCCACGCACCGTTTAACATACGCAAAATGCGCAGCGCGTCTTTTTCGTCTTTCGGTTTGCCAATCACTTTACCCTTGCAATAAACCAGCGTATCCGCGCCGATAACCGTGGCGGCGGGGTATTTTTTGGCTACGTCAAACGCTTTTTTGACGGCCAAATCCCGCACCTTAAAACCGGGGCGTTTGTAAGAGGTCTTTTCGGGTGCTTGGGACGGGATAATTTCAAACGAAAACCCCAAACTTTTTAATAAATCTATGCGTCTGGGCGATTTGGAGGCCAAAATCAACATGTTATTTCTTCACAAATTTAGCAACAATCAAATAACCCAGCACCAACCCAATGACTCCGCAAATAGTCACCCGCAACGCCAACGGGTGAATGCCCAACATATAAGTACGGGTCAGCGCGTTGGCCATTTCCACAGGCAGGAAAGAGGCTAATTTTTCCAGCCCCAAGCCCAACACTCCGCCCAATACCAACGTCAATACAGCAAAAATAATTCCTCTCATACAGCACTCCTTAATGTAAAGTGACGGTATCTTTTTTTATGGGAACGGGAGCGGTCATTTTGCCGTCTTCCTCGTTCGTTAAACTATACCGCATTCTAAAAAATCCGACTCCGGCCAGAACGGCCAACGCGCCCACAATCAACCACGGGCCCGCCAAATAACGCGGGGCCACATAATCGCCCAACATTCCGGCCCCAAAAAAGCCCACCGCCGAGCCTAAATTATAAAATACCATCAGCATACCCAAATAGCGGCCGCGGGTTTCGCGCGAGGCAATATTGGAAACCAGCGTCTGTTCCCCCGGGGAAACAATCAGCTCCCCCAATCCCGCCAAAAACACGCCCAAACCAATCAGCAGGAAAGAATCAAAAAACCCTACCGAGCCAAACCCGACCGCATACAATAAGCACCCCACCAACATGCCCGTTGAAAGGCGCACTTTGGCCGCCCATTTACTGGCCCAATACTGCAAAAACACCGTGACAAGGCCATTAATGGTAAAAAACCACCCAATGTAATACTCCGGCATGTGCAAATAGCGGTTGCAATGGATGGAAAGCCCCACCACCAGTTGGGAATTTACCGCCGTAATAAGCACCACATAAAAACAAATTTTGGCTAAACGGGAATCTTTTAAGGATAAAAGCGTGGACACAAAACTGGGTTTGCGGGACTTACAGGGGGCGTGATGATCCACTACCAACCGCCCCAAATACAAAATAGTGACGGCATACAAAATGCCCGTAAAATAAAATGCCATACTGTACGAATAGCGCACCAAAAACCCGCCCACAGCCGGCCCCAATGCCCAACCAATGTTTAGACCAATACGGATAAGCCCAAACGCTTCCACCCGTTCCCGCGGGGTGGTGTTATCCGTCACCCACGCATTAGAAGCCGGACGGAAAAACGCGCCCAAAAACGTGGTTAAAAAATAGCAAAGGAGCATATAGCCCACTTGCACTTTTAACTCAATACAAAGCCCCAGCCCCAACATGGCAATAATCTGGCTGAAAAGGCCCCACATCATAACGGTTTTACGGCCGAACACGTCCGCCAGTTCCCCGCTAATGGCGCTGGACACACAACGCGACACCCCAGCCAAGGCAATAATCAGCCCCGCCATACTGGCGCTTAAACCGCGCTGAGAAATTAAATAAATGGTAAAAAACGGGAGAGATAACCCATACCCAAACAGTAATAACCCATTGGCTATGGCAATAATCAACATTCCTTTGCGTGTTTGGCTTTGCATATATATATATTATAGTAAATATACAGCTGCCGCCGCGGGGCTTGCCACGCAAAAAGGAGCGCCCGCAAGCGCTCCTTTTAGCAAAACGGCAAAACTTTTATTGGTTAATGGCTCCGATTAAATAATACTTTCCGGCCGCCATAGTAGTATCTTCCGGCCCGAAAGATTTACAAACGCTTTTGGCAATTTCACTATTAATGGAAGCCACCTGACACCAGTGTTTACCTAAAATATTATCCGTAGCCCCATTGACCTTTTGGGACAAATGGAACTCTATAACCGGACAATCCGCCACCCGCGGGCGCGCAAAGCAGGTGCGTTTGCTGGAACAATCGTAAGTAAAATTTTTACCTTGTTCCACTTTTACATCTAATTGGGAAATATCGGAAGCATAATCATCATACGCAATAAAATAAACTTCCTGCGCGTCTGTAATAGCTTTTAGCGCCACCATGGCCTCTGTAGTGCGGGCCTTGGCAACCGTACGCTTGTATTGGGGAAGCGCAATAGAGGACAAAATACCAATAATTAAAATAACTACCAATAATTCTATTAATGTAAAACCTTTTTTCATCATAAAAACCTCCAACTATTTAATTGTAGCGGAAATAAACCCAAAAAACAACTGTCCTGTTTATCCTTTTTCCATAGGAACGCTTGTTATGGGCCCAAAAACCGCTTAAAAAATTGCCTACAAGCGGCGTTGGGAACGCACGCTGCCGCCGAAAATCCAACCCAATAAAAAAGGCCCCTTGCGGAGCCTTGTAAAAATGAAAAGGATAAAACCTACGGAATAGAATCCATAATCTTGCGCAGTTCTTCTTCGCTCTTATCGCGCACTTCTACGGTTTTTTCTTTACCTTTGGCGCCTTTTACAATAATAATGCTTTCCAACTTTACGGCAAAGAAATCTGCCAAAAAGGATTTCATAATTTCATTGGCGGCGTCGTCATCTACTTTTTTATTTTTAATTTTTACACGCAACACGCTGCCAATGCGGCTGATAACCTCGTTATTCCCCACCGTAGGGATTACCCGAACTTTTATAATCATAAATCCTCCAAATTTTTGGCAAAAATTGCACTGCCTATCCGCGGCAAATTGGCTCCTTCCGCCACCGCTTGCGTATAATCTTCACTCATCCCCAGCGAAAGCCACCGCTCTGGGCCGGTAAAATCCTGTAAAAAAGCATCCCGCACGGTGGCAAACAACTCACGCAACACTTGCGGCCGGTCCGTCTGCGGGGCAATAGCCATATACCCACACACTTGCAAACCGGACAGTTTTTTTAACTGTGCGGCCAGTTGGCGCGCCAAGGCTAACGGCAAGCCGGATTGGGTTGCTTTATCCGTTAGTTTTACCTGCACCAATACGCGCACGCATTTCCCTTTTTTTAAGGCTAGCGCCTGTAAGGCCTCGCCCAAGGACAGGCTGTCCACGGAATCAATAAAATCAAATAACTCAACGGCCCGAGCTGCCTTATTTTTTTGTAAATGACCAATAAAATGCTTAACCACAGGATATTTTGCAAAAGCGGGGCTCGTCCAACGGGCCCACGCCTGTTGCACGCGGGATTCCCCTATATGTTTAATCCGCCCCGTTGCCAAAAGGGTTAACACGTCTTCATCCTTGGCGTATTTGGTGACGGCCATTAAACTTACCGGCCCTGTTTTCACACGCGCTTGAGCATACGCTTGCGCAATGTTTTGTTCCACATGGGTTAGGTTATTTTGCAAAATTTCTGCTCGGTGCATAAAAAACCCTTGACATATTATATCAAAATTTACTTTAATACACAAATTTTATTACTATACAAACCCCTTTTTTGGGGCAAAATTACGGGCATAAAAAAACCCCCTTTCGGGGGTATTAAATAAAGGGTATTTACATGGGGTAAATATCCCAAGATTTTTCGTAATTAACAGTGCCGGATTTGGCGCGCCCGCTTAATGTTCTGCACACGGCTGTAGAGTTTTTATCTCCAGTTTTGGCCCAACATTCCCGCCTGCCGGCGTTGCCGTTGGCTTCGTTGGGGGGCACATTTAACCACACGCGGTAGCCGGCTTCCGCATTGGCACGGTTAGGAACCAAAACAAGCACGTCATAAGAAGTGCCCGAGGTGGAAAGGTCCAAATACACATTGGGGCACACCACCATACCGCCTGAATCTCTGCCGCAGCTGGCAGGCGGAGCAATAGGCAAATCGGCGGTGGAGTCCGTCAGTTGGCGGTTTTCGGCATAGTCCATTTCCGCACCCAATTTAATAGCATCCGCTATGGGAATAGCCGCCCCCAAGCGGGATTTTAACAAGGCCGTTTTATATTGGGGCAGCGCCACCGCCGCCAAAATACCGATAATCAGCACGACTACCAGCATTTCAATTAAGGTAAAACCCTTTTTCATTTTCTCTCCTATAAATAAAAGTTATCTAAAGTATAATAAAAATCGCCCCGATTTTCCAGCCTCGGGGCGATTTTACGGCAAACCTACACTTATGCTAACAGGTTTTTTAAGGAGCGGCTGGCCACTTCTTCCTTCATTTTGGCAATCACTTCGTCCACCGGTAAGGCTTCCAAGTTTTTGCCGTCTTTCAAACGGATGGTTAGCGTTCCGTTTTCAGCTTCTTTGGCGCCAATAATGCCCGTATAGGCAATGCGTTCCATGTGCGCTTCGCGGATTTTGAGCCCCAGCTTTTCAGGCCGTGCATCTACTTCCACCCGTAGGCCGGCGGCACGCATTTTGTCTGCCACGGCCTTGGCGGCGGGAATCTGCGCGTCCGTAAGCGTTAATAACTTGATTTGCACCGGAGCCAACCACAGCGGGAACCAGCCGGCATAATGTTCAATAATCACGCCAATAAACCGCTCAATACTGCCGAACATGGCACGGTGTACCATAATGGGGCGTTGGCGGCCTTCGCTGGCCACATATTCCAAATCAAAGCGTTGGGGCAGGTTGAAATCAAACTGAATGGTGGATAGCTGCCACAGGCGGCCAATGGCATCCATTACTTTAATATCAATCTTCGGCCCGTAGAAAGCGGCTTCGCCCGCGTGGGTGGTGTACGGAATGTTATTGGTTTCCAATACATGTTTCAGGGCGTTTTCCGCACGGTCCCAATCTTTTATATCGCCGGTGAAATGTTCCGGATGTTGCGGGTCGCGCGTAGA
Organism: uncultured Elusimicrobiales bacterium; assembly: GCA_934662565.1. Classification (GTDB taxonomy): domain Bacteria; phylum Elusimicrobiota; class Elusimicrobia; order Elusimicrobiales; family Elusimicrobiaceae; genus Avelusimicrobium. Next base: position 29,128 of record CAKUKI010000005.1, read on the forward strand.
CAGTTCCACGGAGTATTTTTCAAAGCCGAACGTTTTGAAAATGTGCATAGCAAATTCAAAGCATTGTTTTACTTCGTCTTCCACCTGTTCCGGCGTGCAGAAAATGTGTGCATCATCTTGCGTAAACCCGCGCACGCGCAAAAGCCCGTGCAACGCGCCGGAGCGTTCATACCGGTAAACGGTGCCCAATTCACTAAAGCGCAAGGGCAAATCCCGATAGCTGCGCAGGTGGGAGCGGTAAATTTCCACATGGAAAGGGCAGTTCATGGGTTTAATTTGGTACTTTTCGCCGTCTACTTCCATGGGGTGAAACATACTGTCCGAATAAAAACCGGCGTGCCCGCTGACTTCAAACAAGTGCAAGCGCGCAATATGGGGGCTGACAACTAAATCATAGCCGCGTTTCAAGTTTTCGTCTTTAATCCAGTCTTCCAACACGCGGCGCAACATACCGCCTTTGGGTTGGAACAAAATAAGGCCGGGGCCCACATTATCGTTAATAGTAAACAGGTCCAATTCCGGCCCCAGTTTGCGGTGGTCGCGCTTGGCGGCTTCTTCCTGTTGTTTTACATAGGCGTTCAGCTCGTCTTTACTACCAAAGCACAAGCCGTAAATGCGTTGGAGCATGGGGCGTTTTTCGTCCCCGCGCCAATAGGCTCCGGCAATACCGGAGAGCTTAAAATTGGTAATTTTGCCCGTGTGCTCCAAGTGCGGGCCGCGGCACAAATCGGCATAGTCGCCATTAACATATACGGTAATGGTGCCGTCTTGTAATTCTTCCAACAGTTCCAGTTTATATGTTTCGCCGCGTTTGGTAAAAAATTCTTTCGCTTCCGCTTTAGACATTTCTTTGCGCTCAAACGGTTGGCGCGCCTTGATGATTTCTTTCATCTTGGTTTCAATTTTTTTAAGGTCTTCCGGCGTGAATTGGGTTTTGCAGTCAAAATCATAATAAAAGCCATTATCAATGGCCGGACCAATACCCAATTTTGTATTGGGGAACAACTGCTGCACTGCTTGCGCCAAAACGTGAGCGCACGAATGACGCATAATTTCTAACTCTTGTTTTTCCATGTTCGTTTTACTTTGCGCCTGCCGGCCACCAAGACCGGACCAAGCGGCAAAGCCTCACAATAAGATATAATAATTATATCAAATTAACAGGCAGGCGTATTCCATGCAAATGCTCAAAAACGCTTTTTTTTCCGCTTTCAAAAACGATTATAAACTCCTACTCTTTTTATCCGTTCCCGCACTGGCACTTTGTGCTTTTGGGCTTTACCAGCTTAATGCGCTTACTTGGGGCACGGCCGCCGCGGCACTAGCGGCTAAACTGGTGTGCGAATTTTTATTTATCGGCCTATTGCTTTCTTTGGCCCAACTCTGCGGGTTGAAAAACAAGTGGGCGCTTGCGGGCGCGGCTTTTATTTATTATTTAACCCTCACGGCCGATTTTGTGCTTTTGTGGTATTTTAAGGAGCGTTTTGGTGCCAAATACCTGCAAACTATGGAAGGCGGCGATTATAACTTTTTGACCGATTGGCGCGTCATCAGTTATTTTGTGCTTTTGGCGGCATTTTGTTTTGTTGCGGTACGGAAATTTTTTACCGCATCCCCCCGCCGCACGGCTGCGCTGCGCCTAGGGTGGTGCGCGGCCGGACTCCTGTTATTAGGGCTTTTCAGTCCGCTTTCTTTCTTGAAGGCCCCTTATCATTTTTATGCCCAGTATATGCTGGCGCCTTCTCCGGTTTATACGGTGCGGGCCCTCTTGGCCAAATCGCCCGCGGCCCAAATTGGCACGCCGTCGCCCGAAGTACAAAAACTGGCTGAAAACTACGGCATTTGGAACGCCGCCAACACCGGTGTAGGCAAACACTACAAGCGGGTCATTTTAATTGCGGCGGAAAGTTTTTCCGTCAAATATCTGCACCGCTTTAACCCCAAAATTCCCGCAGCGGCCAGCCAAGAAGTGGACTCCCTCATGGTGCTTTATCCGTCGGCCTCGTTGGAACACGTCACTTTATCCACCTTATACGGCTTGTCCGTCATTTTTACTTCCCACCCGTTTGTAAAATTAGCGTATGAAAACGGCTATCCGGACTCTTTTGTGCGCACCTTGCAGCAACACGGCTACCGCACCGCTTTTTTACGCGGCGCCAACGAAAAATACATGGACGAAAACATTTTGTTCCACCAAGCCGGCTTTCAGGAAGTTATCGGCCGGACTTATTTTGAGACCGACCCCCGCTATGCGCCGTTTATCAACTGGTGGGGTTTAATGGACCGCAAATTATTTGCTTATGCGGCCGAATATTTGCAAGCGCACCAAAACGAACCCGTCTTTTTAACTTTACTGACGGTGGACACCCACGTTCCCTTGGGCCGTACGGATTACGCCGGAGAAACTTATCGGGAAATTGACGCTCCCTTTTATGATACCCCCACGTTGCCGCGCGCCTTTGCCCGTTTGGGGCAAGATGTGCAGCATTTTCTGCAAGATTTGCAAACGCGGGGTTTGTGGGACGAAGACACCTTGATTATTTTAACGGGCGACCACCCCGCCTATCCGGACACCCCTACTGCGGCGTTGTTTTCCCCCCATCCGCCCCAATATGATGATTTGCCGTTCATCCTTTTAACCAAAACACCCATTCAAAAGCCGCTAGATACGGACGGGTTAATTTCCCAGTTGGATATCGCCCCCACCGTGCTGGACTTGCTCAACATTCAGCCGCCCAAGGCGTTTTTCGGCCACAGTTTATTTGCCGACAGTCCCCGCACCGTTTTTGATATTAAGGAAGATTACGCCGTGATTACCACCCACCGCGCAAGACGCATTGTACCCTTAAATTCCAAACGCGCAGAAGATAAAACCCTGCTGGAATTACTGCGTACTTTCCCGCGTTCGTAAACGCGCGTACAGAAATATGCTAAAATACAAGGGTATATTTTAGTAGACGCAAGGAGGATTTTATGGAAACAACCGCAGCACAAGGTAGCGGAACTTTTATTTTTTACATATTCTTGCTGGCCTTTGTAGTAATGATGCTCTGGAGCGGGCGTGGCCAAAAAAAGCGTGACCAAGAACGCTTGGCCAAAGTAGAAGCCCTGCAAAAAGGGGATAAAATTATTATTTTGGGCGGTATTATCGGCACGGTGGACGGATTCAAAGATAAGACTCTGGAAGTAAAAATTGCCGAAAATGTAAAAATTACCGTTCTAAAAACGGCCGTTGTTGGATTTGTAAACGAGACGCAACCCGTCAAATAACAAGGAGACTTATAAATAATGTCTAACAGACTCGCATGGAAGTGGGGCTTCATCATTGCCATATTGTTGGGCTCCCTCTATTTAATCTACCCGAACTACAAGTGGTACTCCAAACCCTTGGCGGAACGGGAAGCATTAGACACCATGGGAGAGCGTCCCAAACGTATGCTCAACCTTGGTTTGGATTTAAGGGGCGGTTCCAGTCTGCTGCTGGAGTTGGAAGTAGCCAAACTGGATAAAAAAGAACCCTTAAATGAAGCCATGTCCCGCGCGATTGAAATTATCCGCAACCGCATTGACCAATACGGCTTGGCCGAAACCCAAATCACCCGTCAGGGCGATAAATGGATTTTGGTGCAACTGCCCGGTGTGGCCAATCCGGAAAGAGCGGAAGCGTTAATCGGCAAAACGGCTATGTTGGAATTCCGCATTGTAAAAGAAAATACGGAAGCGTACTCCAAGGCTATAGCCAAATTGGAAGAATCCGAAAAGCCCTTTAACGAAGACGGCGTCTTAGACCCGTCTATTGCTAAATTAATGCCGGAAGATGCCCAAATTATGCGCAGCAAAGAAGGCGGGTATATGGTGGTCACCAAAACCGCCGCCGTCACAGGTGCCGATTTGGATAACGCCAAACTGACCATGTACGGCGAAAACGGCTACCCCGAAGTTGCGTTCAGTTTTACCGCCGAAGGCAGCAAAAAATTCGGCAAATTGACGGGTGCCAACATCAGCAAACGGCTGGCGATTGTGCTGGATAACACCATCCAATCCGCCCCCACCATTCAAAGCCGCATTACCAGAGACGGCCGTATTTCCGGCACTTTTACCTTGGACGAAGCCAGACAGCTTACCATTGTGTTAAAAGCCGGTGCGTTGCCTGCCCCTGTAAAGGTGATTGAAAAGAAAACCATCGGCCCGACCTTGGGCGAAGACTCTATTAAATCCGGCTTAACGGCCTCGTTAGTCGGCTTAATACTGATTTTGGTTTTCATGGTGGTGTACTATAAAGGCGCCGGTTTTATTTCCGATATTGCCCTTGTACTCAACTTGGTGTTGCTCACGGCAGTTATGAGCTATTTTTCCGCCACGCTGACGTTGCCGGGGATTGCGGGTATTATTTTGTCCTTGGCTATGGCTATTGACGCCAACGTGCTGATTATTGAACGCATGCGCGAAGAAACCCTGCTGGGCAAACCGATTTACGAAATCATCCATCTGGGGTACGATAAAGCATGGTCCGCCATTTTTGACTCCAACCTCACCACTATTATTGTGGGTGCGTGTTTGTTGCAATTTGGTACCGGACCGGTGAAAGGCTTTGCCGTCACCTTGATTATCGGCTTGGTGGTAAGTTTGTTTACGGCCGTGTTCGTCACGCGCGCGATTTACGAACTTATCTTAACCTCTAACCCCAAGGAGATCAGCTTATGATGCACTTATTACCTAAAACAAACATTGATTTCCTTAAATACCGCAAAGTATACTTTGTATTGTTTGCGTTATTATTAATTGGCGGTGTAATTTGCTTTGCCACCAAAGGGTTCAACTTGGGTATTGATTTTACCGGCGGTACTTTAGTACAGGTAAAATTTGATAAACCGGTTGAAATGTCCGTCCTGCGTGATGCGCTGGACAACACCGGCGAAGAATCCGCCATCCAAACGTATGGGGATAATACCTTCGCTATCCGCGAAAAAAGCACCTCTAGCGAAGTGGGCGTCGTGCAAGCTCGCATTGAAAAAGCCCTCCAAACCGTAAAAGTGCCTTTTACCGTACAGCAAACCAACTCCGTAGGTCCGGCCGTAGGTGATAATATGACCGAACGCGCCATGTGGGCTATTTTGCTGTCGCTGGTGTTCATCATCATTTATGTTGCGTTCCGCTTTAGCAACATTTTGTGGGGCATTTCCGGCGTAGTGGCCTTATTCCATGACTTATTTGCCATGGCGCTGGCGTTTTCTATCACGCAACGGGAAATTGACTTGGTTATCGTGGCGGCGTTCTTAACGGTCGCCGGTTTCTCTATTAACGATACGATTGTTATTTTTGACCGTATGCGCGAAAACATCCGCCTGCACCCCAAAATGAGCATGAGAGAGTTAATCAACCTGTCTGTTAACGAAACGCTCTCCCGCACGATTATTACCACCTTAACGGTAATTCTCGCCCTGTTTATTTTGTATTTCATGGGCGGTGAAGTGCTGAACTCTTTTGCGTTTGCCATGCTGGTAGGCTGTATTAGCGGTGTGTATTCCACCATTGCGTTAAGCACGCCGTTAGTATATACTTGGCAAAAGGGCCAACTGTCCGATTTGGACCGTGGCTACTCTACAGCCAAAAAAGACGCTGCCAAACCGGCCGCACAAAACGTAGCACAAGAACCGCGCGGAGAAAAAGCTGCCGCGCCCAAAAAGACGGTGACGAAAATCAAACGTACCCGCCGCAACAAACAAAAATAGTTTTAGGGGTCCGCACGCCTATTTGGGGTGCGGACCCTTTTTATAAAACAGCTTTAGCAAATGCTTTACGGAGTTTTTACTAAAACGGTTTTAAGTATGAGAAAAATAAAACGGTTCAAAATAGCCACACGGCAAAAAGAAATTCTGCGTAAACTATTGCGCACCGCAGAAAATTTAAGGCAGGCCGGTTTTGAAGACGAAACCGCCCTAGCCCGTTTTATTGCCGCGTTGGCCAAAGAGTTAGACCCCGGAACCGTATATGAATTTAACCAAGATGCCCAATGGGAGTTAGGCGCGGCCACGCTGATTCCCAAAGAAATGTTCAGTGCCTGCGCCGTGACGCTGGGCAGCAAAGTGGAAACTTTTGTACAGCAAATAACCAATCCGCAACAGCAGATTTTAGCCAACACGGCCTTGTACGAATTTTTACGCACGGCCATTTTGTTCGTCACGGAACTTATCCGCGAACAGGCCGCCAAAGAAGAATGTGAAATTTTGGATATGCAGTTGGTCTACACGCCGTTATTAGGCGTGGCGGCAGAGCCCAAAATTCTGCGTGAAGCCGTCCGGCTGGAAAAATCTCTGGCGGACAGTGCTTTGCCCCTTTTGTTAGAAAAATTAAACGCTAGTAAAATTGATGTGGCCTTGCAAGACGGGCAATTAACCCCCAAAGCTACCGTGGTATTTTTAATCCCGTGGCAGAGAAAAAAGAAAAAAGGAAAAAAATAATGTCAGCACAACCCCAATCGCTTTCTTACACCGTGAAACATTTTTTAGGCTCCACGCTGGCCTATGCTTATACCATTTTTTTGGGGTGGACCACCCGCATCTATTGGTTCAAATCTGCCGAAGGGGAACAGTTGGAAAAAAGCCAAAAAGGCCTGATTTATGCCGTATGGCACAACCAACAGTTGTTTTTGCTTTACCCCTATAAAGGGCAGAAAATTGCCCCCCTCATCAGCCAAAGCAGTGACGGCGAATATATTGCCCGCCTGCTGCCTAAATTTGGGATGTTAGCCGTACGCGGTTCCAGCAGCCGCGGCGGGGCAAGGGCCCTTATCCATCTATTGCAAGCAACCCGTAGCGGCTACCGCCCCATGCTCACGCCGGACGGCCCGCGCGGACCCGTTTATAAAGTGCAAGCCGGCATTTTGTTTTTGGCCAAAAAAACGGGGTTGCCTATTATCCCCGTCGGCACGGCGCTCAGCCATAAATTTACGGTGGGTTCTTGGGACCGTATGCGTGTGCCGCTCCCCTTCGGAAAAACGGCCCTTGTGTACGGCAAGGCTATCCGTGTGCAAGACGATACAGACCTAAAAGCCGCCGCCGTGGCCTTGGAAGAACAACTTAACGAATCCACCGATAAAGCGGAACAATTTATCAACCACCGTCCGTTTGATAAAACGATTCCCCCCAAACGCAAAAAATCCGCCTAAACGGTTTTTATAAAAAACACACAAAACCCGCCTTTTTGAGCGGGTTTTATTTTTATCACATATTTTCACGCAAAAGAATAAAAAGCTCTTTCTTGTGGGTGTTTTGCGCGTTTTTGAGCATTTTTAGTTGCACGGCACTACTACTTTGTTTGTTTTTAATAAATGAGTGGCATTTTTGATTTTCTCCCCCCTTTTTTATGGTGGTGGCAGGCTTATTTGGCAAGAAACATGGGTTTTGCGGCTTATTTTTGTGTAGGCTTTGCGCGTCCGTTCCCATACGATATTTCCCATACAAAAAACCCTAGGATTTATTCCTAGGGTTTTGGTTTATAAAAAAATCAAATTAATCTACTATTAACACACTGCGGCCGTTTTCTTGCGGGCTATACGGGTCCGGCGTGTTTACACCGTCCACAATGAATAAAAAGCGGTATTTCCCCGGAGAAATGGATAAGGTGGTTTCCCATGCGCCGTTTTTCTTGCGTAAGGCTTGCGGTTTGGCCATGGTAAACCCGCTGACGATAGAAACTTTTTTGCCTTCCCCAAAATAGCGGAAAGTGACACGGCGGTACTTGGAGCTTTTGGGATTATTGGCTACTACCACACTGGCTTTGGCCGGTTGGTCAGCTTGCACAGACGGCGCAGGTTCCTCTTTAGCAGACGCTTTGGGTTCCGGCACAGGCAGCGGTTCAGGTTCCACAGCTACCGGCTCTACCGTAATCTCTTCTACTTTAGGCGCTTTTACCGCCGGAGCTTTGGTTTCTTTTTTAGGTTCGGGCAATACCTCAGCCAGCAAATCGGGCTGGGGTGCGGCCTGTTCTTCGGCCACCACTTCCGTTTCTTCTACCGGCATAAAAAAACGCGCCGACAGATTCTTATACAAAAAGAAACCGCAGACGCATAAAAAAACAATATCTACCACTATCAGGAACAGCCAAAGGTCTTTATTGGCGGAAACAGGTTTTTGCTCTAAATCAAAATTTTCGTTTTCCATAAGTTCCTTAAAAAAAGCGGGCGAAGGGAATCGAACCCTCGTCTAAAGCTTGGGAAGCTTCCATTCTACCATTGAACCACGCCCGCAATATCCTAATGTGTTATTATTCTAGCAAAGTTTTACATTCAATGCAACTGTTCTTATTTTCCCATAGTACGCAGACGGAAAAACAGAAAAAACCCCAGATTTTTTATCTCTGGGGTTTAGTAAACATATTTGCTAAACGGCTAACGGACCTTGGAACCTTTTTTTACGGTCTTTTTGGCCGCCGTCTTTTTAACCGCCGGACGGGTGGCTTTTTTTACCGTAGCTTGGGCCTTTTTGGCCGCAGGTTTAGCGGTTTTTTTGGCAATATGCCCCACTTTTGCCAAGGCTTTGTCAAAATCCTTTTGGTGTTTGGCGGCATATTCCTTCCAACCGTCCAACGCCAAAGGCAGTACTTCGTCCATGCTTTTTACAGGGATTAAAGTTAATTCCTTTTTTACCTGTGCGGGTAGTTCGTCCACATCTTTTACGTTCGTATGCGGGAACAAAATGGTTTTGACCCCTTCCCGATACGCGGCCAAAAATTTCTCTTTAATACCGCCCACAGGCAGTACGCGGCCGGTAATGGTCACCTCGCCCGTCATAGCCAAGTGCTTTTTGACCGGAAGGCCCGTCAGCAAACTGGTAATGGCGGTGGTAATCACACTGCCGGCGGAGGGGCCGTCTTTCGGTACGGCACCTTCGGGGAAGTGGACGTGAAAATCCGTATGGTCAAAATCCACATCATACCCATAGCCGCGGCTGCGCGCATACGTCAGCGCCGCGCGGACGGATTCTTTCATTACCGTACCCAACATACCCGTCAAAATCAGCTGGCCTTTGCCGGGCAGTTTGGTGGCTTCTATGGAAAGGGTTTCCCCGCCCACACTCGTCCACGCTAGGCCGGTAGCCACCCCCACGGAGTTTTCCTCCGTAGAAAAGTTGGCATATCTCGGCACGCCTAGATATTCATGCAGATTTTTGGCGTTAATGATAATTTTTTTGCCGCCGTTTTCCACATATTGTTTAGCGGATTTACGGCAAAGGGAGGCTATTTGGCGTTCCAAATTACGCACACCGGCTTCGCGCACATATTCCCGCATAATCAGGGCGACGGCATCACGGGAAACTTCCAACGCGCCCTCTTTTAAGCCGTGCAATTTCATCTGCCGCGGAATTAAATACTTGGCGGCAATATCGTGCTTTTCATAATCCGTATAGCCGGAAAATTCAATAATTTCCAACCGGTCACGCAACGTGACGGGAATATCCGCCAGCGAGTTGGCCGTAGTAATAAACATTACCTTGGAAACATCATACGGCACGTCTAAAAAGTGGTCCACAAAATCTTTATTCTGTTCCGGATCCAACAGCTCCAGCAAGGCCGCGGCTGGGTCACCCCGCCAATCGGACCCCATTTTGTCAATTTCGTCCAACAGAAAGACCGGATTAGAGCTTTTGGCTTTGCTTAACCCTTGGATAATGCGCCCCGGCATAGAGCCGATATAGGTGCGGCGGTGACCGCGGATTTCACTTTCATCCCGCACGCCGCCCAAAGACATCCGCACAAATTTGCGCCCGATAGCCCGCGCAATAGATTTAGCCAAAGAGGTCTTGCCTACCCCCGGCGCGCCGGCAAAGCACAACACCGGCCCGCGCAAAGAGCGGGTCAGCTTGCTGACGGCCAAATATTCCAAAATACGCTCTTTGGGTTTTTCCAAACCGTAGTGGTCTTCGTCCAATACTTCTTTGGCTTTTTTCAGGTCCAGTACGTCTTTGGTGGTCACGTTCCACGGTAAGTTTAACAGCCAATCCAAATAAGTGCGAGAAACCGTCGCTTCCGGAGAGAACGGCGCCATTTTAGCCAAGCGGTCCAGCTCTTTTTCGGCCGCTTCTTTGGCATGCGCGGGCAAACCGTTCTTTTTAATTTTGGCGCGCATAGCGTCCAATTCTTTTTGGAAATCATCCTTTTGGCTGAGTTCCTTTTGAATGGCTTTCATTTGCTCGTTCAAATAGTATTCTTTTTGGTTCTTTTCTATTTGTGCGCGCACTTGGGAGTGGATTTTTTCTTCCAGCCCTAAAATTTCAACTTCGCTGGTAATTAATTTTAAGATTTTTTCCAACCGCGTTTTAACGTCAACGGCTTCCAAAATGGCTTGGCGGTCGGCCGTTTTTACCATCATATTGGAGGCCACCGTATCGGCCAGTTTGGACGGGTCGTTAATTTGGCGCAAGAAGGAAACCCCTTCCACCGCCACCCGTTTGGAAACCCGCGCGTAATGGTCAAACTCGTCCAAAACCTTACGCATTAAGGCCTGCACCACAGGGGAATTATCGTCTTTTTCTTCCAAATAATCCACCGTAGCAAACCAAGTATTAGCCACCGGATTAAGCTCTAATTTTTTAACACGCGCGCGTGTTAAGCCCTGTAAAAATACCTTAATGGAACCGTCCGGCATTTTTAAGTTTTGGGTAATTTCCGCTAACACGCCAAAATGGTAGATATCGCTTTCTTTAGGGTTGTTGACTTCGGCATTTTTTTGGGAAAGGGCCAAGATATAGCGCCCCTCGGACTCCAATGCCAACTCCACCGCCACGATGGATTTTTCCCTATCCACAGACAACGGCAAATTCATACCCGGAAACATCACTACGTCCCGTATGGCCACGGCGGGAATAACCGTCGGCAGCGATAACGTTTGTTTTTTAATTTCTTCGCTCATGCTTTCTCCTGATAAAAAGGGGTTTTTCATGGCGCGCGTTTTTTACCCCCGCGCGCTTACCCACGGTAATATTGTAGCAAATTCAATTAAAATTAGCAAACATAGCCAAGGCCTGCTAGTTTTGTTTGTTTGACTTGCGGAACTTACCCATAAAAAACCCCGCCGTGCGGGCGGGGTGGTTGCAAAGTTGGTACGGCTTATTTATCCCGTAAAGTTAAGACTTCGTCAATAATGCCGTAGGCTTTGGCTTCCTCGGCGGATAAATAATAGTTGCGTTCGCTATCCGTGCGAATTTTTTCTTTCGGTTGGCCCGTATGTTTGGCCAAAATATCCAACAGGTGTTCTTTATTGTCGTGCAGTTCGCGCGCTTCAATTTCAATATCCGTCACTTGGCCGGAAATCCCGCCGCCCCAAATTAAAGGTTGGTGAATCATAATGCGCGAATGGGGCAAAGCATAGCGCCGCCCTTTAGAGCCGGCCGCCAACAGCACCGCGCCAAAGCTCATGGCTTGGCCCATGCAAATAGTGGTAATGGGGGCTTTGATAAACTGCATGGTATCATAAATAGCCAATCCGGCCGTCACCATACCGCCGGGGGAATTAATATACAGGTTAATTTCCCGCTGGGAATCTTCCGCATCCAAATACAAAAGCTGAGCGATAATCATATTGGCGCTGGCGGTATCCACTTCCCCCTCGCGCCCGCCGACAAAGATAATGCGGTCTTTTAATAACCGCGAAAAAATATCATATCCGACATTCTTTTCAATAATAGTAGGTATAATCATAATACTTATTGTAGTAAATTTTTTTATTTTGCAAAGGGCCTTTTTTGAACTGTATTTTTGGGGAATTATCCGTCCCCGCCATTTCCTCATAAAAACCGCACTTCATGGGGCGCAGGCCTAAAAAGAACATAGGTCCAAAATATATAAAAAATAGGTCTTTAGGCCCTGTAAAAACCCATTCAAAAGATTTATAGTAATAGCAAGTAGAACCCATTTAAGGAGGATGTATGAAATTCAACAAATTAGCCGTATCCGTGCTGTGTTTGTTTACCGTTGCCGTTTGTGCCAACGCCCAAGTGGGCAAGGCCCCCAAAAAAGACGCTAAAACTTCTGCCAAGCTGGAAAACATTTTGCAAAAACGCGCCTTAAAAGCCCGCAAGGCAGCCAAGACCGAAAAATGCCGCTGGTGCGGTGAACCGGTGGTAGAAGGCCGCAGATGCTCTGCCGACCCTGATTTATATTGTATGCCTGCGCCTAAACGGGTGAAAGCCAAAAAAGTACAAAAAGCCGCCCAACCGGTCAAACAGCAAACCAACTGCCCCAAATGCGGTGCTGAATACTCTATTGACGAATTGTACCACGGTATCCCTCACGAATGTGAGAACTCCGGAGAACCGGAAGCCGGTTATTATTGGGTGGAATCCTCGGCTACCGAACAGAATGACGCCTCTGACGGTGAACCTCATTCTAATTTAGTCAGTGTCCGCGGTTATGAAGACCTCCATTATGGCGAACCCGAAATGGACCCGTTGCAAGAGTTAGATTTGTCTATTGCTAACCAAGCCGAAGTGTTGTTGCAAAAAGACCGCGATGCCAACAACGGAAATGCCAAACATGACTTTGAATACTACTACGCGCAAGTGGCCAAGCAAGTGGCCAATACCGAAAAATGCCGCTGGTGCGGTGACCCGGTGGTAGAAGGCCGCAAATGCCCGTCTGACCCTGATGTGTATTGCATACCTGCGCCCAAAGCGGTAAAAGCCCAAAAAGTGCAAAAGGCTGTGGAACCGGTAGAACAGGAAACCAACTGCCCCAAATGCGGTGCTGAATACTCTATTGACGAATTATACCACGATATCCAACACCACTGCGAAACCAAATAAATTGTTTTACGAATGTAAAGCCCTCCATAGCGGAGGGCTTTTTTATTGGGGGTGCCGCACAAACGCCGAAAAATGTATAATAGTTTTTTGTGATTTTATCCATAACCGGAGGCACTTATGCCCATAGAAAGAAACGCCGAAGAAAAAGAAAAAATTAAACATATTTTAGCTACCGCCGAAGCCAACAACCTGCAAATTATTAAACTTTGGTTTGTGGATATTTTGGGCAACTTAAAATCGCTCTCCCTTTCCCACCGGGAATTTGAATACGCCCTGAATGAAGGCATGGGCTTTGACGGCTCGTCCGTGGAAGGGTTCGCCCGCACTTACGAATCCGACCTGGTAGCCTTGCCGGATTTGGATACGTTCCAAGTATTTACGCCGGAATTAACCGGGGCGCCTATTGCCCGGTTGTTTTGCGACATCAAAAATACCGACGGCAACCAGTTTGAAGGGGACCCGCGCTACATATTAAAAAAGAATTTGGCCCGCATGAAAAAAGCCGGATTTGACCAATTTATGGTGGGGCCGGAACTGGAATATTTTTATTTTCAAGACAATAAACACACCCAACCGTTGGACTGCGGCGGCTATTTTGACACCATCCCTTTAGATACCTCGTACGCGGTGCGCCGGGAAACAATGCAAATGCTGGAAAAATTAAACATCCGCGTGGAATATTCCCACCACGAAGTAGCCCCCTCCCAACACGAAATTGACCTGCGCTACGACGAAGCCCTCAAAATGGCAGACCAAGTAATTACCTACAAAACGGTGGTTAAACAAATGGCCGCCAAACACAATATGTACGCAACCTTTATGCCCAAACCTATTGCCGGCGTAAACGGCAGCGGCATGCACGTTCACCAATCTTTATTTGCAAACGGCAAAAATATGTTTTTTGATGCCCATGACGAACTTTTCCTCTCCGACACCGCCAAACACTATATTGCCGGGATTCTAAAGCATGTGCGGGAAATTTGCTCCGTCACAGACCAGTGGGTAAACTCTTATAAACGCCTGGTGCCCGGTTATGAAGCCCCGGCCTATATTGCGTGGGGGCGGCGCAACCGCAGTACCTTGGTGCGTATTCCGCAGGCAAAGGCCGGCAAGCCCAACGCCACCCGCATGGAGTGCCGCTTCCCGGACCCGGCCTGCAACCCCTATTTGGCTTTTTCCGTTATGTTGGCGGCCGGATTAGACGGCATAAAAAACAAATTGCCAGTTATGCCCATTACGGAGGACAACATCTTCCACATGAGCCCGCAAGAGCGCCAAAAACGTGGCATAGAAACCTTGCCCGCTTATTTATACGAAGCCGTCAACCTGACCCGCCATTCCGCCTTGGTGCGCGAAACGCTGGGCGAGCATACGTTTGAAAAATTTATTGCCAATAAAGACATTGAATGGGAAAACTACCGCACCCACGTTTCTAATTACGAAATTGAACGCTACCTGTCTGTTTTATAGGCAATCATTGACGGATTATTTTAACGCCGCTTCTTAAAAAAAGCGGTGTTTTTTTACAGCTCCAAACGGCATAAAAAAAGGGACCGTCAGGTCCCTTGTGCAAAGTATAAAGTATCCGGCATTAGAGCGAATATCCGCTCCCGCCCGCATTTGCCCATTTCCAAAATGCATCTTCAAAAGCGTTCATATCGTTATAATAATACACCCGTTTGAGGGCTTTTTCGGGGGAATACGGCTCGTAAATTTGGCGGCCTTTGGCGTCTTTTTTCAAAAATCCGGTGGACGCATCCCGCACGGCTTCCCCTTGCGAAAGCAAGCGCGTAAACTGTTCAAATTGCATCCGCTTAGACGGATAAGACGAATTAGCCGGATTCAGCAAAAAGCGAACCATAGTATAGGCTTGGAAATACCAATCCTGCGTTTGCCCGTTGGACTCCATCATATTAAGTGACCCTTCCCGCATAAACTGGTCAAACGGCAAGAAGGTGACCGTCCGCCCCGATTTACGGCTGGCGGGGCGCGGTGCATCCCACCCCAAAGACATACGGCTGGATTTATCACGCTGGAGGTTCAAATTCTTAAAATCCTGCGCCCACGGGCCGCCCTGTGTGCCGTTATAGGCTTGGTCTTCCATTAGTACCGCCAAGCCTTCGTCCAGCCATGCGGGCGTCATAATTTGGTGCGTATGGCGTTTATCAAAAAACTTTTGGGTAAAAATATGCACTAGCTCGTGCGTGAACATTTCCTTTAGTTCTTGTGTTTTGTCCGGCTCGTCATATACCACAATTTCCCCGCGGGTAGGGTACGCCAGTGCGCGGCTCCACGGTTTGGCATTGGGCTCATACTTCAAATAGGCCTGATAATCCTGATACACAAACACGCGCACGCGGTCCGACATCATCCACGGAATAAAGCGTTTTAAGGTGTTGTATGCCTGTTCAAACACGTTGGACATATTGGCGGTGCCGCTGCCAAAATCCCGCTTTTGGGTATAAATGGTAAAGTTTTTGCTCTCGCTCAATTTCCAATCCACCCCCGGCCGATAGGCATTCGGGTTGAAACGGCGCACCTTGGAAGAAGGCACCGTAGCCGTTGTATTTTTAGCGGCTGGCGGCGGAATGGCCCGACCGGACTTTTCCTGCTGTTGTTTGGCTTGGCGGAGCATACGCGCGGCGGCTTCTAATTCTGCATCCGCGGCTAAATCTTCCTCGCTGGGTTCTTCTTGCGGGTCATCTTGCGCGTCCGGTGCGGACGGGGCGGCTTGCCCAGCCGGCAATAGGGCGTTTTCTTTTTCTATTAATTTTTCCGTTTCTGTGGGTTTGGCAGTGGGTTGCGCGGCTTTCTTTTGAGCTGCCGATTTGCCCGCGGGAGCCGTCTTTCTGTCTTGCGCAGATTTTTTGCCTTGCGTGCGGCGTGCCTTGGAAGCCGCTACACGGTTGGCAGTTTTAGGACTAAGCTTATGGGTGGGGTTCACTTGGGTCTTTACGACGGCCGACGGAGTAGTTCCACCCATATCTAAAGGCATTTCTAAAGTAGCGTCCGACGCCGACGCTTTGGCAGGGGTTTGTGGCGCCACAGGAGCAGAACGCTGTGCGCGAACCGCCGTTGTGCCAACCGCTTTGGGGGCTTGCTTGGTTTGCCCGAGTGATTTTTTGAGCAAGTCTATGTTAGAATTGGGGGCCGTTAATTGCGCATTGGACACCTGAATAGACGAAGACACCGCTTCCGCAGGCGCGGAAACGGTGTTTTGGGCATAAGCAAAGCCGGATAAAGCAAGTGCTACACTTAAAAAAATGCTCCTTTTCATATTCACTATCCCAAATTATAAAGCGGCACTGTCACTGTCCACCACTTCAAAAACCATTTGCAACATATTGTTGTCCGGACCGGCTGTTCTTCCGGTCATTTCCCCCACAGGATAGCCGTCCACTTCTCCGGCTTCGCCGCGGGTATCATATAACCATGCCCGTACCATAAGGTTTTGTCCGTCCATGGAAGCACTGCAATCATAAAAACGGTGTTTGCCCGCGTCGCCGCTGCTGCACTCACCGGAGGTATTATAAGAGTCACAATACATATAAGCCCCGCGGAGATCCCCAAAAAAATCACTCCGAAATGCCGTTTCTGACTTGGCCGCCCACAGAGAATTTACCTCCGCCATGCAAGAATCCGCCATTACTTGTGTGGCTACATTCCGGCGGGTTTGGCGCGCCGTCATTGTGCGGGAAAGCGTGGCCCGCAACAACATAGTGGACATCCCCGCCAATACCACCGTCACGAGCAAAACCTGCATCAAAGCGGCACCTTTGTTATTTTTTAATATCATACAAATCTCCTTTACAGCCCGTTAGGCAGTAAAAATGTTTCCTCTACAATATCGTTAACCGGCGGGGTAGAATTCAATTCCACCACTAAAGTTATAGAAATAGCACTAGCTACATTCAAGTTGCCTTTCCGTACAAACCGCGGGGAAGAATACCCCTCGTGGGACCGCATATATTTTACATTGTTCAAAACAACCGTTCCGTTGCGTTTGATAACGCCCCCGCGCGTAGCACCACTAGGAACCACATTGGTCGTTATGTTCCCCTTTTCAAAGGTATATGTGACGCACCCCATATTAGAACCGGGGTTTGTAAGGCTTGAGCCCAGCACGCTTTTGTTATCGCACACCTTAAATAAAGTGCCCGATTCAGGCCCAGCCGAAGAGGCCATATCAATACTGGTGGCCGCATTAATATCATTACGCAAGGTACGCAAAAAGAGGGATAAATTATTACGCAGCATTATTTTACTGCGCCCAATGCCTGCCTCACGCGAAGCCGCCGTAGTTAAAGAAGCAAGCGCCACCCCAATCAACCCGACAATTACCACTGCCAAGAGGACCTCGGTAAGTGTAAAACCTTTTTTGTTTATCATAGTTCCCCCTATTTGGTTAACGTATATCCGTTGCAGCGGATTTCAAAAGTGACTTTTTTACCGGCGGAAATCGTCGGCATAGTTCCCATTGGAACAAATGCACCGCCGTTATTCCAGTTTTGGCTCAAAGGGCGCTCCAAGGCATTAGTGGGCAATACACTAGCCATGTTTTCGCTCCGTACACGGTACACAAAACAACTTTTAGAACCGGTACTATCGTTGCAGTCATTGGTTGCGTCAGAATCACAAATAAGCGGTAGCAAACACTTAATGTTGTGGGTGCCGGAAGCTAAAGGCGTATTATCTTCTACCCACGGGTTGCACAACCCCTTGCGGTATTCCGACGGTACCATAGAAAGCCCCGCACTGTCTTTTTTGGTTAGGCTAAAATCGCTGGAAAATACATACGCTTGCAGTTGCGAATGCGCTTTTTCCACCGCCAAGACCATTTCTTCACGGATATCCGGACCGGAAGATTTGCGAGAGGCCGACAGCAACACCGCAAAAGAGCCCGTTGCCACCACGGCTAAAAGCACCATAGCAATCAGGCCTTCCAGCAAGGTGACACCTTTTTTACTTTTCCAAATTTTTTTTATCATACAGTATCCTTTAATCGTTGGAATTATCCGTCACCCGCAACGCATTATCCAAGTAAATGTAATACTTCACAGTTCCATAGGTCTTTACATATTTTTTACCGGCCGATTTTTCATCCACCGCCGTTGCCACCGCATACGGGCGGCCGTGACAGTTGATATTATTATCTAAACACGAATAAAACACATACGGCAATTCGGAATATTCAGACCCGCTCAAATATCCGCAGGCAAACAACTGCATAATGTCAGAGGTTTTGCCGCGCCCCGGCACACCGCTGGCGCTAAAATTGCTGCAAGCGGGAACCGTGCCTAATTTATTCCCTTGAAAATTGCCTACAATTTTTACACCTTTTGTGTTTTGATAGTAAGTACGCACAGCCTCCGCCAAGCGTTTTACCCCCTCTTTGGCCAAGTTATTGCGCTGGTCAAAACGGACGGAAGTGTACGCCGGAATGGCAAAACTTAAAATAACGGCAATAATCAGTAATACGGCTAAAATTTCCATCAGCGTAAAACCCTTCTTTTGGTTTTGCGCATAGGCACGGTTCAGAAAAAAGAATCTGTTTTTTTTCATAAAGTGCCTCCCGTTGACTTTTTCCAAGAAGCGCGTTCAACGCTCCAATTGCTCGTAGCCGCATTATAACAGGCAAAATAGTTGGCATATTTTTCACCCAATTTGTCGTTATTGGCTTTCATACAAGCGCTGGACGAGCCGTAAAGAGTAAAATCAAAATATCCGTTAAAGCCCATGGCATCTACATATCCGTTAGCCACCAAACAACTGGAGGACCACTTGCCATAAGGATTGGAAGCAAACCCACGGGAACAAACCGAGGTTTCGCCGGAAGTAGAAGAGCCGGTTGTACCTTGGACCACATCCGAAATAGGCTTAGCATCAAAGGTAATGTTCGGATAATCAATATGCGCCCGATAATTCCCCATAGCTAAAACTTGCACGACCCCGCGCGCCTGTGAAAATCGGGTCTGTGCCACGCTATTGCGGTAGCTTACCGTAGCGAACAAAGCCAAAATACCTACAATGGTGGCCGCTATCAGTAATTCCAGCAAGGTAAAACCTGCTTGGTTGCGATATGTAAGTTTCATATAAAAATCCCCCATAAAACTAGGCTTTATTAAGTATTGCGGAAATTTGCGAATTTGTCAATTACCGCGTGACCACTTTGTCCTCAGCCCCACCGTTATAGGTAAGCGTTTCCACGCCCATATTATCAAAACAAACCTTTTTCGGTACCGGCAAATTGACCGCACTGGTCCGCTCCATACACACGCTGCAATCTTCTTCTATGCTGTATTCGTAGGAATTCATAGCAGTTAAGGTGGCTTGCGTGTAATTATTCAGCGTCATGCATTTGTGCGGATACTTATAGCAACCTTGTTTGTTTAAGCTGCCGTCCTGATTTTTATAAGTATCCTCAATGTTATTGATATTTTTAGGGCAAGAATATCCCCCATACATTTGCTGCACATTACGCAAAGCGGAGGAAAGTTCAATCAATTTCCCCTCTGCAGCCATAAATTTATTGCGGTCCATACTTTTTTTATAAGCAGGTACAGCAAATGCCGCCACCGTGACGGCAATTACCACCACAATCATTACTTCAATTAGTGTAAAACCTTTCTTCATAACAGCCCTCCTAGTTGCCGCCGATTTGGGACAATTTGAAAATAGGCAAGAAGATAGATGCCACAATAATACCAATTAGCGCACCCACACCGCAGATTAAGATAGGGTCAATCACCGCGGAGAAACGCGCAATAAACTGGTCTACTTGGTCCGCATAGAATTTAGAAAGCGTACCGATAATAGACGGCAATTTACCGGATTCTTCACCCATGAGCATCATTTCCGTCATCAGTCCGGGGAAGATGCCCGTAGCACGGAAGGATTCGGAAATAGATTGCCCTGCCGCCACTTCCGCACGCACCTGTTTTAAGGCTCCTTGAATGATGACGTTGGTATCAAAAGATTCTTCCAATACCGCAATCGCGTTCAGAATAGTCACGCCGGACTGCAACAGCGTAGACAAGGTGGATAGCATGCGGTCATAATAAATGTTTTTTAAGAAATTACCAAACAGCGGCATAGACAATAAAAATGCGTGCCAATGTTTTTTACCTTCCGGCGTTTTAATATAAAACTTGAAGGCCACAAAAGAAGCAATCACAATAAAAATAAGCAAAATACCGTGGTTGATTAAAAAGCTGGACACCGCCAAAACCATAACCGTAATGGCAGGCAGTTCAATGTTAAAGTCCTTAAAAATTTGGGCGAAAGTAGGAACAATCCCCAAAATAAAGTAAACCAGCACACCGACGGACGCCGTACCCAAGATGAACGGATAAGTGACTGCCGTAATAATTTTGCTTTTCATCCCTTCCTGCGTTTTGGTGTATTTAGCCACCTGCATTAAGGTATCGGCCAACTGGCCGCCCACTTCACCCGCTTGCACCAAAGACAGCCAAATGGTAGAAAACGTGCGTTTGTGGCGGGAAAGCGCCGTATGTAAAGAGCTACCGCCGGAAATATCCTTGGCCACTTGCGTAAGCACAGTACCCAGCATTGGGTTAGAAGCATATTCCCCAAGCAGAGAAATGGCGCGCACCAACGGCACACCACCGGCAATAAGGGTGGAAAGCTGCTCGGCAAAGAAGGCCAAGACGTGACCGGGCACTTTACCCGTTTTTTTAGGCCCAGCGGGGCCGCCAAACAAGTTGCTGCCCCCTTCTTTTACGTCCACCACAATATACCCTTTGTTCTGCAGGGCGAAAACAACCTTTTCACGGCTATCTGCTTCAATACTGCCGCGCAGTTTTTTGCCGTTGATATCCTGTACTTCGTAAGTGAATTTTGCCATAATAAAAAACCCTCGTTAATTTTATTATATTGGTTATTCGTCCGACGTTGTTGCTGCTAAAATCTCGTCCACCGTGGTTAAACCGCGCACCACTTTATGCCAACCGCTGGCACGCAAGTTGAGCATACCGGAGCTATCCGCCGATTTTTTAAGTGCTACCAAGTCCTGCGTTTTGTAAATAATGGTGCGCATTTCCTGCGTCATACGGTATACTTCGTAAATAGCGCGGCGGCCCATATAACCGGTGCCAAAGCATTTGGGGCAACCAACCGCCTTAAAGAACGTCCAGCTGTTTTGGTCTTTCGGATTTAAGTGCCCTTCTTTAATAATTTGCGCCAGCACGTTTCCGTCGGGCATGTGCGGTACTTTGCAGTACGGGCACAACACGCGGATTAAGCGCTGCGCCGCCACCAGCGCTAAAGAGCTGGCGAGCAAAAACGGTTCCATCCCCATATCAATCAAACGGGGAATAGCACCCAACGCTTCGTTGGTGTGCAGGGTGGAAAGCACTAAGTGACCGGTTAAAGCGGCTTTTAAGCACGCTTCTGCCGTTTCCGTATCGCGGACTTCCCCCACCAGAATAACGTCTGGGTCCTGACGTAAGAACGAACGCAAACCGGCCGCAAAGGTAAGCCCGATGGAGGCTTTCACCTGCACCTGACTGATACCGGCCAGTTTGTATTCCACAGGGTCTTCCAACGTCATAAAGTTTAATTCCGGCGTGCGAATGGTAGTCAACACCGCGTTTAACGTGGTAGATTTACCGGAACCGGTAGGCCCCGTCAAAAAGATTAGACCGTGCGGCAAGTTGGCCGCTTCCATAAACAAGCGTTTCTGTTCCGGTTCAAACCCCAGTTTATCCACGTTCATTTCACCGGTACCTTTATCCAAAATACGAAGCACCAGCTTTTCACCAAATACCGCCGGACAGACAGACACACGGACTTCAATTTTACGGTTTTGGAATTGGATACCAAAGCTGCCGTCCTGCGGCAAGCGCTTTTCGGCAATATCCAATTTAGACAAAATTTTAATACGGGAAATAATAGCCGCAATAGCTTCTTTAGATGGCGGCGTGCGTTCATACAAAGAACCGTCAATACGGAAACGCAAACTGACGCGCTCGTCAAACATTTCCAAGTGAATATCAGAAGTACGCTCCGTAATGGCTTGGCGCAAAATAGCGTTTACAATTTTAACATATTGGGAAGTGTTGGGGCGGACGCGGTCCAAATCCAAATAGCCGGAGTTCAAATCGTCGTCATCATCTTCTTCCACATTAGCGTCCGCCGGTTTATTGGAAGCATCATTAATCACTTCTTCCAGCAAGTCTTTGTTGGAATAAAAAGCGTCTATAACACTTAAAAGTTGGCTTTTGCTGGCAATAAACGGCTGGACCTGCTTGCCGGACATCATTTTGATATTTTCAATCAAAAATACGTTCGTCGGGTCATAGAGCGCAATAGCCAGTTCGTTATCTTCCACGAAGAGCGGAAGAACCATATTTTCACGCGCAAATTTTTCCGGGATAATATCCTGCAATTTTTGCTCTTTTTCCGGACTTAAAATGCCGTTTTCTTTGGAAGCGTAGGGAATTGCAAAATGTTTAGAAAGCCCAACTGTCACCTGATTTTCGCTTGCGAAACCAAACTTAACAATGGCATCAGCCAACGGAACGTTGCTCTGGCGGGAATAAAGCTCCGCGCTTTTGAGCTGTTTATCGTTAATAATGCCTCTTTCTATTAAAATTTCGCCTAACTGTTTTGCCATTTCCTAATCCCCCGCGGGGTTTTCCCGCTGTGTATTATTATTAAACCCCCGCCCCCGCCTTAAGGCGGGGACGGGATAAAAACTCTTTTTTACTCGGCCAGAATGGTCGGCGTAATAAAGATTACTAAGTCCGTAGTGGATTTGGTCTTTTCCTTGCTGGTAAAGAGCCAACCCAATATCGGGATATCACCCAAAAGCGGTACTTTGCGGGTGGAATCCGTTTCGCGGGAGCTGAGCAAGCCCCCAATTACCACGGTCTGACCGTTTTTCACGCGTACCAAGGTGGATACGGCACGGGTGGTGGGGTCTTTCGTGTTGCCGATACCGTCAGCCAAGTCGGAATAAGACGGCTGGACGTACAGGGTCACATAACCTTCGCGGTTTACCTGCGGGGTCACTTGCATCGTCAACCCCACGTTGGCTCTTTCGGAGCTTTCGGATTGAAAATCCCCGCTGCTGCCGGAAGTGGAAGTGAAACCTACGGTAGCTTGGGTGGTGGTCATAATGGTAGCCGTTTTGTTGTTGACGGTCACCACTTTCGGTTTACCCAAGTATTTGGCTTCACCGCGGGTCAACAGGCTTCTGAGCACGATTTTGAAAGCAGAGAAATCCAACAAGCCGCCTTCATCTTCCCCTTCACCGGAAGAACCGGAGCCAGAACCAGAGCCGGAACCGGAGCCGGATTCCCCATCGCTGAGGTCCTTTTTGCTCGGGAAAATCCAGTTCCAACCATGCACACCTTTACCGCGGATGTAATCCTCGGTCACTTGGCGTTTCGGGCCGGTAAAGGTGACTAAAGAACCGTCACTGCCGCCGTATTCAAAGCCAATGTTTAAGCCGCTGGTTTTGTTGACTTCCACAATTTGCGCTTCAATCAAAATTTGAGGAGGACGAATATCCAATTCCGCCAAAATATTTTCCACTTGCGGGAAAACTTCCGCCACATCCGTAATAATCAACTTATTGGTGCGCGGGTCCACCGCAATACGGCCCACCGGCGAAAGCATGCTCTTAATAATAGAGATAATTTCCGCCTGACCGGAGTAAGCATCCTGACCGGAGCCGGAAGCCCCCGTGCCGGAGTCTTGCGAAATATTATTGGACGAGCTGTAATTGCTCATGTTGCTACCGCTGGAAATTTGCGGCAGAACGCTTTGCATTTCACTGCTGGCAGAACCCATGCCCTGCAAAGAAATATAGCTGAGCGTGTAGATTTTGGTAATGGTATCCGGCGCGTCGTTAGAGCGTTTGGTGACCACATAGCTTTCGCTCTTACCAATGCGCTGGTAGGTTAACCCGTGTACGCGCAACAACGTATCCAACGCTTCCCGCACCGTCACTTTAGTCAAAGAAGCCGTCACTTTTTTATTGGCGAATTCTTCGCTCATAATAAAGTTAATGCGGGCCTGCGTGGTAATGCTGTTCAAGAACGCCGATATCGGCACGTTAGACACTCTGATAGATACAGTGCGGTCCAACGGAGAAGCCTGTTCGGCTGTCTTGTACAAATCGGGCTCCCCGGTCATTTTGACCGTCTCTTCCGCCGTCAGCGTGACTGTGTCATCACTGGGGAGAGACTGTCGGGCTTGCTGCGCGCTAACAGACGTAGCTAAACCCATGGCCAAAACCAAAGCCAGAAAACCTTCTAAACGATTTTTCATCTATCCTCCTAATTTGCTTTTTGTAAATTACTAAATTACGGCAACAACTACCTTAACTGAACTTTCTTCTTAAATTTGTGACCTTTATACAAGAATATCACTTCTTCGTTGCGTACGTCTACAATTTTTGCACCTTTGTAAACTTTACCAACCGTGTATATCTTATCACCGATAAACACTTCCTTGCCAATAATACCGCCAATGCGGATTTTATTGCGAACCTCAATAGTAGGGTCTTTAATACGCGCAAGTTCCAACTGGCGTAGCCGTTCGGCTTCTTCGCGTTTGCGGCGTTCTTCGGCCAGTTTGCGCTGGCGTTCCGCTTCCAAAGCGGCCAAACGCTGGCGTTCGCGGTATTGTAATAGCAAGAAATCATCGGGAGATAAGGTGGGGTCACGCTGATTTTTGGGATTATAGACAATTTTATTTTGGTCTTCTTTGGCGGCTTTTTCGGCCACATCATCCCGCTGGGTGACAAACCCCTCTGCGCTTTCGTCCACTCCGGCCGGCATAGGCGGCACTTCCTGCGCTTGCACTGCCGTAGCCCCCAGCACAAATGCGGTAAAAAAACCCATAACCAGAATTTTATGCTTCATAATTAATTACCCCCCTGATCTTTGAATAATTTAGGAGCTAATTTTTCTTTGGGGAACAAAGTATTAATTTTTATTTTTATCTGATTTTGGCCCAACATATCAGTTTCGTTCCGCTTATCCAAAGAAAACTCGGAAATACGCAAATATTCCGGACGGTTCTCTACCGAGGCAATCAGCTGGGCAAATTGCAACCAAGACGCATTGCTGGACACTTCCAAACTGGCTAACGTATAGTTAGGGTTCATGGTGTCTTCCCCTTGCGAACCAGCAAAATTGGGCGTTAACTTGGCTTGCGCAAACACATCCAAAATTTGCGTCATCAACCATTCACTTTTGGACGACATATCCGGAAAGCGGGGCTCCAACTCCAACAACCGTTTTTTGCTGGACATATATTCCTGCTCGTTCGTTTGCTGGGAGCGAATGGCCTCCATTTGCCCGCGGTAATTATTAATTTTTTGTTGGAACGAGTTGTTAAAATAGCGGAACACCAAAAATATCGCTACAATTACAACCAATTGCTTGGCAAACAGTTTAACATTGCCTTCTTGCAACACTAACTGCATATCCTTAAAGCCCTTTTCTATGGAGGCTTTTATTTTATTCACTTGTGCATTAGCGGACATAGTTATCCTCCCCTTTGCCACATTCCAGAGAGAAGGTGGTTTCTTTACCTCTTTGTCTGCCGGAATCGTCACTGTTGCGGCGGGTGGTGGATTCATTTTCCGCGCCGCCCTGTACGGATACATCCTGATACGAAATCTGCGCTTCTTGACCGCAAATTTCTTTTACCAAAGGCATATCCATCAGCGCGCGGCGGTATTTATCACCCAAGGCTAAATCGGCCTGACCGTCTCCGCCCGATTTAATGGACCCCGTCAGCTTAAACGAACGGGTTTTGCCGGAGGCCGGCGGGAATTTGTCTTTATATTCCACTTTGGTAATCCACACTTCTGCCGGAATGGAATCCACAAATTCCACCAACAGGGGTGTAATCGGGTTGCTTTTTAAGAACGTTTCCAAGTTGGAATTTTGGCTCTTAATTTGCGTTAAATTATTGGATATTTGAGAAGCCGTTAAGCCTTCAAAATCCTTAATGGTGTTGGCATTGGTAGCTTTAACGTGTTTAAGTTCCGTTTCCGTTTTTTGCATACCAAAATACCCTTTAGCAATGAGCAGCAGGAAAAACACTACCACCAAAACAGCAATTTTCCACGCCATCAGCGCCGCATTAAACTCATAATCGCTCAAGCGGGAGCCTTTTACAAAATCTAAATCCGGCGCTTTGGAATCATAAAATTTGCCACTGGCCCCAATGGCGGAAACTTCCCCCGCCGATTTGGTTTCAATGCCATACACTTCTTTTAAGTTCCATTTGCGGACCGGTTTTTTGGAATCGGCTTCCAACGCAGTGGTCCAGTTATCTACATCATGCCCCATAATAACAGCTTCTTCAAAGGGGTCTTTTTCTAACTGTTTAGCAATAAATTCCGTGCAGTTGGTAATTTCAAAACGGCGGCGTTCAGCCGGTAAAGAACCGGAAATTTCCACCTCGCGCAACAACACGGGCGCGCCTTCGTTCAAAAAGACAAAACTAGCCAAATCTTTGCCGAAGAAAGAATAAATGCGGCCCCCGTTGCCAATGGCTTCTTTATCGCTGGAGTCAAACGCGCGGCTTAAAGATAACACAGAGGGTTCCACAGAAACCAGCTCCAACCCCGCCGAGCGCAAGCCCTTGGCCAAGCGTTCCAAAATTACTTTGCTGGTCATGGCAAAAACCACGCCCATCTTTTTTTGCTTGGTGGCGGCAGTTTCAAATTCGTACACATGGTACGCATATTCGCCCTTTTCAAACGGGAAATGAATATATTTACGCGCTTGCAACGGAATGCTGGTTTTCCAGTTTTTGCGTTCAATAACCGTAGGAATTACAAAATGGCGCAGCAGACAAAACGGAGAAGCCAAACTGACAACCACTTTGTTGGTTTTCCATTTTTTGCGGCTGGCCACTTTGGTTAAGGCTTCCAGCCAGTTATCCATTTGGAAATACGCTTCGTTCAAATCCAGCGGTTTAAGCTGGGTGCGGTCCACATCACTTACAGGCACGCGCAAGAGGGACTCTAATACAGTCCCTCCGTCCTTTTGGGAACTTTGCGCAATATACATTTCGTCCAAGCTGATATACAGGCCCAAACAATCGGGGTGGGCCTTCATATTTTTGCCTATCAGCGTTTCCGCAAGTTTAGAATTTGCAAGGTTAAAATTTGCCATGTCTAAAAATCCTTATTATTGGGCGGATGCCGTGTCGTACTGGTCGTACGGCATATCATACGGGTTATTATTGGCGGTGGTGCCATACGGGTCAGCCGCGGTACCGGCTACGGGCGCATCATACGGATTGCCCGTAGTGGTAGTTTCCGGAGCCCCATAAGCGCTGGGGTCCGTGGGCATGGGCGAATTTGCCGCATTGTCCAAAGAACCGGCCGGCAACGTTTCTTCGTAAATATTGACGGTAGATTTATTGGTCGGGCCCGTGACGTTGACCGTATCGGCAGTTTGCGCCACCGTTTCTTCGGCTTTAGCCGCCGCCATTACGCGGTTGGGTTTCGTCCACAAGCGGGCCGTTTTATAATTGCATTTGGTGCAGAGCGATTTTTCATCCGTCGCGGCTTTCTTTACCCCGCATTTTACATTTACACGTCTTCTTAAGGTTTTCTTTTCACCGGTGGAATCCGTGACGGTCAACACGAAGGTATATTTACCGCATTCCAGTTCCGGCCCGATAATCCCTTTGCGGGCGTTCCACAAAATTTGGTGGTAAACCGGCGCAAAGCCTTCCAGTTGGCGCACCACATAGTATTTGCCGTCTTTGGCGTGCTGCACTACTTGGAAAGTCCAGTTAGATACAGGGTTCACCGTTTCAATCACGGAGAAATCCACCGCAAACGCTTCCCCTTTAGAGGGGTCAATTTCGTTAGAGACCGGTACTACCGCCATGCTAAGAAGCGGCTGTTTAGAAATTTGGTTTGCTTGCGCAATAGCACTGGGCAAATCGGAATCAAAATCAAACACAATGGAAAGACCTTCCAAATTGGCAAATTTGGCCGGAGGTTCTTGGTCATACAAGCCCATATTGTAGCTGATTTTGCCGGAAGAAATACCTTTGTGCACAAAATAAGAGTTCAAGGCCATCGCTTGGCGGATACCGCCCAAAGTGACGTCGTCCGTATACGAACCGGCCGGCAAAATGATGTAATTGGCACCTTGGGTCAACGCCATTAAGGAATAAATATCATCCAACAACGGCTGGGCAGACAAATTAAAGCGGGTGCCTTGGAAAATTACATCTCCGTCAATATCAATGGCATCCGGCAAATCGTTGCGGAAGTAAATGCGCACCCCTTTAGTGTTGCGGATACGTTCAATGACGGCAGCTTTCATGCTGTCCAATTTTTGTTGGCTGTAAAGTTCGCGCGCTTTCAAAGCATCTGCAGAGGTTAAATCCGTATAAGTAGAATTGGCGGATTTTACTTCCGCTTTGGGTTCGTCTTCGTCCTCATCTTCGTCGTCGGTAGCTTGAGCGGCGGCCGTTTCCACATCCGCATACGCAACCGGAGCCGCAACCCCCGTTTGAGCGGTAGCTTGGGCCTCATTTAGCGTTTCCTGTGCAGCCGCTTGCGTTTCTTTTGCAGCGGTCTTGGCATCTTCGCGCACTTGGGCGGCGTCTTGCTCGGCTTGAGCCATGGAGGCATTTACGTCATCAGCAGACTGACGGGCCGTTTCCGCTACTTCATTGGCGGTTGTTTTAGCGTCTTCGGCCACGGCATTAGCGGCGGCGCGGGCTTCCGTGCCAACTTCTTCCACTTCTTCCGCAGCAGCACGTTGCAACAGCATATTCTGCTGGGCTTGGGCTTCGGCGGCGGTTTGCGCATCAGAAAGGCGTTTTACTTCCCCTTCCTTAAAAGCTACATCCACTTCTACCGGATTTTGGATACCGCCAATGCGGTTATGAATCATGTTGACGTATTTGTTGGCCTCGGCCACCTGTTTACGGTTGCCGGAAAGCAGCACGTCAATAAAATACTCCATGGCTTCGTCGTTCTTTTCCTGCTCAAACAACGCTTTACCCTTTTCCAGTTGTTTTGCCGGCGAGGTAGCCGCAAACAACGGCGCATTATCACCCACGAGTGATAAGAACATAAAAGCAGCAACCAAAGTTGCACTTAAATATTTATTTATTTTTATCATAGATTCACTTGCCCTTGTATTAAAGGTATCCTTTTTTATACACATTTACAACACAACAGATAATAGAATTATAGCAATTTAGCGGCGTTTGTAAAGTTATTTTTTATTCGCACCCTACCGCAACCCCCAAAAAGCTATTTTTTACCCAATGCCGCCAAGCGTTTGGTGGCAGTGGCATTTTCCGGATAATAAAACAGCGCGCTTTTTAAGTAATAAGCGGCATCATCCGCTTGTTCCGCACGGTACAACAGGGAAGACAACGCCAAATTGGCCGATAAATCTTCCGGATGTTCCTTCAGTACGCCTTCTAATAATTCCTTGGATTTTAAGGCATTTCCCGCTTGATTGAAATACAAGGCCAAAAGAACGGGGCCGTTGGTATCGTTTGGAAAATCTTTTATATA
This sequence comes from uncultured Elusimicrobiales bacterium, assembly GCA_934662565.1. GTDB lineage: Bacteria > Elusimicrobiota > Elusimicrobia > Elusimicrobiales > Elusimicrobiaceae > Avelusimicrobium. The sequence continues at coordinate 58,471 of CAKUKI010000005.1, forward strand.
TGTTTCAATATCCGTGCGCAATTTGCGCCGGCCGGAAACGGATTGGCTCCAATAATTAGCCGCTTTTATATGCAAATCCTGTATTTTTTGCGCTTGGGCGGCAATAGCGGGCAGGTCTTCTTTCGTTTTTTTATACAACCGCTTTAAGTTTTGCAATAACGTGCGGTCCAGCGTGTCGGCCGTCAGCCCGCGCTTATATAAGTTTTTGGCAAATTCTGTTTCGTCCCGCTTTACATAAATATCGCCCAGATTAGTCCACAACTCCGCCGCATAGGGGAATAAATGCACCCCACGGTCCAGCAGTTTCAAATTATCGTCGTTGGCATAAATGACATCTTGGCGAATCAGAGAGCCCAACATCACATACGCACGCAAATTAAACGAGCTTAATTTTAAGTGCTCCGTCAAATAGCGCACGGCTTTCTCTTCTTCCCCCGCGCCCAACGCGGCCAACGCGGCATTAAAATAAACTTCGTCATAATACGCGGCGGCAGAGAGCGTTTTTTCATACGCGGCTAACGCATTTTTATACTCATTTTGCTGCAAATAGGTATTACCTAAACGAAAGCCGGCCTCCGTATTGGCGGGATACAGGGCCAAGGCGCGGGCATAATTGGCTTGGGCCTCTTTTATATGGCCGGAAGCCTGCAATTTAAGCCCCTCATAACCGCGGAAGTAGCTGCTGAGCACTAACCCCTGCCACACAATAACCGCCCCGCAAAATGCCAAAACGGCCAGCCCAACGGTTTTTGTGACGGGGTTGACGGTAATGGCTACAGTGCGGTCTTCTTTCCCTACACCGCTGACCTCGGCCCCGACAAACCACCAGAAGATAAACGCCGGCACTACCGCATGCAAAGAAATATTGAGCATATTATCCACCAACATACCCAAAATACCGCAGAACACCGCCTGCAACAGTTGTTTTTTATCCCCCTCTTTTTTATGGGAAGCAAAATCTTTTACCTCTAAAAACAGCACCATAAACATAAACAGGAACAACCCCACGCCCACAATACCGCCTTGGGCCAGTTGGAAGAAGACCTCGTTATGGGGGGCATTGGTGCGGGCTTTTAATTCCCGCAAATTGGGGTGTTTTAATAAGGTTTTGTATTGGTTTTGGGCAAACGCCATTTGAAAGTTGCCCAATCCCGCCCCCATAACCGGACGGGATAAAAAGATTTCTTTGGAAACATCCCACATAAACAACCGTTGGTGGAGAGATTGAAAAATATGGTCTTTATCCACATCCAGCGTAAAATTGGACGGGGTCACTTGGGAAAGTTCTTCCGCGCGGGCCGCCACCGGGCTTTTGGAACCGCCAAAATAGGCCGACCCATATAACACCCCAAAAGCAAGCAAAACCAGCAAAAATGCGCGCAAGCGGCGGCTCCAAACCAAACTGCGCAGAGAGCCGAACATCCACATCATAATAAACCCGCACGCGGCCCCCAACCAGCAGGAACGCGCCAACCCGAAAGACAAATACAGTAAATATACCAGCGTTAAAAAGCCGTACACCAGCATATCCTTTTTGCTTTCCGCGCGCAAAAAGTAAACGGCAATAGCGGGTACTAACATCACCACGGCGGAAGACAAAAAGTTTGGGTTTCCAAAGGTGGAAAACGCCTTGCTGGCAAATTGGCTCATTTCAAACGGCCATAAAAACTCCAACCCCAACGCTTGCAATACCCCATACACACACGCCAGAAAAACGGAAATAAATACCAAAACGATAATGTTTTCCTGCGTCACCTTTTTAAGTACGCGCATCCCTAACCAAATCCCTGCCGCCCACAGCAAAACGGCATACCAGTCAAACATGCGCGCAAACAGGTTATCGGCAGAAAGCATAGTATGCAAATAAGGCAGCAGCAGCCACAACGCGCCCCACACAATAAACAATAAAATATAGTTAGTTTTGCTTTCAATCACGCCGGAAAACACCACATTTTTGCTGACGACATACGCCCCCAAGGCCACCACCAACAAAAGCGTGCCGTAATTAAGCATATTGTAGAACATAGTTTGGCGCAAGGCTTGCGGCTCGGCCGATACGGCAGACAGCCAAGTGACGGCACAGACAATCACATACACAAAAAAGGCCAAATCAAAAAAAGTTTTGGTAAAATCAATGGTTTTGGAGCGCAAAAACTTAACGGCCATGGTGGCATAAATAAGGGCCAAAAGCACATACAAAACGGTATTTTGCACTTGAAAGGGGTTTTCGGTCAAGTCCGTAAAAAACATCAACGGCGTGACCAAAAACAACGCGGCCAAAAGCACGCGGGTAATTTTCATATAAATAGTTTCTTTTTGCGGTTTAGTTAAATGGAGCATAAAACACCTGATATAAAATGCCCGCTGATTTACCACGCGGGCAAACTTTTTTATATTGTAGTTTTTTATAAACAACCTTGTAAACGGCTAATATACAAAAAAACAACCCCTCGGCCGTGAACCGAGGGGCATAAAATAATATAGCTTTACAATTTACCAACCGTTTTTAGAACACAGGCATGCTAGATTCACACTGTTTACATGACACCAATATTCATTTATTTTACCACCAATATATTGGGGGTGGCAACCTGTAATTTTGCAGCGTTTGACACAAGAAGCACTCCCAGCACAGTTCCCGTCAGCGGAACATTTTGTGAAGTGCTGCCATCCCTTACCATTTCCAAGAGGAAACCCTTTATCCATGCAATCTATTTCTGTATTAGCATACGAAGAAGGAATCATATCGCCAGTAATATATTGTAAATCACTGACACTGAGGGAAATGTTCTCATTTATAACATCCGTTCCAGATGCTACTCTATGACTGCAATCATAGCACGAAGTTTTTTTCATTTCTTCATAAGAGTTTTTACCAAGTTTAGTGTAAATGCTCTCTGCATAAGAACAACAAGACGTCACATTTTTCAGTACACATCTTTCATAATCGGCCGTACCCACATCATAGGCAGAACAAGTGGCACAACCGGTATAAGGTTCAGGCTCGCCCACTTTAATATCCCCACACATTAAATAAATATCTTTATAGGTTTGTTTATTGGCTTTATTGGCCCCCAGCTCCAATTCTTGCCAAGTGACGGTACCCGAACCTTTATCGCACGCCGGAAAATTACCGTTAATTTCGTCAAACATCTTAAATTCGTTCACTTTGGCTTCTTTCTTAGCGCGCAGGGAATTGCCGTCCTTAGCAATGCTGGAAATATACAACGCATCAAAAGTGTCCGCTTTGCCGCTGGGCATCCCGATATCCAACCAACCGTAGTCCGGTTGGCCGCCGGAACCCACCAACACCGTGGCACTTTTAATAAGGGGGTCTCCAAATCCGCTGACGTTTAGGTTCAGCTTGCCGGAAGCAACATTTAGCAAACCGCGTTTACGGTCGTCCGAACCGTTCGCGGCCCCATGCAAATATAGGGAGCAATTACTGCCCCCCAAATTGGAGGTATTTTCCCCTAAAGAGAGAGCGCAAGTGTTCAAAACCCCTACGTCCAAAGTTTGGGTGGCAGATACCGTATCATACGCCACATACGGCACCGGAAAATACGCAACCATTTTCATGGTATTTTTGGCCTTAGAAGGGGCGGCCCATACCGCCGTGGCGCATAATACACCTACAAAAAACAGAAATAATTTTTTCATAACCAGACCCCTTTTAGAAAGGTTTACTCCCTAAGCGGAAAAACGGGCAACCCCAACAAGGTTTTTCCGCCGAGGGTGACAACTGGGGCACCCCCCAGCGCACGGACTCTTATTGATTATTATACTAAAAAATAAAAATTCTTCAAGTAAAAATAATCTTTTTTGGCTTTTACCGCCCGGGGACGGGCGCACGCCCCGCAGAAAACAGTGCTTTTTTATGCTGTTTCGCTGTTGCTGTTTTTGCACCCCTTTGACGCCGTCTATAAAATTTATTTTTAACGGAGTTATAAAGGCATTTTACTTGTCCGACCGTAGGGAGTTGTAAAATGCCCGGATAAAAATAAATTTTATGGCTTCCCGGGGTGCTAGCCTTTTTGCCTTCTTTTTCTGCAATGAGAAAAAGAAGGGCGGGTTTGGGGCGCCGCCCCTGATAAAAAAGAATGGTATGCCCATTAAATGCAAGCGGGGAACAAAAGTTTATTTTGTTCCCCGCGCATTAAAATCCCCGCTTACCACCAGTTGTTTTGCCGTTATTCCTTGGTGTTTCCGTTTCGTGCCAGTACAAGAGTGAGTGTTCGCAGGCTGTTTTTTCAGATTTGCGCCGTATGGGCGGGCCTTAGTTTGGGCGCAGTGTGGACGCACGCCACTCTAGCCCAAAGGGACCGACCAGACGGCCAAATGTGGAAAAATGTTGCCCATCAAATAAATATCCCCCGGCGTAGCCGGGGGTTTTGCATTTGCGGGCATAGCCCTTCTTTACCAGCTCCTACAAATGTAGCCTTAACAACTCTTTCTCTTGCTTTTCCCCAACACTCCATCCAGTCCGTCATAAAACGGAAGCGGGTTTTCTATTCTGTCAGTTTTTAATTGGTTTTCTATATATTCTTTTATCTTCTTGGTATTCTTCCCTACTGTATCCACATAGTACCCTCTACACCAAAAATTCCTATTCCCATACCGATATTTTAGATTTCCCCATTTTTCAAATATCATTAAGCTACTCTTGCCTTTGAGATACCCCATGAACCCTGATACACTTATGCTAGGAGGAATACGAACCAGCATGTGGATATGGTCCGGGCAGACCTCTGCCTCTAGTATCTCTATTTTCTTCCATTCGCAAAGTTGTCTCAAGATTTTGCCTATTTCACTCTTTTTTTCTTTATAAAATATTTGTCTTCTATATTTCGGCGCAAATACGATATGATACTTGCAGTTCCAAGTGGTATGTGATAGATTATTGATGTCATTGACCATAACAATGACCTCCTTGTGTATTAAATTACCTGTTGCAGCAGGTAATTTAAGTTTAACACAAGGAGTTTTTATTTCCCAACGGTAAACCTGAGTAGCACCCCCGGCATAGCCGGGGGTTTCAAAAACACAACGCAAACAAGGGGAAAAATGTTATTTTTCCCCTTGTGCGTTAAGAACTAAACTTACCAACAGTTGTTATTACCTTACAATGTAGCCAAAGCGCTCCAATAGTTGACTATCATTCCTCCACTCCGGCGACACCACCACCGTCAACTCCAGCCGATACTTGCGCCCCAAAAACTCCACAATGCGCTTTTGGGCCCGCGTGCGCAGCTCTGCAATTGCCGCGCCGCCTTTGCCGATAATAATGGGCTTTTGGCTTTCCCTTTCCACATGAATAATGGCGCGGATGTAGTTTTTATCCCCCAAATCTTCCGTAAATTTTTCCACCTCTACAAAGGTGCTATAAGGAATTTCCTTTTTATATAACAGAAAAATCTGCTCACGGATGAACTCCGCCACATAAAAGCGCTCCCAGCGGTCCGTCCATTGTCCGGCCGGAAAATACGCCGGGCTTTGCGGCATAGCGGCAATAACCGCCTGTTTCAGTTCGTCCACGCCTTTGCCTTCGGCCGCGCAGATACAAAATGTTTTTTCAATTTTCAAATCTTTGCGTACGGCGGCTTCCAATTGCGCCAAGTGCGCGGGGTCTTTAACCAAATCCGTTTTATTAATAACCAAAAAAACAGGACAAAAAACTTTTTTGATTTTTTCCACCAGCCCCGCATTTGGCGCATAAGGGGCGGCGGCATCTAACATAAAAATTACCAAATCGGCTTCCTCGCTCACGGCGCGGTCCACGGCGCTAAGCATAGTTTGCTGAAGCTTATACCGCGGGTCCAAAAAACCGGGCGTATCCACAAATACCACTTGGTAGCCGTCCCCCTCGCTAATGGCCAAAATGTTTTGGCGCGTAGTTTGGGGTTTATTAGTGACGGGCGACAACAGCCCCCCCGCCAAATGATTCAGCAGCGTGGATTTACCCGCATTGGGCAACCCCGCCAAAACCGCAAAACCGCTATGAAAGTTTTTTTCGTCCATAAATGTATTGTACTTGTTTTTGGGGGATTCGTCATTAATGTTAGAAAAAAACTGCGTATGCAAGTTTGTTTTTTATATAATTTTAAGGTAAAGCGCGTTGCCGGCCAACCGCCGTGCAGAACGCGCAAAAGCGGAGTAAAAAATGGCACATAAAGTTTGGATTTTGAACCTTGACGATTTTGTTTTTAAGGGCAAAGCGCTGGAGGCCCTAAAAACCCATTCGCTTAAATATATACAGCTCTTAAAATCGGGGGATTTTTGCGTATTATCCCCCCTCATCCACCGTGACCAAGCCTTCTTGGACTATATGGCCCGCATCAAAAAAATGGAACATAAAAATTGGGTCTTTTTACCCAAGGAACAACGGCCGGATGAAAGTTTGGTGGCGGCCATTTCGCGCGACAAAGAACTGCTTGAAAAACTGCACCGCCTGTGCGCCATGGACTATGTGGTCATTCCGCTCATTTACACCAAAGAATTTGGGCATTTAAGCTGGTTGTGTGAAAACAAACTGCTCAACAATTCTATTGCCGTGCAAGAAGCCAACAATAAATTGGTATTTAAGGAACTGTGCAAAAAATTTGGCATACCCACTATTGCGCCGGTGTACGAAGCCGGCATGAACAAAATGCCCCGCATTTTAGCCACCCTAAACCCGCAGGAAACATACCTTTTACGCAGGCCGTTTTCGGCCGGAGGTTATGGCAACATTAAAGGCAATTTGGTGGATTTGCTGCCCCTCATCAAACAAGAACATAAAGAGGCCGATTTTTATTTGGAGCGTTATAAAGAAATTTATAAAACGCTGGGTTCTTTGTGTATGTTAAAAGATGATGAAGTTTCTTTTGTGGGGATAGACAGCCAACTGATTCATAAAGAAGCATGGGAGGGGTGTTCTTTCCCCTTTCAGCGTTTGCCTAAAGGATTATTGGACGAAATACGCGAAAAATCCTTAATGTTGGCCTGTTATTATTACGGCAAAGGCGTACGCGGGCAGATTAATATAGATTGGGCCATACGCAAAAAAGACGGCGAATTAAAACTCCGCGCGCTGGAGTGCAACTCCCGCTATAACGGGTTTGGGCTCTGCTTGCGTTTGGCATCCACCGTGTACGGCATCAACCGGCGGGATTTGCATTTTTATTTGGATACCAAAATGCGCTTTGCCCCCAAGTGGACTACCCAAAAATTAATTGACGAATTGGACAAAATCAACGCCGCACTGCCTTTTAAGGGCGGGGTGGTGCTTACCTCCGGCGTGGAAGACGGCAAAGCGGGGTTTTGTTTTATAGCCACCAACGCGCAAAACTTGGCCGCACTGCGTAAAGAGTTTAAGCGCCACATTACCGGCCTTACGGAGCGCCCCACCAAAGACTGGGACTAACCCTATCGGGCGCGTGTGCGTTTCATTTTACAACCGCCAACGGAGCCGATTGGATAGGCTCCGTTTTTTATGGGCCGGAAAAAGGCCTGCTTGCCGGAAAGGCCGCCAACCACCGCGGCAGAGGAATGTTTTGCTTTGCGCATAAAACAAAAACCCCGAGGATATAAAACAATATCCTCGGGTGACAGGAAGTGCTTTATAAAAAGCACTCACAAATTATTCACATTTATACGGGCGCCCATGCATCAGCACAGTCACATTGCAATTGCCCGAAGCACTTGGCGTATTATTAACTGCCGTAATACACCAACTCCTAGTGGTAGAATCGTAAGTAGGGCGTTTTCCACTCTGTAAACAACTGGGAGTAAAACAAAATATATCACTCGGATTGAAAACAATTTCCCCTTTTGTACTGCAAGCCCCTCCGGCTGCTGCTTGGTGGTCCACACGGTAGTTTTTTTCTTGCAATTTTTGTGCAATGCTGATAGGGTTTAGAAAATTCTGTGAACAAAAAGAGGTATAATCGGCTAAATTACAACGCTGAGAATAAGAAGGGAATCTAACCACTTCTTCGTAATCTATTTGCACCTCTCCCTGTAAAACATATTTATAGCCGCAGGGATTGCTCACTTCTTCACAAGTACAGGTGGAGGGATTTAACTTATAGGTAATTTTACCGCTTTTCCCATTGGGGCATGCTTTATCGGGGCAAGTTTTGTTGCAATTTGCAGTGCCTTTCAAGGCTAGTACATATACCGTGTCCCCGCCGCGGTCCGCATATCTGACCGTTTTGCGTTCTTCCCATTTTAGGGTGCCGTTCGTCGGGCCGCCCCCTTGGCTGGGCAGCGTAATCCAGTTGCCCGCCAAACGCAACGGCGTACTGGGAGAGGATACATTCCTAAAAGAATAACTCCCGTTCCCCGTCACATTTAGCTTGCCTTGAATGGTGGCATACACCGCTTCCAAACGCAAAATATCAGCCGCGGTGGTAATTTGGTTAATGCGGCTGGACGGCGCGGACGAATAGCCGCTGGGGGCTACAAAGCGCGCACTGCCTTCTTGAAATTTTACATTTAATGCGCCTGTATCGGTAGAGTTCACGCAGGACTCCAGCGAGCTAAAACATGTGCTGGGGAAATCCAGCGTGGGGGTACTCGGAAAACTAGAACCCCAAGAGCTATACCCTCTGGCGGCATCTAATTTAAGAATATCGTAAGCCAAGCGCCCTTGCCCGCTGGACGGCGTTTGCGTCAGCGTGACCGTACCGGCCGCGTTAACCCGCATAGATTGGGCCGAAAGCCCGCCTTTCAATGTGGCTTGTTCTGATATTTTTAAGCGTTCATACTGCCCAAAACGCGCCGGATTGAAACTTACGGATTGGATGACTTCCGCTTGCGCGGAAACGCAAACCAATAAAAACGACAATCCTGTCAAAATTGTTTTTTTCATACTCTTTTCCTTGGCAAGATAATGGCCCAAACTAGCTCTTAATAGTGTTTTCACAATACCACAATACCCCGCCACTCTATCAATCTAAAACACACTATATCAAAAAAAAAAAACAAAAGCAAGGTATATCTAGTTTAAGTTTCCAACCCGTCTTGTTTTATAGCAGGGAGAAAGTAGCCAAGAGATTTGCCGTTCTTCCTTGGCGTTGCCGTTGCGTGCTGGTACAAGAGCCAGTGCTTGTAGGCTGTTTTTTCAGATTTGCGCCGTATGGGCGGGCCTTAGTTTGGGCGCAGTGTGGCTCAATGCCACATAAGCCCAAAGGGACCGCTCAGACGGCCAAATATGGAAAAATGTGGCCCGTTAAACGCAAACAAGGGGAAAAATGTTATTTTTCCCCTTGTGCGTTAATCTCTAAGCTTACCAAATGCCGCCCCCCGTTGCCGTTCTTCCTTGGCGTTGCCGTGCAGAGCAGTACAAGAATAATTGTTCGTAGCATGATTTTTCAAATTTAAGAAGATTTTGCGCCGCTAGTTTAGGCGCGGTGTAGCGCTAGCTACATAAGCCTAAAGGCGGTGCAAAAGGGCTTAAATTTGGAAAATGGTTTGCCCGCTAAATGCGAACGGGGAACAAAATGTTATTTTGTTCCCCGCGCATTGAAAACCCTGCTTACCACCAGCCGTAAACATAAAAAGCGGGGAGAGGGTTAGAGCAGCAACTCTTCCCCCCTCCCCGTTGAGGTTAAACCAATCGTCCTAGGCACGCCTAAAACGTTGGCACTACACAAATTTACAGATACCACGGCCCCGCATAATATGCCTAGCGGGGCCGTAAGCTAACTAGCGTAAACTATTTGGTGACGGCGTTGTTTTTGAGGAATTCAAAAACTTTGCGTTCGCCCAAGGTAGCCATAATGTGCGCTTTGCGTTCGTCAAAGAAAACCTTAATTTTCTTTTCTTCGGCTTTGTTATTGGCACTGGCTAAGCTCTTGTCCAGTTCGGCTTTCCAATCCGCTTCCGTGGCTTCCAAATTTTCTTTTTTGGCAATAGCGTGGATGATATACCCTACGCGCAAGTCCTTTTCCACAGACGGGCGGATGCGTTCTTCAAAACTTTTGCGCTGTTCTTCCGTCAGTTGTTCCGGTTTCATTTTGGTCATGCTGGTGACAAAATTGCGCAAGGAAGATTCCGTATATTCTTCCACCAAGCTTTGCGGCAAATCAAAGTGGTTCATTTTAATCAAATGGTCTTCAATTTCGGCCGTTTCGGCGCGGCGGGCGTTTTGTTTGGCTTCTTCGTCCAAGCTTTCTTTTACTTTGGCTTTCAGCGCGTCCAAGGTGTCAAAACCCATGTCTTTGGCAAAAGCATCATCCAATTTGGGCAATACTTTGTTTTTAATTTCGTCCACAGTCACTTCAAAAGACAACGTATCTTCGCCTTCTTTCACTTCGTAAGATTTTTTATCGCCTTTTTTAAGCCCTTTAATGGCATCTGCCAAGCCGGTCATGGTTTGCGGGGCAGCCATATCAATCAGCTCGCTATCGGCAGACAGTTTGTAGTCGTCTTTGCCGTTTCTTTTGCCTTTGTAATGCACAACCGCATAGCATTTGTCGTCAATCACGGCGTCATCCGCGGTGTTTTCCAAACGGGCGTTAGCGTCCAAAACGCGGTCCAAATTTTCCTGTACTTCGGCATCCGTGGCGGTTTCGGTCTTTTTGGTTAAGGTAATGCCTTTGTAATCTTTTACATCAAATTCCGGCGCAACATCTACGGCAATTTCAAAATTAAAGGCTTTGCCGTCTTCAAAAGAGGCAAAATCCCCCTTAGTAAGTACCGGTACAGCAACCGGATTTAATTTGGCTTGTTCCATACCGCCGGTAATAGCGGCTTTTACCGTTAAATCCAAAGCGCGTTCTTTAATGTGGCCGCCAAAATTTTGTTTGACCAAATCCAGCGGTACTTTCCCAGCGCGGAACCCCTGCATTTGGGCACGGGATTGCACCTGTACGGCGGCATTTTGAAAGCATTTGCTTACCAGAGCGGGGGTGGCTTCTACGGCCAAGGTGACCTTGCAGCCTTCTTTAGACAGCTGCTTGGCTTTTACGTCGCCCGCTTCTGCGGTTTTGAAAATAGACATGTCTTACACTCCTGTTTTTGGTTCAAAAATGGACGGAGAGGGACTTGAACCCTCACGGATTGCTCCATACGCTCCTAAGGCGTACGCGTCTGCCGATTCCGCCATCCGTCCGTTTTCTTTTATTAAAATTGTTTGCGTGAAAAAAGTGGGCCATGTGAGGCTCGAACTCACGACCTTACGCTTAAGAGGCGTCTGCTCTACCAACTGAGCTAATGGCCCATCACGGGTATACTTAAATTATAGCAAAAAACGCAGTATTTGTTCTGTTTTGCCCTAGCGGACAAGTGGCAGGAAGGCCCTGCCTACGGCGTTTTAATATAGTTTTATTTTAACATATTTTACTTAAAATGTGCAAAAGTTTCACACGGGCAGAAGCGCTTTCAACTTGCTATAATAATAGAATATCTTATATATAAGGATACAAAATGAACACATGGAAAACCCTTCTTGCGCTGGCTGCCGTTGGTTTATTGGCGGCTGCGCCGGCACGGGCCGCCGAGGACCCCTTTGCCATTTTTGACAATATTGATGCCATGATGGAAGACAATGCTTTAATGGAAGCCTCCAACCGCTATGAATCCATTATGCTAATGTTCTTTCCGGAACGAGCCACCCTGCTGGGCTTTGAATCTGCCAACGCGCAGTTAGATACCCGCACTCCGGCGCGTGAACAAGCCGCCCTGCTGGCCCTGCAAAGCCTTCAAACCGCCATTAAAGAAATGCACGGCGAAAAATTCTCCCCCGCCAAACGCATGGATTACACCCTGCTAAAAGCCCGCGTGGATTATGAAATTTGGCAATTAAACCGCAACCGTTTAAGTACGGACCCGCTTTATTACACCCAAGCGTATGATGCGGTTTATGATTTGCTCCTCAAGCGTTTAAGCTTGCCCGTCCGCCAGAACGAGGCGCTATCCGCCCGCTCGGCCGCGCTAGCCCAAACGGCCGCACAAGCCCGCCAAAACTTGCAGGCACCGTCTGCCTTTTTGGCCCAGTTGGCTATGGAAAAAGCCTACTACGCCTATTTGGCTTATGAGCAAGTTTCCCTCCGTTTGCAAACACAAGCGCAGGACGATATCACCCGCCAAGATGCACGGCAAAAAACAAATATCGCCCGCAAAAACTTAAAACAGATGTTTGAGTTCTTTAAGACCCTTTCCCAGCAAGAAGAAACGCCGGATTTCCGCTTGGGTGAAAAAGACTATCTGTTTGTGCTGCAAAATAAATATTTTATTACGGATTCTCCGTCCGCTTTGCGTAAAGCGGCCCAACGCCGCCTGTTGCAAGCCCGCAAAAACCTGCAAGACGCGCTGGACCCTTTTACGGTAGATGCCGACGAAGAAGCCGAAGTAATTACCGAAGACGGCGCCGTACCGGTAAAAAAAGCCAAAAAGAAAAAACGCAACAAAAAAGCGCCCTTACCCACCGCGGCCGATTTTTATACTATTAAAAGCCGTCTGGCTTTGGACGCCAGCACGAACAACATCTTGTTTTCCATAGCGCAAGAAGCCCAAAACGCGGCCGACTTTTTGGCAGACCGCAACGCCATAAAAGCATTTAAGGGGCCGTTTAATGTGCAAGCCCTGCCTGCTTATTTTGCATATATGCAAGCTTATAAATTTGTGCCGCCTTACGGGGCGCAAAACTTACCAACGGACGATTTTTTTGTCCGCTTACCCACCGGCAACGCGCTGGCCAAACAAAAAATGGCCGTGCAAGACTTAAACCCGTCCGCCCGCAAACTGATGATTGCCGGCGAACTGGTCCCCGGCCGCTATTATAAATCCGTCCAGCAAAATGCGCTAGGCGGCATACGCAAACGCTACGGCGTGCCTACCCTAAACAACGGCTGGAGCGTTTATGCCCAACATACCGCGCAAGAGGCGGGCTACCTCGTCACCGATACGGACAACCTGTTTTTAGCCTTTGAGGATTACCGCCGTGCCGCCGCGGCCGCTGTGGACGTGAATTTGCACTTGGGGCAATTTTCCTATGCGGATGCCATGACCTTTTTAACACAAGCCAACGGATTTGAAAAAGAAGAAGCGGAAAAAATCATCAAATCCGCCACCGCCGCCCCCGCAGAGGCGCTTTCCTATTGCGTTGGGTACGAAACGCTTAACACGCTGCGCCAAAAATACCAAAAGAAACTGGGCGCACGCTTCAGCGCGGCAGATTTCAACGCGCGCGTATTGGGCATTGGGGATATTCCCCCCGCCCAGCTTTCCAAAGCGTTGGAAGATTCTTACAAACACAAAAAATAAACGGTTGTTGAGCATACAAAAATCCGAGTCTGGTAAACAGACTCGGATTTATTTTACTGTTTGTAATCCTTATTTTTCCTGCGGGGTAAGGGGCAAACTTTTCAAAAATGCCAGTGCGTCTTCTTTGGTGACTACTCTTCCTTCCACCTGTGCGTCCGCCACTTTTTCCAGCAGTTCGCCCACTTGCGGGCCGGACGGCAAGTTGAGTGCTTGCATCACGTCCCGCCCGTTAATTAACTGGGTGGGTTTAATTTTTTTGGGTTGGTCAAAATACTTTTTAAGCAGTAAGGAAAGCACTTGTAAATGCCGCAGCGTTTTGCCGATATTGGCCGTCTTTTTGGCGCGTTCCAAACTCATCATCCGCTCCCCACTGCAGGGCAAAATGCGCCTAAGCTGGGCATCCGTCACATAACTGGTGTAGTCACTCCAGCACAAAAAGAGCAGCGGCAAGGCGGCATCCCCCAAATCCCGAAAGAAGTGATACGCGCCGCGGTCCGTAATCACGTCATTACTGGCCAAATTGCTCGGGCGCAAATGCTCCGCAATCATAGCGCAAATCAGGCGCATATCCGCCCGACTGTAATGCAATTTTTCCAACTCTTTTTTGGCCATACGCGCGCCGCGTTCTTCGTGATAAAAAAACCGCAAGCGGTCCCCCACCACTTTGGCAGTGGACGGCTTGGCTAAATCGTGCAACAGGGCGGTCATCTTAAAAAGGGCTTTATCGTGCGCCAACGGAGCCAATTTTTTGGCATATTTAGGGAACGCCTTGGGTAGATTATCCAACAAAAATTCCATGCGCCGCAAAGTATTTAAGGTGTGGGCCAGTACCCCGCCTTTGCCGTAGTAAACCTCGGCACAGGTGCGCTGAGGCTCTAACGCCGGGAACACCGCCGTCAAAAGCCCGCACTTATCCATCAGCACAACGTTTTCGTACGCTTTGGAGGTATTAAATAAGCGGACCAGTTCTTCCTGTATGCGTTCCCCGGCACTCTGCCAGATTAAAGGAGCATCTTTTTTAATTTGCCGCAAAACACTCCCTTCTATGGTAAATTTTAACTCCGCCGCACAGCGGAAAACCCGCAACATACGCAAAGGGTCCTGCGCTAGCACACGCGGGGAATTTAAGCGGATTACCCGCTCCCGCACCGCTTGCATACCATTGGAATAATCCACTATTTGCGCGCGGCGCAACCCTTTTAATAACACGCGGGTTTTGCCGTCTTGTTTTTTAAGGGAAATTTGCACCGGCGCCGTGACGGGATAGGCCAACGAATTAAAAGTAAAATCCCTACGCAACAGGTCTTCTTTCAGGGTTTCGCCTTGCCAAGCCGAAAGGTCAATTTGCAACCCTTCCCGCCGCGTGACCAAACGCCACACGCCAAACTGGGGGTCCATTTCAAACACGGCCGCGTGCAGTTTTTTAGCCAGTGCAAGGGCCGTTTTTTTAACATCTTCTTTCGGTAAAGTAAGGTCAATATCGCCGGACCAGCGTTTTAACAAACTGCTGCGCACAATGCCCCCTACATAGTGTGCGTTGGGGGCAGTGTGTTTAATAACCGCGGCGATAGAATCCGTCATTTATATTCCTTCTTCCGGCTGGGTTTGGCGTTGGGCCATTTTGGCAATAGCATCTTTGCGTAGTTCCCGCTTTAACACTTTGCGCAAAGCATTTTTGGGTAATTCTTCCACAAATTCAAAAAGGCGCGGGCGTTTATAGTTATCCAAATGCGTTTTTAAGAATTTGTTAAATTCGGCATCCGTAATTTGCGCGCCTTCTTTTTTAACCGCATAGCATTTTATAAACTCGCCGCCGCGGCCGTCCGGCACGCCGATAATGGCACATTCTTCTATGGCCGGATGTTCGCAAATGACGGCTTCCACTTGGGCAGAAAAGACTTTCAGCCCTTTAATAATAATCATATCTTTCTTGCGGTCTTTAATAAAAATAAAGCCGTCGTCGTCAATCACACCGATATCGCCGGTTTTGAACCAGCCGTCTTCGGTAAACGCATCATGGGTGGCTTTTTCGTTGCCCAGATAGCCCTTAAACACGTTGGGGCCTTTAATGCAAAGTTCCCCCTCTTTATTGCGGGGCATTTCTTTGCCGTCTTCGTCCAGCACAATCACGCTTACGGACGGAATGGCCGGACCTACGGATTTAATTTTTTGGAGTTCTTCCGTATTTACACTGACGACCGGACTGGTTTCGGTTAAGCCGTAGCCTTCCAATATCGGCACGCCGATTTTCTTTTCAAAACGGTCTTTAATATCCTGCGTAAGCGGAGCCGCGCCGGATACCGCAAAGCGCACATTTTTGAACGGCCAGAAGCGCAAATAAAGTTGTTTAAGCCCTTTGGCCTCTTTGGACAGCACCGCATAAATTTGCGGTACGGCCAAAATGACGGTCACTTTTTCGGCCCCCATGGCACTCAACCAGTGGCTGGCCGGCATTACGTTGGCCACAATAACCACTTTTAAGTTTAAGTACATGGGAATAATCACGCACGCCGTCCACGCAAAAGAGTGGAACATCGGGAGCAAACATAAAAAGACGTCGTCGTCCGTAATCTTAAAAATCTGCGCGCAGGAAATCACATTACTGGCCAAATTGCCGTGCGTGAGCATAGCGCCTTTGGGGAGCCCCGTAGTGCCGGACGTGTACAAAATAAAGGCTAAATCTTCCAGACCGGCGGCCGGATTGGCGGTTTCTTCGTGGAAGGTGGATTTTTCCACCTGTTCCCAGAATTTTTCCACAATCGGGCAGTCTTTGGCGGACAGGGGGATTTCGTCCGTTGTAAAAATGGTTTTCAGTTCCGGCAGTTGCGGCAAAAGTTTTACATAATGGCGGATAAACTCTGCCTGCGTGACAATTGCTTTTGCACCGGAGTCTTTCAAAATATAAGTTAGTTCTTCGGGCTTGGTCACCATAAAGTTCATGGGGATACACACCGCGCCCAGTTTGTATAAACCAAAATTGGTAGCTACTACATTAATGGAGTTGCGGTGCACTACCGCCACGCGGTCACCTTTTCTAATGCCGTGTTCAAACAGCATATCCGCAATACGGTCCACCTGCACAAGAAGTTCCCGATAAGTAATGGAACGCTTGGTTCCGGCTTCTACCAAAGCCACTTTTTCCGGGTAGCGGAACGCACTGTCAGCTAAAGCTGTATATAAATCTTTACGTCTAATCATAGCTCTATCCTCTTTTTAGGTACAAAAGACCTATTTTCTTTATTGTAGTAAAAATTAACCTTGGCGCGGGTCTAAAATATCTCTAAACGCATCCCCTAGCAGGTTCCACCCCAATACAAACAAAAAAATGGCTCCGCCGGGGATAAACACCGTGTGCCAATACGCCAGTGTATTGCCGGACGTTCCCAACACCCAGTTGCGCGCCATGGCGATTAACTGCCCCCAATCGGCCGTGCCCGCTTGCGCCCCCAACCCCAAAAAGGAAAGCGAGGCCGCCGTCAGCACAATATACCCAATATCCAAACTGGCTACCACCACGGACGGATAAATGGAATTAGGCAGAATATGGCGAAGCATCACCCGCGGGCCGCGCGCACCCAAAGCACGCGCCGCCGTCACATAATCGCGTTGTTTAACGGACAAAATATCCCCGCGCACCAACCGCGCGTAAGACGGCCACGCTACGGCGGTTAGGGCAATCATCATATTGCGTATATCCGGCCCCAGCATGGCGGCAATTACCATGGCAAGCACCAAAGACGGCACCGCAAACACCACGTCCGTCAGGCGCATAAGCACTTCGTCCAGCGCACCGCCGAAATACGCCGCCGCACCGCCCACTAACATACCGATTAAAAAAGCAAAAAAGGTGACGCTAATGCCAATCTTAAACGCCAGCCGGCCCCCCCACACCACACCGTAAAACAAATCGTACTGCTGCTCCGTCGTGCCGAACCAATGCTGGGCAGACGGAGTTTGCGGGGCAATATCATAACTGCTCTGCGGCATTTGATAGGGGTTATTGGGGTTTTGTGCCGGCGCCAACAGCGGGGCAAACAAGGCCACCAGCCCGAAAAAGCACACCAACACCAACCCGAACAGGGAAGTTTTATTTTTTATAAAACGCTTAAAAATACGGTTTTCTAACATTTGTTAATCCAGCCGGATACGCGGGTCCACCGCCGTATATAAAATATCCGAAAGTAAATTACCCAGCACAAACAACACCGCTACCATCAGGGAAAACCCCATAATGCCCGCAATATCCAACTGCTGTGCGGCTATTACGCCAAAGCGGCCGATACCGGGGTATTCAAAAATCGTTTCCACAATAACCGTGCCCCCCAACAAGCGGATAAACTGAATACTGGCCAGCGTAATCACGGGGATAATGGCATTTTTGCCTGCGTGTTTATAAGTGACGGCGCGCTCCGTAAGCCCTTTGGCGCGGGCGGTGCGCACATAATCTTTACCTAATTCTTCCAGCATGCTGGAGCGCATCACGCGCACCATCAGCGCAAAAGAGCCAATGCACAACGTGACCGCCGGCAACACTAAATGGGATAACACATCCCAAAACACCCGCAAATTACCGTTAAGCAAGGCATCTGCCAGCAAAAAACCGGTATAAGTATGGAAATTCCCGCTATGAACCACCACATCCGTATAGACGGAATAGCCGCCGGGGGCAAACCAACCGAGCCTGCCGTAAAAGAGCATGAGTAATAACAAACCCAACACAAAAATCGGCAATGAAAATCCCCCCACGGAAAACAACCGCGCGGCCACGTCCTGCCATTTATCCTTTTTAACGGCAGACACGCACCCGAACCACACGCCGAAAAAGACCACCAAAATAATCGTCACTACCGCCAGTTGCACCGTAGCGGGCAAATAGGCTTTAATGGCTTGGGATACCGGCATATTGGCACTTTGGCTGTATCCCAGGTCCCCTTTTAAGGCGTTGCCCAACCAACGGCCGTATTGCTTAAACACATTGTCCCGCAACCCGTATTTTTGGATGACTTCTTCCAAAGAGCCCATTTGCCGGGGGTCTTTGATGTATAACGAGGCGCGCATTTCCGGGCTGAGCCGCTGAGTTAAAAAGAAAAGCAGAAACGTCACCCCTAAAATAACCAAGGGCAACAATAACAAGCGGCGCAAAATGTAATTAAACATACGGTACAATATCCTTTCTAAAAATTATTTGCGGTATTTCAGCACCGTATCCAACACAATGTTAAATGCGGTAAAAAACGGTTTTAGCTCCAAATATTCACTCGTGGTGTGGCAATTTTGCACGCCCACCCCCAAATTGGGCAGCGTAAACCCATAGCCGGAAAGCACATTGGCATCACAACCGCCGCCGGAACCCACCGTACGCAAGTTGACCCCTTGGCGTTTAGCGGCCGCTTTAACTAATTTTACAATGGGAGCCTGTTTGGAAACCTGCACCGCCCCATAACGCGAAGTGGCCTTAAAAGTAATATGCGGGCGGATGGTTTTGCCGTCCACGGTTTTTACAAATTGTGCGGCGGCCATGTTCAAACAATCCTCAATATGTGCCAGTTCTTTTTCCAGCTTTTTAGGGCATAAACTGCGGGCCTCGCCTTTCAAATAGACTTCGTCCGTCACCACATTGGTAGCCGTTCCGCCGGCGCGGATAATGGCAAAGTTGGCAACGGTATCTTTATTCACGCGGCCTAACTTCATTTTGGCTAACGCCTTGGCGGCTACTTCCACGGCGGAAATGCCCTTTTCCGGACACACCCCCGCATGGGCGGCCACGCCTTTAATCCACACCTCAATATCACTTACGCTGGGGCCTTGAATCAGCAGTTCGTCGTGGGCTTCGTTATCCAAAATAAGCCCTTCGCGGCTTTTTAAGTGGGTATAATCCAAATTTTTAGAGCCGCACATTCCGCGTTCTTCCGTTAAAGTAAACAACACTTCCACCGGCGGATAAGGTTTATTCTGCTCTTTTAAGGAGGCCAATAATTCCAAAATAATCGCCACGCCGGCTTTATCGTCACCGCCTAAAACGGTGGTACCGTCACTGGTAATGCGGTCTTTTTGCACGATAGGTTTAACCCCTTTGCCCGGAGTGACGGTATCCAAATGCGCGGCCAATAAAATAGGCTCGCTCGGGGCCGTGCCCGCAAAAAACGCCATTACGTTGCCTTGGGCGTTGGTTTCATATTTTTCTCCGGCGTTATCCACATACACGCGGGCGCCCAATGCTTGCAATTTGCGCACCACTAATTCCTGCATGGGGCGTTCAAAAAAAGATTCACTGTCCGTGCGGACCAGTTCCAAAAAAGTGTTTAATAAGCGTTGTTCATTCATATTTTTACTCCCATATCAGACGGCAAACGCGCTTTTATGTTCCTTAAACGGCAGTTTGGCGCACGCACACCAATGCCCCGCGCGTGCCTCGGCCAAAGTTTGCGTACAGCGGCATTGGGCACAAACATATTGGCACCGCGCCGCAAACGGACAAGGGTGGTTTTCCATCCCTTTTTTTACGCTGAGCGATACCGGCTCCCGCTTTTTTTGGTGGGCGGGATTGGGCACCGGCACGGCGGAAAGCAAAGCCTCCGTATACGGGTGTTGCGGGTTGGAAAACAGCTCCTCGCTGGGGGCATATTCCAAAATTTGGCCTTTATACATAACGGCAATTTCGTCACACAAAAAGCGGGCCACGGCAAAATCGTGCGAAACAAACAACATAGATAAATGCCGTTTTTCTTTAATTTCTTTTAATAAATTCAAAATTTGCGCCTGAACCGACACATCCAACGCGCTGACGGGTTCGTCGGCAATTAAAATTTTAGGGTTCAACGCCAACGCCCGCGCAATAGCAATACGCTGGCGTTGCCCGCCGGAAAACTCATGCGGATAGCGGTTCAAATGCTCCGGCGAAAGACCCACAGAGCGGATTAAATCTTCCAGCACCTTTTGGCGTTCTTCGCGCGGTTTATGCAAACCGTGTATATCTAACGGCTCGCTGATTAACTGCCGCACGCTCATGCGCGGGTCCAAACTGGAGTATGGGTCCTGAAACACCACCTGCACAAAACGGCGCAATTTTTTGAAACCGGCTTTAGATAATGTGCTTACATCTTTGCCGTCCACAATCACGCGGCCGGAGGTGGCTTTTTCCAACCCCAGCACAATTTTGGCCAGCGTGGTTTTCCCACAGCCCGATTCCCCCACCAGTCCCAATACTTTGTTTTCTTTGAGGGTCAGCGTAATCCCGCGCAAAACAGGGGTTGTATCCTGCTTACCAAAGGATAAAAACCGCTTGCGCGTATACGTTTTATATAAATGGGTAATTTCTACCGGGTTCATAGGGGTTCCTTTACGTTCCAACAGGCCACGGCGCGCGGGCCGAACTCTTTTAGCGGCGGGCGGGCTTCAAAACATTTTTTAACCGCTTTGGGGCAACGCGGGGCAAACGGACAGCCGGCCACCTCGCGCCCGGGCACCGGCGGATAACCCGGTATAGCAGGCAACACGTCCGCCTTTTTATGCACGGACACCAGCGAATTTAACAACCCCTGCGTGTACGGGTGGAGCGGACGCGCGAACAAATCTTCCACAGGGGCGCGCTCCATACAAAGCCCGCCGTAAAGTACCAGTACGTCGTCCGCCACGTCCGCCACCAAGGCTAAATTATGGGTAATAAACACGGCGGAAAGCCCCGTTTGGCTTTGCAATTTTTTAATCAGGCGTAAAATTTGGGCTTGGATAGTCACATCCAGCGCGGTGGTGGGTTCGTCGGCAATCAGC
Organism: uncultured Elusimicrobiales bacterium; assembly: GCA_934662565.1. Taxonomy (GTDB): domain Bacteria; phylum Elusimicrobiota; class Elusimicrobia; order Elusimicrobiales; family Elusimicrobiaceae; genus Avelusimicrobium. Next base: position 79,489 of record CAKUKI010000005.1, read on the forward strand.
ACGTCGGGGCGCAACGCCAGCGCCATGGCAATCATTACGCGCTGGCACATACCGCCGGAAAACTGGAACGGATACGCATAATAGCGTTTGGCCGTGTCCGCAATCCCCACTTTTTTTAAGAGGCGCACCGCCGCGGCATGTGCGCGGAGCTTGGACATTTTGGTATGGGCTAAAATAGTTTCGGTTAATTGGTGCCCCACAGTAAAAACAGGGTTTAGGCTAGTCATGGGGTCTTGGAAAATCATAGAAATACGGCTTCCGCGCAGTTTGCGTAGTTCGGACGGGGCTAAATTTACTACATCTTTCCCCTGAAACCAAATATGCCCTTGGGTAATGCGGGCCGTAGGCGGCAACAGGCGCAGTAAAGATAGCGCATGCACCGTTTTGCCGCTGCCCGATTCCCCCACTACCGCCAATACTTTTCCTTTGGGGAGCGTATAAGACAACCCTTTTAATACTTCAACGGGGCCGTCCTCGGTAGTAAAAGAAACGTGCAAATCTTGCACGTCCAAAACGGGCATAGTATCACTCATACTATTATTATAGCAATTTAGCCACCTTGCCAGACTAAATAAAAAAGCCCCGCCGCTACGCAAAGCGGGCAGGGCTCTTGAAAAGCGCCGCGGCTATAAAGCGGTGGGTTCCGGACAGGCCTGTTGGCGTCCGTCCGTACAGCAGTATTCACTGGGGGTTTCCGTACCGCAAAAATCGGTGCAGAGTTCTTCTCCGGCAGAATTTAGGCCATGGCAAGTTAAATCCCGTGCTTGGTAGTATTGTTTCAATTCGTAATCATATTGTAAGGTACCGACGGACGAATAGCGCCGCGCCGTCACGTTGCCTAGGGTAAAAGTGGTTTCCGGCTCTAACACAATGGCAAAGCCGTTGCAATGGTCCCCAGTGACTACATCCCCTTTGGTATAATACACATTCCCCTGCGCGCCTTGCGGGGCTACCGATAGACCGCGGTAATCTTGCGCGTAGCGGTTAAATTGCATAAATTTATGCCGCTGGGTATCGGCCAAGGTTCCCAGCAAGTTTTGCGCTTCCGCCATGCGGGAACGCTCCACCGCCTTAAAATACTGCGGCAGTGCCATACCGGCCAAAATACCTATAATTAATACAACTACTAATAATTCAATTAAAGTAAAACCTTTTTTCATAATATCTCCTGCAATTTATTCAGTGTACAAAATCCGTTTTTGAGCCGTCAACACGCAAGGAACGCATATTTGCTAAACTATATATATGAAAAAATGGCCTTTTTTATTAGTAGCAGTTTTAATTTTTTGCGCAGCCGGATGTGCCAAACGGACGGACGTGACCTTGCCGGACGGTTTTACCGTTCACGCGCGCGTGGCCGACACGCCCCAAAAAATAGAAAAGGGCCTGATGTTTGTTAAAAAATTAGCGCCGGCAGACGGCATGTTGTTTTTTATGGGGCAAGACGAATTACAAGCCTTCTGGATGAAAAACACGCTGATAGATTTGGACATTATTTTTATTGCGCCGGATAAAACCGTCCGCCAAGTGCATGAGCAAGTGCCCCATTCCTACACTTACACGCCGGAAAGTGACGTTGCCGTTGTGTACGGGCAGGGCCAATATGTGTTGGAACTGCCATCGGGCGCCAGTGCCAAACACGGCATAAAAACAGGCAGTAAATTACATTTTTCCACGGACACCAAATGAAAAAACTGATTTTGTGCGCCTCCTTATTATTCGTTGCGTTCCCCGCGTTTTGCACGGCGGCGGACGATTACTCCGTTTTGGAAAAACGCGCGCAGGATTATTTAACCGCGCTGATTAACATTGACACTTCCGAGCCGGAGCCGAACGAAACCGAAGCCGCGCGGTTTATTTACAAACAGCTCAATAAATACGGCATAGATTGGGACATTTTAATCCCGCGGCCGGGGCGCGCCAACATTTTAGCCCGCTTAAAAGGTACTAATCCCGCCCTCAAACCGCTTTTGTTAATTTCTCATTTAGACACCGCCTCCGCCGCCGAAAACTGGACGTATCCGCCCTATAAAGCCACGCTGGAAAACGGCAACATTTACGGCCTTGGCGCCACAGATGCCAAAAACTACACCGCCGTTTATTTGGCCCTGTTTACTTGGATTAAAGAGCATAAAATCCCCTTAAAAAGAGATGTTATTTTCTTGGCCACCTCCGGCGAAGAAGTAGGCAGTACCACCGGACTCAAATGGCTAGCAGACGAGCATTGGGGCGAAATAAACCCCGCTTTTGCCTTAAACGAAGGCGGCGGAATCATCCGCGATAAAGACGGCATTTCCATTGTGTTTGCGGAAGCCTCTACCAAAATGTATATGGATATAAAAATAACGGCTTACGGCACGGCGGGGCATTCGTCCATGCCGTCGGACGACAACGCGGTTTACCGCCTGTCCCAAGCGTTGTCTAAAATTTCCCAATACAACGCGCCGGCGCGGATGACCCCCACCACGTACAAATTTTTCAAAGCCATTGCCCCCTTGCAAGACGAAGACGCCCAAACCACCATGCACTTTTTACTGGGAACGGACGAAAAAAACCGCGCCATGGCGGCGGAAATTGTGGCGTTGGACCCGTTTTTCCGCACGCAATTAAAAAACACCATTACCCCCACCGTGCTGACGGGCGGCAAGGATAGCGGCGCCACCAGCGGCGAAGCCTCCGCCCTATTAAACGCGCGCTTACTGCCGGGTACGGACCCAGACGCATTTTTGGAAGAATTAAAAAAACTGTTTGAAGGAGATGACGAAATTAGTTTAGAAGTGGTAGAACAGCCGGAATTGCCGTTCCCCGCCCCAATGGACGGGTCCGACCCGCTGTTTGCCGCTATTGAAAAAACGGGCAACCGTTTGGTGCCCCATTCCATCACCGTACCGGGCATGAGCCCCGCTTCCGGCGATAGTGAATTTCTGCGCCGCAAAGGCGTTATTACCTACGGGTTAGGCCCCAATATGGACCCCACCCAAGAAAACCGCACCCACGGGGCGGACGAATTTATCAGCGTGAAAGATTTATCCGACCAATTAAAATTTGTGGCCAGTGTGGTGTATGATTTTGCCGTCGGGCAGGAATTTCCCCTTCCAGCAGTAAAAGAAAAATAGCATTATGAACCACCAACAAACCTTAAAAGAGTTGCACCAATTTGCACAGGCCGAACGGACCGAATACCACATTTACCATTATTTGGCCCGCCGTGAAAAAGACCCCCACAACCGCCGTACGCTGGAACAACTGGCCGAAGAAGAAGCCACCCACTATAAGCTGATTCTAAAAGAAAGCGGCGTAAGTGCGGAGCCTAACAAAACCAAAATTTTTATTTATACGCTTTTGGCGCGGGTACTGGGGCTGACGTTTGCCATTAAACTAATGGAAAACGGCGAACACGGCGCGGTAAAAAATTATTCCCAATTTACCGAATACCCCGCCATACGGGATTTAGCCCGCGACGAAGACGCCCACGAACAAAAATTAATTGCGTTAATTAACGAAGAACGCCTTGCCTATATGGGCAGTGTGGTGTTGGGCCTTTCGGATGCGCTGGTGGAATTTACCGGAGCTTTAGCCGGATTTACTTTTGCATTAAGAGATACCAAACTGATTGCGCTGACCGGGGCCATTACGGGTATTGCGGCGGCGCTTTCTATGGCCTCTTCGGAATATTTATCTTCCAAATCCGAGGACGAAGGAAAACACCCGCTGAAAGCCGCCCTGTATACCGGGGTGGCGTATGTGTTTACGGTGGCCGCGCTGGTCAGCCCGTTTGCCCTGCTTTCCAACGTGTTTGTGGCGTTGGGGGTGATGTTGGCGGCGGCGCTGTTATTAATTGCGGCGTTCTCGTTCTATTATGCGGTGGCCCGCGGGGAAAACTTCCGCCGCCGCTTTACGGAAATGGCCTGCTTGAGTTTTGGCGTGGCGGGCGTGAGCTTTTTTATCGGCTACCTGCTCAAAACGCTTACCGGAATTGAAGCCTAAACATAAACTCTGCTGAAACCTAAAAACACCCCGCCGAGTATAAAACCGGGCGGGGTGTTAAACTTACTCAAGCATTTAGCTGATTAGTTGTTGTCGGGAGCGGCACAAGCGGAGTTCTTTTCGGTGGCAGTCCCCACATTGCAGCAAGCCGCCACCGGAGCATCAATACCGCAGAAGTCCGCGCACAGTTCAGCACCGGCAGAAGTTGCGCTACTGGCGGTGCAAGTGACGCCATCACCCTGATAGTAGCGGGATAAACTATACTCGTATTGCAAGTTTCCACCATCCGCGTAGCGGGTGGCCGTAGCAATACCGTCAGCAAAACCAGTACCGGACAAAGACACACCAAAGCCGTTGCCACCCGAACCGCTGGTCGGGCTGCCTTTGGTATAGTACAAGGCACCGCTAGCCCCTTTCGGGGATACGTCCAAGCCGGTATAGGCAGTCGTGAAGCTGTTGCGTTGCAAGAATTTGCGGCGCTGCGCTTGGGCAATGCTCCCCAGCAAGGTGTCGGCTTCCGTCATGCGGGAGCGTTCCACCGCTTTGAAGTATTGCGGCATGGCCATTGCGGCCAAAATACCAATGATGAGTACCACCACCAGTAATTCAATCAGGGTGAACCCCTTATTTGTTTTAATCATATTTCCCTCCTTTTGGGAATAAACAACAAGGTGGGCCGATTCAAGGGTACTGTAGGAGTTTTTATATAACCTTGCTCGGCCCATATTGCCACTGTATCAAAAAAAAAAACGAGTCAAGCCTTTTTTAATTCTTCCCCCTACAAACACAAAACGGCGGGCGTTTTGCGCAAGCAAACACTTGTTTATTTTTGCTTGGCAAAAAACGGCTCAATCAATAAAACAGCCTTTCTTTTACCGGTGCACAAAGTGGTATAATATATAGGCAAGACGGTTTACCCCTCAAATTTTTCCGTCTGGAGCATGTATGATTAGACAAGGTAAATTTTACTTTACGTCGGAATCCGTTTCCAAGGGTCATCCGGATAAAGTATGCGACCAAATTTCCGACGCGGTTTTGGATGCTATTTTAGCTAAAGACAAAACCGCCCGCGTGGCGTGCGAAACCTACATTACCAGAGGTTTGGTAGTAGTAGGCGGAGAAATTACCACCCGTACTTGGGTGGACGTGGAACAAATCGCCCGCCAAGTAATTAAAGATATCGGTTATACGGACGCGAAATTCGGTTTCAACGGCGATACTTGCGCCGTGGTAAACGTAATCGGCAAACAATCGCCGGACATCAGCCAAGGGGTAGATGTGGGCGGCGCGGGCGACCAAGGGTTAATGGTGGGCTACGCCGTGGATGAAACATTGGAATATATGCCGCTTTCTTTGGTGCTGGCCAACAACATTTTGAAAAATTTGGAAAAAGCCCGCAAAGAAAAAACCCTCCCTTATTTGGGGCCGGACGCCAAAAGCCAAGTGACCGTGGAATATGTGGACGGCAAACCCGTCCGCGTGGATACCATTGTGCTTTCCACCCAACACACGCCCGAAATTTTGGATAAAACCGGCACTAAAATTACCGAAAAATCCAAACGGGAAATTGAAACCGTGGCTATTTTGCCCATAGTAAAAAAATGGATGGATAAAAATACCAAAATTTATATCAACCCCACAGGTAAATTTGTTATCGGCGGGCCGCAGTCCGACACTGGGCTCACCGGCCGCAAAATTATTGTGGATACTTACGGTGGGCGTTGCCCGCACGGCGGCGGCGCTTTTTCCGGCAAGGACCCGACTAAAGTGGACCGCTCCGCCGCGTATATGGCCCGCTATATTGCCAAAAACATGGTAGCCGCCAAATTAGCCAGCGAATGCACCGTGCAAATTGCTTATGCCATCGGGCGCGACGAGCCCGTCGGGTTTTATGTGGATACGGACGGCACCGGCAAAATTGCGGATGAAAAACTGGCCGAAATTGCCCGCAAAATTTTCCCGCTTACCCCGCGCGGAATTATAGAGCATTTCAAATTAAGAAACCCCATTTATCTGCAAACGGCCGCTTACGGCCACTTTGGCAGAAAGGGTTTCCCGTGGGAAGCTACCGATAAAGTAGCCGCCCTGCTAAAAGCCGTTAAATAATTTCAACCCCGGGTTTTTAACAGGCCCGGGGTTCTTTTAGGAGAAACCTTGTGATAAAATCCCGCGTTCAACAAGCCGTGGACCGCCGCGCCAAACACGGCTACAACTGCGCACAGGCCGTTGCCTGTACTTATTGCGATTTACTGGGTATGGACGAACCCACCGCCCTGCGCGCCCTAGAAGCCTTTGCCGGAGGAATTGCCGCTAGCGGGGCCACCTGTGGGGCCGTCTGCGGGCTTATGGTATTAACGGGGCTTAAAAACAGCTCCGGCAACTTAACGGACCGTTCCTCCAAGGGTGCCACCGTGCAAGCGGGCGCTAAACTGCTCAAACAGTTTGAAAACTGGAACGGCTCCTCCCTCTGCCGGGAATTAAAAGGCATTTCCACCGGGCGCGTACTGCGCTCCTGCTCCGGCTGTATTGCCGATTGCGCCCGCCTAGCGGAAGAATTTTTATTTGCGGGGCAGTTTGAGCCGTATTCCCCCCGCCACGATAAGGAGTAAGCTATGAATCTGAAAGTTTGTATGATTGTGACCGACGGTTTTGAAGAAATTGAAGCCGTGGGAACGTATGCCATTTTGCGCCGCGGCGGGCTGACGGTAGATGTGTATGCGCTAAACGGCGCGCAAGCCACCGGGCGCTTTGGGCTCACCTGCGCCCAATTAAAACCGTTTGATACGTTGGATGCCGCCCAATATGCCGCGCTTATTTTGCCCGGTGGGCCGCAATACAAAGCGTTGGAAGCCCACCCCGGCGTGCAACAACTCATTAAAACCTTTATGCAGGCGGATAAATATGTGTGCGCTATCTGCGCGGGGCCGACCCTCTTGGGCCATGCCGGCTACTTAAAAGGCCGCAATTACACCTGCTTTACCGCCATGGACGAAGACTTCGGCGGGCACTATCAGCCGGATTACGCCGTGCAGGACGGGCGCATTATTACCGGCAAAAGTGCGGCGGCGGTAATAGAGTTTGCCTTTTTGATTTTGCAAGCCGTTGCCGGAAAAGAAACGGCAGACAAAACCAAAAAAGAAATTTACTACCAACCGCGTTAAACCGCGCGTATTTTATTGAAACGGGCCTTACAAAGGCCCGTTTTTTTATGGGAATCATTTGCAAAAAAAAATTACGCCGGAACCGGCAAACTTTTATACAATAAAAGGATATTAAAATGAAATAAATAAAAAATATCCCTAGGGAGGGTTCTTTGAAATGCTAAAAATTGCTAAAGAGTTATTACCTACTTCCACATTTACTTGCGGGCCGAGCCAAGGGCACCCGCTCTTGCGCCAAACGCCTGTCTGCCAAACGCTTTTTGAACGCAGCCACCGCGCTAAAGATGTTTCCACCGACGGCTTATATAAAGAGGCCACGGAAAATTTGAAAAATTTACTTTCCCTGCCGCCGGATTATACCGTTATTTTCTTTTTAGGCGGCGCCACCCCGGCGCTGGACGCGGTGATGTGGAACTTGGTGACGAACTCCGTTTCCGGCCTAGTATTTGGGGCGTTTTCCAAATTATGGTGCCAAAAAATTGCGGACCGCTTGGGCGAGAGCGTCATAAAAGATTTTAAGGTAGCCAAAGAGGGCGAATTTTTCCCCTCTGAAAAGCCCAACTATAACGCCAGCTTAGTCGTGCTGACGCCCAACGAAACTTCTACCGGGGTGCAAATTCCCAATGAATATTTGGAAAACGCTTGGAAAGCCCGCGGCGAAGATACCTTAATTGCGTGGGACTGCACCAGCTGCGCAGGCGGGCGGGAACTGCCCAAAGGCCAGTTTGATGTGATGCTTTTTTCCATGCAAAAATGTTTTGGCGTGGGCGGCGGGAGCAGTGTAATTATTTTAAGCCCCAAAGCCGTCAAACGCATTGACGAGGCCAAAAAATACCGCACCGTGCCTTACGCGTTGGATTTGGGCGAAGCCGTCAAAAAAGCACAAGAAAAATGCCAAACGGTCAACACCCCCTCCACCACCAATATCTGGATGTTCAACGAAGCCTGCAAATGGATGTTGGATAACGGCGGACTAAAAGCCATGGACGCGCTTTGCCGCAAACACGCAAACGCCGTGCTGAATTTTGCCAAAAAATGCGGCTATTTGGCCCCGCTGATTAAGGACGAAAAATTCCGCTCCTACACCACCCTTACGCTGGAAGTGACCGACCCCGCCATTAAAGATGCGGATATTTCCGCCGCCTTAAAAGCCACCGGTGCCGCCAATCTGGCCGACGGAATAAAAAAATATTCTTCCGTAAAGCAAAATTCACTGCGTATCGGGTGCTTTCCGTTTGTGGATATTAACGGCACGGAACAATTTGAAAAACTTTTTAACTGCGTGGACCTGATTGTAAAAGATTTGCGCGCCCAAAAATAGGAGATTTTATGAACATTTTAATTGCCGATAAATTCCCCGCCCATTGGACGGAAGAACTAAAAAAACGCGGGTACGCCGTCACGCTTCGCCCGGAACTGGACGAAACCACCTTGCCCGCCGCCGTGGCAGACACGGAAGTTTTAATCGTGCGCAGTACCAAAGTACCCGCGGCGGTAATAGATGCTGCCACAAAGCTAAAACTTATCATCCGCGCCGGAGCCGGATTTGATACCATTGACTTCAAACACGCCGCCCAAAAAGGGGTTGCCGTTTGCAACTGCCCCGGTACAAATTCTATTGCGGTGGCGGAACTGGCACTGGGCCTTTTGCTGGCGTTAGACCGCCGTTTATACCACAACACGCGGGACTTAAACGCCGGCGTGTGGAACAAAAAAGAATACAGCAAAGCGCGGGGCCTTTACGGCCGCACGCTGGGGATTATCGGCCTAGGGCACATTGGGCAAGAAGTTGCCAAACGCGCGCAAGCCTTTGGAATGCGCCTAGTGGCGTTTGACCCTTTTGCCAAGGCGGACACTTTCGCCCGCCTGAACATTACGCCCATGGCGGATATTTACGCGCTGGCCGCCGCCAGTGACGCCGTCACCGTCCACTTGCCGGACACGCCGCAAACGCATGGGCTGTTCAACCAAAAATTCTTTGCCGCCTTAAAAGACGGTGCTACCTTCATCAATACGGCGCGCGGCGGCCTAGTAAACACGCCGGATTTAATAGCCGCCGCCAAGGCCAAACATCTGCGCGTGGGGTTAGATGTGTACGAAAACGAACCCAAAGCCACGGACAACACGTTTGATTTTGCCCCGTTTGCGGATTTGGACTGTTTTTACGGCACCCACCACATTGGCGCTTCCACCGACCAAGCGCAAGATGCCGTGGCAGAATGTGCCGTAAACATTGTGGACACCTTCGCCCAAACAGGAAATTTTTTACACAAGGTAAACTAATATGGCAACTGTAAAACCGTTTAAGGGCCTGCGCCCTACTAAAGATTTTGAACGTATCGCCTGCCCGCCGTACGACGTAATTAGCTCGCAAGAAGCGCGGGAAATGGCACAAGGCAATCCGGAGTCTTTCTTGCATATAGACAAGCCGGAAATTGACCTGCCCGAAGGAACGGACCCGTATTCCCCCGCCGTATACGCCAAAGCGCGGGAAAATTTCATCCGCTTTCAGCAAGAAGGCTTGCTCAAGCAAGATGCCACCCCTCACTATTATTTGTACGCCCAAACCATGGCCGGCCGCACGCAGTACGGGCTGGTGGCGGCGGTTTCCACCGTGGAATACGACAAAGGCATCATCCGCAAGCACGAACTAACCCGCAAGGATAAAGAATTAGACCGCAGTAAACACGTTCAAGCGTTGCACGCCACCACCGGGCCGGTATTTTTAACCTATCCGGATGACGCAGATATTGACCGCACCGTAGCCGGAGTGATTAGTGATTTTCCCGTCTGCTCTTTTATGGCAGATGACGGCATACGCCACACCTTTTGGGTAATTAGTGACCCCGACGATATGGCTAAAATAGAAGAGGCTTTCAAAAAAATTCCTGTTTTGTATATTGCCGACGGACACCACCGTTCCGCCGCCGCGGGGAATGTGGCCGCTATGCTGCGCAAAAAATATCCCGCGCAAGGGGAAGAGGCTTCTTTCAATTACTTTTTGGCGGTTATTTTCCCCGCCAGCCAGTTGTTTATTATGGATTACAACCGCTTGGTAAAAGACTTAAACGGCCGCACGCCGGAAGAATTTATACAAGCGCTCAAAAAGGATTTTTACGTTCAGGCTACGGGGCTAGCCAAACCTACGCGCCGCCACAGCTTTGGTATGTATTTTGGCGGGCAGTGGTACACGCTGACTGCTAAAAAAGAATCGTTTAATGAAGGCGACCCCGTCAGCCGGCTGGACGTAAGTATTCTGCAAAGAAACGTCCTCCAGCCGCTACTAAACATTGGGGACCCGCGTACCGATAAACGCATAGATTTCGTGGGCGGTATCCGCGGGGTGGCGGAGTTGGAACGCCGCGTAAACAACGGGGAATTTAAGGTGGCGTTTTCCATGTATCCCACGTCTATTGAAGAATTAATAAAAGTGGCGGATGCCCAGTTGATTATGCCCCCTAAATCCACTTGGTTTGAACCCAAACTGCGCAGTGGGCTAGTGGTGTATAAATATAACGAAAAGGACTTCCAATAGAGGTTTTAATACCAAGAGCCGGAATCTTAAAAGATTCCGGCTCTTTTTTATATTGGAAAAAACGGTCTTAAAAACGGAAAGAAATAGAACCCTCTGCCCCTAAACCGTAATGGGCATAGTTAGCGGCTAAACTTAAATCCAAATAAGACGGCAATTTGAAGTTCAGCCCAGCCGTTGCGCGCGCGGTGGCGGCGTATTCACTGGTGCCCTCCAAGGCGCTAGCCAACGCGGCCCGGTTAATGTGCAACGTGGTATAATCCACCCCGCCGCCCACATAAGGAACTACATATTTGAATTTCATGGAAAGCACCAAACTGGCGTTGTAATGCGTGGCGGAAAAATCCCGCGCGCTGGCACTATGCGCGGCCACCACCAACATAGGCTGAAAGGAGTGCAAAACCTCGCTCGGGCGCGTAATGCCCCAGCGCAGTCCGCCTCCGGCAATCGTCATGCCCTCAAAACTGCTGGCGCGGATAAACCCGTCTATGCGAAACGGCATCCCGATATCCGCCTGAAGCCACGGATACCACACCGAGCCGACTTCCTCCCTATCGCCCAACGCGGTTTGTTGGCGGGCACTGTGGGTTTCCCCGCTGGCCTCGCTCATCTTAAAAACCATACTGGCGCGCGGGCCGATTTGAAAGCCCCCCCACCCCAGTACACGCCCGGTGGTATAAGTTCCGGCGCCAATTAAGCCGCCCAAATCTTTCGTAAACGCGCGCACGTTAGCCGTCGTCACATGGGAACCAAAATCATCCCAAGTATTGCGCGCCTGTGCGCCGGTAGCCCCCAAGGCCAAAACCAACGCCGCCAATAAAATCTTCTTCAAATCCATGGTTAACCTCTTGTATAAAATAAAAACGGTATTACGGGATAAACTCTATCTTATCCCCCACGCGCACACGCCCTTGCAGCGTGCCTGCGGGCAATTCAAGCGCCTGCCGCGCCGCCCAAAAAATGCGGCTTATGCGCCACGGCTTAAAATTTTCCAATACACCCACCACTACACCGGTTTTGTCACAAAAAAGTACGTCTATGGCAAAATTCATAAAACACATGTGGATTTGCTGGCACGGCGCCAGTAAAAGCCCATAACCCGCGGCTAAATTTTTGCGGAACATGAGCCCCAAAAGCCGCGTTTTGAAACTGCGCGCTTCTTCCACCCGTTCTGCCACGGTAAAACCGCTACTTATGTGTTTGCATTTCATCTTGTTGAGCCAACGCTTTTAACCGGTTTTTTATATTTTCTAAAAGCGTTTCATCTAAAAATTTAACAGGTTCCGGCGGTTTTATACTAAAAGTGCCACCCTGCTTAAACACCAAAAAAGTAAGGGCTATTTCCCCATTTATTTCCACATCCGCAATCCACATACCGCGGCGCGTTTTGGCCGCACGGAAATCTTGCACTGTAAAATTCACCGTATCACGCTCCAAACGGCAAGGGGTTTTACAGGTGGTTAAAAACTCGTACACGGGGCGGGTAAGCAATTTAACATTAGCATACTTACCCCGACTGAGCGGTAATTGCACCGTTGCGTTTTGGCGGGTTATTTTTTCCACCGTAAACGCCTGCCCATACATTAAATTCAAGGCGTCTGCCGGCATGGCCCAACAGAAGCCGGCTACCGCCAGCAGACACCGTAAAAACATTACGCGTTGACCCGTTCCACGTAAGAACCGTCGCGCGTATCCACCAGCACCGTGTCGCCTTCGTTAATAAAAAGCGGTACTTTAATAACGGTGCCCGTTTCCAGCGTGGCTTCCTTGGTCATATTGGCCACGGTATCGCCTTTTACGCCGGGGACGGTGGACGCAATTTTGAGCGGTACTTTAATGGGCAAATCAATGCTGAAAAGCTGGTCGTTAATATACAAACCGGTCACTTCCATATTATCTTTCAGATATTTTTTCTGGTCGCCCAGTTTTTCAAGCGGAACTTCCACTTGTTCATAATCGTTGCTATTCATGAAAGTAGCTCTGTCACCGGAGGTATACAAATAAGTAAAAGGGCGTTTTTCCACATCTACTTCTTTGAATTTATCTTCCGGACGGTAGGCCGTTTCAATCAACGCCCCGGTATGAATGTTGCGCAATTTTACACGCACGACGGCACGCGCCTGCGATTTGCGGTGATGCTGGTAGTCCAAAATTTCTACAAGCTGTCCATTTTCGTCTTCAAAAATAAGACCTTCACGGAATTCGGTTGTGCTTAACATATATTACCTCTTTTCGGGCCGTGGCCCTTACTAATTTTTTGTCAATTTTTGGGAGCCGTCCGCGGTGACCAAAAAAGTGTCTTCCCAACGTACGCCCCATTTTCCGGTAAAATAAACACCGGGTTCCACCGTCACGGGCATTCCTGCTTCTAACACGGCTACGCTACGCGGCCCTAACAACGGGCTATCGTGCGTTTCCAAACCTACTCCATGCCCCAGCGAGTGGAAAAACTGTTTGCCGTATCCGGCCTCCTCTATCAAACGGCGGGCCGCGGCGTCGGCGTCTTTACAGGCAAGGCCTGCGCGCAAACTTTTAGCGCCCGCACGGTACGCTTGGTGTACCAACGCCCAAACGGCGCGGTATTCTTCCGGCTCGTTATCGCCATGCCACCAACTGCGGGTCATGTCGGAGCTATACCCCTCATACAAACAGCCAAAATCCATCAGTACGGCTTCGTTATTTTTCAGCTTGCGGGTTTTAGAAGGCGTATGGTGTGCATCCGCCGTATTTTCCCCAAAACAAACAATGTTAAAGGGAATAGCATCCGCCCCGCCGGCAATCATTTGCGAAGCGATTAAACACGCCACTGCGTGTTCCGTCATACCGGTTTTGATAAGGGGTTTTACCTTCTTAAACGCATCAGACGCAATTTGGCAGGATTTTTTCAGCCGTGCAATTTCGTCTGCGTATTTTACCATGCGCATTTCGTCCACCAATCCGCCGGCAGACACCAACCCCGCTTGCGTAAGCTGTTGGCCAAGAACAAAATTTACTTTGGCGGTATCAAACCCCACCGTTTTGATTTTTTTATCTTGAATAAAAGCCAACGCGCCGTCCACCATACTCCCGTCCACGTCCACAATTTTCATAAAAGACGCGGCAGGCGCCATTTTGGGCGCTATCATGGTGCGGGTAAAGCAATAGGCCTTGGCGGGAGTCACCAAAAAAACGGCCTCCCCCTCCGATAAATCCACCCCGCACAAATAACGCATTTCCAGTGCGTTTACCGTCAGATAACCGCCCAGCTGCGCATCTTTCAACACGCGGCGCAAATCCAACATTCTTTTTTGTGCTAAATCTTTTACCGGCATATTATTTTTTGGTTAAAATTTTTCCGCAGTCGCTCGCAACGCACAAGGAATCTTCCAACCGCACACCGTATTTACCGGCCAAATAAATACCGGGTTCTACGGTCACGATGTTTCCTTCAGCCAAAACCTCGTTGGACTCCTGACTGTTGTACGGGGCTTCGTGGTTTTCCATACCCATACCGTGCCCCGTGCCGTGGTTGAAATATTCACCATATCCGGCCGCGTTAATAACCTCGCGCGCGGCATTATCTACTGCGCGGGTGGCCACACCGGCGCGAATGGCTTTAATACCGGCTTTGCGGGCTTTATCCACCGCTTGCCAAATGGTTTTATATTCTGCCGGTTCTTTTTTACCGTGCCACCAGCTGCGGGTAATATCGGAACAATACCCGTTATACACACAGCCAAAATCCATCAAAATAGCATCTTCGGCTTTTAATTTGCGGGAGCCCGTCACATGGTGCGGGTTGGCGGTGTCCGGCCCAAAGCCCACAATTGTAAAGAAAGAAGTGGTAGTAGCCCCGTGAGTGCGCATATATTTTTCCAGCTCGGCGGCTACGTCCAGCTCCGTCATGCCGGTTTTAATAAGGGGTTTTACATATTCGTACGCTTGGTAGGCAATCCGACAAGCCGCGCGGATAGTTTTAATTTCCTGTGCATCTTTTACTTCGCGCAATTTGCTAATAAAACTGGCACATTCCGCAAAACCGTTTTGGGCCAGCAATTTACCGGAAGCATAGCCTTCTTTGGCGGCATCAAACCCAACGCGGCGCAATTTTAAGGCCTTGGCTTTGGCAATGGCCGTGTTCAAGCGGTCTTCGTCTGCTTGCGCCGTCATAAACGGGGCGCGGGTTGCTACGTCGTGCAGATATAACGCGCGCGTAAAGCAAAAAACATCTTTTTGGGTAATTAAAAACACCGCTTCATGCGGGTAAAAATAAAAACCGCCCAAGTAAAATTGGTCCAAATTGTCTGTGACTACAAACCCGTCCAATTCCTCTTTTTTCATCAGCTTGCGTAAAGCGATGATTTTTTCCGGCACTTGTTTTTTATCCATAATTTTGACCGCCTTGTATATATATGTATATCATATCAATTTTTGACGGAACGGCACAATACAAACTATAAATTTTTTTTGCATTTTTTTCCGCTTGCACGGTAGAATATAATATAATAAGTTATAGTGTGGATTAAAAGAATGAAACGCTTACTTTTATTATTTACTTTTTTGACGTTTCTGATGCCGGCCAGCTGGGCGGGAGTTTTTACATCTTCCGACGGGCAGTTTACTATGGATATGCCCTCCGGCTGGGTGACTGCGCCCAATACGGACGCAGTGCTGGGACTAAAAAAAGGCACGGCCGAAATTATCATCCGCACGGAAAATTCCTGCAAAACCGAAAGTTGTTTAGAACAAAAAATCACCCAAGATTTAGCCTCCGTTAAAGCCAAAAAAATGAAAGTAATTGGCAATACTTACACGGGCGAGGACATTAAACGCATTGATTTTTCCACCGGAGAGCCGTTTTTTTACATCAGCTATTTTTCCCCTAAAATGGATTTCAGCTCCGGCTATTTTTTGGTAAACTCCACCGCATACAGTATTTTGGCTAAAAATTTATCGTACGCGGAAACGGACCTCATTTTTTCGTTTATTTATCCGGCCGCTAAAAAGCCTAAAACAACCGTTCAAAAGTCTGCCGCCCAACAGGATGAAGACTTTGCACTGAATATGGACTTGCAAGACCCGCGCGCCTATGATATTGCCGCCGCCCCGCAAGTGGAAGAAACCTCTTTACTGCCCGAACCCGCCGCCCAAAAGCAGCCTCAAGCAAAAAAGGCCACGGCGTCCAAATCCACGGCCAAAAATACTCCGGCGCCCCGCCGTTATGCGCACGCGCTAAAAACGCACCTAGCCAAATGGAACACCAATACACTGGTGACGGACGGCATGCCGCCTTATATCCGCCGTGCGGGGCACGCGTTTGACGCGCTTATCCTTTTGCTGGCCTTGTATGTAGGGGTGCTGGGCGGCAGTTGTGTCATACGCTGGTTTTTGCCCGCTAAAAAGAATTTGCAAAAAGTGAACCCCAACTCGCTCTATCCGTTAAAATTTAAGCGTTTGTATGGCACGCCGTCACTCATTTTCCGCGCGCGGGACAACCAAGGCAATACGCTTATTTCGCTATCGGCACGGTGGGATTCCCTCTTTTTATTTACCGGTGCGGCCGTGGCGATACTGGCACTGGCGGTTATGGCCGTGGCCGGTGTGTTGCAAACGACGGATTTACTGCCCCTTTCCGCCTTTGCGTACAATACGCTCTATTCGGCCGCTTCTTTGGCTATACCGCTGGGGCTTTTGGTATTTTTCTGCGGGGTGGTGTGGTCCCAACTGATGTTAAGGGAAATTGTCCTGTATGACCGCCGAGGTCAGAAAGCGGTGCTCGTCTTGCAAAAAGGGTTCGGGCTTACCAAAGAATGTTATGAAATTTATTTTGCCAAATCCAAAGATGTTATTTTGCTGGAACGCAAACGCTGGAGTTTTTACCGCCAATGGACCATGCGCACCAAAGAGGGGCATTGGCTGGCGGATATTACGGAAGACAACCGCCTAAAAGCCATTTTGCGCAAACCGTTCGGGCATTTATGGGGGCTTTTGCGTGCCAGCTACCGCATAAACGGACAAATGGACAGCGTGGGAGAAATATCCAATGCGTGTACCGCTTTTGATTTTTTCACTTGTAATTTAGACAAACCCCAAGCCATTGAAGCGCGCGATATGTTAGCCGCCGCGCTGGTCATTAACATACGCGATAAAGACAAATGGTATCCGTGGTTTAACTGATTGGGACACTTTCAAAATTCCGCAATACACACCCATAAAAAGCCCCGCCGTAGCGGGGTTTTTTCATTCCCAAATCTAACCGCAGGCGGCGCGCCGTTAGCGTCCGCCGCCTCCCCCGCCGCCACAGCCTCCGCCGGAAAAACCGCCGCCGGAACTGCCGCTACCGGAACTACTGTCGGAACTGCTGTCCGATTGTTGCGGAATCATGGCGCTATTCACAGAAGAAGAAAACCAATCTATATTGGTAATATCTTCCATACACAGGCCGTGGGTCTGGGCCACTTCTTCCACCGTTTTGGAATCTAACTCACGCGCAAAGGCGGAAATCCATTTATTTTCCACCCCCAATGCAAACGCATACGGCAGATAAGCGCAAAAAATTCGCTCTTTATCGGCCGGGTTAGAATCCGCAATCCGGCCCCCTTCGCCAATTTGCAAATATTCCCTAAACCCTTCTATCAGGTCCATTTTTTGACGGCCTAACGGCGTGTAGGCTTCAATCCACCAAGAAAAAAAGACTCCGCTGTACATAACCGCCACCGTTGCCGCTAGCACTGGGAAAACCTCCAATTCCAACAAAATAGGCCATGCTAAATAAGTTCCCCACGCCAGCGCCACCAGTATAAAAAAATTGACCAGTTTGCCTGCAAAATTTAATATGCTCCAACCCACCAACGCACATATTATAAAAGGGATTAACGCCTCCGCGCCTTCCAGCCACCACACTAGGCCCGTCAAATACAGTAGCACAATATAAGTGGGGGTGTTCCAATTCAGATTATGAGCAAAATATTTTTTGCCTGCATTTGCTATTTTTTCTACAAGCGTACGGTACGCATGACAAAATAAGGCTTGGTGGCTATTATCCACAACCAGCGTTTCGGTTTCCTCGGGGAATAACTGCGCCAAAACGGCTTCTTCTTCCTCGGATAACGCGGGCATTTTATCCGGCGAAAAAATTAACCGGTGTAGTGTATATTGGCAAGAGAAATGCTGTTTTTCTTCTTCTATTTTTAGCACGCCTTTTAACGCCAAACTAATCAGCACCACGGAGAAAGAATTTTTCAGTTTTCCGTAGTAATAAATATACCCCGCCTGCGCCGCCGAAACATCACTGGGCGGCTCAAACCAACGCACCACACGGGGCTTGGGGTCTTTCCCCACGCGGGTCCACGCCCAAAAATAATACGCCCACAACAACAGCAAAACCAATCCCAAAGCGCCCCAACCGTACGGCTTTGAAAATACATCTTTCCAAGTTATGGCAGGGGGCAAAACGGCCCCTTTGGCAAAGGGAATTGCCACGCTAAAACCCTCGTGCGGGGCAAGCGGGCGGGCCGTCCAAAAAACAAGATTTTTCGGGTCACGGCTCGCGGCCGATTCCCGGCTGCCATAAGCCCCCGTATACATAGAAATACGGCTTTCATCTACTTGCACGCCCTCTGGGAAGTGAACCGCAAAAGAAGCAAACGCGATGGGAAAGTTCCACTCGTTGCCCGTCACGTTCCAATAAAGCTCGTCATAATCATCAAAAAAGCGCACGGCCCTATCCATGGAATACACCAAGCGGTAGGTGTGTTCTCCATAAGAAATATAATTGTCATCCCCAAAATTAATGCGCAAATTTTGGCCGTTGCGCTCGGTAAAATAAGGGTGCGGCGCTCCGTCCATAAACAGCGCCTCTATGTGTACGGGGTTTTGGTTGGTAGCAGGCAAATCCCGGTAAATCCCGCGGCGGATTTGGTTGTGTTCCGCCACTACGGATATGTTTTCTTCTATCCGCACGCTTGCGTCCGGGCGCACCCGGGCAGACACTTCAAAACGGCTGATTTGCTCCGCGGCAAACGCACTGGCAGATAAACCTAACAAAACGAACAAAAAGATGATTTTATTTTTCATTTTTTCATTATAGCAATTTCCGCGTTTCTGCACGGGTGGCCTAATTTTGATATCCTATATAAGATATGAAACATTTTTATATACTGTTTTTTCTTTTTTCCCCCCTTTTTTCCGGCGCGCAAGATTTGCAAACAGATGTTCAGGCGCGCTTAAACACGCCGGTTTTACAAGGTGCATGGTGGGCGGGCGAAGCCGGATATCCCGACGGAGAAACGCTCTTTTCTATCCGCGCGGAAAAACGCATGGCGCCGGCCTCCACCTTAAAACTGATTACCAGCGCCGCGGCCTTGGAAACTTTCGGCCCAGACCACCGCTTTGAAACCCGCCTTTATACCCCTGCCGAAACGGACAAAAACGGCACCTTGACGGGCGACCTGTATGTGCGCGGCGGGGGCGACCCGGCCCTCGGCTCTCTGCGGCCCCAAGGCGGGGAAGATGCCGCCACCGTGCTTACCCGCTGGACCAAAAAACTAAAGCAAGCGGGCATACGGCACATTTCCGGCAACATTTATGCGGACGACTCCCTTTTCGAAGGTTTATCCGTCGGCCGGAAAGTGAATTGGGAAAATATGGGCAACTATTACGCCGCGCCGGTTTCCGCGCTGGCTATTGCGGATAATTCCTTCCGCATTTATTTTGATGCCCAGCCGGTGCACGGCCGCCCAGCGCGGGTGAGCGGCACCAAACCGCAAGTGCCCAATGTGCAAATAACCTCTTTTGCTACGGCGGACGCGTTCAACCGCAAAGACAATACTTATGTATACGCCGCCCCCGCCCAATACCAACTTACCATTTACGGCACGCTTCCGGCGGGCTTACAGGGGTTTTCCGTAGCGGCGGCACTGCCGGAGCCGGCGTTGTTTGCCGTGCAGTATTTCAAGCAGATTTTGCAGGAAAACGGCATTACGGTTGACGGAGAAGCAAAAGTTTTATCCGCCGCACCGGACTACCAAAAAATGAACCTTTTATATACCCATTATTCCGTGCCGCTTAAAGATATTTTGTATGTAGTCAACAAGCGCAGTTTTAATTTTTATGCCGAAATGCTCGCCCGCAATTTAGCCGTACACGCGGGCGAAAAAGGCACCATGGAAAACGGCCTTAAACAGTTGGAAAAATGGCTCCGCAGTAAAAATATTCCGCTCCAAGATGTAGTGCTGTATGATGCCAGCGGCCTTTCGCGCGATAATATGCTCTCCGCCCGCGCGCTGACCGGCACGCTAAACGCCATGGCGCAAAGCCCTTATTTTGAAACGTATTATAACACCCTTGCCACCCCGAACGACCGCGGGGATTTGCTGGTTTTGCGCCGCTTTTTGGCCCCGCAAAAACGCATAGAAAACGTGCGCGTAAAGGGCGGCACCATAGACGGCGTAAAGGCGCTGGCCGGATATGTAAAAAATGCAGACGGAAAATTAATCAGTTTTGCCTTTATAGCCAATAATTTGGACCATAAAAACGAATCCGTTTTCCGCCTGCACGAAAACATCATAAAGCTGCTACTGGAAACCCGCGAAGAACCCAACCGATAACCGCCGGGAAAGGGTGATTTTCTGGTTTCCGTTAGCAAACAACAAAGCGCATTTTCCCAACAAAAAACCGCCCCGCGTAAATACTTTTACACAGGGCGGTTTTTATGGTGCGGTAAAATTAACTTTCCGTCACGCTGATTGTTTTCCATTTGCCTTGCCATACGCGCCACACCATCAGCACCGCCGTCAGTGCGGCATAAAATGTCAGCCAGCTCCATACCCAAAATACGGATAATTTCAACCGGTAAACAATCAGCCATGTCCCCGGTATTAACAATCCCCACGCGCAAAATAACATCACATACATATAAAATTTGGTGTCCCCCGCGCCGCGCAAAGTTTCGCCAAAAATAAGATAGGTGGCATCAAACAACACAAAGCAACTCATCAGCTTCATCAGCGGATAGGTTTTGGCGGCAATTTCGGCCGCGTTGGGCGCACCCGCCGGAATAAACAACCCCACAAAAAACGGCGCAAAAAAGAAGAACATAACCCCCACCGCTCCGGCATACACATACCCCAGTTTGCACGCATTTTTAAGCACTTTCAGGGTCAAATCGGGCCGTTTTAAGCCTTGGTACTTACTGGCTAAAATTTGTATGCCCATGCCCATACCCAAAATGACCATAAACACCACCGGCTGCATAGACATTACAATATTGTTGGCCTCCAGTGACAAAACATCAATACTCCCCACCATAAACGTAAACAAGGTGAACGATAAAATATCCATTAAAAAGCCAAATCCGTTAGGCAGCCCAAAGCGCACCAGCCGCGTAAACACCGGTTTATAAAATCCGGCCAAGCGGTTAATCTTAAATTCACGGCGCACCTTACCCGCACAAATCAGCGTGCAATAAATAATCGTTATGGAAGCACAACCGATAATCGTGGCCCAAGCCGCCCCGATAATCCCCATTTGAGGGAAACCCAACTTGCCGAAAATCATTACATAATCTAGCCCAATGTTAATTACGTTGCCCGCCAAACTGGCCCACATGGGCACTTTAGTCCGCCCGCGCCCGCTAAAAAAACTGGCCAGCGCGCTGTTAATAACCGTGAGTCCGGCAAATAAATTTAATAAGCCAAAGTATTGGGTTTCCAATGCGCGCACGGCCTCGGCATGGTCAAAAGAGTTGATAATTGCCACCCCCACCGGCGTTAGAGCCGCCAACAAAACGGAAGACAACAGCGCTAGCAGTATGCCCTGCCATAAAGATACCGTCACGGAAGCATATTTCTTTTTAGCGTAAAATTGGGAAATAAACACACTGGTATAACTGGCCAGCCCCATAAACAAGGAAGAAAACGTCATGGCTAATACGCCGGCGGGCACACACGCCGCCAATGCCTCGTGCGAATACCACGCCAAAAACATACGGTCGGCAAATTGCATAATCACTTGCGCGGCCATGGTAATGATTAACGGATAAGATAAAAACCACAACTCGGTTAGGGAGGCCGGCTCTACTTTTTTGTGCAACATAAAAAAATACCTTTTCTTTACAACTAAACCCCTTTTTTCTTACGACAAAAAAGACCTGCTCTAAGAGCAGGTCTGTTCAGTAGTTAAACTTAAAATTACAGTTTGCGAACTTTTACTGCTTTCGGGCCTTTTTCAGACTCTACGATATCAAATTCAACTTCCTGACCTTCAGCTAAGGTTTTGAAACCATCGCCTTGGATTTCCTGATAGTGAACAAAGAGATCTTTGGAACCATCTTCGGGGGTCACGAAACCGTAACCTTTCTGGTCGTTAAACCATTTTACTTTTCCTTTAGCCATTTTACTTTTTACTTCCTTGTTTAATTATATCAAGTACTTGAACTTAACAAGTACCTACAATTATTATACTATAAATCCCGCCGATTTGCGCAAGTATTTTTTTAATTTTTATTTTTGCGCGGTGGCTCTTTTTAATAGTATATAATATTTTTATGGCTTTACTGGAATGCGTACCCAACATTTCTTTATCGGCGCCGGAGGATGTCCGGCGGGTGGCCCGTGCCGTGCAAAATACGGCGGGCGCAACCCTTTTGCATACGGATTCCAACCCTTCCGCCAACCGCACCGTGCTTACTTTTGCGGGCGAAGCGCAAGCCGTTTTTCAGGCGGCACGCGCGTGCCTGAAAACCACGCTGGAGCTTACGGATATGCGCTTGCACCGCGGGGCGCACCCGCGTTTGGGGGCCCTGGACGTCTGCCCCTTTGTGCCCGTCAGTGGCATTACGTTGCAGGAAGCGGCCCGGTTAGCGGTGCGTTTTGGGCAGTTGGCCGCGCAAGAATTTAACGTGCCGGTGTATTTGTACGAAGCCGCCGCGCGGCGCGCCCAAACACGCAACTTGGCGGATGTGCGCCGCGGGGAATACGAAAGCCTGCCGCAAAAATTGCAAATGCTCCCGCCGGATTTCGGCCCCCGCGTGTTTAATGCCGGGATTGCAAAAACCGGCGCCAGTGTAATAGGCGCGCGGCCGTTTTTAATTGCGTTTAACATCAATCTCAACACGCAAGACCCGGCCCCGGCCAAAAAAATTGCCGCCGTTCTGCGTGAAAAAAACGGCGGCTTAAAAGCCGTTAAAGCCATTGGCTGGTATATGGAAAACTTCCGCCGCGCGCAAATATCCTGCAACTTAACGGACTTTACCCAAACCGGCCCCGCACAAGTGTTTGCGGCCGCCCAAAAAGAAGCTAAAAAGCTGGGGTTCGTTGCCACCGGTTGCGAGCTGGTGGGCCTTATCCCCTTGCAAGCCGTCTTGGCGGCCGGACGCTTTTACGCGCCGGAGGAAACGGACGAAACTGCCCTCATCCGCGCCGCCGCAAACGGTTTATCATTAAGTGATGTTAAACCGTTTAACCCCCACGAACAAATTTTGGAATACCGCCTAAAAGCCCTTACAACGCGTTAGCCAACTGCACAAATTGCGTTAAATCCACTTGCTCGGCACGCACGGTAAGCGGCAGGGCAAGCGCGGCCAGCGCCGCTGTAATTTTTTGCTTGGGGTAGCCGCATAAAGCCAGCGAATTAAACAGCGTTTTCCGGCGGTGCAAAAAGGCCGCGCGCACCACTTTGGCAAAGCGGCCCCACAACACGGGCGACACCAGGGGCGCGGGCAGTTTTTCAAAGGTCAAAACGGCGCTTTCCACTTTAGGGGGTGGGTTAAAACTCCCCTTGCCCACATTACACAATAATTTTATTTGCGCACGCGCTTGGCTGAGGATAGACAGGGGGCCGTAAAACTCCGTACACGGTGCGGCCTGCACGCGGTTAGCTTGCTCTTTTTGAAACATAAAAACAGCGGAATAAAATTGCGGGAAAGCGAGCGCTTTATCCAAAATAGCGGCGGCATCCACATACGGCAAATTGCCCACAAATCCGGTGGGTTCGTTTTTAAGCGCGCTAGGCGCAAGGCGCGTAAAATCCCCCTCCAAAATTTTTACACCCGCTTGCGGCGGCAGATTTTTGTTTAGAAAATCAATCATTTCCGGGTCAATTTCCGCCGCCGAAAAACCCGTAAACCCGGCCGCAATTAACGCGAATGTAAGCGCCCCTTTGCCGGGGCCGATTTCCACCGTTTGCGCGGCTTTCAAACGTAGCGCCGCTTGCGTGATTTGTTCAATCACCCGCTGGTTTACCAAAAAATGTTGTCCGTACCGCTGGCGCATATTACGCATAAATTACTCCTCTTGCAAAACGCGCAAATTGCGTTTTGCCGTTTTGTTTTTGGGGTTTAATTGTAAGGCTTGCAAATAAAAATTTTCCGCCGCTTTATCGTCCCCCGCTATAACGGCCGCCGTGCCGAGCCCCATAAGCGGCAAATAATCGCCCGGGGCCTCTTTTTGGGCCTTGTAAAATTCCTCCGCCGCGGCGGCGGAGTTGCCCGCCACCAAATGCGCCAGGCCCAATAGTAAAGCGGTTTCCGCTCCGGCGGGAGTGTCCGCCGCGCTTAAATCTTCCACCGCGCTTTTGACCAGCACCAACCACGATTTCCCCGTCACCCAAAGGCCCATATCGTTGCCCACAATACGCGGGTCATACGCGGCGCGGGGCGCGGAGGTGTTCTCTTGCGTGAGGGCATACGGGGCGGCGTAATCCTGCGTGCGCCCTTGCAAAGAAAGCGAAATATCATATTTGTTTTGCCCTTGCGCCACCGCGTGCTGAAGCCCCGCCACAAAGGTTTTTATTTGTTCCTCGCGCTCCTGCGGGGTGGCGGCGTTTAACACAAAACTGCGGTTAAAAGCCATGGGCAGAACGGTGTTTTCGTTAGGGATAGCCCCCGCGGCATGGATTTTTTCGTAAGCTTGTTCAAAGCGGGTGGAACGGTTTTTAGGCGCGGTTTTGGGCGTTTGTTGCAACGGCGTGTATTGAATGTCCACCGCTATTTGGACCTCTTTATTAGCGGGAACGCGGGAGAGATTTTGGCTGAAGTTGGCAATTTCTTTTTGGAACGCCTCCGCCGTGCGGCCGTTAGAGCGGTACACCGCGTTTAGGGCCAGACCGTCTTGCTTAAAACGCACGATAGAAAACGCGGCGTCCAAGGTGTCGCGCGCGTCTTGCGGGCGGTTTTGCTCATACAACAGTTTGGCTAGGCGCAGGCGGGCCACAAAATCGCCCGATTTGGTACGCACCGCTTTTTTATAGAATTTCAACGCCTGCGCGGGGCGGTTTGTTTTTTCGTACAGGGCACCTAAAGAAAGCATGGCGTCTTCGTAATGGACAAACAAAGAAAGGGCCTTTTTGAAACTTGCTTCCGCTTGGGCATCCCGCCCCAGCGTTTCATACAAGGCCCCTAATTGGTAATGGTACAAAGGTTCCCGCGGGGCCAGTTCCACCGCGCGGCGTAGGTGGTCCAAGGCGCTATCCCAATTTTTTTGTACGGCATAGGTGGAACCTAAATTCATTTGCGTATCGGCCTTGTTGGGGTCTAACTGGGCGGAGCGCATAAAGTATTCGTGCGCTTGCTGAACATCCCCTTTCCACCCGTAGGCAATACCCAACAGTTGGTAGGCCAGCGCGTTTTGCGGGTCCAAAGAGAGGGCCTCGCGGTATTCGCTCATGGCTTCGTCCACCTTGCCGCTCCAATAGAGCGCCGCACCCAAAAGCAAAAATGCCATGGGGTCTTTGGGGTTTTTGATGACGGCCTTGGCAAAAGAGTTTTGCGCCTCTGCATAGCGCGAAAGGCCCATTTCCATTAGTCCGCGGCGCATATCGGTACGGGATTGGTCCTGCATGATTTTATCCCACACGGTGGTGGAATAATCGGTGCGGATACTTTCCCGCCCGAACGAAAACGGAAACACGCCCCCGCACACCGGAGCGGCCGCCACGCACCCACACAGTAAAAACAAAACTATTTTGCGCATAAATATATGATAGATAAAAACCGCGCCGCACGGCAACCGCCCAGTTGGGCTAGGCCCACAAACCACAAGGGCCCGCCGTTGCCCTGCATTATGCCGTAAACGCTTAAGCCCGCCCATGGAAAGTGGCAAGCACTGCCCCATAAACAACAAGGGCCCGCTTTACGCGGGCCCCTGTTAAAACTACGGTTGCTTTTGGGTTATTTAGTTGTTTTAACAACATTTTGGCCGGATTGACCTTGCTTATTATCTCCGCCATAGTCCCGTTTGTCTACGTTCATTTGGGTATAGCCGGTTTCTGGTTTGTAGTTCAAACCGTTTTTGCATACTAAGTTCAGGTACGCAAGCACATCAGACACACTCATGCGTTGATTGTCATACACCTCACATCCGTTTGCATCATAGAACGGTTGGTTATATACCGCATGGTAGTTATTACGCCATGTACGGGTACCGCTATTGCTATCGGAATCACCACCGCTCCATTCATTATATCCAGATACTTGTTGGTTCTTATTTTTCCTATCAACATTTTGTGCACGATAGGAAGAAAGACGCCGCGACGGCAAATTAAGCGCATTCCCTTGTTCGTAAGGCCGTTGCATAACAGCAAGAGGGAAATAACCGTCTTTACCTATGCCTCTTTCAAGCAAAGCATCCGTATAACCCACAAAACCGGCCGGATAGTATTTTGTATCGTTGGTACCTTGTACATCTCCGCTATCCCAGTAGCTGTGGTCATAATAGCCCCAGTGATAAATGGGGTTATCCGTAAAGCGAGGATCAGCGATGTTTATTGTTCCTTTCTTTTTTTTGCTATACACTTTAACCGTTTTCATAGGGAACAGATAAGAATCCGGCCCTACATATACGGCAAATGTACCAAACACGTTGTTTAACTCCGACCGTTTCGGCACGCTCGGGTCCGCCGACATCTGGGCAATAGACCGCGCTAAATAACACACACTCTTAACAGGTACGGTGTTTGTGTCCCCTGGTTTTTTGGACATATAGTCCAGTACAGTCAGATAGTCGTGAATCGTCAGCCACCATTCACCTTTAGTTTCTTCTTGTTTCAAAATACCCTCTGCCTTAGCAATAACTTGAGAAGCCTTTTGATTAGATAGCCTCAACTCCTCAAATTGAGGGTCACTCACGGGCGTATTTGCTTTCTGTAAACTATTGTAACTATCTTGATTGCTTTTAATAGCCTCGTTGCTTTTCTGAATAACCGTTTTTAATACTTCTTTCGCATTTTTTTGGCATTCCTCACACCAAATAGGGTTATTTTCATACGCAGTATTAATTGTTTGCTTTTTCGGTTGTTCGTTTGCAAAAGTCTTGAATTCCGTCAGATTATCGCACGAATAATTTGCCAGTTCCCCACCTGTTTGAACGATCACAACAGGCTGAGGCGGAGGAATAACTTTTTCATTTTCCACCGGCACATCATCCGCGGCGGTACGCTGGCTGGAGCGTTCCACGGCTTTCCAGTTTACAACGGCTTTTACTTTACCGTCTGCACCGCTTAAATCAAACCCTTGTTTCAAGGTACCGTTTTCAAACGCGGCAGGATATTCTTTTTTAAGAACTTCGCGGGCGTCCTTAATACGGTAATCTTGCAAGCGGTTGCCACCATTTACTTTTGCAGTACCAGCAATGGGTTCAATAAATTGCGGAGGCACTTTCACCGGAATTACTTGTCCGTCAATCTCGTAATTAATAACAGCCGACACATCGTATTCCTTAAAGTCTTTAGTAGAAGGAATAGTCAAGGTAGCTTCCGGGCTGTTATTTTGAACCTTTTTACCCAAAATAGCCAAGTCCGTAAATACGCACGGGGTCACCAACTCAAACGCATTGTCTTGGCGTTCTTTACGCTTGAATACTTTGTCGTTCGTTTTTTCGTTCCCGGCCGAGCGCCCACTGCGGCGTTGGATGTAGCTACGGTCAAAGTCAAAATAGACCATAGGCATAGCCGGCAACTTGGCGTTGTTGTTGCTGGGTTTACCCGTAATAGCCAACGGCTGTTTGGTAATCAACCCGCGGATATAGCGTAAATCCAAGCGGCCAAACGCTTCTTTGGCCTGCGCATACGCTTCCGCATAACCGGGTTCTTTTTCCAATTCATAGAAGGTATTGGCTTTGCTACCCAACATTTGGGCCAAAACCAAAATGGTTTCTTCTTTGAATTTGCGGTATTCAAACTCCTGCCCCGCCGCAATGTAAATTACACAGTCGTGGTAGTTGATTTCCGGGTCTTTATCCACATTGTTCCCGTTATCACCGGCATTGGAGTTTATATCTTCATAACTATAACGCCCTTGCACACGGCCATTCTGTTGGGAACGGCGGGCAAAGTTATTGCCAACCAGCGGGCCACCTTCTTCATGGGCTTTATCCAAAGAATGGTTCAAAACATCAATTTCTTTCTTTAACGCGCTGGCAGTGTAAGTTTTACCTTCAAACTTAATCGTTTTCTTGCCACCTTTTACTTTAGATTGCGTTTCCAAGGTTTTTAATGCGGTTTTTGCCCGAGAAATCAAGGCATACGCAGCATCTAAAGATATTTGGGGTTCTACATCTTCCACACCCGTAGAAGTAGCTTTGGTGTACTGGCGGGAGCTGTCAAACCCGCACAGGCGCAAGTTTCTGTTGGCAAACGGGCTGTTGTTGCGTGCCACTACAAAGTGGTAGGCGTTCCATTTGGAATAATTGCCGGTCAGCTTCATAGAGTAAACTTTGTTAATTTCAAAGTCTTTGCACGCGGCTTTACCTTCCCCATTGGCAGAGGTAATATCCGCATTCGTCATAGCGCCTTTTAACCCGGCTTTACCAAACAAGTTAACGCCCAGACAATCCGCACGGGTTTTTAAGAAACCGCCACCTTGGGCTTTAGCATCTTGCCATTTGCAACCTGCGGCTCCGCCGCCTTTTTCATTTTTACACCATTTTTTGAACTTGCCCAAAATATTGATATTGGGGTTAGCCGCTTTCAGTTCTGCAGCTGTTTTATATACAATATCATTACATTTACAACCGGCGTCCTGGGCATCACTGCCACTGGCGCCAAACATCTCGCCCATGGCACCGTCGTCTTCACCGGTCAGCAAGCAGTTAATAACACCGCCCAAAATGTTTTGGGCCAGCTTGTCACCCCAGTCAATCCAGTTCCATTTGCGGTTGAATTTCTTTTCCCATTCCATTTGGGAACGGGTCTTCATCAAATCCCACCACCACGGGGTAATGCTGTTAAAGCCAAAACCGTGTTTCAAGTCACTCGCGCCGCCGCCGTGACGGTCACTAGAGCCGGACAAACCGCCAATGCGGCCCGGATTGATAGGCGCAAACTGCGCATCACGCAAGGCTTGCATGGCGTTGGCTTTGCTTAACGCATCTTTGGAACGGCGCGCCAGTTCCGCATTCCCCATGCCAAAATAACCGCGGGAAGGTTTCCCCGCCGCTTGCAAGGGTTGCAAAGATACCGGCTTCGGCGCGGTGCGCGGGCCGGAGGCACGCACTTTTTTAGCGGCGCCTTTCAAACTGCCGCCCCACGGGGTGACGTTCAAACCGCCGCCCGCACTGGCCATAGGCGCGCGGCCCATTTCTTTAATTTTAGTAGCAGAACGGCGGAACGCGGCACGGGTGGCCGGGGCCGCCTTTCTTCTGTAAATGTTTGTGGTCGTTTCCGTGCTGGGACCGGTGGACGAGTACGAAGAGCCCGACGACGTATCGCCAAGGCCGCTGCGGTCGTAATCTTCCATAGAATCCACCGCGGAAGAAGAATCTTCTTCTCCCGAGCCAAACCCTTTAATCAGGCTCAACGGGTCACGCGCGGAAAGCTGGGCAATTTGACCGTCCGGATCCGTCACGGCCGTATCAAAGCCGTAGCGTTCGGGGTCAAAGGCCGTTTCCTCGCTAGACGGGGCAATAACAGGTTCTTCGTTCACTTGGCCGCTGTATTTGTACAAAAACGGCAGCAACAAGAGCGCCACTAATGCGGCAATGAAGAACGGCGCATCGCGTTTGGTCCGCTCAAAGAGCGTCTTTCTCGGGCGGCCGTTGCTCCCAATCTTGGAGGAAATACGATTAGCAAAAGACGGAGAAGCAGCAGTTTTGCTGTTCTTTATCTTATCGCTAAAGGTAAAACTGTCTTTTTTCTCTTCTTTAGTAGAAGAACCAAAGATAGGGAAAATAGACTTTTTCTCTTTTTTTTCCTCTGGCATAAATGCCTCCTATAAAAAATAAATTCTTTTGCGTATAAATATAAACTAGGCTGGAATTGCCGAACCTGACGGTTCCCAATTACACAACCTCGCACATTTACAAATTGTACATCTTTACTTCCCCCAGCCAAAACCGAGGGCCCACCATACAACTATATACTAATATGTTAGCAACTGAAACGCAAATAATCAAGGCCTATTTTTTGCCTATTTGCGTTTTTGGGTATTTTCATCCAAATAACTCCAGTTTTTCGTGTCCGAAAGGTCCGTCTCCGGAAAGAAATCACTGGGGGTGGAGGTAGCGTTGCCCCCCCATACAGGGATATTAAACGTGCCTTGCACGCTTTGCGTCACTTCTTGGTCCGAAAATTGCTCCGGATTAGGCACATAATCTTCCAAATTTACTTCTTTGGCTTCTTCGCCCGTGCGTTCGGCTTCTTCTTCGGCTGCCTGTTTATCATTCTGATATTTGGCATATTCCACACAGGCTTTATCAAATTCATCCAATTTATCGTCCAAATTCAGCGTGGTGCACTGGCCTTCCCTATTTTGTTTATAGGAAAATTCCATCATACATTTTTCGTTTAGCTTGTCGTAATTTCCCTTTACGCTTTTGCACGAATTGCGCACATCCGCCAACGCCGTGCGCCATGCGGAAACTTTGCTGGGGTTGCCGCAATCCGCCGGAAAATTAGGGAAAGTACCCTGCAAAGCATTTACTTTATTTTTTACATCATTCACTGTGTTGTTAATTTCCCCGCCAAAATTTTTAGAAGCCTGTTCACACTCCATTTGGCGTTTTTCTTGTAATTTGGCGTTGCCCACATCTGCCACCACGTCGTCCGCTTCCAAGCCAGCCATGGCAATCCCGCCCGAGGCGGTAAAAATCTTTTGTGGCATATCAGACCCCACTAACCCCGCCGCCGCCAATGTTTTTTTGAGCGGGACTTGTTTGGCGCGCTGGGCCGCCTGACTGGTTAGCCACACATAACGAAAATCCGCCACAGAGCCGCGGGCATTTTCCAAATTCATTAAAGCAGACCCCGCACCGCCCAATTTTTTATCCAATGTCACGGTTTCTTCGCGCATGGCTTTTCTCAAAATATCGTTTTTCCAATCCGAATGAACGGAACCTACAATATTGGCTTTTAATTTTTTCAAATCCGCACTGCCGTTATACGCATTTTTTGGGTCCCGCATAATGGCGTTGGAATCTGTACCGTAATACATATCCGGCTGCACTTTGGCGGAGGCTTGGGCATCCGAACTTAACGCATTTAATTTCCCCGCGCGGTTGAACCGCACCCCTTTGTTTTTTTCCTCCTCCGCGCCGGTTTTGGCGGCCCCTTTTACACGGTCCGCCGCTTTGCCTTGCCCATACAAAGAAGCGTTTACCGCGCGCATATCAATCAAGGCGGACGTTTCGTTCCCCACCGCGCCATAGGCACCGGCCCCGCGGGATAAAGCATCAAAGCGGCCGGCTTGCGTGGAAAACACCCCATAAGCGTTTTTTTCCTGACGGGCCTGTGGGCCGCGCTCGTCATCAGCCCAGTAAAATAACGCTTTTAAGAAGGAAATAGACGCCATTTGCTCCTCACTATACCCCATAGCACGGGCTAAGGTGGACAAAACAGGAATATCCTTTACATTCGGCACACTGCTTACCCCTAAAAACAGTAAAAGGAGCAAGAGTAGCGCGTACATTTTTTTGGAAAACAACGGTTTCTTTTTAGCGGGAGATTGGACCGGTAAATGCGGCGGACGACCCGACGGTGCTGGTTGCATAGCCGCGGGTTGGGCGCCGGAAACAGGCGCGGTTGTTTGCACCGGTTGCAATTTGGATTGCGGCACCGGTTGCGGGTTTACCGTTCCTTGGGCAGAAACACCAGCCGCCCCCGAAGGAACCTCTTGCGGGGGCTGCATTTTATCTTCCCCTGTATGTGGGGTTAAATTGGGGGGCAGCTGGTCTACCATAAATTAAAACTCCTAATAGGCACCCTGTCCGTTTTGTGCGCGGGTGCGGTGTTCCCACTGGAACTTTTGGAAGCGCTGTTCCCGCTCCAAACGTTCCTGTTTTTGGGTTTGATATTCGTTCAGCTCGCGCGTGGCTTGCTGGTATTGGGCATCAAAATAGAGCCAAATAGAAAAGCAAGTCAATGCGATAACGGCCAAAAGCACAATACCACAAAAACGTCTGAATTTTAAGTTAGCTCTACCGGGCATTATTTATTACCGTCCAAATTTTGGTTTGCTTTATCCGAGGACTGTTTCAAACCTTGACTTGAAGATTGAATATTTTGAATAGCACCCGGAGCAACACTGGCCACCAAAGCCCCACCGATTAACTGAAAACCGAGTTGCTTGTTAATCCATGTAGCCGCAGTTGCCAGCTTACCTTGTACCCAACTAAAATAAGAGGCAACTATTAAACCCGCCAATGCTGGCCCCACAAACATACTGGCTGTAGTAAGCCCCGAGCCTCCCCATTGTTTCATAAACTTGATGGCATCTGCCATAAACAGAGCAATAGCAGTAAGCATAGCCGCACCAATAGCAAAAGCGGCAATTTTGGAAAAAAGACCGCCTTTCATTAAAGAAGCTATTACAAACATTGCCGGAATGGTTAAGAAAATCAAAGAAATCATAGAGCGCATCAACCGTTGGCGGTGTTGTTTGCGTTGTAATTCCCGCAAGGTAGTGTCTTGTAAGGTCTGCTCCGCCTTGCCAATGGATTTTACCGTGGGGGCAGAAAAATCTTCAGAAGCCGTCCCTTCGGAAAGAGCCACCCCGCTATCCAGCGTAATCCCGCCGGAATTGCGAGCACTGGCCAAAAAGGCGCGGCTGCCTTCGTTAGCGGAGCGGTTTTTATTGCGGGAAATTTCCACCGAGCGTTTGGCAATTTGGTTTAAGGTGCGCCCATCACCAGATTGCATACCACGCCCAACACGGCCACTGCGGGGGCCGCCGAAGTTTGCAGAACCATTGCCCATATTGGCACTGGAATAAGCAACGGAGCTTTGCGGCATTGCGCCGGAAATTTTATATCCGTCCACGGAACCCAAAGAATTACCGCCCTTGTTTACATTTCCGCCGGAAGAACCGTTGCGGCCGGAGTGGGAGGCCCCGCCAAAAGTGTTTCCGCTGGCTCCGCCGGAAGCCGTGGCCATTACCCCACGTTGCGCAACCGACGCCGCGCGGGAAGCACCCGCGTTGGCAGCATCATTCAGGGCCTTCCCGTTGGCTTGCGCTTTGCCGCCCGAAAGAACTACCCCATTATTGCCGCCCAGCCCTTCGTTGCGGCCGGAAGCAGCGCGCGAGGGTGGATTAACACCGCCTATGTTGGGGGTGCCCACACGGCCGGAGCCAATGTTATCCACTGCGGCTACGCTAGCATCCGCACCGGCCCAATCGTACCCGAGGCCGGAGCCTTCGGAACTGTTAGCACTGGTAATGCCTTGCGCACCGGCGATATTAATGGTGTTTTCCCGCCCAAATTGCGAGGCATCTGCGCCCGCATTACGGCCGGCTTGACCCATTACATACGCGCGGGTAGGGGTTTTGTCAGCTTGCTGGCCGTCCCCACTGCCCAAATATACCACGCCGGCGGCCGCACCACCCAAAACAGCCGTTAAAGCTACTTTTTGCGGCAGGCCCATTACAAATTTGCCGGATTTACTTTTTAAGAAAGTAAACAAGTTCATAAAATCCTCCGTTTTAATCGCCAGCCGCTAACGCAGTTGGTCCATAAAATTCATTGTCTGGCTTGGCGCCGAAGCCGCTTTAGGTTGTTGGGCGGCCCAACGCTGTAATCTTTGTGTGGCTTCTTGCCGTTGTTCATACGCCAACTGACGTTGCTGCAAATCTTGCGATAAGGAATGATAAGACATTCCAAAAAACAACATAGCACCAAATGCCACCAAACCGAGCAACAAATAAATGTGGCTCATACGGTCTAATTTACGCCATTCTTCCGGTGTTAAAAATTCTTCTTCTTGCATAGCGCCCCCTATTATTTATATTCCTGATGGAAGCGTTCCATATCTTGGCGGGCGGCATCACTAGAGGAAACCCCTTCGTGCACATTTAATGTACTGCCGCCGGTATTGGACGGGCTATGCACCACGCCCACATCCGCGCCGGAATCTTGCACCCGTTTGTGTTTCAGGTCAGACTTGGTAAGTTTCTGCCCGTAGCTCTTAAATAAGGCGGGGATAAATCTTACCGTCATAATCAACCAACCGCCGGCACCTGCTTTGGCCGCCATTTTTAAGATTTTAACCAAATTGCCGTATTTGCGGCCGGAGTTGCTGCGGTCCCCATATTTTTCGTTAAATTCTCTAGCTTTGCGGTCATAGCGTCTGAATTCCTTTTTGAAAAACAACCAACCAAAGTACGGAATGGTAAAACCCATACACAAAATGGTGGCACTTAACAAGCCCCAAAAGTTTTTCCGCAAGGATTTACGCGCGTCCTTAAACTCTTGTTCCGCATCCATTAAATTATCCATTTCGGTATCCAAACCGCGTAAAGCGCCGGAGGCATCCCCATAGTCGTCCGACGAGGCCCCTTGACCGGTGCTGACATTTTCCCCGTTTAAGGTAATCCCGCCGGAATTGCGCGTGCTGGCCAAGAAAGCGCGGCTGCCTTCGTTAGCGGAGCGGTTGGCATTGCCGGCAATTTCAGCCGAGCGTTTAGCCATTAATTCTAGGCTATTAAAATCACGCGAAAGTTTCCCCTCGCCTACTTTGCCCCCAAAATTTGCGCGGGCACGCAAATTGCGGCTATTGGGAATAGCGGCCCCCTCTTGCCCGTTGCCGCTAATGGCCGCAGAACCGGACGAGCCGGACCCTTTCAAATTTTTACCCGAATCCACACTGCCGGGCATTCCTACAAAAGTGGGAGAGCCGGAAGAACCCTCCGGCATGGCCATACCGCGCGAGGCAAATGCCCCGTGGCGCCCAGCGGCCCCTTCTACACCGGCAGCTGCGGCTAAAGCGGCGGCATCCGCATTGGCTTTACCGGCGGTGGCCGCATCTTTGGCTTGTTTCAAAGCTGCTTCTTGCATGGCTTTGATTTGTTCCGGAGTCATGGCTTCTATTTTTTTGTTCCCCAACCCTTCGTTGAGGCCCCCCAGCGGGGCAGACTCCGGCCCAGTGGCCCGAGTTTCAGCCTCATAGCGGGCGCGTTCGGCCGCGGCGCGTTCTTCTTCCTGCTGGCGCAAATATTCGGCCTCCCGCTGTTGCATTTCTATAGCTTTAGAAGGCGCGGCCCGAAAGGCGGTTTGCTGGTTTTCCCCACGGCCGTATTGGCCGCTGGTGGAGGAAGACACATAAACCACTTCGTCCTGTTGGTAACCCAAGGAGTTGAAAGCGTTATCCGCATTGGAATCCGCCCCCAACATTTGCCAAGCGGCCACACCGCCAATACCCACGGCGGCGGAAGCTACTATTGCTTGTGTAGTGGTAAGCGTGGCTTTACCCACACGACTCATCAGTAATTTTAAGATTTTCATAAATTCCTCCAAATAAAACGATTCTTATTAATCTGGTTTATATCGGTTGCAATTTCCCCCTTTATTTTGCACACAAGCCTGATATTCCGCCCAACTTTTCCCCGAACTATCTCCTTTTGTAGAATTTGAAATCGCTTTTCCTAACATAGAACCAGTATCATTACTTAATGCCGCATTATAGGAACTGGACCCTTTGAATACATTTTTCAAACTTTTCTTATCCGCTTTGTTTGTACTGGAACTCCATTTACCATAAGTATCCGGTGACATGCCAAAATTTTTTTCAAAATTTTCTGCGTACTTTGCTTTCGCGTCACCTGTTGAATTTTTCCAGTTATCATACGCGCCGTTTGCTTGCGCTTTTGTTGTGCGCATAGCGGTAGCACGAGCATCTATTTGATCTATCTTGCTTCCAGCCCACTGCATGCCTATATTCAATGCGCCGTCTACCAGTTTATTCATAAATTGTTCCCAAAAACCTTTTTCTTCTGCCAATTTTTCGGCTTCTTTTTTATCGCGGGCTTCTTGGGCTTTTTCGGCCATAGTGTCATCCAAACCGCTCAAATCGGCCGATTCTGCCTCATCATAATTTATGCCTTTGCTTTCCCCCAACGGTACCCCGTTGGAATCCGTACCAAAGCCGCCTTCCACCTGTGAACCTAACAACGCTTTGCGGGAATCCACCGCTTTATTTACCCCACGCGCCGCCGCACGGCTGGCCGCATTAAAACGGGTTAAGGCCTGTTTGGCATTTTGCGGCTTAAACGGGGCTTCGTTCCCTCTGCTCTCCCGTTGAAACGGAGAGAAATCCCCCCGCATAGTACCGCCATAGGTGGCAGAGGTGTTCCCCCCGCTGGCAGAGGCCATGGAACCGCTGGAAGAAAAAGAACCAATTTGCGTAGGCGTACCCCGCCCGCCGCCACCGCGCCCCGTATAGCCGGAACCGTAAGAAGAAGAATTATAACTGCCGGAAGTATCCGCCGAAGTATCTGCCGAGCCGCTTTCCGCCGCCTCTTTAGCGTCTTCTTCCTGACGGTCTTTTTTATCCCGCGGAGAATACAGGGCACTGACATTGTTGTTCTTCATATCCGGATATTTAGAGGCCAATAAATAGTTTTCTGCCTCGTCATTTAAGAAAGGCATTTGGGCTAGGTCATACCCGCGGGCGTTCAAATTATCCAAAGAGTCGTCCGCCCCGCCGCCGGCCACACTGGCCAGCGTTAAGAGCGCCACCAAACACACGACCCCTATAGCCCCATAGGTGTATGCTTGTTTTTTATCCATGTGGTTGAGCTTTTTGAACACCTTGCCCGCCACACCGGAAGAAGCCTTAAAATTAAACATAAAAACCCCTCTTTACATGATATAAAAATTACTCCTGTCGGCCCGCACGCCACAAACAGCGCGCGCCCAAACACAGAGTTTCAAATTGCGGCACCACAAAAGGTGCTACTTTTAGTATAAGCAACCAAGAGCCCCTTGTCAAGGGGATACACATTAATCCGGCTGGATATACGGTATTACGCGGTCATTCTTGCCGACCCACTTTTCAACCTTAATGGCGCCGCCGGTATCGCACAGGTATTCATACCCGCGGAAGCAGCGTTCGTCATTTTTACAAACGGCAAATTTATCATAATTACATAAAAAGCGGATGCGCGGCGGCTTAGTATAGGCCGTTAATACCACTTTCGTCCACGTACCGGAAGTGGTAATTTCCAACTTAAAACGGTTCAAGCTTAAAAATGTACGCATACCCGCGTTGTTAAAACCCAAATAATCTTCCACCTTTTTTTTAATGTCTTTCTCCAAAAAGCGTTTGTTCCACGTTTGCATGGAGTCCGCCTCGCCCGACTGCAACTGAAAGCGACGCGCCGCATAAAAAGCCGCAATTTCCATTTTTTGGTTGAGCACCAACAATCCAAAAATTTTAATAATAAAAATAGCAAAAATAACAAAAAGCGGAAAGAGCAGTACCACCTCTGTAGTGGCCTGACCGGAACGGCGGCGAAGAAAACGTAAGTTCATCATTAGGGTTTCATCCGAATACTATATTTAGGCAGCGGATTGGGCCACACGCAGTTATTGCCACTGCGCGGGCACTGAACCCCCACCTGCGTACGCACTTTGGGTTTATACTTAAATGTTAAATTGATATTAAAGTTGTTTAACGGCAGTTGGTACGGCTGCTGCAAAATAATTCCGTTGCGTAATTGTTTAAGACGGTCCCGTCCATTAGGTTCCAAATATGCAAACTGGAACAGCGGACGGTTGACGTCTTTAGACAAGGTTAAATCAATGGGATAGGAGTCCGTAATATAAGTACCGGTGTCTTCGGAAAAATAGGCACGCACTTTATCAATTTCAAACGGTTTAGCTGAAATATTATTCAAATACCTTGCCATGGTGGAGGCACTGTCCCGCGCACAGTTGGACTGGCTCTTGCAAGACGGGGAGTTCAAATAATATGCTTCCCTGAACATACGGGCATCGTGGGAGGTATCCTTAAAAGCAAACGTCTGCGATTGGTAAATCTGCCCCAACAGCAAATAAACGGTAATATATTGCTTGAGCGACGGAATACCAATAGTAGTAGACGGGAAAAAGTTCGTATCGGCAATTTCTTTGCTGGTAAGCACGTAATGTCCGTCTTCGTCCGACGAATCACTCGGCATTTCTTTATTCCAATTTTTACGGCGGCCTTGGTAATAAGCATAGTCCCAATCGTTAGAGGCCGGTGACGGATTGGGGTTATTGCCAGCCTCTTTACCATGGTTTGGCCCTAAGGCTGGGAAAGCCCCCGCCTGATAAAACACATCAAACACCGTATACTGCCCCTTAGAGCCCGCCGCCCCCTTGGGGGACAAAAAATCGCTATTATAGCTTTTCATTACACGGTAAGGCATATTGCCGTTGGTGTATGCCATGGCGTTTAAGTAGGTGGATAACGAAGACATCTGGCTGTACGCGGCATTATCCAACGCAAACTGGTTGCGGATTTTATACATGGATACTTTAGAAGTTTCAAACAGTAAATAAACCACCAAAATAAAAATAGGCGCCAAAAGCACCGCCGGCAAGAGTATTTGCGCGCGGTTGTTTTGTACGGCCTTTACGGCGGCCCGCCCCCACTGTTTGAACATGTCTAGTACCCCAGCAACATCCCAATAAAGGAGAAGAATATACGGACAATATCTTTGTTAAATGCCATCATAAAAGCGGACAAAATGACCAGTACCGTCCCCAGCATAAGGACATACTCTATAGTGGCTTGGCCTTTACGGCCGGACAAACCGGCCGTGAACCGCTTTTTTAACCGCATATTATGCACCGTAATCGTCCGGCACTTGGTTGCCTTCGGACGAAATAAGCCCCTTTTCTATTGCTTTTACCACGGCTTCCGTGCGGCTGCTTACACCCAGCTTATGGAAAGCGCTGTTTAAGTGGTTTTTAATCGTTTTTACACTGCAATCCAATTCTTTGGCAAGTTCTTTATTGCTCATCCCCTTGCCTAAAAGGTCCATTACTTTAATTTCCGTCTTGGTAAGTGTGGCTTGGGAAGGCATATTGCCGTCCCCCATTTTGCGCAAACCATGCAACAGTTTGCCCATTAATTGTTGGGGAATCATCAGGCCTTCGCTTGTAAAAGTTTTAATGGAATTTACCAGTTCGGCCGCCGGCAACATTTTGGACAAATACCCGTTTGCCCCAGCTTGGATAGCGTCCAGCACGTGGGCTTCGTCCTCAAAACTGGAAAGCATAAGTACGTTTACTTCCGGCACCGATAAACGGATTTGCTTGGTGGCGCAAATGCCGTCCATCTTGGGCAGTTTAATATCCATAAGCACCACATCCGGTTTTAACTTTTTAGCCAAAGCAACCGCTTCCAATCCGTCGGCTGCTTCACCCACTACTTCTATCCACTTTTCGTTGCTGAGCACGTCTTTGATGCCTTCGCGGAAAAGGGTTTGGTCATCTGCAATTAATACCGTCACCTTTTTCTTTTTATTCATGATGTTTGCTCCCATACGAAATTAAAATTTATAAATTTACCACCGGCAAAGTAAAGTTGAACGAGGCCCCTTTGCCCAGTCCGTCGCTATGCGCCCAAATGCGCCCGCCGTGGTTTACCACAATATCTTTGGCAATGGACAACCCAAGCCCCAGCCGCCCGACGCGGGCTTTATCGCCCACTTGGGTAAAGCTGGTAAACAGTTCCGGTGCTTTGGCGGGGTCAATCCCGTCGCCGGAGTCCGTCACGGACACTTTAGCATTTTTGTCATCCATTTTTCCAACCGTTATTTCTATCTTACCATTATCGGGCGTGTGACGCACGGCATTTTCTAAAATATTGGAAATTACCTGCCGGATACGCTTTTCGTCAGCAAATACGCCCAGCTCTCCGGCACTTTCAAAAGTGACGCTTATGCCGCGCTTGGCCGCTTTGGCTTTGAAAATTTCCGCCGTTTTCTTTAGGCTGGACGTCAGTTCAAATTTGGCTTTTTCTATACGCAGTTTGCCCTTTTCAATAGCGGCCCAATCCACCAAATCTTTAATTAAATGCTCAATTTGGCTGATGCTTTCGTCCATAAACATTACCTTGCGGGCCTGTTCCGCGTCCGGAGTCATTTTCTTTTTGAGCATATCAAAACTCATTTTAAGCGTCATGAGCGAGTTGGACAAATCGTGCGATACAATGGAAAAGAATTTGGATTTCATATTGTTTAAGCGGTCCAAATCGGCATTGCGTTGTTTTAACTGGACGAGCAACTCTTTATTGCTTTGTTCCAAAAAGTATTTATCCAGCGCGCGGGTTAAGGTGCGTTTTAAGTAATCAAAATCCACGGGTTTGACTAAAAAGTCGTAAACGGATTCCTGCATAGCCTCCATAATGGCGTTTAAGGAGGCGTAGGCGGTAATCATAATAATTTGAGTATCTTGGTTAAACGTGCGGATTTTACGGATTAAGTCCAACCCGGTTTCGTCCGGCAAGTTATAATCCATTAAAATAACATTAAAAAACTCGGCAGAACACAAATTCAGACATTCCTTGGCGTTGCCGGCCTGATAGACTTTATAGCCTTCAATTTCCAGCAAATCCACCATGGTTTCGCGCAGGTTGTTGTCGTCGTCCACCACTAAAATTTTAACTTGCTTCTCCATAACTGGTATCTCCCATTTTTCTGTAAATTTTCAGGTACAACTGAAAGCAGGTGCCTTTGCCTGCCTGACTTTGGATAAAAATTTTGCCGTTATGGCGTGCCATGGCTTTACCCACCACCGCCAAACCAAGTCCCGTTCCGCGTGCTTTGGTGGTAAAAAACGGTGAAAATATTTTCCCGCGCACATCTTCTTTAATACCGGGGCCGGTATCCGCCACAAAAATACAAACCACTTTTTTGCCAATGCGCGTGCCTACCGTAATAGTGCCGCTGCCTTGCATGGCTTCGGCTGCGTTGGAAATTAAATTGCGTATAGCTTGCTTCATTTCTTCCGCATCCACCTTTACACGCACGCTTTCGGGCGCTAAATCTTCTTTTAGCTCAACGCCACAAGGCAACGGGAACGAAAGCAAAATTTCTTTCAGATAACTGTTCAAATCTATGGCGGTTAAAATTAAATCCCTGCTGCGGGCGTACCCCAGCACTTCGTTAATAATACTGCTGGCCTGTTTGATTTCCGCATCAATAATACCAAACTGTTTCAGCAGTTTAGGCTCCTTGGGTGAAATAATCATTTTAATCAGCCGCGCGGCGTTGCTGATAACCGCCAGCGGGTTTCGGATTTCGTGGCTGATAATGGAGGCCATTTGCCCAATAGCAGCCAGCCGTTCCGTTTTAACCAGCTCCCGCGTGGTTTCTTTTAATTCCCGTGTGCGCTCCTCTACGCGCTTTTCCAGCGTGCGGTTCATTTGGGTAAGTGCCTGTTGGGCTTTTAAGATTTCGTCCTTGCGTTGGCGCAAAGCGGTGGCCATATCCAAAAATACAGTGGCTAAATCGCCAATTTCATTTTGGGGGATTTCCAAATCTTCACGCTGGATTAAATAATCGCTCCCCTCCCGCAAGCGCACGGCGGCGGCCTGAAGCCGCCCCAAAGGCCGCGTAATGGGAATAATAACCAAATAGCTGACAATAACTATAAAAATAATTACCCCAAACACAATAACCAGCAAATCAAACACGGAACTAACCGTTCCCCCAAACAACAAAGCCAATGGCCGCTGGGCCGGCTGTAAAACGTATACCGTCCAGTGCGTAAGGGATACTTCCGACGACGCCACCAGCCATTTGGTCCGGTCCTGCAAAATTACTTCTCCGGCGTGGCGGGCCCCCAACTGGCGTTCAATATACAGGGCTTCTTCCCGTTTTTTGGGTTGGGCCGTCAGGGCCAGACCATGCACGGCGCCGGAATAAGAAATAATCGTTCCGTCAGAAGCAAACACCAGCGCCTGTAAATCTGCCGGATAGGCCGCCCGTAAACTTTCCCCCATCTCTTTCAAATCCAACTCCACCACCAAAACACCGGATACCGGTTTTTGGTCCAAATTATCCCGTACCGGAAAAGCCATCAGCGAATAGAGCGCCCCGTCCGCACGGCTGACGGAACCCACATAATCCTGCCCGTTTATTACACAAGTGGTTAAAATGTTATCCAAATCGTTCGCGTAGCTAAAGCGGCTCTTTTCGTCGCTGGAATAAAAAAGCTGCTGCCCGTTGTTGTTGAGTACGGAAATATGTGTAATGTCCGGATTGCGGCTGCGCAGATAGTCAATATCGGCTTGGTCTATAAAGCGGTGGCCGCCTAAATCGGAATGTAAATCGGTAAAAATAGAAAAAAGCTGGGCTTTGCGCGCCACATTATTACGCAAAATAGAGGACAAACGGCCTGCCACCGTTTGCTGGCGTTCCAAACGTTCGTTATTCAGCATACGGGTATTGATGCCGAGCACATGGTAGCCAATAATACAAATCGGCACGATAGACACTATGCTTAGCACCAATAACGCTTTAGGAAATAAACCGCCCAGTTTATGTGTAGCCATATAAAAATTTTTTGCCCCGTACGGAGCCGTGTGTATTAACAAAACGGGGGCCGGCAAGCAGCCCCCGTCTTACCAGTAGACAAAAGTAAGTCAGCCGTTTTGCTTAGCAAGAACCGGCAGGCACGGCGTTGTTATTACCGGCCGAGGCATTGGGGTTCATAAAACCAAAACCTTCCAAAGCGGCCACGCCGCCGAAGTCCAACTTCACTTGCCCTTCCCACACAAAAGAGGGAGAGGCATTAATGCCGTATTCGTTAGAGTATTTGGCTTCCTGTTTCAAGAGTTCAACGCCTTCGGTATCAAATTTTTTCATGATTTTTTTGACGTTAATACCCGCATCTTCCATGGCTTTATCCCAGCGGCTGGAGCGGTAATCTTTATTGCGGATTTCCAAATATTTCCAGAATTTGGACGGATAGTATTTGGCAATTAACAACTGGCGGATGTCTTCTTCCCATTCGCCGGAACCGTGCAAGCTGGAAAAGCCTTCTTTATCGCTGTAATTTACAATATAGCGCACGCGGATATTTTTATCGTCGGCAATTTTGCCGTCTTTTTTAGCCTGAATAATCAGGTTTTCGGCCATAACGCCATACGGGCATTGGGACATCACAAACAAATCCATCACTTTAGGCTGGGCCGTTTTATCGGTATATACCCCTTGG
Organism: uncultured Elusimicrobiales bacterium; assembly: GCA_934662565.1. Classification (GTDB taxonomy): domain Bacteria; phylum Elusimicrobiota; class Elusimicrobia; order Elusimicrobiales; family Elusimicrobiaceae; genus Avelusimicrobium. Next base: position 122,559 of record CAKUKI010000005.1, read on the forward strand.
TTGGTTTGTTTGGGGAGCAAAATGTATTCGTCTTTTTCAATGGCCACGCCGTATTGGATATGTTGGTCCAATTTTTGGCGGATATCATTGGTTTTTTTAATGATATACAACGGCAGGAAAGAATAATCAAATCCGGCCAGTTTGGCATCTTGGGCGGCTTCGTCCGCCGTTAATTTGGTGACTTGGGGTTTTACACCCAAAAAGTTGGCAATACCGGCCGTCAGCTGCGGGTCTTCTTTCCCAGCGGCATAGACATCAGATTCCACCACAATAAACTCCGCTTTGGCGGGAGCTTTGGCCGTTTTGGCGGCTTTTTTGGCAGGGGCAGCAAATGCGGCACCGGCCAACGTGCAAGCAAGCACTAATGCAAACAATTTTTTCATGCTTAAATATTCTCCTATTTGTCTTCCAGTTCTACCCTTACGCCGCGGATACCCACAGCGCACAAAATGTTATAAGCCAGCAGGAAAAACACCACGCTTACCAAAGTAAGCAACGTGCCCTGAATGGCCCGCATAACCAGACTCATCAAGTAGTCTAAACCAACGGTGCCGTCCGGATTAAAAAGTTCCATAAGCGCCGTAATTAACATGACTACAAACACTGCTACCGGTAATGCGGAAAAAATGACGTTTCCAATCCCGATTTTTTTAATTTCTACTTTCATATATTCTCCTAAAACGGCCTATTTTTCCGGCTCTAAAACCAAAATCATACGGTTCTTGCCGGCATCATCCGGCAGTTGTACCGCCTTTACCAAACATTGTACATTTTTATTCTCTACCGTGCCGCGCAAAACTTTGGTGGGGTTTTCCAACGCTTCCCCAACTACTTGAATAATGTTTTGCTGGCGGCCGTCAAAAATGTCCAATAAATGTACCGGTCCTTCCTTTTTGCTGTTTAGCTCAAAGTTAGTATACAAGATGTTGTTGTTTTCGTCCACCACCAAAGCGCGGGAACCTTTGGGAACCGTCACCGCCAAAATGGTTTTCCACCATTTGCGTTCTTTTTCCAAAGACATAATTTCCACATCTTGCATGCCTTTTATGTCTTCCCGTATTTTTGCCAACATGGAATCCACCGATTTGGCCACATCCCCAATTTCGTCACTGCGTTGCGGATAGGTGAGCGAAAGCGTATTCAAAGAAACCGCATCCACCGCATCTTTTAACCCTGCCAGCGGGCGTAAAATTTTTAACAACATAAACAGGTATAATACGCCGCCGATTAATAAAATCATAAAAAACACGCCAATACAATAACGCACCATGGCCGAATGGATAAGCGCTTTGGCACCGGCACGGGAAACCGTCACATTGACCACGCCGGCCACCGCATCTTTTGCCAGTAGCGGTATAGCCATATCGTACGTGTTGCCCTCTTCCACCATAATTGCTTTAGGCGCGCGGCCGTTAATAGCGTACACCACCGCATTGGTAGGGAAACCGACCGTATTGTTAAAGTCCGAATAGGATAGCCCTAAAAACTTGGTGTTTTCGTGCCAGCGGACGGAACCGTCGTAGTTCAAGTAGATTAAATCTTTAATACGGTCATCATTCATCTTCCACGATTTCATAATGTCCGCTTCCGTAAATGTTGCCACGCCTTTCGGGCGGGCCGCCAAGGCGGCCACTAACCGCGGCGCGCGGAAACGCACCATTTCCACCATTTCATTTTGGAGCTTTTTATCAAAAACAAATTTGAACATATTGTAGTATACCAGCCCGCCAAAAATAGCCGCATATAGCGCAACCAGCATAAACCACAACATCCATTTAGACGTAATTTTCATACTTATTTAACACCTTTCCTTAACGGATTCCCGTTAATTCTTCCACTTTTTGTAAACCGAGTACAGCGTCCGTATTGCCGGGGTCTAACTGTTTGGCCTGAATCCACGCTTCGCGGGCGCGCTCGTAATCGTCCTGTTGGAAAGCATCCAACCCTTCAATGTATTTCTGGCGGGAAGCCGCGCTGGCTTCTTCGCTTACCCGATTGGTGGTAGGAGCTAAAGCCGGCAAGGTTTCGTTAGAATCCACCACGGTTTCGGGCACTTTTTCGGGTTCTTCCGCCTTGGTTTCTTCTTTCTTTTCCGTCTTTTTTACTTCCGCCGGCTTGGTGACGGAGGTGGTTTCTATAATTTCTTCCACAATGTTGCCGTCTTTGTCTTTAGTGCGTTTAACCTGACGGGTTATATTTTTATTGCTGGCAGCACGCAAAGAAATTTCTTTGGCGTTGCGGGCCTTTTTAATCCAAGAGTCCATTTCAGAGGTATTTTCCCCCCATTTTTTAGCCTTGGTCCAATAGGCAATGGCGGAATCAAACTTCCCCGCGCCATAGGCTTTGCTGCCGGCGTCGGAATACCCGTTATAAATTTCCTGCTTTAACTGCATCATATATTTTTGGACACGCTGGTCACCGGGTTGAATTTTCAAAATCCGTTCAAAAACAGAGTAAGCCTCTACATATTGGCCACGGTTGTAATAGGCCATGGCTTGCTGCATGGCATCCTGCACCTGTTGTTTACGCACCACGTTTTCCGTTTCCGAAATTTTGGTCACCAAACTGTCGTCATCTTTGCGAATCATCAGCGCATTGTACCAGTTATCCAACGCCGTTTGATATTGGCCGTTATCGTAAGCGTTATCCCCGCGGCGCACATATTCGGCGGCGATATCCGCATTGATTTTGCGCTTCCAAGATTGGGCGCGGGTATTGGCGGGCTGAATGGTTAAAATTTCGTCCAGTTTTTGGTTGGCTTCTACCAAGCGGCCGCTATCATACAGGCGCAAGGCTTCTTGAAATTTAGCCTCAATAACCTGACTTTCGGACACAGTACCATAAGTACCCATGTGGCTGGCCTGACGGGCCAGTGTTTGGGCCTGTGTAAAGTTTGGGTCAATGCTTAAAATGGTTTGGGCCATTTCTTGCGCGCGTTGGTAATCCCCATGTTTATACAAAGTATAGGCGTTTTCGTACACCATACGCAAGGTATAGTTTTGAATGCGTTGTTTTTCCAGTTGGACGGTGGATAAATACTGTTTGCGTTCCTCCACGTCATTGAGCGTCCCTAGCGAAATTTTGCTCAAATCCAACAACATTCCCGCTTCCTTACCGTGCTGACGGACGGGAACTTCCCGCTTCACGGGGGCCGCTACGGCGGTAGCGGCGGTTATGGCACATAAAGCAAATATAAAATATTTTTTCATAAGCAAATCCTCTTAAAAGCTTAACCCTCCGGCCAATAAACCTTTAATCATGGGGGAGAGAATTAAAATAAAAATCGTCGGGAAGATAAAAATAAACAACGGGAACAACATTTTGGTAGATGCCTGCGCGGCCAACTTTTCGGCCATGCTTAAACGGCGGGAGCGCAAGTCCGTAGAGAAGTTGCGCAGCAAATCCACCAAGCTGGTACCCAATTCGTCCGATTGTTTAATCAAACCCACTAAGGAGCGGATTTCCTGCACGCCGGTACGGGCGGCCAAACGGTCCATGGCCTCGCGGCGGGAATACCCCAAGCGGATTTCGTTAATGGTTTTTTCCAATTCTTCTTCCAAAATAGTTTTTTCTTTAGCTACTTTAATAATACGCTCAAAAGCGGTTAAGTAATCCAAGCCGGATTCAATAATCAAGGCGGCCAAATCTACCGTGGTAGAAAAGTTGCCCAAAATTTCCGCTTGACGGCGCTGGATTTTGCTTTTCAAATGGACATCCGGCAACATAAACCCCACCGGCACAAAAATAATAGCCATCACCAAACTTTGGAAAATAACCAGCATAGCCGCCGGCAAGCCAATGGCTAACCCTACTTTTAAGTACAAAATATCTACCGGTTGGGGCGTATCGGGGCTGCCCAGCTGCAAGTGGATTTCTTCCAACGGGCGTTCCAAATGAAAAGTACGCAAACAAAACAATGCAATACGGTCAAACAACTTATCCGGATTCAAGCGCGAAAAGCTGGATGTAGACTTAAATTTCCGTACGGAAACGTCCACCAAGTCGGCCTTTTCTTCGCGGGAAGAAAACAAGTTCATAATGGCCATAAAGACAGAAATTGACCCTATGGAAACCAAAATGCCCAATACTAACCGCACACCTGTAGACACACCCATTATACTTTCACCTCGCCCACTTTTTTAATAATCTTCATACCAATCATAATCCAGATGATACACCCAAACAGCACCACCAACCCCACCGGACTGCCGTAAAAGGCAATCATTTCATCCGGACGGAACAGGAACATAACCCCCACCATTAAGAAAGGCATAATCCCTACTACAATAGACTGGATTTTCTGCTGGGCCGTCATGGCCTGTAATTTTTCTTCCAATTTGCTTTCTTCGCGGATGTTTTCCACCAAGCGGGCAAAAATGACCGTCAAATTACCACCCACCTGACGTTGAATAACAATAGCCTTGATAATATACGTCAGCATGCGGCTATCCACGCGGTCGTTTAAGCCGTCCAAGGCTTTTTCAAAGGGCGTACCCAGCTGATAGTTTTTAATAACCAGCCCAAATTCGTCCGCAATCGGCGGGCGCATTTCGGTTGATACTTTTTCAAAACCTTGCACAATATCCATACCCGAACGCAACGAGTTGGAAAGCAAAATCAGCGCGTCCATCAGCTGTGCGTTAATTTTATTACCGCGGCTCTTTTTAAGCATATCCAAAACAGCTTCCGGCATACGGATACTTACAAACACCCCCATAGCCGTAAAAAGTAAAAATACAAACACACCGCTAAATCCGCCCGTGCTTACGCCCATAAACAACCCAAACAGTGCAAAAGCGCCAATGGTACCGAACACAATATAGCGGATATCCACCGTTAAAAACTGACGGTTAAAATCTTCCGCCCATGCCACGCTTTTAGAGCGGTATTCGTCCATCATCAGCATAAAACTTTGGCGTTTGACTTCTAACAACAAATATACGGCATAAAACACCAGCCCCGCGCCGATAAACAACATCAGAAAATAAAAACCGCGGTCTGCCGGAGTATCTTGCAAGCCCTTCGGGTCCGGCGGGAAAACCGGCACCGCTTTAGACATAAATTCCCCATACAGCTGGTTGGCTAACACCACCACCGCCTGCACGGATTGGCGGTATTTGTTTTCTTTTTGTTTTTCCGGACTGGAAAAAGACTCAATCGTGCTGAAAAATTCGTTATTAATCAGCTCAAAAGTGGCCAACATGGTGCGCGCGCGGCCGCCCATGCTGTCTTTCATAATCAGCGGGCGGTTGTTGCGCAACAAATCTTTATTTAAGCGGTCCAAAGTAGCCATTAAGTTAATACGGTTGCCTACATACCCGCGGGAAAGCTGGTCCAGCGATACCGGCTGGGACGGGTCCATAGACGTATTGGCTCTGTCCAAATACAAATATACGTTGGAAAAAGCCTGCCGCCAGAGGTCTACTTCGCTAAAAGTGCCTTCTTTGGGCACATACACCACTTTGTTTTTATCCATGCGGGAAAGTTCCGCTTCCCGATGCACGGTAATGGGTTTGCCTGTAGCATCTCTGCCGGCTTCGTCATAACCTTCTAAAAACCATTTAGGCGCCTGTACGGTCCGATTTCCATTGGCCGGAGTCGGACACACATCCGGCAATGTGTATGTTTTTTTACTGGCAGGAACGCGCACATCAAACATTTCGGCCATAATACGCATTTTGAACATGGCACATTCTATGCGGCGTTTATCGTTGCGGTTGAGCGCACGCGCCCAAGCCGTTTGCGGTACACACACGGAAACTAACAAAAACGCGGCAACAGACAACACCAAAAGGTTTTTAATTTTCATGATTATTTTACTCCGGGCGGAGGAGGCGGCACAGGCCCCCCAGCGGCCGCTTGCGCGGCTGACAAAATAGGTTTGCCGGCTTCATCAAAAGCCACAGCATTTTTAGTAAATGTTTCTTCCGGCAACGGAACCCCTTTGGCCTTAAAATCCGTAAAGAAAGAAGGCAAATGCCCCGTAGGTGCAAAAAAGCCTTGCACTTTACCGTTATCGTCCACACCCGTCTGCACATAGCGGAACAAATCCACCGATTGAATCGCGCCGTCTTTTTGGCCCGTCATTTCGGTAATATATGTCACCTTTCTGGAACCGTCCGAAAAACGGGAAAGTTGGACAATCATATTGACCGCGGAGGAAATCATTTCGCGAATAGCAAAAATGGGTAAATCGGCCCCTGTTTGCATACACATAGCTTCCAGACGGGATAAACCGTCGCGCGGTGTGTTGGCGTGAATGGTGGTCAAAGAACCTTCGTGACCGGTGTTCATGGCCTGCAACATGTCTAACGCTTCGCCGCCGCGGCACTCCCCTACTACAATGCGGTCCGGACGCATACGCAAGCAGTTTTTTACCAAGTCTTGAATGGTAATAGCCCCTTTGCCTTCCACGTTTGGCGGGCGGCTTTCCAAAGAGACCCAGTGCGGCTGCTGCAAGCGCAGTTCGGCCGTATCTTCCACCGTAATAATACGTTCGTTATGGGAAATATAGCCGGAAAGCGCATTTAAGAATGTAGTTTTACCGGTACCCGTACCGCCGCAAACAATAATGTTTTTGCGGATGCGGACGCATTTTTCCAAAAAATCCATACATTCGCGGCTAATAGTACCAAAGCGGAAGTAATCTTCCGGCCCGAACGGCTTTTGGGAGAAGCGGCGGATGGTAAGCGTCGGTCCGGATACAGCCAACGGAGCAATAATAGCGTTTACACGGGAACCGTCTTTTAAGCGCGCGTCCACCAGCGGGACGGATTCGTCAATACGGCGCCCGAGCGGAGATACAATACGCTTAATTACCTGTACCACTTGCTCATTATTGCGGAATTTGTATTTGGTCAGCGTCAGTTTACCTTTTTGTTCAATAAAAATTTTATCAAACGCGTTGACCATAATTTCGGTCACGCTGGCATCACGCATTAAGTTTTCCAGCGGCCCTAAACCTAAAATTTCGTCCAGTAATTCGGAACTGAAACGGGTGCGCTGTTCGCGCGAAAACTGCAAATTGGGTTGTTTTTGTAAAATATCGTCCACAATAGCGGCCACGCGTTTGCGGGTCTGCTCACTGGCGGAGCTTTCGTCACTGATGACGATGCGCTCAATTTCCAGCGTACGGACGACGTCTTTGTGTACTTTTTGTTTTAAGTCATCCCAAAAGGACAATTTAGTTTTATTGCCTTCACCGGCGTTATCAGCCCCTTCCGGTGCAAAGTGGGATTCCGCCGCCTGTGTTTCCCCGCCGTTAAACAGCACGGGGCTCCAAATTTCTTTGGCGGCTTGAGTAAATTCTTCGTCGGATACTTGCGCGGTCCAATCCTTGGGTGCGGGGTGCAAATCCCTAATTTGGGCCAAAACCAAGCGCAAACCTTTAATCCATTCACTTTGCGGATTAACGATAATTTCCACTTCGCGCCGGTTGGAGGAAGCCATAATGCCTTCATCCCACGGCAAAAACACATCAATATTGCGCCCCAACAGAGATTGGTACACCCGCTCCATTTCTTCATAGGGAATAGAACCGGGGGTATCGTATGCGTTGCAAATCACATTAATACGGTCCAGTGCGTAGCGTTGTTCTTTATAATCGTTAAACAGTTGCACGGTTGAATTTAAGTGCGAACGCGTTGCATTGGTGACCCAAAAAACTTTGTCCGAAATATCAAACGCAAACGCTTGCATGGGGAAGCTGGAGTCCACATCCAAAAAAATATCAAAAGTTTGCGATAAGCGTGACAAAATGGGAATTAAAATTTTGGGGCTCATGGTGGCCACTTGCGTACGGGTATTACCTAACGGCAGTACGCCCACCCCCCATTGGGACATGGAAATTTTCCCGCGCAACAGCCCCCCGACGACAGCAATATTGGTATTGCCCAGAGTTTTTAGAATATCGGCTACGCTGACGGGTTTTTTAATGTTCAAATAAAAACTGTGTTCCTGACGGGCCAACGGGTCCAGCGGAACAATCAGCACGGGCCGCTTTTGGATACCGGCCCAACCCAACGCCAAGTTTAAGACTAACGTGGTTTTACCGGCGCCCTCTTTGGGGCCGGTAAATGTAATAATCTTGGGTTCTGTTCTGAAAGTATTTTCCATGTCGGCCATAATTCAATTATTCCACAACTTCTACCGTCACAAACAAGAACAAGGAGCGTTGGTCTTCCGTCACGTCTTTGCTCTTAAAGAACATGCCAATTAACGGCAATTTGCCCAAGAACGGCACGCGGTCTTCCGACACGTTGCGGCTGCTGCTTTTTAAGCCGCCGATTACCAACGTTTCCCCACTGTTTAACTCCACATGGGTTTGCACTAAGCGTTCCAAAATAGAGTAAGAAGTAGAGGTACCAATCATAATGGCGCGGGAATAATCCGGCTGGGATACTTTTAATTCCAACTGCAAATCAATAATGTTGCCGCGCTCCGGAATAATGGTGGGCGTCACGTTTAACAACACGCCATACGTTTCCATTTGGGTACCCACCGCCCCTTGGCTGTTGACCACCGGATACGGAATGCGCCCGCCCACAGAAATATTGGCCTGATTGCCGGAACTGGTGACGATTTTGGGGTTAGACAAAATCTGCGCGCGGCCTTCCGTTTCCATAAGTCTTAAACGGGTGGCAACGGCCGTTTTGCGTTCAAAATCCCCCAAGGAAAAAATCCCCGGTATAGCGGCTTCTTCAAAGTCAAAGATTTGGTTCCACGCAAACCCTTTTACGGAACTCATAGAGCCGCCGATTTCCACCACGTCGGCACTGACGGACACCAAGCGCGTTTTTTTAGCATGCGCGCACGGAGCCACTAAAGCCAAAAGCAAAACTACTGCGGATAATTTTTTAATAAACGTTGTATTTGTCATGCTGGTTCCTGTTTATTGAAATAATTTTTCAAACGTTGCAATTTCCATCAGGTAGTTGGTACCGTCGCCATGAGAGCGCAAGATGACGGAAACATCCCCTTCGGATTGCGCCAACGCCAAATACTGCGCATCGCGCGGAGAAAGAGCCAAAGACAAGGTGGAGCTATCCGTATAAGCGGCGGCTTCGTCTTCTTTACTGCGCATACCGGCCGCGCTTTTAGCATCTAAACCTTGGCCCAAGTTGGCCCCTACGCCCAAGACCTTAATGTTTTGCAAAAGGGTGACGGTCACTTTTTGGCGTGCACCGTTTTTCATTACGGCTTCAAACGTCAAAAGAATATCCACGTTATCATCCGGCTTAATCATACCGGCTACGGTGGAATCCACCTTAATAATAAAACCTCTCATCTGCACCGGAATTTTGCTGGAAAGCCCCGCTTCCGGCGACAAAGAAGTAATAGAATACTTGGAAATTTGGTTGCCTTTAGGAATTTGGATACGCGCCACCGCGTTTTCCACGGCCTTAAAATCGGCATCCGTGGTGTAGGTCAGCGCGTCTTTTTGCACATAGGCGGAAGGTATCGGCACCCATTTGATAGCATCGCGCTTAATTACTTCGCGCTCTTTAATATCCCGAATAGGGACCAATACGCGTTTAATGGTTTTGGACGCGTTGAGCTTGCTGGATTGGCTGTTTACAATCATGGCATAAACTACCGCCGCGCCAATGGCAAGGATTAACGGCAACAAAATTCCTTTTTTCATGAACTCTCCTTAAAAAATTTCCTTGTATATTATAATTAAATCAAATCTGTTATTGTTTGTCTGTACTTAAATACATTTTTTCAACGGGCATTCTGGCTACGGCCTCTATATTGCGTATCCCCTGTTTGCGGGGTTTGCTGGCCAACATAAAGCTGGTGCCCGGAAAAATCAGCTTTATGGGATACGTCACCGTCACTACAATATCTTGGTGGCGGTGGGGCGAAAACAGGGGGTCCCGCCCCGTTGTTTCCATTTTAACCCTTACTTTAATGCGTTCACCCGCCGCGCCAAATACTTTGCGCTTGGCCCGACTGATGCCTTGCTGTACCGTCAGGCTATTGGGTTGGCCGCTGGGTTCTTTTACAGCCACCATCGCCCCGATACGGGCAAATTCATAGGAAGCGTGGTTTGCAATTAGCGTGTGATAAGCAATATTGCCGTATTCCAAGATGAAAAAAATCATCAGCATAAATACAGGCAAAATTAGCATTAATTCCACGGTCACTTGACCGCCACGCCCCCTATGAAAAAGCTTCATTTTTACTCCTAAAACTACTCAATGCTGTTGACGCCGCCCAAGATTTTCTGTTTGATGCTGTCAAATACTTCCGGCATCATTTTTTTAACCAAGGTGCCCACCAACAACGCAATACCCACTACAACGCCCAACATCAAGATATACTCAATGGTGTTCTGCCCTTCTTTCTTTTTCATGCAAGAAATGGCGGCGTTTTTAATGGCTTCCAGCTTGTTTTCCAAGGCAATAATAAACTTCATTTGCGTTCCTCCTAATTTGTAAAATCAATTTGCTTCGTATACTTCTAAAATCACTTTAGACCCCTGTTCAAACTGCTGGGGGATAATATGGGAATAAAACGCATAAAAAGCCAAAAAAGCACTAAACAAGGCCGCCGCCGTAATAACATATTCTATGGCAGTTTGCCCTTTTTTATTCTTTATCAGCGTTGCGTTTTCCCCATGTTTCATACATTAAAATTGAATGCCCACCGCAATCTGTTGCGAGGTTCCCAATGCCCCAAACGGCGTGACGGCATAGTCAATAGAGGCCCCATAGCCAAACAATTCGGAGCTATAAATACCAAACCCAAAGGATACTTTAGAAGTTTCATCCAACCCTAAGCTTTGCAGGCCTTTGCTGGTGCTGATACCCGTATTGTCGCGCGTATAATAACCCACGCGCAAATCAAAGCGGGCAACGGACAACAAATCTTCCGGAATGTGCACTTCCAACCCCACGCCATAGCGGGCGTCGTCGTCGCGGTAGTCCATATATTCGCCGGAGATAGTAAAGTAGCGGGTATTCAAATCCGCCCCCAAACGCAGTCCGCGGGGCATATCGTCTTTATCGCCAATGTTTACAATGGCGCCGCCTAATCCCAACCAATTTACCAAGCGTAATTTAGCGCCCACATCAAACCCTACATTGGTGTAGCGGTTAGAATCCAGCTTTTCGTTAATATATTTAGCGGTACCGCCGATTTGCAACTTTTGGCTAAAGAACCCGCGCGCCAAAGACAGGCTGCCCACAAAGTTTTGCACCGGGTGGGAGCCTTCATACTGCGGGCGGCCCTGCGTATCGCGGTAATCAAAGCCGCTCATATCCATATAGTTGAGCGTGACGCCGATAATGGTTTTACCTATCGGTTGCAAATAGCCCAAGGTGCGGGCTTTGTAGCCTTGCAGGTAGTCCAGATACGAAAACTGCAGCTCACGCGACGTGGCCGACGCGGCACCGGCCGGATTCCAAAACAAGGCTTCCGGACCGTCCGCAATAGACACATACGCATTCCCCAAGGCTTGCGCACGCGGGGAGCCGGCATCAATCTTTAAGAACTGGCTGGCACTGGTGCCGGCCCAGTCGTTAATAGCATAGGCCGGAGCGCTGAACAAACCGGCGGCTAAACAAGCGGCTAAAACTTTTATTTTTATATTCATATATTCCTTTTTACCTTACGGAATCAAAATTTTCACTACTTTTTGGCAGTGTTCGCGGCCGTTTTGGGCCTTAAAGTCCACCAATCCAAAGTACACACCGCGGGCCACTTTTTTGCCGTGCTGGTTGGTTTTATCCCAGCGGCAACGCAGGGCCGCATTGCGGACGTTGGCAAACGTGGTTTCGTCCACTTTATCCCCGCTGATGTTATTATCGGGGCTGAAAGACAGCGTTTGCCCAATGGTGGTTGTATAGTTGTTGGCATCCACGCAGGTATAACCGCTATCGCGAATCAGCGTGCCCGCCAAGGTATACAACTTGATAGACATGGTACCCGGCACCGGCATTTTGGTAATTTCCAACGTGCCGTAGGGTTGGCGCAACGGGTTGGGATAGAAGAATACCGTTTTCTCCCAATCGGAGCAGACAAAGCGGCCGTCCCCAATGGCAATAGTAGCTTTATGCAGGGTTCTGTATTGGTCCGCATCCGCCACATAATTTACTTTCCAGTCCGCGGCATCCAAAGCGGCATCATCCCCGGGGATAATTTCGCCCGTAATGGTATCAATATCGGCAGAGGCCGTGGCCGTGACGAAGCGGAACGGATACGTCCCGTCCGGCACTTCCTGCTGGGCATAGTCGCGGCCGTCCCATTCCTCGGTAATTAAGGTAGTGGAAGGGCGAATCCCCACAATACTGCGCACGAGGACTTCGTTAATATCTTTTACTTCTTTACCCGTGGTGGGGTTGCGCAGGGTACCTTTTTGATAATCGTAAACCGTGGTACCGGGTTTAAAGATTTGGATAGCTACTTTCATAGGTACGGAAATTTGGTAGCTTATCGGTACGTTTTGCCCGCGCACCGCTTGGGCATAGCCGTCCACTTCCAAGAGGTCAAACACTTTTAACAGGTCCGCATTTAAGGAAATGCTCTTGACGGTTTCCTGATACAAGTTAGCATCCGGATAGTTTTTGGCAATAAAGCGTACTTCATACACGGCCGATTTTACATAATAGCCGTTGTCGTCCGTACCGTCCCAATACACTTTGCGGGTGACGTTCGGGTCAAAATTGCCCGTATTCATAACGGTAGTGGTGGCTAAATGTTTGCAGACATCCCCCACTTGGTTATTTTTCTGGCTGCCGTCCGTGGCGGTGGTGGTGCAGACGTTCGGTTTCAACGCTACAATCTGCACGTCTACCGTAGCCGCACGGGATACCGCAAAGTTGATTTCATACGGCGGCACAAATACCGGGCCGCTGGATACGTTAAACAGCTGGGGCTGGTTCGGGTATACCGCGGTGGAGCCGTCCAGAAAGAACACCGGTCCGCGGGTCACGTTAATGCGGGAGCTGGGTTTTTCCGTAGCGTAAATGAAAGACTCTTGTTTTACTTCTTCCGCTTTGGTAAACGGTTTCAACGTGGTAGCATCATAGTACACAGACACCGGTTCATTGGAGCGGGCAGAAATGTAGAACGGATATTGGCCGTCCGGCACCATTTCATACGCGCAGGATTTCAAATCGGTAGCGCCTTTGCACTGGGCGGAAGACGGATTGTAGAAATACAGCGCATCCCATTCTTCCACAATGCGGGAGCCTTCGCCGGGGCGGGTGGAGCTGGCGTCAAAGGTTTTGACGGGCTGCAAGCGCACATCCAACGCGGCAGAGCTGTTGGCCGGATAGTTGGTAAAGGTGGTATCGTTTACATAAATACATGCATTACGAGATGAAATTCTGGACGGTACCACATATTGAACTAACGCCCCACTACAAGTTCCATTAGGATTAGTGGAATTAACAATCCAGTCTTTGTCTGCAGGACAGAAAACTTCCTTATTGTCTCTCGCACATACTTTAGGCGGCCACCCGCTCATGGTTTTGGTGGTGGTAGTGGCCACAGACTCCACTTTGTATTTATTTTGGGCACGGCAGGTAGCCAGCGCATCCGCTTCCGTAATGCCCGCGCACTGGGCGGACAGTTCGGCTTCCGTAGCCAGCGTGACGGTTTTTTGGGTGACAACCACCGTCGTTATATTATTGTTGAACGTGCGTTGGGTGTCGTAAGTGGTACCCACCGTGGCAGACGGCACATACGCCGTGGTGGTAGCCGTAGTCGGCCCAGTGGCAGTTTCGGAATTATTTAACGTATTATCCACCGGAATGACCACATCTTTATTATAAATGTTTACCTGCACATTCATTGCTTTAGAAAGGTAATAGCTAATGGTGGCTTTCGCCTCGCTATCGCCATACACGTCCGTCGTGGCAACGTCTACCACATGGTACAAGTCCACCGGGAAAACCGCCGTAGCCGTGTTGACCATATCCGGAAACATACCGTCTTTGGCTTTTACGGCAAATACATAGGTGCCGGGGCCCACCATACGGCCGGCGTCGTCGCGGCCGTCCCAACTTAACGTATTAATTTGTTGGGCTACGCCGGGTTGACCCTCCGCGGGCGTTAAGTGTTTTACCGTAAGCCCGGCGGTGTTTTGCACCTCGGCACTGGCGGTAGAATCACGCGATAAGATATATTTGAAAACAAACGGGTCCAACCCATACACAGTGGGGCTGGAACCCACCGTGGAATAGCTGACCGGCTGAATGGTAATATCCACCAGACCCCGTTCCACCGGCATAGTGCCGATAGTATAGTTAACCGTTTTAACACCGCTGTAAGTGACACCAGCCGCATTGGTGTATTTTTCCTGATACGGGATTTCCGCCCACAGCACATAGACGTAGTTGCCGTCCGGCATGGGGGCGCCTTTTATAAAGGTTTTTGTGTCCAACGCCGCAATAGTCTTAATGCCGTTGCAGGTGTCTTTGTCCATACAGGTACCGTCCCACTTAGTAGTATAAGTGGCGCGGGAACCGCGTTCTTCTACGGACGAATACACCCGATATCCGGTATCCGCTTTAATGGTGGGAGAAACGGCGTTCCCATCGGTGGGCGTGGTGGTTTTTTCAAATTGGGTGCCCGGCGTATACACTTCAAAATAGACCTTGGAAGATTCCGTGGGTACATATTTAATGGTGGCATACGCGGTAGATTGTTTGTTTAAGCCGGTCACAACCACGTCCGTCAGTTTTAAGGGGTCCAAAGACAACTGACGGGTGACGGCGCGGGAAAAGTCTATGCCCGGCCATTCATCTTGAGATTTGGCTTGAATGGAAATTACATAGTTGCCGGCAGGCAGTAAGCGGCCGGAATCGTCGCGGCCGTCCCAAGAGTCAAATTCCACTAATTGCTTATCGGAATCCGCCCCTTTCATACCTTCGCCCAAGCGGGGTTTCCAATCCACCAGCAAGCGGCGCAGGTTGCCGGTAGCTAAATCGGACGGAGTAGCCGTGCCGGTATAGGAGCTGGCGCCCGTCGTTTCGGCATCGTAAATGGCAATACGCACATCGGAATCTTTACTCAAGCGGTAAGCCACCGTGTACGGTTGGGCGGAAACAGACGTAATGTTCCCCACCACCGTAGGCGTGCTGCGCACGGTGTGTACGTTGGTGACATCCACCTGTATCGGGATTTGGTTTTCGCCGGGGTACGGGATGGTGGAATCAATATTAATTTTATCTACGGTGATGTTATCGCCGGGAACGTCGCTCTGCACGGTGGCGCGGAAACCGTATTGGCCGTTGGTTTTGCCAAACTCACCGCTGATTTCGTAAGAGCCGTCCCACCCGGCGCAGAAAGACATGGGGGAGCCGTATTCTCTGCCGTTATCGTCAAAAATAACACAGTTAGTAGCTCCTGTCACCCCGCCATATTGATTAGTACAACATGGCTCTCCGGCATCCGTGAAACCTGTATTCTCACAGTTTTTCGTTATATAATCTAAAGTAGGCTTCCCTGTAGCACCTTCCTTCTTACATTTCATGCTACCATCAGTAGCTTTGGAGCAATATAAGTTTGCGCTAGGACAAGTGGTACCTTTTTGGGCTTCATAGCAGTGATAAGAACCGCAAATATAGTCTTCCGCTTGGACCGTACCATTTTCTCCGGAACCGGGGTACATGGTTAAGGTGCGGATAGGCGGAGTATCGTTGGAGCTGGCAATGTTTTTGCCGCCATAGTATTTAACAATATCAAATTTAATGGTTTGTAAGGGAAACGCAATAGAATAGGTACTCATGGCCAAGGGCTTATTGGCGCAGTAGACCGTCATACACAACCCTAAACAATGGTTGGGGTAGTTGTTAGCCTGCTCCGGGGACGGATACGGTTGGTCGTATTCAATCAGGGCAGAATTTTCCCACGGGTCATCATAGGCGGAACCGTTGGCATTTGTTAAACTTCCTTCAACAAAACTGCGGTTGCTTGCAGAGTTTTTCAAATCCGCGCCCAAATCTCCCGCTTTCCATCCGCAATATTGATCAGTAGTGTCTGTGGCACCGTCTTGATAAAACACCCCGGCAAATTTAACGTCTGCCTGTGCTTGCGCAAAAGCGGGCACCGCCGCCGATAACAAAAGCAAAGGCAAAGCCGCCGCCAAGGCCGCTTTCCCCGCAAAAAACTTACACATTTTTGTAAATGTCATATTGTTTGTTTTGTAGTTTCCCATAGATATTAAACCAAATACTAATTAAAAATTAAGCCCTTCAAAAATCCTTGCTCCGTCGTGCGCGGGTAAAAATGCCACGCGCCGGCGCCACGCATACCATATATTATATATAAAATATGCCCAGCACCTACACTTATAAATTTTTGCAACTTTTGGCGTACTTGTCAACTGTTTTCTGTCCTCGTGCGCGGGCCGGATAAAATTTCCCCGCGCGGTGCACTTTTTGGGGCCAGTAAAAAATTACTCCCGCGGGAGTACCGTTTCCCTATACAACGCAAACGCACCGCGCCCGTTTTGCTTTACATAATACAACGCCTTGTCCGCTTTTTCCAACAAGCCGGAAGCGTCCGTTCCGTCTTGCGGGAAAACGGAAATCCCTTGGCTGATACTTAAATGCACGTCTTTGCCGTCCGTATATCGGGAGGGCAAGGTAATCGCGCGGATACGCTCCTGCAAGCGTTTGGAAATAATTTTGGCTTCTTCCCCATTGGTGCGCGGCAGCATAATAACCATTTCGTCCCCACCAAAGCGGCACGGAAAGTCCGTCTGCCGTAAACTGGTGCGAATCACGCGGGAAACCTCTTTTAAGGCCCAATCCCCTATTTGGTGGCCGTAGCCGTCGTTAATTTGCTTGAACAGGTCAATATCCAAAATAATTAAAGACATCGTCAGGTCAAAGCGTTTAGAGCGGTAAATTTCGTCGGCAAATTTTTCGTTAAAAAAGCGGCGCACGGGCAGTTTGGTTAGCTCGTCGTAATTGGAAAGCTCCTGCACGCGCTCAAACAACATGGCGTTATCTATGGCCAGCGCAATTTGGGTGGAAAACTGCTTTAATGAAATAAAATCCAAATACCCAATTTTGCGGCGGGAAAGTAAGTTATCAAAGGTTAAAAAACCTACCTTGTTGCGCTGTACCTTTAGCGGAATATAAATAACGCTTTTGCGGGAAGTATAGGTGTTGGGGGAGTCAAACACTTCGCGCAGGAGTTCTTTTTCCCCTTCTTTAATGTCGGAGCCGTCCTGCGTAGTCACTTGGCCGGAAATATCCACCCCTAAAATGGATTTAATTTTGGTACCGTCGTAATTGGTTAAATACAGGCGCACGCGGTCAAAGCGGAAATACTTTTGAACGCCTTGCAAAATAAGCTCTAGGCCGTCGTTCAAGCGCAAAGAGGAGGCAAACACGGTGGCTAACTTATTTAACGCCGTGGATACCGCCAAGCGTTGGTTTTTGGCTTGGTCAATTTCCGTATTATGCAAGTTGTGGGAAATTTCTTTAGCCAGTGCCTTAATCAGTTTTTCTTCTTCGGCGGTAAAAACGCGGTTCTTGCGGAAGCGCTCCATGCGTATTACGCCCACTTTTTCCGCCATATAGGTGGAAACTTTTTCCCCTTGGATAGACATGGTGGGCTTTTGCCAGCGCACCAGCACATAGGCCGCGGGGTAGCTTAAATCCGTACTGACTACAAAACCGTCCCGCAGTAAAGACTTCAAAAACCAAGGCTCATTTAATACGGATATATCTTCCTGCATATCCATACAGTATTCTTTTTTGCACATCATTTTTAAGGAGAGGAGCGCCCTATCCTGCTGCCAATTAAAAAAATACACACGGTTTAACTTAAATAAGTTCAACAAGGCCGGCAATGCACATTCCAGCAGTTCCCGCTTGTTTTGAAAGGACTGATTAAGCTGTTTGTGAAATTTATAGAGTGTATAAGACTCTTTATCAAACATAAACTATCCCTCGTATAGTGAAAGCAAATGGTTAATTTCTTTACAGGCATTGTCCAAGGCGCGGTCCAACCCTGCTAGGGTAAAGCGTTCTTCCACAATGTCTGTGGCACTGACGGCAAACACTTTATTTAATATTTCCATTACCGTGCCCGTCACCGTAATATTGGGCAAGGTTTTGGAAGACGCCAAAATGTTGCTATAGGTTTGCAACCGGCGCGCAGAAGAAAAAATAAACTGCTCAAAGGAATCTTCAAACGCCGGAAATACTTCCATCATCCCCGCATAGCGGATTTGGTTATCCGCCCGCGCGCACCACTTGATAAATTTTAAGGCGTTTTCTTTTTCTTTAGAAAGCACATTGACTATTAAATTCATACCGGACAAGTAGGAATAATACACATTCCCTGTGGTGGGCACCGGCACCGTTTTTACGCGCAAGCCGCGTTTGGTATCAAAACTGGCCACCCCTTGTTTGCGGGAAATTAAAATGCTGGCTTTGCCGGAAACCATAGTGCCCAAGCTGCCGCGTTCGCGCAAAATGGGCATATATTCTTTAATGGCCAAGGTAATATAATCTTTCAGGCCGGCCTTAAATTGCGGGGTATTAATCAGGCAGGTTTTCAAATCGGGCGAGAACAGCTCCGCGCCGCGGTCCCACACGGCCGGAAGCGCGCAGCGGACGGAAAGCGAGCCGCGCCAATCGCTATTTTGCATGGGATAATAGCCGGGGTTATCCCTAAACGCGCGTTTGAGCGCCTCGCACACGCTTAACAGGCCGTCCCAAGTGGCCAGTTCTTCTTCCGGATGGGCGGAAACCATTTTCAAGTGGTCGCCGCGGAAGTGTAAGGCGCTCATATCAAACCACCACGGATAGGAATGAATATCCTTCGTTCCCGGGCGATAACAATGCGGTTTGAGCGGAAACAACACATTACTTAAAGAAAGCCCGGGGTCTAATTTAGAAAGGTTTTCCGCCACGCCGGCCCGCGTCAACAGCGCCGTCCAGTAGTGCGGGATTTGCACCAAATCCGGTATTTCTTCTTCCGGCGCCGGATTTTTAAGCATAAAAATTTTGCGCCACAGCACATTGCGCGTAAACACGCGCACGGTCAGCTCCACGCCGGGATGTTCTTTTTCAAACAAACGGCGGAGCAACTCATAATCTTCTTTCGTGCGGGCGCCGGAATCCGGCATGACCCAAATAATCATAGCTTATCTCCAAGAGCGCACTTTCATATTGGGGTTTACGTTTATATTCCATTTAGGGGCTTGGCCTGTTTCGTCCGCGTGCGCTAATTTTTTATAAGCGGCCAAAGCTATCATGGCGGCATTGTCGGACGATAACTTCCTATCCACAAACCGCACCTCTAACCCAACCTCTTGCCCTTTCTGTTCCATCATCTGCCTAAGCAGTGTATTACCTGCCACACCGCCCCCAACCGCAATGTGGTGTACTTTATATTTTAGCGCGGCTTTGAGGGTTTTGGCTACTAAAGTTTCAACCACCGCCGTTTCAAACGAGGCACACACGTCGGGCACACTGATATTTTGGTGGTCCCGCAAATAATAGCTGACAGCCGTTTTAATACCGCTGAAAGAAAAATCCCAGGTGCCGGGCAACAGCGGGCGCGGGAAACGGATAGCATCCCGCCGCCCCAAAAGCGCCTGTTTAGATACCTGCGGCCCGCCCGGATACGGCAGGCCCAACAATTTGGCTACTTTATCAAAGGCTTCGCCGGCGGCATCATCCCGCGTGCGGCCCAATTCTTTATATTCGCCATAGTTTTTAACATATAAAAGCTCGGTATTTCCGCCGGAAACCACCAACGCCACCAACGGAAATTTAAGCGGGCGGCAGGCGCGGCCGTCCTCGTATTCACACGCAAACAGGTGGCCTTCCAAATGGTTTACCCCAATCAGCGGGACTTGCTTGTAAACGGCCAAGGTTTCGGCCGCCACGCGCCCTACCATTAGCCCCCCCGGCAGCCCCGGCCCGCTGGCAAAAGCCACGCAGTCTATCGGCGTTTGGCCAAGGGCGGTTTCTATCACGGCGGCAATTTTGGCCGCGTGCGCACGGCTGGCCAATTCCGGCACGACACCATGGTATTTTTTATGTTCCTCTATTTGCGAATAAATCACGTTGGATAAAAGCTCCGTACCGCCTTTTAATACGGCGGCGGAAGTTTCATCACAGGTGGATTCAATCCCTAAAATTGTAAAATCTTTTTTCATAAAACACCTTATTTTTTATCTTGCTCCGGAGCCTGTTTTTGCGGCGCAGCCTTGGCGGCGGCTTTACCTTGGGTTTCTTTTTTGGAAGAAGCCTTTTTTGTTTTGGCGGCTTCTTTAGCGGCTTTGGCTTCGGCGGCCTCTTTTTGGGCTTGCTCCAAGGTTAATTTACCCGTTAAATATAAAACGGCTTTATCCAACACGGGGTCTTTTTCCGTCATTTCCGGCAGTTGCGCTTTTTGTCCGGGGGTGTATACCACTTTATTATACTGCATAAAAACTTTTATTTCTTGCTCGGGGTCCACTTCCACTTCAATATCCGGAAAAATCCCCCCTTCGTCCGCCTTGGATTTATCCCGATAGTTGCGTTGGATCAGCCGCCCCGCCGGAGTGTAATATTTGGCAATCGTCAGGCGCAGGCCCGCCCCGCCGGAAAGCGGCAGCACTTGCTGGACGCTGGCTTTGCCGAACGAACGCTGGCCGGCAATCACCGCGCGTTTGTTATCCTGCAACGCGCCGGAAACAATTTCGCTCGCGCTGGCGGAGCCTTGGTTGACTAACACCACCATCGGGATATCCGCATACGGCGCTTTGGAATTGGTCTTAAATTCCTGATAAAACTCCTGCTTGCGGCCTTTGGTATAAACAATCATCTGTTTATCCCCCATAAAAAGTTTGGCCATATCCACCGCGCCCGTTAGCAAACCGCCGGGGTTAAAACGCAAATCCAACACCAATGATTTCATCCCCTGTTTTTTAAGCTCTTTTAAGGCTTTGTTCACGGCTTCTATCGTGTGGCCGGAAAAATCCACCACATATACATAGCCTATTTTGTGCGCCAACATGCGGGAATAGACTACTTCCGGCACGATTTTTTGCCGCTTTAAGGTTAAATCGGGCAGGTTTTTATATTCGCCGTTTTCCGTCTTGCGGCTCAAGGTCAGCTTTACCTTGGTGCCTACTTCGCCGCGCATCAGCTCCACGGCTTCGTCCAGCTTCATATCTTTTAAGTCGCGGTCGTCCACAAACAAAATGCGGTCCCCCGGCATCACCCCCGCCTTAAAAGCAGGGGTAGCCGGCATGGGGCTCATCACCGTCACATAGCCGTCCACCATTTGTAAGCGGATACCCAAACCGCCAAAATCGCCCCGCGTTTCGTTCTTTAATTCTTTGTAATCTTTCGGCTCCAAATACTGGGAAAAATCGTCCAATTCCCCCACCACGCCTTTAATGGCACCGTTAATTAATTTATCGGAGTCGGTGCTTTCCACATAATTTTCTTTTACATACTCCAACACGTCAATAAACGTGCGGATTTTACGCAGCCCCCCGTCTGCCGATGCATACGCATACGGAAACAGCGTCCCCATAAAAAACATCACAGCCGCCACAACGGCCCAAGTATTTAATTTTTTATTTTTCATAATATCCTCATCAAATTTATTTTAACCACGCCAGCGGGTCCACCGCTACGGTTCCTTGGCGGATTTCAAAATATACGGCATAACGTCCGGTGCCGGAAGATGTTTGCGTGTCCGGTCCGGCGGAGCCCACCACCCCTTGGCGGGGCAGTTTATCGCCCACCGCGGCTTTAATTTCCTGCAAAAAGCCGTAAATGGAAAAGAAGCCTTTGCCGTGGTCCAAAATAACCACATTGCCGTAAGAGCGGAACGGGCCGGCATAAATCACGCTGCCTTCTTCCGCCGCGCGGACCTCTTGCCCCCGCTGGGCGGCAATTTTAATGCCGTCACGGAAAATCCATGTATTCAAATCGGCGCGGTATTCTTTACCGAATTTGCTAATCACTTTGCCGTTTACCGGCCACGGCAAAGAGTGCGGCGCCGCGTCTATTTTAGGCCCGCCGGTAGTGCTCTTTTTAGCGCCCGCCGTTTTTTGGGCGGAGGCTTTGGCGTCCTGCGCCTTGCGGGTGCGTTCAAACTTGGCAAGCAAATTGTTTAACGCCTCGGCCGAGCGGTTTAATTCGTTAATCTCTTTACGCACTTCCTCTGCCTTGCGCTTGGTCACATCCAGCGCGCTCTTTTTTTTGCGGAAACGGGTGGTAATGACCCCTTGTTCTTCTTCCAGCTTGGAACTGCGCGCCTGCAACTGCTTGTTTTTGGCTTCATACGTTAAAATCTGTTTATCGGTCAGACGCTGTTCTTTATCCATAGCGGCGGTAAACGCAGCTTTATGGGTAATCATACGGTCTATAAAAATTTCTTCTTCCAAGCTGTATCCGTCGGGGCAATCATAGCAACGGGGGGTAAAATAATAAGCGTCCAATTCCGCCAGCACCACCCGCTGCCACAAGGGCATACTTTTTTTCAATACGGCGCGTTTATCCGCCGTGGAAAGTAAACTTTGCTCTATGTAGGAAATATCCGCCTCTACCTTGTTTTTTTTGCGTTCCGCTTCCCTGCGGCGGCTTTCCAAGTCGGAAATTTCCCGCGAAATTTGTTTTTCTGCCTCGCGGTATTTTTTCAGTTCGTTTTCTTTTTGGGCCGCTTGGCTTTTTAAGCGCGCAAGCTCCCGCTTCTTATCTTCCGTTTCATTGGAAAATAAGGCAGGAGCCCACAATAAAAATACACTTAAAAAGACTAAAACTTTTGCCATTTTGTCAGTGTCCACCCCAAAAGGGCGCAAAGCAGAGCTAACCCCGCTTGCCGCCACATACCGCCGTACATATTCAACACCGGCAATAAATAACCCGCCGGATACACCAGCGCACTCATCAGCCCCCAGCTGCACGCGGCCGCCAGCAGGCCGGAAAACACCCCCGCGCCCAAATGCTTAGAATCCGCCGGATAAGCCTCCACCAAAAACATAAATCCTAGCAGTAAGAGTACGGCTAACGCCAGCGCCACATTCAGCACCCGCAAACAAAGCCCCGCCAAAAAGAGGGTGCGCGCATGGGCCGGACTGTATTTAGCCGAAAGCCCCGTATATTCCGCCGCTAAATTATCCACAAACGGCCCGATATTATTAATGGCCTGATAACTTAATTTCAGCTCAAAATACGCCGGCATTTTATTGCGTCCCATCAGCAGTAAAGACTGCGTAAGCTGCGGGTTCTTTTTTTGCAAAGCGGCCAGCGCATCCGCCGGAGAAAACAAATTGACGGCGGTAATATCTTTTTTGGCACTTAAACTTTCCCCTATTTGGGTCAGCTCGTCCGGTGCTACTTCCGGCGCCACGGTTAAAATAACCTTAAAATCGTCATTGAGCCGCGTAAAATAATCTTTTAATTGCAGTTGGGCAAAATTGACCGCCTGCAACAAAACCGCCACCGCAAAAACCAGCACAAATACCCGACGGTACAGCCGGAAGATGTGTTTGGTTTTGCGTTTTTCGGGTTCTAAAAATTCGTCCATTTAGTCCTCATCTTGGTTGGAAAAATCCGTCCACCCCAAGGCGGCGGAAAATTTATTTTTCAAATCCGTATTGTGGTAAACTCCGGTAAAACCGTCATACCCGCCATAGGCAATACCCAACAACATGCCCGACGTATGCGTGCCGGTGGCCCAAGCAAGGCCCTTTTGCTCGTTAATCAGCTTTTTAACGGCGGCATAATCCGTCGGTTCTTTCAAAACGGAAATATCCACATGATACCCAAGCCCCTTGTCTAACATTTCCTGAAACTTCTGCGGTGTTTGTTGCGCCGCGGGGAGTTTTTTGAAATCTTCGTTGACATAATAAAGCACCCGTGTTTGCAAGAGGAGTTTATCGTATTGTTTATAGTCAATATAGTCCGTATGTCCGCCGTAAAGCATTTCCCCTTGGGCGTTTTTATGCTGCACTTGGGCGTCGTCCAAATGAAGGTAATTAAAAGCGGGGGCGCCGGTTTCGTGGTCCGCATTTAAGTAAACTAATGTGTCCTCGTTCTTATCGGCAAAGGCGGTTAGTAGCGGCAGCGTTTCGTCCAGCGTCAGCATTTCATAATAGGAGGCACCGGCGTCGTTTTCGTGCAAGGCCCAGTCAATTTTTCCGGCTTCCACCATTAAAATAAACCCTTTCGGATTTTTAGAAAGCACTTTTAACGCCGCTACGGCCATATCTTTTAAGGTTGGCGTATTGGGGTGGAGGTCTTTTTCCACATAAAAGGGCATGGCCTCGTTAGAAAACAACCCCAAAATTTTGTTGCCTTTGGCACTCGCCAGTTGTTTTTTATTTTTAACAATGGTGTAGCCTTGTTTTTTGGCTTCTTTCAGTAATTTTTTATTTTCCCCTTGCGTAAAATATTTAAGTCCGCCGCCCAT
This sequence comes from uncultured Elusimicrobiales bacterium, assembly GCA_934662565.1. Classification (GTDB taxonomy): domain Bacteria; phylum Elusimicrobiota; class Elusimicrobia; order Elusimicrobiales; family Elusimicrobiaceae; genus Avelusimicrobium. Next base: position 146,949 of record CAKUKI010000005.1, read on the forward strand.
AATCACATCCGCGCCGGAAGCTACCATTTGGCGGGCGATATCATATTTCATCTTGCGGCTGCGCGCATGGGATAAAAACGCTGCCGGTGTGGCATCCGTCACATACACATCCGTCACCACCCCCACGGACATCCCGCGCTCTTTGGCTTCTTCCATAATGGTTTTTACGTTCAGGCCGGAATAATCCTGCCCGATATAATCCGGCAAGGAAAACTGCCCCGTAGCCATTTGGGTGGCGGCGCAAGCACTGTCCGAAACGATACTGCCTTTGGTGTTGTTCAAGTAGAGGCCCGTATCGGAGCGGTTGATAAATTTTTCCAAATTGGAAGTTTTATCCGGAAATGCGGGGTTATTGCCATTGCGTACGGCCTCCATAAAAAAACCGACGGCCGACGGGCCCATACCGTCCCCAATCACCCAAATTAAATTTTTAGCCGTTTTGGCTTGTGCGCCCACAGCAAACAAACAAACTACCAGCAATACTAAAAACTTCTTCATGCAACACTCCTAAATAATTGTTTTGTGATACAAATTAATATACTCTTGGGCGGATTTATCCCAAGAATTATCCACCGCCATAGCATTTTTAACCAACCGGAACCATTGTTTTTTATCCGCATACGCCTGTAAGGCCGTATCTAACGCGGCGCAAATGCCGTCTTCGCTCAGCGGGTCTATAAAAAAGCCGGTGGCATCACTGGCGGGATACCCTTTTACGGTGTCCGCCAAACCGCCCACGCGCGAAACAACCGGCAACGTGCCGTATTTCATGGCAATCAGCTGGCTAAGCCCGCACGGCTCAAAGCGCGAGGGCATTAAAAACAAATCCGCACCCGCGTAAATTTTGTGGGCCAATTCTTCGTCCAAGCGGCCGCGGTACGCCACGCAAGAGGGGTTATTGCGCGCCAAAGCCTGATAAGCCTTCTCCAGCTTTGGGTCCCCCGCGCCCAAAATAGTAAACAGCACCCGTCCTTTATAGCGTTCAATCACATTGACGGCCGTATCCAACCCTTTTTGATAGTCCAGGCGGGAAACCACCCCCACAACCGGTTTTTGCGGGTTTTGCTCCAAACCGCATTCTTCCAAAAGGGCCATTTTGCAGGCGGTTTTGCCGCGTTGGAACTCAAACGCATCATAACCCATGGGCAAAACAGGGTCGGTTTCCGGATCCCAAATTTCCGTATCAATCCCGTTTACAATGCCGCAAAAGTTTTTACTGCGGTACCGTAATAAGCCTTCCAATCCAAAACCTTTGGCGGGGTCATTTTGAACCTCGCGGGCATAGTTGGGGCTTACGGTATTTACGTTATCGGCAAATACAATGCCGCTTTTCAAAAAGCTGATGCCGCCGTAATATTCAAACTTGTCCGGCGTGTAATCTACCGGATGAAAACCGGCTTTTTCGTAAGCGGAATACGGGAAATGCCCCTGATAGGCAATATTATGAATGGTAAACAAACTGCGCGTGCGGGTATAAAAAGCATCCAGTTTATACACGGTTTTTAAGTAGGCCGGAATTAGGCCGGTTTGCCAATCGTGGCAGTGGATAATATCCGGACGGAACCCCACAAATTTGCATCCTTCCAACACGGCGCGGCAGAACAAAATAAACCGTTCGTCGTTATCCGGATATTCGCCCGCTTTGGTGCGGTACAAATCCGGCCGGTCAAAATACTTCCGGTTGCCGATAAAAAACACAATTACTGTGCCCCAGTTAATATAGGAAAGAGTCACCTGTTCAATGCGCCCGCCGATAGGGATTAAATACACACCGGGCACCACTTTTAGCGAGGCCACCCGCGAAAGATTGCGGTATTGCGGCAAGAATAAAATTACTTTATTGCCTTTGCGCATACCTAACTGCTGGCTAAGCGCGCCGACCACGTCGGCCAAACCTCCGGTCTTACAAAACGGGAACGCCTCACTGGCGGCCATTACAATATTCATTTTTCCTCCCCTGCCGCGCGGTTTGCGGCGGCTTCTTCCTGTTCGGTTTCTACTGTTAAAATTTGGTTATTGAGCCGTTCCTGCCGCTCCACAACCGCTACGGGGTCTTGTGTAGCAGGCGCGCCGTTAGGCTGCGCCGGATTTTGGGCCGGTTGTTCCGGCTCCGCGGTAGGATTTTCCAAAGCGGAGGCGGTTTCCTCCGCGGCGGGTTGTGTTTCCGCTTCTGCGGCGGCGGGAACTTCCGGTTCTTCTAACCCCGGTAGGGCTTCTTGCCCAAGGGCGGTTTTGTTATAGGAAGTCCGCGTGAAAAACGGGTCCACGGTGGTATCTAACGCCTCCAGTTTTTCGGCGCCTTCCAATTCATCTAACGGAATAATAGCCGGTTCGCCCACCGGCGGCAAGGCTTCATCAAACGGCAAATCGGCCTGTTTTTCATGCAAAGTTTTTTCCGCAAATACCTGTAAATCGGGCAGTTCGGATACTTTATTAAGCCCAAACATCCGTAAAAATTCGTCCGTAGTGCCATACACCATAGGGCGGCCAATGGTGTCTTTTTTACCCACCACGCGCACCAACCCGCGCTCCAGCAACCGCTCCAGCGGCCCCGCCACGTCCACCCCGCGGATGGATTCCATTTCTGCCCGCGTAATGGGTTGCTTGTAGGCAATAATGGCCAAGGTTTCCAACGCGGCGTTGGAAAGTTTGGTGGTCATTTTTTCGTTATATAATTTACGCACCCAGCGGCCGTATTCCGGCTTGGTAGCCATTTGAAAACCGCCCCCCACTTCCACAATCTGCACGGCGCGGCCCGTTTGGGCGTATTCGCGGGTGAGTTCTTCTATAATAGCCAATACCTGTTTGGCGCTGACGGTTTCTACCACCTCGGCCAGACGGCCCGGCTTAACGGGGCGGTCCGTTATAAACAAAAGTGTTTCTATAATTTTTTTAGCATCCGCGGTGGTATCCACCAGTTCCGGCTGCGGTTTTACTTCGGGCGTATCCATTATGCGGCCTCCCCGTGCATGAGGGTTTTGAAATCTTTATCTTTATTTTCCGGATTCAAATAAATGCGTATATCTCCGGCGCGGGAGTCTTGCCGGGCCAATAATTTTTTTATTTTTATCAGCTCCAATACCGCCATAAAACAGGTAATAATACCGCGTTTTTTGGTTTCTCCCACAAAAATATCCTCTAGCAAAATCCATTCGTGCGTTTTAAGTAATTCCACCACTTTTTCCATTTTATTTTCAATGGGGAATTCCTCTATTTTAAGCATTTCCACCCGTTTGCGCTCGTCCAGCCGCTCAAACGCACGTTTTACGGCGGCTAACAAGTCAAACATTTGGATATTAATTACCTTTTCCCCCGCATCAAAAATAGGGGCGGAACGGTAAAACTGGTCCTTCAGGCTTTCTTGTTTTTGTTCCAAAAAGCGGCTGGCCTCTTTGTATTTTTGGTATTCTACCAGCTTGGCAATTAATTCTTTGGCCGGATTGGGGCCTTCATCTTCGCTGGTGGGCGCTTGGCTGGGCAAAAGAGTTTTGGCCTTAATTTGCATTAATGTACTGGCCATTACCAAAAATTCGCCCGCTACTTCCAAATTCAACTCCTTCATTACGTTCAAATAATCCAAGTATTGCTTGGTTATTTCGGCAATGTTAATGTCGCATACGTCCAAGTTATCTTTTCTAATCAAGTGTAGCAGCAGGTCCATCGGGCCTTCAAACACATTGATATGCACATTAATAGGAGCCGGATTTATCATACTTATAACCCCAACGCTAAAAACTTGTTAATGAGCCCCAAGGCCAAGCTGACCGGCGGAATTAAAAAATACTTCAACATACCGGTCACAATCAAAATAACCACAATATACATGCCGTAGCGCCCAAAAAACATTTGGTAGCGCATGGCGCTGCGTACAGGCAGAAACGCGGCTACAATGTTGCCGCCGTCTAGCGGAGGAATGGGCATTAAGTTAAACACCGCCAGTAAGATATTAATAAAAATACCATATTGGAAAGCCAACATCACGGCTTGCAGTTTAGCCGCCGGAGCCTGTGCAAACGCAGGAATAAAAAATAAAATTTTAAGCACAAATACCAACACCGCCGCCAGCAACAAATTAGCGCACGGCCCCGCCGCGGCCACTTTGCCCATATCGGCACGGGGGGAAGGCAACCTTAAAGGATTCACCGGCACGGGTTTAGCCCAGCCGAAAAGCGGCAAATTAAAAAGATAACAAAACGCGGGAACGGCCAGCGTGCCTATCCAATCAATATGCGCCATAGGGTTTAATGTCAGCCGTCCGCTCAAATAAGCGGTATCATCCCCCAGTTTATACGCTACTAAACCGTGGGCGAACTCGTGCCAGACGATAGAAAAAAATAAAATGGGTATGTATAGTATAATTTCCATATATGCCTATTCTACTAATTTATACCCGCTTATGCACGGGGGTTTTACCTCTCACTCCAAAAAAATGCTTGACATTTCCCGCCAACTAACTTATAGTAATTATTACCTGAAAATAACAGGGGGTAAAAATGACACTATTAGCCTTACAAACCGTGGAGCATTACAACCAAGCACTCCGTCAACCCGGCATTTGTGCGTTGTGGTGCCAAGAGGGTGACAGTAAACGCCTGCTATCCGTCCACCCCAGTGAAGACGTACATTCTTCCGTACGGGCATTTCAAGAGCTCCAACAACTGCGTGTGTACAGCGGCAACAAAATTACATTTTCCGTGGGATATATGCCCAATTCTTCGCCCGAAGACCGCGCCAGCGTGGCACGCCAGCTCATCCGCCAGCACGTTTAACGCGCGCTTATTTTACCGCAACACTGTAAAAAAACCGGCCTTTAAGACCGGTTTTTAATTTTGTGCAATTAGGCGGATGCAATATCGCCCATACAATTTTTCGTGCCGAAACAGACTTCTACTATTTTTAAGGCATCTTCCCGACAGGACACCTTGCCGTCCCACTGCATCCGGCAGCACCGCTCCAGCGCGCAGGAAATGCGCCGTCCGGCTAATCCCAGTTCTTTCAAATCCCGCCCGCGCAAAAAGCACGGTTCCAGCGCGTATTTTTTGAGCCCCGGATGCACGGCCCGTATAACGGCCTGCTGCATGGGGGTCAGCGCGCGCAAAGGCGCATGGCACGATTCAGACACCTTCCACGCTTCCAAAATTTCTTGGGCAAGCTCCTTTTTTACGCGCATGGATTTCAAAAATTCTTCCCCGCTTTTGCCCAAACTGCACACCATAACCCCCAAGCGTTCGTCCACGGTTTTTACGCGGTTCAGGCCGTCATGCCACACTAACCCCGGATACACAAATTGCAACATCCCGTAGGCGCGCATCATTTCCAAAATGCGTTTGATTTCTTTTTCTTTATTGATTTTCAAAAATTCCCGCGTCAGCCGTTCGCGCGAAAGAAGCAACGGATACTGCTGTTTGACCGCCTCTTTTAATAATTCTTCCGTTTTTGGGGCCAGTTTCCACCCGAACCGTCCGGCAAAACGCACCGCCCTGCACATACGGGTCGGGTCATCCAAAAAACTTTTAGGGTGCAGAATACGGATAATCCCCGCATCAATATCTTTTTGCGCGCCGAACGGGTCAAACGAGGCGCCAAAAGAATCCGGCATAATACTTAATGCCCAAGAGTTAGCGGTAAAATCACGCCGGAATATATCATCTTTAATGCACGAAGGCGTCACTTCCGGCAGCACTCCGGCACGGGGGTAGCTTTCGCGCCGCGCGCGCACCATATCTAACTTAAGTCCGGTAGTTAAATTTACGCGAAACGTACTAAACTGGGAAAATTTATGTTTGCTCCCCCCCCAACGTTTGACCGCAAAACCGGCCATAGGGTCCACATTTCCCTCAAAGGATAAATCAATATCCAGCGTATCGCGCCCCAAATAAAAATCACGCACCGCACCGCCCACAATCCATGCTTTGGTGCCCAGTTTTTCGGCATAAGTGCCGATAGAAAACAAAATTTCTTGATATTTTTTAGGAATTTTTACCGGATTTTTACCTTTCATAGCAGTAAAGGCTCGCTTGCCCCCTCCTCACTCATACGGTCCATAAAGTTTTGCAAGAGTTTGCTGTTTAACCCCGTTTTAAGCACTTTATGGGCGGCCAGCGCATACGCATTGGCGCCGGAGTTATCCGCAGCGGGCACATAAAGCGGAAAATGATTTTTCCGCGCATAGGCGGGTTTTAGGCGGGCCACCTGCAAGCCGGCCGCCGCGCACGCCGCCGCCACCACTTCGGATTCAAACGTCAGTTCTTCTTCGTGTTCCAACACACTTTTTAAGGCTTCTAACCCAAACACATACGCGGGTTCATAGTCTAACTGTAAGGTTTTGGAAAGTGTTTTTTTAATAAGGGCGTAATCTTCCTTCATTTTAGCAACTAGGGCCTCTTCTTTGGCTTTGTCCGCGTGTGCAAACACAAATACCATCAGTTCGGCGGGGGCATCCAAATAAATCAGGTTGGAGTCGTGATGAAAGAAAGTTTTACATCCCGGACAACAAAACAAATTCAGCTCTCCGCCCAACGCGGCGGTTTTCAAATCGGGGTCTTGGTCTGCGCGCACAAAAGACCAATACTCTACATCAAACGCTTCACAATGGTTGGGGCAATGCGCCTGCCCTTCTGCTTTAATAGATTTCATAACAATTTTATACCAAAAATGGACTCCTTCTGTAATATAAAAACGGCTTCTAACCCAAAAAAGGCACCCGCAAGTGCTGGGGGTCCGTCGGAAGAATACAGGCCGAGCAAATACGCCGCTCGGCCCATAAAAACTCTGCCCCGCATGGGATTTGAACCCATACCACCGGTTCCGAAGACCGGTACTCTATCCAGTTGAGCTAACGGGGCGTGTTTTTTATTGTACCAATTTTTAAGCGCGCACACAGGCTTAAAAAGGTCCCCTACTCCGGCGCTCCTAAAATTTGCTAGAATAAAGGTATCTTAATTTGCAGTAAGGAGTATATCTATGGGTGGACATTCACACTGGGCTGGTATTAAACACAAAAAAGCCCTCGTAGACGCCAAAAAAGGCAAAGTATTCACTAAAATTTTAAGAGAAATCACCATCGCCGCCAAAATGAGCGGCGGCAATCCGGACCAAAACCCCCGCTTGCGCAAAGCGGTGGATGATGCCCGTGCCGCTAACATGCCGTTTGATAACGTCAAACGTGCCATTATGAAAGGTACCGGCCAACTGCCCGGTGTTTCTTACGAAGAAATCACTTACGAAGGCTACGGCCCCGGTTCCGTGGCGGTTATTGTGGAATGTACTACGGACAATAAAAACCGCACGTTTTCCGAAATTCGCAAAATTTTCACCAGCCACGGCGGCAACACAGGTACGGCCGGTTGCGTATCTTATATGTTTAAGAGCAAAGGCTTAATTGTGGTGAAAAAAGAAGACATTGGCGAAGACGACCTGATGAATTTGGCCTTGGAAGCCGGCGCCGAAGACGTGCGCACCGTGGGTGACGTGTACGAAGTGCTTACCGCGCCCGATATGGCCGCCATTGATGCCGTTAAAAAAGCCATTGAAGCCAAAGGCATTACGCCCGAATCGGCCGATTTATCCATGATTCCGGACACCGAAGTCAGCATTACCGACGAACACACCGCCGAAACCTTAATGAAAATGCTGGAAGCCTTGGACGACCACGACGACACCAAAAACGTATACGATAACTCCAGCATTGACGAAGCTGTTTTAGCCAAACTGGAAGATAAATAGAGGCCGCTTGACTCCTCAAACGACCACCGTTTTAGGTATAGACCCCGGTTTAGACAGAACGGGCTGGGCGATTCTGACAAGAAACGCTCGGTCCGTTTTGTCTTTACAGGCATGCGGGTTGATTCATACGGGGGCGGAGCAAGAGCTGCCCCAGCGGCTTGAATATATTTTCCGGGAATTACAAAAAATTCTGCAAACCTATCAGCCGGACCAAGTGGCTATGGAGCAGAATTTTTTTCTCAAACGCGCCACCACCATGGCCCATACGGTTATGACGCGCGGCGTCATTATACTGGCTTGCCAACTGGCCGGAAAAACCATTACATTTTATCCCCCCAAGCGGGTAAAAATGCTCATTTGCGGCACCGGCACTGCGGACAAAAAACAAGTACAGCGTATGGTTCAGCTGACGTTAAATTTGGATAAGGCGCCGTCGCCCGACGACACCGCCGACGCCGTGGCTATTGCTATTTGCCACTTAAAAACCGCCCCACTGAACAATATGCTCAATGTAAAGGCGGCCTTCCTTGCCAAACTGAAAGCCGCCCGCGAAGCTCAAATTAAAAAGAAATAATTTTTTCCTGTACGCCGCCTAAAAACAAATCTCATAGACATCTTCGTTAAAAGGACTTTTTTGGGTAAAAGTCCCCATGCTTTTGCCTAAACGGTTTGTTTGTTCACTGTTCGCACGCAACATAAAACATCCTTGTTTTACCCCCCACATAGAATCGTACCAATAATTAAAATTAGCCGCACTATTGGCACCCTGAATATATCCGTCTATATCAAATTTATAAAAGGACCCATCCGGCAAGATTATCACGGAATTTTCCACTCCTTCGTCAGAACCCAACACCTGCCCCGGAAAGGAAATATCCACTTGGGTAAAATCCATCGGATAACTGCCCGTGGCCATTTTATAGGCTTCCGCCGCTTGGCGAATGGTTTTCATATTGGATAGCAAGCTGATAGCACGGCTTTTATTTACCGCATTTTGATACTGGGGCAAAGCGACCCCTGCCAAAATGCCGATAATCAGCACAACTACCAGCAATTCAATCAGCGTAAACCCGCCTAATCGGCGGCTCACGCGGTTTTTACTTACGTCCGGCTTATTTTGATAAATTTTGTTCATAAACAAAATTTATCAAAAAAAAACAAAACAACCCCTTTCTGATTTAACAGCCAAACAACGCCGCTCCCCCCAATATGCTAAAATGAAATTATGATAGGGTATTTAAGAGGCGAAGTGCTGGAAGTGCGCGAAGACAGCGTGCTGATTTTATGCGGCGGTATTGGGTACGAGGTAAATCTGGCCCATTCTTCCGCGTTGGAAATTGAAGCCGGAAAAGAGATTTCCTTATATATAGCGGAGTCTTTCTCCCAATTTGACGGCCCTGTTTTGTACGGCTTTTTATCTAAAGAAGACAAAGCCCTCTGGCTCCTGTTCAAAACGTCTATTCCCAATACGGGGGCCAAAAAAGCCTTGGAATTTTTGAACAAAGCCCTGCGCAGCGTGGCCGATTTTCACCGTGCCATCACCTCGCGCGACCCTAAAATTTTAACCGGCATTTTTGGCTTTACCGCCAAAACGGCCGAAAAATTAATTGCCTCCTTAAAAGATAAAATGGATGCAGTTTCCGTGCAAGGCGAAAGCAAAATTAAAGTGCTGGACGAAGCCCCCTATTTAAGCGGTGTATTGGAAGCCTTAACCGCGCTGGGCTATTCCGCCGCCGAAACCCGCCGCGCTATGGAAAAACTCCACGCCGAGGGCATTAACCCCAACGGCAAGGTGGAAGACATCATTAAAGAAGCCTTGCGCGTACTGAAAAAATGAGCAACCAAAACGATATTTTAGATGTAAAACAATTAAGCGAAGAATCCGGCGGGCTGGAAGCGGCCCTGCGCCCGAATTCTTTGGACGAGTTCGTCGGGCAGGACAAACTGAAATCCAACCTGCGCGTCTTTATAGAGGCCGCCCGCTCCCGCGGGGAGGCACTGGACCACTGCCTTTTTTATGCGCCCCCCGGCCTGGGCAAAACCACGCTGGCCAACATTTTAGCTAAAGAAATGGGCGTTAATATCAAAGTGACGTCCGGCCCCGTGTTAGCCCGCCCCGGTGATTTGGCCGCCATGCTCACTACGGAACTTGCCGACGGCGATATTTTATTTATTGACGAAATCCACCGCCTAAATCCGGCCGTGGAAGAAGCCCTTTATCCGGCCATGGAAGACTTTACCTTTTTTATTAACACCGGCAAGGGCGCCGGTTCCACCACCTTAAAACTGGCCGTACCCAAATTTACATTGGTGGGGGCCACCACGCGCTCGGGGCTGCTTACCGGCCCGCTGCGGGACCGCTTTGGCATTGTGTTTAATTTGGGGTTTTATGAAATCCCCGAAATTACGGATATTTTGGCCCGCTCCGCCCGCTTGTTAAACATAGCGGCCGACCGCGCGGGCCTTACGGAACTGGCCCAGCGCTCCCGCGGCACCCCGCGTATTGCCAACCGCCTGTTGCGCCGCGCGCGGGACTTTGCCCAAGTAAAAGGGCAAGGCGTTATCACGCACGATATTGCCAAACTGGCTATGGATGCCTTAGATATTGATTGCGAGGGGTTAGACAGCGTGGATAAGCGCATTTTGGAAGCCCTGATAGACCGCTTTTCCGGCGGCCCTGTGGGGGTGGAAAATTTGGCGATTGCCGTGTCCGAATCCATTGATACGCTAACAGATGCCATTGAGCCTTATTTAATTAAAGCCGGCTTTATTGCGCGCACCCCGCGCGGGCGGGTTGCCACCCCCAAAGCCTATACGCATTTGGGGCGCAAGCCGTCGGGCGATTTACTGTTTTAATATGAAAAACCGCGCGTTGTTATTGTTCGTTTTAGCAAGCACTTTACTGGCGGGAGCCTGTGCCGCGCCGTCCATGCGTTATACGCACGCGGGCGGGGCCGCAACTACGGATACTGCCAGAGCGGACGACACGCAAAAAGGCCCCGTTGTGCGCGTTTTACTGGCCGAAAAACAACGCAAAGCCACCTTCAAAAATACAGGGCGGGTGTATATTTACACGCAGGACCGCACGCAAAAATTCAAAATTTCCCACGCAGGCAGTTTTATGGTACAGGCGTTAGGCGCGGGCAAAATCCAAGCCGGCACCTTACAAAGCGCGCAAGCCGTTATTTTGGAACCCGCCGCGGGAACCCCGCTTATTTTTAACGGAAATTCTTTTGCGGGGCGCGTGCGGATTGTGCCGGACGGCAACGCCTTTCACATTGTGGAATATGCGCCGCTGGAAGAATACTTAATCGGCGTTTTACCGTATGAAATGAGCCACACTTGGCCGGCGGAAGCCCTCAAAGCGCAAGCGGTAGCTGCCCGCACCTATACCCTAAAAAGCATGGAAACCACCGGCAAACGCTATTTTGATTTATATAGCGACGTCCGCAGCCAAATGTATAAAGGCTCCGGCAAAAAATATCCGTCTGTGCAAAAAGCGGTACAAGCCACCCAAGGCCAAATTTTAACGTATCAAAATAAACTTTTCTACACCTATTATCACGGCAACTGCGGCGGCGCGACGGACAGCGTCACCAGTTGGAACCCCAGTTCCACCGCCATTAAGCCGCTTTCCGGCGCCAAATGCGGCTATGACAAGCACTCCAAAAACTATGCTTGGCAGATGACGGTTCCCCGTGCCAAGGTGGAAGAGTACACCGCGTCTATCGGCCTAGCGGGCCAGTTAAAAGCACTGTCCGTTTCCCGCAAAACAAGCACCGGCCGCGCCACCAATTTAACCGTTAAAACGGCTAAAGGCTCCAAAAATGTGGCGTGCGGCAAATTCCGCGCCGCCACGGGACTCAAAAGTTGCAAAATAAACAAAATTTCCGTACGCAAAAAATACGTGCTTTTTAAGGGGCGCGGCAGCGGGCACGGCGTGGGCATGTGCCAAGACGGCGCCTACGGCATGGCTAAAGACGGCAAAAACTATAAACAAATTTTGAAAAAATACTACCACGGGGCCAAACTCACCCCGCTAAAGGAAGATTAACATGGCATTTGAACGCTTCAAAAAATTAGATTTAGACCCGCTTATCGCAAAACAGCCCGCCACTCCGCGGGATTCCGCGCGCCAAATGGTGCTCCACCGCGATACGCACACCATTGAACACCGCATTTTCCGCGATATGCACGAATACCTAAACCCCGGCGATACTTTGGTAATTAATAATACCAAAGTGTTCCCCGCCAAATTATTTGCGCACAAACCCACCGGGGGAAAAGTGGAAGTATTGCTCGTACGCCCGACGGTAAACAATCGCACGTGGGCAGTCCTCACGCGGGATTATAAAGAGGGGATTACGTTGGATTTTGGCGACGGCTTACTGGCTAAAGTGCTGGGCAAAACGGAAAATAACGAGGCCGTTTTGGAGTTTAATACGGATGACCTAATGCCCTTTTGCAACGCGCACGGCCTAATGCCCTTGCCGCAATACATAGAAAAAGCCCGCAAACATAGCGGCCTTTCCCCCAGTATTGCTACCGATAAAGAGCGCTACCAAACCATTTATGCCAAATACAACGGCTCTATTGCCGCGCCGACGGCGGGTTTCCACTTTACGCCGGAACTGTTGCAAAAGCTGAAAGATAAAGGCGTAAATATCGCTTACATTACGTTGCATGTGGGTTGGGGCACGTTTAAGCCTTTGCGCGGGGAGCCGCAACAGCACCACATGTTAGCGGAACTGGGTGAAATTTCGCCCGAAACGGCAGAGATTGTAAACGCCACCCACGCCCGAGGAAAGCGGGTTTTTTCCGTTGGTACTACCAGCACCCGCACGCTGGAAAGTTTTACGGACGAAAACCGCCACACGTCCGCCGGCAAAAAATGGACGGATTTGTTTATTTACCCCGGATACAAGTTTAAGGCCATTGATTGCCTGATTACTAACTTTCACTTTCCGGATTCCACCCCGCTGTGCATGACCAGCGCATTTGCCGGAGAAGACTTTATCTATGAAGCCTACCTGCAAGCGGTGGAAAAGAAATACCGTTTCTACTCGTTTGGGGACAGTATGATGATTTTATAGCGCGTTTTCCGCACACTTACAAAACGCCTCGGCCCGCCGGCCGAGGCGTTTTTATAGGTTGCGCTTTAGGTATATTTTCCAATAAATCACGAAGGGCCCCCTTGCGGGGGCCCTTTTCCAACCTTGTTTATTGGACAAGGAGGATACGTGAAAAACTGCTTAGATGTTTATTCGCACACCCACCTTATTACTTCTACATCTATACCATGGCCGGGGCAGTAGTCATTTACAGAGCATCCACCAAAAAACTCAGCGCCAATTTCACATTCTCCAGAAGGAGCACTAGTAGAATATCCTCTGCACCCATCGTTGGCCTCAGGCTCATCACATAAAAAGCCCCGCACTACTTCCACACCATCTTGCACCCAAACACCTTTTTTATCTTCTTGGCCAGCAATTCTACATTCACCTTCAGAATTTACTTTCATGCCGGCAGGGCATTCACATTCACAAGTATATTGGTTCCATTTTCCGGGGGTACTGCTTTTACTTTGTGGTGCTTCGCACTTGGCAGGCAAAAATACATCTTTAGGTTTGCAGGCTCCCACACACATATCATCTATTAACTTCGTCCCTGCGGGGCAAGTACATGTGCAAGTGCTATAATTCCATATTCCCGGTTTTGCGTTTTCCAACAAGGGGTCTTCACAAAATTGCGCATTACTATTATCACAAGTAGGGCATTCTTTATCCCAATTTCCAAGGGTCCACGCGCCGTTTACACACGCATAACTTTTCGTGCGTTTTGTAGTACCGTCGGAACATGTTTCTGTAATATTGGCCGGTTTGGCCGGACAATCCGGAAATTCCCCCAACACCCATTTATAATTGGTAGCGGCACTGCAAGAATAACTGGCTTTTACGGTGCCACAGGCACAATCTTTTACTTTGTCCGCAGGTTGGCTTCCTTCGCACGAAGGTGCCGGAGTGGGCGTTGGTTCCGGTGTGGGCGTCGGGTCCGGCGTGATTTCTACAGTGCCGTCCGTACCGCCGCAGCCGGAAGACGGAAAAGTCAACCCGTCACAGCTGGGGTAATTTTTGTTTAATTTGGCACAATCCGCACCCGTACAGCAAAAACTGCCATCATGATAAGACAACATTTTTAAGGTGTATTTGCCTTTGTTGCTGGTGGCGGAAATACCCTCCGCCTGTAAACTGTATTTATAGTTTTTGGTGTCGCTGGAAGAAATTACGTCCGCTAAATTATCAAATTTTAAGGTATAATTTTTATCCATGGCACAACGGCGCTCCTGCTCCGTGCGCACGGCAGACATCATTTCTTCGGCTTCCGTCACTTTCCGGTTTTCTATGACCCGATTAAATTTAGGAAGCGTGACGGCAGAAAGAACGCCTATTACAATAACCACAATAAGCAGTTCTGTAAGCGTAAAAGCACGCTTATTTTTGTTTTGTTTTTTATTCACATACCCTCCCACAAGTCTCAAACTTAATCCACTATATCAAAAAAAAAAAACAAAAGCAAGGCAGGTTAAGCGTAAACGCTAAACCCGCCTTGCAAGCGGGAAAAAAACTCCTTTTTGGGGCCCATCCCCCATATATGCTAAAATAGAAAATATGACGCTTATTTCCCCTTTTAGAATTTTGAGCAAAGATACCCGCTCCAAAGCCCGCACCGGTGTTTTATATACCAAACACGGCGCGGTGCATACTCCGGTTTTTATGCCGGTAGCCACGCAAGCTTGCGTAAAAGCCCTCACGGCCGACGACATCCGCGACGTGGGCGCCGAGTGTATTTTATCCAACACATACCATTTATACTTGCGCCCCGGCACGAATACGCTTGAAAAAATGGGCGGACTACATAAATTTATGAATTGGAACGGCAGCATTTTAACGGACTCCGGCGGCTTTCAGGTTTACAGCCTCCCTAAGTTCCGCAAAATTAAAGAAGACGGCGTCACGTTCCAATCCCACCACGACGGCAGCAAACACTTGTTCACACCGGAAAATGTGATAGATTTTGAATCCCAAATCGGCTCGGACATTTGGACCATGCTGGACGTGTGCATTCATGCCAAAAACCCAACCAAGCACGAAGCCCGCGAGGCGCTGGATATTACCAAACGCTGGGCCGAACGCGCCGAGGCCGCCTACCATAAAAAAATAAGCCAACAAAACATTACCCCAAACGCAGACGGCTCCTTTACGGTAGGCAACTCCCTGTTATTTGGCATTATTCAAGGCTCTATTTATCCGGACTTGCGCCGCGAAGCCGCCCAGCACATGGCCGCCTTGCGCACGCACGGCTACTGCATTGGCGGGCTTTCTTTAGGGGAAACTTTGGACCAAATGAACGCCGCCGTCAGCGCGGTGACGGACGTGCTGCCCGAAGGCAAACCGCGCTATTTTATGGGCTTAGGCACACCGATAGAAATTTTGAACTCCATTGAACGCGGGGTGGATATGTTTGACTGCGTATGGCCCACCCGCGTAGCCCGCAACGGCCAAGCCATGACCAGCCAAGGCCGCCTGAACATTAAAAATGCGGAATTCCGCTTGCAAGATGCCCCTTTAGACCCCGAGTGTGACTGCTACACCTGCCGCCACTACTCCCGCGCCTATGTAAGCCACCTGTTCCGCTCGGCCGAGCTGACCAGCCACCGCTTAATTTCCATACACAACATCCGCTTTTTAATCCGCTTAATGGAACGCGCCCGCGAGGCCATAAAAAACGGAACCTTCTTGGAATTAAAAGACGAAGTTATTTCCAAATACAAATAAGTTTTACCGCACCCCAACCGCAGGATTTTCCATAGTCCTGCGGTTTTTTATGGCTTACGGCCCTTTTTAGCCAAAAAAATACCGGCCCCAAAAGAGGCCGGCCCTTATTAAAAAGGTTTTTCCCTAGCAGACTTTCTTTTTCAGGCCCGATAAGGTTAAAAATTCATCACAACCCGCGCCGGTACAGCTCCAGCACATGCGGTACGGGGAAGAAAAAACTTTTAGCTGCACCGTCACATTGGGAAAGCGCTTTGTGTTGGTAGCTTGCGCCACACAATCTTTAGTAGTGGCCCCCGCCACCAGCGAAAAGTGCCACTTGCCGTCATTGTTGTCCGCCGTTTTGTTTTCCGCCGGAATATTTACGTCTAATTTGCTTAAATCGTTTCCGGCAGGCGTACAGGTTTTGAAGGTGGTTAAGTACATCTGCTGGGCATCCGAAATAGCTTTTAACATAACGGTTGCCTCCGCCGTACGGGATTTTTTAACAGCGCTTTCATACTGCGGCAGCGCCACGGCGGACAAAATGCCGATAATCAGCACCACCACCATTAATTCAATAAGCGTAAAACCTTTATTCATAATTTCTCCTTTTGGGGTAATTCCCTATTAAAAGTATAGCACAATTTTTTATTAATTCTAGTGGAAAATTTCCGTCACGCGCTTAAAAATGCCATTACAATACGCTAACGTCATTCCGTAATTGCTAACCGCCACCCCGCTTTTTTGCAAACTTTCCACACGGCGCAAAATTTGGCGGCGCGTCACCATACACCCCCCGCACTGGATAGCCAATTTATACGTGTCCAAGGCTTCGGGCAACGGGTCCAAATTTGCCAGTACCGTAAACTCCAGCCGCTTGCCTGTATATTTGCGCAGCAAGGCCGGTATTTTAGTGCGGCCGATATCGTCACACAAATTCACACTGTGGGAACAAGACTCCATAATCAGTATCTTATCCCCGTCCTGTAAATTATCAATGGTTTTTGTGCCCGCTAAAAAGGTCTTAAAATCCCCTTTCATACGGGAAAACAAAATGCTAAAACTGGTTAGCGGTATTTGGGGCGGAACCACCGCGCTGACTTGCTTAAACGCTTGGGAATCCGTCACCACCAACTGCGGGGTATGGTTTTTTAACCAAGCGGCCAACTCTGTATCTTTTAAGCACACCGCCACCGCGCCGATATCCAACAAATTGCGTATGGTTTGCACTTGCGGCAAAATCAGGCGGCCCTCCGGCGCAGAAGCATCTATGGGAATAACCAACACCACTTGGTCCCCAGCGCGCACCACGTCATCCAGCAACATACTGGGCGCATAAGCACTGGCGGGTAAATGTTTTTGAATGGCCGCCAGCAACGGCCCCAACTGCGGCGCTTGGCAGGAAAACTCCACCGTATCCACCCCATCCACCGGAGCCGGCGGGTACAAATCACTTTTATTATGCACAAAGAAAAACGCAATCTGCCGCGCTTTACACATTTGCATCAAGGCACGGTCGCAATCGTCCAGCGCGCCCGTAAAAACCAAAATAGCCAAATCCACCTGTTCCAGCACTGCTTGCGTGCGGCTTACCCGTTGGACCCCCAAAGCGGAAGTATCATCTAACCCCGCGGTGTCAATTAAGGTGACGGGCCCAATACCCAAAATTTCAATAATTTTTTTAACGGGGTCCGTGGTGGTTCCGGCATGCTGCGCCACGACGGAAACTTGCTGCCCCGTCAAGGCGTTAATCAACGAGCTTTTGCCCGCGTTCATTTTACCGAAAATGCCGATATGCGGCCTATTTACTTGTACCATAGTAAAATTATATATAAAAAACCAGCCGGAAGGGGTGAGGGTTTTAAGCGGCGTTTTTTTCGTTCCTTCAGGCGAACGATTTTTTTGCCGGAAAACCGTTCTAAAAGGTATTTTTCAAAGCGGGCACAAAACGCACCCGTATTTTACAGGCTCCAATAAAGTATAATAGAATAGAAGCATACCTTACGAGTACAAGGAATTATATGACCAACGATTTTAACACTTATCTGAAAGACCGCGCCAAACTGGTGGAAAAGAATTTGGCTAAATATGTGGGGAAAATTGAAAATTCGCCCAAAGTTTTAACAGATTCCATGGCCTATTCTTTGCAAGCGGGCGGCAAACGCGTGCGCCCTATTTTGCTAATGGCCACGGCGGAGGCTTTTGGTAAAAAAGCGGCTGATGTAATGCCCGCCGCCTGTGCGGTGGAAATGCTGCATACTTATTCCCTCATTCACGACGATTTACCTTGTATGGATAACGACTCTCTGCGCCGCGGCAAACCCACCAACCACAAAGTGTTTGGGGACGATTTAGCCCTGCTGGCCGGAGATGCTTTATTAACTTATGTGTTTGAAGTTTTCGCCCAGAACGGCAAGGTAAAAGCCGTCGGGGCGGAAAACACCCTAAACGCCCTTTTACATTTTGCCAACTGCGCCGGAGCCTCCGGCATGGTGGGCGGCCAAACGGCCGACGTATACGCCGAAGGCATGGGCGCGGCGGATGCCGTCAGCACGCGGGCGGAAAAACTCAAAAAAGAATCCAAACCGCTGGCCGATAAATCTTTGCATTATTTTATGCTCCCCTCCACGGTAAAAGAAACCACGCCGGAAACTATTTTGAACTACATTCACGCCAACAAAACGGGTGCGTTAATCCGCGGCAGTGTGGAAGCAGGCGCCCTGCTGGCCGGTGTAAAAGGCAAAGACTTAACCCTCATTAAAAAATATGCCAACTGCATTGGGTTGGTCTTCCAAATTGTAGATGATATTTTAGACGTGACGGCCACCGCCAAACAGTTAGGTAAATCCAATAGTGATAAAGAAAACGGCAAATTAACTTTCGTCAGCCTGTATGGGTTGGAAGGCAGCCGCAAACACGCCCAACTGTTAATTGCCAATGCCCAAAAAGCGTTGGACGGCTTAAAAAATGTAAAAAAGAAAAACCTGTGGCCGCTATATGCCATGGCGGATTTTTTCAAAACCCGCACTTATTAATTCAAGGGGTTCGTCATGAAAGTTTTGCCCAGTATCCAAAGCCCAAAAGATTTACGCCTGATTAAAAAGGAACTCTTGCCCACCCTGTGCCAAGAATTGCGCGACACGATTATTTCCACCGTCAGCAAAAACGGCGGGCATTTAGGTTCCAGCTTGGGCGCGGTAGAAATTATTACCGCCCTGCATTATGTATTTAACACCCCGCAAGACAAAATTGTGTTTGATACCGGCCACCAAGCCTATGCGCACAAACTGCTTACGGGCCGCCAAGCCGCGTTTGAACATATCCGCCAAAAGGGTGGGATTAGCGGGTTCCCCAAACGCTACGAAAGCGAATACGACTCCTTTGGGGTGGGGCATGCGTCCACGGCGCTTTCCGCCGCACTGGGTATGGCGATTGCACGGGACCAAAAAAAGGAAAATTCCAAAGTGATTGCCATTGTGGGCGACGGCTGTTTAACGGGCGGCATGGCTTATGAAGCCTTGCAAAATGCCGGCCTGTTGGCTACAGATATGCTGGTTATTTTGAACGATAACCAAATGTTCATTTCCCAGCGGGTAGGCGCTTTGGGTAAATTTTTAACCAAACTGCTCACCAAACAATACGTTCAACTGGCCGAGGAAAAAGCCACCAATTTCTTAAAACGCTTTGATGACCTAGGCAACAACGCCGCCAAACTGGCCAAAAAAGCACGCGCCATTTTATTCCCCGGTACAATTTTTGAAGAAATGGGGTTCCGCTACTTCGGCCCGGTAAACGGGAACAATATTGAAGAGCTGATAGAGGTTTTGGAAAGCGTAAAAGACGTAAAAGGCCCGGTGATGTTGCACGTTGTCACTAAAAAAGGCAAAGGCTACAAACCGGCCGAGGAAAAGCCAACCAAATTCCACGGTATCGGCATTTTTGATGTGGAAACCGGCGACACGATTGGCAAAGCCAACGGCATTACTTTTACGCAGGCGTTTTCTCAAGCGCTGGTAAAACTGGGCGAAAAGGATACCACCGTCAACGCCATTACCGCCGCCATGCCGGAAGGCACGGGGTTAGACGCGTTTAGGGATAAATTCCCCACCCGCTATTTTGACGTAGGGATTGCCGAAGAACACGGCGCCACCTTTGCCGCGGGGCTAGCCGCCTGCGGGTTAAAGCCGGTGTTTGCGCTGTATTCCTCGTTTGCGCAACGCTGCTACGACCAAATTTTACATGATGTGGCGTTGCAAAAACTGCCGGTCGTTTTTGCGCTGGACCGCGCCGGAGTGGTGGGCGAAGACGGCCCTACCCACCATGGGGTTTTTGATTTAAGTTTTCTACGCAGCGTACCGGACCTGATTTTAGCCGCACCGGCAGACGAAAATGAACTGCAACACATGCTTAAAACCGGGCTCTATTGCGGGAGGCCGTTTGTTCTGCGCTATCCGCGCGGAGCCGGTTTTGGGGTGGAAATGGATGCGGAAATGAAAACCTTGGACATCGGCAAAGGCGTGTGGCTTAAAAAAGGGAAAGATTTAACTATTGCCGCCATTGGCAACCGGGTTCACCCGGCGTTGCAAGCGGCCCAAGCGCTTGAAAAACAGGGTATTTCCTGCGGGGTGATTAATATGCGCTTTGCCAAACCGCTGGACACCCAAATTTTGGATGAAGCGCTCCAAGTTTCCTCCCGTTTGGTGACGGTAGAAGACAACGCACTCATTGGCGGCTTTGGGGCGGCCGTGGCCGAATATCTGGCCGATAAAGGAACCCCGTTCCATTTACTGCGTCTGGGTATACCGGACCAATTTGTGGAACATGCCAAATCCGCCCAGTTATATGAACAGCTGGGCCTAAGCGCACAACAGATTGAGCAACGCATATTAAATTGGAAACACAAGTGAGGTATTCCCATGAGCGTAAAGGATATTGAACACGAACATTCTTATATTAAAGCGTACGAAGATATACAACTCTTAAAACAGGACGTTATGCGCCCTGTGCGTATGGAACTGGAAGTAATGAAGCCGGAAATTTACCTCCAACACCACCATATAGAGGAAACGATTGTCTGCTTTGGCAGTGCCCGCGTGCGGGAAGAAAAAGAAGCCAAAGGCAAAGTAAAAGCCGCACAAGAAGCCTTGGCTAAAAATCCGGACGATAAAAACCTGCAACACCGTTTATATGAGGCCGAAGGCTTGTTAAAACTGGCCCCCTATTACGAAGCGGCCCGCAAATTTGCCAATTTGGTTATTGAACATGCGGGCAACCGCTTTGCGGTCGTCACCGGTGGGGGGCCGGGGCTGATGGAAGCGGCCAACCGCGGCGCGTTTGAAAAAAACGGCAAAAGCATTGGGTTCAACATTACCCTACCGCACGAACAACACCCCAACCAATACATCACCAAGGATTTGGCTTTCTTGTTCCATTACTTTGCCATCCGTAAATTACACTTGGTGATGCGCTCTAAAGCCATTGTGGTTTTTCCGGGTGGGTTCGGCACGTTTGATGAACTGTTTGAAATTTTAACCCTTGTAAAAACAGGAAAAAAACAGGATATTCCGATAGTGCTGGTAGGCAAAGAATTTTGGAACACGGTAGTAAATATTGAGGGTTTGGCCTCTTACGGCGTGATTTCGCCGGAAGAAGCACAATCTTGCGAAATTGTAGAAACCCCGCAAGAAGCGTGGGATATTATTGCTAAGTTCTACAAAATAAAATAAAAAACGGTTCTTCAGAATAAAAAACTCCTTGCACTTCCATTATGGGTATCACGCTGCAAGGAGTTTTTATATTCCCGCCAAGCGGCACATACGGCTGCAAGGTAGCCCGCGCTAGGGTATAAAGGCATAAAAAAACCCGACGGTTTGCTGCCCGACGGGTTTTTTGCTTTAGAAACTAAATTATCTTCTTTTGGTCGCTTTTTTTACAGCCTTTTTAGGGGCCGTTTTTTTAGCAACAACTTTTTTAGCCACTTTTTTTACAACGGTTTTTTTAACCGTTGCTTTCTTTGATACAGCTTTTTTTACCGCTTTTTTGGCTGCCGCTTTTTTTACGGGTTTTACAACTTTTTTGACCGCTTTTTTAACCGTTTTTTTAGCGGTGGCTTTCTTGACGGCTACTTTTTTAACGGCCGTTTTTTTAGTGGCTACTTTTTTGACCGTCTTTTTAACAGCCGCTTTTTTTACAGGTTTCTTAACGGCGGCTTTTTTTACCGTTGCCTTTTTAGCCGGTTTTTTAGCGGCGGCAACTTTTTTTGCGGTTTTTTTATCGCCCATGCTTTTCTCCTAAGACAATTAGTTTTAACCTCATAAAAAATAATACCACAATTACTATGAAATTGCAACAAAAAACCTCGTCTTAGAAAAATATTTTTGAAAAAATCAAGCCCCTTTTTTATTTTCCATTTCCGTCGGAAACTTGACTTTTTACTGCGGATTTTCTAACCGGACGGATAAGCTGATACATTCCCGTCCGCCCGCACAGGGCCGCAAATAAAATTTCTTTCATGGTGTTTTTATACACGCATACAATGGCAAACGCGCTGATAAGGGCCGTCCACGGGTGGCGCTGCGTTTGCTCAAAACCCACCACTGCCGCTTGAAAAATAGCAAACAAAACGCATAGGCCGTACGCCCAATTAAACCAATACACCAGTTTCAAGGCGGCTACTTCCGTGCGGATTTTAAGCAGGCGGATAAGTAGCGGCAGCAGGGCCGTTTTGCCCAGCGCAAACATTCCCCCCAATAGACCGCCCAATACATATTGCCCGTTAAAAATTTGCCCCGCCCCCGGTGCCACCAAACTGATTAAAAAAGCCCAAATTCCGTTCATTTTATTTCCCCTTTCCAAAGTGCGGTAGCAGTAGCTACCTTGGAGTATTCCGGCGCTTTTAAGCCGCTGATTTCCCCCAATTTTTTGGCCCACTGGCAAAAAGCGTCCACCGCGCCCGCCTTTAATTCCAGCTCAATTTCCAACATATTGTGCCGTCGACGGCCCGTTGTAATTTCCACCTCGTCCAAGGCCAATTCATAAACAGAATCTGCTTGAACCAAGGTATACACACGCCGTTTATTTTGGATATAAAATTTGAACTCCAGTTGCGCTACATTCACCCCCAGCCAAATCTTTTGGGCGCGCAAGGCCGCCAAGGCCGCCTCTTGCGTGTGGGCCTGAGGCAAAGGCAGGGTTTCTTCCCGCCGGACGGCTTTGCCGTTTTCCAACTGGGTTTTGGTTTTGAAGGTGGCCTCGTAGGTGCCGTCGGTACACCGCACCCGCATAGCTATTTTTTGCGCGGATAGAGCCTCGTCCGGCGTATCCGCATAAGCATCCGCAATGTGCAAAATTTGCACAGGGGGCAGGGCGCGCCCGGTTAACGTGCGTACGGCACAAAGCATTTTATCAAAATCCGCCGGAGTGTTCGCCCGCCACTTAAATTCTGTTTCTATGGACATAATGTTAGTTTAGCAAAAAAAGTATAATAAACGTTAGGAGGATTTTATGAAAAAATTGCGTCAACCCACATCTTTAGGCTGTTTTGCCTGCGGGAGAAATAACCCCGTCGGTTTACATTTGGAATGGTTCAACAATTACGACGAAAACCAAGTGGAAACCACCTTCACTTTGGACGATAACTACTGTTCTTACCCCGGCACCATGCACGGCGGAATTATCGCAACGATTTTGGACGAAACGTCCGGCCGGGCCATTTTGCTGGATAACGATTTCAACCGCCTGATGGTGACGCTGAAAATGGAAATGGTTTATAAGAAAAACACCCCCACCAATACGCCCTTAAAAGCGGTGGGCCGCGTGCTGAAAGACAGCGGCTCCCGCGCGCAAGTGGAAGGGGAAATTATCCTGCCAGACGGCACCGTTTCGGCCAAGTGCACCAGCATTTTGTATAAAATCCCCCAAGCGGTAAAAGATAAATGGGGGCCGGAAGCCGACGAATGGGCCCGCACCACGCCTAAGGTGGAAGAATAATTTTCCCGTTGTGAATAAGCGGTTGTTTGATTTTTTGCGTGCGGTGACTTTTTAATGTGTGGTGGGTTTAGTGTGCGGTGGATTTATTTTTTTCCCGAGGCTTTTTAGTGTGAGCCCCTTGCTTTGCACTGCACATTGAACTATTTTAATACCGCAGCGTAAAAAACAGTTGAGTAAGACGTAATTTTTTGCTAGAATAAGAATTGTCCTAGTTAAAGGAACAATTTGAGGATCGGTAGCTTAGTTGGTAGAGCGCCTGCTTTACACGCAGGAGGTCACAGGTTCAAGTCCTGTCCGGTCCACCATTTTTTAAGGCACTCCGTATGGGGTGCCTTTTTTGTTGGCTTGTTTTCCCCACTCCCGACGGAGCGCGGCGGCTATTTTTATCTATTCGGGTCTTGGAGTAGTATTTAAGGGAGGAAACAAGGCCCGTTTCCGGGCCTTGTTCTCTAATGGAGAAATTGAGAGGATCCACTTCACTGGCTCCACGCCTTTTTATGCTACAATGAGGTAAATATGAAAAAAACAATTATTTTTGACATAGATGGAACACTAGCCGATTTAAACGGTCGGGAACAATTTTTACACAACGGTAAAAAAGATTGGAAAAATTTTAATGCCAACATGGATAAAGACTTGCCCAATACCCCCATCGTGGAACTGTACCACACATTATACGAAAGCCAGCACTACGAGATTATTTTGGTATCCGGAAGGCAAGAGCGTTTCCGCAAAGTAACCGAAACATGGCTGACGTTTCATAAAATTCCGTTTGATACGTTACTAATGCGCGGGGATACGGATTTCCGTCATGATTGCGAAATAAAACAAGATATTCTAAAATCATTACAAGCGCAAGGCAAAGAGATTTTATTTTCTGTAGATGACCGTCAAAGTGTAGTAGATATGTGGCGTGCCAACGGAATTACCTGTTTACAATGCACGAAAGGAGATTATTAAAATGTCAGGAACCGCCCCGCATCCGCACCCGAGTTTTTCCGCTTTTATTCCAAGAAACAAAGAACAACAAACCCGTTGGCTCGCCCGGCCGGTACCCGAGGTTATTGCCGATTTACTGGTGCAGGCTAATCGGTTTACTTTCAACGGAAAAAACATCTTAAAATTGCGCCAAAGCGTGGCTAACAATCATACTTCCCAAAATCCGGAAGAAGAAGTGCGCTACGAACGGTTGCTGGTTATGAGCAACCCTAACGAATTGTATAATCAATTTGCTTTCCATGGGAAAATTGCCGTTGATTTAGTCCGCGTGCAAGGCAACTACCTGACACATTTGTTTGAATTAAAAACGGGTTCCAACAATCTACGCTACGGCGTATATGAACTAGTCTATTATTATTTTCTATTACGCCGAGCCCAAGAAGAAAACAAAGCAATTTCGTTTTTAAACAAGCCCAACACGCTCGTCCGGCTGGCAAATCCCTTAATTTTATGTGTACTGGTACCGCAAGAATGGGAACAGGATACGCCTTTTTTACGAGCGGTGCAGCAAGCCCTTCTTGAGATGGGAAATCCCCGTATTTGCCGGCAAAATTTATTGCCCGATTGGAAAGCCCACTTGGAAATGACCCAGCGTCTCAAAGCCTGGATTACGCCCCAATAATATGACATCTCCCCACCTCATCATTCACCGTGCCACCCATGAAATAGGTGGCAATTGCGTTGAAATTACCGATGAAGAAACACGCCTTTTATTTGATTTTGGGCTACCACTTATCTCTATCAAAGAAAAGAAACCCGCGCGGGACTACCGGTTACCTATCTGTGGTGTATACCAAGACCAAGAGCCTAAAATAGCCGCTGTTTTTTTAACCCACGCCCACCCGGACCACTATGGTCTACTAACCGAACTAAACCCGCAAATCCCTGTCTATGCCAGCCAAGCCGCCGTCAATTTATTGCAACACATTGCGCCATTATTCGGGCAATCTTTTTCGCATTTACATTTAATCCCATTATCACCTAATAAAACTGTAAAAATCGGCACATTTTCTATTAAATCTCTTCCGGTAGACCATAGCGCGCCGAAGTCGTTTGCCTATCAAATCTGCATTGGTAACAAGCGCATCTTATACACCGGCGATTTACGCACGCATGGTAAATGCGGATATTTAACTAAAAAATTAGCCAATGCCCCAAAACCGGATTATTTACTATTAGAAGGCACCACGTTAAGCCGCCCTAAAAAACAAACGGAAACGGAAGAAAATCTGCAAGTACGTTTAGAAAAAGCGTTAGCCGGAAGCAAGTTACCCATTATCTACTTTTCTGCCCAAAATTTAGATCGCTTTGTATCGGTTTATAAATCCGCTCTCGCGCTAAATAAAACACTTGTTATAGACCCTTATACGTGCTTTGTGCTTGAACAATTTGCCCATTTAGGAAAATCTATTCCCCAATGGAATTGGCGCAATATCCGTGTATACTTTGCCTATAATTCTTTAACACGCAAACTGCGTGCTCATTTATCCAAATATAACCGCAAAAAAATTACACTTAAAGAAATTTTTTCCGCTCCGGAAAAATATATCGTCAAAGATAATTTTGTGTTGCGCAGACACTTATTAAAGGGCACACAACAAGTGCGTTTAATCCACAGTGCTTGGGAAGGATATTTAGAAGATGATAACGCTTTTGTGCAAGATGCCCAACAATACAATCTGCCAATTACCCTATTGCACACTTCCGGCCATGGGGATTATTCCACACTTCAACGGTTGGTGCAAAAATTATCCCCCCGACTACTAATTCCCATTCATACCACACGCGCCAACGATTACGAACGTCTGTTTCAGGTACCTACGCGCATTTTAAAAGACGGAGAAATTTTCTCGCTTTAACCCAGCAATTCTTCCAGCCTTTTCTCGCTTACACGTTCATCAAATTCCGCACGTTGGCGCAACACTCCGAGCAAAGACAAAGACGGCAACATCCTTGGTTCCCAATTACGCTGCAATACCACTTTTTGCCGTGAATTGTCGAAACTGGGCATTGATGTAGAAAAAGACGCCTCTATGAATGATGTGATTGACTGCATGGATAAGTCCGGCGATTGGGCGAATTTACCCGCCGACCAAAACGGACGCCCGGACCATGCCCAAGCAACCCAATTAGCCAAAGAAGGATATATCGTCGCGGCTACGGAAAAAGGCGAAAATCACGGTCATGCGGCCTTACTAACGGGGAAAGAGCGCGATTCCGGCACTTGGAAAGGGCGCGTGCCGGAAGTATATGGCAGCGTCAACGGGAAACCAGCCAAAGCCGAAGGAATTAGCATTCATTGGCAGGCAAAGGATAAAAATAATATAGAATACAAAGTATACAGATACAAAAGACCTATATAAATATCTGTCAGGCAGCCGGATTTTTTCCGGCTGCCTATGGAGGAAAACATGCTAAAAAATTTTCTGTGTGCCTGCACTTTTATAATTACTAGTTTATCTATTTACGCCAATGACACATCTGGAACAATACTTCCCACAGGCGGGGTCGTGTTTGAAAAACAAGACGGTATCAAAATGAAAGTAGAAGCACTTTATATCCGTCCGTACCAAATAGAAGTGAATTATCTTTTTGAAAATACTACAGGTAAAGATATTACCACGCAAATGTTTTTTCCACTACCGGAAATGCCTGCCGTCGAAGAATATTTAGGAGATGAGTCTCACGATTACAAATTTAAATTGTGGGTTAATGGCAAACAAAAACAGTATCAAACACATTGGGCCGTTACACAAAACGATAAAGACATTACCAAAGAGGTATCTATATTATTTTACCGTCCCGAAGAAGTTATTACGGATCAACAATTAGCCAAACGCATCCAAACCTTACAGGAAGAAACCCGTCAAAAATTACAGGATAAAAAAATTATTGAGTGGGGTTGGACATTGGATAGAGATAAAGGCGAAATACAAAATTGGAAAATACCGGACGATACAAATTGGAAAAAACAAATTTCTTATTCTTGGCAGCAAAATTTCCCGGCACACAAGACAGTATCTGTACGCCATACCTATACTCCTACTGCCATTTATAATAATGTGGGCTTTCCATTTTCCGAATGTATTAACAGAGAGAGTGAACCGTATAAATCATTTGCTTATATACCGGAAAATGAAAATACATACTCCCTAGATCATCTTCAGGCACGTAATTATTTAGAATACATCCTCACTACCGCTAATAATTGGCAAGGGCCGATTGAAAGTTTTAATTTAATCATGCAAAGTCCGTTCAAATCAGTCGGCTGTTTTGACGGAGAAGCATTTTACGGAGAAGAATATTATACGGTTAATCGCCAAGACTATACCCCGCAATGGGATTTATCTGCGGAATTTCTTGTAAATGGAGTGTTATCCTTTGACCGCACACAAAAAAATACTCCTGTACTTTACCTCATAGACGGACCGGCCACTCTGCGCGAAAAACCCAATGGCAAAATCATCGGCCAACTAGCGGATAAAACCCATGTATGGGGTTGGCCAGAAGAGAAAAAAGACAAATGGTACCCCGTGCGTCAAAATGATTTATCCGGTTACACCCACAAGCAAAACCTGATAAAAGTGTTTTAATTCCCTGCACATTCCCTATTACTCCAAGTAGGGAATTGAAAGGGTTTAGGCAGCTATTTTTCTCAATAGAGCGGGAATTTCAACAAGCCCACAAAATCCAATAGATAAATTTTTCAAATATCTGTTTTTTGCCCGTTAATTGCCTGTTAAACAGGGGATTGCCCAATCACCATCCCCGGTCTAAAAACCGTTGAACCATCAAAAATTTCTGCCCCACCATTTTTTAAGGCACTCCATACGGAGTGCCTTTTTTGTTGATGTGTTTTTCTCACTTCCGACGGAGAAATGGTGAAGTTTTTATCTATGCGGGTCATAGAATGCTTTTAGGTACAATTTGGCACATAGCCTCACTAATCCACGCACGCATCTGTTTATTTATTATGCCAATTTTACCCGCCAAAGGCGCTACCATTACTAAATCAGACTGCCGAATGACATAAGCACGAGAAGAAAGCGTACGGTTGCCGCTTTTCGGAATCGTTGCAAAAAGTTTGGCCTTATATAACCCAAACGCACCTATTTTCCGCCATTAAAATTTAACCCCTGCAAACGAAACGACTTTCCCAACCTGCTTTTTGACACTTATTTTGGTAAAATAATAATATCCCAATGACTGTGGAGAATAAAATGATTAAAAATATATACACAAACTCAAAAAGGTCGGCAGGGTTCACACTTATTGAATTATTAGTAGTGGTCCTTATTATTGGCATTTTATCATCAGTAGCGTTGCCGCAATACAAAAATGCAGTGCTTAAGAGTAGAGTAAGTACGGTTATTCCTCTTTTGAAGAATGCCATGTACGCATTGGATGCGTACCATTTGGCCAACGGAGAATTTACGCGGGAATGGGACCGCGTAGATATTGTCCCCAGCGGGTGCACGCACAACACTAATTCTAATGCTGCGGATATATATGTGTGCGGGAATGACTGGCTTTTAACGCTAGATGTCAATGGCATGGCTATGGCCAATTATTGCCCTAACAAAAATACCAGTTGGTCTTCTTGCGCCAATGCGAGGGATTTTCAAATCATCGCCTATGCTTCCGACGTAGTGCAATCCGGCGGTGCAACACGAGTCCCCGGTGCGATTGGCTGTTATGGCTTTACTACGGAAGGCCAGAAGTTATGCACCTTGCTATCTAAATCAGGCACAGTTATTAACGCCAATTAATTAAATATTTTAGGGCTTACGCCTGTTTTTCAAGAAAAAGCATTTAGAAACCCCGCTCACTCGGGGTTTTTTATAGATGAACCGCATGAACACCCAAAAACATTTTTGACCGTCACCAAGCGCCTAATACTTACTCTTGCGGCACATTATTCTTATCTTCTGCGCCGGAAGAGGACGGGTGAGCTTCTCCCTGATGCTGTTTATATTGATTCAATAATGTTTTTATTTCTTCTCTTTCAGCTAAATCCAACAAAGAAACATTATTTCAAAACAGTTTTTGTAAAAATGCTTTTTCTTACTAAAAACTTCAATTTTAACAACGCCGTTCTTAAAACAGTAAAAAAGAAAATTTTGCCCCGAGAAAGTCTTTGCAAAATATGTTTGCCCGCCCTATTGGGGGGTAAGAGTTTTTAGGGTATTTATTTGGTTTATCCCCCGAGCTATATTTTGTTGTAAGATTTCGCGAACAAAGCGCTTATTCTGGATACGGGGAGCCCCCAGCCTAAGGGGTATATTCTGCGGCAAACGCCCGCAAAGGAAGTGTCTTAAACCAAAGGAACTGCCCCAAGACTGGGAAGTATTTTCTAATACAATAAAAAAACCCCGCGTTGAAAGCGGGGTTCAAATTCTAAAAGATAAAAGGCTGGGATGAGACCGACAACGATCTACTCTCTCAGCACCGAATTGGG
>CAKUKI010000006.1 GCA_934662565.1 uncultured Elusimicrobiales bacterium
TTCACATATCCTCCCACATGCTTTAATATAAAGCCACTGTATCAAAAAAAAAAAACAAGTCAAGGCGGGTTTAGCGTGAACGCTAAACCCGCCTTGCTAAAGTAAACAACCTGCTTTTTAATAAAACAACTTTACCGCCAACGCAAATTAGGTTCGCGCGCGGCGGAAACTTCGTCTATGCGTTTAACGCTTTGGGTGTGCGGAGCCTCTTTAACCCGTTGCGGCTCGGTTTGGGCCTCCTCAAAAATGCAACCCATGGCTTGAATAAACGCATCCAGCATATCTTTATTTTCCGTTTCCGTCGGCTCTATCATAATAGCCTCCGGCACAATCAACGGGAAATAAATGGTAGGCGCGTAAAAGCCGTAATCCAACAGCCGCTTGGCTATATCCGCCGTGTGAACGCCGTTCATTTTCTCCGCAATCGGGTGCAAGACGCACTCGTGCATACATACTTCATCAAAAAACGCGGGGAATTTATCCTTTAGGCTCACACGCACATAGTTGGCGCTTAAAACGGCGTTTTCGGCAATGTTTTTAAGCGTGTTGCCGTCGTGCTGGCGCAAATACGCATAGCCGCGCAAACACACGGCTATATTGCCGTAAAAGGCTTTCATACGGCCCAAACTGTGGGGCATTTTGCCTTGCAACGTATATTTGCCGTTTTTCAACGTGACTAACGGTTTAGGCAAGAAAGGCGCCACATGCGCCGCCGCCCCCACAGGGCCGGAGCCGGGGCCGCCGCCACCGTGCGGAGCCGCGAAGGTTTTATGCAAATTGAGGTGCATAATATCCACCCCAAAATCGCCCGGTTTGGCAAGGCCAATCAGCGCGTTAAAGTTGGCGCCGTCCATATATAAAAGGGCGCCCGCTTTATGCACCATGGCGGAAATTTCCAAAATATCCTTTTCAAACAGGCCCACCGTGTTGGGCACGGTCAGCATCACCACGGCGGTTTTGTCGGACAGGGCCGCCGCCAACGCCGCTTTATCCACGCGGCCGTCCGGACCGGATTTGATGTTCACTACCGTAAACCCGCCCATATTGGCGGTAGCCGGATTGGTGCCGTGGGCAGTATCGGGCACAATTACTTCCGTGCGGTTTTTATCTTTCCGCGCGGCGTGATAGGCTTTAGCCGTCATAATGCCCGTCAGCTCCCCATGGGCGCCCGCCGCCGGCTGGAGCGTAAACGCGGACAGACCGGTAATTTCTTTTAACAACTCCTGCAAATTATAGAGCATTTTTAAGGTACCCTGCACGGCGCTTTCCGGCGCGAGCGGGTGGACCTGCGTAAAACTTTCCAACTGGGTCAGGCCGTCATACGCTTTGGGGTTGTATTTCATGGTGCAAGAACCCAGCGGATAAAATTGGGCATCCAAGCAGTAATTTTTTTCGGATAGTGCCGTAAAATGCCGTACCGTGTCAAACTCGCTCAGCTCCGGCAGTTTGGGCGCGGTTTTGCGCAAGTATTTTTCCGGCAGATAGCAGGCGGCCGTTTGTTGCGGCGTGCCCACCCGCACCCCGCGGCGCCCGGGGCGGGATTTTTCAATAGACAACAAATTGGTTTTTAGTATTTCTTGCATATTAAATCCCTCCCAACGCGGCGGCAAAATCCGCCACGTCCTGCGCGGTTTTGGTTTCCGTCACGCACACAAGCAAGCAGTTTTCAAACCCTTTTTCGGGCAAGGCATAGACGGCAAAACCTTTCTTTTCCAATTTTTTAACCACTTGTTTGGCCGGTTTAGCGCATTGTAAAACAAACTCGTTAAAAAACGGCCCGTTAAATTTAAGCTGATAGCCGGGCAGTGCCTGAACGGCTTGGGCTAATTGGTGGGCGCGTTCCAAATTCAGTTGCGCCACTTCCTGCAAGCCTTGCGGGCCTAAAAGCGTTAAATAAATCAGCGCGTTTAAGGCGCAGAGAGCCTCGTTAGAGCAAATGTTAGAGGCGGCTTTTTCACGCCGGATATGCTGTTCGCGCGCTTGCAACGTAAGCACAAAAGAGCGGCGGCCGTCTTTATCTTTCGCCATACCCACAATGCGGCCGGGCATTTGGCGTTTGTAGGCTTCTTTACAGGTAAATAGCCCGAGCCCCGGCCCGCCGAAGTTCATGGCATTGCCCAGCGGCTGCCCCTCGGCCACGGCAAAATCGGCCCCGTAAGAACCGGGGGTATGCAACACACCCAAACTAATCGGGTTAAATACGCTTACCAACAACGCCCCCGCCGCATGGGTCACATCCGCTACGGTTTGGGCATCTTCCAACTGGCCGTAAAAGTTCGGGTCCGCCAACACAAAGCAGGCGGTGTCGCTATCCGCCGCGGCTTTGAGGGCCGTTAAATCCAACGTACCTTGCGGGCAAGGCACAGTTTCCACCCGCACTTTAGGGAAGTGCCGCAAATAGGTGTGCAAAACTTCTACATATTGCGGATGAAGCGCGCCGGAGAGCACCACTTTTTGGCGGCCGGTAATGCGTATGGCGGCTAATACGGCCTCGGCCATGGCGGTTGCGCCGTCATAATGGGAGGCGTTGCTCACGTCCATATCCGTCAGCGCGCAAATACAGCTTTGAAATTCATAAATGGTTTGCAACGTGCCTTGGCTGGCCTCGGCCTGATACGGTGTATATGCGGTTAAAAACTCCCCGCGGGAGCTTAACGCATTTACCGCGGCGGGAATAAAATGTTCATAAATGCCCGCGCCGATAAAATTTTTGAGCGGCTTATTTTCCGCGCCTAACGCTTTAATATGCGCGGCTAGTTCCGGCTCCGTTAACGCGGCCGGAAGGTTTAATTTAGGGTATAAAAGCCCCGCCGGAAGTTCCAACAATTCACGCACGGACGAAACGCCAATGCGCGCCAGCATTTCTTTTTGTTCTTGAGCAGTATGGGGAATAAACATAAAACCTCTTTATAAAATACCCCGCCAAAGCGGGGATTTATATTTCCAAATGGCGCAAAAAGGTTATTTTTGCAGGGTGCCTTGGTAGGCGGCAAAGTCCAGCAGGGCGTCATATTCGGCCGGAGCGGACATTTTAATTTTGAACAACCAGCCGTTGCCGTGCGCTTCCCGATTCACTAAAGCGGGGTCGTCTTTCAACGCTTCGTTTACTTCCACAATTTCCCCGCTGACGGGCGCGTAAATTTCAGAAGCGGATTTAACCGATTCAATCACGCAGCAGTTTTGTCCGGCAGTCACTTTTTGGCCTACTTTCGGCAAGTCCACAAATACAATATCGCTGATTTCTTCCTGCGCGTGGTTGCTAATGCCCACCACGGCAATTTCTCCGTCTTTATAAGCCCATTCGTGGGTTTTGGCATAACGGCTGTTTTCTGCGGTATACATAAATAAATCTCCTCCTAATTAAACTCTGTTTTTATAAAATGGTGTTTTTACAACTTGGGCCGGAATACGGCGGCCGTGAATTTCAATTTCAACGGCCGTTCCTTCCGCCAGGCCCGCCTGGGCATACCCCACGGCAATCCCCTTAAACAGCGGGGAAAAGGTGCCGCTGGTAATGGTGCCCGCTTCCTGCGCGTTTACAAATACTTTGCACCCGGTGCGCGGCACGCCGGCGCCCGAAAGACGAAAGGCGGTCAGTTTTTGTTGCACCCCGTTGGCCTTTTGCTCCGCCAATACCGGCTTGCCGATAAAATCTTCCTTCGCTAATTTTACCACCCAACCGCAGTTGGCTTCGTACGGCGTGCGGGATTGGTCGGCATCTTGCCCGTTGAGCAGGTAGCCGGCTTCCAAACGCAGTACGTCACGCGCGCCCAAACCGCACGGTTTTACACCCTCTTTTAAGAGGGCATCCCATAATTTTACGGTCGCTTCCGGCGGGAGCATTACTTCCGCGCCGTCCTCGCCGGTGTATCCGGTGCGGGTTAAATACCCGTGCGCGCCCTCAAACACCACCGGAGTGATGTGAAACCGCGCCACGCCGTTTACGTTCCCCAACACACGCGAAAGTTTTTCCACCGCGTGCGGGCCTTGTACGGCAATCATACCGTATTGGTCGCTTACGTCCGTCACGCGCACGTTAAAGCGGGGCGCGTGTTTTTGGAGCCAAGCCACGTCTTCTTCCCGACAAGCGGCATTGACCACCACCAAAAATTTCTCCGGCGTTAAACAAAAAGCAATTAAATCGTCAATAATCGTTCCGCGCTCGGTTAAAATGTGGGAATATGTCCCCGCGCCGGGCGTATTTTTGATGTTATTGCAGTTTACATATTGCAAAAAAGCCCACGCATCTTTCCCTTCCACCAGCACTTGGCCCATGTGGGAAACGTCAAACATTCCGGCGCCTTCGCGCACGGCTTTGTGTTCGGCAATAATGCTTTCAAACTGAACCGGCAGCAGCCAGCCGTGGAAATCCACCATACGCCCGCCGGCAGCCTGACAGGCTTGGCAGAGCGGAGTTGTTTTCAAATTATTCGTCACGGTGTTCCTCCAAAAGTATAAAAGTATTGTATAAAATAATTGGCAAAAAGAAGTATAAAATAAAAAAGATTAGTTTTACACTTTCCCTTTGCCGTAAGTGCGGGTGCGAATTGCTATAATATAATTATGGCAGATACGCAAAGCGTCATCAGTGACGTAAAACTTTTTTTAGAGCGGCTCAAAAAGGAGCTGCCCGAAGTGTTTTCCGGCAAAAATGCCGCGCAGGATTGCGCCCAACCGGCCGAACAAAACCGGGTGCTCTATAACGGCAACCTGTACGAAGCGCGTATGTACCTGACCCCGGACCAGGAGCCCGGGGTGGCGTTTGACGGGAGTATCTTTCATATTTATTTACGCAGTGAACAAGACTCCCCGGCGGATTTGGTCACGCAGTGGCTGAAAGACAAAGCCGGCGAAGTTTTGCGCGCCAAAACCCGCCAATGGGCCGACAAAATGGGCGTGGAATACAACAACATTGTTATTAAAGACCAGCGCACCTTGTGGGCCAGTTGCTCCGGCAAAAAGAATATCAATTATTCTTACCGCATTATCAAAATGCCGCTGGCCGTGCAGGATTATTTAATCGTGCATGAACTTTCCCACTTAGTACACATGAACCACGGGCAGGAATACTGGCAATTAGTGGCCCAATA
This sequence comes from uncultured Elusimicrobiales bacterium, assembly GCA_934662565.1. GTDB lineage: Bacteria > Elusimicrobiota > Elusimicrobia > Elusimicrobiales > Elusimicrobiaceae > Avelusimicrobium. The sequence continues at coordinate 5,091 of CAKUKI010000006.1, forward strand.
CAGCCCCGATTACAACTTGCACCGCAAGTGGCTCAACGAAAACAAAGGCTCTATTTTTGCCGAAGTGGAGCTTGCTTATCATGCGCCGGAAGAAGAAAACGCCGAGGCCGAAACTCCGGCGGACTCCGCCGCCCCCAATACCAAAACCCCACCCGAAAAATAGCTTTTACACCGTTTGAAAACGGTTTACCGCCAATATAAAACTCACGCCGCACCCTGCCCGGTGCGGCGTGAATAGTTTCAGCAGGTGCGAGGAGACTGTTTTATGCGCACCCTTAATCCGGCCGTATGGCCCGACCGGACAAATTTATTTTTTCAATACGGCCGCGCCGTTATCCATGCGCAATACCGCCAACGCATCTTCCGGCGAAGAATGCCACCCCACCGGCAAGCGTTTGGGTACATAACTGCACAGCGCCACTACTTTACCTTTATAAAAGAAGGGCGTGCCGCGCTTCATGGTCTTTTTAATGCCAAACGGGCTGCGGTTAGCGCGGGGAGATAACACCCCATGGCTCAAAAAGAACATAACGGCCGCGTTATTAATTTCCTCCCCATAGGCACTTTCTAAATTGGCCCCTTTGGGCGCTATGCCCGCGGCCACCGCCGGAACTTGCTTAATCAACGCGGCGGGCAAGGCGGCAAAAGCAAAATCTCCGTTTATTTGCACGTTTGCCCCGGCTACGGATATTTTTTTACCGTCATACAGGCGCACCCGCATAGTTTTTAATACATAATCCCCGTTTTTAGCGCAGTCCGCCACGGTAAGCACGCGGCCGTTGATTACCACGCCGGAGCAGGAAGTTTGGTTATATTTACTTTCCCAATACATCCGTCTTCTTACGCGGCCAATGCGGTAGCGCGCTTTTTGAACCAGATTTTTTTGTTCCCATTCAAAGGTCAGGGATACTTCGGGCGTTTGTTTGGCCTTTGCCTGTTGGGTGCGGCGGGCGGCAACATCTTTGCGTTGCAACACTTGCTCCACCTGTTCAGCGGTAGTGGCAAATGCCGGTACGGCAGCTAATAAAAGGACGACTGACAACAACTTGGTATTCATTTTTATTTTCTCCTAAGTACAACTTTGATACATTTATTATATCAAAAGTTAGGCAAGGCTAACAAGTATTTTTTTAGGAGAAACTAACTTTCAGACGGTAAAACCATGTTTTTAATAGACTAAAAACCCCAAAATACCGCTTAAAACAATCATTTTAACAGGCCCCAACTTAAAAAAATAAGTGGCGCAAAAAGCTCCGGCAAAAAATAAAAAACTTTTATAATCTATAAAATTTTCCGCGTTGCACAGCACCAGTGCCGCGGCGGCTATTAACCCCACCACCGCCGGACGCAGCGCGCCAAAAACCGCTTTCACGCCGGACGATTCTTTATATTTTAAGAAATACTTGCTTACCATTAACATTAAAATAAACGAGGGCAAACACACCGCAAATGTAGCCACGCAACTGCCCAACACACCGCCCCATGCGGCCCCTTGCGGCCCCAGTGAGGCCAAAAACCAATCGTGCCCCGCGGTGTAGCCCGTATAAGTAGCCAAGTTAATACCAATGGGGCCGGGGGTCATTTGGCTGACGGCCACAATATCGGTAAATTCCGCCGTGTTCAGCCATGCCTGTTTATAAACCACCTCGTGCTGGATAAACGAAATCATGGCGTACCCGCCGCCAAAGTTAAACAAACCTATCTTAAAAAAAGTGAAAAAGAGTTTCCAAAAAATCATTTTTTACGCCCCCACAGCCAACCAATCAGCCCGGCCGCCAGCACAACCCCCACCGGGGAAACCCCCGCCTTCCACACGCACAGCGCCACCACGGCGGGAATCAGCCACGCCGCCGGGCGTTTGCACACCGTGCGGCCCATATTGACTACCGGCACGGCAATCAGCGCCACCACGGCGGGGCGAATCCCCTTAAAAACACGCGCCACCACCGGGTTATCTTTATACCCCCTAAAGCAAAGGGCTATTAACAAAATGATGATAAAAGACGGCAACACCGCCCCCAAAGTAGCCACCACACTGCCCAACGTGCCTTTTATTTTATACCCCACAAAAATAGCCATATTTACCGCCAAAATGCCGGGGGCCGATTGGGCGATGGCCACTAAATCCAAAAATTCCGGGCGGTCTATCCATTTTTTATTATCCACAATTTCGCGCTCAATCAGGGGGAGCATGGCATAGCCGCCGCCCAAAGTAAACGCGCCGATTTTGGCAAAAATCCAAAATAAAACCAAATACATTTTCATAAAATTATTTTATCAATTTATGCCCTTGCCCCGCGTGCGCTTCCCACTGCGGCCGTAAAAACCGGGGCCACGCGCATAATAAAAAACGCCCCGGCAAAGTGGCCGGGGCGCTTTTTATGGTATGGGGGCGGTTGTAAAATTTATTTCAGCCAGCCTTCTTTTTTGGCGTAATCATATATGCCGTTATAAAGGCCCTGCGCCATTTTTTTGCGCACCGCCGCTTGAGAAAGCCTCCCGCGGTCTTTGGGGCTGCTGATGTAGCCCATTTCCACCAGAATAGCCGGGCTGTTTACCCCTTTTAGCACATAAAAATTGGCTTGCCGCACACTGCTGTTGCGGTTGACCGCAATACCAATGCCCGGCTGTTTGAAAACGGCATTACGCACATAGCCCGCCAGTTTGGAACTTTCGTTAATATATTCGTTTTTGGCGAGCGATTGCAGTAAAGCATCCACAAAATTGTAGTGGACTTCTTCATATTGCATGGCTTCGTTTTCCAGGGCGGCCACTTCGGCGGCTTCTTTGTCGGTGGCTTTTTCGGAGCGGAAATACACCTGAAACCCGTTCGCTCTGGAATTTTTGGAAGCGTTGGTATGCACGGACACAAACAAATCCGCCTTGAAATTATTGGCCTGTTTGGAGCGGTCCGACAGCGGAATAAACACATCTTTATCGCGCGTCATGCGCACTTCAAACCCGCCTTTTTTTAGTAGAGCGTACAATTCTTTGGCAACCGCTAAATTCCAATCTTTTTCCCGCTGTTTACGGCGCACCGCGCCGGGGTCTTTCCCGCCGTGGCCGGGGTCCACCATAATACGCATTTTTTTATGCGCCACGGACTCTACCCCTTGGTGAATAACCGCCGGTTTAAGCTCCTTGGCGGCAGGTTTAGCGGGCGCGGATGCTTGCAAGACCGGTGCTTGGGCCGCCTGCATCTGCGGCACTGTTTTGGCTGGGGCGGAGCCTGTTTGGGGTACAACGGCAGCCTTTTGCGGGGCGGGGGAGGAAGAATCCTCCTCTCCTATTACGCTGGGGGTGGGCAACAACAGGGCCGGTTTGGGTCCGGCCGGCTGGGCGGACGACAAATGCGTTTCCGGCCCTACGGCAGTGGGTTCCGCCACCGGCTCAATAGGCGCGGCCGTTTTATTTTTAGCGGCGCGGAAAACCCATTGGTTTCCCCGCCGGTCCGCGGACCAATCCTGTACGCCGCGGTTCAAAATAATTTTTAATACGGCCGAATCATCCTGTTGGCGCATTTGCGCGGAAAAGATAAAATCCCCTTTCAAGCGTAAAAATAATTCCCGCTTTAATACGGCGCGCGGAAAGGTAATCTCCACCGTGTGTGCGTTGGTTTGGTGGGGAACATATTGCAACGTAGACGCCATATCAAACACCAAATGTTCCCCGCCGGAGAGTTGTTTTTTGTCCACATACGCCAAATTGAAATTCTTTTCCACCCACAACGTGTTATTTTCAAAAGTAATTTTTCTATCCAGCGCTTTGCCTAACGCGGGCAAGGTAAAAAACACCGTGGGAGCCATAATCCGCCCGCGGTAAGCTATCACGCTTTCGCCCAACGCTACCGTTTGCCCGTTGACAATTACGTGGCTTTCCCCCGCACTTAAAATAGAGGAAAACCCTTTTAAGGTCACTTTGGCTTGCTTGGCGGCGGCATAAAGTTCCACATTCGCGCCGATTTTTTTGGCCGTCTGCTGCACATCCAAATACGTGACGCCGTTCGCCAAAAGAGAAGTGACCTCCCCTTTGTCTTTCCCAATCACTTTAACAGGCGTTTGGCCCTGCGCCCAAACCGGCACGCAGGTAAAAACACTCAATAACGCGGCAAACCCAGCAAGCAGTAGTTTCTTCATAGCAAAACAGGGGCCCGCACCGCATGGCACAGGCCCCACAACCTTACTCTAACACAATTTTATAATCTTCCCACGCAATTTGCGGGTCCGCCTGAATTTTAAGCGAACGATGGATATTTTCTTCAATATCCGCTTGTTTTTGTTTAATGGCTTCCGCCAATACAGGGTGTAAAACTACCCGCAAATTTCCGCCGGGGCGGCCGTTGGTCAGGTCGTAAATTTCGCGTTGGATTTTAATGCGCATGCTCTCGGCGGACAGTACCCGTCCGGAACCGTGGCACTGGGGGCATTCTTCACTAATAAAACTGCCGGTGCTTTCGCGCTTGCGCTCGCGGGTCATTTCCACAAGGCCAAGGCGCGTAATGGGCAAAATGCGGATTTTGGCCCTATCGCCATGCACCGCTTTGGACAGTGCTTCCACGACGCGGTGGCGGCTGGAGGCTTTGCGCATATCAATAAAGTCAATTACAATAATCCCGCCGATGTTGCGCAGGCGCAGCTGGTGGGCAATTTCGTTAGCGGCTTCAATATTGGTTTGGGTGACGGTTTCTTCCTGTGATTTATTACCCGTAAATTTGCCGGTGTTTACGTCAATGGCGCAGAGGGATTCCGCCTCTTGGATAATAATACTGCCCCCGTTGGGAAGCGGCAATTTGATTTTGCGCAAATTGTCAATTTCCGGCTCAATATCGTACGCTTCAAAAATAGGCGTTTTGCCTTTGTAGAGTTTCACGCGGTCGGCCAGTTCCGGCGAGTTCTTTTTCACAAAGTCCAGCACGCGCTCATAATCTTTTTGGTTATCCAACAAGTACACGCTGGCATTTTCGGAAAGCACATCCCGCGCCACCTGCAAAACGGCGTCCATATCCTCGTGCAACAACTGCGGGGAGCGCATGGTTTCAAAGCGTTTCAAAATGGATTGCCATTGGCGGTACAGGTATTTTACTTCGCGTTCCAGTTCGTCTTTGCTGGCTTCTTCGGCTTCCGTGCGGACAATGCACCCCATGCCGTTTAAGTGTTTGGCGGCTAAATCTTGCACGATTTCATTTAATTTGTGGCGCGATTCGCTGTCTTCAATGTTTTTAGATACGCCCACAAAACTTTGGTTCGGCGTAAGCACTAAATAGCGGCCGGGGAGTGTCACGTCCATGGTCACTTTCATCCCTTTGGTGCCGATAGCGTCTTTTACCACCTGCACCATCACTTCTTGGCCTTTTTTAAGCACTTTATCAATGTTCTTTTTATCGCCGCCTAAAATATCCGAAATATACAAATAGGCGTTCTTTTCGTAGCCGATGTTCAAAAACGCGCTGGAAATACCCGGCAGTACGTTTTCCACCGTGGCTTTATAAATATTACCCACAATGTTGAGTGCGCCGCGGCGTTCCCAAATAATTTCGTTAATGCGCCCGTCTTCCATAATGGCAATGCGTGTTTCCTCAAACGAGGTGTTCACAATCACTTCCACTTTAGGGCTTGTTTCCAAATTTTTCGTCATAAAAATTCCTCTCTGTACAACTCAAATGCGGTGCAACGCGCCTTGCGTGTCACGCCAGTATAAACCTTCCCGAATAAACTTTACGTTTTCTACGGTAAATTCTTCCCCTTGCATAATAGTAAGCCCCAACCAAGCGGCTACCACATATTCCGGCTTGAGGGATTTTCCTTCCACCGTTTGCAAAGTAAGCACTATTTTATCCGCTTGCGGCTGTTCACAGGCTAAAACATACGGTTTGATGTTTTCTTCCCGCGTCATACCGTTAGGGGCCGTAATGACCGCCACCGCACGGGGTGCGTTGATAAACTCCGCCAACCCCATGCCGGAAGACAAGTGCTTGAAATCTCCCTGCAGCCAATAACAGGCCGCTGCGGCTAAGTTGCTCACGGACGGCAACGCATACGGCACGCGCTCCACCCGTTTTATGGTTAAAGAGTTGCCGGCGGCTTGAGCCAATGCCTGCCGGACTGCTTGTGTGCTGGCAGATTGGGTTAAATAAATATCAGCATATTCCCCTAAACTTTCCTGCGCATAGCCGAGCACCGGCCCATACGCCAGACGGGGCCAATTTTTATTTATTTTAGCAGGCTCAAAGGCAAGCCCGCTCCCCAACACTGCGTTGCGTAATACGTTAAAAATGCGTTTGTGGTCCGGACGGCCGGACACAGTAAACTCTATACGCATTTTATAAATTTTTGGCGTGTTTATCATGTCGTTTTCCTTTTACGCGCGTATGCGCCGCGCATAGACGGACTGCGCCACCCCCAGCGCCAGCAAGCTGGACACCAGATTGGACCCTCCGTACGAGATAAACGGCAGCGGTATCCCCGCCACAGGTACAATACCAATCAGCATGCCGAAATTGATGATCATGTAAGTAAAAAACATACCGAACATCCCTCCGCATACCAAATAGCCGTACCGGTCACTGGCGCTATAACCAATCATCACCAGTCTCCATAAAATCAGTAAATAGAGCCCCAGTACCGTCAAAGTACCCCACAGGCCCAGTTCTTCCCCCACTACTGCCAAAATAAAATCCGTATGTTTTTCCGGCACGAACCCCAAGCGTGACTGCGTACCCGAAAACAACCCCTTGCCCAACACGCCGCCGGAGCCCATGGCAATTTGCGCTTGCAACACATTGTATCCGGCGCCTTTCGGGTCGGACTTCGGGGCCAAAAAGGCTTCCACGCGCTTACGCTGGTACGTCTTCATCTGGTGGTCCACAAATACGCCGGCAAAAAATCCGCCCAACACCACGGCCGTGCCCAACACAAAGTAAAACGACGGCAAGAAAATGCGAAACTGCCTAAACAACCACCAAGTGCCATAACCCAGCAAAATAACCAACAAACACGCCCCCGCCATATACCAACCGTTATTGCCGGCCTGAAAGAACAGGCGTATCAGGGTATAATCCATCAGTTCCGGATGCAGATATACATACGTCCAGCCAATCGTACAAATACCGGCCATACCGCCAAACAACACCAGCAAAAGCAAATAAAACATATTAACGCCCGTACAATACAAAAGCACCACAAGTGCCGGAAACGTAATAACAATGGACGAAAAATCCGGCTGAAGCATAATCAGCCCGAAAATCGGCACTATCAAAAGTCCTAACCCCACCAGTGTACCCGTATCGCGGATGCGCGTACCGCGGCGGTCCAAAAAGGCGGCCGCAATCAGCAAGGTTAGTACGCGGCAAAGCTCCGCCGGCTGCATAGAAAAAAACGGCAAAACAATCCAAGAACGGCTCCCGCGCTGATACGAACCCAACACCAGTACCGCCACCAGCAAAAGCAACACGAATCCGTACAGAGCCTTCCATTGTTCATCATAAATTTGGTAGTTAAAGCTCCACCCCACAAAAAAGGCCGCGCCGCCCAAACAGAGTGCCACCGCGTGCGTGCGCACCACGCTGTTAGCCAAAGAAACACTGTTCACGGCCGACATCACGCACAAGGCCCCAATAATAACCAGCCCCAGCATAGCAAAAAATAATATCCAATCCAATTTATTGCGTTTGGTTCCCGTCTTTAGCATTAATCCCCCAAATTATCCAATAATTCACTGTATTCTTTATCTTGCGCGGCGGGCACGGAAGACTTTACCACCTTTCCTTGGTCATCTACGCCGAAATATGCCTTTATCATTTCCCGCGCAATCGGCCCCGCGGCACTGGAGCCGTGCAAGCCGTATTCCACAAATACCGCCAGCGCAATAGAGGGTTCTTCCTCGGGGCGGCCGGCAAAAGCTAAAAACCATGCGTGGTCATCCCCGTGCGGGTTTTGGGCCGTACCCGTTTTGGCATACACATCCAAGCCCGAAATTTTGGCCCAGCGGGCGGTACCCGCGTCCGTGGTGTGTTTCATGGAATGCCAGATTAAATCGTACGTTTCTGCCGGATAATCCGCCACATTGAGGATTTCCGTTTTCCCTACCGGTGTTTCCTTTCCGTTGCGGTTGCTGACCAGCTTTTCCACATAATACGGGCGATATACTTTCCCGCGGCTGGCAATAGCGGCCCCAAATTGCGCCAATTTTATAGGAGTCACCAATAGTTCCCCCTGCCCGATAGATAAATTGAGCGTGTCCCCAATAAACCAATACGATTTATTGCGCGCGCGTTTGGTGGGCCCGTACATATTACCGGAGCGCTCCCCCGACAAATCAATTCCGGTCGGTCTGCCAAACATAAAGGCCCGCTGCACGCGCTCAATAGCGGCCGAGCCGATACGGGCGGCGGTAGCGTAAAAATAAACGTCACAGGAATTGGCTAATCCACCGTCTAAATCCATAGGGCCGTGGCCGGTTTTTTTCCAACACTTAAACACGCGGGAGCCGGCATTATAATAACCGGGGCAATTAATTTTATCGTTCGGGTTGAAGTCTGGGTCTTGCAAGGCGGCAATAGCTGTTAAAATCTTAAATGTAGAGGCCGGCGGATAAGTACCCTGAATGGCCAAGTTGTATTCACTGATTTTTTTATTGTTCTTTTTGGAGGGAGTATCGCTATACGGCACAAAAATATTCGGGTCATACGCGGGGGCACTGGCCAAGGCCAACACCGCGCCGGTGCGGGTGTCCAACGCGACAGCCGCCCCACGGCCGGTAGATGTTTTTTTAAGTCCTTCTTCCGCCGCGCGCTGGACGGCAAAATTTAAGGTTAAATAAACGTCACTGCCCGCTTCCCATTTACGGTCTTCAATCACGCGTTTCACGCGGCCGCGGTAGTCTACTTCCAAATAGGCCCCGCCGTCCGTTCCTTTTAGTTCACGCTCGTACTTTTTTTCTATCCCGTTTTTGCCTATTTTGGAATTTAAGCGGTAATTCATACGCAAATCCCGCTTGCGCCATTCCGAATCTTCCATACTGCCTAAATAGCCGATTAAGTGGCTGGCAAAAGAGCCGTACGGATAGTCCCGCTTGGTTTCTTCCAGCAAATACACGCCGGAATAATAGAGTTGCAATTCTTGCAGGGCTATGGTGGTTTTAGGGGAAAGGTTTTCGGCCAAGGCTACCGCTTTGCCGCTTTTTAACCCCTCTAACAGTTTTTCGGTCAAAGCTTCCTCGCTCAAACCTAGCTTGGGGGCAAAATCTTGCGCTAAATGTTGCAAATACGGGGTATCTTTACGTCCGGCCGCCAAATAATAAAAACTAAAGGAAGGCTGATTACTGGCAACGGCTACACCGTCCGAAGTAAACACGCGCCCGCGCGGTGCGGTTTGATAGAGCACCTGCGTACGGTTGCGCTCGGCCATTTCCAAATAATAGCCGTGGCGCACAACTTGAATGTCCACTAAACGCAAGGCAATAACGCCGCACGCCGCGCAGGCAATCAAAAATAACGCTTTTAAGCGCGCATTAAAAAAAATCTTGGTTGAGGGCATACACCCATTATCCTTGGCTTATAAAGCCTCTTTACTGATAAACCCTTTAGAAAATATCTTTCCCAACAGCCAAAATACCACCGGAGCCAGCAGCGCATTCATCATACTGCCGCCCAGCCAACTCCACCAGCCTAACCAAACGGACGCCCCCGCAAAAATGCGGACCAGCAACGTCCCCATCAACACCGCCGCCAAGCTGAACACAAATACCGTCAGCATTTGGGGTAAGATACTTTCAAAATCAAAGCGCTCACAAATAGCGTATACGACACACGCCAGCGCGCAAAACGTAAAGGCATTACTGCCGAACAGTTTGGTTCCAAAGAAATCCAAAAACAGCCCGCACAAAAACGCCAACGCATAGCCGTACGCCGGTTTTAACAAGGCACAGGCCGCTAGTGCAAACACCAACATTAAATTAACTTGAATGCCAATGTTCGCAAACGCGGTAGCAAAGGCCCAATGTAGTACCGTGGCTAATATAAAAGTAAAAAACAGTTTAATTACGCCCCACATTATTTTTTCTTTTTATCCTTATGCAAAATAACAAAAACTTCTTTTAGGGTGCTGGAACTAATCGCCGGAGTGACCTCTACCGTCAGCGCAGTTTGGAATGACCCGCCCCGCCGCACGGCAGACACTTCCCCCACCAAAATTCCGGCCGGAAAAATACTGCTGGCCGCCGACGTGTACACCTTATCCCCCAATTTTACTTGGGATAACAACGGCACATATTTTAATAAAACAGGTCCGTTGCCGCCGCCCACCAAAAGGCCTTCTTCACGGACGGAGCTTAAAAATGCGGCGGCAGTAAAATCTTCATCACGCACCAAGAGCACTTTGGCCGTGTTTTCCGTCACTTCCACCACTTCTCCGGCCAATCCTTCCACCCCATTTTCCACCGCAATTACCGCACTGCGCGGCTCTATACCGTCTTGCGAGCCTTTATCAATAATCACCGTATTCCATTGGGAAGGCTCCCGATACGCAATCGTCGCCCAAGTGCCCTTCCACGGTTTAGAAGGCTCCAGTTTCAAAATGGCGGTTAGGCGTTCGTTTTCGGCAAATACCATTTCTGCCTGTGCGCTTAAAATTTTAGCGGCTTCAATTTCTTGATGCAGTTGGCGGTTTTCGTGATGGGCATTTAACAATTCCTGCACGGTAGACGATACGCCTTGCGCATACTTAACCGCCGAGTGTGACAACCGAATCTGCGGTATAAAAATATAAGAAAGCACCGCTTTGACCGAATTGACCAGCCCTTCCAACGGCAAAATCATCAATAAAAAAGACAACACCAAATAAAAAAGCGGCAGCATCCACCCACGGGTTTTACCCGTTTGCGCGGCACGGTGTTTTTTCTTTTTGGGGTAAGACATAATAAAAAAATCCTATAGGTTAAACACCCGTTTATAGGTGCATAAATAACCGCTCCGGCATTTGGCCGCAGCCGCCGGCGCGCCGCAAGGCAACCACCGGCAAATACAAAGCGGGCAACGGTTCCTAAAACCGAAACCGTGCCCGCTCAAATCAATCAGAACGCCGGAAGAATTAGTAAGATTTCCCGCGCGAACCAAAGAACTTGTTGCCTTTCTCGTTCAGCTGTTCCAAGAACTTGCCCGTCCCCAAGGCCACACAGCTAAGCGGGTCCGGAGCGCGGTGAACGGGAATGTCCGTTTCTTTGCGGATGAGTTCGGTAATGCCTCTTAACATACTGCCACCGCCGGCAACTACCAAACCACGGTCCACCAAATCTGCGGCCAATTCAGGCGGGGTTTCTTCCAAGGTGCTTTTGATGACGTCAATAATCAAGCGCACAGGCTCCATAAGGGCCTGCCGGATTTCTTCGCTCGTCACCGTCAGCGTGCGGGGCAACCCTTGGGTCTGGTCGCGCCCTTTTACTTCCATGGATTTTTCTTCCTTGAGCGGATAGACGGAACCTAAGTTAATTTTTACTTCTTCGGCCGTCGTTTCGCCAATAATCAAGTTGTATTTTTTGCGGAAATACTGCACAATGCACTCGGTCAGTTCGTCACCGGCCACATCAATGGATTTGGCTACTACCATGCCACCTAAGGAGATAACAGCCACTTCCGTAGTGCCGCCGCCGATATCTACAATCATGCTGGCGTGCGGTTCCGCAATCGGCAAATCCGCCCCCATGGCCGAAGCCATAGGTTCTTCAATTAAGTACACTTCGCGTGCGCCTGCTTGGCGGGCGGCATCGTCCACCGCGCGGCGTTCCACACCGGTAATGTCAGAGGGAATCCCAATCACAATACGGGGGCGCAGCAAACTGCTGCGGCTATGTACCTTGCGGATAAAATAGCGTATCATTTCCTGCGTCACTTCAAAATCCGCTATTACGCCGTTTTTCATAGGGCGCACCGCAATAATGTTGGCCGGCGTGCGGCCCAACATTTGCTTGGCCTTGGAGCCGACCGCCTTTACCTCGCCGGTTTCCCGATCTACGGCAACGACGGACGGTTCGCGTAAAACGATGCCTTTATCTTTTACATAGATAAGACTGTTGGCTGTGCCAAGGTCCATACCTAAGTCGGAAGAGAAAAGGCCCCCCAAGTAGTCAATAACCATTTATTCCACCAATTTGATGATAGCAACCTGCGCGTTATCGCCCTGACGAATACCAGCGCGATAAATGCGGCAGAAACCGCCCGGCCGGTTTGCATATCTGGCAACCAGCACGTCAAAGAGTTTTTTGAAAGCAACTTTGTCTTTCAACGTATCTTTAACGGCCAAGTGGTTGTTCGCTTTGGCGGAGGTAATAAGCCCCTCCACCACACGGCGGACTTCCTTGGCTTTGGGCAAGGTGGTCTTCACTTCTTCGTGAAGGATAATGCTGGTGGCCATGTTGTTCAACATCGCTTTGCGGTGAGAGGCCGTTTTGCCCAGCTTTCTGTATCCTGTATTTTTAATCATACGTTCAAAATCCTATCCTTAAATTTTCATGCCGAGAGAAAGATTCATTTCGGCCAGTCTTTCTTTGATTTCGTCCATAGATTTGGCGCCGAAGTTCTTAATCATTTTCAAATCGTCTTCGGTCATTTTTACCAAATCGCGTACGGTGTTCACATTTTCAGATTTTAAGCAGTTAATGGAACGGCTGGAAAGCTCAATGAACTCAATGGATTGGTTTAACACTTCATCCAATTTAGAGCTGGCCGCAGCGGCACCGGCGTTAGCCGTGGCAGAAACAGGTTCCGCAACAGCTTCGTCGCTTACGGTGGCTACGCAGTCATCTTCGCCTTCAATCGTAAAAATATGCAAAGAATTGGAAAGCAATACTGCAGCGCGGTGCAACGCACGGGCCGGTTCCAACGTGCCGTCCGTCGTGATTTCCAAAATCAGGCGGTCGTAGTCGGTTTTCTGGCCCACACGGGCAGGTTCCACGTCGTAGTGAACTTTCACAATAGGAGAATACAGGGCATCCACCGGAATAAAACCGGCAGGACGTTGGATTTTGGCCAGTTCTTCGGCCGGCGCATAACCCTTGCCCCGAGAAATTTCAATTTCCATCTCCAAACTGCCGCCCGCTTCAAGCGTAGCGATAGGCAAATCTTTGTTAATTATGGACACGCCATCCACTTCTTGAATGGCAGCCGCCGTCACCACGCCCGGTTTAGTGGCGTGCAGCGTGACGTATTCACGGGCTTTGCCGTCCATTTTAACACGCAGTTGCTTGAGGTTGAGCAGAATATTGATAACGTCTTCCCGTACGTTAGGCAACGTGCTAAATTCATGCACGGCCCCCGCAATTCTAACGGCAGTAATAGCGGCACCTTCCATACCGGAAAGTAAAATCCGGCGCAGGGAGTTCCCTACGGTGTGGCCGTAGCCACTTTCGTAGGGTTCCGCAATAAATTTACCGTAAAAATCAGAAGCAGTTTTTTCTTCTAACTGAATTTTTTGGGGAAGAACCAATTCATTCAAAGCCATGTAAAGCCTCCAAACTATTTAGAATAGTATTCGACGATGAGCTGCTCGTTGACAGGATAGGACATTTCCGCTCTGTCGGGCCATCTTAAAAGTTTTCCGGTCATTTTCTCCGCGTCGTATTCCAAGAAGCTCGGGCGCTGGTTGCGTTTTTCGGTTTCGGTAAGGCCTTGTTTCACACCCACGTTTTCAGCCAAAGAGGCATCCAACGCTACTTTATCACCCAAGCGGAGTTGATAAGAAGGCACGTTGACGGCTTTACCGTTTACTTTCACAAAACCATGCAACACTAATTGGCGGGCGGATTTCAAAGAAACCGCAAAGCCCAAGCGGCGCACGACGTTATCCAAGCGGGTTTCCAGTTTGCGCAAGAAGTTTTCACCGGTTTGGCCTTCGGCCTTAGCAGCGGCGTCAAACAAATTGCGGAACGGAATTTCCGACATACCGGACTGAAGTCTGGCTTTCTGCTTTTCCTGCAAGCGGATACCATATTCGGACACTTTAGCGCGGCGTACTTTGCCACCGCGTTTAATGGTGGCGGCCAATTTGTCAACCACGCAGTTGGTGTAGCATTTGGTCCCTTTCAAGAAAAGTTTGCAATCTAATTTTCTGCATTTTTTGCAGCTGGCTCCTGTATATCTGGACATAAATCTTATACTCTCCTGGCTTTAGGCGGTCTGCATCCGTTGTGCGGAATGGGGGTGATGTCTTTAATAGAAGACACGGTAAGTCCGGCTTGTTGTACGGCTCTGACGGCGGTTTCTCTGCCTTGGCCGGGGCCACAAACCTTTACTGCAACTTCTCTCATACCCAGAGCGACGGCTTTTTCGGCCACTTTGTTGCAGGTAATTTGGGCGGCAAACGGAGTGCCTTTTTTGGTGCCCTTAAAACCATGGGAACCGGCGGTAGACCACGCAATGGTGTTGCCTTTATCGTCGGATATCGTCACAATCGTGTTGTTGAACGAGCAGTTAATGTGCACCACGCCGAACACCGGCGCTTTGGCGTTTTTCTTTTTTCCTTTCACAGCGGCGGGAGCTTTCACTTCCGCGGCTTCTTTTTTAATTTCTTCTGCCATAATTAAATTCCTAAAGTTCCTAAATTTTATTTAGCTGCAGCCTTGGAACCCACGGTTTTGCGGCGGCCGCGTCTGGTTCTGGCGTTGGTTTTGGTTCTCTGACCGCGGACCGGCAGGTTTCTGCGGTGGCGCTGGCCTTTATAGGAACCGATTTCAATAAAGCGGTGGATGTTTTGGGCGATTTCTCTTCTCAATTCCCCTTCCACTTTATATTCTTTTTGCAAGATGGTGTTTAAGAGACCGGCCTGCTGTTCGGTTAAATCTTTCACGCGGGTGGCGGGGTCAATCTGCCCTTCCAGCTTGGCGAGGACTTCTTTGGCGTTTTTCTTGCCGATGCCGTAGATGTACTCTAAGGCTACGTCTATTCTTTTGTTTTTAGGTAAATCAATACCTGCGACTCTTGCCATATATTCTAAAACTCCTGTAAATTAACCTTGGCGCTGTTTGTGTTTTGCTACTTCGCAAACCACCCGAACCACGCCGTTGCGTTTAATGACTTTGCATTTTTGACATATCTTTTTGACACTGGCTCTGACTTTCATTTATTTCTCCCTATAAGTAATCCGGCCTTTCGTCAAGTCGTATGGGGAAAGCTCTAATTTTACTTTGTCCCCCGGCAGGATTCTTATATGATGAACTCTCATTTTTCCGGATATGTGGCCAAGAATCGTCTTGCCGCCTGCAATTTCAATTTTGAACATTGCATTGGGCAACGCTTCCAAAACCTTTCCTTCCAGTTCAATTTTATCGCTCATACATCTCCGAGTTCGGATTAAATCAGAATTTCTCCCGTAGGAGCTATTCAAAAGCAGTGAAAATTTCACTGCCGTGAGCGGTGACCGCCACCGTATGTTCAAAGTGCGCGGCATATTTGCCGTCACTCGTCACAACCGTCCAGCCGTCACGCAGCTGCCTGACTTTATAGGTTCCCGCTGTAATCATGGGCTCAATCGCCAGCACCATGCCTTCTTCCAACATTGGCCCAGTGCCTTTCCGCCCGAAGTTCGGGATATTTGGCTCTTCGTGCATATTGCGGCCAATACCATGCCCGCAATAATCCCGCACGACACCCATGTTATGTAGCTCGGCAAAAGTCTCCACCGCATGCCCGATATCTCCAAGCCGAGCACCCGGTTTGACAAGCCCAATCGCTTTATACAAAGACTTCCGGGTCACATCCATCAGTCTTTGGGCTTCATCAGAAACTTCTCCCACGCCGAGGGTGATAGCGGCATCAGAACAGAAACCGTCAAGGCGGGCTCCTGTATCTATACTTACAATATCACCACTCTTTAATATTCTATCTTTTTTTGGGATTCCGTGCACGACTTCTTCATTTACAGAAGCGCAAATTGAACCCGGAAACCCATAATACCCCAAGAATAACGGGGTCGCCCCGAAGGAGCGGATTGTTTTTTCTGCGGCAGCGTCCAAATCCCAAGTAGAAATACCGGGGCGGACCAGCTCGGTCATTTGCTTCAAAACCGCAGCGGTCACTTTGCCCGCCGCGCGCATCAAATCTAGTTCATGTTTGCTTTTAACTTCAATCATTTTACCTTCTTGAGGACAGCCACTAAATCCTCAAAAACTTTTTCGGGCGTTTGATTGCCGTTGATTTCCACATATTTGCCGGAATTTTGGTAGAACGTCTTTACCGGCAGCGTATCGTGGTGGTACACTTCCAAACGGTGTTTGGCCCGTTCGGCGGTATCATCTGCGCGCGTGTATAATTCACCGCCACAATCCGGACAGACTGCCGCCGGAGCGGTCGGGTCTACATGCACAATCGCCCCGCATTTTTTGCATTGGCGGCGCGAGGTGATGCGTTTAACCACTTCGCTTTCCGGCAAATCAATCATCACAACGGCGGAAATCTCACGGTGAAAGCGTTTCAACATAGCATTTAACGCTTCGGCTTGCGCCACGGTGCGGGGAAATCCGTCAAAAATGATACCTGCATCCGTAGATTTAACGATGTTTTCCAACATGGAAATCATCAGTTCGTCCGGCACTAAATTACCGGCATTAATAATACCGGCAATTTTTTTGCCCAGTTCAGAACCGGAAGCAATTTCGGCACGGAGTACATCTCCGGTGGAAATATGTTTCAGCTTCAGTTCTTCTTGCAATTTGGCCGACTGAGTGCCTTTTCCGGCCCCCGGACAGCCCATTAAAACGATATTCACAATCAATCCTTCCTTGTCTTTCTTTTCAAATTAGTTTACGTCCGGCCTTTTTCAAGCCGCACGCAAAATAATTTGCCAAACTGCTTTATATAACTGCACGAATTTTTTAGAATTTTGAGGAGATTTCTAGTCGTGCATTCGCGAAGCATACTTGTTTGTTATGCGAGAGAATGAACAACAACGAAATTTGCCTCACTTTCCCAAATTTTTCGTTTTTCAGTTCCGGGCGTAAACCCGCCCCAGAAACCGGAATTTTTAGGGAATTTTGAGGAGATTTCTAGGCGTTCATGCACGAAGCATACTTGTTTGTTATGCGAGTGAATGAACAACAACGAAATCTCCCAAAATTACCAAAAATTATTGACCGACGTTGAACCAGCGCCCCTTAATCCTTTTGCTGCCTTTCATCAGCGGCTCATAATTGCGGGCCAACAGATGGGCTTGGATTTGGCCGACGGTATCCAAAGCAACACCAACCACGATGAGCAGCGCGGTACCACCGAAGTAGAAATCCACGCCAAATTCCGCACGGAAGAAATCCGGCAGAACAGCCACCAAACAAACAAAGATGGCGCCGCAGAACGTCAAGCGGTTCATGACCCATTCAATGTAGTTTTTGGTCGGTTCACCAGGGCGAATGCCCGGGATGAAGCCGCCCCATTTCTTCATGTTATCTGCCAAATCGGACGGGTTAATGGTCATAGAATTGTAGAAATAGCAGAAGAAAATGATGAGCGCCGAGAACAATAACATATACCACACGTTATTGTGGCTCATGTAGTTCATCAGCACTTGGGCCCAGTGGGCATCACGGTTGAAGCTGGCCAGTGTAAGCGGCAAAGAAATGACAGACGAGGCAAAGATTACCGCAATCACACCGCTCTGGTCTATTTTGAGCGGCAAATAGCTGGTCTGCCCGCCATACATTTTGTTGCCTACCTGACGTTTGGCGTATTGTACCGGTATTTGGCGTTGGGCCGTTTCCAGCCACACTACCAAAGCCGTAATTACCACCGCAGCGGCAAAAATTACAAGCGCCATAAAGAAATCCATTTCGTCCGTTTTTACGCGGTTCACAATTTCCATTACCGCACTGGGCAAACGGTCCACGATACCCGCAAAAATAATGAGCGAAATACCGTTCCCGACGCCTTTTTCGGTAATTTGTTCACCCAGCCACATCACAAACATAGTGCCTGCGGCCAGCGTAAGAACTGTGGTAATAAAGAACCAAGCCGAGGGGTTGACCACGGCCGACATTCCGCCCGCGCC
This sequence comes from uncultured Elusimicrobiales bacterium, assembly GCA_934662565.1. Classification (GTDB taxonomy): domain Bacteria; phylum Elusimicrobiota; class Elusimicrobia; order Elusimicrobiales; family Elusimicrobiaceae; genus Avelusimicrobium. The sequence continues at coordinate 23,114 of CAKUKI010000006.1, forward strand.
TTCCACCTTGGTAATAGCAAAGGTCATCATCGCCCCTTGCAGGACGGCTAAGAACAAAGCAAAAATACGGGTGATTTGGTTTTCTTTTCTTCTGCCGCTTTCGCCTTCTTTATGCATGCGGTCTAACGCAGGGAAAATATGCGCCCCGCGCACGAGCCCCATGATAATGGACGCGTTGATGTACGGCATAATACCTAGCGCTAAAATGGAGAATTTGCCCAAAGCCCCACCCGAAAAGATATTCATAAAGCCTAAAATACCGTTTTCGTGTTGGGCAAACAGCTGGCGCAAAACTTCCGCATTAATGCCGGGTATCGGGATTGCAGCCGCAATCCGGAAAACAGCCAACGCCCCTATCAAGAAGAGAAGTCTCTTCTTGAGTTCGGGGGCGTTGAAAATATTTGCAACCGTATTGTTGGTTTCCATTATTTGGTCTTCTTTTCAATAACGGTGACAGTGCCGCCGGCTTTTTCAATCGCCGCTTTAGCAGAGGCGGAAAAACCGTGGGCGGACACTTTCAGCGCTTTGGTAAGCTCACCCATGGCAAGCACTTTCACGCTGGAAACATCATGAATGGCACCGGCCTTTTTCAAGGCTTCCGGAGTCACTTCCGCACCGGCTTTGAACAATTTTTCCAAGGTGCCTACGTTGACATAGTCAAACCGTCTGGCAAAATCCTTATTGGAAAAACCGCTCTTAGGCGTGTGGCGGATAAGCGGCATCTGGCCGCCTTCTTTGCTTTCCTTGCGAGTATTACCGGAGCGGGAAGTCTGCCCTTTCATACCTTTGGTGCAGTAGTTGCCCAAGCCGGAGCCGGGGCCGATACCCAAGCGTCTTTTGGCTTTTCTGGAGCCATGTTTAGGGAAAAGAGTATTCAACTTTACCATTTTATTTTCTCCACAAAACTATTCGGCCTTGGCAGCTTCGGCTTGCGCTTCGGCTTTCGGGGCTTCAGCCGGTTTTTCGGCTTTACCGCGCAACACTGCAACGGTTTCTTTGTTCTTCAGCATTTTCAAAGCTTCCATCGTGGCGTAAACCAAGTTGCACGGGTTGGTGCTGCCCAAGCTTTTGGCCAAGACGTCTTTGATGCCGGCGGCTTCAAACAACAAGCGCACACCCGCACCGGCGATTACACCGGTACCGGGGGCGGCCGGTTTCATCCAAACGGATGCCGCGCCAAATTTGCCGATAACTTCATGCGGAATGGTTTCGCCCACAATCGGAAACGTAATCATGTGTTTGCGGGCGTGGGATTCCGCTTTAGCAATGGCCAACTGCACTTGGTTTGCTTTACCAATGGCCACGCCTACTTTGCCGGAGCCGTTGCCCACCACTACCAGCGCGCGGAAACCAAAACGTTTACCGCCTTTTACCACTTTAGCCGTGCGGGCTACGTGGATAACCGTGGATTTACCTTCCAACGCCGGTCTGGCTTTTTGAAACTCGGCTCTTTTGCCTTTCGCTTCTTTTCTGTTTTCGCTCTTCAGCGTTTCGTTAGACATTAAATTCACCTTAATATTAGAATTTCAAGCCTGCTTCTCTGGCGGAATCAGCAAGCGCTTTAATTCTGCCGTGATAGACTCTGCCGCCGCGGTCAAACATCACTTCGGTGATGCCTTTTTCCAAAGCTTTTTTGGCAATTACGGCGCCCAAGGCTTTGGCGGCTTCAATGCTTTTGCCGGAAGCTTCATATTTACCTTCCAATTCAGCAGACAAGGTGGTAGCAGATACTAACGTGCTGTGGGTCTTGTCGTCAATGATTTGGGCATAAATATATTTCAAGCTTCTGTAAACGGACAGGCGGGGTCTGTGCGCACCGGTGGCTAACAGATGCCCACGGCTTCTGTCTTTTCTGTATTGATATCTTTCCTGTTTAGTAGCCATAATTATTTGCCTCCCGCAGCAGTCTTACCGGCTTTGCGAACAATGTGTTCACCTTGGTATTTAATACCGCTGCCCTTGTAGGGTTCCGGAGGTCTGATTCTTCTGATTTTGGCCGCAAAATCGCCCACGAGGAACTTGTTGCTGCCTTTGATGGACAGGGCGCCCGTTTTGCCGTCCACCGTCACGGTCAAACCTTGCGGAATGTCCAAATTGACGGGGTGGGAGAAGCCCAATTCCATGTTCAATTTTGTGCCGGCCACGTTGGCGCGGTAGCCCAAGCCGTTAATTTCCAGCACTTTGGTAAAACCGTTCGTCACGCCTTCAATAATATTGGAGACGTTGGCGCGGGTGGTGCCGTGAATGGCGTTAAGCTGTTTTTCTTTCCCTTCCGGAATAGAAAAAGAGAGCACATTATCTTTGAAGTTAATGGTGACGTCATTCGGGCAAGTGTACGAAAGCGTACCCAACGCGCCGGTGGCCGTCACTACTTGGCCGTTGACTTCCACTTTGGTTTTAGCGGGAATGTTGATGATTTTTTTACCAATTCTGCTCATATTCCCCCCTTACCAAACCTGACACAACAATTCGCCACCCATCTTGGCGGCTTTGGCTTGGCTGTCGGTCATAATGCCTTTAGAAGTGGACAAAATGGTAATGCCAAACGCACCGCGGACTTTGGGAATGTTGTTGTACGCGCTGTACACCCGTTGCCCCGGTTTGGAGACTCTTCTGAGCCCTTGGATTACGCATTCGTTTTCAGGCGTGTATTTTAAGAAAACTCTTACCACACCGCCCTTGGTTTCGTTATGCACGGCTTTGAAATTGGCAATATAGCCTTCTTCTTTCAAAACGCGGGCAATTTCCGTTTTAATCTTAGAAAAAGGGATATCCACTTTTTCTTTCTTTTTCATGTTGGCGTTTCTTATTCTGGTTAAGAAATCTGCGATTGGATCCATGTGTATAGGCTGCTCTTCCAAAACACTTTCCGCTTGGCGGAGTTAATCCGGTTGAGCGCCTCCTCCTGTAAATTTTACCAGCTTGATTTTCTAAGACCCGGGATTAAACCCTGGTGTGCCATCTTTCTCAGGCAGATACGGCAAAGACCGAAATCGCGATAATAACCTCTCGCGCGGCCGCAAATCTGGCATCTGTTATGATACCGGACAGCGAACTTTTGGTCTTTGGCCATTTTTGCAACCCATGCTTTGGTAGCCATAAAGTTTTTGCTCCTTATTTAGCCGCCGCTTTGCGGAAAGGCATACCCATATAATTCATGAGCAGGCGGCCGGCGTCGTCGTTCTTGGCCGTGGTGACGAACGTAATGTTCATACCATGGGCTTTGGGCGATTTTTCCACGTCAATTTCCGGGAAAATATAGTGTTCTTTAATACCCAGGTTCAAGTTGCCTTTACCGTCAAAGGCTTTGTCGTTAAAGCCTTGGAAGTCGCGGATACGCGGGCAAGCAATGCTAATAAAGCGTTCCAAAAATTCATACATACGGGCGCCGCGCAAGGTCACGCGTACACCAATAGGCATACCTTCTCTCAATTTGAAGTTAGAGATAGATTTTTTGGCTTTTCTTACTTGCGCAGCTTGGCCGGCGATGGCGGTTAAGTCTTCGCGGGCCACGTCTAACGCTTTCACGTCTTCACGGGCTTCTTTTACGCCAATGTTGATGACGATTTTTTCCAGCTTGGGTACGGCCATGGGGCTTTTTTGGCCCATGTCTTTAAGCAACGCAGGCAGTACTTTTTCTTTGTACAGTTTCTGCAGTCTGGGCTGGTAATCTGCCGGAACGTTCACAGTTTTTTTCGTTTCTTTAGTCATTTTAACTTTACCTAGATTAAATGATAGGCTGATTGCACTTGCGGCACACACGCACTTTTTTGCCGTCGCCCGTCACTTCCATTTTGGGGGTCATGGCTTTTTTGCATTTGCTGCACACAATCGCTACGTTGGAAGCGTCCAGCGGAGCTTCCATCTTGTTGATGCCGCCTTGTTTGTTTTGGGAAGGCTTCACGTGTTTGGAAATCATGTTCACACCAACCACTACTACTTTGTTTTTGGTCGGGTTTACGGATTTCACTTCGCCTTTCTTGCCTTTGTCCTTACCGGACAAAACCAACACAGTATCTTTTTTCTTAATAATCATACTATACTACCTCGGGGGCCAGCGAAATGATTTTCAGGAAGTTCTTTTCCCGAAGTTCTCTCGCAATAGGGCCGAACACACGCGTACCTTTGGGTTCGCCATTATCGTTAATGATGCAAACAGCGTTGTCATCAAAGCGGATATAGGAACCGTCTTTGCGTCTTTTTTCACGGGCTACGCGTACTACTACTGCGCGCACCACGTCGCCTTTTTTAATGGCGGAAGTAGGGATTGCATCTCTGACGGAGCACATTACAACGTCTCCCAAAGTTGCAATATCCCGATGGTGGCCACCGCGCACCTTAAAGCACTGGACTTTGCGGGCGCCCGAGTTATCGGCCACGTTAAGAATGCTTCTGAGTTGAATCATAGTTTAATAACTCCGTAGTTTATAAAAACTAAGCTCTGGCTTTTTCCACAATTTTGGAAACGCGCCATTTGGTCGTTTTGGACACGGGGCGAGTGCTCATAATTTCCACTTTATCCCCTATTTTGCTCTCGTTGCCTTCATCATGCGCATGAAACTTGGCGGCTCTTTTCAGCGTTTTGCTGTATAAGCCGGTGCGCACTAAGCGTTCCACCAATACGGTGCGGGTTTTGTCCATCTTATCAGACACTACCACACCGGTGAGAACTTTTCTCTGTCCACGGGATTCTTGTTTTTCCATATCTTAAAACCTCTAGTTCTGCTCTTTCTTCTGGTTAATCAAAGTCTGCAGAAGAGCAATCTCGCGTCTTACAGCCCGGATTTCCATCGGGTTGGCGATGGGGGTGGTGCTGTGTTTGAAAAGAAGGTTGAATTTCTTTTCTTTCGCTTTGCCGAGCGCTTCGTTCAGTTCGGCTAAGGTCTTTTGTTTCAAAGCTTCTTTTTCGTTCGTTTTCATACTATCTTCTCGTCACCAGTTTAGTTCTGATAGGCAGTTTGTCGGCGGCCAGTTTCATAGCTTGTTTGGTATCTTCCAGCGTGGCGCCTTCCAATTCAAACAAAACTCTGCCGGGCTTTACGACACATACCCAATGGTCCGGAGCACCTTTACCTTTACCCATACGGGTTTCAGCCGGGTGTTTGGTGATGGCTTTATCCGGGAAAATGCGAATCCAGAGTTTACCTTTTTTCTTGATGAATCTGGACAGCGTAATACGGGCAGATTCAATCTGCCGGGCGGTGATCCATTTGGGTTCTAACGCTTTGAGCCCATATTCACCGAACACAACCTCGGCGCCTCTTTTGGCATTGCCTTTAATGCGGGGGGCGCTAAACGGTTTGCGATATTTTACTCTTTTAGGCATTAACATAAGTAAATTCCTCTATTTAGCTTCCTTGGCCGGGGCAACGACTTCCGTGACGCCTTCGGCGGAACCGCTTTCCATATCTCTATGTTTTTTCAGTTCCTGCATAATTTCTTTCGGAGATTTGGCAAAGTGCGTTCTTTTGAAAATCCACACTTTAATACCAATCTTACCGCTGATGGTGGACGCTTCGGTAAAACCGTAGTCAATATCCGCGCACAAGGTGTGCAACGGCACGCGGCCTTCGCGTTTCCATTCCGTGCGGGCAATTTCAGCACCGCCCAAGCGGCCGGATACCATAATTTTGATACCCAACGCTTTGCCGGAAAGGGCTTTTTCAATCGCTTTCTTCATAGCGGCGCCGTAGTGGGCGCGTTTTTCAAGCTGCATAGCGATAGATTGGGCCACCAATTGAGCATCCGTTTCCGGACTCTTAATTTCAATGACGTTCACAAAGGTTTTGCTGCCGGTAAGGGCTTCAATTTCTTTGCGCAGGGCTTCAATGTCGGCACCTTTTTTGCCAATCACCACGCCCGGGCGGGCGGTGTGAATGTTCAAGCGCAAGAAAGCGCCGGCACGTTCAATGCCCACATAGCTTACGGCCGCCATTTTGAATTTGTCATCTACAATTTTGCGAATCTGGAAATCTTCCATGATTAACGCCGGCATATTCTTGGGGGCGAACCAGCGGGAACGCCAATCCTGAATATAGCCCAGTCTAATGGACCGAGGGTGAATCTTATGTCCCATAAATTAGCGACCTCCCTTTTTTTCATCGGTGACGATGACAGTCAGATGACACATGCTTTTTTTGTAAGGCATAGCGCGGCCTTGCGGACCGGGCTGCACTCTTTTCAAGTGGTTGCTGGGCCCCAGATTGGCGAAAGCTTCTTTAATGAATACTTTGGTCATGTCCAGTTTTTTGCCCGCTTTTACTTCCAGATTGGCAGCGGCGCTGTGAAGCGTTTTGAACACGAGGTCCGAGGTTCTTTTGGCAATAAACGGCAATACATCTTCCGCCGCTTTGACATTTTTACCGCGGATTTGGTCCAATACGAGGTTCACCTTGCGGCTACCGTACCGTTGAAATTTAGCTTTTGCACAAGCTTCCATATCAAATCCTCAACTCTTATTTCAAGGCGGTGGAGTCTTTCGTCATACCACCGTGACCTTTGAACAACCGGGTGAAAGAAAATTCACCGAGTTTATAACCTACCATTCTTTCGGAAACGTAAATGGGAAGGAACTTTCTGCCGTTGTGCACCAAGAAGGTGTGTCCCACAAATTCGGGAACAATCGTGCAGGCTCTTGCCCACGTTTTAATAGGTTTCTTTTCGTTGGAAGCGTTCATCGCTTGAACCTTTTCCAACAGGTTTATGTCTACAAACGGACCTTTTTTAGTTGATCTTCCCATAATTACTTAACCTTGTTTTTTCTTCTGTCGCTGACAATCATCCAGCCAAACGCTTTCTTTGTGGAGCGGGTCTTCAAACCGCGGGTTTGTTGGTTCCACGGAGAGCGCGGGATGTTGCCGCCTTTACCGTGACCGCGGCCACCGCCCATCGGGTGGTCTACCGCGTTCATCGCACTACCACGCACCGTGGGGCGAATACCGCGTTGGCGGTTGCGGCCAGCGTTGCCGATTACCACGTTGGAGTGGTCCACATTGCCGACTTGGCCGATGGTGGCGCAGCAGGCGCTGGGTACCAAGCGGATTTCGCCGGACGGCATTTTAATGTGGGCATAGTCGGATTCGCGCGCCATCAGCTGGGCTTGAGAGCCGGCGCTTCTGGCCAACTGCGCACCTTTACCGACTTGCAGTTCAATCGCGTGGATAAAAGTACCTTCAGGAATGTTTTTAAGAGCAAGGCAATTACCCACTTTAATTTCAGCGGTCGGGCCGGACATCAGCACATCGCCCACTTTTACGCCCACCGGATGAAGAATATATCTCTTTTCTCCGTCGGCATAGCTTAAAAGACAAATACGGGCGCTGCGGTTCGGGTCGTATTCAATAGCAACCACTTTGGCCGGCACGCCAAGTTTTTCTCTCTTAAAATCAATGGTTCTGTAAGCGCGTCTATGGCCGCCGCCAATGTGGCGCACCATGACCATACCGGTATTATTGCGTCCGCCGGTTTTGCGCAGACCCTTGGTTAAACTCTTCTCCGGAGTTTTTTTGGTAATTTCCGAAAAATCGGCTACCGTAATGGTTCTGCGGGAAGGGGTATAAGGTCTGAATGACTTAATAGGCATAGTTAGTAGTTCTCCTTAATACTCTACTTAGCAGTGGCTTCCACCACTTCTATTTTATCGCCTTCTTTAAGGGTGACGAAAGCTTTTTTGTAGTCAGGTCTTTTCCCTTCATACCGGCCCATGCGGTGCGTTTTGCCCGTGACGGTAATGGTGTTGATTTTAACAACAGTGACGTTAAAGATCTTTTCTACGGCAGTTTTGATTTCGCCCTTAGATGCATCTTTGGACACGACAAAACCATAGCGGTTTTGCGCATCTCTGGCAATCAGGCTCTTTTCGGTCAAAAGAGGCTTTTTAAGAATATCGTAAGTACGGGTCATTATTTGGCCTCCTTGGCAAACGTGGCGCTGATTTTTTCCAACGCTTCTTTGGTCATAATAACCTTGGTGCTGTTGAGCACAACATAGGCATTAATATCTTCCGGAAGCAGGTGCGTCAGCCCGGCAATATTGCGGCCGGCCAGTTTGGTGTTCGCATCCGTAAAATTGCCCAACAACAACGGTTTGCGGCCGGCAGAAAGAGCTTCCAACACAGCGGCAAACGCTTTGGTTTTGGGTTCGGATACTTTCAAATCTTCCAATACAACCAAATTACCTTCAGACAATTTGGTGGAAAGCGCCATAGCCAAAGCCAAGCGGCGTTTGGCAACCGGCAATTCTTGGCGGTAAGAGTGCGGGGTGGGCCCGAAAGCTACACCACCGTGGCGGAATTGCGGGGCACGCAAGCTGCCCTGACGGGCGCGGCCGGTGCCTTTCTGTTTCCACGGTTTTTTGCCGGTGCCGGAAACTTCACTGCGGGTTTTCACATCGGCGGTGCCGCTTCTTTGGTTGGCCAAGAAAGCAGTGACGACTTCGTGCAAGAAGGTAGGGTTGGCTTTGACGGCAAACAAGCTTTCCGGCAGAGCGCAGGTCCCTTTTTCTTTACCTTTAATATCTAAAACTTTTGTTTCCATAGGTCCAAGTCCTTACTTCTTGTTAGCGGCTTTGGAAGCAGAGATTTTCTGCACCACGGGAGCCACTACATGTTTTCTGTTTTTGGAAGTTTCCAACACGGACACGATGGAGCCTTTGGCACCCGGTACGGAACCTTTCAGGAAAAGGAGTCCGTTTTCGTTGTCCACTTTGATAACTTCAATTTTGGATACGGTATGGGTGGTGGTGCCGTAATGACCAGCCATGCGCTGGCCGGAAAGCACTTTACCCAAGGAGCGGCGGGAACCCAAAGAACCCGGTGCGCGGCATCTGTCGGAAGCACCGTGGGAATCCGGCTGGCCGGCGAAACCGTGGCGTTTCATAGCGCCCGCGAAACCGTGGCCTTTAATTTTACCCTGAACGTCTACATAGTCGCCGGGTTTGAATACTTTTTCAAGTGAAATGACTTGGCCGATTTCAAAACCGTTCACGTCGGCAACACGGCATTCTTTCATGTGTTTAACCGGCGCGGCGTTTACTTTTTTGAAGTACCCGAGTTCGGGTTTGTTAAGCTTGCTTTCTTTCACTTCGCCAAAACCCACGCAAACGGCGTTGTAGCCGTCTTTTTCCATGGTTCTGACACGCACAACCTTGCACGGACCCGCTTTTACAACGGATACGCCATGCAGATTGCCTTTTTCATCAAAGAGCTGCGTCATGCCGACTTTTTCCCCAATTACAAAGCGGAAAGATTCGGGAGCTTCTTTGACAGTTTCTGCTTTGGCCACTTCAGCAACGGGCGTTGCCTCTTGGGCACCAGCAGCTTGTTTGATTTCTTCTGTCATAGTGTCTGTATTTCCTATTAATTGCTTTTAATGGCCACATCCACACCGGCGGGCAAATCCAATTTCATCAGTTCGTCCACAGTTTTGGAGGTGGGGCTTTTCAAGTCAATAAGTCTTTTGTGAATACGCATTTCAAACTGTTCTCTGCTTTTCTTGTCGGTATGAGGAGAGCGAAGTACGGTGTACTTTTTAATCCGAACCGGCAACAAAACAGGACCCGCCACGATGGCACCCGTTTTTTGGGCAGTTTCCACAATGCGGGAAACCGAGGTGTCCAACATGCGATGGTCATAAGAACGCAGTTTAATGCGGATTCTTTCTTGGCTCAGCACGTGAGCTTTCTTTTCAGTTTTTTCTGCCATTTTTGATTTCCTTAAAACAACTTTTAATAAAAAATTATAGGGCAGAAAAACCTTCACCGGTCGTCTTTCTCGTCGGGCCGGTAAGGAATTTCTCTGCCATGCGTCTAAATTCGGTACTATTTATTATACCAAAATTCAGGGGCGTTTGCGTAGAATTTTTACTAACAATTTTCACCGTTTTGCGTTCAAATCCAACGCCTAAAATTCGCTTATGTATATTGTATAAAATCTGTTTAGGGTTGTAAAGGTATTCTCCAATACAAACCGGACGTTGCTTTCTTTACAAACAAAAAGACCGGCTTTCGGGCCGGCCTTTTGTTATTTTAACAACTTATAAAGCTACAGCACGCGGGGCCACCAAGGTCCCCGTGCAAACGTGACTCACGCACTGGGTGGTAATGCGCGTATAGCACGCTTCGCGCGTGCAACCGCCATTGGCGCAGGCTTTATCCAACACCGCTTGAACCTTTTGGGCCGCCGTTTTACTCACGGCTTCATAACCGGCACAAGGGCAGCAGCCTTTCTGCACGGCCACGCAATCGGCATCCGTTTGGCAGGCTTTATCTGCCGCGGCTACCGCTTTGGTTAATTGAGCCGGAACGGCATTAATCCCCACATTTTGGCGGGCAGTACCGCACGCGGCAACTAATCCGGCGGCGAACATCACAAAAAGAACTTTCTTCATATATATCCCCTATTTCATCCTATACGCGGACATGGGTTTTGGTTCCCCCGCGCATTGGTTCTTTACGCATTTAGGCGTAATTTCTTCGTAGCACATTTCCAAGGTGCACGCAGCCAAACCACAGGCTTTTTCCAACTTTTTTTGCAGTTTGGGGGCTACTTGGGCATTCACAGCCTCGTAGCCGGCGCAAGGGCAGCAGCCCTTTTGCACAGCCGCGCAATCAGCGTCCGTTTGACAGGCTTTGCTGGCCGAAGCCACTAATTTAGCATATTCTGCCGGTACGGCATTCACCGAGGCGCTATGGTTGGTGCAAGCCCCCACAAAAAGAGCCGCACAAACGCAGAACAAGATTTTTTGATACATTTTCATAAACCTATTTGACCGCAGTACCCACACAACGGTTGGCTTGGCAGGAAACACTCAAGTCCGTATAGCACATTTCTTGGGTGCAAACAGCGGTGGGACATTCGCTGAGCCACTTGGCGCGCAAGGTTCCGGCCACACGGCGGTTGACGGCTATTTTTCCGTCACAACGGCAGCAGGAACGGTTTACCGCCACGCAATCGGCGTCCGTTTGGCAATCTTGGTTTGCCTGAATCACTTGGGCATAGGTGGCGGCCTTTTTAGGCGCTGACGAGCACCCCGCCCCCAACACGCCAGCCAGCAATAGCAGGCAGACAGCAGTTTGTTTTAGCATAAAATTCTCCATGATAAGATTTTTATATTATACCAAATCTGTTTATGGGTTTACTAATTGGCACCGCCCAGCCACGCAACGGGTGGGGATGTCATCCGCCGGCGGCGGTTCTTTTTTACAACGGGTGTACCAATCGGCTTGGCGAATGCGCTTTACATCCTCCAGTTCCAACCGGTTAATGGCAGCATACCCCCATTTGGGATAACGGCACGAAAGCAGCACCGCCGTGCACTCTTCATCCGCCGCGCAAGCCACATGGGCCTGCGCTACAAAATGGGCGAACAGCTGGTTTTGATGTTTTTGCAAACTGGGCGCGCAACCGGCCACCAGCAAACAAGCCACCCCAAAAATCACATACAATCTCATATTCAGTATTGTAGCAAATAACAAGCCGGAAAGCGCCAGCACTTTGGTGGCACTTTTACTCTGGCTCTGCCGCAGGCCACCGTTCCGCTGCCAGACAAAAAACGGAACGCCCGCTTTTGGCAGGCGTTCCGTAATTGTTAAAGTTGCAACCTGATTAGGCGGCAGCCTTTTCAGCCGTTCTCTTTTCAATAATGGCTTTGGCAACGTTCGCCGGGACTTCAGCATAGTGGCTGGGTTCCATGGTGAACGACGCGCGGCCCTGAGATAAGGAGCGGACGTTGGTGGCATAGCCGAACATTTCGGCCAGCGGCACTTCGGCGCGTACATAGCGCACGTTGCCGCGCACACCCATTTCGCCGATTTGGCCACGGCGGGAGCTCAAGTCACCAATAATATCGCCCAAGTTGGATTCCGGAGCCACTACTTCTACTTTCATGATAGGTTCCAGAATAATCGGGTTGGCTTTCTTGGCGCCGTCTTTCAAAGCCATAGAGGCGGCAATCTTAAAGGCCATTTCGGAGGAGTCCACTTCGTGGAAGGAACCGTCAAACACGGCCACTTTAATATCCACCAAGGGGTATCCGGCCACTGCACCGGAATCCAGCGCTTCGCGGCAGCCTTTTTCAATAGCAGGGATGTATTCTTTCGGAATACGGCCTTGGGTGATTTCGTTAACGAATTCAAACCCTTTGCCTTTTTCCTGCGGTTCCAGTCTAAGGAAGACGTGACCGTATTGACCACGACCGCCGGACTGGCGCACAAACTTGGTTTCCTGTTCCACCGTTTTGGTGATGGTTTCGCGATACGCAACCTGCGGCGCGCCCACGTTGGCTTGTACGTTGAATTCGCGTTTCATGCGGTCAACAATAATATCCAAGTGGAGTTCACCCATACCGGAAATAACGGTTTGGCCGGTTTCTTCATCCGTATGCACGCGGAAGGTTTGGTCTTCTTCGGCCAAGCGGGCCAGCGCGTTGGACATTTTTTCTTCATCAGCCTTGGATTTGGGTTCCACGGCAATGGAGATTACCGGTTCAGGGAAAGTAATGCTTTCCAGCACAATCGGGTGGTCCGGGGAGCAAATGGTTTGCCCCACGCGGGCATTTTTAATAGCCACGGTGGCGGCAATTTCGCCGGCGCCCAATTCTTTCACTTCTTCGCGTTTGTCGGCCATCATACGCATCATACGGCCGAAGCGTTCGGAAGCGTTTTTGCCCGGGAAGAAAACCGTATCACCGGCTTTAAGCATACCGGAATAAATGCGGAAGAAGCTTAATTTACCCACAAACGGGTCCGTTTGAATTTTGAAGATTAAGCCGCAGAACGGTTCCGAGTTGGACGGTTTGCGGGTTTCTTCTTCGCCCGTATTGGGGTTGGTCCCTTTGACAGCGGGAACGTCCACAGGAGAGGGTAGATAATCGTTCACGCAGTCCAACAAGGGTTGAACGCCTTTGTTTTTGTAAGAGGAACCGCAAATCACGGGGAAGAATTTACCCGTTAAGGTGCCTTTACGAATGGCTTTTTTAATTTCTTCAACGGTGAAGTTCGTTTCGCCGTTCAAGTAGCGTTCCATTAAGGCTTCATCAAAATCCGCCAGCTTTTCAATCATTTCCAAGTGGGCTTTTTCGGCCGCTTCTTTCAGGTCCGCCGGAATTTCTACCTCGTTAAAGGTGGCGCCGTTGTGGTCGCCGTCCCAAATAATGGCTTTCATTTTTACCAAGTCCACCACGCCGACGAATTTATCTTCGGCGCCGACAGGAAGCTGAATGGGGCAAGCGTTGCCGCCCAGTTTTTCCTTAATGGAGTTGGCAGAGCGGACAAAGTCCGCACCGATGCGGTCCATCTTGTTGATGTAAGCAATACGGGGTACATGGTACTTATCAGCCTGACGCCATACGGTTTCAGACTGCGGTTCCACGCCCTGTACGCCGTCAAAGCAGCACACAGCGCCGTCCAGAACGCGCAAAGAACGTTCCACTTCGGCGGTGAAGTCCACGTGGCCGGGGGTGTCAATAATGTTGAGTTGGCAATCTTTCCAAACGCAGTAAATGGCGGCGGAGGTGATGGTGATACCACGTTCGCGTTCCTGTTCCATCCAGTCCGTCACGGACGCGCCGTCGTGCGTTTCCCCGATTTTATGCACTTTACCGGTATAGTAAAGGATTCTTTCAGAGGTGGTGGTCTTACCGGCGTCAATGTGCGCGATAATACCGATGTTTCTGATTTTATCTAACGGATAGGTTTTGAATTCAGCCATATCTTTAGTTCCCAATTACCATTTGAAATGGGCAAAAGCGCGGTTGGCTTCGGCCATTTTATGCACGTCTTCTCTTTTCTTGAAAGCGGTGCCTTCTTTTTTGGCGCCCAAGATGATTTCTTCGGCCAATTTTTCAGCCATCGGGCGGCCTTTGCGGCTTTGCGCGGCGCCAATCAGCCAGCGCATAGCCAAAGAGGTGCTGCGCAACGGTTTTACTTCCGTAGGAACCTGATAAGTAGCACCACCCACGCGGCGGGCTTTTACTTCCACCAACGGGCGGACGTTTTCAATACATTTATTGAATACGTCCAACGCGTTTTCTTTGGTTTTTTCGGCAATGATAGCCATGGCGCCGTCTAATACTTTTTCGGCGGCGGAAGTTTTACCTTCAAAATTCAATTTGTTAATAAACCGGGAAACCAACACGGAATTGTACTTAAAATCCGGCGCGGGTTGCGGTCTTCTGTCTCTGGGTCTTAAACCTTTTCTAGGCATACTGTTCTAACTCCTAAATTATTTACCGGCCTTGGGTCTCTTTACGCCGTAAAGAGATCTGCCCTGTTTTCTGTTTTCAACGCCCGACGCGTCCAACGCGCCGCGAATGATGTGATAGCGCACACCCGGCAAGTCTTTCACACGGCCACCGCGCACTAACACAATAGAGTGTTCCTGCAAGTTGTGGCCCACACCGGGAATGTAAGCGGTGACTTCCACTTTGGAGGTCAACTTTACACGGGCAACCTTTCTTAAAGCAGAGTTAGGCTTTTTGGGGGTTGTGGTATAAACACGGGTGCAGACGCCTCTTCTTTGAGGGCAAGCTTGCAACGCCGGGGATTTCGTTCTGTGAATTTCTTTCGCCCGTCCGTATTTCACTAATTGGTTTACTGTTGGCATTACTTCTCTCCTGTTTCTTTGCGTTTTTCTTCAAACTCTTCGGCAATTTGTCTGGCGGAAATACCCGTACCCGCCGGTATCAAATGGCCTACGATTACATTTTCTTTCAGGCCTTGCAATTCGTCTATCTGGCCCGTAATTGCGGCATCCGTCAAAACCTTGGTGGTTTCTTGGAAGCTTGCCGCGGATATAAACGATTCGGAAGCGAGGGATGCTTTGCTGATACCCAAAAGGATGGTTTCCGCATCCGCCAAGTTTTTGCCGGCCGCTTTCATCTTAGCGTTTTCTCTGAGCCAGCTGGCTTTGCTGCGGATTTCACCTTTCAGGAACGCAGTGTCGCCCGCGTCCAGAATTTTTACGTTCCCCAACATCTGACGGACAATAACCTCAATATGTCTGTCATTAATCGTCACGCCCTGCAGTCTGTACACTTCCTGAATGGCGTTTAACAGGAACTCTTGTGCTTCTTTATCGCCTTTGACACGCAACACATCGTGCGGGTCAATCGCGCCGTCGGTCAGGGCTTCACCCACGCCGACGTGGTCGCCTTCGTACACGACCAAGTGTTTACCTTGCGGAATGCTGTACTGTTTAACCTGATTGGTTTCTTCATTCCGCACGACTACTTCAATCAAACCTTTTGGGGACGTTTCCAAGCTCACAATCCCTTCAAACTCGGCAATAATGGCCGGATTGCGCGGGCGGCGGGCTTCAAACAATTCCGCAATTCTGGGCAGACCGCCCGTGATGTCTTTGGTACCGCCGGCTTCACGGCCGATTTTTGCCAAAATATCACCGGGTTCTACGTCTTCCCCGCTTTCTACCATCAAAATTGTATCAATCGGCAACGGCAAGTTCATCTTGGCGCCTTTGCCTTCAATGCTGATACGCGGGTTCTTTTTGCCCATGCGGCTGGCAATGATTTTACGCTCAATAACACCCGTCACTTTGTTGCGTTCTTCCTGCAAGGTAATACCTTCCACTACGTCGGAAAGTTTAACCGTTCCGGTCACTTCCGCCAATACAGGAATAGAGTGCGGGTCCCATTCGGCCAGCAGCGTCCCTTTTTCAGCATGGGCTTTGTCCGCGGTGTACACGGCCGCACCATACTGAATCTTATATTCTTTTATTGTACCATTTCCGGCCTCTACAAAGATAGAGCCATTGCGGGAAATGCAGATTTTTTTATCAAAGCGGTCCGTAATGAGCTTCATATCTTTGAAGGTCACTTTGCCGGAAATTTCGGCAACCGCCTGACTGCGGGCCAACACGCGCGACGCCGTACCACCGATGTGGAACGTACGCAACGTAAGCTGGGTACCCGGTTCGCCGATGGACTGGGCCGCAATAATACCCACGGAATCACCGGGGTTGCTTCTGGTTGCGGTAGCCAAGGACAAGCCATAGCAGCGGGCGCACACGCCGAACGGCGCTTCGCAGGTCAGCACGGAGCGGATGCGTACGGATTCCACCCCATATTGTTTGACCAGTTTGCTCTGTTCCAGCGTAATCAAATCGCCTTCTTTAATGATGGTTAAATCTTTACCGTCTTTGGTTTTGACCACCACGTCTTCCAAGCTGGTGCGGCCCAAGATACGTTCTTCAATCGGTTCCACCATATCTTCGCCGCTCATCAAGGATTTAACCACAATCCCGTTGTGGGTGCCGCAGTCTTCTTCCGTAATTACTACGTTGTGGGCTACGTCCACCAAACGGCGGGTTAAATAACCGGCGTCGGCCGTTTTCAAAGCCGTATCGGAAAGACCTTTACGACCACCGTGCGTAGAAATAAAGTATTCCAACACGGACAGCCCTTCACGGAAGTTAGCGGTAATCGGGTTTTCAATAATTTCACCCTGACCGCCGGTCAGTTTTTTCTGCGGTTTAGCCATCAAACCGCGCATACCGGCCAGCTGGCGCACCTGTTGGCGGGAACCGCGGGCGCCGGAATCGGCCATCATATAGACGGAGTTAAAGCGCTGTCCGCTGTGTTCCTTATTGGTGGGGTCATATTTGGAATCTTCAAATTTTTTCATTTCTTTGAAGAGTTCGCTACCCACGTCATCCGTCACGCGGGTCCAAATATCAATCACTTTGTTATAGCGTTCGCCTTCGGTAATGATACCGGCGTCCGCCTGAGCCTGAATTTGGGCCACTTGCTTTTTGGCATCCGTAATGTATTTCTGTTTGGCAGACGGAATCGTCATATCCGCCACGGAAATAGACAAGCCGGACAATGTAGCATAGTGGTAGCCCATCTTCATAATGTTATCCAAAAGCTGCACGGCGGCATAGCGGCCGTATTTTTTGCTCTTATAGCATTCGTCCACCAACGCGGCCAAGACTTTTTTGTCCACAGTCTTGTTGATGTATTCCCAGCCTTCGGGCATAACTTGGTTGAAAATAATGCGGCCCACGGAAGTAAAATCTTTCCATTTGGAGGCGTCGCCTTCTTCCTTCGGGTTCAAGCCGGCTTCGGCAATTACGTTTAAGCCGCGCACTTTAATTTTAGCATGCAAAGACAGCTTGCCGTATTCCAACGCCACGAGGGCTTCTTCTTTGCTGCCGAAGATAGAGCCTTCGCCAATGTCGCCGTCCTTAATGGTGGTAATAAAGTTAATACCCAATACCATATCGTGGGACGGCGTGGCAATCGGCTTGCCGGACGCGGGCGATAAAATGTTGTTGGAGGCCAACATCAGCGCGCGGGCTTCCATTTGGGCTTCCAAAGAAAGCGGCACGTGAACGGCCATCTGGTCACCGTCGAAGTCAGCGTTGAAAGCGGCACAGGTAAGCGGGTGCAACTGAATGGCTTTACCTTCAATCAGTACCGGTTCAAACGCCTGAATACCCAAGCGGTGCAAGGTGGGGGCGCGGTTCAAAAGGACCGGATGATTTTTGGTCACTTTTTCCAAAATATCCCAAATTTCCGGACGGACGCGCTCCAACATTTTTTTGGCGGATTTTAAGGTGACGCCTTCTTTCTTCATTAATTCGCCAATGATAAACGGTTTGAAAAGTTCCAACGCCATCAGTTTCGGCAAACCGCACTGGTGCAGTTTCAAGTTCGGGCCTACCACAATGACGGAACGGCCGGAATAGTCCACGCGTTTACCCAGCAAGTTCTGGCGGAAACGACCGTGTTTACCTTTAATGCTGTCAGAAAGAGATTTCAGCGGTCTGCCACCGGGGCCGATAGAAACTTTACCGCGGGCACCGTTTTCAATCAACGCGTCCACCGCTTCTTGCAGGAGGCGTTTTTCGTTATAAATCATCACTTCCGGCGCGCGCAAGGATTCAATATGTTTCAAGCGGTTGTTGCGGTTGATGATGCGGCGGTACAAGTCGTTCAAGTCAGAAGCCGCAAAACGGCCGCCATCCAGCGGAACGAGCGGGCGCAAGTCCGGCGGAATTACCGGCAGTACGCTCATAATCATCCATTCGGGGCGGTTGCCGCTTTCCTTAAATTCTTCCATGGTTTTAATGCGGCGGATAAGTTTGGTGCGTTCCAGTTCGCTCTGCGTGTTTTTCAACTGTTCGTGCAGGGCCGGAATTTCTTTATCAAAATCAATGCCTTCCAATAATTTTTGGATAGCCGGAGCCCCAATGTCCACCTTCAAGCGGGCACCGTGTTTTTTGCGGGCTTCACGCACTTGGTCGTCGCGGAGCAAGGTGCCTTTTTTGAAGTCCGTGCGGCCGGTCACGCTATCCACGCAGTCTTCAATAACCACATAGGCGGCATAGTACACCACACGTTCCAAATCGCTGGTACGCATATCCAAAATAATACCAATGCGGGACGGATTTTTGCGCAAGAACCAAACGTGGGCCACCGGCACGGCCAGTTCAATATGGCCCATGCGTTCGCGGCGCACTTTCGCTTCGGTAATTTCCACACCGCAGCGGTCGCACTGAATCCCTTTGAATTTTACCCAGCGGTATTTACCGCAGGCGCATTCGTAGTCTTTGGTCGGCCCGAAGATACGTTCGCAGAACAGACCGTCGCGCTCCGGCTTGAGCGTGCGGTAGTTAATGGTTTCCGGTTTTTTTACTTCCCCGTAAGACCAGGACAGTATCTGTTCCGGACTGGCAATGCCCAATTTGATGGCATCAAAATCAAAGAAATTTAATTCGCTAAGTTTTTTCACTTTTTTCGTTTGCATTTTCAAAAGCTCCGAACGCTATTTCGTCACAATTCCCGCCTCAACATCGGCGTCTTTGGCCTCAACCAATTTTTCGGAGGCGGAAGGCGCGCCGTTCGCGCCTTCTTCGTCCACTTTCTTCAGCAAGTCCACACTTAAACCGAGCGCCTGCAATTCTTTAATTAATACCTTAAAGGATTCCGGCACACCGGGTTGGGCAGGGGCTTCGCCTTTTACGATAGATTCGTACATTTTGGTGCGGCCCACAAAGTCGTCGGACTTGACCGTCAAGAATTCTTGCAGCGTATACGTTGCGCCATAACCTTCAATGGCCCACACTTCCATTTCCCCGAAGCGCTGACCGCCGAACTGGGCTTTACCGCCCAAGGGCTGGCGCGTAATTAAGCTGTAAGGACCGGTGGAACGGGCGTGAACCTTGTCTTCCACCAAGTGAATCAGTTTCAACATATATTTGTAGCCGATAGTCACTTTTTCTTCAAACGGTTCGCCGGTGCGGCCGTCGTACAGCGTGATACGGCAGTAATCGTCCGGCAGGTATTTGGCGGCGTATTCGGCACGCGCTTTACCCGTAAGTCCTTTGTCGTCCAAAATTTTCTCTTTTGCTTTGCGGATTTCTTCCACCACTTTGGCTTCACTCGGGCCGTCAAACACCGGCGTAGCGGCATTGTAATGCAAGTAGTGCGCCGCCCAACCGAGCATGGTTTCCAACAACTGGCCCACGTTCATACGGGAAGGAATACCCAACGGAGAAAGCACAATATCCAGCGGAGTGCCGTCCGGCAAGAACGGCATATCTTCTTCCGGCAAAATACGCGCCACCACACCTTTGTTCCCGTGGCGGCCGGACATTTTGTCCCCTACGTGCAATTTGCGTTTAGAAGCAATAAACACTTTGACGGATTTGTTGACCGTCACGCCCAGTTCATCCCCTTGTTTAGAGAATTCAATTTCACGAGCGAAGTGTTCTTCCGCTTTTTTCTCCATCAATTTATACAACGCGTTCAGGCGGGATTCTTCTTTCTTATATTCCGCATCTTTCAGCGTTTCTTTGGCATTGGCCAAAGCGCGTTTGCGTTGTTCTTTCAAAAGTTCCAGCGTAGAGTCTTTTTCGTCTTCCAACGCTTTCAAGCGGGCTTTTTCTTCGGCTTTCGTCAGTTTTTCTTTGCGTACAAATACGCGGGTGCCGATTACTTTGCCGCTGGTGCCGGGCGGAACGCGCAAGGAGGCGTCCACCACGTCGTCGGCTTTTTTACCGAAGATTACTTTTAACAATCTTTCTTCCGGCGTTAATTGCTGTTCGCCTTTCGGGGTCACTTTACCTACTAAAATATCCCCCGGTTCCACTACCGTGGCCGGCAACACAATACCGTCGTTATCCAAGTGAGAAAGCGCTTCCGCACCAATGTTCGGAATATCGCGGGTGATTTCTTCCGCGCCCAGTTTGGTGTTGCGGGAGTCCACGGTAAATTCGTGCAGGTGGATAGAGGTAAACATATCTTCTTTTACCAAGCGGCTGGAAACCAAGATGGCGTCTTCGTAGTTATACCCTTCCCAGCACATAAAACCTACCAGCACGTTGCGGCCCAACGCCAAATAGCCGTTATCCATGGACGGGCCATCGCCCAACACTTGCCCTTGCACCACTTTATCGCCGGTAAATACAATCGGGCGTTGGTTGATGCAGGTATCTTGGTTGGAGCGTTTATATTTCAAAAGTTCATATACATCATTGGAACCGTCTTTGGCTTGCACGATAATTTTGGAAGCGTCGGCAAATTGCACCACGCCGTCGCGCTTAGCAACCACGGCGGTACCGGAGTCGCGGGCGACTTCGTGTTCAATACCGGTACCCACATAAGGGGCTTCGGTAATGAGCAGCGGCACACCCTGACGTTGCATGTTGCAGCCCATCAAGGCACGGTTGGCGTCGTCGTGTTCCAAGAACGGAATTAACGCGGCGGATACGCTGATAACCTGCAAGGGGGACACGTCCATATAGTCCACTTCCTTGGGGGAAACGAGCGGATAGTCCGCGCGGATACGGCCCTGTACGGAATCGGCAGTAATTTTGCCTTTTTCGTCCATAGGCGTATTGGCCTGTGCCACGAATTTATCGTCTTCTTCGTCGGCGGTTAAGGATTCAATTTTATCGGTCACTTTCCCGTTTTCTACTTTGCGGTACGGGGTTTCAATCAAACCGAATTTATTGACTTTAGAATAGCACGCCAAAGAGGTAATCAACCCGATGTTCGGGCCTTCCGGCGTTTCAATGGGGCACACGCGGCCATAGTGGGTATAGTGTACGTCGCGCACTTCAAAGCCGGCACGTTTGCGGTTCAAACCGCCGGGACCTAAAGCGGAAAGTCTGCGTTTGTGGGTCAATTCCCCTAACGGGTTGATTTGGTCCATAAACTGGGACAGTTGGGACGTACCGAAAAATTTGCGGATAATGGCTTGCACCGGCTGGGCGTTGACCAACGCGCGGGGCGTAAAAGAGGTCAGCTCGCGGTTCATGCGGTCACGCGCCGTTTTTGCCATTTGGGAAAGCCCCACGCGGATTTGGTTTTCCAACAATTCCCCAATCCCGCGGATACGGCGGTTGCCCAAGTGGTCAATATCGTCCACCTTAAAGACCATATCGTCGCCATACATTTTTTGGGCGTCTTCGCCGGCGTTCAAGGCCAGCAAATACTTTACGGTCACTACAATATCTTCCGGCGACAACGTGCGGCGTTTATCGGACGGAGCGGTGAACTTTTTGAATTTGTTTTTGCCGATTAAATCAAACAGCTTGTGGAATTTTTTGTTGATTTTATAGCGGCCCACAAAGCTGAGGTCATAGCGGCGGATGTTATCAAAAATCAAGTTATCCAAGAACGTTTCGGCCTGTTCCTTTACCACAAAGTCCTGCCCTCTCATCTTTTTATAGATTTCGGCTTGGGCTTCGGCAGCGGTGCGGATGGAATCCTTGCGGTGTTCCAGCGTGGCCAAAATACCGGGGTCTTCCTGACGGGGTTTGCCGGCAATTACTTTAATGGTTTTTACGTTCTTTTCAATTAACGTTTTGAAAAGCTTATCATCAATCGGCAAGGCGGCTTTTTCGTCTAAGTTCCAAAGTACTTCGCCGGTGGACGGGTCGTAAATATCATCTGCGGCATAGCGGCCGATGACGTTTTCAATAGCGGTCGGTTTAACGGCCACATCTTCGCAATTATAGAAAGTTTGGATAATCTGTGCGTTGGTTTCCAAACCACAAGCGCGCAGGAACGTGGAAGCTAACACTTTTTTCTTGCGGTCAATGCGTACCCAAAGGGCGTTCATCAAGTCAAACGAAAATTCAATCCACGCGCCGCGGTACGGAATAATACGCGCCACATACAGGCGTTTACCAAAGGTGGACTGTTTCTTTTCTTCGTCTTCTTCAAAAATAATCCCCGGAGAGCGGTGCATCTGGCTGACCACCACACGTTCGGCCCCGTTATACACAAAGCAACCGGCATCCGTCATGAGCGGCACATCACACAAGGTGACGTCTTGGTCGGAGGCTTCTTTCATTTTCCCGTTTTTCTGTTTTACATACAGGCGCAAAAGCGCTTTAAGCGGGACAGAATAAGTGCTGTCGCGCACGGTGGCTTCGGCCGGCGTGGCGTAGCGCGGGGTTCCAAATTCATACTTCAAAAATTCAAGTCTCATGCTCCCGTCGGGGGCTTCAATAGGGAATACGTCTTCAAATGCGGCCTGAAGGCCTCTGAGTTCCCGTTTAGACGGGGGAACATCGGTTTGCAAAAAGTCCGCAAAGGAACGTTTTTGCATATCCAGTAAATCGGGTAAAGGGAGCTTGGTGGAGATTTTGCCGAAATTTATTTGCTTTTCAATCATTTTGCCAATATCCTGCTGCTTTTTTGTAAGCGGTCCGCCGGTGGTTGCACGCACTCGCAACAACTGGTAGACTGCTTAAATACCCAAACGCCTTGGGGGGTACGCAAGCCCAAGCCCCGCGCAAGCGCGGGGACATGGGCTTAAATAATACGTTGTGCTACTATTTGAGTTCTACGGTGCCGCCGGCTTCGGTGATTTTCTTCTTCAGTTCTTCAGCTTCGGCTTTGGCAACGTTTTCTTTTACGGCTTTCGGGGCGCCTTCCACCAAGTCTTTGGCTTCTTTCAAGCCCAAGCCGGTGATTTCGCGCACCACTTTAATAACGCTGATTTTTTTGGCAGCGTCAACAGCGGTCAACACAACGTTGAATTCATCTTTTTCTTCGGCAGCGGCAGCACCGGCAGCAGCAGGAGCAGCAGCAACGGCCACAGCGGGAGCGGCAGCCTTAACGCCGAATTTTTCTTCAATAGCTTTCACGAGTTCGGAAAGTTCCAGAACGGTGAGTTCAGCAATAGCATTTACTAATTCTTCTTTGGTCATTTTAGCCATTTTTAATGTTTCCTTGTTTATATAGAGTAGCTGCCTTCTGCCTAAACCGAGTTTAGGCCCGTGCATTTATCCTTTCGGGCTACTACCGCACTTTGGCGGGTTTAGATTTTACCTTCCGGCGGCCGGATTTATTAAAAATCCGCAACGGTACTTGCCCCTTGCCAAGGGGGAAAAGCCGCTTGGGCTAAATCCCCCAGACAAAAACAAAACCGCTTCTGTAAAAGAACCTCCGGCGCACCTAACGGTGCATACGCCATTATTTGCCTTGTTTTTCTTCCAAAGCTTTGATGACGTAGGCAAAATCCCGTATCGGAGCTTGCAGGACTTGAGCAGACTGCGCAACTGCGTTGTACAACGCACCGGCCAACTTGGAGAGGTTTTCTTCCTTGGTACCAATGGTAGCCAATTGTTTAACCTGTTCTTCGTTGTACCATACGCCGTCAGAATAACAAGCTCTGAGCTTCAAAGCCGCAAACTTTTTCTGGAAGTCCACCAACGTTTTAGCCACCGAGGCGATATCTCCGCCAACGGCAATAGCCGTCGGGCCCTGAAAGAGCTTGGAGTCAGCGCCTTCAATGTTCGCTTGGCGAATGGCGTGTTCTACAATCGCGTTGCGTTCCACACGGAATTTAGCACCCGTGGGAGCCAACAACGCGCGCAGGGCAGCCATATCCACGAACTTCAAGCCTTGATAGGCCGTGAAGAACAAGGTGCCGGCGTTTTGGATTTCGCTGGATAAGTCTTGCGACTTTTGTTTCTTTTGGTCTTTGGTCAGGTTCATTTTTTTGCCTGTATTACAACGCGCTTTTGAGCCGTTTTTTCTTACTTTTCAGACAGAGAAAACGACAGCCAACGGCACCTTTCCCTACGAATTTCTCGTCGGAGGTGTCTTGGTTGACGCGTAAGTAAATCTGTTTTGTTGCTACAATTATTTTATCAATAAAAGCCGCCCATTGCAACCATTTTTGCAAACGTTTTATCCGCGGCTCTCATACATATTATATCAAATTTTTTACGGATTTGTTTATTTTTTCGGCACAAATTTTTGTATCCGCGGGGAAGCCGCCGGCTTATGGCGGTACCAACTTTTGCCGGCTTCGCGCCGGAAAGATTTAAGGGGCGCGCCGCTTAAATCCAACCCCGAATAAAAATTGTGCATAAGCTGCCTAAAACGCTGGGCATACAGCCGGCTTTCGCGCGCATCCCGCAGCAAATTATCGCGCGTAAATTCACTATGGAAATCCGGCGACGGGCCTTTTTCGCCAAAGCGCGTTTCAAAAGGCAGCATCCGCTCCCCGCGCAAGAACGTCTGCGGCCTCGTCGGCACATATTCTTCCAGCCCGCGCGGGCCGTTTTCGTCCAGTTCTACGCGCAGCCCCGCATAGCGGTTTTTGCGGTCCGTTTTTACCACAATCCACTCTCCGTCCGTGCCTTCGTTCGGGCGCAAAACGGTGGTGTTTAAGTTCAGGTCCGGCTCGTCATAGGTTTCTTCGCGGGAATCCGTCCACACGGCAAAACTTACTTTGCGCGCAAACACTTTTTCCGCGCCGTCGGTCAGTTCTTCTTCCTCGGTGGATAACGCGCCGTCCGTCAAAAAATCAATGCTCCACGCGCGGCGGTACTTTCCCCCCGCTTTGCGCTCTATGGATAAATACCGCGGCGTTTGGATGATATCCGTTTCGTGCAACAATTCCCCATTTAACAAACTTTTTACGCGGGTAAAGCGGGGATAGTACGTCCACAAATACTCCTCTTGCCCGCGGCGGGCATACGTCAGCCGCCCTTGGGCATCTTTGCGGGTTTGGCTAAAATCCTCTCTGGCGGTGGGGTCATATCCGCCGGACATGACTGCGGGGTCCAACTCTTGCTTGCGAAGGGCCATTTGCCGCCACGCATCATACACCGCGCGCGAGGGCAGTGCCTTGTCGTCCGTTTTCTTCCAACCGCCCTGCGCTTTGCAATTTACATAACTGGTTAAACTGCGCGGGCAAAAACTTTTCCAACCGGCCGCACCGCCGCGCCGCGGGCGGAGCCCCGCCAAACAATCCAACCCCAAAATAAAATCATCCAAATCCGCGCAAGAAAAATCCGCCCCGCCGTGAATCATATACGGTTCACTCTTTTTAGCCGAAGTACGCGGCATAGCCAAACTGCCTCCCACCCCTTGCCAAAGTTCTTTCACGTCGGCCGCACGGTTTAAGGCCAACACCGCCGGAGTTTGCGTCGTGGCCGGCACCAGATACCCCATAGCCTGCGCGTTGCCGCTTAAATCCGCCACCGCTTGAGCCGGCAGTAAAATGACCCGCAAATCTTCCTGCACCGGAGAAAACGTATACCCCCGCGCCAGCGAGCCTTGCCGCAGGTATTTTTCATACTGTTTTTCAATAGCGGCGTTTTTACTGCAAGGTTGGGGCGTAATAACCACCGGGTTTGTCAGCACGGTTTGCAAATCCTTAAATTCTTCCAACCGGCCGGCCTCTTCTATCCGGCTGTAAACGGAGCGCAACCAGCGCGACAGGGCCTCCCCCAACGGAGCCGTGGACATTTCCTGCCAACCCGTGCCGTCCACACACACATTGAGTGGCTCCCGCGCGGACACTTTAGCTAAAAAAAACGGCGCCGCCTGCGGGGAATCAATCCCCCAAGGGGAAGCCATTAAAAAGGCCGCCGCCATGCAGACAAGCACCGCACTTAAAATCCATTTTTTCATTTTACCGCCGCACCGGAGGCACCGGCAAGTGTTGCAAATCACTGAGCCAATCTTGCTGGCCTTTTTGTACCGTCCGTGCAAAAACGATATTGCGGCGCATATCTTCCTGCGCATCCCCCAAGGTAGAATATGCCGCAAACACAAAACCGACGGCCACCGCCCCACATTTACTTTTTACAATTTTCCACGCATTAAATGCCGGAGTCACATACGGGGCGCGGTTATCGCCCATGGCCCCGCCAAAGAAAGTAAGCATGACTTCGTTTTCGTTTATTTCCCAAGTGGAAAAGCGCCCTTGCGGGGCCGCCATACGCAAAATGTATTGGGCCGCTTCTTGCGCGGAAAGCCCCTCTTGTGTGAATTCCCACACACGCACGCGCCGTTGGAAAGCGGGGTCCGGCAAGTCTACCGTATATTCGTTGCGCCAGAGAGAATCATCCCCCCATTTTTCTTCCAGCGAGTATTTTTCCTGCAAGAACACCACGGACGGCACTTCCGCCCATGCCATACCCGCCATACCAAATACCGCCACGGCCAACAAATATAAAAAGTGTTTCCAGTTTTGCATAAGGGCCTCCTTGTTTTTATATTTTACATAAAGGGCGCCTATCCGGCAAGAGCCGCCGCGGTATTAACTAAAAGGGATTTGCCCTTTCGGTTTTTCTGCCAACTTATACTATCTTATAAATACGCACGCGCCGCTAGGGCCTAATTAAAAAATTGATACAATGCAAAGTAAAGGTTTAGGGTGGGATAAATCAAAAGATTTTGTTAGTACCCTTGCAGCTTACCACAAAACCACAGAACTACCCCCAAAAAAGGTATTACAAGCCTTTCAAACCGGAGATAACCATGGATTACACAAATTTAGACCCTCAAACTGCCAAAGCGTATTATAAGCGCGGCAATGCCAAGTATGACGCAAACGATTACGCAGGAGCTATTGCGGATTACAATAAAGCCATAGAATTAGACCCTCAAGATGCCTATGCTTACGATAACCGCGGTAGTGCTAAGTACCTCTTAAACGATTATGCAGGCGCCATTGCGGATTATAACAAGTCCATAGAACTAGACCCGCAAAATGTCGGCGCTTACAATAACCGCGGCAACGCCAAGTATGACTTAAACGATTATGCGGGCGCTATGGCGGATTTTGACCATGTTATAGAATTAGACCCGCAATATCCTAACGCCTATATTTGCCGCGCCAGTGCCAGATATGACTTAAACGATTATGCGGGTGCTATTGCCGATTATAACAAAGCCCTAGAACTAGACCCCCAAGATGCCGGCGCTTACTTCGCCCGAGGAAACGCCAAGTATAACTTAAAAGATTATGCGGGCGCCATTACCGATTATGACAAGGCCATCAAACTAGCCCCCCAAGACAAAGAATATTACAACAACCGCGGAAATGCCAAGGCCGACATCGGAGATTATGTGGGCGCGATTGCAGATTATGACAAAGCCATAGAACTAGACCCCAAATATACAAACGCTTACAATAACCGCGGCAACGCCAAAAAAGACTTAAAAGATTATGTGGGCGCGATTGCAGATTATGATAAAGCCATAGAACTAGACCCCAAAAACAAAGTGTATTACTATAACCGCGGTATTTCCAAGAAAAACTTAGGAGATTACGCAGGCGCCATAGCGGATTATAACAAAGTAATAGAACTAGACCCGGAATATGCCCGTGCTTACAATAGCCGCGGATTTTTCAAGTATAACTTAAAAGATTATGAGGGCGCTATTGCAGACTATGACAAAGCCATAGAATTAGACCCGCAAAATGCCGATACTTATGATAACCGCGGTGTTGCCAAGAAAAACTTAGGAGATTATGCAGGCGCCCTCGCGGATTACAACAAAGCCATAGAGCTAGACCCGCAATATGCCGACGCTTATAATAACCGCGGCATAGTCAAGAAAAATGTAGGAGATTATGCAGACGCCATGGCGGATTATAACAAAGCCATAGAACTAGACCCGGAATGTGCCGAGGCGTATAATAACCGCGGTCTTGCCAAGAAAGACTTAAAAGATTATGCAGGCGCTATGGCAGATTATAACAAAGCCATAGAACTAGACCCGGAATGTGCCGAGGCGTATAATAACCGCGGTCTTGCCAAGAAAGACTTAAAAGATTATGCAGGCGCTATGGCAGATTATAACAAAGCCATAGAATTATTCCCGCAATACACTAGGGTTTATGACAACCTGATTGAGCTTTATGAGGAGTTAAACCAACCGGCGATGGCCGAGGAAATCCTCCGGCTCAAACAAAAAAATTGCCCGGATAACCAATAATTAACCGCGCTACTTTATGCTCCCCCCGCAGAAATATGATTTTTTACGCTTAGGGGTGGCATTTGCAAAGTAAATAATTTTCCCCCGCAGAAACATACTTGTTTTTGCGGGGTTTCTCGTCTGTAATGTTTGTATAAGTTATAAGCTCAAACGGTCGTACTCCTGCGACTGGAGGTTTCAATACGCCCCAACACCCAACCGGAATAATTGACGAGGGGCGCACGATTAGCGTGTAGCCAAAACGCGCCCATCCGGCATACGGGGAGCACTAGCCTAAGGGGTATATTCTGCGGCAAACGCCCGCAAAGGAAGATTCTTAAATCAAAGGAACTGCCCCAAGACTGGGAAGTATTTTCTAATACAATAAAAAACCCCGCGTTGGAAGCGGGGTTCAAATTCTAAAAGATAAAAGGCTGGGATGAGACCGACAACGATCTACTCTCTCAGCACCGAATTGGG
>CAKUKI010000007.1 GCA_934662565.1 uncultured Elusimicrobiales bacterium
ATGCTGGGGTAGCTCAGTCGGTAGAGCATCTCCATGGTAAGGAGAAGGTCGTGGGTTCGATTCCCACTCCCAGCTTTTTGTTTTGGAACAACTAAACAATGCAGTAAAATTAGAAACAGGAGAACTAGACAAATGGCAAAGGAAAAATTTTCCAGAAGCAAACCGCACGTTAACGTCGGTACCATTGGCCACGTGGACCACGGTAAGACCACGTTGACCACGGCTATTACTAAAGTATTGGCCAAAGAAGGCAAAGCCAAAGCTATGGCTTACAGCGACATCGCCAAAGGCGGTGTGGTTCGTGACGCCTCCAAAATTGTGACTGTTGCCGTATCCCACGTGGAATACGAAACCAACAACAGACACTATGCCCACATTGACTGCCCCGGCCACGCCGACTATATTAAAAACATGATTACCGGTGCCGCCCAGATGGACGGTGCTATCTTGGTAGTGTCCGCCGTAGACGGCCCCATGCCGCAAACCCGCGAACACGTACTGCTTGCCAAACAGGTAAACGTACCGCGGTTGGTTGTTTTCTTGAACAAAGTAGACTTGATTGATGACCCGGAAATGTTGGAACTCGTGGAAGAAGAAATCCGCGATTTACTGGGCAAATACGATTTTGACCGCGACAACACCCCCATCATCCGCGGTAGCGCTTTGAAAGCCATTGAAGGCGACCAGAGCGAATTGGGTGAACCTTCTATTCATCGCTTGATGGATGCTTTGGATACTTGGATTCCTGAACCGAAACGCGATACCGACAAGCCCTTCTTGATGGCTGTGGAAGACGTGTTCTCTATCACTGGCCGCGGTACCGTAGCCACTGGTAGAATTGAACGCGGTAAGGTGCACGTGGGTGACCCGTTGGAAATCATCGGTTTCCGCGACACCTTGAACACCGTAGCCACCGGTATTGAAATGTTCCGCAAATTGCTGGACGAAGGTATTGCTGGCGATAACGTGGGTATCTTGCTGCGCGGTATTGACAAGAATCAGGTTGAAAGAGGCCAAGTATTGGCTGCTCCTAAATCTGTCACCCCGCACAAACACTTCACGGGTCAGGTTTACATCTTGAAGAAAGAAGAAGGCGGCCGCCACACCCCGTTAACTCCGGGTTATAAACCGCAGTTCTATTTGAGAACCACGGACGTGACCGGTGAATTGACCTTCAAACAAGACATGATTATGCCCGGCGATAACGCCGAAATTGAAGTGAAACTCATTACCCCCGTCGCTATGGAAGAAGGTTTGCGCTTCGCTATCCGCGAAGGCGGCCACACTGTAGGCGCCGGTGTCGTCACCAAGATTATTGAGTAGTAAAATTGTTTAGTTCACTGTTGCAGGGACATTGGTAAAACAATGTCCCTGCAGATATCCTTATAAAGTGGACTATAAACCGGAGGGGCTAACCCCCCTCAATTATCAAGGAAAATAAGATGGCAACTGAAAGAATCACCATTGCGCTGGCCTGCACGGAATGCAAAAACAAGAATTACTATCAGGTCCGCGGCAAAAAGAAAGAATACAAGCTGGAACTTAACAAGTTCTGCAAAAAGTGCGGCAAAAGCACCAAGCACAAAGAAAGCAAGGCTTAATTTTAGTGGGAGCGTCGGTTAACTGGTAAACCACCGGTCTCCAAAACCGGGACTGAAGGTTCGAGTCCTTCCGCTCCTGCCAGTTTTATTTAGGAACAACGGATAAACTTTATGAACAAAGCAATCAGTTTTCTAAAGCAATCGGTAGCCGAGCTTAAAAAATCCACATGGCTGACCCGCAAGGAAGTGGTGCAATCCACTATCCTAGTGGCTATTGTCGTGGCTTTGGTGGCCGCGTACGTCAGCATTATAGACTTCGGCCTTACCAAAGTGCTGGGTCTTATCGTTGGAGGACGTTAATGTCTGAAGAAAAATGCTGGTATGTTGTTCATACCCAAACTGGGCATGAAGACAAAGTAAGAGAAAAAATTCTCCTCAATGCGGATATCCAGAACTTTGGCGACCGTATCTTTAACGTTTTAGTTCCTACCGAAGAAGTGGTTGAAGTAAAACAAAATAAAAAAATTTTACGCAAACGCAAATTCTTTCCGGGTTATGTGCTGGTGCAAATGCTTCTCACCAGCGAGGCTTACTGGTTTATTAAAAACACCAACGGCGTGACGGGCTTTTTAGGTGACCCGAACCCCGTTCCGTTGCCGGAAGAAGAAATTGCCGGTATCGTAGAATTGACCGATAATTCTTCTGGCAAACCCAAACACATGGTGGAATTTGAACGCGGCGAAAGCGTCCGTATTACGGAAGGTCCGTTCAAACATTTCATTGGTGTGGTGGAAGAAGTGAACGAACAGAAGAATAAGCTAAAAGTAATGGTGACGGTATTTGACCGTGCCACCCCTGTGGAAGTGGATTTCCTGCAGGTGGAAAAGAACTAGATTTTACCGCAGTAAGCAGTAAAAATTACGGAGTACAAAAAAATGGCAAAAGAGAAAAAGATTAAAGGATATATCAAATTGCAGATTCCCGCCGGTGCCGCCAATCCGGCCCCGCCAGTGGGTCCGGCCTTGGGTCAGCATGGTGTAAACATCATGGAATTCTGCAAGCAGTTCAACGCCAAAACGGCTAAATTGGAAAAAGGGGTAAAAATTCCGGTCGTCATTACGGTTTACGAAGACCGCTCTTTCTCCTTTATTACCAAGATGCCGCCTATGGCCGTGCTGATTATTAAGGAATTAGGCTTAGCCAAAGGTTCCGGTCAGCCTCATAAAGACAAAGTAGGCAAGATTACCCAAGCGCAGTGCGAAAAAATCGCCGCCGTTAAATTGCCTGACCTCAACACGAAAGACGTTAAACATGCCGCCGAAATGGTAAAAGGTACCTGCCGCAGCATGGGCGTAGACGTGGTGAAATAAATTTAGAAAATTTAAGGGAGGGCTGTTCCGGCCCGCCATAACCTTAAAGGAGATTTTAGATGGGAAAAAGAATGGAAGCAGCTAAAAAAGCATACGATAAAGCCAAAGTTTACACCTTAGCCGAAGGCGCCCAGATTGTAAAGGACAACGCCAAAGCTAAATTTGACGAAACCGTTGAATTGCATGTAAGCTTGGGTATTGATACCAGAAAGGCCGACCAAGTGGTACGCGCGGCGGTAGTATTGCCCAACGGTACCGGTAAGACCAAACGTATTGCCGTTATTGCCAAGGGCGAACATGCCCAAGAAGCGCAAAAAGCGGGTGCGGACCGCGTAGGTGCGGAAGACATTGTGGAAGAAATCCTCAAAGGCAAAATTGACTTTGATGTCTTAATTGCCACCCCGGACACCATGAGAGATTTGGCCAAAGCCGCCAAAATCTTGGGCCCGCGCGGTTTAATGCCTACCCCCAAAACGGGAACGGTCACCTTTGATGTTGCCAACACGATTAAGGACTTGAAAGCCGGCCGTGTGGACTTCAAAGCCGATGCCTACGGTATCGTACACACCATTATTGGTAAAGCGTCTTTTGATGCCGCCAAATTGGCTGAAAATGCAAAAGCTGTTATGGACGCGATTCTTCGCGCCAAACCGAGCACCTCTAAAGGGATTTATGTAAAGAGCGTTTCTTTAAGCTCCACCATGGGCCCCGGTGTGTTCATTACCACCAAGTAATAACTCTCTTTTGCAAACAAAACCCCGCCCAACCGGCGGGGTTTTTTGTACTTACTAAGCCTGCCCAAAGTGCCCACCCGCAAGCAGATTTTTAGGTGTGCCCCGCTCCGCCGCGCGGTTGGCTTTGGGGACCCACGGCAAAAATGGGTCTAAAAGCCCTTTTATTTTAGGAAATATCTATATTATAATATAAATAGGATAGTGCCAAAAGTAGGTTTGGCACATGGGGATTTATGCGTATTTTTAGCCGATTTATTTTACTGGTTTTTGCCAGCGTGCTTTTGTTTAGCGCGCCGGCACCCGCGTATGCGCAAGGCAACGCTTGGAAGCGTTTTTCCGGTGCGTGCCGCAAACTGTTGCCCTCCCCCAAAAAAGTGCCCAGCCGCCAAGAAGTGCTAAAGCCGGAAAATATAGAAAAAATCCTTGCCCGCCGTGCACGGTTATCCCGCAAGCAGGCTTGGCAAAAAATGGATAAAGATGCCCGCCGTTTGTTAATTCCGGTCCAAAGTCCCATTCAAAATAATTTTTTTTGGGTAGGGGAAAACCTGAGTGAGCTATATGCCGATCATCCCATCCTTAAAAATGCGCCTGTTTCGGTAAAGCGGAGTTATTTTCAGGCGGCCAATAACCGCTTAGTCCCCCAAGTGCTCAACCAGCGTATTAAAAATTTATGGTGGCTCAAGCAGCATCGGGCCGTTTTGGAAGCCGCCGTCCGCCCGTTAGCGCCAACGCCTCAAAATCTGGCGGCGCAAATTCCAGTGGATACACAGTACTGGTTTATCGGGGAGGAACACGGCCAGCCCAAAGTCCGCCAGACCATAGCGGATGTCCTTAGTGCGTTTATGGCGCAACATCCGGACCGCCAAATTGTGTTTTTTACGGAATTTTTGGCACAAGGGGCCAATGCCAAAGATGCGGTGGCTTATGCTAATTTGGGAGTTTATAAAGGCCATGCTACCGTGTGGAATGTGGTTCATAAGGCGGGGATTGAACTGGTAGGGTTAGAGCCGCGCCTTGTGCGTGGAAACCAGCATTTGCAAACCCGATTTGACGCCGTCCCCGATGGGATAGCGTCCGAGAACAGTATTTGGATATCTTTGGAAGGCATGCGCCTGCGCAATAAAGCATGGGTGGATTTAATGCAGAAATACCGCCAAAAATATCCCAAAGCGTTGTTTGTGGTGCACTGCGGGGAAGCCCATTCGGATTATTTGGAGCCGTTCTCTCTCGGGCTTTCTTTTCCCAAAGAAAAAACATTTGTTTCTGCTTTTTATACCTCCACTGCCGGCAACCAGTTTGAGCGTTTTATGCCCAATCCGTTTTCCAAAATACCGGCTATCCAGTGGAGCGAGCACCGTTATGCCCTTGCTACCGGATATGATTTGCGGGTTTTGGTGAAACAGTAAAGCCGGCGTTTTTTGCTATAATAAAAAACAGACGGATTTACGGGGGCACGGTCATGAAAAAACTATTTCTTTCCCTATTATTTGCATGGGCCGCGGTGGCGCAAGCGGGCGTGAATGTAATGACGGTCACCGACGAAGACCGCCACACCAAAAAAGAAGATTTCTACCATACATTTGAGTACCATATTTTCCCGCTGGGGCGTGGTTCTAGCCCTAAAAAATGCCAAGCCACGCGCATTGGGCGGCGGTGGTTTGCCACGGCGGCCCACTGTTTGCAGCTCTGCACCGAGGGCGGGTGCCGTATCCAAATGGATTTACTGGACGAGCCGGTTTCCGTCATGGCGCAAGTGGATTCCACCCCCAAAAAGCCAAGTGTGTTTATCCACCCTGAGTTTGATTTGGATGTCCCCGCGCTGGACGATTTTGCGCTCATCCGCCTAGACTTAAACAAAGCCCCGCTGGTATATTATAAACGCTTGAACCGCACTACGCTGGTTGCCCTTTCGGCCCAGCAGTTCCAAGCCTATCAGCGTAAGCACCGCGCGGCGGCCGCCAAATTGCGGCGGGTGATGAGCGGGGATTTGCCTTCTATCATTACGTTTGACGACGATACCTATTTAATAGACCGCAAACTGTCCGTCATTTCTATTTTTGACGGCGTGCGTGACATCAAACAAGACCCGTATAAAGCATATTATGTAAAGGATTTGGGGTTTGCCTATACCAAAAACTTTGGGATTCGCAAAGGAATGAGCGGCTCCGGCGTAATGACAAATACCGGAGAGTTGATTGGGGTGGTGTCTGCCAACCTCGGCTGGCAGGAGGTTTCGCCCACCAACGGGAAAACCGTTCAAAAAGATTATTTTTTGTTTGCAGCGTTCAGTAAGCCGGTGCGGGCGTTTATGGAAAGCGTAATGGGCAGTGATTACTATCAGTTGGATTTCAAAGATGCCTACCCCCAGTTTATTAAGCACGGTGTGCGCGGCAACCATAATGCCATCCGGTTGGGGGTACGCAAGGTGCGTCAAAAAAAGAAATAGGCCTTTTTGGCAATTTATATTATAAAATAAAGGTTTTTTTATTTCATTTTCAAGGGAAATTTGGAAAATAGGTCCAAATTTCCCTTGATTTTATTTTTTATTTTTTTTTATAATTAATGAATATTTGTAAAAAAGTGTTTAGGTTTTTTCGGCTTAAACAGGCGGCCAAAAAGCCGTTTTAGGCTGTTTTTAGGGAACTGTTTATGAAAAAATTATTTTTGCTTTTTGTGGGCGTATTTTGCGCCACGGCGGCAGTTGCCGCCCCTTCCACTGCCAAAAATACAATGAAAATGGTAGCGTATTTTCCGGTGCCGTATGTGGCGTATGATACGGTATCTGCCACTCAAGCCTTAGAATTGGGCGTTTTGAACCAGTGCAAACTTTCTTTGGGGGAGAACACCTCCAACTTGGGGGATAGTAATTGTTCCCTTTATTTGCATGGGAATGCGGATGGTACGGATGATAGCAAGCGCGGTTTGTTGGCGGTTGCTTCGGGCAAGCTGGACCTGAATGCCAGCGGGTTTGGGGACCCCTTGATTAAAAGCACCACGGTGGTGGTGGGTTCCGGCGGGCAGCCGCACTACGGTTGGCTGGATATAGGGATGCCGGCTTCTGTAAGAAACAACCCCGCTTTTAATGCGTTGTATGTTTCCAGCCTTGCCAATAAGGGCAATTCTCTGCGCGCCAAGGAAGAGGCCAGCGTGAGTGAATTTAAGATGTTTGATGAAATCAATGGCAACTTTCCGGCGTGCAACGGCACAGCCACTTGGCAAGCCTTGGAATTAGGTGCCAACACCACGGCGGGTAAAACGTATAAAGATGTGTATTTAGTGTGTGACAACGGGACCTCGGCCCCCGACCCCGAACCAGAACCCGACCCCGACAAAACCTGTTCTGCCAATGAGTCCGAGTTGATTAGTCAAAAATATCAATTTTTGATATTTGATATGGGGCGTGAATATTGGAGCGGGGAGCAAGATGCTACGGATTACAGCAATGCCATTGGCGAGGGGGATTGTTCTTCCGGCGCTTTTGGAAAGATCAGCTATTCAGATGAGGGGGCGTGTGCGAGTCCGGAGGATGTTTCTCTTTCTGATTTAAGTTGCACGAATGAAGAAGTTATGTCAAGTAGGGAGTTGAAAGATTTTTCTTGTATCCAGTGTGTTAAAAAGAACGGCTTTCAGTATATTTACAAATTAACCTGTAAATATAAACAAACGCCTGTCACTTGGACGTGTGCTTCCGACCAGTTCTGCGGCGAAACGAAGGGAGAATGTTATTAGTTTTTAATAAACCAGACCTCCCGTTGGCAACCCCAACGAGAAACGGGCCTCCGGACACGGGGGCCCGCTGTTTTTTATTTAAGCATAGCGGCGCGGCAACCCAGTACGGGCCCGCGGGGCGCAGCGGTGCCCCAAGAAATAAAAGCAGCATTGTTTTAAGTGGAAGTATTTAGTAAAAACAAACGGGGCAGAAGTTTTCTGCCCCGTTTTTGAATTTTTATTGTTTTTTGGCTTCCCGCCGTGCGCGGCGTTTGGCCAAACGCTCGTTTTTCGTTTCGCGGCGTTTGTAGCCGGCGTGTTCCGGCGCGGTGGGGGCTTCTTCGTCAAAATTCCCGTTCCACTCAAATTCGCGCCCGCCCACAGTTAGCGGGTCACCGTCTTGCACCCCAAATTTAAGCAGGGCCTTTTCCAACCCGATTTTTTTGAAAATTCCCCGCAAGCGGGTCACGGCTTCCGGTTGGGCAAAGTTGGTCATGCGGATAAATTCCTCCACCTTTTTGCCTGTAATGTGAATGACGCCGTCTTCGTCTTTTTCAATGCGGAACATCGGCTCCACCGTGTGCAAGGCGGCTTCCTTGACCGCCGGTTTTTCCACCGGTACAGGCGTGACGGATAACACTTTTACCACTTCGTCCAATACTTCGTTTACGCCCTCGCCCGTGGCGGCGGACATCAGCATAACTTTGCATTTTTTGCATTTCTTTTTAATGGTTTCGTACGCTTTTTGGGCGCAAGGCAAATCCATTTTGTTTACGGCAATAATGCGCGGCTTTTTGGCCAGTTCTTTATCAAAGGTTTTCAGTTCGTTTTCAATCACTTTGACCGATTGCGCCGCATCCATACCGTCAAACCCTTCCGGGTCCACCAAGTGCAGTAAAATGCGGGTGCGTTCAATGTGTTTTAAGA
Organism: uncultured Elusimicrobiales bacterium; assembly: GCA_934662565.1. Classification (GTDB taxonomy): domain Bacteria; phylum Elusimicrobiota; class Elusimicrobia; order Elusimicrobiales; family Elusimicrobiaceae; genus Avelusimicrobium. The sequence goes on from CAKUKI010000007.1 coordinate 8,281, forward strand.
ATTGGTAGCCTAACCCTTTGCCCTCGCTGGCGCCCTCAATAATACCGGGGATATCCGCTGTGGCAAAGCTGCGCCCTTTGTGCATGGTAATACCCAAATTGGGGTTTAAGGTGGTAAAGGGGTAATCCGCAATTTTGGGCCGCGCGGCAGAAATGCGCGTTAAAAAAGTGCTTTTGCCCGCATTGGGGAACCCGACAAGGCCCAAATCCGCCAATACTTTCAGCTCTAAAATCAGGGTCACTTCTTCGCCGGGTTGGCCCAGCTCCGCAATGCGCGGGGCGGTGTGGTTGCGGGTTTTGAAGGATTGGTTCCCGCGCCCGCCGTTGCCGCCTTTGGCTACGATAATTTCCTGCCCTTGCTGGGTCAAATCGGCCACTACTTGGCCGTTTTGGCGGATGATGGTACCGCAAGGCACCAAAATAATTTTGTCTTCCCCTGCGCGGCCTGTTTTGTTATAAGTGCCGCCATTACCGCCATTTTGGGCTTCAATATGCGGGTTATAGGCCAGTTCCAACAGGGTGGTCAGGTTGCTTTCGGCGCGGATAATCACGTCCCCGCCGCGCCCGCCGTTGCCCCCGTTCGGGCCGCCAAATTCAATAAATTTTTCCCGTCTGAAAGAAAGGCAGCCGTCGCCGCCTTTGCCGGCCGTCACATAAATTTTAACACGGTCTAAAAAGCTTCCTGATTGCATAATTGTATTCCTTTTGGGTCTTACTTTAGTTCAGTTCTTGCGCCAATAATTGTTTGGATAAACGGCGCTTGGCCTTGCCCCGCGCCCGCTTGGCTTTGCGCCGTGCGGGGGGTTGCGTACAGGGGTAGGCCCATTCGTCTTGTTTGGTATGTAAAATATCCGGTTTCATAGGTATATTGTACCACACCTGCGCCCTATAGGGCGGCCTAACAAAAAAAGCGGCAGGACGAATCCCGCCGCTTTTCAAAATCTTACGATTTTATTTAGCCGTGTCGGCTTTTTTCGCTTTGGCGGGCGCTTTTTTAGCAGCCGGCTTTTTAGCGGCGGCTTTAGCGGCCTTGGCGGGAGCCTTTTTTACAGCGGCTTTTTTGGTTTCCTTTACTTCGGTTTCTTTCGGGTAAACGGAAACTTGTTTCTTGCCGCGGGTCACCCATTCAAAAGTGACGATGCCGGCCACGCGGGCAAAGAGGCTGTCATCACTGCTGCGGGAGACGTTATTACCGGGCAGGAACTTCGTACCGCGTTGGCGGACGATAATTTCCCCAGCGTTTACAAACTGGGAGCCGTAGCGTTTAATACCTAAACGTTGGCCGTGGCTGTCTCTTCCGTTAGAGGAAGAACCTTGTGCTTTTGTATGTGCCATAGTTTATCGCTCTCTCCCAATTACGCCAACTGAATGTCGGTGATTTTAATTTGCGTTAAATCCTGACGATGACCTTGGGTTCTTTCGTACCCTTTTTTCGGTCTTTTTTTGAATACGAGGATTTTGGGACCTCTCAAATGTTTTACCACTTGAGCGGTGACCTTGGCCGTATTACCGGCTTTGGTATCTGCCGAGGTACCTTCTTCGTTCGCGGCCCAAAGAACTTTCAGTTCCACATTGGCACCCGCTTGCGCGTCCAGTTTTTCAACCTGCAGATTTTGACCGGGTTTCACCCAGTACTGTTTTCCACCAGTTTCAATAATTGCGTACATAGTTTTTTACCAATTAACGGGCCTTTTGTATTTGCCTAAACGGCACATACGGCGGCCCTTTTAATTTGTCTTTATATTATAGTATATTTTGCTTGCACTCTACAAACGGCTATTTAATCATGCCGCCGCCCAGTACCGTGTCCCCCGCGTACATCACGGCGGACTGGCCGGACGTAATGGACATTTGCGGCCCCGCAAATTGGGCGCAAATGGTGCCGTTTTCCAACACGGTCACAGTGGCTTCGGCCGGCAAGTGCAAATTGCGTATTTTAATTTGGCACTCAAACTTTTGGGCGGGCGGTTCCCCCGCTACCCAGCTGACGTTATCGGCTTGTAATTCGTGCGCAAACAGTGCTTCTTTCGGGCCGATAACCACTTGGTTTTTGGCCGCGTCCAAACGCACCACATACATAGGCACTTTGAAGCCGCTAATACCTAACCCCTTGCGTTTGCCAATGGTGTAGCCCCAAATGCCGTTGTGGCGGGCCACTTTCTGCCCGTCCAGCGTGACGATATCCCCCGGCTTATTGGGGAAGTTCAGCAAATCGTTATAATCGCCACAGTAAAAATCTTGGCTGTCTTCTTTATCGGCCACGGCCAAACCGGCTTGGCGGGCAATTTCGCGTATTTCGGGTTTGGTGCGCTCCCCGAGCGGGAACAGCACCTTGGAAAGTTGCTCCTGCGTTAAGCGGTGCAAAAAGTAGCTTTGGTCGCGCGATAAATCCACCGCTTTTTTAAGCAGATATTTGCCGGTTTTTTCATCCAGCACTACGCGGGCATAATGGCCGGTGGCAAATTTATCAAAATGAATCCCTTGCGCGCGGGCGGCTTGCGGCAACACCCCAAATTTAATGCGGCTGTTGCACAATACGCACGGGTTGGGCGTGCGCCCGCAGGCGTATTCACTGCGGAAGTTTTCCAACACTACTTGGCGGTAGCGTTCGCGGCAATCCACGGTTAAAAACTCAATGCCCAGTTTTTGGGCAATAGCTTCAATTTCGCTCAGGTCTTCTTTTTCCGGCGCCAGACAGGCGTTTTTGGCGTGTTCGCCTTGGGGGACAGGTAAAGACGGGTCCCAAATCAGCATGGTGGCCCCAATCACGCGGTACCCCGCATTTTTTAATATAACGGCCGTGGCCGCGGAGTCCACCCCGCCGCTCAAGCCTACTAATACAGTCTCTTTTTCCATCAAATACCTCTTTGTATAAATTGTACTTAAGGTTGAAAGCCAAAAGGACTTATATATTGTATTAATTTTGAACCGCCCCCGCTACTTTTGCGGTTGGTACCACGCGTTGCGGCTGAACAAGGCGGTGGTGGCTTTATCCAGTGCCAGCGCATCTTCGGCCAGTTGCTCCGGTTGCGCGGCGGAAGATTGGGTGAGCTGTTCGCGCGTGTGGCGCACAAAGCCGTCGTCCGTAATCAGGGCGAAAGAGCTGCCTTCCGTAATAAAAGCAAAGTGCGGGTCTTGTGCGTTTAAGGCATTTTTGCCCAGCGCCGTAAAGGGGGAATCCATTTGCAGTAAATGGTATATGGTGGGGATAAAATCCAGCTGGGAAACGGTGTAATCTATTTTTTGTGCCGGCAGAATATCCGGCGCGTACAGCACAAACGGTATGCGGAATTTTTGGTGGATTTCATCATCTTTTTGGGCAGTGCCGAGGGTGTGGTCCGCCATAAAAACAAACAGCGTGTTTTGTATCCACCCCTCTTGGCGGGCGCGTTCTAATAAAGAGCCGAGGGAATAATCGGCATAATAAAGTGTATTAAGGTAGCGTTCTTCTTCGGTTTTGCCGGCATATTTTTGGAATTGGTCCGTCGTTTTATTAAACGGAGTATGCGTGGTGCCGGTAAATGTAAAAATAAAGAACGGCTGTTTGCGTTGGTGGCTGGCGGAGGCTTTGTCGGCGGCGAATTGCAACAGGTCGTAATCATAACCAAAGTCTTGCGGTTTTTGGTACGGCATCAGGCGGGGTAAATCTTCCATGCCGAAACTTTCCTGCGTATAAAAAATATTGCTGGCTATGGCACACATTTGGTAAGAGCTGCGCAAAGAGGACTGTGCAAACATGGTGTAATAGCCGCGTTCATTTAATGCTTGCGGCAGCGAGGTAATGGCGTTCATCTCAAGCCCTTGGGAAAAATGCGGCAAGCCGGATACGAGTGAAACCCCGCCCAACGCGGCGGATAAGCCGTAAATACTGCGTACCCCAGCCGCATACGCATGGGTAAATACGGTTCCTTGCCGGACGATTTTATCAAAATGAGGGGTCACCCCGTATGTGCCGCCGGCGAGGGAATCTATGTAGTGCGGAGTCCAACTTTCCAGCAGAACCACAAACACATTATACGGTTTGAACGCACCCGCCTTTTTGATTTGGCGCATCAGCGGATAGGCGGGATTGGGGACGGTTTCATCCGGTGCGGTTAATAGTTGTTGGGCGCGCAGAAGTGCTTTGTTTTCATCCATCGGGTTTTTAAGTGCGCCGCCTTTGCGCATGGTATGCACGGCGGTAAAAGCGCCGTTAAAAGTAAGGGTGGCTTGTGCGGGACTGGAGGAAATGGAATAAATATCCCGTAGTCCCAGCGGCTTATTGTGCAAGCGCCCCCGAAAGCCCACAAACAGGATAAATACGGCTATCAGCCAACCGGCCAGCAGTTGATAGAACGGATAGGGCCGCGGCGCATAGTGGCGGTTCAGATAACGGTATGCCGCCCAGAAGGCGGCTCCTGTTCCCGCACACAGTAAAAATAGCGCCAATTTGCATTGGGCAAAGGCAAAGCGGAGCAGAAAGCCTTTTTCTCCCCAAACATTTAATAATTCTTCGGCCATGTGGCGTTTGGCTTGCGGAAAATAAATAGCATCTGCCGTTAGGGTGCCCGCTAATACCACGCCGGCCGCCAGCAAAAGCCCCAAGCAAAATCTGGCCCAATTTTTACTTTTTAGCGGCAATAAAAAAAGTGCCGCCGCCGGCGCCATAAATAAACAAATAATAGAAATATCAAACCAAAGGCCATAGAGAAAAGCATGCGCCACTTGCCCCGCCGTAAGCGTATTAAAAACATGTGGATAGCATAGCCATAAAGCCGCACGGAACGCGGAAAGTAAACCGAGCATTCCTAAAGCAATCCACCCCAGTAAGGTTAGTTTGGTGGACCAATCTTGCCGGAAGTTTTTGTTAAAAAAGTGCATGGTCAGCGTTGCCCTTGTTTGGCCAGTGCGGCGGCCGCCGCATCAGAGGCCGAGGAGTGCTGGCGTTCTTCTTCCGTGGCGTACACGGCGGCGGGAGCATATAATTTGCGGATGGAAGGATAAATCTTTTTGAACGCGGCCACTACCCGTGGGTCAAACGATTTGCCCGCTTCGCCCAAAATATATTCATAGGCGTCGTCAGTCTTCCACGCTTTTTTATATACGCGAAATACGCACAACGCATCAAATACGTCGGCCACCGTCACAATACGGGCTTCTATTGGTATTTCTTCCCCTTGCAAGGCTTTGGGGTAGCCAAGGCCGTTCCATTTTTCGTGGTGGTAGAGGCTCATTTTATGGGCAATTTGCAAAATTTTAGAGTGCGCCCCTTCCAAAATGCGCCCGCCGTAAACGGTGTGGGATTTCATAATTTCAAATTCTTCCGGCGTTAATTTGCCCGGTTTTAGCAAAATGTTATCCGCCAACGCCACTTTGCCGATATCGTGCAGGGGACTTGCGTTTTTGATAAGCTCCGCCTCTTTTTTGGTCATGCCCAAGGCCAGCGCCAATAAATAAGAAATAATGCTGATGTTTTTTAAGTGGGCGCGGGTGTCTTGCTGGTCGCGGTATTCTGCCGTCACGGCCAGCCGATAAATGGTTTCTAACTGGGCGACGTGGACGTCTTGATACAATTTGGCAATTTCTATAGCGCTGGAAGCCAGCGTGGCCAGTAAAAGTAAAATGCCCTCGTCTTTTTTATCAAAGGGGTTGCCGTCCGATTTATTGGCTACCTGAAAAACCCCCAGCACGCGGCCGGAGTTGTTTTTAAGCGGAACTGCCAGCAAGGTGTGGGTGCGGAAATCGGTCACCATATCCACATCCATAGAGAAGCGGGGGTCTTCGTACGCATTGGGCAGGTTGATGGTTTCCCCGCTACGCGCACAGATAGAGATAACCCCGTTGCCGTTAAGCGGTACGCGGATTTCGGTATGTTCCAAGCCGCGCCCTTGCGCAATTTTGGACCATAACTCGTTCTTTTCCACATCTTTTAGGTAAATAGTGCAACGGCCCACATCCAGCATTTTAGTAATTTGCTGGGCGATAATATCCAAAAGCTTATCCAGACGAATTTCACAGGAAATGCGTGTGCCGAACTCCACCAGCAGGTTGAGTTTTTCTTCTGCGGACAACTTGGACGCTTCCGTTTTGAATGGTTGCATAAAAATACCGTTTACAACTGCGCTATATGCACAGCCCGCGCGTGCGGATAGAGTTTTTGCAGCCGGTAGTTAAGCTCCATGGCGGCCAGCCCGTTTAGCAGTACCACAATTTCGGTTTGCTTGCGGGCGATTTGTTGCACCCTTTCCAAACATACCGCATCTGCCATGGCATGCGCTTGAAAGGCATATCCGGCAGTGGGGGTGGGAGTATCTTTATACTCATACTGTACCAAATTTTTCTTAAAAATAACACGCAGTATTTTTTCGCTCTGGGTAAATGCGTCCGTTTGAAAGGAAAATAAGGCGCTGTTATCCAACTGGGCGCGTTGGGGGCGCGGCGTTTTGGGGGTGGAAATATACTGGCCGATAAACCGTACCCGCGCGGCAAAACGCTCCGCTTTGCGCCGCCAGCTTTTGCTATGCAGAAACAAGAGCGGATAATTTTTCAAAAACGCATAAACATCTGCCGAATCCGTCACAAGCGGGGCCGTACCTTCGCCCGCCGCCGTTATCAGTTTGCGGGCGGCCAAGCGGCTTAAACGCAAAGAGCCGTATGTATATTCAAACAATCCGCAAGACAAGCCGAACAGTACATGGACCGGATGCCCCGTTAGTAGGCGCAGCGTGCTTTGGCCTAAACGGCAATCCAAATAAGCGGCCTCCAAAGACGGCAAATAAAACAGGTCCGGATTGGTGTAAGCGGTTTGTAAGCCGGATTTTTGGAGTTGTTTTTTTAACAGGGGGGTACGGTGCGGCAAAATATCGTCCGCATGGTTGACCCAACGCAAAAACGGCAGACGGGTCAGACCGAAAAAACGCAAAACTTTTACCGCGCCCCAGTGGCGAAGCCCCGCCAAAAAACGGACGGAAAATTCAAACAAACGCGGGTGTGTGCCCCGCCAAGAAAGTAGTGTTTGCAATATAAGCGGCAACATGCGCACCTTGAGTGTGCGGCGCAGCTCCAACAAGTGCTGGGCGGTGGGGGTTTTTCCGGCGCAAACGGCCGTACAAGCCCCGCATAACAGGCAACTGCCCAGTGTTTTTTGCAGCTGAGCGAGATAGGGGGCCGGTTTGATTTTTTCTTCCAACAGCAAGCGCAAAATTTGGTTTCTGCCGCGGGGGGATTGGCTTTCGTCTTGTGTCAGGCGGTAAGTGGGGCAGCTTTGCGCGCACATATTACAGCGGTTGCAAAAGCAGACGCTATCGTACACAGTGCGCAAGGTGTTTGCGTGGGGGAGTTCCCGCACATGCTCCTGCGGGTTTAGCGGGTCCAATTCCGGATAGGTGGGCAGCATTATTTTTCCTCCTGCAAAACACCAAACAGATTTTTGGGGTCTGCGGCGGCTTTTACCGCACGCAACGCTTCGGGCCAAACCGGCCGGAGCGGGGAAAGCGAGTGCCCTTTTTGGGGTTGGGCAAAAATCTTAAATGTAATTTGCGTAATCAGGCCTAGCTGCCCCCTACTGCCCGTAAATAAACGGCACAAATTGTATCCGGCGGCGTTTTTCATCACTTTACCGCCGTAAGTAATCATTTCTCCGCTTGGCAAAATGGCTCTTATCCCCGTCACTTGGCGGGCAAATTCCGGCACGGCATTGACCGCCAAACAACCGCCCAAGGTGCCTTTGTCCGCCACGAACGAGGCATAAACCCCTTCGGCCGCCAAACGGGCCTGTAAATCTTGGGTGTGTACGCCGGCTTGCACAGTGGCGGTGTAATTTTGCTTGTCTATTTCCAGCACTTTATTAAGCCCCCGCGTGCGCAAAGCATGGGGCGCGTTTATTTTACAGCGGGAACCGGCGCCGGTAATTACACTGGTTTCTCCCGCGGCAAAGCGGGTTTTTATTTGTTCTTGCAAGGCTTTTTCGGCCTCGTCCGGCACGGTTTGCTCTTTGGCTTTTTCATCAAAGTTGACCGGAATAATTTTTTCCGGATTGGACAAGTTTTGTGGGTCCAAGGCTTGTTTTAGGGCCGCCATAAAGCGCAGGGTGGGGGCATCATACATAAATGCCATGGCGGCGCGTTTTTCCACCCCAACACCGTGCTCGCCGGATATCGTGCCGCCGCACTGCGCACAGGCGCGCAGAATTTCTTGTTCGGCACGGGCGGTAAGGGCGGCTTGCGGGCGGTTGCGGGCATCAAACACCAAATGCGGGTGGAAATTGCCGTCCCCCGCGTGGAACAACAGCCCCGCTTTGAGCTGATACTTGCTGATAATTTGGCTGACGGCTTGCAGCGCTTGCGGCAGTTTACTGCGCGGAACGGTGCCATCGCCCACAATGACATTGGGGGCCATGAGCGTAGTGGCGGCATACGCCGCGCGGCGGCCCGCCCATAGTTTTTGGCGTTCCGCTTCCGTGCGGGCGGCCTTAAAAGTTTGGCAATGGTTTTGGCGGCAGATTGCTTCCAGCTGCGCCGCCTGCGTTTGGATTTGCTTGGGTTGCCCGTCCAACTCCAAAATCAGTAGAGCCGCGGCATCCGCCGGATATCCGGCACGGGCATACGCTTCCACCGTGCGCGTGGTGGCGTTATCCATGGCTTCCACGCAACGCGGAATAATGCCGCGGGCGGCTAAGTCCGTGACGGTTTGGATGCCTTCTTGCAACGAAGGAAACGTGACTAAAAAGGTTTTAATATGTTTGGGCGCATCCGTCAGGCGTACGCATATTTTGGTAAAAACACCCAAGGTGCCTTCACTGCCACATAAAAAGCCGAGCCAATCCGGCCCAGCACTTTGGCGGGAAAGCCACACGCGCTGGCCGAGCGGGCTGACCCACTCCGCCCCTAAAATATAATCTGCCGTGCCGCCGTATTTCATACAACGCGCCCCGCTGGCGTTTTGGGCCAAGTTCCCGCCCAAGGTACATACGCGCGCACTGGCGGGGTCCGGCGCATATAAAAGGCCCCAGCGGGCGGCTTCTTCCTGTAAAGCGGCGGTGGTTAAGCCGGCTTCTGCTATGGCGTATTTTTCTTGCGTGTTGATTTCCAATAAACGGTTTAAGCGGGTAAAATCTAAAATAACGCCGCCTTTGAGCGCCGCACAACCGCCGGCATGGTTGGTGCCCGCCGCGCGCGGTGTAAATGGGACTTGATATTGGTTTAACAGGCGGATAACTGCGGCCACGCAGGCGGTGTCCGGCAGTAAGGCCACCGCGTCCGGCCGTGTGCGTGAAAGCGAGCAATCGTACGAGTGAAGGGCCAAGGAAAGTTCATCTGTAAGGACATTTTCCGGACCGAGCAGTTTTTGTAATTGGCTAATAACGCGGGCGTTCATATATACCGTTTGTAAAAATCTGGTTGCGCATAATGCGAATGCTTTTTGTATACTATTATTATATTATTTAGTGGACCTGTAAAACTATGGCTGACGAAAAAAAGGCGCGTAAACTGGTGGTGGTGGGAGATGTGCACGGACAGTATGATTCGTTTGTGCGTATCTTGCGCCACGCCGGACTGGTGGACGATGCCTTGCATTGGGCGGGAAAAAACAACCGGTTGCTTCAGATAGGGGATATTTTTGACCGAGGCCCCCAGCCGCGCATGGTGGACGATTTATTGGATAAATTACAGCGGGAAGCCGGAGATACGCAGGGGGAAGTAATCCGCCTAATCGGCAACCATGAACTGGAACTGTTGCTAAGCAATTATTTGATTTCCGGATTCAATAAAGAAGAAGCCAAACTGGTGCGCGATAAACTGCGCCGCCAAGTGTTGGACGGCTCTTTGCGTGCGGCGTATGCATACAAGGGGTATTTGTTCACGCATGCGGGCATTACGCGCAAACTGCTTAAAATTTTTGAGCTTCAGCTGGAACACGCCACTCCGGTCAATTTAGCTTTGTTAATTAATATGATTTTCCGCGAAGCCATTAAGCACGAATTTTACCGCCACCCGATTTTTAACATCAGCATTACCCGCAGCGGGCCGGACCGCTACGGCGGCATTTTTTGGGAAGATTTAGACGATTTATTAAATTCCTATCCGCAAAGCCCCATTAAACAGGTGGTGGGTCATACCCAAGTGGATAAAATTAATTTGAATAACGGCCACAACATTATTCCGGTGGATGTGGGGTTGCACCGCAAGCTGGAATATGTGGTGTTTACGGACGGCGTGCCGGAAGTAAAAGAGGCCCAGCTGGCCTCCGCCGCTTAAACGCTTGAAACATTAAAAAGGAGCCTTCTGAAAAGAGGCTCCTTTTTTGTAGCTGAAAATGCCTTTTAGTGCGGCAAGGTTTGGGCAATAATTTTTTCGGCACGGCGGTCCATTTCCGCACGTTCAGGCGGGGTGTGGTCGTCCATACCGGTTAGGTGTAAACAACCGTGTACGGCATACATCATCATTTCCTGTAAAAACGTATGGCCGAAGTTTTTGGCCTGTTCGCGCGCAACCGGATAGCAGACAAACACATCCCCAAAGGCCCACGGTTCCGCGGTGGAAAAATCCGGACGGGGTTGGTTGAAGGAAATAACATCCGTCACATAATGGTGGTCTAAATACGCTTTGTTAATGCGCAAAATTTCCGCCTTGTCTACAAAAACAATGTTGGTTTCGGCATTTTCCCGTGCGCAAGGTTTTAAGGCCGCCAGCGCCGCTTTTTTGAATAATCCTGTGCGGCGCAAATGCGCGGGAACGTCTGTTTGATAAAAAATATTTACTTTCATTTGGTTTCCTTTTGCGGGTGTTTTTTCTCCCATTTTTCGTACGCGCTTAAAATGTTTTTAACAAGCGGGTGGCGCACCACATCTGCTTGTTCAAACTGGATAAACGCCACGCCGTCCACTTTTTTTAATACGTCTGCCGCCTGTAAGAGGCCGCTTTCGCTTTTGCGGGGCAAGTCTATTTGGGTTAAATCCCCGTTCACAATCATTTTGGACTGAACCCCCATGCGCGTTAAAAACATTTTCATTTGGGCCGGAAGCGTGTTTTGGGCTTCGTCCAAAATAATAAAGGCTTTTTCCAGCGTGCGCCCGCGCATATAAGCCAAGGGTACAATTTCAAGCACGTTGTTGTATTTCATGGCGCGGAAGCGTTCCCCGCCCAGCATATCGTAAAAGGCATCATAAATCGGGCGCAAGTACGGGTCCACTTTTTCTTCTATATTGCCGGGTAAAAAGCCCAGTTTTTCGCCGGCTTCCACAATGGGGCGAGTCACAATCACGCGCTCCACTAGGCCCAGCTCCAGCGCGCGTAAGGCGCACGCGCAGGCCAGAAAGGTTTTGCCGGTGCCGGCGGGACCGGTGGAGAGCACCAAATCGTTGGCAAAAACGGCCTCTATGTACGCTTTTTGGTTTTCGGTGCGGGCTTCTATCGGGCGGGCGTGTTCCGGCCGGAAAACGATATTATCCGCAAACGGTTTAATGTCTTTCAGCAAGGTGAGCGGCTTTTTCTGTTCCGAAAGGGCCAGCTCTTTTTGGATTTTAGCCAGCGCCTTATCCACGCGGGAATTGGTGCCTTTAATAGACAGCTCCGCGCCGTCTTCCTGTGCGTTATATTTAATAAAACATTCTACGCGCATTTCTTTTTCCAGCGCGCGCAGTTTGCTGTCCTGTATGCCCAGTACAAGCAGTAATTCGTCTTGATTTTTTAATTTTACGGTTTTAATCATAATAAAAAACCGCGCGGGTTGCGCGCGGTTTGTGCGGTTAAAATTTGCTTTTCCCGCGCGGTATAACCACAATGCCGGACGGGTCTATATAATACTTCTGTGCGTCTGCTTCGGGGTCGTGCCCGATAGTTTGGCGCGGGGCGGTGGTGTTAAAGCGGTCCATAATTACTTTTTTTAATTTGGCGCCGGCTTTAATTTCGCACGAGTCCATAATCACGCAGTCTTCAATTTCGGCCCCTTCATGCACAATTACGCCGGAGCTTAACACGCTGTGTTTGATTTTGGTTTTAGGATAAATAATACAGCCGTTGCCCAGCATGGAGTCTATGACCGTGCCGCCCAAATTTTTGACCGGAGGCAAGCGCGACGCCGTCGTGTTGACGGGCCATTGCGGGTTGTTTAAGTCTAATTTGGGTTTAGGGCCCAGCAAATCCATATTGGTTTGCCAAAAGGATTCTATGGTTCCCACGTCACGCCAGTAGCCGGCTTCTTCGTACGGTTTGGCTCCGGGGAGCGTTTGGCTTTGGAAGTTATACGCAAAGGTGCGGTGGTCCGTTAAGATTTTAGGCAAAATATGTTTGCCAAAGTCCAGCGCGGGCACGTCACAAAACCGCTTTTGCAACACTTGCAAGAGAACATCCGTATTAAAAATATAGTTGCCCATGGAGGCATACGCCATTTTGGGGTTGCCGGGGATGGGCTGCGGTTTGGCGGGTTTTTCGTCAAACTGCACAATGCGGCTGTCTTTATCCACACCCAACACGCCGAAAGCGGACGCCTCTTTAATGGAAACGGAGTTGGCTGCTACCGTCACATCCGCTTTGTTTTTTAAGTGAAAGTCAATCATTTGGCGCACGTCCATACGGTAAATATGGTCCGCGCCGAAAATGGCTACCAAATCCGGATTAAAATCTTTGACCAGATTGATGTTTTGGCGTACGGAGTCCGCCGTTCCGCGGTACCAAATTTCACCCAAGCGCATTTGCGGCGGCACGCAAGTTAAAAAGTGGTCCGGAATAATCCCCTCGCTGCGCCAAGTGGTGCGCAGGTATTCAATTAAACTTTGCGATAAATACTGCACTAACACATACGACGAAAATATGCCGGAATTTACAAAGTTGGACAGTACAAAATCCACAATTCTGTAATTACCGCCAAACGGCACGGAAGGTTTGGAGCGGTCTTTAGTCAGCGGATAAAGACGTTCCCCTTTGCCTCCGGCCATGATGATACCCAGTATTCTCATAGTTCCCCTCGTTTTATTTAGTTTATTCGGAGCCTAACGGCAGTTTGCGGCTTAAATTGTCAAACGCTTCCCAAGACCACGGCATTTTTTCTTGGAAGATTTTGGCGATTGCATCCGCATAGACGCGTATTTCCCATTGCGCGTGTTTATCGGTGCGCAGGGATAAAAAGTTAAGCAAACTGCGGGCGTTGACGCTCCAGTAAAATTGGGTATATTGGCAGACGGGCAAAACGCCGCGGGCCATTTCGCGCGCTACGCCGGCTTCAATTAATTTTTTATAAGCGGCGTAAGAGGCTTCCACACTGTCTTCGTACAGTTTAATCAGGGCGTTTTGGTCCAAGGAAGAAGACGGCACGGAGCCTTGTTTGTTTTTGGTGTCCTGCCCGCGGAACTGGGCCGGAATATAAAATTCATCCTGCACTTGGGTATAACGCGCGCTGACTTCGTTAAAAGAACCCCAGCGGTGGCGCATCCATTGGCGGGCTACAAAAATCGGGCAGCACACGTGGAATTGGAAATAACAATGTTCAAAAGGGGTGTGGTGGGCGTGTTCCAACAGGTATTTAATGAGGCGCTTGTCCTGTTCTTCCCCTTTGGATACCGCCCCAAAAGATACACGCGCGGAGCTGACCACGCGGTTATCCCCGCCCATAAAATCTACCAAGCGGATAAAGCCTTTGTCCAGCAAGTCTATTTTTTCGTTAGATTCAGTCACAGTTTCTCCTAGGTTATTTGAAAATTTCCCGCACCGAGGACGTTCCGTCCGGCAAAACTTCCGCCGCCAACACGGCATTTGCCGTACAGGCGGTATCGTATACATATCCGTCCAGTTCCACGGTATCGGTAATGGTCAAACGGCCTTTTTGTAAAGTTAGAAAATGTATTTTACCGCTTTGGTACATACCAAACATATCGGACAATACCCCCATTTTGGCGGTATTTTCCACGGCGGCCAAGGTGGCGGCGCCTTCGGGCCCGTAGGCTTGTACAGACGGATAAAATTTCAGTACATCTTGTTTATATTTTACACGATTTGGAGCTCCGGCGAAAATCCCTTTGCTTTCTGCCTGCCGTTTGTGCTTTAATTCCGCCCGCAAAGCACCGTTGGAAGCCGTGTAAATAAAACTGTCGGTATCGTCTTCCAATTCGTATTCGTTTACTCCGGTCAGCCAGTTGCGGCGGGTGTTTAGGCGGTCGTCATCCAATACAAATTTGCCGTTTTTGTAATCCACTTCCCGCGCATTACCGGGGCGTGCGCCCATTACAAACGGTTTTTGGGCCCAGAGTTCTTTATCCGGCGTACAACCCAGCTCTTTTACGAACCAAGGCAGCGTGTGGGTTTGTACCAGTGTATTGTTTTGGTTTTCCAGCACAGCGGTGGAAATTTGTTCCCGCGCAGCATGGTAATAGGTGACAAAAATTTGGGCCGAGCCGGTTTCTTTTACGTCCACGGCGGAAAGCGTAATTGGCGTAAATGTTTTGGGCAGCTGCCACTGTAAGGCTAAGGCCAATTGGTCGCCTGTCGGGTTCCATACACTTACCACGCCGCTTTGGCTTAATGTAAGCACCTGTTGCGGCGCGGAAATGCGGCCGGCACTGAGGCTGATAATGGTTTGCTCTACCGGCTCATAGATTTTTTGCGCTTTAGCAGAAACGGGTTTTTTATTGGCGGAGGAAGCCGCGGTGGACGGAGCGGGGGCTACTTGTGCGGCGGATTCAATAACGGCCTCTGCCCCCAGTGCAAAAGCGGGCGCGTTGGGTATTTCCCCCACGGCATATAATTTTTGCACTTCCGTTAAAGTGCCAGTGTCGGAATAAGTAAAAATATCGCCCAGATTTTTGCCTGTTTTGGGATTGATGAGTGTTTCCTTGCCGGTAATAATTTTGAACGTATCCCCTTTGTGAACCGGCTTTTTTAGGGCGGAAGTATCCATATAAAGCCGATGGCCCTGTTGTTTAACCAACGTGGCGTTTTGGGCCCAAAGCGGGGCCACACTTGCGCATAAAATAAAAAGTAAAGCGGTTTGTTTTATTTTCATATAATAACTGTATAGCATTTTTACGGGGAGCAAACAACCCAAAAATAGGAGTAATTTTATGAAACATACTTTTAAGGATTTAGTGGAAACCTTTGCCGTGTTGCGCGGGCCGAACGGCTGCCCGTGGGATAAAAAGCAAACGCACGAAACATTAATCCAGTGCTTGAAAAACGAATCGCAGGAATTAATAGAAGCTATTGAAAAAAAAGATGTGGAAAATATGAAAGAAGAATTGGGGGACGTGCTTTTGCAAGTATTAATCCATAGCCAAATTGCGGCGGAAGAAGGCCAATTTACCATTGATGATGTGGTGGATTATTTATATGAAAAACTGCACCGCCGCCACCCGCATGTTTTTGGCGCAACCGCCCATGCCGCCACACCGGAGGAGGCGCTTGCTTTGTGGAAAGAAATGAAAAAAAAGGAACGGGCGCACCAATAAAAAGCTTGCTTATGATTGGGGGGCTGGGCGCGCCTTATAACGCGCTACAAGCGGCCAATAAAAAACCCCCGCATATTATTTCGGGGGTTTAGCTCATTCTTGTCATTTTCATGACTTATGTTCCTCTTTCCTAAGGGGGCTCTGTGCTCGGGTCTTAACGCAATCGGGTGGCACGCTGTGCTACCGGCAACTGCAACCAAGGGCTTCAGGCTGTCCCTAAGTACTGTGTACTTATAATGTAATGGAATAAATTAAAATTTCAAGGGTAAAAAAGGACCTATTTTTTATAGGTCCTTTTTGGTGGGCTGAAACTTGCTTAATTTGCGGTTCAAACAAAAGCTAAAACCCGCGTTGCTGCCTATAATCAGCGGGGTAAGCAACATGGTGGCATAAATAATTTGGCGGGAAATTTTTACTTTATGCAACGGGTCTAACAGGTTGTTTTCCAAAAACACTTTATATAAAGTGTCTGCCGTCCATAATACCGGCCATGCCACGGCGGCGCGGTGGCGCACTTGGGTAAGCGGCAATGCTTGCATATAAGTATGGGCGGAAACCAGTTTTTCAATGGCCCATAAAATCCACTTGCGCTTAATAGGTTCAAAACGGGGGGCGTTTTCCTCTTGTAATAAGTCAGCCGGAGTGAGTCCGGCGGCGGACAATTCCGTAATGGGGAAATAGCACCGCCCAATCCGGAGGTCTCGGGGTAAATCCCGCAAGATGTTTACAATTTGCAACGCATCCCCAATGTTTCTGCCCAGTTGGCAGAAGTCTTGCGCCGGCAAGCCGATTTTTACGGTGGACGCAATTAATTGGCTCCAAAAAATTCCCGGCGCCCCACCCATTAAATGACAATAATTTTCCAAGTCTTTTTCGGTAGCCAGTGCTTTTACGGCGTGGGCGTTTTCTGCCGGAAAAGTGGTTAAATCAATTTGCATGCCTTCACACACGCGCTGCGCTACTTCCAAGGTGGCGGCCTGTTGGGCGGCGTTTAGGTGTTGGAAGGCATCCAAACAAAGGGGAAAATTCTCCAGCAGTTTTTCTTCATACGGGTTGGAAGACGAGCCGGAAATTTCCCGCACCAGTTGGTCCGGTTGGGCTTGGTTGGGGTGGGCAATCATGTCCGGATAGCGGGTAATCCAATATAAACGGCGCTCCGGCGGCAGCAGTGCGGTATCGGCAATACTGTCCGCATAGCGGCAGAGTAGGTAGGCCGTTCCAAAGGCATCTCGCACCGGTTGCGGCAAGGCGCGGGCACTTAAATATAAACTGCGGGAAGTTTGTTTGAGAAGCGTTTGTGTATCCATATATATAAGGATAGCAAATTTTCCGTTTTGCGCGCGGATATGTTGGGCTTGCACGCGGTGTGGTTAAATGCTATCTTATTATATATAGGAAGTAAAACGAACGCGCAAAAAAATAATTTGACATTTGCCAACAAATTAGTTATACTAACTATATAAGGAAACAAAAAGGTTGTTTCCACAGAGGTTTCAAGAACCCTTTTCAAAAGGAAAAGAAAAAGGGTCTTGACTTTTCTGTCTTTTTTTGCTAGACTATATGAGTAGTCAGTAATTGTTCTTTGTAAAGATTTAACAAACTTCTGATTTTTAGCTTGCTTCAAAACAGGCATAAAACTTTCCGGCAGCGAAACGTCACCTTATTTTAGAAAAGGCTGAAGACGGGCTGAGCCTAGCTGGTCAAGTTAGTTCTGTAAAGCGAGCATAAAAATAATATATAGTAGTACTTGTTAAGCTTGTCCCTTGGGTCCTTAGCGGCCGCGACTTAATTGAATATTCCAATAAGTTTTCAAAAAAGCTTGACAATCGTAAAAATATTTGCTTTAATAAAAGAGTAGTAAGGATTTGACAAGCTTGGCAGTTGAAAA
>CAKUKI010000008.1 GCA_934662565.1 uncultured Elusimicrobiales bacterium
AAGCAGTTGGTGTACTCCGAGCAATATATAAAAAACCCCGCTATAAAGCGGGGCTTTTTATATATTTGCGCTCGGCGTTGGAGCCCCCTGCGGTATTTTTACTGACGTAAAAATCCTCCGGGCCGGGCCTCGCGGTTTTTGCCTTGCGCGAGAGGTTTACCCTTTTTTATGCGCGCAAACAAAAACATCGCTCCGGCCTTCGACTCCCGACGTACACCAAGCAGTTGGTGTACTCCGAGCAATATATAAAAAACCCCGCTATAAAGCGGGGCTTTTTATATATTTGCGCTCGGCGGGAGTCGAACCCACATTTCCAGCTTCGGAGGCTGACGCTCTATCCATTGAACTACGAGCGCGATAAAGCGGTTGTTTCTTTTATTCTACAAAATTATGCGTGGGCGTGGTTAAATTCCCAAAAACTAACCCTTCCTAAATTTCGCGCGGGGCCATTTTGCGGCATGGGGTGCGCAGCGTGCCATTTTGCAGTGCGCGCGCAGGGCCTTTTACAGTATTCGCGCAAACTTGTATCCATTTGTTGGTAAGGCCGTTGGAAAAAGCCCAAAAATCAGGCTTTGGCGGTTTCCGGGCGCGCACGGAATTTGCGCGGAAGCCCAAACCCAATAGCTAGCAGTGCCCCCGCACCCAACAAGTACGGGTAATACAGGTATTGCATAATGCTAATGGGGGAAAGCCCCGTCAGGCTGGCGGCCATTAGCAGTTGTGCGCCGTAGGGAATCATCCCTTGCACAAAGCAGGAAAAAATATCCAACAAGCTGGCGGAGCGGTTCGGCGCCACCTTAAAACGGTCCGCAATTTCTTTGGCAATCGGGCCGGCCATAATCAGGGCGATTGTATTGTTGGCGGTGCACAAATTGGCAAAGCAAATAATGCCCGCAATACTCAGTTCCGCCCCTTTCTGCCCGCGGATGCGTTGGGTCAGTTTTTGGATAATCCACGCCAGCCCGCCGCCGGTGCGTATCATTTCCAGCATACCGCCCGCTAGCAGGGTGACGATAATCAGCTCGCCCATGCCGGTTATTCCGGCCCCCATGGAAACCGTCCACTCCCAAATACCAAAACTGCCCAAACACAGGCCCAACACGCCCGAAAGCACCGTGCCCAACAGTAAAACCACCAATACATTTACGCCCATCACCGCGGCCCCCAGTACCACCAAATACGGCAAAACTTTTAGCCATTCCACGTGGGCGGGCTCAAAAGCATTGGTTGCCCCGCTGCCCAGTAAAATATATAGTAGCGTGGTAATGAACGCCAGCGGCATAACAATCTTAAAATTGGTTTTGAATTTGTCCGACATTTTGCACCCTTGTGTGCGGGTGGCCACAATGGTAGTATCGGAAATGAACGAGAGGTTATCCCCAAACATAGCACCCCCCACGGTGGCGGCAATTACCAAGGCCGGATTTAAGCCCGTTTTGGCGGCAATCCCCGCCGCTACCGGGGCCAAGGCAACAATCGTGCCGACGGACGTTCCCACCGAAACACTAATCACGCACGCGGCTAAAAAAATACCGGCCGCCAGCACGTTGCCCGGCAAGACGGAAAGCGTCAAATTGACGGTGGCATCCACCGCGCCCATGGCTTTGGTGGTTTGCGCAAACGCGCCCGCCAGAATGAAAATAAGCACCATGAGCATAATGTTGGGGTTCGCCGCCCCTTGGCAGAAAGTTTCTATCCGTTTATGTAGGTTGCCTTTTTTAGCCATGGCCACCGCCACAATGGAAGAAATAACAAAAGCTACCGTAATGGGCATTTTGTAAAAGTCGCCCGCCAAAATGGAAACGACCAAATAGGAAATTAAAAATACGCCCAGCGGTACTAATGCATAGGCATTGGGTTTGATATCTGTTTGCATGGATTCCTTGGGGCGGCCTTGCGGGTAAAACTGCATGCCGCCGCGTAAAATTACTTATATATTATATGAAATTTACCCCCTGTTCCGCCCCAAACGTGCCGGACGGGGCCAAAAAATCATACAATAAAAGTATGAAAGCCGCTATTATTACCATTGGGGATGAAATTCTGCTCGGGCAGATTACGGACACCAACTCCCGCTTTATTGCGCGGGAACTGGCCGCGCTGGGTGTGGAAACCGTGGAAATGTTTACGGTTGCCGACGAACAAGCCGCCATTGTGCGCGCGTTGGATACGGCCTTTTTGCGGGCCGATTTGCTGTTTATTACCGGTGGGCTTGGCCCCACAAAGGACGATTTAACCAAAAAAACATTGGCCGAATATTTCCATACACCGCTGGTGTTTAACCCGCAGGTGTACGGCTGGCTGGAGGAAATGCTCCTGCCGCGGCGGGGGGAAATAAACGCTTATAACAAAAGTCAGGCCGTTTTGCCGCAAGATTGCACCGTTTTACGCAACCGCAAAGGCACGGCCAGCGGTATGTGGTTTGAAAAAGACGGCCGGATTGCCGTTTCTCTCCCCGGTGTTCCGTTTGAAATGGAACACCTGATGACGGACGAAGTACGGCCGCTTTTGCGGCAAAAATGCGGTGAGAAACTGCTTGCTTACCGCCTGTTGCACGTTTTTAATATCCCGGAGGCGGAGTTAGCCATGCGCTTACAATCGTTTGAGGCGCAACTCCCCGCCGGAGTGGGCCTTGCGTATTTGCCGTCTGTGGACGAAGTAAAACTCCGCGTGACGGCCAAAGGCTCGGCCCTGCCGCTACTGGACGGACAAACCGAAAAATTAAAAACCTGTTTACAGGGGTTGCACTTTACGGAGGGGGAAACGTCCGGCTTGGTGGAGCGGTTGGCCGCCGTGTTTACGCAAAAAAAATTGACATTAGCCAGTGCCGAAAGCTGCACCGGTGGAAACATCGCGCATTTGATTACCGCTTTGTCCGGTGCCAGCAATTATTATTTGGGCGGGGTGGTTTCTTATGCCAATCAGGTAAAATCCGGCGTGTTGGGCGTCAGCACGGACGATTTGAAAACCCACGGCGCGGTAAGTGAGCCGGTAGCCAAGCAAATGGCCGCCGGAGCGCGGCGGGTGACGGGGGCGGATTGGGCCGTTTCCACTACCGGCATAGCGGGCCCCAGCGGCGGCACGCCGGAAAAACCCGTCGGCACGGTGTGGATTGGCTTAGCGGGTCCGCACGGCGTGGAAGCGCGCAAGTTTTTGTTTTCGTCCACGCGGGAGCGCAATATCGGTAAGGCCTCCGCGCAGGCGTTGGAATGGGTGCTGTCTGCCGTTTTGAAAACCAAATAAGGAGATATTAAAAATGACTTTATGGCAAGAAATTTATAATTTAGGTATTGTGCCGCTTATCGGCAAGGTAAGTCCGGCGGAAGCGGGCGATTTGGCCCGCGCGTTGGCGCAAGGGGGCTTAACGGCCGCCGCCATTACGTTATCCGGCGAAAAGGACGTCCAACAAGCCCGCGCTATGGCGGGTGCGGTGAGCGGTTTTAAGGTGTTTGCGTATGCCGTCAACGAGGCCGAATCGGCCCGCCGTGCGGTGGCGGCCGGAGTGTGCAGCGTGTTTACGCAAAGCGCGGACGAAGCCGTCTTGCAGCCGTTGGCTCAAGCGGGGGTGGAATGTTTGCCGGTGCCGTCGGTTGTAAAATTTGCCAAATTGGCCGATTATTTTTCTTGTGGGCGTGTGGCGGCCTGTTTGTGTCCGGACTTGGAAACGCAGGAATTACTGGGCGAGTCCTATTTTGATGCCGTCGTGCGCCGTACCCGCCAAGCGGTAAGTGCCATGTTGGGGTTTGATTTACGCCATGTGGGCATTAATCAGCCGGATGCGGAGGCGTCCGCCCGCACCGCCGGAGCGTTTGAAAGTTTATTCGGTTTTACCCGTACGGACCGCGGCGGCGCGTATTTTGCCGGAGAAGTGGTGGAAGTAATGAAAAAGAAATTTTACGGCGAACACGGACACATTGCCGTGGCAACCAATGATGCCGGACGCGCGGCGTATTTTTTGCAGAAGCAAGGCGCGGTGTTTAACTGGCAAAGTGCGGGGTATGAGCCGGACGGCAGTTTGCGGGTGGTGTATTTGGCAAAAGAGATTGGAGGATTTGCGGTACACATTTTGCAACGGCCGTGATGATAACGGCTGTTGGTAAGATTTAGAGATTAACGCACAGAAAGCAAAATAACATTTTGCTTTCTGTTTGCGTTTAACGGGCATACCATTTTCCAAATTTAAGCCCTTTTGTGCCGCTTTTGTGCTTGGAGCCCTTGCAGGCTACCGCGCACAAACTAGCGGCGCAAAATCATCTTAAATTTGAAAAATCATGCTACCAACACTTACTCTTGTACTGCTCTGCACGGCAACGCTAAGGCAGAACGGCGGGCGGCATTTGGTAAGCGGGGATTTTAATGCGCGGGGAACAAAATAATATTTTGTTCCCCGTTCGCATTTAATGGGCAAACAATTTTCCAAATTTAAGCCCTTTTGTGCCGCCTTTAGGCTTATGTAGCAGTTCTTGGGGCGGCGCCCCAAACCCGCCCTTCTTTTTCTCATTGCAGAAAAAGAAGGCAAAAAGGCTAGCCCCCTGGGAACCTATAAAACCTATTTTGAGCCGGGCGTTTTACAACTCCCTACGGTCAAACAAATAAAACGCCTTTATAATTCCGTTCAAAATAGGTTTTATAAGCAGGTTCAAAAGGGGGCATTAAACGGCAAAACGGCAACGGCAGAAAACATAAAAATAAGAAAAACCACTTAAAAATAAATGCCCGCCAAAAAAGTTTTGCGTGGAAAATATCCTTAAAAAATAAACAAATATCCTGTCGTTTTTTAATAGGGTTGTTTTTTTTTGATAAATTTTATTTATACATAAAATTTATCAAAAAATGAGGTATGTTATGAAAAACGCAAATATAAGCCGTTTAGGCGGCTTTACGCTTATTGAGTTGTTGGTTGTCGTGCTGATTATCGGCATTTTAGCCAGCGTGGCGTTGCCGCAATACCAAAATGCGGTATTAAAGGCCCGCACCACGGAGGCCATTATCCAATTGCGCCACATCCGTGATGCCCAGCGGGAATATGCCCTAGCCAATGGAGCTCCGGCTGCAAACTGGAATGAATTGGGGTTGGACAATTTTTCCGGCGGCGGAGAATCCCAATTCAGGGATTTTGCGTATGCTATAAACCCCGGTTTAGGGGGCGGTGAAGTACAGGCCCGGTATGTAAAAAGTCCTGCATTTTGGATTCAAATGTATGTGTATGATGAACGCGTAGTTTGCTCCGCCGCTAAAAGTGACCAAGCCGCCAATAATTGGTGTAAAAAATATTCGCCGAACCCGCAACCTTGTCTAGACGAGACATATGCTTGGTGCTATCCTTTATAAATGCATAAAAACCGCATTTTGAAAAATTGCGAAATGTTTTGATGGGTAAAAAAATACCGCGCTTTTTAAGCGCGGTATTTACATTTAGGCAAAGCGGGTAAAACTAAAAGCCGTTGTCCGCCGCGTTTTTGCTACCGGCAATAGCAAAGCAAAATTTGGCACTTTCGTTGTTGGCATTATAGGTGCATTTGCGGGTCCATGTCACGCCACCGTCCGAGGTGGAGGTGACAATGCTGTATTTGGGTTCTGCTATGCGTTGGGCCGTAATGGTATAAGAGCCGGAAACGCTCAAGCAAAAGTTTTTGCCACCAAACCCACTGGTGCAGGAATTGTTTACAGGCAATTCAATATCCAATTTCTTCAAAGTGGCTGTGGTGTTGGGCCAAGTATCTTTTTGCAAGAAATACCGTTCCGCCGCATAGCGCAAAGAGCCGGAAAGCGTAAGGGCTTCCGTCGCGCGGGATTTTTCAATAGCGGTAGTGTATTGCGGCAAGGCCACTGCGGCCAATACGCCAATGATAAGTACAACTACCAACAGTTCAATAAGGGTGAAGCCTTTTGTGTTCATAAAATCTCCTCTACATTAAAAATAAATTGTTCAATACATAGTATAGCAAAAAAGATTTATTTTGCAATACCTTATCCGTTGGCTACTACCCAGCAAAATTGTTAATATATCTGTATGGCTAAAAAACACTTCGCGCCCATTGGGGCCGCCCTAAATCATACCCCCCGTTTTTTGCCCCGCTTGTTAGCGTGGGGCACAGGCCTGCTGGGGGTACTGGTTGTGCTGGCTTTTTTTACCGGAACGTACGATAAAGCCCAAATAAAAGATACGTTGCTTTTTGCGGGCGGCGGCACGTTGCTGCTTACTTGGCTGGCGTATAAAATCCAGCAGGGGCGCGCGCGGTTCGGCCGCAGCATGGTGCTTTGGGTTTTGCCGTTTGCGGCTTATTACGGGTGGGTGCTGGCTTCTATTTTGTGGGCGCCGTATCGGGTAGAAGCATTGGCGGAGTGGGCCCGCTATGCGGTGTATTTCGGCCTGACGCTAATGGCCCTAGACCAGTTTGGCGCAACCGCCGCGCGGATAATGGCGCGTTGCGTGGGGTGGGGTGCGTGGGCGGCCTACAGCTATGGCCTTTTACAGGTGCTAAACCGCTTTGTGGCGGGGGTGGATTTTATGCCGTGGCAGGGTTTTTTTGGTCCGCGGGTGTTTTCCACCTTGGCAAACCCCAACTTTTTTGGGGATTTTATCGTTTTTTCGTCCTTTTTAATTGCCGCGCAATATTTGGTTTCCCGCCAAAAAAAATGGCTTGTACTGTGGAGTATGGGCCTTATCAACCTGTTTTTTACGCAAAGTAAAGGCGCGTGGGTGGCCTTTGGCGCAGTGTACGGCTTGTGGGGGGCGGTGTATGTAAATGTTTTTTCCGGCTGGAAAAAACCGTATAAGCGTTGGCTGAACGCGGCCGCCGCGTGTGTGGCACTGGGGGCAGTTTTGTTGGCGGGCGTGTATGCGTTTAAGCGGCCGGATTCCGCCTCGTTTCGGGTGCATACTTGGGTGGCCTCGTGGGCCATGGTGCAAGACCGCCCTATACTGGGTACCGGCATTGGCAGTTTTAAGACCATTTATCCCGCGTACCGCAAGCCGCAAATCTTTTTTATAGAAAACGCCCACAATACCGAAACCCAACACGCCGAAAACGAATTTTTGGAACAATGGGCCACACTGGGCGCTATCGGGCTGATTTTATTTTTGTGGATGCTTACTTTTGTGTTTACCGCCGCTTGGAAACGCCTTAAAAACCCCGCCGTGCCCACACCGGAGCGGTGGTTGTTGTGGGGGTATTGCGGCGCGCTCTTGGCTATGGTGGTGCATAGTGCGGTAGACGTGAGTTTGCGCTTTGCCTCCGGCGGATTATTTTTTGCGCTCTTTTTGGGGTTGGTGGCGGCTTTGGCGCGCGGAAAGGAAGATGACTGCGCCGAGCTGGCCCCCGCGCACGGATGGGCGCAGTGGGCCGTTTGCGCGCTTAGCGTCGGCGGCGCGTTGTATGCGTGTTATGCGTTTTATAAAGTGATGCAACTGATGAGCGCCCCGCGCTTGGGGGACGTGATTTTTACGGGGGTCGCGTGGGCGTTTTTTACGGCAACGGTGGGTTTAGGCGTATTTTTGGTATGCGCGGCGGCGCGGCGCTTTACCCGCGCGGCGGCGTTGGCGGTATTGGCCTTGGTTCCGGCGGTGGTGTGGGGGGCGTTTCAGCCGTTCTTGGCCGACCATTATTACGGCGTGGGCGCGTTGTTTGCCACGCAAGCGCAAGCAAATCCCGCGTATTTTACTCCGGCGCTGGATTATTTTAACCGTGCCATTACGCATAATCCGTTTAATATGGCGTACCGCCAGTACCGCGCCACGCTACTGGCCGGACATTTGGATTTAAGCAAAACATTCAACACGTTGAAAGGCGATAAAACGGCTCCGGCTACCGATTACGAACGCGTGTTGCGGGATTTGAAAACGGTGGAAAAACATTCGCCCAACCATGCGCTTTTGCAACAGGCGTATGGGGAGTTTTATTTTGCGGCGGCGCTGAAATTTTCCGACAGGGCGCGGCTGGCGGCCAATGCGGCGGAGTATGAACATTACAAGGCGCAAGCCTTGGCCGATATGGAAAAAGCAGAACAATATTTTGAAAAAGCCTTATTGTTGGACCCTGTTAATTATGCCACCTATGCTTTTTTGGTAGAAATTGCCGTTTTACAGCGCCGTCCGGACGAGGCCCGCGCCCGCGTGGCGGCGTACCGCCGCGGCCCGCAAGGTATGACGGAAAAAAATTGGCTAAGCAAAATGGCCGAGGACCCGCGCGCGGACCAGTTGGAGCGGCGCATTCAAGCGGCGTTCGGCCCGCAAGCGCAAGAGGAATTGAAAAAATAAGGCTTTCTGTGAGGGCCGTTTGGCCGCGCCGCTAAAAATAGACGTGCAAAACTTCTTTGTTTTTTGTAAAATATCTGTACGTGATAATTTGCCGTTATTTATGCCGAGATAGCTCAGCTGGTAGAGCAACCGCTTCGTAAGCGGTAGGTCCGGGGTTCGATCCCCCGTCTCGGCTTTTTTTGCGTCGTCTTTTGCCCGCCGGCGTTGTCCTCGCAACCTCGGATACCTCGGGCTGCCGCCCTTTCCCAGTATACGCTCGGTTGCTTGCGTCCTAGCCGGACCGCCAAAATACTCGCACCTCTTAAAATTTCCACTCAAATTTATACTTTTTCCACATAAAAAAGCCCCTACACAGAGGGGCTTTACGGCTTCGGTTAGAGCGGGGGTCTGTTTATAATAATTCTTTGCAGAACGTGCGGCTTTCCGGCGTGACGGGCGTGCAGACCACGCGGTTTTGGTTGTCCGCCTTAAAAAGCGTGTAGAGCAAATCTCCGGCGGGGGAGCGCACCGCGGCGGTCATGCCCGTGGGTACTAAATAAACCTCAAAGCCGGAGCATTTCAAAATGCGCGGGGTAAGTTTTTGGCAGTTTTCAAAGTCCCCGTTCCAAACGGAGCTGTCCGCTCCGGCTTGCACGCGGCTGGCCTGTACGGCTTGTATTTGGGCCACTTGCGTTGCCACTAGGCCAGCTTGCGCTTTGTTGGCCAAATGTTTATATTGGGGCAGGCTGACCGTCATTAACAGGGCGGAAACAAACACAATCGCCAGTAAAATGGAAACAATCGTCACCATAGTAAGGGAAGTTTCTTCTTCCTCTATAAAATCGTCTGGGTCAAATTCCGCATTTTTGAGTACCACGGCGCTATGGCTGATGCGGTCGTGCAAGGTTTGTTTGCGGCGGTCAAACGCGGCCATAAAAAAGCCGAAGTAAAAAGTTAAATTCGTGACCAGTTTGGATAAAATACGCTCCGTAGCTTGCCAAAATGTCAGGCGGCGGCCGCGGTGGTCCACCACTTTAATACCCGCGATAATTTTGCCCAAACTGGCTTGCATGGGGGAACTTTCCAACAATGCATAATACAGCCAAATCACCACGACCAAGGTAATGGCGGCCGTGCCGGAGCCGGCGGCGTGCGCCACCGCCCAAAACAATACGGCAAAAATAGCCGCATCAATTAAAAATGCAAAAAAACGCTTCCAAATACTTGCGTACATAAATAAAAACCCCCTTTCTTGTAAAAAATCCTCTATTTATAGTATAAGAACCTGCGCTTGTTTTTGCAAGTCATTCATACCCGTCCGCACACAAAGGCGCGGTTTGGGCGGGTACGGCTTTTAACAAATCTTGCGGGTTGATTTTAATTTGCAGGCCGCGCAAACCCGCGCTTACAAAAATGTAATCCCACAAAATGCAATCTTCGTGAATAAAGGTAGGAAACAATTTTTTCATACCCAAGGGCGAACACCCGCCGCGCAGGTAGCCCGTCAGCGGGAAAAGCTCTTTTACATGGAGCATTTGGCAGGATTTATCCCCGGCGGCTTTGGCGGCCAGTTTTAAGTCCAATTCGGCTGCCCCCGGTATCACGCACACAAAGTATCCGGTGCGTTCCCCGCGTAAAACGAGCGTTTTATAAATTTGCGCCAAGTTTTGTCCGGTGGCGGCGGCAACATGCTGGGCGCCCAGGTCGTCTTCGTCCACCGGATAGGATATTAATTCATACGGTATGCCTAAGGTATCCAAATGGCGGGCGGCATTGGTTTTGTGGAGTTTTTCTTTCATATTATTTCTTCTTGCCCGCTTTTTTGGCGGCGAGCTTTTTGGGCGTATGGAGCTGGGCTTGCGGGTGCGTTTTCAAAAATGCGTCCACGGCGTCCAACTCCGGCTTGAGGTATTTGCCGGTGTAGGACGCGGCACAGGCGGCCACTTGGCGCGGTGTGCCTTGGCAGACAATGTTGCCGCCCTTATCGCCGCCCTCCGGCCCTAAATCAATCAGCCAATCTGCCGTTTTGATAACGTCCAAATTGTGTTCAATAATCAGTACGGTGTTGCCTTTATCGGCTAGGCCGTGTAAAACGTGCAAAAGTTTATCAATATCGGCAAAGTGGAGCCCTGTGGTCGGCTCGTCCAAAATATACAGTGTTTTGCCCGTACCCTTGCGGGAAAGTTCATCTGCCAGTTTTACGCGCTGGGCCTCCCCGCCGGAAAGCGTGGTGGCCGCTTGGCCTAATTTAATGTAGCCTAGGCCCACATCATTTAAGGTTTTCAAAATGCGTTGGATACGCGGAATGGCGGCAAAAAAATCCAACGCTTGCGAAACACTCATATCCAGCACCTCGGCAATGTTTTTGCCTTTGAATTTTACTTGCAGGGTGTCTTCGTTAAAGCGTTTGCCGGCACATTCTTCGCACTTTACATAAATATCGGGCAGGAATTGCATTTGTATTTTTAAGATTCCGTCCCCTTGGCATTTTTCGCACCGGCCGCCTTTTACGTTGAATGAAAACCGCCCCGGCTTGTAGCCCCGGCGTTTGGCTTCGGGCATTTCGGCAAATAAATCCCGGATGTGGGAGAACACCCCCGTATAAGTGGCCGGATTACTGCGCGGCGTTTTGCCGATGGGGCTTTGGTCCACAATAATTACTTTATCTATATTTTCCAACCCTTTAATGGCGCGGTGGGCGCCGGGGGCCTCTTTGGCGCCGTAAAACTTTTGGGCCAGCGCGCGGTACAAAATTTGGTGGATTAACGTACTTTTGCCGGAGCCGGAAACCCCGGTCACGCATACAAATTTGCCCAGCGGAATTTGGACATCTATATTTTTAAGGTTGAACTGCTGCGCCCCTAAAATTTGTAAAAATTTCCCATTGCCTTGGCGCAGTTCGGCGCGGGGCAAAATCATCTGCCGTCCGTTTAAGTAAGAGGCGGTGAGGGATTTTTGGTTTTTCAAAAATTGGGGGGTTGGCTGCGCGGCTACAATCTGCCCGCCGTATTCGCCCGCCCCGGGGCCGATTTCCACCACATAATCGGAAGCCAAAATAGTGTCTTTATCGTGTTCCACAATAATTAGCGTGTTGTCTAAATCACGCAAGTTTTTGAGCGTTTCAATCAGGCGGTCGTTATCGCGCGAGTGCAGGCCGATAGTCGGCTCGTCCAGTACATATAACACTCCGGTCAGGCCGGAGCCGATTTGCGTTGCCAAGTGGATGCGCTGCGCCTCCCCGCCGGAGAGCGTTTGGCTTTTGCGGTCCAAGGTTAAATAAGCAAGCCCCACACTGTTTAAGAACCCCAAGCGGGCCTTGATTTCTTTTAATACGTCTTTGGCAATGGTTTGCTCTTTGGAGGTTAATTGCAACCGGTTAAAATAAGTAAGCGCGGCTGATACTTGCATAGACGTAATATCCACAATGCTTTTGCCGTTAATATAAACGGACAAGGCTTCCGGCTTGAGGCGCTGGCCCTGACAGGTGGGGCAGGTCACTTCGCGCATAAAGCGGTTGTGGATTTCTTCTTTTACAAACTCGCTTTCGCTTTCCTGATAGCGGCGCTTGAGGTTGGTAATAACGCCCTCAAACGCTTGTTCCCCGCCCGAAATGACGGACGTATAACTGGCGCCGCCCGCGCCGTAGAGCAGTAAATCGCGCTGGGCCTTGGGGAGTTTTTCCCAAGGGGTGTTCATATTGATACGGCTTTGGCGGCAGACTTGTTGCAAGATGTCAAAATAGTAGCCACTCCAAGAGCTTTTCCAACGGTGGGTGCGGGTGGTGACAGGGTTGTGCCAAGCGGCAATGGCGCCCCCGTTAATGGAGAGTGTTTTGTCCGGCACGACTAAATCTTCGTCAATTTCAATTTTCAACCCTAGGCCGTTGCAGTCCGGGCAGGCCCCATAGGGGGAGTTGAACGAAAAAAGGCGCGGCTCCAAATCACTAAACCCAATGCCGCAATGGGCGCAGGCGTTGTTTTCGCTATAAGTAAATTCGCGCGGGTTTTCGCCTTCTTCCAAAATATGCACGAGTCCTTTGGAGTATTTGAGGGCGTTTTCCAAACTTTCGCTTAAACGCTCTTTTTCAAATTCTTCCACAAAAATTTCGTCCGCCACCAGCTCAATAGTGTGTTTTTTATAGCGTTCCAACACAGGCGGCTGGGCCACTTCTATCACGGTGCCGTCCACACGCGCTTTTACATAGCCCTCTTTTTTCAGCTTGGCGAAAAGTTCCTCGTAAGTGCCGGCCCGCCCTTGAATAAGGGGGGATAAAACGTAAACGGTTTTTTCGTTAAATTTTTTAAGAATGTCCTGCGTAATGCCCTGCACACTCCAAGCTTCCACTTCCCGCCCGCAGCGGGGGCAGTGGCGGTGTCCGATACGCGCAAACAACAGGCGCAGATAGTCGTAAATCTCCGTGACGGTGGCCACCGTGGAGCGCGGGTTTTTGGACGGATTGCGCTGTTCTATGGAAATAGCGGGGGAGAGCCCCTCAATATGTTCCACGTCCGGCTTTTCCATCAGTTCCAAAAACTGCCGCGCATAGGCGGACATACTTTCCACATACCGCCGCTGGCCCTCTGCGTAAATGGTGTCAAATGCCAGCGAGCTTTTGCCGGAGCCGGAAAGGCCCGTCACTACCGTCATTTTGTCTTTGGGTATTTCTACCGTAATGTTGCGTAAATTGTGTCCCTTCGCGCCGATTACTTTAATGCTTTTCATAAAAATCCTGTAATAAATAGTCAAATAGGCCCAAAAAGCCTTTAATAAATTGTACAATTTATTTAATTTATACTTTAAGGGGCCGTTATGAAAAAACCGCTTAAATATTTATTATATGCTATTGGGGGGATACTTTCCCTAGGAATTATTGGGTTATTGGTCTATCAGGCCAAAGACAGTTTTGTAAAAATTTGGAGTGAAGTAAGCACCCTGTATTTGGGGATGTCGCTTTTATCTTCCGCCTTGATTTATGTGGCCATGGGGCTTAGCTTGTACGAAGTACTGCGCATTATGGGCCGCAAAATCGGCAAAGGTTCCGCTATTGGGATTGCGCTGGTGTCTACCACGGTAAATTATGTGGTGTCTTCGCTGGGGGTGTCCGGCTTTGCGTTGCGGGCCCACCTGCTCAACCGCCGCCGCGTGCCGTTTGGTATGTGTGTGACGGCCAGTATTGTAATTACGGTGTTGCTTTATTTTGTATTGGCGGTAATTATTTTGCAGGGGTCTTTGCTATTGTTTTTTAATAGCTCCGCCACCACGCTGCAAATCTTAAAAAACTTCATTTTAATTGTGGTGATGTGCGCGGTGTGTGTGGCCGTCACTGCGTTTTTGTTTAATGACGAATGGCGCTCCAAATGGGTGCGCCGTATTTTCCGCATGATGAACAAAATGTTGTTTCACGTTTTCCGCGCGTTAATCCCCAAAGGCAAGTACGATAACTTTGTAGACCAGCTGGATGAAGGCATTGACCTGATCCACAAGAAAAAGAAAAAACTGACTTGGACCATTATTTATGTGTGCGCCGATTGGTTATTTACTATTTTGGTTTTGTATTTTGCTTTCCGCGCCGTGGGCGTGCATATTACGGCGGGGGTATTGGTGGCTGGGTTTGCCGTTGGCATGGTGACCACGCTAATCCCTTTACTGCCGGGCGGTTTGGGCGCCATGGAACTGGCTATGACCGCCGTTTATGCGCAAATGGGTATTAATTGGGATGCCGCCTTAATGGCCACCCTCATCTATCGGGTAGTGTATTATATTTTGCCCGGTATTGTGAGTATTTTTATTTACTGGGGGCTTCAACTTTCCGAAGGGCGCATCCCCCATAAAAATCAATCTTTTTCGGGAGCTTCCAAATGAGAGAACGAATTGACGAATTAGTGCCTAAAAAACATCCCTCTTGCTATGTGCATAAAACGGCTTGTTTGTTGGGGGCCGTCACGCTGGAAGAAAACGTGTCCGTTTGGCCGTGTGCCGTGTTGCGCGCGGATATTGCTCCCATTACCGTGGGAAAGGGCAGTAATATCCAAGATAACGCCTGCGTGCATGTAAACTATAACTGCCCGGCGGTAATCGGCGCGGGCGTGACGGTGGGGCATGGGGCCATTGTGCACGGCTCCAAAATAGGCGATAATTGCTTAATCGGTATGAACGCGGTAGTGTTGGAAAGTGAAATCGGCCCCAACTGCATTATCGGCGCGGGCAGTGTGGTGACGGCGGGAAAGAACATTCCCGCGGGTTCTTTGGTGTTGGGCGTTCCCGCTAAAGTGGTGCGCCAACTGGACGAAGACGAAATCAACTCCGTTTTGCACAACGCGCACGAATACGAGCGCCTAGCTAAAATTTACAAAGACCGGTGCGAGGAAATGGCATGAAAAAAGTAGTGCTGGTGGAAGACTCCAAGGTACTGGCAACGGCCCTTTGCGGCGCCTTAAAAATAGAGGGCGTGGAAGTCATCTGGGCGGCCGACGGCGTAAAAGGCGTGGCGGCGGCCAAACAGCACAAGCCGGATTTGATTTTGCTGGATTTAATGCTCCCCAAATTAAGCGGTTTTGAGGTGTGTAAATTGTTAAAAACGGATAACGCCACTTGGAAAGTTCCGGTGGTGATAATGTCCACATTAAGTGACCCGGAGTCGCGCGACCGCGCCACCCAAGCCGGGGCGGATTATTTTATTCCCAAACCGTATGATTTGGCCTCCACCATGGCGGAGATAAAAAAGTATTTGCATATTTAACCAAGCGGCCCGGTTGCGGGCCGTTTTTCAAGCGAGGTGACGTATGAGTACCCAAAAAAGCACCCGGCCCACGCCGGAATTGTTGGAAGAATTGTTAGATGCCAACCAACCGTCTAAAGTGTTGGAACTGTTAAAACAGGTAAAAACAAAAGATGCCGCCATGCGGTTTTTGGAGGGCGAGGCGCACCGCCAGTTAGGCTCTTTTGAAGCGGCTATTGCCAGTTATGCCAAGGCGTTGGCTATTTGCGAAGATGCCGAAGGCCGCATGGATGCGTTGCTAGCTTTGGCGGCCTGCTACCGCACGTTGGGGCACTCCGCCGCCGCGTACGAAATGGCCGACGAATCCTTACAAATGGCGAACGAACTGGAAATGGACGATTACGCCGTGCGCTCCATGCAGGAAATGGGCATGGCTTTGCGCGCGTGGGGCCGTTTGGAAGAAGCACTGGATATGCTGGACGTGGTGCTTTCTTATTATGAACAGCAAAAAGATTGGGCCGGTATGAGCTTTATTTGCTGGGCCAAAGGCGGCATTTTCCGCTTACAGGGCCATTTTGAAGACGGTATCCGCCAGTTTAAGGAGTCTATCCGCCTGGCTAAAAAAGCGGGGGACGATATTAATTTGGCTTACGGGTATTGCGGGTTAGCCGGCATTAGCCGCATTTGCGGTAAAATTGACGATTGCGTAAAAAATTACAAATTGGCGGAAAAAATCTTCCGCGCAAGCGAGGACGTTTTCGGCAAAGCCTATACCAACTGCGGTATGGCAAACGGTTTGCGCCAACAAGGCAAGTACGACGAAGCCCTGCGCCATTATAACACCGCCGATAAGCTCTATTCGTCTATCCACGATACGGTGGATTTGGGCTTTGTAAAGTGGGGCCGCGCGGATATTTTGAAACGCAAAAATAAATTGGAACTGGCCTTAAAAGATTTGCAGGAAGCCAAAGTGCTTTTTGATAATTCCGACGAAAAACGCGGCCAGATTTTGACGAAACTGTCTTTGGCGCAAGTGTTGTATGCGCTGGGCAAAACGGCCGAGGCGGAAGAGTTGTATGAAGCGGGAGTGGAGCAGGCGAAAGGAGAGGGGTTGCATACCTACCTGGAAAGCTACACTTGATAACAACTGTTGGTAAGCTGGGATTTTAATGCGCGGGGAACAAAATAACATTTTGTTCCCCGTTCGCATTAAGTGGGCAAACCATTT